>NZ_CP022958.1:2700038-4050057 GCF_006496635.1 Azoarcus sp. DD4
CCGTGGATGTCGAGAAAGAGGTCGCAGCCGGTGCGCTCCATCGCCTCGCGGATCAGGAACACTTCCGGGCTCGAATCCGGGTCGGGCGTACGCCACTCGCGGTTGAGGTTGCGACCGGCGGCATTGGTGCGCAGGTTGCCGTGGAAGGCGCCGTCCGGGTTGGCATTGGGCACGATGTAGAGCGTTGCATGCTCGCGTATGCGCCGCGCGACCGGATCGGCACTGTCGAGCAGGCGTTCGAGCAGGCCTTCGACGAACCACTCGGCCATGGTTTCGCCCGGATGCTGACGGGCGATGATCCAGATCCGCCGGCGTGTCGGAGCCGGACGGCCGACGACGACCATGTCCAGATCCCGCGCTTCGACCGTGCTGCCGAGATTGTGCACCTCGGCATACGGCGACATCTCCGCCCAGGCAAGCAGGTCGAGGTGGCGTTCGTGCGAATAGGGCTCGAAATAGGCGTAGTAGACGCTGTTGCGCTCGGGCGTGTGCTCGACGATCAGCTGGCCATCCTCGTAACGGGTCGTGGGGATACGGAACCAGTTGCGGCGATCGTAGGATGCCACGCAGCGGTAGTCCGACCAGCCATCGGGGTACGCCGCGCTGGCGGCGTTCTCGAACACCAGCCGAACCGGTGTGCCGGCAGCTCCCTGCAGGCGGAAATAGAACCACTGGCGGAAATCCGCCGCATTGTCGGCGCACAGCTTCAGCCGGATTGCCTGGGGATCATCCAGGCTCAGCACCTCGATCGTACCCGCGTCGAAGTTGGAACTGATCTTCATCTCGGCTTCCTCCCGGATCCGGCCGGCCCTTGCTGGCGGCTCATTCAGGCCACGCGCCGGCGGAACACCCAGCTGTCGGCGTCGGAGGCGTCGGCGGCGAAGGCGTAGCCCTCGCTGTCGAAGGCCTTCAAGGCTTCGACGTCGTCGACCCGGTTTTCGATCGCGTAGCGGCTCATCAGGCCGCGCGCCCGCTTGGCGTAGAAACTGATGATCTTGTAGCGGCCGTCCTTCCAGTCCTCGAACACCGGCGACACCAGGCGGCCCTCGAGCTGCCTGGTCTTGACCGACTTGAAGTACTCCTCGGAGGCGAGATTCACCAGCACCGGTTCACGGCCAGCATCGCGCTCCTTCTCCAGCAGGCGATTCAGCTCGGCGGTGATGCGCTCACCCCAGAAGGCGTAGAGGTCCTTGCCGCGCGGATTGGCGAGCCGCGTCCCCATTTCCAGGCGGTAGGCCTGCATCAGGTCGAGCGGACGCAGCACGCCGTAGAGGCCGGAGAGAATGCGCAGGTGTTCTTGCGCCCAGGCGAGATCGTCGTCGGCGAGTGTCGTCGCGCTCAGACCTTCATAAACGTCGCCGTTGAAGGCGAGCACTGCCTGTCTGGCGTTGTCGGGTGCGAAAGGGCGCGACCAGCTTGCATAGCGGGCAACATTGAGGCTGGCGAGCTTGTCCGACAGGCTCATCAGGCCGGCGATGTCGGCGGGTGTGCATTTCTGCAGGATGTCGATGAGTTCCGCGGCGTCGTCGAGGAAGTCGGGCTGGGTGAAGGTCGCGGTGATCGGCGGGGTTTCGTAATCGAGCGCCTTGGCGGGCGAAATGACGAGGATCATGGGGTGGGTGGGCAATGGATTGGCGGATGCCCCCGATGTTAGCAAACTCGGCCGGTTTGACAGCCCCCCGCCGATTGCGCACCATTGCCCGGTTTCGCCCCGGTCGCTCGACCTTGTCCGCACCACGGTATTGCCTCTGATGTCCTTCCCGAACAGTTCCGAACTCCTGCAACGCTCGCTTGCCGCCGTCTGGCATCCCTGCACCCAGATGAAGCACCACGAAACCCTGCCGCTGGTGCCGGTGGTGCGCGGCGAAGGGGCATGGCTGGTGGATGCCGACGGCCGGCGCCTGCTCGATGGCATCAGTTCGTGGTGGGTCAATCTTTTCGGCCACGCCAATCCGCGTATCAACGCGGCGCTGCGCGACCAGCTCGATACGCTGGAACATGTGATGCTCGCCGGCTTTACCCATCCGCCGGTGGTCGAGCTCTCCGAACGGCTTGCCGCACTCACCGGGCACCGGCTGGGGCACGCCTTCTACGCCTCCGACGGCGCGTCGGCGACCGAGATCGCGCTCAAGATGAGCGTGCATTACTGGCGCAACAGTGGCCGGCCGGAGAAATGCCGTTTCATCAGCCTGGCCGGCAGCTACCACGGCGAAACCGCCGGCGCGCTGGCAGTGACCGACGTGGCGCTGTTCCGCGACGCCTATGCGCCGCTGGTTCGTGCCGGCAGCACGGTGCCGACGCCCGACGCCAGACTGGCCGAAGCGGGCGAATCCGCCGCCGATCTCGCCCGCCGCGCGGCCTCGGTGCTGGAAGCCCATCTTGCCGCGTACCACGGCGAAACCGCCGCGCTGATCGTCGAACCACTGGTGCAGGGCGCGTCCGGCATGGTGATGTACGACGCCGAATACCTGCGCCTCGCACGTGCGCTGTGCGACCGTTACCAGGTGCACCTGATCGCCGACGAGATCGCAGTCGGTTGCGGTCGCACCGGCACCTTCTTCGCGTGGGAACAGGTCGCGGGGCCGGTGGCGCCCGGTGCGACGGCGGCGGGCGGCTGGCCTGACTTCATCTGCCTCTCCAAAGGGATTTCGGGCGGTTACCTGCCGCTGTCGCTGGTGCTCTCCACCGATGACATCTACGCCGCCTTCTATGACGACAGCGCGGCGCGCGCCTTCCTGCATTCGCATTCCTACACCGGCAACCCGCTGGCCTGCCGCGCGGCCCTGGCGACGCTGGACATCTTCCGCGAGGACGACGTGCTGGTCGCCAACCAGGCGCGGTCGCGGCACATGCGGGCCTTGGCCCTGGAGCGCTTCGCCGATCATCCGGCGGTTGGTCATCTGCGCCAGCAGGGCATGATCCTCGCCTTCGACGTCGATACCGGCAGTCTTGCCGCGGGAGAGTTCGCCCGCCGCTACTTCGCGGCTGCACTCGATCACGGCGTGCTGTTACGTCCGATCGGCAACACGGTGTACTTCATGCCGCCTTACATCCTGGGTGACGACGAGATGCGCCACCTGGTCGACGGTGCCGCGGCCGCGCTCGAACGGGCGCTGCGCTGAATGTCTGCGCTGCTCGACGGCCTGCGCGCCGACCTCGCCGCCCTCTCCGACCAGGCGCTGCGCCGACAGCGGCGCAGCAACGCCCTGCCCTGCGCACCGCGCGCCATGGTCGATGGCCGCGAGATGCTCGCCTTCTGCAGCAACGACTACCTCGGTCTAGCCGGCGAACCGCGTCTGGCCGAGGCGCTGGCCGCCGGCGCCGCGCGCTGGGGCTGCGGGTCGGGCGCATCCCATCTCGTCAGCGGGCACTATGCGGTGCACGACGAGCTTGAGGCAGGGCTGGCCGCCTTCGTCGGCTGCGAGCGCGCGCTGTATTTTTCCACCGGCTACATGGCCAACAGCGGCATCGTCCCGGCCCTTGTGGGACGCGGCGATGCGATCTTCGCCGACCGGCTCAACCATGCCTCGCTGGTGGACGGCATGCTGCTCGCGCGCGCGGACATGTACCGTTATCCGCATGCCGATCTTGCGGCGCTTACCCGGCAGCTCGAAGCGAGCACTGCAAAGCGGAAGCTCATCGTCACCGACGCGGTCTTCAGCATGGACGGCGACGTCGCCCCGCTGGCCGAGCTGCTCGCACTGGCGGAGCGCTTCGACGCCTGGCTGATGGTGGACGATGCCCACGGTTTCGGCGTGCTCGGTCCGGCCGGGCGTGGAGCGGTCGCCGAGGCAGGTTTGTCGTCCTGGCGGATCATCTACGTCGGCACCCTGGGCAAGGCGGCGGGCGTGTCCGGTGCCTTTGCCGCCGGGCAGGCCGATGTCATCGAATGGCTGCTGCAGAAGGCGCGCACCTACATTTTCACGACCGGTGCGCCACCCGCGCTGGCCGAGGCCTTGCTGGCCAGCCTCGGACTCATCGCCGAGGGCGACGACAGGCGCCGGCACCTCGCCGGGCTGGTCGCCTGTCTGGCTACCGAGTTGAAGCTCACGCGCTGGCAGCGCATGCCCTCGCGCACGCCCATCCAGCCGATACGCATCGGCGGCAATGCGGAAGCGCTCGCGGTCGCACGCGCGCTGTGGGACGAAGGCATCTGGGTGCCGGCGATACGGCCGCCAACGGTCCCTGCCGGCAGCGCACGCTTGCGGGTGTCGTTGACCGCGGCCCACCGCGAAGAGGATGTCCTCCTGCTCGCGCGAACGCTCAACCGGCTGGAGCACACCATCCTTGGATGACTCGTCGATGAGCGACGCCCGCACACCGCTGGTGCTGCTGCACGGTTGGGGAATGACGCCGCGGGTGTGGGATGACCTTGCGGCCCGATTGGACGCGCGCTTCCGGTTGGTCACGCCGGCACTGCCCGGCCATCGCGGCAGGCCGCTCCCTCACGCATCGACGCTGGACAGCTGGGCAGACAGCCTTGCGCCGGATCTGCCGGACGGTGCGTTCCTCTGCGGCTGGTCGCTCGGGGCAATGCTGGCGATCAAGCTCGCCGTCCGTCATCCGCAAAAGGTGCGGCGACTGGTGCTGACCGGCGCCACGCCGCGCTTTGTCGCCGCCGACGATTGGCCGCACGGCCTGGACGCAGCCACGGTGGAGGCCTTCGTGCGGGGCTTTGCCGAAGCACCGGCAGTCACGCTGCGCCGCTTCCTGAGTCTGCAAGTCCAGGGGGAGAGCCACCGCAAGGTGGTGCAGGCGAGCCTCGCTGCCGCCCTTGCCCGCACCGCGGATGCCGACGGCGCCGCCGATGCCGCGTTGGCCGAAGGTCTGCGCGTGCTGGTCGAGACTGACCTGCGGGCGGACCTGCCGCAGCTGCGGCAGCCGGTGCTGCTGATTCATGGCGACGGCGACGCCCTGATGCCGCTGCAGGCCGCAGGCTGGTTGGCCCAGGCCCTGCCGGATGCCCGTCTGGAGCCATGCCGCAATTCTGGCCACGCGCCTTTTCTGTCCGACCCGGCCGCTTTCGCCGACCAGTTGCTGGCGTTCGCCGATGTCTGATCGACGCGCGCACAAACATGCGGTGCGCCGCGCCTTCGACCGTGCCGCCGGCAGCTACGACACCGCGGCCGATGTGCAGCGTGTTGCCTGCGATCGGCTGAAGCGCTTTGCCGCCGCGCATGCGCCGGCGACTTCGGCGCAGATCGCACTCGATGCAGGTTGTGGCACCGGTTACGGACTCAAGGGTCTGGCCGAACTATGTCCGTCCGCCCTGCTGGTCGCGCTCGACTTCGCGCCGGCCATGCTGCGCGAAGCGCGGGAAGCGCGCGGCGACGCCAGCTCAGTCCGCAGCGTGCTGCTGTGCGGCGATCTCGAAGCCTTGCCCTTCGCTGCCGGGAGCGTCGACGCCGTCTGGTCCAGCCTGGCCCTGCAGTGGTGCGAACCACGATTGGTGTTCGCCGAACTCACCCGCAGTCTGCGCGGCGGCGGCGTCGGCTGGATTGCCACGCTGGGGCCACGGACCCTGTGGGAACTGCGTGCGGCCTTTGCCGAAGTCGATGAAGCCGAGCACGTGCTGCAGTTCCACGCTGCACCGATATGGCAGGGTGCAGCGGCGGAGGCAGGGCTGGAATGCGTGGCCGCAGGCGGCGACACCGTGGCGGCACTGGCTCCCGATCTGCGAGCGCTGCTGCGCAGTATCAAGGCGATCGGCGCTCAGACCGTCACCGGCGGCCGGCGCAGGACCACCATGGGCAAGGCAGCGTGGCAGCGGCTGGAGTTGGCCTACGAGCGTTATCGACGCGAGGACGGTCTGCTGCCGGCAAGCTACGACCTCATCTTCCTGGCGGTGCGCAAACCATGACGACTCCCTCCTCCCGCGCCTGGTTCATTACCGGCACGGATACCGAAATCGGCAAGACCTTCGCAAGCTGCGCCCTGATCCACGCGGCCCGGGCGCGCGGCTGGCAGGCTGTCGGCATGAAGCCGGTCGCCGCCGGCGCGGAATGGGTGGATGGCGTGCTTGCCAACGACGACGCCTTGCGCCTGCGTGCTGCAGGCAGCGTCGATCCCGGACTCGCGCTGCTCAATCCCTATTGCCTCAAGAGCCCGGTGGCGCCGCACATCGCCGCGGCCGAAGAAGGCGTGACGATATCGTCGCGGCATATTCTCGACAGCTTCGCGCGACTGCGTGAGCAGGCCGATTGCGTGTTCGTCGAGGGCGTGGGCGGTTTCAGGGTGCCGCTGGACGACACCTACGATACGGCCGACCTGGCCTGCGATTTTGGCCTGCCGGTGATCCTGGTGGTGGGCATGCGCCTTGGTTGCATCAACCACGCCCTGCTAACCGTGGAGGCGATCCGGGCGCGCAGACTGACGCTGGCCGGCTGGGTAGCGAATCAGGTCGCGCCCGACATGCTGCGCCCGAACGAAAATCTCGAGGCGCTGCGCAGCCGTATCGGGGCGCCACTGCTCGGCGTCCTGCCATATGTGGCGAGCGGCGATGCCGCCGCGGCCGCACAGTACCTGGGCTTGCCGGATTGAACTTCAGGCGGCGTGGATCTGGCGCCGCTGTTCGAACAGGCAGATCGCTGCGGCCGCACCGACATTGAGCGATTCCAGGCCTTCCGCCATCGGAATGATGACGAGGCCGGATGCGAGCGCCTTCACGGCCTTGCTCAAGCCCTGCCCTTCCGCCCCGAACAGCCAGGCGACCGGACCGCGCAGGTCGAGTTCATAGAGCGAACGCGCGCCGGTCTCGAGCCCCGTCGCGAGAATTTGCCCGGGATAGCCGGCCAGCACGAGCGCCGGATCGGCCTGCTCGTGGATGCGGATCAGGAAATGCGCTCCCATCCCGGCGCGTAGTGTGCGTGGCGACCAGGCCTGCGCGCACCCGGGTGTCAGCAGTGCGTCGCCTATGTCCGCTGCTGCGGCGGTGCGGAGAATGGCGCCGAGATTGCCCGGATCCTGCACCCCATCGAGCACGATCATCGAGCCGGAGTTTGCCGGCAGGGAAGGCTGGGGCGGCAGGTCCGCGACGGCCAGCACGCCAGACGGAGAATCGACTGGACTGATGTGGGCGAAGACTACGTCGCTCATGCGCACAAGCGCAACGGAATCTCCGATGTCTTCGAGCAGCCGGCGGATTTCCTCGCGCGCGTAGCCGCTGTCGGACACCACGATCTGGGTCAGTGGCCAGCTCGCTACGCGCGCAGCGGCGATCAGATGGGCGCCGTCGAGCAGGGTTGCGCCGGCCTTGCGGCGGTCGCGCGGGTTGTTGGCGAGGCCGTGCAGCTGCTTTACCAGCGGGTTGTCGCGCGAGCTGATGGACTTCATGGCCTGGATCAGTAGCCCAGTCCCAGGGTCGCGAGCGCGATGGTGAGCAGGCCGAGTCCGAGGTTGAAAGCGACGCGGCTCCGGATCCGGTTCATCGCCACGGCGCCCTGCGCCCAATCCTCCCGGCCGACGGCGGAACGCAATGCCCGCCAGGGGCCGAACCAGATCGATACGAAGATCGCGATCATGACCGCGCCGGTGAGTGCCATCAGGTGCCAGGCCTTGGGTGCCTGCCCCATCCCGACTTCCAGCAACATGGCGATTCCGGAAAGCAGGATCAGCGCGATCGCGATCCAGACCAGACCGAAAAAGCGCGACAACACGCCGGACCACAGCGGCAGGCGCTGGGCGGGTGGGAGCTGCGTCGCTGCCGGCCGCAGGCAGCCCCAGGCGAAGGCCATGCCGCCAACCCAGACCACGACGCCGACCAGGTGCAGGAAGAGCATCAGGTGGTGCAGAGTCATGCGCCCTCCTCCTCTGTCCACAGTGGCGGATTGATCAGCAGGTCGCGAACCGGTGCGAAGCTGCGGCGATAGAAATCGGCGACACCGTGACGCTTCAGCGCGGCCAGGTGCGCGGCCGTCGGATAGCCCTTGTGGCCGGCGAGTCCGTATTGGGGGTAGCGCGCGTCGAGCTCCCTCATCCCGGCGTCGCGAACCGTCTTCGCCAGGATCGACGCCGCGGAGATGGCCGGCTCGGTCGCATCGCCCTTGACGATGGCGCGCGCCGGGATGGACAGCGGCGGGCAGCGATTGCCGTCGATCAGCGCTTCGCTCGGTGTTATGGCCAGCGCCGCAACGGCACGCTGCATCGCCAGCATGGTGGCGTGGAAAATGTTGAGGCGGTCGATTTCCTCGACACTGGCCTCTGCCACAGCCCAGGCCAGGGCCTGCTCGCGGATCAGCGGCGCGAGTCGTTCGCGGGCGCGTTCGGTAAGTTTCTTGGAATCGGCAAGGCCGACGATGGGCCTTGCAGGATCGAGGATCACGGCAGCGGCGACAACCGGTCCGCAAAGCGGGCCGCGGCCGGCTTCATCGATACCGCAGATCAGGCGGGCAAGCGGCTGGGCTGGCATGCGGGTTGGTTCATGAGATAGGGCAGAATGGCTGCCGCCGCGCGTTCGGCGGTGTTCTGCCGCAGGCTCAGGTGCAGTTCGGCGAAGCGTTGCTCGAGCGCTGCACAGGCAGCCGGATCGTTCAACCAGTGGGCGAGCGCGTCAGCCAGCTTGACCGGCGTGGCGTCGTCCTGCAGCAGCTCCGGCACCAAGGTTTCGCGGCACAGGATGTTGGGCAGCCCCACCCAAGGCAGGTAGGCCATGCGCTTCATCAGGCGGTACTGCCACTTGCCGATGCGGTAGCTGATCACCATCGGCCGTTTGAGCAGCGCGGCCTCCAGGCTGGCAGTGCCGCTGGCCACGAGCACGGCGTCGGCCGCCGTCATGGCATCGACTGCGTGGCCGAACAGCATGCGGATCGGCAGCTCGGTACCGTTGTTGCGGGCGAGTGCCTCGTCGAAAAGCTCGCGGGTCTCGCGGGTCGCCAGCGGGACGAGGAAGCTGACATCCTCGAAGCGCTGGGCAAGGATCGCGGCGGTCTCGATGAAGGTGTCGGCGAGATTGCGGACCTCGGACTGCCTGCTCCCGGGCAGCAGTGCGATGATCTTGCGATCGGTGGGCAGGCCGAGCCGTTCGCGGGCGGCCGCGCGATCGGGTTCCAGCGGAAAGACGTCGGCGAGCGGATGGCCGACGTAGCTGACCGGCACGCCCGCGCGATCGTAGAGTTCCGGTTCGAAGGGGAACAGACAAAGCATGCGCGTCACCGAGCGCGCGATGCGCTTGATCCGCCCGCCCCGCCAGGCCCAGATCGAGGGGCTGACGAAATGGATGGCAGGCATGCCCGCGTCCTTGACCTTGCCTTCGAGCCACAGATTGAAATCCGGCGCGTCGACGCCGATGAAGGCGGCCGGCCGTTCGCGACGGATCTGCTTCAGCAGGGTTTTGCGGATGGCGGAGAGTTGCCGATAGCGCTTGAGCGCATCGACGTAGCCATGCACCGCGAGCAGCTCGGCTGGCCAGCGTGCATCGAAACCTTCCGCTTGCATCTTGGGCCCGCCGATGCCGAAGAATTCGGCGTCGGGCAGATGGCGTTTGATGGCGCGGATCAGGTGGCTGGCAAGCAGGTCGCCGGAGGCTTCTCCGGCGACCATGGCGATTCTCGGCGGCATGGTTTCACCTGACGATGCCGCGGCTGGACTGGGCGATGAACTCTGCGAGCGGTGCGACTTCCGCGTGCTCGGCGACGATCTCGGCAATCTTCTCGCGTGCTTCGTCGAGCTTGAGACCGGAGCGGTAGAGGGCACGGTAGGCGCGCTTGATGGCAGCAATCGCTTCGCTGCTGTAGCCGCGACGCTTCAGGCCTTCGCTGTTGATTCCGTGGGGCGCGGCGGGATTGCCGGCCACGGTGACGAAGGGCGGAAGATCCTGCAGCAGCACCGTGCCGACGCCGCAGAAGCTGTGCGCGCCGACGCGGCAGAACTGGTGTACGCCGGTGAAGCCGCCGAGAATGGCCCAGTCGCCGACATGGACATGGCCGGCGAGCGTGGCGTTATTGGCGAAGATGGTGTGATCGCCGACCTGGCAGTCGTGGGCCACATGCACGTAGGCCATGATCCAGTTGTCGCTGCCGATGCGGGTGACGTGGGCGTCCTGGCTGGTGCCGACGTTGAACGAGCAGAATTCGCGGATCGTGTTGCGATCACCGATTTCGAGCCGTGTCGGCTCGTCGTCGTATTTCTTGTCCTGGGGAGATGCACCGATCGAGCAGAACTGGAAGATGTCGTTGTCGCGGCCGATGCGGGTATGGCCCTCGACCACCGCGTGGGGCCCGATGCGCGTGTTGTCGCCGATCTCGACGTGCTCGCCGATGATGGAGTAAGCGCCGACCGAGACATTCGTGCCCAGCTTTGCCTTGGGATGAACGATAGCGGTCTGGTGAATCATGGCAAGGTCTTGAGCGCGCACATCAGTTCGGCTTCGGTGGCGATCTCGCCACCGACGCGGGCAACGGCCTTGTATTTGTAGATGTTGCGCTTGCTCTGGGTGATCTCGACTTCCATCAGCAACTGATCGCCCGGCACGACGGGCCGCTTGAAGCGCACCGCATCGATCCCGGCAAAATAGACCACCGAGTTCTCGTCGGGCTTGACGCCCATGCTCTTGAACGAGAGCACGGCAGCGGCCTGAGCCATGGCTTCGACGATGAGCACGCCGGGCATCACCGGGTGATGGGGAAAATGGCCGGGGAAGAACGGTTCGTTCATCGTCACGTTCTTGAGCGCAAGGATGCGCTTGTTCTCTTCCAGCTCCAGCACCCTGTCGACCAGCAGGAAGGGATAGCGGTGCGGGAGGTACTGGACGATTTCGTTGATATCCATGGCGATCAGGCGGAGTCCTGTTCTTCTAGGCGTTGTTCGAGGGCGCGTATTCTATCCGCGAGACCATCGAGATGGCGCAGGTGGGCGAAGTTTTTGACCCAGTCCGCGTGGGCTTGGACGGGTAGATTGGCGGTGTAGACGCCGCGCTTGTGGATGGACTTGGTGACCAGCGTACCGGCGGAGATCACCACATCGTCGGTTATGGTGAGGTGACCGATGATGCCGGCTTGACCGCCTATCATGCAACGGGCGCCGATCTGGGTGCTGCCGGCGATGCCGACGCAGCCGGCGATGGCGGTGTAGTCGCCGATACGCACGTTATGGCCGATCTGGATCTGATTGTCGATCTTCACGCCCTTGCCGATCACCGTGTCGTCGAGCGCACCGCGGTCTATGGTGGTGTTGGCACCGATCTCGACGTCGTCGCCGATCACGACACGGCCGACCTGCGGAATCTTGACCCAGGCACCGTCCTGTTCGCGGGCAAAACCGAAACCGTCGGAGCCGATGACGGCGCCGGCGTGGATGAGGCAGTTCGCGCCGACGACACAACCGGGGTAGATCGTCACCCGTGGCGCGAGTCGGGTACCGGCGCCGATGCGCACGCCGGCGCCGATGTGGCTGCCGGCTCCGATGACCACATCCGCCCCCAGTTCGACGCCCTCGCCTATCGTCGCTCCGGCCCCAACCGAAGCGCTGGCCGGCAGCACGCTGGCAACGTCGGTCAACGGATGGATGCCGGGCACGACAGCGGCGGGCGGATTGAACAGTTGCGCCACGCGGGCGAAATACAGATAGGGATCGCGGGTGACGATACGCGGGCGGTCGGCCAGCAGGTCGCGCGCAGACTCGCCGACGATGACCGCGGCGGCCCGGCTCGACTTCAGGCGCGACAGATACTTGGGATTGGCGAGGAAGGAAAGATCGCCCTCGCCTGCCTGGTCCAGGGTTGCCACGCGACGCACGGTGACGGTGGCGTCGCCCACGAGTTCCCCGCCCAGTCGCGCGATCAGCTCATCGAGACGGAACATGGGCCGGGAAGGGGCTTACTTGCCCTCGGACAGGGACTTGATGACCTTGTCCGTGATATCGATGCGCGGGCTGGCGTAGACCGCTTCCTGCAGGATGACGTCGAACTTTTCGGCCTCGGCGATCTGCTTGACGGTACGGTTGGCCTTGTCGAGAACCGACGCCAGTTCCTCGTTACGGCGCTGGTTCAGGTCTTCACGGAACTCGCGTTGCTTGCGCTGGAAGTCGCGATTCAGGTCGTTGAACGCGCGTTCCTTGTTGCGGCGGTCAGACTCGGCCATGGTGGCGCCGTTACGGTCGAGGTCTTCCTGCATGCTTTGGAGGTCCTTGGCCATGCGCTGGAGTTCCTGGTCGCGCTTCTCGAATTCCTTTTCCAGGCGTTGCTGGGCCCGTACGGCGGGGCCGGCTTCACGCATCACGCGGTCGGAATTGACGAAACCGATCTTGGTTTCCGCGTGGGCCACCTGGCTCATGCCGATCAATGCCACTGCAAGCACGGAGAGGGTGCTGACTTTCACTTATGCCTCCAACAAGACTCGATGTGCCGGGTGATCAGAAAATGCTACCCAACTGGAATTGGAACCGCTGGATCTCGTCGTCGCTTTCTTTCTTCAGCGGCATGCCGAGGCTGAATTTCAGCGGGCCGATCGGCGAGTTCCACGCGAACGCCAGGCCGGTACTGTAGCGCAAGTCGCCGAACTTGAGCTTTTGGTCCTCACCCCACACGTAACCGGCATCGAGGAAGGCGGAAATCCGGAACGAGCGGTCGGAACCCGAGCCCGGCATCGGGAAGTAGAACTCGGCGTTGCCGACGATCTTGCGGGTGCCGCCGATTGCGTCGCCATCGGAGTCCTTCGGACCGAGCGTGCTCTGTTCGAAGCCGCGCACCGAGCCGATACCGCCTGCGTAGAAGTTCTTGTAGAACGGAACTTCCTTGTCGCCGTAACCCTTGGCCCAGCCAACGTCGCCGTTGAGCATCAGCGCATAGTCGCGGCCCAGCGGGAACCAGTGCTGGTACTGGTAATTGAGCTTGGTGTAGCGCAGCTTGCCCGGCGGAACGGCCACTTCGGCGTGGGCGCGCTGATACACACCCTTGCGCGGGTAGAGGTAGCTGTCGCGGCTGTCGCGCGACCAGCCGGCGCTCGCAGTAAGGCTGTTTACCGTTACAGTGCCGACGCCGTACGGGGACGTATTCCAGGCCGAGGGGGTCGTCGGTTCAGTCTCGCCGTTCTCGCAAGCGCTGTTGTATTCGATACAGAACTTCCGGTACAGCTCGGAGCTTTCCTGATAAGTCGTGATCTTGGTGCGATCGATGGTCAGGCCGAAATTGATGCTGTCGTCTTCGGCAATCGGGTAGCCGAGGCGCAGGCCCGCACCGGTGGACACCGTCTTGTAGGGCGACACCGAGTAGGATTCCGACGGGTCATAGGTGCGGTGGTAGAGGTCCCAGCCCAGGCTGACGCCGTCGACCGTGTAGTACGGATTGGTGAAGGACAGTGCGTAGGTGCGGCTGGAGCTGCTGGTGTTCAGACCCAGCGTCATCGCGTTGCCGCTGCCGAAGAGGTTCTGCTGCGAGATCGAGGCCGACAGCACGACCTTTTCCGAGCTCGAGAAACCGGCGCCCAGCATCAGGTTGCCGGTCGCGCGTTCCTTCACCGTCATGTTCACGTCGACCTGGTCGGTCGTGCCGGGAACCGGCGGAGTCTCGACATTGACCTCGTCGAAGAAGCCGAGCCGATCGACACGGGTGCGGGACCGGTTGATCGCAGCCGAGTCGTACCAGGCGCCTTCCATCTGACGCAGTTCGCGCCGCACGACCTCGTCGCGCGTTTTGGTGTTGCCCCCGACGTTGATACGGCGCACATACACGCGACGACCGGGGTCAACAAACACGGTAAATGCCACCTCGCGCTTTTCCTTGTCGACTTCCGGCGCGGCATTGACGTTGGCAAAGGCATAGCCTTCGTTGCCCAGTCGGTCGGTGATGGCCTTGGTGGTCTCGGTGAGGCGCTCACGCGAGAAGATCTCGCCCGGCTTGATCGTCGCCAGCGCAAGGTATTCGGATTCCGGGAGGATCAGGTCGCCGGTGAAGCGCACGCCAGTGACGGTGTAGCGCTCGCCCTCGGTGACGTTGACGGTGATGTAGATATCCTTCTTGTCCGGCGTGATCGACACCTGGGTGGAGTCGATGTTGAAGTCGAGGTAGCCACGGTCGAGGTAGAAGGAACGCAGGTTCTCGAGGTCGGCGGACAGCTTCTGGCGCGAGTACTGGTCGTTCTTGGTGTACCAGGTCAGCCAGCCCGGCGTCGTCAGCTGAAAGCGTTCCAGCAGTTCGTCCTCGTCGAAGGCCTTGGCGCCGACGATGCCGATCTGGCGGATCTTCGCCACATCGCCCTCATCCACCGTGAAGTTGATGCCGACGCGGTTGCGTTCGAGCGGCGTCACGGTGGTGGTGATGGTCGCCGAATACTTGCCGCGCGACAGATACTGGCGCTTGAGTTCCTGTTCGGCCTTGTCGAGCAGCGCGCGGTCGAAAATGCGCGACTCGGCCAGGCCGACTTCACGCAGGCTCTTCTTGAGCGCGTCCTTGTCGAATTCCTTGATGCCGACGAAATCGATCTGCGAGATCGCGGGCCGTTCGTCGAGGAGCACGACGAGAACGTTGTTCTCGACCTCGATCTTCACGTCGCGGAAGAAACCGGTGGCGAACAGGGCGCGGATCGCGTCCGCTGCCTGCCCTTCGTCGAAGGTGTCGCCGACCTTGACCGGCAGATAGTTGAACACCGTCCCCGCCTCGGTGCGCTGGATGCCTTCGACCCGGATGTCCTTGACTACGAAAGGTTCGAACGCGAACGCCGGCGCAGCGGCGAAAAGGGCCATGATCAGCCCTGGGAGAAGCTTGCGGTTCATGCAGGTAATTAGCCGGAAATGAGACGGTTTATGTCGTTGTAGAACGCAAATGCCATAAGCAGTGCGAGCAGGACGAGACCGATTTGTTGCCCGATCTCCATGATGCGTTCCGGAATCGGACCGCCTTTTATGATCTCGATCGTATAATACAGTAAATGCCCGCCATCCAGCACCGGGATGGGCAGCAGGTTCAGGACGCCCAGGCTGATGCTTATCAGCGCCACGAACTTGAGGTAATGGCCGAGACCGAGCTGGGCAGTCTGACCGGCGTAATCGGCTATCGTCACCGGGCCGGAGAGGTTTTTCCAGGATACTTCGCCGGTAAACATCCGTCCTATCATCTGCAGGCTCAGCACACTGGTTTCCCAGGTCTGGCGGACGGCCTTGGCAAAGCCTTCGATCGGTCCGTATCGAACCCGGGTGAACATCGACACGCCGCCGCTTGCCGCTTCGGCAACGGCCACTCCGATGCGGCCGAAGCGCTGACCTTGCTCGTTGGCCTCGTCCGGGCGCACGCTCAGCTCGAGCATTTCATTGGCGCGGCGAATCTGGAAGAGCAGCACTTCGCCTGCCGAAGCGCGCACCTTGGCGACCATCGCGCTCCAGCCGTCGATGGCTTCACCGTCGATCGAGATCACTTCGTCGCCACTGCGCAGGCCGGCACGCGCGGCAGCGCCATCTTCGGCTACCTTGCCGAATACTGCCGGAATCAGCGGCCGCCATGGCGACACACCGATGCGCGCGATCAGGTCGGTCTGACCGTCGTCGACCGGGATGCCGGTGAGGTCCAGCGTACGCAGGGTCTCGACGTCTTCCAGCGTCCGGATCTGCAGGACGACGCGACGGTTGTCGAGCGCGTGTCGCAACAGTACCCAGCGCAACTCCTGCCAGCTCCGCACCTGTTCGTCATCCACTGCCAGCACGAGATCGCCATCCTGGATGCCGGCTGCCGCGGCCGGCGTGCTCGCCGCCGTCAAGGCCAGGCGCGGGCTCAGTTCGTCGCTGCCTGCAACGAAGATCCCCCAGTAAAGTGCGATGGCCAGCAGGAAGTTAGCCAGCGGGCCCGCCGCGACGATGGCGAAACGGCGGAGTACGGGCTGGCGATTGAAGGCGCGATGACGTTCGGCCGCAGCAACCTCGCCCTCGCGCTCATCGAGCATCTTGACGTAACCACCCAGTGGAAAGGCGCCCAAGGCCCACTCGGTGCCGTCGCGCCCGGCACGCCGAACGAGCAGCGGTTTGCCGAAGCCGACGGAGAAACGCAGCACCTTGACGCCACACCAGCGCGCAACCAGATAATGGCCGAGCTCGTGGATCAGGATGAGCAGGCCGAGCGCGAAGGCGAACGGTATGAGGTAATCAAGCAGGTTCATCAGTAGCGCCGTCGGCTGTGTATCTCTTCCCGCGCGATCCGGCGGGCGTGGCGATCCGCGTCGAGCACGGCATCGACGGAATCGACCGCCAGTTGCCCCGTCCGTTCCATTGTCGCCGAAATGACTTCGGCGATACGGCGAAAACCGAGGACGCCGTCGAGGAAGGCTGCGACCGCTTCCTCATTGGCGGCGTTTAGGACTGCAGGGGCCGAACCGCCCAGGCGCAAGGCCTCGTACGCGAGCGCAAGACATGGAAAGCGTGTGAAGTCCGGCCGCTCGAAAGTGAGGCGCGCGATCTCGAAGAGGTCGAGCGGGCGGACGCCGGCTTCGATCCGTTGCGGCCAGGCCAGCGCATGTGCGATCGGTGTGCGCATGTCCGGATTGCCGAGCTGGGCGACGACTGAGCCGTCGACATAGTCGACCATCGAATGAATCACGCTCTGCGGATGGACGACGACCTCGATCAAGGACGCCGGGGCACCGAACAGCCAGTGCGCCTCGATTACCTCCAACCCCTTGTTCATCATGGTGGCCGAATCGACGGAGATCTTGCGGCCCATCACCCAGTTTGGATGGGCGCAGGCCTGCTCGGGCGTAACCGACTCCAGTGCATCGAGCGGCGTATCGCGAAACGGCCCGCCGGACGCGGTCAAAAGAATGCGCCGTACGCCGCAGGCGGTGGGCTGGCGACCGTAGTCAGGCGGCAATGACTGGAAGACCGCATTGTGTTCGCTGTCGATCGGAAGCAGGCGAGCACCGCACGCCGCCACTGCATCCATGAACAGCTGTCCGGAAAGAACGAGCGCTTCCTTGTTGGCCAGCAGGATCTTCTTCCCCGCATGCGCGGCTGCGAGCGTCGGGTTCAGCCCGGCGGCGCCGACAATGGCCGCCATCACGGCATCGACATCGTCATGCGATGCAACGGCGTCGAGTGCCGTGGTGCCGGCGAGTACTTCAGTCTTGCAACCCGCGCGCTTGAGACTGAGCGTCAGCTCCCGTGCCGCTTGCGCATCGACCATGACTGCGTAGCGCGGTGAATGACGGACGCAGATCTCGGCCATACGTTCGGTCTGGCGGTGGGCCGTGACGGCGAAGACGGCGAAGCGATCCGGGTGGCGGGAGATGACGTCCAGCGTGCTGGCGCCGATGGAGCCGGTAGCACCCAGGATGGTGATCTGCTGGATACGGGAGGCAGACATAGGGCGGATTGTATGGTCAGCGGGTGAGCCAGAGTGCGGCAAGGCCCATCAACGGTAGCGTGGAGGTGAGACTGTCGATGCGGTCGAGTATGCCGCCGTGTCCGGGTAGGATGTTGCCGCTGTCCTTGACGCCCGCTTGGCGCTTGAGCAGAGACTCGAAGAGATCGCCGATGACGCTGATGGCGGTCAGCCCGAGCAGCAAGGGAATAAGGGTAAGGAGCGTCGTGACGGACAAGGGGCGCAATCCGCTTGCGTGAACTGCCAGGATGCCGAACAGCACGACGCCAGCGGCGGCACCGTAGGCGCCTTCCCAGGTTTTCCCCGGGCTGATGTTGGGCGCGAGCTTATGCCGGCCAAAGGCGCGACCAGCAAAATAGGCTGCAATATCCGCAACCCAGGCAACCGACAAGGCTGCCAGGAGTACCCACGGGCCGAGCTGCCGCAAGTGAGCGAGGGCGAGCGTCGCCGGCAGCAGCACAATAAGGCCGACCGCGACACCGGAGGCTATGCTGCCGATCTGCCACTTCCGGGCCAGCCACCAGGGCATCGCCAACACCCAGAATGCCGCACTTGCGAGGTAGAGCGGTGCGAGGGCTCTGGGGTTAGATGCCCCCTGCTCGCCCAGGCCGGCGACAAGGCCGAGCAGTAGCGCCGCCGCTCCGGCAAACACGGCAAAGGCGATGTGCAGGCCGGACTGAAAGCGCGCAAGCGTGCCCCATTCCCACGCGGCAGCACCGCAGATTGCCGCGCAGAAGGCAAGCCACAGGACAGCCGGGAACAGAAAGAGGGCAGCCAGAAGCCCGAACAGCAGGATGAGTGCGGTGATGATCCGCGTTTTAAGCATGGGTGCCCGGATCGGTAAGCGGAGCCGCTGCTTCCGGTTTGCTCTTCAGTTGTTCGCTCGTCCGGCCGAAGCGACGCTCCCTGCCCTGATAGGACGCGATCGCCTTGGCGAGCTCGGCGGCATCGAAATCCGGCCACAAGGTGTCGGTAAAATACAGTTCGGTGTAGGCGAGCTGCCACAGCAGGAAGTTGCTGATGCGCTGCTCGCCGCCGGTACGGATGAACAGGTCGGGTTCCGGCGCGTAGCTCATCGACAGCTCTGCCGCGAGATCGTCCTCGTTGAAGTCGCCCGCTCTGTCCGGGTGGCGTTGCAACAGCCGCTTCACCGCGTTCATGATGTCCCAGCGTCCACCGTAGTTGGCCGCGATGGTGAGGGTGAAGCGGGTGTTGGCGGCAGTCAGGCTTTCTGCCTCCCGGATGGCGGCGATCAGCTTGGGCTCGAATCGTTCGAGATCGCCGACGACACGCAGGCGGATACCGTTCTGGTGCAAGCGATTGGCTTCCTTGCGCAGCGACTTGATGAAGAGCTGCATCAGGAAGGAGACCTCGTCGGCGGGCCTGCGCCAGTTCTCGGAGCTGAAGGCGAAAAGCGTCAGGTACTCGACGCCGCGATCCATGCAGGCGCGTATGGTTTCGCGGACCGACTCGACGCCGCGCGTATGGCCGGCGATGCGCGGCATGAAGCGTTTGCGTGCCCAGCGCCCATTGCCGTCCATGATGATGGCGATGTGGCGTGGAACCTCGGCGACTTCGGGGATGCCCCGGGTCGAACTGCTGAAGCCTGAAGTGCCCATGATCCCCTACCCCGTATCGTCCGCTTGGGAACAGTCGATCCGGAGGGATCAGATCTGCATCAGTTCCTGCTCTTTCTGCGCGAGCTGCTTGTCGATCTCGGCCACGTACTTGTCGGTGAGCTTCTGGATGTCTTCCTGGGTGCGACGCTCGTCGTCCTCGGAGATCGTCTTGTCCTTGACGGCATCCTTGAGGTGCTGATTGGCATCCCGACGGAGGTTGCGCACTGCAACCTTGGCCGTTTCGCCTTCCTGGCGCACGACTTTGGTCAGGTCGCGACGTCGCTCTTCGGTGAGCGGTGGCATCGGCACGCGGATGATTTCGCCCATGTTGGCCGGGTTCAGACCAAGATCGCTGTCGCGGATGGCCCGCTCGACCTTGCCGAGCATCGGCTTTTCCCAGGTCTGGACGCCGATCGTGCGGGCATCGATCAGGGTGATGTTGGCAACCTGATTGATCGGCACCATGGAACCGTAGTACTCGACCTGTACATGGTCGAGCAGGCCGGTATGGGCGCGACCGGTACGAATCTTGGCGAGGTCGGTCTTGAGCGCCTCGAGCGACTTCTGCATCTTCTGCTCGGTCGCCTTCTTGAGTTCGGAAATCATGCGCGACTCCTCAGGAATGAACCAGCGTGCCTTCGTCTTCACCCATCACGACACGCTTGAGCGCGCCCGGCTTGAAGATCGAGAACACGTTGATCGGCAGTTTCTGGTCACGGCACAGCGCGAAGGCGGTCGCATCGAGGACTGCGAGATTTCGGCCGATCGCCTCGTCGAAGCTGATGCGGTGGTAGCGTTGGGCTGTCGGATCCTTCTTCGGATCCGCGGTGTAGACGCCATCGACCTTGGTGGCCTTGAGCACGATCTGGGCACCGATCTCGGAACCCCGCAGCGCCGCGGCTGTGTCGGTGGTAAAGAACGGATTGCCCGTGCCGGCAGCAAAGATCACCACCCTGCCCTCTTCGAGATGGCGGATGGCGCGACCGCGGATATAGGGTTCGACGACCTGGTCGATGCGCAGCGCCGACTGGACTCGGGCCTCGACGCCGCAGCGTCGCATGGTGTCGGCTAGTGCCATCGCGTTCATCACGGTGGCGAGCATGCCCATGTAGTCGGCGGTGGCACGGTCCATGCCGGAGGCAGCCCCCTTCATGCCGCGGAAAATGTTACCGCCGCCGATCACCACGCCGACCTGGACGCCCAGGCGACTGACTTCGGCTATCTCCGAGACGATGCGGCTGACCACATCCTCGTTGATGCCGTAGGCGTCGTCGCCCATGAGGGCTTCGCCGGAGAGCTTGAGCAGGATGCGCTTGTATGCGGCGGCGGTCACATGTGACTCCTTACTTCTTGGCCGCAGCGGCAGCCTGTTCGGCCACTTCGGCGGCGAAGTCGGTAACCTTCTTCTCGATGCCTTCGCCGACAACGTACAGAACGAAGGAGGCCACCGATGCGCCACGGGCCTTCAGCAGGGCTTCGACGGTCTGCTTGTCGTCCTTGACGAAGGGCTGGCCGAGCAGGGTCACTTCCTTCAGGAACTTCTGCACGGTGCCTTCTGCGATCTTCTCGAGCATGGCTTCCGGCTTGCCGGCTTCGCGGGCCTTCTCGATCGCGATGCGGCGTTCGGAGTCGATCAGTTCGGCGGACACGCCCGATGCGTCGAGCGACTTCGGCTTCGACGCGGCGATGTGCATGGCCAGATCCTTGGCCAGTTGCTCGTCACCGCCGACGAGGTCGACCAGCACGCCGATCTTGGCTCCGGCGTGAACATAGCTGGCGACCTGACCCTTGGCTTCAATGCGGCTGAAGCGGCGAATGGTGATGTTCTCGCCAATCTTGCCGACCAGCGCGGTGCGGAAGGCTTCGACGGTCTGGCCTTCGAGTTCGAGCGCGGAGAGCGCTGCGACGTCGGCCGGGTTCTTGGTGGCGACGAGGCCGGCGAGCGAGGCGGCGAGCGCGATGAAATCGTCGTTCTTGGCGACGAAGTCGGTTTCACAGTTCAGCTCGACCATTGCAGCCAGCTTGCCGTCAGCCGACACGGAAATGCCGACGATGCCTTCGGCAGTGACGCGCGCGGCGGCCTTGGAGGCCTTGTTGCCGAGCTTGATGCGCAGCACTTCTTCGGCCTTGGCCATGTCGCCGCCGGCTTCGGTCAGTGCCTTCTTGCATTCCATCATCGGCGCGTCGGTCTTCTCGCGCAGTTCCTTGACCATGCTTGCGGTGATTTCCGCCATGTTAGCTCCTGGATTGCTGGGCGCGACCGCCCGTCACAAGACGCAGCCGCCGCGCGGGGGAATGTCTTTACTGTGCCCGGCCCGCGGGGCCGGGCAGGAAAATCAGCCTTGCTGTTCCTGGCTGCCTTCCTCGACTTCGACGAATTCGTCACCGCCGGCGGCGACGATTTCCTGCAGCACCTGGCTGCGGCCTTCCAGCACGGCGTCGGCCACGCCACGGGCGTACAGACGGATGGCGCGGGAGGAGTCGTCGTTGCCCGGGATGATGTAGTCGATGCCGTCCGGCGAGTGGTTGGTATCGACCACGCCGACGACCGGAATGCCCAGCTTCTGGGCTTCGGTCACGGCGATCTTGTGGTAGCCGACGTCGATGATGAAGATGGCGTCGGGCAGGCCGCCCATCTCCTTGATGCCGCCGATGCTCTTCTGCAGCTTTTCGAGTTCGCGGGTCACGGTCAGCGCTTCGCGCTTGGACAGACGCTCGATGGAGCCGTCTTCGATCATGGCCTCGACTTCCTTCAGGCGCTTGATCGACTGCTTGACGGTCTTGAAGTTGGTCAGCATGCCGCCGAGCCAGCGCTCGTCAACATAGGGCATGCCGGCGCGGCGGGCTTCTTCGGCGAGGATTTCGCGAGCCTGACGCTTGGTGGAAACGAAGAGGATCGTGCCGCGGTTGGCCGCCAGCTTGCGCACGAAGTTCATCGCTTCGGTGTACTTCACCATCGTCTTTTCGAGGTTGACGATGTGGATCTTGTTGCGCTGGCCGAAGATGTAAGGGGCCATGCGCGGATTCCAGAAACGGGTCTGGTGGCCGAAGTGGACGCCCGCTTCGAGCATCTGACGCATCGTGACAGTCATGTGAAACTCCAATCTAGGGTTGAACCTCCGCCCGTCAGCGTGGTCAGCAAATGGTCCGGGAGCCGGACGACATTTTGCTGCCCACCTTTTGCCGCGATGCCAGTCAAAGTGAAACCGGATGCATCGCAGACCCCATTCTGGCGAGCGTGCGGATTTTGCCTGCGCTAGCAGACAAGCCCGTGATCTTAGCATGCACGCGTTACACGGCTCAAGGCTCGGCGCGCGTTCGCGTTTGCCCGAATGGGACGCATGCGCTAGCCTTGTGACCTTTTGAAGGCCCGACCCCAGCAATGAGCATTACCCTCAAGACCCAAGAAGAAATAGAACAGATGCGCGTGGCCTGCCGACTGGCAGCGGAAGTGCTCGACCACGTCGAGCCTTTCGTGAAACCCGGCGTGACCACAGCCGAACTCGACCGTATTTGCCATGAGTACATGGTGAACGTGCAGCGTACCGTGCCGGCGCCGCTCAACTACGCCCCGCCGGGCTACACGCCCTACCCCAAGTCGATCTGCACCTCGGTGAACCACCAAGTCTGTCATGGCATTCCGAGCGACAAGGCGTTGAAGAAGGGCGATATCGTCAATCTCGACATCACGGTCATCACGCCCGAAGGCTTTCACGGCGATACCAGCCGGATGTTCATCGTCGGCGGCGAAGGCAGCATCCTGGCCAAGCGCCTGTGTCACGTCACGTTCGAATGCCTCTGGCTGGGCATCGCGGCGGTACGGCCGGGCGCGCGCCTCGGCGATATCGGCAGCGTCATCCAGAAGCATGCAGAGGGCAATGGCTTCTCGGTGGTGCGCGAATTCTGCGGGCATGGCATCGGGCGCAAGTTCCACGAAGAGCCGCAGGTACTCCATTACGGCAAGGCCGGCACCGGCGTCGAACTGCAGCCAGGCATGATCTTTACGATCGAGCCCATGATCAACGCCGGCAAGGCGGCGATCTCGGAGCTGCCCGACGGCTGGACCATCGTCACCAAGGACCGCAGCCTGTCGGCGCAGTGGGAGCACACCATCGTCGTGACCGAGACCGGTGTCGAGGTGCTGACCCTGTCGGAGAAGTGCCCACCGCCGCCGTCACTGGTCGCTGCAGCCTTTGCCTGAACCGGAAACTCGGCCCGCGGCCTGGAAAAGATGAACGACACCGCGATTTCTATCGACACGCTTCAGACTGCGATTGCCGACGCGCGCAGGCAGCTCGCCGAAGGCAGTGCCGCGCTGCGCACTGCCTACGAGACGCACCCCCTCACCGCGACCGTGCTCAAGGGGCGTGCCAGACTGGTCGATGCCGCCATCCTGCAGCTGTGGCGCGGTTGCGGCATGCCGCTGGAGGCCACGCTGGTGGCGGTCGGCGGCTATGGGCGCGGCGAGCTGTATCCCTGCTCGGATGTCGATCTGTTGATCCTGCTCGCCGAACCGGCCGATTCTGATCTGCAGGCGCGTCTTTCGACCCTGGTCGGCGCGCTGTGGGACATCGGGCTGGAGATCGGCCACAGCGTGCGGACCGTGGAAGAGTGTCTGGATGCGGCGATGAACGACATCACCGTCCAGACCAATCTGCTCGAATCCCGCCTGCTGACCGGCGACGCGGAGCTCTTTGCTGGTTTCCAGGCACGCTATACCGAGATGCTGGACGTGCGTGCCTTCTTCAAGGCCAAGCAGCTCGAGCAGGAGCAGCGCTACGCCCGCTACAACGACACGCCTTACTCACTCGAACCCAACTGCAAGGAAAGCCCTGGCGGCTTGCGCGACCTGCAGATGCTGGGCTGGATTGCCCGCGCGGCCGGCCTGGGACGCAACTGGCGAGACCTTGCCCGCCGTCGTCTGATCACCGGCGAGGAGGCGAGCGACCTGCGCAGCGTGGAGCGCTTCCTGCAGCATGTCCGCATCCGGCTGCACTACCTGACAGGTCGATCCGAAGATCGCCTGCTCTTCGATCACCAGGAAAAGCTGGCCCGCATCATGGGCATCGAGGCCACGGTCGGCAAGCGTGCCTCCGAAGTCTTCATGCAGCGCTACTACCTGACGGCGAAGAAGGTTACCCAGATCAACGCCATCCTTCTGCAGAACTACGGCACCGAGATCTTCCCCGACCGCGGCGGCGCAGCGGTAGCGATCAACGCGCGTTTCCAGGCGGTGCGCGAACTGCTCGACATCCGCAACGAAAAGGTCTTCGAGCGTCATCCCTCGGCCTTGCTGGAGTGCTTCCTGCTGATGCAGCAGCATCCGGAACTCAAGGGAATGACCGCCCGCAGCCTGCGCGCGCTGTGGCTCAACCGCAATCGCATCAACGCGGCTTTCCGCGCCGACCCGGCCAATCGCGCCCTTTTTCTGCGCATCCTCCAGGAGAAGCGCGGCATCGTGCACGAGTTCCGGCGCATGAACCAGTACGGCATCCTGTCGCGCTACCTGCCGCCGTGGCGGAAGATCCTCTGCCAGATGCAGCACGACCTCTTCCACGTCTATACGGTCGACCAGCACATCCTGATGGTGCTGCGCAACGTGCGGCGCTTCACCATGGGCGAGCATGCTCATGAATATCCGCTGATGACGCGTCTGATTCTCGGTTTCGAGCGTCACTGGCTGCTCTACGTGGCCGCGCTTTATCACGACATCGCGAAGGGGCGCGGCGGCGATCATTCCAGGCTCGGCATGGAGGAAGCCCGCGAGTTCTGCGATGAGCACGGTCTTTCCGACGAGGATGCGGAGCTGGTCGTCTGGTTGGTCGAGCACCACCTGACGATGTCGCATGTCGCCCAGAAGGAAGACACCTCCGACCCCGACGTGGTGCGTCGCTTCGCCGATACCGTCGGCAGCGAGCGCCGGCTTACCGCACTCTACCTTCTGACCCATGCCGATATCCGCGGCACCAGCCCCAAGGTCTGGAACGGCTGGAAGGGCAAGTTGCTGGAAGACCTCTTCTTCGCTACGCAGCGCCTCCTGCGTGGCGCCACGCCGCAGCAGGCGCTAGGCCTCGACGACCGTCAGGAAGACGCGCGCAGCCTGTTGCGCTACCACGGCCTGCGTCCCGGCGTGGAGGATGCGCTGTGGGCGCAGCTGGATGCGGTCTACTTCATGCGGCATTCGCCGGAGGAGATCGCCTGGCACACTCGCCTGTTGTACTTCAGGCCCGAGGTCGAGGAGCCGGTTGTCAAGGCGCGCGTGTCCGAAGGCGACGAAGGCGTGCAGGTAATGGTGTTCACGCGCGACCAGAAGGATCTGTTCGTGCGCATCACCGGCTTCTTCGGGCGTATCGGTTTCACCATTCTCGACGCCAAGGTGCATACCACCCGCCACGGCTATGCGCTCGACAGCTTCATGCTGCAGGACCCGGGCAACGCCGCACCTTATCGAGACGTCGTCTCGCTGATCGAACACGAACTCACGGCCCGACTGTTGAATCCGGGTGCGCCGGAGCGCCCGTCGACGGGGCGGCTGTCGCGCCAGGTGAAGCATTTCCCGATCACGCCGGAAGTGCGCATCCGCCCGGACGATGCGGGCAAACACTACATTCTCTCCTTGATCGCGGCTGACCGCCCGGGGCTCTTGTTCGACGTGGCCGAAGTGCTGGCAAAATACGGCATCAGCCTGCAGACGGCCAAGATCGCCACGCTGGGCGAGCGTGTCGAGGATACCTTCCTGTTGACCGGCAGCGGCCTGTCGCAGGACGCGCACGTGCTGCGAGTGGAGCGCGAGCTGCTCGAACGCCTGCAGCTGTAAACGCAGACGGGGCCGACACGCCAAGTGTCCGGCCCCGTTGCGGTGGGTGCTGCCGGGGCGACGTCGCCCCGCTTTTTTTGTTTGCGCGCTCAGTGACCCTTGTGACCCAGCTTGTCCATCAGCGCGTACAGCACGCCGGAGAACAGGAAGGTGACGTGGATGCCGACCATCCAGCCGAGATGGCGATCCGACAGGTTGCCCACGTTCATGAAGGCCTTCAGCAGTTCGATACCGGAAATCGCCACGATGGAACCGATCAGCTTGATCTTGAGGTCGGAAAAGCCGATGTGGCCCATCCAGTCCGGCCTGTCCTGGTGGCTGTGGAGGTCTTCCATTTTGGAGACGAAGTTCTCGTAGCCGCTGAACATGATGATGACCAGGAGGTTCATGATCAGCGCGATGTCCACCAGCGACAGCACGCCGATGATCATCTCGCCCCCGCTTGCCGTCATGATGTGGCCGACCAGGTTGGCGATTTCCTTGGCGAATTTCACCAGCAGTACGATCATGGCCAGGACCAGGCCGAAATAAACCGGTGCCATCAGCCAGCGGCTACTGAAGAGCACGTGTTCGAACAGCTTTTCGAGACGTTTCATGACGCTTCGCAGATGTGAAGGAAGGCGGCATTGTAGCAGCGGCCTCCGCGGCGCACGCGTTCGGGATTCTGCGATGCAGCATGAAAATGCCCGCAGCGGCCGATGGCGCCGCAACGAGGCCATCCCCCGAGCTTCCTGTAAAATCCCCCGCCTCCGGCCCTGGCGGCCGAGCCCGATTTAGCCTCCGACACTGGATCCCCATGCTGCGAATCACCGAACTCAGATTGCCCCTCGAACATCCGCCGGAGGCGCTGCGCGCGGCGATCGTGCGGCGACTCGGGATAGGCGCGGACGATCTCGTCGATTTCGCTGTCTTCAAGCGCAGCTACGATGCGCGCAAGTCGGACGCGCTGACCTTCATCTACACCATCGACCTCACGCTGAAGAACGAGGCCGAGGTGCTGAACAAGTTCGCTGGCGACCGCCACGTCGGGCTGGCGCCGGACACCAACTACCGCTTCGTCGGACGGGCGCCGGAACACTTCGGCCAGCGTCCGCTGGTGGTCGGTTTCGGCCCCTGTGGCATCTTCGCCGCGCTGGTGCTGGCGCAGATGGGCTTTCGGCCCATTGTCCTCGAACGGGGCAAGGCCGTGCGCGAACGCACCCAGGACACCTGGGGCCTGTGGCGCAAGCATGTGCTCAATCCGGAATCCAACGTACAGTTCGGTGAAGGCGGTGCCGGCACTTTTTCCGACGGCAAGCTCTATAGCCAGATCAAGGATCCGAAGCACTACGGCCGCAAGGTGCTGACCGAATTCGTCAAGGCCGGTGCACCGGAGGAAATCCTCTACGTCAGCAAGCCGCACATCGGCACCTTCCGCCTGGTCGGCATGGTCGAGACCATGCGGGCGGAGATCGAGTCGCTCGGCGGCGAAATCCGCTTCCAGCAACGCGTAGCCGATGTGCTGATCGACAACGGCCACATCCGCGGCGTGACGCTGGCCAGTGGCGAACAGCTGCGCAGCGACCACGTCGTCCTGGCGCTGGGCCACAGTGCGCGCGACACCTTCGAGATGCTGCACGAGCGCGGGGTGTTCATGGAGGCGAAGCCCTTCTCGGTGGGCTTCCGCATCGAGCACCCGCAGTCCCTCATCGACAAGGCGCGCTTGGGCAAGTACGCCGGCAATCCGCTGCTCGGCGCCGCCGACTACAAGCTGGTGCACCATGCGAAGAACGGCCGCTCGGTGTACAGCTTCTGCATGTGTCCGGGCGGCACGGTGGTGGCGGCCACTTCCGAGCCGAACCGGGTGGTCACCAACGGCATGAGCCAGTATTCGCGCAACGAGCGCAATGCCAATGCCGGCATCGTGGTCGGCATCACGCCGGACGATTACCCGGGCGGCCCGCTTGCCGGCATTGCCTTCCAGCGCGAGCTGGAGTCGCGTGCCTTCGTGCTCGGCGGCGGCGACTACAACGCCCCGGCGCAACTGGTGGGCGATTTCATTGCCGGCCGGCCATCGACCGAACTCGGCGCGGTCGAACCGTCATACAAGCCGGGGATCACCCTGGGCGATCTTTCGACCGCGCTCCCCGCCTACGCCATCGACGCGATGCGCGAGGCGATTCCGGCCTTCGAGCGACAGATCAAGGGATTCTCGATGCACGACGCGGTGCTGACCGGGGTGGAGACTCGCACTTCGTCGCCGCTGCGTCTGACCCGCGGCGACGACTACCAGAGCCTGAACGTCAAGGGCCTCTACCCGGCCGGCGAAGGTGCGGGTTACGCCGGAGGCATCCTCTCGGCCGGCGTGGACGGCATCCGGGTCGCCGAAGCAGTGGCTCAGGCCATGCTGGAAGAGGCTGGCAAGGCCTGAGCTTCAGGCGCCGGTTCGAAACCGGGCCGGATCAAGGTTGAAGCGCGCGAGCTTGTCGTACAGTGTCTTGCGCGGAATGCCGAGCGCCAGCGCAGCCGCCGCGACGTCGCCGCCGCCTTGCTGCAGTGCGGTTTCGATCAGGAACTGTTCGAAGGCTGCCAGGCGTTGCGGCATGGCCTGCCCTGCCACCGGCAGTCCTTCGGCCAGGGGGTGCCACAGGCCGAGCACGTGGCGTTCGGCCGCGTGCTGCAGTTCGCGCACATTGCCCGGCCAATCTGCGGTCATCAGCCAGTCGTGCAGTACCGGAGCAAGCGCGGGGGCGGGCCGCCCGTAGCGTTCGGCGGCCTTCAGGCAGAAGGCCTGGAACAGCTGCGGGATGTCCTCGCGCCGTTCGCGTAAGGGCGGCAGCGCGACGGTGACCACGTTGAGGCGGTAGTAGAGGTCGGCGCGAAAGCGCCCCGCTTCACTCTCCGACTTGAGATCGACCTTGGTGGCGGCAACGATGCGGCAGTCGACCGGCGTCAGCCGGTTCGAGCCGAGCCGCTCGACCACCCGTTCCTGCAGCACGCGCAGCAGCTTGGCCTGCAGTGCCAGCGGCATGCCCTCGATCTCGTCGAGAAAGAGGGTGCCGCCGCTGGCGTATTCGATCTTGCCGGCACGGCTGCGGGTGGCGCCGGTGAAGGCGCCCGGCTCCACCCCGAACATCTCGCTTTCGAACACGCTCTCGGGCAGTGCCGCACAGTTGATCGCAACGAAATTGCCCGTTCGCCTGCGTCCCGCCTCGTGCAGTCCGCGCGCGACGCGCTCCTTGCCGGTACCGGTCTCGCCGAGCACCAGCACATCGACGTCGGTGTCGGCGAGTTCGGCGATCAGGGCACGGACCTGACGCATGCGCGTGCTGTCGCCGATCAGGCCGCTGCCGGCGCCGTCGTCGGCCAGCCTGGCCTTGAGCGCACGGTTCTCCAGCACCAGCCGGCGTTTCTCGATGGCGCGTCGCACCACGTCCACCATGGTCTCGGGGGCGAAAGGTTTTTCGATGAAGTCGTAGGCACCGGCACGCATCGCCTCGACCGCCATCGACACGTCGCCGTGACCGGTGACCAGGATGACGGGCAGATCGGCATCGATCTCCATCGTCCGCCGCAGCAGGCTCAGCCCGTCCATGCCGGGCAGCCTCACGTCGGTGACCAGCACCAGCGGCGCATCGCGGCTCAGCTGCGGCAGGGCAGCCTCAGCGCGTGCGACACCGTCGACAGGCAGATCGGCAAGGGCGAAAGTCTGACAACCGGCCGCGCGCACGGCATCGTCGTCTTCGACGTAGAGCACCTTGAGTGGGGTTTCGTCCATATACACCTTCCTAGACCTGGCCGTCGGCTGGCGGCCAGGTCGCGCGTATTCTTGCGCCGCCGCTGTCCGACGCGCCGATTTCGAGTTGACCGCCCGAAGCGTCGACCAGATCGCCGACAATGGCCAGTCCCAGGCCCAGGCCATGACCGAGCGGTTTGGTCGAGAAAAAGGGTTGGGTGATCTTCTCCCGCAGCGCCGCCGGGATGCCGGGCCCGTTGTCCGCTACCTCCAGCCAGCGGCCGGTGTCGTCGCCGTGCGCCCTGAGTTCGATCTGACCGTCGGGGCGCCCGGCCAGTGCGTCCATGGCGTTGCCGACGAGGTTGGACGCTACCTGCTCGAGCGCCTGTGGGTCCAGCGGCAGGCTGTCTACGTCGATCACCAGCGTGAGGCGGATGCCCGCGGCTTGCAGGCGCTGTTCAAACCAGCTGGCGATGCGTTCGAGCGTCCGTTGTGCCGGCGCGATACCGCCGGCGCTCTGCTGGCGCGAGGCAAAGACCTTGAGCTGGGCGGTGAGTCGCGCCATGCGTTCGACGAGTTCGATGATCTGCTGGAGGTTCTCCTTCAGCGGCGCCAGTTGGCCGCGTTCCAGAAAGATCAGGCTGTTCCCGGCGAAGCCGCGCATTGCCGCAAGCGGTTGATTGAGCTCGTGCACCACGCCGGCGGCCATCTGGCCAAGGGCGCCGAGGCGGTTGGCCTCGATCAGTGCGCGCTGGGCGTTGCGCAGCTTGTCCTCGGCAGCCGCGCGTTCGGCCACTTCGTTGCGCAGTCGCGCATTGGTGGCGGCAAGGTCGGCAGTGCGGGTGGCGACCGTTTCCTCGAGTGCGGCCTGGGCGGCGAGCCGTTCGCGCAAGCGTCTTGCACGTTGTGCCCAGTAAAGCCCGCCGATGGCAGCGAGGCAGAGTGCGAGCGCGACCGCCAAGGCCTGGGCCTGGGCGGCGGTGGCGGCAGGTCTGGTGTCCATCAGCATCAGCATCCGCCAGTCGCTCCAGCGCAGGTTGCGGCTGCCGACGGCGTACTCGCGTCCTTCCAGCGATGCGCGCTGGGCGCTGCGCCACTTCAGCGGCAGTGTATCGAGCGGCGCGGTGTAGTACTGGCGGGTGGCGTCCAGCGTGGCGCGCGATTGCGGGCTCAGCGGCTCAAGCGTGGTGAACTTCCAGTGCGGACGCGACGACAGGGCGACCACGCCGTGGTGGTCCACCACCAGCAGGGCTTCGCCGCTTTCGGCCCAGGTGTTCTCCAGCGTGGTGAGTTCGACCTTGATGGCAAGCACGCCGATCACCTTGTCGCCCTCGCGCACAGGTTGGGCGATAAAGAAGCCGGGGATGCGGGTGGTGGCGCCCACGGCGAAGAACATGCCGGTGCGGCCGGCGAGCGCTTCGCGAAAGTACGGCCGGAAGGCGTAGTTCTCGCCGATGAAACTCTCGGGCTCGCGCCAGTTGCTCGCCGCCAGCGTGATGCCGGAGGGCGCGATCAGGTAGATGACCCCGGTGCCGGTCCGCGTGCGTACGTCGGCGAGCAAGGCGTTTGCGCGCGCGACCGCGTCCGGCGCGCCGGCGCTCGTCAGTACCTCCTGCAGCACCGGGTGTGGGGCCAGTACCGTGGGCAGGCTCTCGTTGCGCAGCAGTTCGGCGTCCAGGCTGGCGGACAGCAAGGCGAGGCGCTGCTGCGCCTGGACGGCCAGTTCGTCGACACCGGCCTGAAAGCGGTGCAGGTATACCGTCGCCAGCACCGGCAGCGTCAGTACCGCCAGGACCAGCGCCTTTTGCAGGGATGAGGGGAGCGAAATCAGTCGCAGGGTACGCATGTAGTCAGGGCGTCACGCCGGCGCCCTCCTCCTTGCCCGCCATGGAACAGGGCCTGACCTCGGTCACGCCGCCGTCGCTCGGCAGGATGGATGCGAGCGTACGGCAGGCGCCGTCGGCGGTACACCAGTCGTAGTCGGCGGTGTAGCCGGAGCGGGTCAGGCGCAGTGCCGGATGCGCCTGACGGGGGTGCCATTCCCACACGCCGTCATGCAGTTGCGCGCCTGGCGGTGGTTCCATGCCGGCGCCGTGGCCGCGCACACGGACGTGTTCGAGCACCAGTTCGGCGCCGCTGGCGCCCGCGCGTACCGACCAGTCTTCCTCCCAGCGCTGCCTTTCGATGGAGTGCGTCCAGGCGAGGGTGAAACTGTTCGCAACCAGCGCGACTGCGCCGACGCTGGTTGCGAGACAGACCGCCATCAGAGCGTGACCGGCGCCAGCCGACGGGCGCGCCACAGGTGCGTGGCGATCACCAGTGCGGCGAGGGCGAAGCCGAGTTCGTCGGTGATGGGCGCTGCGACCACCAGCAGCGCGGCGGCGGCGAAGGCCAGCACACGTTCGATCGGGCTCATCGGCGAGCGGAAGTAGCCCACGACGGTGGCACCCCACAGGAGGATGGCCAGCGCGGCCTTGAACACCACGTAGGCGGTGGCCTCCAGCCCCTTGTCTCCCTGCAGCATCAGCTCCGGCGCATAGACCGCCATGTAGGGCACGACGAAGCCCGCAGCGGCGATCTGGACTGCACGCATGCCGATCTTGAGTCCCGACTCCTTGGCGATCGGTGCCGCAGCGAAGGCGGCGAGCGCGACCGGCGGGGTCAGGTCGGCCATGATGCCGAAGTAGAACACGAACATGTGCGAGACGATCAGCGGCACGCCGAGCTCCAGCAGTGCGGGGGCTGCGATGGAACTGGTGATGATGTAATTCGGGATGGTCGGGATGCCCATGCCGAGCACCAGGCAGGTGAGCATGGTCAGTACCAGCGACAGGAAGAGGCTGTGGCTGCCGAGCTGGATGATGTAGCCAGCGAAGGTGGTGGCACTGCCGGTGAGCGTGAGCGAGCCGATGATCACCCCGACGAGCGCGCAGGCGACGCCGACCGGCAACGCATGCATTGCTCCCTCGACCAGCGCCTGTACAGCTATCCGCAGCGTCGCGCGGCCATCCTTGCGAGGAACCAGCAGTACCGCCAGCAGGCCGATCACCGCCATCACCGACACGATGCCGACCTTGGCGAAGGCCGAGCACGCAAGACCCAGTACGATCCAGAACAGGATGCGCAGCGAGGTGCCGTTCAGCCGTCCCGCGAACGCGGCGCCGAAGATCAGCACCACCGTCAGCGCCAACCCGACCATGCCGGAGAACATCGGCGTGAAGCCGGCGAAGAGCAGGTACACCAGGCCGATCAGCGGCATCAGCAGATACCAGCGCAGGCGCAGCGCGGCCCACGGATCGGGGCATTCCGATTTGGGCAGGCCCTTGAGGCCCTGTTTGCCGGCCTCGAGGTGCACCATCCAGAAAGCGGTGAAGAAGTACAGGATGGCGGGGATGGCGGCTGCCTTGGCGATTTCCACGTAAGGCACGTTGATGGTTTCGGCCATGATGAAGGCGACTGCGCCCATCACCGGCGGCATGATCTGCCCGCCCATCGAGCTGGTCGCTTCGACCGCGCCGGCAAAGGCCGGCTTGTAGCCAAACCTCTTCATCAGCGGAATCGTGAACTGGCCGGTAGTGACCACGTTGGCCACGCCGGAACCGTTGATCGTGCCCATCAGCCCGGACGAAACGACCGCCACCTTGCCCGGCCCGCCCTTGGTGTGGCCGACGGTGCCGAGCGCGAAATCGGTGAACAGCTGGATCATGCCTGCCTGTTCGAGGAAGGCGCCGAACAGGATGAAGAGGAAGATGTAGCTCGACGACACATAGGTGGGGGTGCCGTAGATGCCTTCGGTGCCGAAGGCGAGCTGACCGATCACCTGATCGAAACCGTAGCCGCGGTGGGCGAACGGACCCGGCAGGTGCTCGCCGAACAGGGCATAGCCGAGAAAGCCCAGGCAGATCAACGGCAGGGCCAGGCCCATCACACGCCGGGCAGCCTCGAACACCAGTACCAGCGTGATGACGCCGACCGCCATGTCGGCATCGGTCAGTTCGCCCGCGCGCTGCACCAGGTCGGCTTCGAACACCCAGTGGTAGGTCGCAAGCCCGATGGCGATGAAGCCGACCGCCTTGGTCAGCACGTGGGTCGGCCCGCTCTGGCCACCACGCAGCGGATAGAGCAGGAAGGTGAGGAGCAGCAGGAAGCCGACGTGCAGCGCCCGCACCACCGTACTGGAAATAGGACTGAAGGCGGAGGTGACGATCTGGAAGACGGAGAACAGGATGGCGGCGTAGAAGACGACGCGCAGCATGCTGCGACCGGCTTCGGCCGTGGGTTCGGAATGGAGCGTGGTCATGGAAACTCCGCAATGGAGGAGCGGCGCAAACGGCCGGACGCCGGGCGCGTATTCCTCGCGGCGCGCCGCGATGGCGGGCCGGGGTGTGCGTCGGCATACACGCCCCGCCGGCCCTGGCCGGCAAGGCGCAAGCGGGGTGAGCGGCTTACTTGATCAGGCCGCGTTCCCGGTAGTACTTCTCGGCGCCGGCGTGCAGCGGGATGGGAAGGCCGTCGATCGCGGTCTCGAGCTTGATCTGGCGGGCCGCAGCGTGCGAATTGCCGAGACGGGGCAGATTGTCGAAGATGCCTTTGGTCATCTGATAGACGACCTCGGCGGGCACCTTTTCGTGCGTCACCAGCAGGTTGTTGATCGCCACGGTCGGCACTTCGGCGGTCTGGCCGTCATACGTGTTGGGCGGGATGGCAGCCGAGCGATAGGCAGCATCGCCCACCTTGGCGACGACATCGGCCGGGACCGGCACAAAGTTGACCTTGACCGCGGTCGACAGGTCGCGCAACGCGGCCACGCCGAGACCGGCCGATTGCAGGGTGACGTCGATCTGGCGGTTCTTCATCAACTCGACCGATTCGCCGAAGGGCAGGTACTCCACCTTGCCGAAGTCGGCATAGGACAGGCCGGCTGCCTTGAGGATGGCACGGGCGTTGATCTCGGTGCCGGAACGCGGCGCACCCACCGAGATCCGTTTGCCCTTGAGATCGGCCAGCGTCTTGATGTTGGCATCAGCCAGGGCGACGATCTGGATGTAGTTGGGATACACCGAGGCCACCGCACGCAGTTTGTCCAGCGGCTTGGTAAAGCCGGCTTCCGCCTCGCCCTTCCATGCATCCGACACCGAGTCCGCCAGTGAGAAACCGATCTCGCCGCGTCCGCTCTGCAGCAGGTTGAGGTTTTCGGCCGAGGCCTTGGTAGCCTGGACCTGGACCTTGGAGTCGGCGATGCTTTCGCCGTAGATCTGCGAGAGCGTGACGCCAAGCGGGTAATACACCCCGCTGGTGCCGCCGGTGAGCACGTTGACGAATGTGGTGGCGGAGGCGGCGGTCGTGGCTGCGGCAAACAGGACGCCCATGGCGCACTTGCGGACGTAGGATGGCATCGAGAGTCTCCGAATTAGTTGGATTTATGTTCCCATTACTGGGTGGTACGAGTTTAGCAAAGCCCATGCCATGACGGTGAGGTCAGGGTATGTGGTATAAGTTGATGTTTTATATGGTGTTATTCTTCATTCCGAAAGGCTGATCCGGATTTCTTCCGGAATTCCAGAACTTCACCGTCTTTGCTGTCCGGAATTCCGGAATATCGGCTTGTCGCGTCAGTGCCTTGTCATGGCTGCTGCGCTCATGGGGACTTTCCGTCCGCGCAGGCGATCTGGTACAACCCAGCTCCCTGGAGTGCGTCGACGGTCGACGCGGGCGACCGGAAAGACGGAGAAAACGGTAATGGAGACAGCAGATTGCGTGGTGATCGGGGCCGGCGTCGTGGGTCTAGCCTGTGCGCGCTCGCTTGCCGCGTCGGGACGGGAAGTCTTGGTCGTCGAGCGTGAAACCGCCTTCGGCACGGGCATCAGCTCGCGCAACAGCGAGGTGATCCACGCCGGCCTCTACTATCCGCCCGGCTCGCTGAAGGCACGCTTGTGTGTCGAAGGCCGCCGCCTGCTCTATCCGTATTGCGAAGCGCATGGCGTTGCCCACGCGCGCTGCGGCAAGCTGGTGGTGGCGCCATGGGCAGACATGGCCGAAAGGCTGGATCAGATCCGAGCCCGGGCCGAGGCCAACGGCGTGGACGACCTGCGCCTGCTCGACCGGGCAGCAATCCGCGAACTGGAGCCTGCGCTCGACGCCCACGCCGCCCTGCTCTCCCCTTCGACCGGCATCGTCGACAGCCATGGCCTGATGCTGGCTTTGCTGGGCGATGCCGAGCGCGACGGCGCGATGCTGGCGCTCGCCAGTCCGGTGCTAGGGGGTAAGGCGGACGGCGACGGCGTGATCCTCGACGTGGGCGGTGCTCAGGCGCTGCAGCTGCGCGCGCGCTGGGTCGTCAATGCCGCCGGTCTGGATGCGGTGGCGCTCGGAGCGGCGATCGAGGGTATCCCGCCAGCCATGCTGCCGCATGCGCGCTATGCCCGCGGCGTCTATTTCAGCCACGCCGGCAGCGTGCCCTTCTCGCGGCTGATCTATCCGATTCCGGAGCCCGGCGGGCTCGGTGTGCACCTCACGCTCGATCTCGGCGGCCAGGCCAAGTTCGGGCCGGACGTCGAGTGGATCGATGTCCCCGACTACCGCGTCGATCCCGCGCGCGCGGAACATTTCTACCGTGCGATTCGCAACTGGTGGCCGGGGCTGGAGGATGGGCGCCTGGTGCCGGGCTATGCCGGCGTGCGGCCGAAGATTGTCGGCCCCGGCGAAGCGGATGCCGATTTCCGTATCGACGGCCCGGCCCAGCACGGCGTATCCGGTCTGGTACACCTCTTCGGCATCGAGTCGCCGGGGCTGACTGCAGCGCTTGCGATCGGCGAAGAGGTGGCTGGTATCGTCGGCAGGGGTGCCTGAGCGAAGCGCGCCGCGCTGCCTAGCGTATGCCGCCGAGGCAGAGGTATTTCACCTCCAGGTAGTCCTCGATGCCGTACTTCGAGCCTTCACGGCCGATGCCGGACTCCTTCATGCCGCCAAAGGGCGCCACTTCGGTGGAGATGATGCCTTCGTTGATGCCGACGATGCCGTATTCCAGCCTTTCGGCGACCCGCCACACGCGTGCGATGTCGCGTGCGTAGAAGTAGGCGGCAAGCCCGAACTCGGTGTCGTTGGCCATCCGCACCGCTTCCTCTTCGGTGTGGAAGCGGAACAGCGGCGCCACCGGGCCGAAGATTTCCTCACGCGCGACCCGCATCTCCGGGGTGACGCCGGTGATGATGGTCGGTTCGAAGAAGCCGTGGTCCAGGCTGTGGCGCTTGCCGCCGAGCAGCACCTGCGCGCCCTTGGCGGTGGCATCGGCGAGCAGTTCCTCGACCTTGGCGATGGCGTCCTGATTGATCAGCGGACCTTGCTGCACGTCGCCGGAAAGCCCTGGTCCCACCTTCATGCTCGCCACCGCCTCGGCCAGCCTGGCGGCGAAGGCATCGTAGATGCCGTCCTGCACCAGCAGGCGGTTGGCACAGACGCAGGTCTGGCCGGCATTGCGGTACTTGGAGGCGATGGCGCCGGCCACCGCGGCGTCGAGATCGGCGTCATCGAAGACGATGAAGGGCGCATTGCCGCCGAGTTCGAGCGATACCTTCTTCACCGTGCCGGCACACTGGGCCATCAACAGCTTGCCGACCGCGGTCGAACCGGTGAAGGAGAGCTTGCGCACCGTCGGGTTGGCGGTAAGCTCGCCGCCCACTTCGGGCGCCTTCATGGTTGTGACGACGTTGAACACACCCTTGGGCACGCCGGCCCGTTCGGCCAGCTCGGCGAGCGCCAGCGCGCACAGCGGCGTGTCTTCGGCCGGCTTGATGACGATGGCGCAGCCGGCGGCAAGCGCCGGGCCTGCCTTGCGGGTGATCATCGCGATCGGGAAATTCCATGGCGTGATCGCAGCGACCACGCCAATCGGCTCCTTCAGCACGACGATGCGCTTGTCCGAGCCATGCCCGGGGATCACGTCGCCATAGACGCGTTTGCCTTCCTCCGCGAACCACTCGATGAAGGAGGCGCCGTAGGCCACCTCGCCACGTGCTTCGGCGAGCGGTTTGCCCTGCTCAGAGGTCATCAGCACCGCCAGGTCTTCCTGGTTCGCCATGACGAGCTCGAACCACTTGCGCAGGATGGCGGCACGTTCCTTGGCAGTTCTGGCGCGCCAGGTCGGCAGCGCGGCATTGGCCGCGGCGATGGCGCGGCGGGTTTCTGCGGCACCCAGGCTGGGCACGCTGGCGATACGGCTGCCGTCGGCAGGGTTGGTCACATCGAAACGGGCGCCGTCGTCGGCACCGACCCAGGCTCCGTCGATGTAGGCGGATTCGCGCAGCAGCGCGCGGTCTTTGAGTTCCATGGCGTCTCCTCGAAGCGTGTCTGCAGCTGCAGATGCGGCCGGACAGATCGGGAATTATCACCCGAGGAAAGAAAAACCGTCCCGGCTGAGCTCAGCCGGGACGGTCAAATAACCAACGGGCAGCGGAGAGAGGGAGAGGAAGCGCCCGCCGGTTGGGAACGGATAATGGCGTTCAGACCGAGGCGGCGAGTTCCGGCACCACCTCGAACAGATCGCCCACCAGGCCGTAATCCGCTACCTGGAAGATGGGCGCCTCCGGGTCCTTGTTGATCGCGACGATCACCTTGGATTCCTTCATGCCCGCCAGGTGCTGGATCGCGCCCGAGATGCCGATCGCGATGTAGAGCTGCGGTGCGACGATCTTGCCGGTCTGGCCGACCTGGTAGTCGTTGGGCACGTAGCCCGCATCGACCGCGGCGCGGGAAGCGCCGAGCGCGGCGCCGAGCTTGTCGGCGAGCGGTTCGAGCAGTTTGGTGTAGTTCTCGCCGCTGCCCAGGCCGCGACCGCCGGAGACGATGATCTTCGCGGCGCCGAGTTCGGGCCGCGCGCTCTTGGTGATCTCGCGGCCGACCAGGCTCGATTGGCCCGCATCGGCGGCGGTGGCGACCGCTTCGATCGCGGCCGCGCCGCCTTCCGCCGCAGCCGCCTCGAAGGCGGTGGTGCGCACGGTGATGACCTTGACCGCATCGGCGCTCTTGACGGTGGCCAGCGCGTTGCCGGCGTAGATCGGGCGCACGAAGGTGTCGGCGGCTTCCACCCCGACGATGTCGCTGATCTGGGCGACGTCGAGCAGCGCGGCTACGCGCGGCAGCGTGTTCTTGCCCGCCGAGGTGGCCGGGGCCAGCACGTGGCTGTAGTCGGCGGCAAGGTTCTTGAGCAGCGCGCTGACGTTCTCGGCAAGCTGGGCGTCCAGCTGCGGGGCGTCGGCCACCAGCACCTTGGCCACGCCGGCGAGCTTGGCTGCGGCTTCGGCCGCGGCGGCGCAGTTGCTGCCGGCGACCAGCACGTGGATCTCGGTTGCCAACATTCCGCCAATCTTGGCGGCAGCCGTCACCGTGTTGAGCGTGGCGGCCTTGATCGTTTGGTTGTCGTGTTCGGCAAGGACAAGTATGGCCATCAGAGCACCTTCGCTTCGTTCTTCAGTTTGTCGACCAGCTGGGCCACATCGGCCACCCGCACCCCGGCGCTGCGCTTGGGCGGCTCGCTCACTTTCAGCGTGGTGAGCCGCGGCGCGACATCGACGCCCAGATCGGCCGGCTTCACCGTGTCGAGCGGCTTCTTCTTCGCCTTCATGATGTTGGGCAGCGTCGCGTAGCGCGGCTCGTTCAGGCGCAGGTCGGTGGTGACCACCGCCGGCAAGCTGATCGCCACGGTTTCGAGACCGCCGTCGATTTCGCGCGTCACCGTCGCTTTGCCGTCGGCGAGCGTGAGCTTGGAGGCGAAGGTCGCCTGCGGCCAGCCCTTCAAGGCAGCCAGCATCTGGCCGGTCTGGTTGGCGTCGTCGTCGATCGCCTGCTTGCCGCAGATCACCAGCGTCGGCGCTTCCTTGTCGCACAGCGCCTTGAGCAGTTTGGCGACCGCCAGCGGCTGCAGTTCGACGTCGGTTTCCACCAGGATGCCGCGGTCCGCGCCGATTGCCATCGCCGCGCGCAGCGTCTCCTGGCAGGCGCCAACGCCGCAGCTCACCGCCACCACCTCGGTCGCCACGCCCGCTTCCTTCAGACGCACCGCTTCTTCAACCGCGATCTCGTCGAACGGGTTCATGCTCATCTTCACATTGGCCAGGTCGACACCGCTGCCGTCCGCCTTCACACGGACCTTCACGTTGTAGTCGACCACGCGTTTTACGGGTACGAGGATTTTCACGCGCTCTTTCTCCTGGGTTGTCGTTTCAGATCACGCCGGCAGCGCGCAATTCTTCGATCTGCGTTGCGCTGAGGCCGAGCGTCCTGTTGAGGATCTGCTCGGTATGTTCGCCGAGCAGCGGGGGCGGATTGCGGTACTCGACCGGGGTGGCCGATAGCCGCAGCGGATTGGCGACCAACGGCACTTCGCCGGCGAGCGGGTGCGGCATGGTGACCTTGAGGCCACGCGCCTGCACTTGCGGGTCGGCGAAGACGTCGGCCAGGGTGTTGATCGGGCCGCAGGGCACAGCGAGCGCTTCGAGGGCCTTCACCCAGTCGGCGGTGCTGCGCTCGATGGTCAGGCGCTTGAGCGCCGGGATCAGCGCGCCGCGGTTTTCCACCCGCGCCTTGTTGGTCGCATAGCGCGCGTCGGCGGCAAGCTCGGGCGCGCCGGCTTCGGCGCAGAAGCGGGCGAACTGGCCGTCGTTGCCGATGGCCAGGATCATGTAGCCGTCGGCAGTCGGGAAGTCCTGGTAGGGCACGATGTTGGGGTGGGCGTTGCCCAGCCGCTTGGGATTCTGCCCGGTGGTGAGGTAGTTCATCGCCTGGTTGGCGAGGCAGGCGATCTGCACGTCGAGCAGCGCGAGGTCGATGAACTGCCCTTCCCCGCTCTTCTCGCGCCAGGCGAGCGCGGCGAGCACCGCATTGGTGGCGTAGAGGCCGGTGAGGATGTCGGTGAGCGCGACGCCGACCTTCATCGGGCCGCCGCCTTCCTCATTGTCCGGGCGGCCGGTGAGGCTCATCAGGCCGCCGAGGCCCTGGATCAGGAAGTCGTAGCCGGCGCGCGGTGCGTAGGGGCCGTCCTGGCCGAAGCCGGTGATGGAGCAGTAGATGAGGCGCGGGTTGATCGCCTTCAGCGCGGCATAGTCGAGGCCGTACTGGGCGAGACCGCCGAGCTTGAAGTTTTCGAGCACGACGTCGGATTCGGCCGCGAGCTGCTTCACCAGCGCCTGGCCTTCGGGCCGGGTGATGTCGATGGTGACGGAGCGCTTGTTGCGGTTGGCGCAGAGGTAGTAGGCGGCGACGCTGGTGTTCTCGCCGTGCTCGTCCTTGAGGAAGGGTGGGCCCCAGCCGCGGGTGTCGTCGCCGGCGCCGGGGCGTTCGACCTTGATGACGTCGGCGCCGAGGTCGGCGAGCAACTGGCCGGCCCAGGGGCCCGCGAGGATGCGGGAGAGATCGAGTACGCGGATGTGGGAGAGTGCGCCGGGCATGGTGGGTTCTCTTGCTGTCCTCTTGTAACGACGTGGTCGCTGCTCTAGGTGGGTTAAAAAACCTGTGGATCGGCTGGCGCCTCGCGCGGGGTATTTGTTCCGCCGGGCTGCGGAACTCACTCGCTGCGCTCGTTCAGACAGTCCTCGCCCGGCTCCACAAACACCCCGCCCGACCGCTGGCGGCGGAAATTCGGCGGCCGAAACTGCGAACAGCAAACCTGTGGTTAATTGAGAGGCATCGCGTGGAAGTGCGTCGGTGTGTTCCCTCCCTTTCAAGGGGAGGGTTAGGGTGGGGATGGGTTTGGGTTGAGCGCTCGGTTTAACCCCTTCCCCACCCCCGCCCTTCCCTTGAAGGGGGAAGTAAAACCTCCTGCAGCTCTCACTCACTCCGCCAATACCTGGTTGCTATGGCACGGACAGAACACGGTGCCGTTGGAGTCGCAGTTCTATTGCCTCCTCCAAGCCGAGAGGAATATGACGAAGAAATTGAGCTCGCGCCGGACGTACTCAGTTGCTGAAAGCAGCGATGCCGGTGATGGCGCGGCCGAGGATCAGCGCATGAATGTCGTGCGTCCCCTCGTAGGTGTTGACCACCTCGAGGTTGACCAGGTGACGTGCCACGCAGAACTCGTCCGAAATGCCGTTGCCGCCGAGCATGTCGCGGGCCACGCGGGCGATGTCGAGGGCCTTGCCGCAGGAGTTGCGCTTGATGATGGAGGTGATCTCCACCGGCGCGTTGCCGGCGTCCTTCAACCGCCCGACCTGCAGGCAAGCCTGCAGCCCCAGGGTGATCTCGGTGAGCATGTCGGCGAGCTTCTTCTGCACCAGCTGGTTGGCCGCGAGCGGACGGCCGAACTGCTTGCGGTCCATGGTGTATTGGCGGGCCGTTTCGTAGCAGGCTTCGGCGGCGCCGAGCGCACCCCAGGCGATGCCGTAGCGGGCGGAGTTCAGGCAGGTGAAGGGGCCCTTGAGGCCACGCACCGTCGGGAAGGCGTTCTCTTCCGGACAGAACACTTCGTCCATGACGATCTCGCCGGTGATCGACGCACGCAGGCCGACCTTGCCGTGGATCGCCGGGGCCGACAGCCCCTTCCAGCCCTTCTCCAGCACGAAGCCGCGGATCTGGCCTTCGTCGTCCTTGGCCCACACCACGAACACATCGGCGATCGGGCTGTTGGTGATCCACATCTTGGCGCCGGAGATGCTGTAGCCGCCGGGCACCTTCTTCGCGCGGGTGATCATGCTGCCGGGGTCGGAGCCGTGGTTCGGTTCGGTCAGGCCGAAGCAGCCCACCCATTCGCCGGTGGCGAGCTTGGGCAGGTATTTCTGCTTCTGGGCTTCGGTGCCGAATTCGTTGATCGGCACCATCACCAGCGAGCTCTGCACGCTCATCATCGAACGGTAGCCGGAATCGACGCGTTCGACTTCGCGGGCGATCAGGCCGTAGCTGATGTAGTTCATGCCGGCGCCGCCGTACTGCTCGGGAATCGTCGGGCCGAGCAGGCCGAGTTCGCCCATCTCGTTGAAGATCTCGCGGTCGGTGCGCTCGTGACGGAAGGCGTCCTGCACGCGCGGCAGCAGCTTTTCCTGGCAGTAGGCGCGCGCGGTGTCGCGCACCATGCGCTCCACGTCGGTCAGTTGGCTGTCGAGGAAGAGCGGATCTGCCCAGTCGAAGGTCGCCTTGTTGGAAGCCATGCTGTCTCCTTTGCTTGTCGGGGAGCGGCCGCCAGCGGGCCGCGAACGAGGACCATCTTAGGCAGTCGCGTAGCTGCCGGCAAACGAGTATTTGGAAGTAAACTGTGCGCTTTACTCACTTCGAAACGTCTGGGCCGCCCGCGGGAACGGAAAGTCGGGTCCAAACCAGCACGTCAAGGACACCATGCGCAGAAAAATCCCCAGCACCGCGGCGCTGCAGGCCTTCGATGCGGCCGCCCGTCACGAGAGCTTCACCCGCGCCGCGGATGAACTGGCGCTGACCCAGAGCGCGATCTGCCGCCAGATCGCCGCGCTGGAGGACTTTCTCGGCGTCGCCCTGTTCCGCCGCACGCGGCGCGGCGTCCGCTTGACGGAAGCCGGTATCAGCTACAGCCGCAAGGTTGCGGCGCGGCTCGATGCGGTGGAACGCGACACCCTGTCGGTGATGGCACACCGCGGCAGCGGCGCCACGCTGGAAATCGCCACCGTGCCGACCTTTGCTACGCGCTGGCTGTTGCCTCGCCTTCCCGCCTTCCTGGCCGGGAATCCGGACGTCACGGTAAACCTGAGCACCCGCACCCGGCCCTTCCTGTTCGACGAGACCGAGTTCGACGCCGCCATCTATTTCGGCGACGCCGGCTGGCCGGGTACCGAGGCGCACTTCCTCATGCGCGAATATCCGGTGCCGGTCTGTAGCCCGCAACTGGCCGGCGTGAAGGCCGGCATGACGCCGGCGGAGATCGCCGGATTGCCGCTGCTGCAGCAGACCACCCGCCCCTACGCCTGGCGGCACTGGTTCGAGTCGGTCGGTATGAGTATTTCGCAAGATATGGGCGGTCCACGCCTGGAGTTGTTCTCCATGCTGGCCGAGGCAGCCATCCACCGACTCGGCGTCGCACTGATCCCGCCCTTCCTGATCCGCCAGGAGCTGGATGCGGGTCTGTTGATCACGCCCTGCCCTCATGCCCAGCGGAGCGAACGCGCGTATTACTTCATCGTGCCGGAGCGCAAGGCCCAGCTCACCGCGCTGACTCACTTCCGCCAATGGCTGGTGGACGAGACAGCCCGCTACAGCTCCAGCGAGGAGATGCAGAAGACATCCGATACATGACATGCCGGAAGGGTCGTCAGGCAATGACAAATGCACTATCCTCGCGGTCAATATCGCCGCACGGAGTGCAATCACGATGAAGACCATCCGCCTCGCCGGCACCATGTTCAAAGCGTCCGCCTTGTTTGGCGGGCCGCAGACAGACAACAACCCGAAAACGCCGCTAGAACAGCTGCATGCCGGCATGCCTTCCGGGCAGCTACCGCAAGCCGAAGAATGGATTGCCGCCGGCGAGTTGCTGGCGGAGGTGGTTCAGGCCGCCGCCGAGCGTGCCGGGGAGTGTGAGCAATGAGGCTGCGGGGCCTGCTCGGCTCGGCGATGCTGCTGGTCGCCGCCGGCTGTGCGACCTCGCCGCCACTGCAGGTATCGGATGAAACGGTGCCGCCCGCCGTCGTCGAGGATGTACGCCCGGTGGCGGTCTATCTCGTTCCGCTCGACGACTTCAACGTGGTCGAGGCCGGCAGGCTCGCGCGCCAGTTTTCGGACGAGTTCGGTTTGCGGATCAAGAGCGCGCCACCGCTCAGCTCACGCCGGGTGCTGCCCTTCTCGGGCACGCGGCAATATCCCGCGGAAGACATCGTTGCGGCGGTCGTGCCGATGCTGGCAGGCTTGCCCGACCGGGCGCCGAATGCGAGCTATGTGCTGCTGAGCAACCGCGACATCAATTCACGTTCGCGCCAGTTCCGTTTCCTGTTCTCCTGGCACGACCCGATTTCGCGCGTGTCGGTGGTGTCGACTGCGCGCTTGCAGACCGACGACGACAAATCGCCATACGCCGACGCAATGCTGGCGACGCGGCTGGGCAAGATGACGCGTCGTGCCATCGGTGAAGTCCAGCTGGGCTGGGCGCGTTCGCCCGACATCGGCGACGTGATGTACGCGCCCATCATGAGTCTGCGTGATGTGGACCGGATGGGGGCCACGCACCGGCCCTGACCGGCGGCGGGCGCGCCGCTTCATGCAGTGCCCGCGTTTTCCGGAGCTTAGCGCCCCTTCCAGACCGGTTTGCGCTTTTCCAGGAAGGACCTGACGCCCTCGTTGCGGTCGTCGGTGCCGGCGAGCACCACGAAGTTGCGGCGCTCGATTGCCAGGCCGGCGGCAAGCGGCGTCTCGAAGGCCTGCAGCACCGAGTCCTTGGCCAGCCGCACCGCCAGCGGGGCCTTCTTGGCGATCTTGCCGGCCAGCTCGTGCGCACGGGCGATGCAGGCGTCGTCGGCGACGACTTCCGCCACCAGCCCGGCGGCGCGCGCTTCCTGCGCCGGGATGAACTCGCCCGCCAGCACCAGCTTCATCGCCACCGATTTCCCCACCGCACGGGTCAGCCGCTGGGTGCCGCCGGCACCGGGGATGATGCCGAGGTTGATCTCCGGCTGGCCGAACTGCGCCGATTCGCCGGCGATGACGATGTCGGCATGCATCACCAGCTCGCAGCCGCCGCCCAGCGCGTAGCCGCACACCGCGGCAACGATGGGCTTGGGAAAGCGCGCGATGGCGCCGAAGAGGCGCGGCCGCTCTTCGAGCAGCACCGCCTGCATGTCCTTGGCGGCCATCTCGGCCAGATCGGCGCCGGCGGCGAACACCTGGTCGCCGCCGGTGAGCACGATGCAGCGCACCGCGTCGTCGTGTTCCGCCTGCTCCAGCAGCGCGACGATGCTGCGCAGCAGCGGCGTCGACAATGCGTTCTTCGCCTGCGGACGATCCAGCCGGATCTCGAGCACGCCGGCATCGGGGCCGGCCACGATCACGCCCTCACCGGGCAGGTAAGCCTTGTCTGTCATCCTTCCTCTCAGTCTGGTATGACGGCGGTGACCTCGATCTCGACCTTGGCCTCGTCCTCGACGAGGTCTGCAACCTGGACGGCGGTCATCGCCGGGAAATTCTTGCCCATGACCTCACGGTAGGCTGCACCGATCTCCCTGAGGCGGGCGTTGTATTCCTTCTTGTCCTTAAGGTACCACGTCATCCGGACCATATGCTCCGGGCCGGCGCCGGCCACCGCCATCACGTCGCGGATGTTGGAAAGCGCCTGGAAAATCTGCTGGACGAGGTCGTCGCTCTCGAACTTGCACTGGCCGTTCCAGCCGATCTGGCCACCGACGTAGATCTGCCGGCCACGGGCTTCGATGCCGTTCGCGTAGCCCTTGGGGGCGAGCCAGCCTTCGGGTTGCAGGGTCTTATGCATCTCTGTTCTCCATGAAACGGGCAATCGCATTGCGGACGTCGTCCGGCCAGGCGATCGATTTGTGATTGTCGAGCGAGGTGGCGACGATGACCTGTCGCGCACTCAGTCGTGGCTTGTCTTCGCCGCTGGCGAGGTGCTTGAGGACCAGCGAGGAATTGCCGAGTTTTTCGATGCTCAGTTGCCAGCGCAGGGTCTCGCCGAACACCGAGGGCGCGAGGAAGCGGGTGTCGAGCTGGGCGGTCGGCGTGCCCATGCGGCGCACGCTCACCAGCTCGGTCCAGGGATAGCCGAGGGATTCCAGCCAGTCCTCCACCACGCTGTTCAGCATGCGCAGGTAGTTGGGGAAGAAGACGATGCCCGCCGGGTCGCAGTCCTCGAAGCGCACGCGGCGCTCGACGACGAAACGCGCCGCTTCGCGAGCCATATCGGAATCGGGGTGCTGGGTCACGACGGGCTCCGTGCTCAGTTGGCGAACGCGGCGATGCCGGTGATGGCGCGGCCGAGGATCAGCGCATGGATGTCGTGCGTCCCCTCGTAGGTGTTGACCACCTCGAGGTTGACCAGGTGACGCGCCACGCAGAACTCGTCCGAAATGCCATTGCCGCCGAGCATGTCGCGGGCGACGCGGGCGATGTCGAGGGCCTTGCCGCAGGAGTTGCGCTTGATGATGGAGGTGATCTCCACCGGCGCGTTGCCGGCGTCCTTCAACCGCCCGACCTGCAGGCAAGCCTGCAGCCCGAGGGTGATCTCGGTGAGCATGTCGGCGAGCTTCTTCTGCACCAGTTGGTTGGCGGCGAGCGGACGGCCGAACTGCTTGCGGTCCATGGTGTACTGGCGGGCGGTCTCGTAGCAGGCTTCGGCGGCGCCGAGCGCGCCCCAGGCGATGCCGAAGCGGGCGGAGTTGAGGCAGGTGAAGGGGCCCTTCAGGCCGCGCACCGTGGGGAAGGCGTTCTCTTCCGGGCAGAAGACTTCGTCCATGACGATCTCGCCGGTGATCGACGCACGCAGGCCGACCTTGCCGTGGATCGCCGGGGCCGACAGACCCTTCCAGCCCTTCTCCAGCACGAAGCCGCGGATCTGGCCTTCGTCGTCCTTGGCCCACACCACGAACACGTCGGCGATCGGGCTGTTGGTGATCCACATCTTGGCGCCCGAGATGCTGTAGCCGCCGGGCACCTTCTTCGCGCGGGTGATCATGCTGCCGGGGTCGGAGCCGTGGTTGGGTTCGGTGAGGCCGAAGCAGCCCACCCATTCGCCGGTGGCGAGCTTGGGCAGGTATTTCTGCTTCTGGGCTTCGGTGCCGAATTCGTTGATCGGCACCATCACCAGCGAGCTCTGCACGCTCATCATCGAACGGTAGCCGGAATCGACGCGTTCGACTTCGCGGGCGATCAGGCCGTAGCTGATGTAGTTCATGCCGGCGCCGCCGTACTGCTCGGGAATCGTCGGGCCGAGCAGGCCGAGTTCGCCCATCTCGTTGAAGATCTCGCGGTCGGTGCGCTCGTGACGGAAGGCGTCCTGCACGCGCGGCAGCAGCTTTTCCTGACAGTAGGCGCGCGCGGTGTCGCGCACCATGCGCTCCACGTCGGTCAGCTGGCTGTCGAGGTTGAGGGGATCTTCCCAGTTGAATTGGACTTTGCTCATGCTCTGTTCGGCTCCGTAGGGGTAAGGGTCGGGGCTGGGGGTAGGCTTACTTCAACAGCTCGCGGGCGACGATCAGCTTCTGCACTTCTGTCGCGCCTTCGTAGATGCGCAATGCGCGGATTTCGCGGTACAGCGATTCGACCTTGACGCCGACACGCACGCCCTGCCCGCCGTGGATCTGCACGGCGGCGTCGATGACGCGCTGGGCGTTTTCGGTCGCGGTCATCTTGGCCATCGCGGCTTCGCGGGTGGTCGGCAGCTTCTGCACGTCGCGCCGCCAGGCAGCACGCGCGGTAAGCAGCGCGGCGGCCTCGATGTCGGTGGCCATGTCGCCGAGCTTGGCCTGCGTCAGCTGGAAGTCGGCCAGGGTGTGGCCGAACATCGGCCGCTGGCGGGCGTGGCTCAGGGCTTCGTCGAGCGCGCGGCGGGCAAAACCGAGCGCGGCGGCGGCGACCGAGGCGCGGAAGATGTCGAGCGTGCGCATCGCCACCTTGAAACCCTCCCCCGGCGCGCCGAGTCGGTTGGCCACCGGCACCTTCATGTCGGTGAAGCGCAGGCGGGCGAGCGGATGCGGCGCGATCGTGTCCAGGCGCTCCGCGACTTCGAAGCCGGGCATGTCGGGATAGACCACGAAGGCGGAGATGCCGCGCGTGCCCGGCGCCTCGCCGGTACGGGCGAAGAGGCAGTACACATCGGCGATGCCGCCGTTGGAGATCCAGGTCTTCTCGCCGTTGATGACGTAGTGGTCGCCTTCAAGGCGCGCTTCGCAGCTCATCGCGCCGACGTCGGAGCCGGCCAGCGGTTCGGTCAGCGCGAAGGCGGAAATCCATTCGCCGGCGGCCACCTTGGGCAGCACGTGGCGCTTGATCTCTTCGCTGCCCGACAAGGTGATGGCGCCGGTGCCCAGGCCCTGCATGGCGAAGGCGAAGTCGGCGAGGCCGTCGTGGTAGGCGAGCGTTTCGCGGGCAATGCAGAGCGAGCGCGAATCGAGTTCGGCGAGCGCGCCACCGTAGGCGGCCGGCACCGCGTAGCGCAGGAAACCGGCCTTGCCGAGCGCGGCGACGAGCTGGCGGCAGGCGTTGTCGGTGTCGTGGTGATCGACGTGGGGCATCGCGGTCGATGCCCATTCGAAGATCGCGTCCGACAGCTGGCGGTGTTCGGGGCCGTAGAACGGCAGGTCGAGGATGGAGCGGTCCATGGCGTGCTCAGTTTCCTTCGAACTTGGGCTTCTGCTTGGCGGCGAAGGCTTCGAAGGCGCGGCGGAAGTCGCCGGTCATCATGCAGATGGCCTGGGCCTGGGCTTCGGATTCGACCATTTCCTCGATGCCCATGGCCCATTCCTGGTTGAGCATGGTCTTGGTCATGGTGTGGGCGAACCAGGGGCCGTCGGCGAGGTTGCGGGCGAGCTTGTCGGCTTCGGCAAAGAGCTCGGCGCTGGCGTGGAGCGCGCTGAAGAAGCCCCAGTCGCGGCCTTCTTCGGCGCTCATCACGCGGCCGGTCATCAGCAGCTCGGTGGCACGGCCCTGCCCGATCATGCGCGGCAAGAGGCCGCAGGCGCCCATGTCGGCGCCGGCGAGGCCGACGCGGGTGAAGAGGTAGGCGGTCTTGGTTTCGGGCGTGCCGAGGCGGAAGTCGGCGGCGAGCGCGACCATGGCGCCGGCGCCGGCGCAGAAGCCGTCGATGGCGGCGATGACGGGTTGCGGGGCGCGCCGCATGGTCTTGACCAGATCGCCGGTCATGCGGGTGAATTCGAGGAGTTCCGGCATGCTCATCTTGGTGAGCGGTTCGATGATTTCGAACACGTCGCCGCCGGAGCAGAAGTTGCCGCCTTCGCCGCGGATGACCACGGTACGCACGTCGCTGGCGTACTTGAGGTTGTTGAAGAGGTCGCGCAGTTCGGCGTAGGAGTCGAAGGTGAGCGGGTTCTTCTTCTCCGGGCGGTTGAGCGTGATGGTGGCGACGCGGCCGTCTTCGGAGCAGGACCACTTGAAGTGGCGGGCCTGGTAGTCCTTGAACGGACGCTTGTGATCGTTCATCGAAAGTTCTGCCATGGTCTCTCTCCTGTCATTCCTGGCTTGATTTTTGGGTTCGGTTGCCGCTATGTGGCGGCTTGTGCAGTGTTTGGCCTGGCTCTCGCTTGCCGGTGATCGCACGGGATATTTCTTCCGGGGCTGCCGCTACGCGGCGCGGCGGAGGGTACGCAAATGAGCGCTCGCGTTGCTCGCTCAGACAGTCCTCGCCCCTCCACAAAGATCCCGCACGCTCACCTCGGTCGGTGCGACTCCCCAGCGATTTCGTTTGGTGCTGCTCTTAGCCGGCCATCACCTCGCCACCGGCGACGGGAATCGACTGCCCGTGTATCGCATCCGACCCCGGCAGGCACAGCCAGCCGACGGTGCGGGCGACGTCCTCCGGCTGCACGAGGCGACCCTGCGGATTGCTGGCGGCCAGCGTGGTCTTGGCGTCGTCGCTGCTGCGACCGGTCTTGGCGACGATGTTGTCCACCGCGCCGCCGAGCAGCGGGGTGTCGGTGTAGCCCGGGCAGACCGCGTTCACCGTGATGCCCTGCTTCGCCACTTCCAGCGCCAGCGCGCGGGTCAGGCCGATGACGCCGTGCTTGGCGGCGCAGTAGGCGGAGACGTAGGCGTAGCCGACCAGGCCGGCGGTGCTGGCGATGTTGACGATGCGGCCCCAGCGCGCGGCCTGCATGCCCGGCAGCACGGCGTGGGTGCAGTTGTAGGTGCCGGTGAGGTTCACCGTCAGCATCTCGTTCCACAGCGCCGGCTCGGTCTTGGCGAGCGGCGCGCTCTTGGCGGCGCCGGCGTTGTTGATGAGGATGGCGATGGCACCGCGCGCGGCGGCGGCTTCGGCCAGCGCGGCGGCGATGGCGGCGTGGTCGGTGATGTCGGCCACCGCGATGCCGTGGCCCTGCCCCGCCAGCTTGTCGCGGGTGGCATTCAGCGGTTCGGCGCGGCGGCCGACCAGCGTCAGCGTGGCGCCGAGGCGGGCGAGTTCGACCGCGATCGCCTCGCCGATACCGCTGCCAGCGCCAGTCACCACGGCGTGGCGGCCGGCGAGCGGCGAATGGGTCTCTCTGCTGTTGTCGGTGGGTGCGTTCATTGCGCTACCTTCCTGAGGTTTATAGGGGGATGCCCCAACGTCGGAGCACTCCACCACGAGCAAGCTGCGCTCGGTTTTACCCCCTCCCCTTCAAGGGGGTGAGGACGGGGTTTCGGCGAGCACCGCTCGCCGCCGGCCGAACGACGGTGCCTCGTGGCACCGGCTACCGGGCTGGCCCGATTTGCTCCCTCCCCTTCAAGGGGAGGGCTGGGGTGGGGATGGGGTTACGCGGAGCTGCCTCCTACCCCATCCCCCTCCTCCTAGCCTCCCGAAGGGGAGGAACAAGACCGCGAGTCTCTCAAGCCGTCGAGAGCTCGATTACTTCCCAGGCGCCGCGTAGCTGCGCTTGAGGTTGGTTTCGAACTGCGCCCTGCCCGACAGGTACTGCTTCGGCCAGGCCTGGCCCTTGAAGTCGATCTTGGCAGCTTCGTGCAGCGTCCAGGCCGGGTCCGCCAGATGCGGGCGGGCCACCGCGCACAGGTCGGCACGGCCGGCGCCGATGATGCTGTTCACATGGTCTGCTTCGAAGATCGCACCGACGGCGATGGTCGGGATGCCCACTTCGTTGCGGATGCGATCGGCGAACGGGGTCTGGAACATGCGGCCGAACACCGGCTTCTCGCCCTTCCACACCTGGCCCGACGAGCAGTCGATGATGTCGGCGCCGGCTTCCTTGAACAGGCGCGCGATCGCCACCGCGTCGTCGGCAGTGTTGCCGCCCGGGAACCAGTCGTGGCACGACAGGCGCACCGACATCGGCTTGTCGGCCGGCCACACCGCGCGCATCGCCTTGAACACTTCCAGCGGATAGCGGGCGCGGTTCTCGATGCTGCCGCCGTACTCGTCCTTGCGCTGATTGGTCAGCGGCGACAGGAAGCTCGACAGCAGGTAGCCGTGGGCGCAGTGGAACTCGAGGATGTCGAAGCCGGCTTCGGCACCCATCTTGGTGGCGCGCACGAAGTCTTCCTTGACGCGGTCCATGTCGTCGCGGTTCATTTCGCGCGGCACCTGCGAATTCGGCAGATAGGGCAGCGGCGAGGCCGAGATCAGCTCCCAGGCGCCGGACTCCAGCGGCTGGTCGATGCCTTCCCAGGCCAGCTTGGTCGCACCCTTGCGGCCGGCGTGGCCGAGCTGCAGGCCCATCTTGGCGCTGGAATTGGCATGCACGAAATCGACGATGCGCTTCCAGGCATTGACGTGCTCGGGCTTGTACATGCCGGCGCATCCCGGGGTGATGCGGGCATCGGCCGAAACGCAGGTCATCTCGGTGTAGAGCAGACCGGTGCCGCCGAGGGCGCGCGAGCCGAAATGCACCAGGTGGAAGTCGTTGGCCGCGCCATCCTCGGCGGAATACATCGCCATCGGAGACATGATGACGCGGTTGGCCAGCGTCAGCCCGCGCAGCTTGAACGGGGTGAACATCGGCGGCGGCGGGTTCTGGTCGGCGGCGACCGGCACACCGGCCTTCTCGGCCACCCAGCGCTCGTAGCCTTCCAGCCACTTGGCGTCGCGCAGGCGCAGGTTTTCGTGCGAGATGCGCTGCGAGCGGGTCAGCATCGAGTACATGAATTGCTCGGGCTCCAGCGTATCGCAGTAGCGCGCATCGCAGACTTCGAACCACTCCATGGCGTTCCAGGCGGCGTTCTGCAGGCGCAGCACGTCGATGTTGCGCACTTCCTGGTAGCGCGACAGCACCGCCGGGATGTTCTCGACCGCATCGCCCTGCTCCTTGAACAAACGGGTGAGGTCGATCGCGTCTTCCAGCGCCAGCTTGGTGCCGGAGCCGATCGCGAAGTGGGCGGTGTGCACCGCGTCGCCCATCAGCACGACGTGGCTCTTGCCGTTGAAGTGGTGCCACTGCTCGCACTTCACGCGCTGGAAGTTGAGCCAGGCGGAGCCGCGCAGGTGGCGGGCGTTGGTCATCAGCGGGAAGCCGTCGAGGTGCTTCTCGAACAGCTTTTCGCAGAATTCGATCGATTGCTGCTGGTCGGCCTTGTCGAGGCCGTGGGCCTGCCAGACGTGTTCCGGGCATTCGACGATGAAGGTGGTGGTGGTGTCGTCGAACTTGTAGATGTGGGCCTGGAACCAGCCGTGTTCGGTCTTCTCGAAGATGAAGTTGAAGGCGTCGAACAGCTTGTTGGTGCCCAGCCAGATATAGCGGTTCGGGCGGGTGACGATGTCCGGCTTGAAGACTTCGTTGTAGCGGTTGCGGATCTTGGAGTTGATGCCGTCGGACGCGATGATGAGGTCGGCATCCGGGTACTCCAGGTCGGAATCGACGTCCTTCTCGAACACCAGCTCGACGCCGAGCTCCTCGCAGCGTTCCTGCAGGATGTTGAGCATCTTCTTGCGGCCGATGCCGACGAAGCCGTGACCGCCGGAGCGGATCGTGCGGCCCTTGAAGTGCAGCTCAATGTCGTCCCAATGATTGAAGGCGACCTGGATGGCGTCGGCCGTCACCGGGTCCCATTCGCGCATGTTGTCCATGGTCGCGTCGGAGAACACGACACCCCAGCCGAAAGTGTCATAGGGCTTGTTGCGTTCGACCACCGTGATCTGATGCGCCGGATTCAGCTTCTTCATCAGGATCGCGAAATACAGCCCGGCCGGGCCACCACCGATACACACGATGCGCATGCTGTTGCTCCTCTGGTTGTTCCTTGCGGCCTGCCCGACGGGTTCGTGCGGGACCGGACGCGAGGCATGAAATAGGATCGCTTATTTAGCGAGAAATATTTCATGTCTAAACTATTAAGTCAACAAGCTCATTGCGGCTATGCGTTTTCGTCGCCTCAGCGCTCCTCTCCAATGTAGCCGCCGTCGCCGGAAAGATCGGGCGGATGCAAGGTCAGCAGCTCGCGCAGCATCGCCAGCAGCATGCGTGCGTTGTCGGCGCCGAACGGCTCCAGCACCGCGTGCTGGTGGCGCTGGGCGCGTTCGCGCAGGGTTTCGGTCAGACGCTGGCCCTTGGGGGTGAGCCGGACGACGGTCTGACGGCGGTCGGTGCGCACGCGGGTACGCGTGACCAGGCCGTCGTTCTCCATGCGCTGCACCACCTTGCTCAGCGTCGGCTGCTTGGTCAGCGCCAGCTGACTGAGCGCGCCTATGCTCTCGCCTGCACTGCCGGCCAGACTGGCCAGCACCCGCCATTCGGTCACCGACAGCCCGGCGCTATTCACCTCGCGGTGGAACTCATGGGAAATCCGGCTGCTGGCCTGCGCGAGCAGGTAGGCCAGATAGCCGTCGATGAAGCGTTCGCCCGCATCGTCGGCGGGTCTGTCTTCTGAAGATGGGCTCATCGGCATCCTGGGCTCCGGGGTTGGCGCAAACCACTGGATCGCATGGCGAAGCTGCACAGTCGACATCCTCTGTCTAAAGTGTAATGAAGGTGCAGATTTGTCTTGCGATCCGGAGTTTGTTGCATTTAAATTATTTACACCTATACATTATGGGCAGTGGAGAGCGCGATGTCAGTCCCCCGAGCAATCCTGTTCCCATTCCGACCGCCCGGAGCCTTGCCGTGAACGCCCCGGAAATCCTGCCGCCGGCAGAGCCGCTGGCCGCCTACCCTTTTTTCCGCTCGGGTGATGCCGAGGAGTCGCGGTTGCATGTCGCCCGCGTATTCTGCCCACACGAGCTCAAGCAAGTCACGGCCAGGCGGCCTTTCGCCTCGCGCCATAATCTGGTCAAGCTCAACGAGACGGCGCTCAATTACCTGACTTACGGCACCGACGTCGACATCCTGCCGGGGCAGTTGAAGAGTTTCTTCCTGGTACAGGTGCCGCTCGAAGGCACGGCGGCGATTCGCTGCGGCGACCAGGAGCTGATGTCCAGCCCGGCGGTGGCGTCCATCCTCAGCCCCGACGAATACACCGAGATGCGCTGGCACCACGACAACCGCCAGCTGCTGCTGTGGATCCCACGCCAGGCGCTCGAACGCCGGCTGGCCGAGCATCTCGGCGAAGCCCCGGACAAGCCGCTCAGCTTCCGGCTCGCCCTGCCCCAGCGCGAGGGTCTGACCCAGAGCTGGTGCCGGATGCTGGTGGACCTCGCTTCCAACATCGACCAATGCGGCGCCGACTGGCTCCGCTTCCGCCCCACTGTCGCCGCCCTGGAGGATTGCCTGTTGCGCGGATTACTGCAGCTCCATCAGCACAACTACAGCGAACGTCTCGCCACCCCGCCGCGCGAGGCCGGCAAGCCGCGTCATGTGCAGCGCGCCATCGATTACGTGCAGGCCCATATCGAAGAAGGCATCACCGTGGGCGACATTGCCCGCGCTGCCTGCGTGAGCGTGCGTGCCCTGGAGGAAGGCTTCCGCAAGCATTGCGATACCACGCCGCTGGTCTACCTGCGCGAGGTGCGTCTGGAGCGGGTGCGCAAGGCGCTGGTGAACCTGCCGCTGCATGGCGAATCCGTCACCGACATCGCCCAGCGCTACGGCTTCGTGCACCTCGGCCGTTTCTCCGCCTACTACAAGGCCCGCTTCGGTGAGACTCCCTCGCAGACGGCCGGCCGCGGCGCCCGTGCCTAGGTCTTTTGTGCCTGCGCGGATAACGGATAGGGGGCAGGCGCATTCCGGATAGCCCGTCATCCGACTGAAATGAAAACTGTGCTCCATCGACGCCGCGGTGCGTCACCACAACGGAGCACAGCAGATGAAGGGCCTGGACAAGAAAGTCGCCATCGTCACCGGTGGCGCAACCCTGATCGGCGAGGCGGTCGCACGTGACCTGATCGCCCACGGCGCCAGCGTGGTGCTGGCCGACATCGACGCCGCCAAGGGGGCTGCGGCCGCAGATCGCCTCGGCGCCGCCGCCCGCTACCTCCGCACCGACGTCACCGACGATGCTTCGATCGCCGCCTGTGTTGCCGGCACGGCGGCGGCCTTTGGCGGCGTCGATTTTCTCGTCAATTGCGCCTGCACCTACGTCGATAACGGCGCTGCCTCTACCCGCGCCGAGTGGCTGCAGGCCTTCGACGTGAATGTCGCCGGCGCGGCGATGATGCTGCAGGCCTGCCGCCCGGAGATGGCCAAGCGCGGTGGCGGTTCGGTCGTGAACTTCGCCTCGATTTCCGCCGGTGCTGCCCAGGCCGGCCGCTGGCTCTACCCGATGAGCAAGGCGGCCATCCAGCAATTCACCCGCAGTGCGGCGCTTGATCTTGCCGCCGAGCGCATCCGCGTCAATTCGGTCTCTCCGGGCTGGACCTGGTCCTCGGTGATCGACACGCTGTCCGGCGGCGACAAGGCCAAGGCCGACAAGGTCGCGGCCGACTACCACATCCTCGGCCGCCTCGGCCTGCCCGAAGAAGTCGCCCAGGTCGTCTCCTTCCTGCTGTCCGACCATGCCAGCTTCGTCACCGGCGCCGACTATGCCTGCGATGGCGGCTACACCGCACTCGGTCCCGAAGGCACCGCCGCCGCGATCACGCGGCTGATGGCCTGAGTTCTCCATCCTCGCCGCCGCGTCCCTCGCTTTCCCGCACAGATCCACACCCATCAGGAGACTTCCATGCACCTCGCCAGCAATGCGTCCGAAAACAAGATCACCCCGCGCAGCGTCGCCATCGTCGGCGCCGGCCAGGCCGGCCTGCTGCTCGGCTGCGGCCTGCTCGACCAGGGCTACAGCGTCACCCTGGTCACCAACCGCAGTGCCGAGGATGTCTGGCACGGCAAGGTGATGTCGTCCCAGTTCATCTTCGATCCGGCGCTGCAGATCGAGCGCGATTTCGGCATGAACCAGTGGGAAGCCGACTGCATGAAGACCGAAGGCATCGGCTTCTCCATCCCGATGCCGGACGGCAGCGGCAACAAGGCGATCCATTGGCATGCGCGCCTCAACGCCTACGGCCAGTCGGTGGACCAACGGGTCAAGATGCCGGGCTGGATGAAGGAGTTCGTGCGACGCGGCGGTGAACTGCGCTTCGACGACGTCGGCGTGGCCGAGCTGGACAAACTCGCCGCCGAGTACGAACTGGTGCTGCTGGCCGGCGGCAAGGGCGAGATCGTCAAGCTGCTCGGCACCGACGAAAGCCGTTCGCCGGTCAAGCAGCCGATGCGCCAGCTCGCCCTGACCTACGTCACAGGCATGAAGCGCCACGACTACTACGAGTGCGTGAACTTCAACCTGATCCCCGGCGTGGGCGAATACTTCGTGTTCCCGGCACTGACTACCAAGGGCGCCGACGGCACCCAGGACTGCGACATCATGGTGTTCGAAGGCGTGCCGGGCGGCCCGATGGACTGTTGGGGCGAGGCCAAGACCCCGGAGCAGCACCTCGAGATCAGCCTCAATATCCTCAAAACCTTCGTGCCCTGGGAATACGAGCGCAGCCGCGACTGCCAGCTCACCGACGCCAACGGCATCCTCGCCGGCCGCATCACGCCGACGGTGCGCAACCCGGTGCTGACCCTGCCTTCCGGCCGCAAGGTCTTCGGCATGGGCGACGCGGTGCTGGTGAACGACCCGATCACCGGCCAGGGCTCCAACAACGCCACCAAGGGCGCCAAGCACTACTACGACGCCATCCTCGCCCGCGGCGCCGCCGCCTTCGACGAAGCCTGGATGCGCCAGACCTTCGACGCGCTCTACAACGGCTATGCAGAAAAGGTGGTGCGCTGGACCAACAGCCTGCTGTTCCCGCCGCCCGAGCATATCGTCAAGCTGCTCGGCGCCGCGCAACAGGCACCGTCGCTGGCCAGCCGCATCGCCAATGGCTTCAACGATCCGCGCGATTACGCCGAATACTGGTTCGATGCCGCAGACGCGGAAAGCCTGATCGCCCGCGAGATGCAGAAGCTCGCCGCCTGATTCGTTGCATTGCCGCCGCTGCGGCCGGGGGTTCCATTCCCCCCGGTCGCGGCCAGGAGAAAACCATGTTCGATCCCCGACAGTTCCGTAACGCCCTCGGCCACTTCGCCACCGGCGTCGCCATCGTCACCACCCGCGATATCCACGGTGGTGCCATCGGCATCACCATCAACAGCTTTGCTTCGGTGTCGCTGGAGCCGCCGCTGGTGCTGTGGAGCCTGGCCAAGAACGCCTGGAGCGTAGCTGCGTTCGAAACCGCCGACTTCTTCGCCATCCACGTGCTGGCAGAGGACCAGCAGGACCTGTCCAACCGCTTCGCACGCGCCTCGGAAGACAAGTTCGCCGGCGTGAAGACCAGCGCCGGCCTTGGGGGAGCGCCGCTGCTGCCGGGATGTCCGGCGGTGTTCCAGTGCAGCACCGAGCACCACTACGACGGCGGCGATCACATCATCATCGTCGGTCGGGTACAGCACTTCCATACCGAGGAACGGCCGCCGCTGCTGTTCCATCGGGGGCGTTATCTGGCGGCTCCGATCGATCCCGAGGTATGCGCCGCCTGAGCGGGGAGCGCTTCGAAACAACAAGGGGCGCCGCAGCGCCCCTTTTCCTTATGTGCCGGCGCGCAGCGCCCGCAGGCCGCCGCCCACCAGTTTGACCCCGGCCAGCACCACCCCGCCGGCGAGGATGCCGGTGACGCCGTCGATCAGCGTCGGCACCAGCGCTTCGAGCACCGGGCCGATGCCGGCGATGCCGCCCGCCGCATGCGCCACGCCATGGATCAGGTCGTGCGCACCCGGCAGGCCGTGAGTCAGGATGCCGCCGCCGACCAGGAACATCGCCGCGGTGCCGACCACCGACAGCCCCTTCATCAGCCAGGGGGCGGCGCGCAGGATGCCGCGGCCGGTGGCGCGCTGCAGGCGCGCGAAAGCGCTCTCGCCGGCCTTGCGGCTGAGGTGCAGGCCGCCGTCGTCGAGCTTGACGATGCCGGCGACGAAGCCATACACCCCCACCGTCATCACCAGCGCGATGGTGGTCAGCACGGCGAACTGGGTGCCGAAGGGCTGGTCGGCCACGGTGCCGAGCGTGATCGCAATGATCTCCGCCGACAGGATGAAGTCGGTGCGCACCGCGCCTTTGATCTTGTCGCGCTCGAAGGCGCGTATGTCGATGTCCGGGTTGGCCAGCGCCTCGGTGAGCTCGGCGTGGTGGGCGTCGTCTTCCGTCTTGGCGTGCAGCAGCTTGTGGGCGAGCTTCTCGAAGCCTTCGAAGCACAGGAAGGCGCCGCCCACCATCAGCAGCGGCGTCACCAGCCAGGGCGCGAAGGCGCTGATCGCCAGCGCTGCCGGTACCAGGATGGCCTTGTTTCTGAGCGAGCCGAGCGCCACCGCCCACACTACCGGCAGTTCGCGGTCGGGGGAGACGCCGGTGACCTGCTGGGCGTTCAGCGCAAGGTCGTCGCCGAGCACGCCCGCGGTCTTCTTGGCGGCGACCTTGCTCATCACCGCCACGTCGTCGAGGACGGAGGCGATGTCGTCGATCAGGGCGAGCAGACTGGTCCCGGCCATCTCAAGCCTCCACGCGCGCGCAGGCGCAACGGACGATATCGATCGGATGGACGGCGTGCGATGGCTGCATGGCGGGCGCTCGGAGAGTATGGGGCGCCCACGGTACGACGAGCGGGTAGCAGCGTCAATCGCCGCGCTGCAGCATTGCCGACTCAGCCGGCGTAGTCGCGCCAGTGGCGGGCGATGTGTGCCGCCGTGCGATGAGCCAGCGCCGATGCGGTGAAGGTCGGATTGACCGCACCGCCGCTCGGGAACAGCCCCGGGCCGGCGATGAAGAGATTGGCCAGTTCGTGACAGCGGCCCCAGCCGTCGGTGACCGAACTCGCCGGGTCGCTGCCCATGCGGGTGCCGCCGATCAGGTGCATGCTCGCCATCGGCCCGTGCCAGGCACTGCGGGCGCCAGCGCTCCTGAAGATCTCGACGCCCTCCTTCATCGCGTGCGCGTACAGGCGCAGCGCGTTGTCGTCGAAGCGGTGCACCACGCGCATCTTCGCCATGCCGGCGCGGTCGCTGCCGGGCACGAGCTCCAGCCTGTTCTCGGCCAGCGGCAGGGTTTCGCCCACGGCGGTCATCGAGGCGAAGCGGCTGGCGGCCTCGGCCATGAAGGCATTGAAGGCGTCGCCGTGCAGGTCGGGCCGGCTGCAGGCGATGCCGAGCAGGTCGTTGGGCTTGGCGGAATGCGCGATCAGCCACTGGTAGCCGCCGATGAAATCCTTGCCCTCGCCCGCCGCCTTCGCGTAACGATCCTGACAGACCAGTTGCCCGCCGCTGACACCGAGGTGGCAGTCGGTGGTTTCGTCGAACAGGCCGAACACGCCGCCGGCAGCATGGGTGTGCAGGTAGCGGCCGACGGTGCCGGAAGCGTTCGCCAGCCCGTCCGGGTGGCGATCCGTGGCCGAGGCCAGCAGCAACCGCGGCGTCTCCAGCGCGAAGGCTGCCACCACCACCAGCGCGGCCGGCTGGAACACGCGCTCGCCGTTGGGGCGGGCGACGATCACGCCGATGCTGCGTTTGCCGGCGGCGTCGGTGACGATGCGCTCGACGCGGTGCCGGTAATGCAGCGCGGCGCCGCCCTCCTTCGCCCACTTCAGATAGGTGACGAGCGGATTGGCAAGCGCGCCGGTGGGGCAGCCCGCGTCGCACCAGCCGTCGTAGATGCAGGCCTCGCGGCCGCGGTAAGGCGCGGTGGCGATGGCCAGCGGCAGCGGCGCGACGTGCATGCCGTGGCGTTCGAAGCCGCGCGCCAGGATCTCGCCCTGACGGAAACGCGGCACCGGCGGCAGCGGGTAGTCGGCCCCGGGCGGACGCCAGCGCTCGGCGGCGGCGTCGCCGGCCAGGCCGACCTGGGCCTGTACCGCGTCGTAATGCGGCCGCAGCTCGTCGTAGCCCAGCGGCCAGTCGGCGGCGACGCCGTGACGGCGGCGCATCTCAAAGTCTTCCGGGTGCAGGCGGAACCAGCAGGCGTAGTGATGGGCGGCAGTGCCGCCGGCGCCCTGCCCGGTGTTGAAGGTGATGCCGAGCGGATGGGTACCGGTACTCGCGGCAAGGTCGGGCGTGCCCTTCAGCCGCCGCGCCCAGATCTGCGAGCTGACCAGCGCTGCAGTGCCGCGCTCGGCGCCTGCCTCGAACACGACTACGCTGCGGCCGGCGGCGGCCAGCTCGGCCGCGATCAGGCTGCCGGCCTGACCGGCGCCGACTATGACGACTTCGGTTTCCCTGAGCGTCTTCATGTGCGGGCCCTCCGCCTGATGCCTGTTGCACCCGGCCAAGGCGCGGATGGATCGATGTGGGCGCGGTAATCGAGGCCCAGCCGTTCGATACCGGGACGGGTGCCGAACACCAGGTCGGCGCCGTCCGCCTTGCTGACGAAGTAGAAGAGACCGGCGGGCGGCCCGGTCCAGCCCTCCGGCTGCCCAGCCGCCACGGCATCGATCAGCCGTTTGCGGGCGTCGGCGTCGAGCGCAGCGAAAGGACGGCCCGACAGGCGCTGCGCCAGTGCCTCCACCGCGTCCAGTCCGTCGCGGTAGAAATCCGCCGGGCTGCCGGGCCAGTCCATATAGCGCAGGAAAAGCGTGCTGGCGTCGCGCGGCTGGCCGAGCTGGCCGACGAGGTAGGCAGCGGCGCCGGCCGCAGCAGCGCCAGGCACCAGCGCGTCGAGCCAATGCGACCAGCGCGCCAGCGTATGGCGCGACAGCGTGGTGGCGGGCGCCGGCGCCTTTGCTGCGGCCTGGGCAGCAAGTGCGGCGGCGCCCAGGCCGACGCCGGCCTTGAGCGTCTGCCGGCGTGCCGGATCGGGCGCTTTGGCAGGGCCGGTGGTGGTGCCGGCGAGCGGATGCTTCATGCGGGTGTCCTCGGATGGATGGGCGTCGCCGCCCGCGCAGCCGGTGCGCGGGCGTTTGCTGGAAGCTAGCGCGCCCACTGCCGCAGGAGCTATCCAGCCCCTGCAGGCCTTGTCCGGAAAGTGCAGCACGCTTGCAGGAAGTGCCGGACGATGCCGCAGGCGGTGTTGACGTCCAGTTCGGCCTTCTGGCCGCAGGCAGGGCGGAACCACTGGTCCGGCGCGGCGCCGGCCGGCGCTGCCGTCACGGCATCGCCTCGCGCGCGACGCGGGCGAAGGCGCCGTCGCGATAGAGCAGCGGCATCGCGTCCGCCACGGTGCGCAGCTCGATCACGTCGGCGACGACGATGGCGTGGGTGGCGGATTCGTGCATCTCCACCACCTCGCAGTCGAAGCTCGCCAGCGCGTCGGCAAGGATGGGCGCGCCGCTGCGCCCGGTCTCCCAGCGCCCTTCGGCAAAGCGCGCCTCGCCGCTGCAACGGCTGGAGCCGAAGCGCATGCACAGCGCGCCCTGCCCTTCGGCCAGCATGTTCATCGCCAGCACCCGGCTGGCACGCAGCAGCGGGTAGGCGCTGGCAGCGGTGTTGATGCACACCAGCAGCCGCGGCGGCTCGGTGCTCACCGAGCACAGTGACGACACCGTCAGCCCGCCGCGCACACCCTCGTGCGCGGTGGTGACCACCGCGGTGGGCAGCGCCAGCTGGCGCATGCCGCGCCGGAACTCGTCGGCCGACAGCGGCGCCTCCAGCACCGCGCTGCTCATGGCGCCACCTTGAAGGGCTGGCGCAGCCCGCGCGCTTCCAGGATGGGCAGCACGGTGTCGCGGAAGTAGGGAAATTCCTCGGCGTAATCGACGAAGGACAGCGTCGAACCGGCGAAGCCCGCTTCGTGCAGCGCGCAGATGCCGTCGGCCACCTGCTGCGGATCGCCCACCAGCGGATAGCCGCCGTGGCCACCGGAGAAACGGTCGCGGATCAGCTTCAGTTGGTCCTTCGGGAACGACTCGGCATGGGCGAACATCAGCCGGATGATGTTGTCGACTGCCGCCCAGTCGGCGTGCTCCTGCGAGTAGTAGCGGTGGTAGTCCTCGGCTTCCTTCTGCGTGGGGCGGCAGACCACGTAGGAGAAGGTCAGCACGTCGATGTCGCGGCCCTTGGCGGCGGCCATCGCCTTGATCTCGGCGACCTCGGCCTTCGAGCGTGCCAGATCGATCGCCGAGGTGAACAGGAAGTCGGCGTTGCGGGTGGCGAAGTCGCGGCCCTGGGCAGAGCCGGCGGCGTTGAAGATGGGGACGCGGTCCACCACCGGGTGGGGCTGGCCGTAGGCGCCCTTCAGCTTGAAGAACTCGCCGTCCCAGTCGAAGGGTGCGCTCTCGTACCACAGCTTCTCGATGATGTCGTACCACTCCTGCCCCATGCGGTAGCGGGTTTCGTGGTCGTCCGGCAGGGTCTGGCCCATGGCGTCGTATTCCGGCTTGTTCCAGCCGCAGACGATGTTGAGACCGGCGCGGCCCCGACCGATCTGGTCGATGGTGGCGATCTGCTTGGCAACCACCACCGGATGGTTGCAGGCGGTGTGGATGGTGGCGAAGACGTTGATGTGCTTGGTGTGCGCCAGCAGGCCGGCGGCCCAGGTCATGGTCTCCAGCACGTTGCCGTGGAAGTCGGTGGCGCCGCCGTAGCCGATCCAGCGCGCGATAGGCAGCATGAACTCGATGCCGGCGGCGTCGGCCAGCCTGGCCAGGCGCAGGTTGTTGTCCCAGGTGTTCTGCCAGCGTTCGGGCATCTGGGTGACGGACATGCCGCCGGAGCAGTTGGCGGCGAAGAAGCCGAGCTTGAACTTGTTGTCGTTGCGGACCGGGGGCACGAAGGTGCCGGTGCGTTCGCTCATGTTCGTATCCTTATGGTCAGGCTGTCGGGGATGCCGGCCATCGGTGGCCGGCATGTGCCCAATCTAGTGACGCGATACGAAGCGAACTATCCCGAAACTCCGCTGCTTATCCCGAAGTTGCAGGATTCGGCGGCGAGCCGTTCAGCGGTTGAGGGTGGCAGAGGGACTTTCGCCGAAGCAGCGCTTGTAATCGACCGCGAAATGCCCGAGGTGCGAAAAGCCCCAGCGCATCGCCACGCAGGTCACGTTGGTGGTTTCGGGCGAGGCGCGCAGCAGTTCCTCGTGCACCCGCTGCATCCGCACATCCTTGAGGTACTGCATGGGCGTGGTGTTGCGGTACTTGCGGAAACCGGCGAAGAGCGAGCGGGTGCTGACGCCGGCGTGCTCGGCAATCTCGCCGATGGTGAGCGGCTCGTGGGCGTTTTCCTCGATGTAGCGTTCGGTGCGCTTGACGAAGTGCGGCGCGACGGTGGGGCCGTCGTGGGCGAGTCTTTCCGAATAGTTGTGCGGCTGGCATAGCAGCAGGGTGGTGATCACCATCTGCTCGATCTGGGCCGAGAACAGCGGCGAATCGAGGATGGGATCGCCCTGCGGGTTCTCGTGGCCGATTTCCTCGCACAGCCAGTTCATCAGGCGCACCCAGGACAGGCAGCGGCTGTCGGGCAGCGACATCTGCGGCAGGAATTCCACCGGCTGGCGCAGATCGCCTCCGAGGTGCTGGCGGCAATGGCGCTCCAGTGTGTCGCGGTCGATCCTGACGAACAGCTTTTCGGTATCGGCGCCGTGGCGGATGGAGACCGGTTGCGTCGGGCTGATGACCGAGGCGACATCCGGCGTGGAGTTCACCGTGTGGCGGCCATGTTCCACCACCTCGGTGCCGCGGATGGGCATCTGGATGAGGGCGAAGTCGCCGAGCTCGCCAGGATCGATCGCCACGCTGGCGCCGTAGCGCATGCGGCCGACACCGATGCCGCGTATCGGCCGGAAGTACATCTCGGCGCCGATCCGGCTGCTGCTGCCCATCACCCGCAGGCGGTGGTCGCAGAACACCTGCGACACGCGGTTGCGGGCTTCCTCGAGGTCCGAGGTGCGGAACAGCGGAAAATTGGCGAGGACCGGCCCCGCGCCGGCCGGCGCGAAGTGGCGTTGTGCTTCCATGGCGTCTCCTCCAATGGGTTCCTGTCGATGCAGGATTTATTTATGTCTAAATTAAAACAGATGTAACTCTCTTACGTCTATTACTTTTCCCGTACTGCCCGCAATGTCTTTCCCCGTGGCGGGAAGTGGCGCCCTGCCGGGCGGTGGCCGGCGTGCAAAGTGCAGCTGTCGGATAGGGCTTGCGGCCTGCGGATAGGCAGCGCCACCCGCGCTCCCCTAGCCTTCGCCCGTTCGTGGCGAAGGTGTATCGACAGGGAGGCGGGAATGAAGGTGTTCGGTTTTGCCGGCTACAGCGGCGCGGGAAAGACGACGCTGATCGAAGGGGTCACCCGCGGGCTGGTCGGCCGTGGCCTGCGCGTTTCGCTGGTCAAGCACGCCCATCAAAGCTTCGACCTCGACCAGCCGGGCAAGGACTCCTGGCGTCATCGCCAGGCCGGTTGCGCCGAAGTCCTGCTGGTATCCAAGGAGCGCGTGGCGCTGATGCGCGAGCTGCGCGGCGCGCCCGAGCCGGGTCTAGACGCGGTGATCGGCCTGCTTGCGCCATGCGACGTGGTGCTGGTCGAGGGCTACAAGCATGCGCCCATCCCCAAGATGGAGGTGCGCCGCGCGGCCGCGCCCGCCAGTCCGCTGCACCGCAGCGACCCGTGGATCGTGGCGGTGGCCAGCGACCGCGGCGAGAACACCCATCTGCCGGTATTCCCGCTCGACGCCTGCGGCGCCATCTCGGACTTCATCTGCAATTACCTCGCCCTGCGCGCGCCGGACTGCGCCTGCGGAAGCTGCAGCGCAGGGACAGGCGCTGCGGCCCTCGGATAGTCCCCATGCACGCCACTTCATAAGCTGCGTCCCTACGCGCTGTCCTTCGTCGGGGCGGGCGCGTCCGAAAGACCCTGCAAGGAGCACGGCAGAATCATGAGCAGCACGCGCAAGGTTTCCACCTATTGCTACCAGTGCGTCAATGGCCCGGACATGCTCACCGTCGAGGTGACGGACGGCGTGGCGACCACGGTGGCGCCCAATTTCGCCGCCAAGGGCTACCACCCGGCCGACGGCAAGGTGTGCGTCAAGCCCTACGGCCTGGTGCAGAAGATCTACAACCCCAACCGCATCCTCAAGCCGATGAAGCGGACCAACCCGAAGAAGGGCCGCGGCGAGGACCCGGGCTTCGTCGAGATCGAGTGGGAAGAAGCGCTGGACACCGTCGCCGCGCGGCTGAACGCGATCCGTGCCGAGAGCCTGGTCGACGAGGACGGCTACCCGCGGGTGGCCTTCACCACCGGCGGTGCGGCGACGCCCTATTTCTACATGGGCACCTTCGCCTCCTTCCTCGCCGCGTGGGGGCCGGTGGACCAGAGCCTGGGCGCCGGCGGCACGGTCAAGTGCTATCACACCGAGCATGTGTACGGCGAGCTGTGGCACCGCGCCTTCACCGTCTGCCCCGATACGCCGCGCTGCGAATACATCGTTTCCTTCGGCAACAACATCGACGCCTCGGGCGGCGTCACCAGCGTGCGCCGCCATGCGGATGCGCGGGCGCGAGGCATCAAGCGGGTGCAGATCGAGCCGCACCTGTCGATCACCGGCGCCTCGGCGAGCGAATGGATACCGATCAAGCCGAAGACCGACCCGGCCTTCCTGTACGCGATGCTGCACGTGCTGCTGCACGAGCGCCCGCTGGCCGATCTCGACCGCCCCTTCCTCAAGGCGCGCACCGGCTCGCCCTACCTGGTCGGCCCCAAGGGCTTCTTCCTGCGCGACCCCGCCAGCCGCAAGCCGCTGATCTGGGACGCGGGCAGCCAGCGCGCGGTGCCCTTCGATACGCCGGGGGCCGATCCCGCGCTGCTCGGCCGCTACAGCCTGAGCGGGCTGGAAGTGGGCGCCGACGGCAAGGAGTGGATGCACGGCGCGGTCGAGGCGACCACCGCCTTCGAGGTGACGCGCGAGATGGTGGCGCCGCACACGCCGGAATGGGCGGCGCCGATCACCGACGTGCCGGCGACGACGATACGCCGCATCGCCAACGAGTTCGTCGATCACGCCCGCATCGGCGAGACCATCGAGTTCGAAGGCCGCACCCTGCCCTTCCGCCCGGTGGCGGTGATGCTGGGCAAGGGCGTGAACAACGGCTGGGGCGCCTACGAATGCGTGTGGGCGCGCACCATGCTGATGGTGCTGGTGGGCGGGCTGGAGGTGCCGGGCGGGCTGCTCGGCAGCACGGTGCACATCTCCGGCATGGACTTCGACCGCATGGGCTCGGTCGCGCCCAGTCCGGACGGCTTCCTCGATTACCCCTTCAACCCCACCGACAAGGAACACTGGGCGGCGCAGCCGCAGGTGCGCCACGGCCACACCACGCTCATCCCCATCATCGGCGGCGGCCTCACCAGCCAGCTGATGGGCTCCACCGTGCTCAGCTGGATGCGCCTGCAGGGCCGCGCGGCCGACAGCTGGGGCCAGCCCAAGCCGCCCGACCTGTGGTTCGTCTATCGCTGCAACCCGAATATCTCGTTCTCCGAGACGGACAAGATGGGTGAGACGATGGCGACCTTCCCCTTCACCGTCGCCTTCTCCTACACCCAGGACGAGACCAACCACTTCGCCGACCTGGTGCTGCCCGAAGCCATCGACCTCGAAAGCACCCAGCTGATCCGCCTCGGCGGCACGCACTACTTCGAGCAGTTCTGGGACAGCCAGGGCTGGGTGCTGCGCCAGCCGGTGGTGGAGCCGCGCGGCGAGGCCAGGGACTTCACCTGGATCTCGACCGAGCTGGCCAAGCGCACCGGCCTGCTCGAGGCCTACAACACCATGATCAACATGGGCGCAGCCGGCCTGCCGCTGAAGACGGACAAGTACGACTTCTCGCTGGACGTGAGCAAGCCGCACACGGTGGAGGAAACCTGGGACGCGGTGTGCCGTGCCGCGAGCGTCGACGTGACCGACGGCGCCGCCAGCGACGGCCTCGCCTACTTCAAGGAAAACGGCTTCCGCGTCAAACCCTTCCCCAAGATCAACTGGTATCTCTACCCCAAGATGGAGGACATGGGTCTGCGCTTCGAGCTGCCCTACCAGGAACGCATCCTGCGCATCGGCCAGGAACTCGCCGCCCGCCTGCACGAGCAGGGCGTCACGTGGTGGGACCGCCAGCTGCACGAATACGAGCCTCTGCCGACCTGGAAAGACCTCAACAAGCTGTGGGCCGACGCCTACGAGCGCGCCTACAAGATCAAGGCCAGCGACTACCCGTTCTGGCTGCTGACCGCGCGCAGCATGCAGTACGCGTGGGGCGGCAACGTCAGCCTGCAGATGATCCGCGAGGTCGCGGCCAATGTCGCCGGCCACGACGGGATCATGATCAACGCCAGGGTCGCCGAGGAGATGGGCATCGCCCAGGGCGACCGCATCGAGGTCACCTCGCCGGTCGGTGTCACCAGCGGCCGCGCGCTGCTGCGCCAGGGCGTGCGGCCCGACACGGTGGTGATGGTCGGCCAGTTCGGCCACTGGAAAACGCCCTACGCCAAGGACCTCGACATGCCCAGCCTCAACAACCTGGTGCCGATGAACATGGACCTGGTCGACGGCACCGGTTCGGCGGTCGACGCCGTCCTCGTCAAGATCAAGAAGATCGGGAGCAAACGATGACCCGCTACGTAATGGTCGCCGACCTCAACCGCTGCGTCGGCTGCCAGACCTGTACCGCCGCCTGCAAGCACACCAACGCCACGCCGCCCGGCGTGCAATGGCGCAAGGTGCTGGATGTGGAGATGGGCGAATACCCCAATGTCGAACGCCTGTTCATGCCGGTCGGCTGCCAGCACTGCTCCGATCCTCCTTGCATGGAGGTCTGCCCCAGCACCGCCACCGGCCAACGCAAGGACGGCATCGTCACCATCGACTACGACATCTGCATCGGCTGTTCCTACTGCGCGGTGGCCTGTCCCTACCAGGCGCGCTACAAGGTGGAAACGCCGCGCTTCGCCTACGGTGACCAGCCGACCGAAACCGAGGCGATCCGCTTCGACGAGGGCCGCATCGGCGTCGCGCAAAAGTGCACCTTCTGTTCGGACCGGGTCGATGCCGGCCTCGCCCGCGGCTTGAAGCCGGGCGTCGATCCCGACGCGACGCCGGCCTGCGCCAATGCCTGCATCGCCAACGCGCTCACCTTCGGCGACCTCGAAGACCCCGACAGCAACGTCTCGAAGCTGCTCACCGACAACACCTGGTTCCGCATGCACGAGGAACTGGGTACCGAGCCGGGCTTCTTCTACCTGTGGAACGAAAAATGAATCCTGCCAAGTTCGGACGTTTCGGCACCAGCCATCAGATCAGCTGGGACTGGCGTGCCGCAGCCAACTTCATCGGCGGCGGCAGCGGCTCCGCGCTGCTGCTGTTCGCCACCCTGACCGCCTATCCGGCGTCGCCGCCGCTGTGGGCGGTGCTCGCCGGGCTGGCGCTGATCGGTGCCGGCCTCGCCTGCGTGTGGGCCGAGATCGGGCGGCCGTGGCGCGCCTTCAACGTGCTCTTCCATCCGCAGACCTCGTGGATGACGCGCGAGGCCTATGTCGCGGCGCTGATCTTCCTGCTGTCGGTGGCGGCGCTGGCCACCGGCCTGGCGCTGCTGGCATATTCCGCGGGCGCGGCCGCCCTGCTCTTCCTCTACTGTCAGGGCCGCATCCTCAAGGCCGCGCGCGGCATTCCGGCCTGGCGGGAACCGGCGGTGGTGCGCCTGATCGTGGCGACCGGGCTGGTCGAAGGCTGTGCGCTGCTGCTCCTGCTGCAGAGCGCGTTCGCGGCGCTGCAGACGGAGATGCTCGGCGCGCTGCTGGTGCTGGTGCTGCTGCGTGCTGCCAGCTGGCTGCACTATCGCGCCCGGCTGCTCGCCTCCGATGCGCCGCAGTCGACCCGCCGCGCACTGGCGCCGGCGCAGCTCGGCCTGCTCCTGGCCGGTGCCGCGCTGCCGCTGCTGGCTGGCGGAGCCGCCCTGGTCTTGCCGCAGACGGTCGCGTTCGGCGTACTGGCCGCCATCGCCGCCGTGCTGCCCGGCTGGCACTTCAAGTTCCTGCTGGTGACGCGCGCGGCGCAGGTGCAGGGCTATGCGCTCGGCAACAAGCTGCGCCGCGGCCATCCGCTGGCGCAAGCGCGCTGAGGCGACGCTCACCGTTTCCATGACGGCGCAACGACCCCGGTCGAAGCGCCTTGCGCGGAGGGGCGGCTGCGCCCCTCCCGCCTTTTCGATGACGACCTGAAACCGGTCCGGCTGCCCGGGCGGGAACTTCTACTGGCGCTTCAGCCTGTCTCCGCATTTCCCGCCCTTTTACTGCCCGTTCGCCTGGCGAACGGGCATTTTTTCAGCCGCGCGCCAGGGTTTCCGACGGGCTTTCGCCGAAGCGGCGCTTGTAGGCCGTGGTGAAGTGGCCGAGATGGGAAAAACCCCAGTGCAGCGCTTCGCTGGTGACCGTGGTGTGGCCCGGCTCGGCCTCCAGCAGCGCGTCGCGCACCCGCTGCAGACGCACCTCGCGCAGGTAGTTCATCGGCGAACTGTTGCGAAAGCGCTTGAAGCCGGCGAACAGCGAGCGGCTGCTGACGCCCGCATGGGCGGCAAGGTCGACGATGGTGAGCGGCTCGTGTGCGTTGTCCTCGATGTAGCGCTCCACCCGCTTGACGAAGGCCGGCGCGATGGACGGCGCATCGCTGCACAACTGCTCGGTGTAGTTGTGCGGTTGGCACACCAGCAGCATCGAGATGAGCAACTGCTCGAACTGCGCGGCGAGCAAGGGGTAACGGTTGGTGGCGAGATCGTCGTCGGCGACGCTGTCGAGCTCGGTCATCAGCCAGCGCAGCGCCCGCATCCACTGCTGGCCCGCAACGGTGTCGAGCGGCATGTCCATGCGGAAGTCGAGCGGTTTGCGCAGCGCATGGCCAAGGTGCTGCAGGCAATGGCGCTCCAGCACGTCTCGGTCGATGCGTACGAACAGCTTCTCGGTGCCCGCCTCGTGGCGCAGCGAGAAGGGACGGTGCGGGCTGGCCACGGTGGCGACGCGGCGGCTGGAGTTCACCACGATGTCGCCGCTGCGCAGGATCTCGGCGCCGCTGAGCGGCATCTGCACCAGCAGGAAATCGTCGAGGCAGCCCGGATCGACGGCGACGTGCGCACCATAGGTCATCCGGCCGATCCCCACGCCACGGATACGCTTGAAGCACATGCGGGCGTCTATCGACGCATGGCGGTCCACCAGTTTCAGGCTGTGCTCGCAGAACACCTGGGTGCCGCGCAGGCGGGCTTCGTCCACATCGCGCGTTTCGAACAGCGGAAAACGCGACAGCGCGGGATTGTCCGGGTCGGGGGTGGTTCCGGCATGAAGAATCATGAGTTCTCCTGCATCGTTGGTCTTCGCCTGGGGCGGCGCTTACGGCACCGCCGTGGTGGTGACGGCGCCAGGATCTGCACCGTCGGGGTGCCGTCGGCGCCAGCCTGGTGCAGCCGGCGGGCCGTCCGGTCGCGCTTGCCGCTGCTTTGAACGCGTCGGACGCCGTCGCAAGGTGCTTTAAGCAAGAACGATTCCAAAATAAATAAAGCACTCGGCGCGATGCGCGGTCCGCTCTTGCCGCCCCCCTTCAGCCATCCCTTCGCCGGTGCCATGACCGTCCTGCAAGTGCATCGGGACAGTTCCGAAAACGCCTGCGCAGGCGCTTCCTGTTTGCCGTTGTCATTTTCTGAAAAAGCCTTTCCGAACAGCAGGATGGCCGTGTCGGCTGATGCCCGGCGGTCGTTTGCCGAAGGGTGCCGCCCGCCTTCGGGGGGTACCGCGGATTCACTTGCGCGCAAGGGATAAGGCTTGCGTTGCGTGGATAGTCCCGCGCACGGCCGGGCTCTAGCTTAGAGGGCACAAGAAGCCGCCTAGGCTTTGCCCCACAACAGACCTGACACAACGACATGGACCGCATGCCAGACCAGCTCGCTTCCCACTCCCCGCCGCCCGCCGCGGCCGACTCCCCTGCCGCCCGGCACACCGGCCAGGCGCCGGCACGGTCGATGGGCGGCTACGTCGTCTCCGCCCTGCCCTGGGCCATCATCGGCGGCCTGCTGTGGGCCGGCCTCTTCGTCAAGCCGCAACCGGTCGGCGCGACGCTGCAGCCGCCCGTGCTGGAGCGCCGCGACCACTACTACGGCATTACCGCTGCGGCCGAGGACCGCCTGCTGGCGGTCGGATCGGGCGGCAAGATCCTGCGCATCGATCCGGCTTCCCGGCAGGTCGAGCGCGTGCCGGTGCCGTCTGGGCAGACCTTGCAGGACATCGCAACCTGGGATGCCACGCGCGCGGTCGCGGTCGGCAACGACGGCGTGATCCTGGTGTCGGCCGACGGCGGCGCGAGCTGGCAGCAGGTTGCCGACGTGCCGCGCTCCGAGGTTGCCAACAAGCTCACCCGCATCGAGACCGGGGCGGACGGCATCGCCATCGCAAGCGGCGAGATGGGCGCGTTGCTGATGACCCGCGACTACGGTGCGACCTGGTCGCGGCTGCGCGACGAGGAGGATCTGGCCTGGAACGACGTGGCGCTCATCGGTGCCTCGCGCGTCGTGGTGGTCGGCGAGTTCGGCCGCATCCTGACCAGCGACGACGGCGGCGCCAGCTGGACCGAAACGCCCGCGCCGGTGGCGAGCTCGCTGATGGCGGTCGCCTTCCGCGATGCGGACCACGGCGTGGCGGTGGGCCTGGAGGGCGTAGTGCTCGAAACGCGCGACGGCGGCCGTAACTGGAGGGCGGCGGAGCTCGGCATCCACGACCACCTCTTCGACATCGCCTGGGATACGGCGCAGCAACGCTGGATCGGCTCCGGGGCGCTCGGGCGCTGGATCTCGGCCGATGCCGACGCCGCCAGGTGGCAGACCGGCCGCCTCGACGAACGCGACCTGTCCTGGCACACGCGGGTGCTGCCGATCAAGGACGGAGCCTGGTTCGCCGGCGCCAACATCGGCCGCTGGGACGGCCGCGCCTGGACCACGCTGGGCAACTGAACCGGGCCCGCTCCCGCATCTCACCCAAATCAGAGAGCAGAAAAATGATCGAACGCATAGCCGAGACATGTATCCGTCGGCGCAACTGGGTCGTGGGCGCGCTCGCCGTGCTGACCCTGGTCCTGTCGTGGTTCGCGCTGCATGTGGAAGTGCGCACCGTGTTCGAGGACATGCTGCCGTCGCGCCACGAGTACATCCAGACCCACCAGAAGTTCAAGGACACCTTCGGCGGCTCGAACATGGTCACGATCATGGTCGAGGTGGACCAGGGCGAGATCTTCGACGCAAAGGTGCTCGACAAGGTGCGCACCATCACCCTCGGCCTGCGCGAGGTGTCGGCGGTCAATCCCTACCAGATCACCTCGCTCGCCTCCAAGAAGCTGAAGGAGGTGCGCGCCTCGACCGACGGCATCGAGACCAAGCCGCTGATGTGGCCCGACCTGCCCGCCAGCGCCGAGGCAATGGCAGCCCTGCGCGATTCGGTGCTGCGCAATCCGCTGGTGTACGGCCCCTATGTGTCCAAGGATCTGCAGGCGACGTTGATCACGGTCGACTTCATCGACCGCGAGGTGGACTACGCCACCGTGTTCCACGAGATCCGCGACCTGATCGCCCGCGTCGATGACGGCACGGTGAGCATCCGCGTGGTCGGTGACCCGATGCTGTACGGCTGGGTGAACCACTACGTGCCGGAGACGATCAACCTGATCGCCGCGGCGATGGCGCTGACCCTGGCGATGCTCTTCGTGCTGCTGCGTACCTGGCGCGGCGTGCTGCTGCCGCTGCTGGCCGGCGTGGTGAGCGCGATCTGGGCGCTGGGCATCTGCCACCTGCTGAAGGTGCATTTCGAACCGCTGGTGATCGTGGTGGCAATGCTGATCACCTCGCGGGCAGTGTCGCACTCGGTGCAGATCGTCAACCGCTTCGACGACGAACTGGCGGTGATCCCGCCCGACGCCGACAGCGCCCGCATTGCCGCCAAGGTGGCGCTCGCCGACCTCTTCCGCCCCGGCATGCTGGGCGTGATCGCCGACGCCGCCTGCATGGCGGTGGTGGCGCTGTCGCCCATTCCGATGCTGCAGAAGCTGACGCTGCTGTCGGTGGTGTGGGTGTCCACGCTGACGATCAGCGCGGTGATCCTGACCCCGGTGCTGCTGTCCTACATCCGCCGCCCGCACGGCACGGTGCATCCGGTGGATTTCGCGCCGATTCTGCGCAAGGTGCTCGATTTCGGCGTATGGATGGCGACCTCGCGCTTCCGCTACGCGGTGATCGGCTGCAGCGTGGTGGTGATGGCGGTGTCGGGCTACTACGCCTTCCACCTGAAGGTGGGCGACGCCAACCCGGGTTCGCCCATCCTGTGGCCGGAGGCCAAGTACAACGTCGATTCGGCGGCCATCAACCAGCGCTTCCAGGGCGTGGACCGGATGTTCATCGTCATCGGCGAAGACGGCAAGGAAGGCCTGGTCAAGTCCAACGAAGTGCTGCACGCAATGAACAGCTTCCAGCGCTTCATCGAGGCCCAGCCCGAGGTCGGCGGCTCGCTGTCCATCGCCGACGTGATTCCGGTGGTCAACAGCACGCTGCGCGAGGGCAACCCGCGCTACCTGGAACTGGGCGAGAGCCAGGCGGTGAACGGCAGCCTGGTGGCCATCCTCGATTCGGTGTCCGAACCGGGCGACATGGACCGCTTCACCGACACCGCCTACGCCAACGGCGCGGTGACCATGATGTTCCGCGACCGCCAGGGCGAGACCATCCGCACCGCGGTGGCGCGCATCAAGGAGTTCATCGACACCCATCCGCTCACCGAGGGCAAGTGGCAGCTCGCCGGCGGGCTGATCGGGGTGATGGCGGCGGTGAACGAGGTGATCCTGTCCAGCCAGATCGAGCACATCGCGCTCGCACTCTTCGTGCTGGTGGTGATCTGCACCGTGGTCTACCGCTCCACCGTGGCCGGCATGTTGTTCATGGTGCCGGTGATCATCTCCAACACGCTCACCTTCAGCTTCATGGCCTGGAAGGGCATCGGCATGAACATCAACACCGTGCCGGTGGCCGCGCTGGGCATCGGCCTGGGCGTCGATTACGCCTTCTACGTGGCCGACCGCATCAAGGAAGAAATCGCCGCCGGCAGCACGCCGGAGCACGCGATCCACGAGGCGCTGCACTCGGCCGGCATGGGCGTGCTGGTCACCGCCAGCGTGCTGATCTTCAGCACCCTGCTGTGGTGGGCCTCGTCGTTGCGCTTCCAGGCCGAGATGGGCCTGCTGATGGCGATCTGGCTCGGCGTCTCGGCCGCTTCGGCGCTGTTCGTGATGCCGTCGGTGATCTACGTCTTCCGCCCCGCCTTCATCTTCGGCCGCCAGGAGAAGCCCGTGCTCGCGGGCTTGCGCCCGGCCGCCGCCTGAACCTGTTCTCCGTCTCTCAGCGCAGCACCTATTCGACTCACCCCAAGGGAGCATCCATGAAGAAGAGAAGCAGCAAGACCAGGCCTGCCCGCGCCCTCCTGGGCACCGCGATCGCCATCGCCTTCGCGTTGCCGGCCCTCCCCGTCCATGCGGAGGACGGCAATCTCAAGATCGACGGCTACCTGCGCCAGGAACTGTCGTGGAACATGCAGAACTGGGAGGACACGCCGGGCTACGACGACCGCGGCAAGCTGTCGATGGCCCGCAGCACCGCGCGCCTGAACATTGACTGGAAGGCCACCGAGAACGTCTCGGTGGTGGCCAAGCTGCGCGCCGTCGGCGAAGTGCAGACGCCCTTCCTGCGCCACCTGGAGAAAATGGGGGCGAACAACTACCACGATGGCGACATCATGGATCTCTACAACCGCAACGACATCAGCGACGTCGTCCGCGAGCTGTACGTCGATTTCGGGCTGGGCGAGCGCACCCGGGTGCGCTTGGGCAAGCAGCAGATCGCCTGGGGCGAGACCGATTTCTTCGCCGCCAACGACATGGTGCACGGCTTCGACTGGACCTGGCGTTCGTTCCTGGAGCCGGCCAACGAGGAACTGCGCAAGGCCAACATCATGGCCAAGGTGAACATCGACGTGCCCGAACTCGACGGCGGCGTCGAGATGTTCATCCGCCCGGGCTGGGACCGCAAGAGCGACATCGGCACCGAACTCGAGATCTACGGCGGCCGCTGGTCCAGCCATCCGTGGGCCGGCGTCGACTTCCGCAACATCGACCCCTACGACTACGAGAACGATGAAGGCGACGTGCGCGACGTCACCGGCGGCATCCGCTGGAGCGGCATGGCCGGCGACATCAACTATTCGCTGTCCTACCTGAAGACCTACTGGCCGAACCCGATCATGAACGGGACGAGCAAGTTCAACGGCATCCCCGGCTTCAGCTCGGTGAAGACCGAAGGGCGTGCGGACACCAACGGCCTGTTCGGCGACATCATCTACCCCATCGTCGACATCTTCGGCTTCACCGCCAGCGGCTATGCCGACTGGGCCGACGCGGTGTTCAGCACCGAGGTCGCCTACATCAAGGATGCGCCGTACAACTTCTCGGCGGTTCCGGGTTCGCTCGCCAGCCAGAACGTCGCGCCCGGTTTCGATGGCGTCAAGCACAAGAACGTGCTGGCCTGGATGCTGCGCATGGACAAGAACCTGGCCTTCACCCAGTCCCTGCTGGGCACCGAGAAGCCGATGTTCTTCTCGGTCCAGCTGTTCGACAAATGGATCCTCGACTACGACGGCGGCGACCGCCTGCTGAACTCGGTCGGCTGGGGTGGCCGGGCCAAGGAACACAACATGCTGCTGACCGGCATCTTCAGCCTCAGCTACGACAACGGCCGCGTCCGCCCCGAGCTGGTGGTGGGCACCGACCTGACCAACGGTGGCGGTTTCGCCGTGCCTTCGGTGACTGTCGAGCTGGCCAAGAACTGGCGCTGGAAGGTCGAGTACGACAAGTTCTGGAATAACGAAAGCCGCGACGCCGGTGAGTGCGCACCGCCCAATGCCGGCATGTGCGACAAGTCGGCGCTGTTCGGCTACTTCCACAAGCGCGACCAGCTCTACACCAGCCTGACCTACCTGTTCTGACCCCCGGAGCAACCTCATGAAAACGATCAACAAGCCCGTGCTGCGCCTCGTCGCGGCCACCCTCGCGCTGGCCGCAGCAGGCCTTGCCCATGCCGCCGAACTGCCGGCCGGCACGGTGATTTCGGCCGAGAACATCGACAAGATCAAGAGCGATACTTTCGAAGGTCATACGGTCGCAAGCCTGCTGACCGAAAAGATGGAATGGCGCATCCGCAACAACGGCATGAAGGTGCCGCTGGCCAAGTCCAAGGAGATTCCGCTCGATCCCAAGTGGGTCAAGGCCTCTGCCGCCAACGCCGGCAAGACCAAGATCAATGGCGAGACCTGTCAGGTCGACGGCTGGCAGGCTGGCCAGCCCTTCCCCGACATCGACATGAAGGACCCGCAGGCGGCCGAGAAGGTGATCTGGAACTGGCACCTCGGCCAGCTTTCCGGCGACCTCGCCCACGCACCCTTCTTCACCCAGGTGCTGATCGACGGCGAAAAGGGCGTGCATGCCGAACCGGTGGCCGAATTCATCCGCTATTCGATGAAGGGCCGCCTGTCCGGCGACGCGGTCGAGGGCGACGGTGGCGAACGCGGCCGCCAGTTGTTGTACTTCAAGGCGCCGTCCGACATGAAGGGCCTGGGGACCTTCACGGTGATGTACGACAACGCCAAGGTGCCGGACGTGTGGGCCTACATTCCGGCGGTGCGGCGCGTGCGGCGCCTGTCCGGTGGCGCCTGGATGGACCCGGTGGGTTCCTCCGACCAGCTGCAGGACGACCTCGAGATCTTCAACGCCCGCCCCTGCTGGTACCCGGGCTACAAGATGCTGGGCAAGCGCATGGTGCTCGCCGTCGCCCACAGCAAGACGCCGCTGTGGAACCGCAACGGCAAGACCTTCGGCGAGAAGTACCCGGTGCTCGAAGACAAGGCGCCGTTCTGGAACATGAACAACAACGCCTACGAGCCGCGCGAAGTCTATGTGATCGAGGCGACCACGCCGGCGGAGCACCCGTACAGCAAGAAGGTGCTCTACGTCGATACCAAGTACCCGCGCATCTATTACGGCGAGGCCTACAACCGCAAGGGCGAATTCTGGAAGATGATGGAATTCCACTCCTACCCGGCCAAGGCGGAGGACGGCTTCACCGACGTGCGCAGCGCGGGCGGCGCCATCATCGACTTCCAGCGCAACCATGCCACCGTGTTCCTGGTGGATTCCGGCTCGTGGAAGACCAACGTCGCCGGCATGAGCGCCAAGGACTTCACCCTGCAGACGCTGCAGGCGGCGGGTCGCTGAGCTGGGGTTCGGGCGGTGCCGCGGCACCGCCCGTGTGGCAGGAAATGAAGAGGGGTTGCTGTTGGTGCCCCCTTTTTTTTCGCTTAACTGGTTGTGATGAAAGCGGGCCTGTCGGCTGGCCCGCTTTTGCTCCCTTCCCTTCAAGGGGAGGGTTGGGGTGGGGATGGGGTTAGTTTGTGAGCCAGTTCCATCGCCCGGAACCCCATCCCCATCCCCGCCTTCCCCTTGAAGGGGAAGGAGCTGGCTTGCGGACGCTACATCGTCGTCGCCCGGTAGAGCCCTTTCCCCCTATCCCGCACTCATCCCCCCATCCACCGGCAGCACTGCCCCGGTCACGTAGGACGACTGCGCCGACAGCAGCCACAGCACCGCGGCGCTGACCTCACCCGGCATGCCGATCCGGCGCATCGGCACGCCTTCGTCGTACATGTGGTCGTCGCCGCCGGTGACGCGGTCGTAGCTCGGTGTCTTGATCGGCCCGGGGCACACCGCATTCACGCGGATGCCGCGTTCCGCGTAGTCCAGCGCCACGGCGCGGGTCGCGCCGACGATGCCGTGCTTGGCGGCGACGTAGTAGGCCAGCCGCGGCATGGCCTTCAGGCCGAAGATCGAACTGTTGTTGACGATGGCGCCGCCGCCGCCCGCCAGCATGGCCGCAGCCTCGTACTTCATCATGTAGAGCACGCCCTTGAGGTTGATGTCTATCACCTCGGACAGGTCGGCGTCGGGTGTCTCGTGGATGTCGCCGAAGTCGCGCTGCAGGCCGGCGTTGTTGAAGGCGCCGTCGAGCCGGCCGTAGTGCTCGAGCGCGCAGCGCACCAGCGCGGCGCAGTCCTCCGGGCGGGACACGTCGGTGACGCGGAACACCGCCTGTCCGCCGAGCGCGCGGATCGCTTCGACCACCGCCTCGCCCTCCTCTGCGCGGCGGTTGCCGATCACTACCCGGGCGCCGGCATGCGCGAGGGCCAGGCAGGCATCGCGGCCCATGCCACTGCCGCCGCCGGTGACGATGACGATTTTGTCTTGCAGGTTGCTCATTGGTGTTGTTCCGTAAAGAGGAAATTGGATTGGCGGTTCCAGGGCGCCAGCGGTTTGCTCCCTACCCTTCACGGGAGGAGCAGCCCCTGCGGCCGGTCGGGCTTCGTCGCAAACGAAAAAACCCGCTCGCCGTCAGGCAAAGCGGGCTGCAAATCCGTGGACTTTGCTCCGCGCTGTCAGAACGCCGACGGCACCCGCCCCAGCACCGCCTCCAGCGCGATGCCGATGGCAAGCATGCGGCGGTCGCTGCCCGCCGGGCCGTCGAGTTCCATGCCGACCGGCAAGCCGGTCTGCGGGCCGAGGCCGATCGGCAACTGGATCGACGCGAGGCCGGCACTCGCGGCGGGTTCGGTGTTCTGGATGAGCAGGTGGAAGTTCTCCGGCAGGCTGACCTCGGGGCGTGCCAGTGGCGCTACGACAGGCGTGGTCGGGAACACGAAGGCGTCCAACCGGTAACGCTCGAACAGCTCGCGGTAGCGCGCCTTCAATGCCGGACGACCGTAACGCACCGCCTCCTGATAAACCGGGCCGACGTCGACCAGGCTGCCGTCCGGGCCGAAGGTCTTGCGCGGCAGCACCAGGTCCTTGTAGATGCCCTTCACGTCGGGGCTGGCGATCTGCTCGTAGAGCGCCTCGATGCCGATGCCCGGCCCCTGTTCGCTCAGGTAGGCGACCATGTCGCCGTAAGCCTCGTGGAACACCACCGGGAAGCCGATCGGCTCGTTGAGTTCCTGCAGGCGCGCATCCGGCACCTCGACGAAGCTCACCCCGGCGGCTTCGAGCTTCTTCACCGCCGCCTCGGCCAGCACCCGGGTGTCGGCGTCGAGGTTGGCCCAGTAACCGGCGACCACGCCGAGCCGCAGGCTGTCGAGCCGTACCGGGGGGAGTGCCGGCTCGCCGGTGATGAGGGCGTCCAGCAACGCAACATCGGCCATGCACAGCGCCATCGGCCCGACGGTGTCGCGGCTGTTGGCGATCGGGATCACGCCCTCGCCGGAGTAGCGTCCCCAGGACGGGCGCAGCGAGGCGCAGCCGTTGAGCGCGCACGGAATCCGCATCGAGCCGCCGGTATCGGTGCCGAGCGCGGCCAGCGCCATGCGGGCGCCGAGCGCGGCGGCGCTGCCGGAAGACGAACCGCCGGCGATGCGGGTGGCGTCGTAGGGATTGCGCACGCCGACGCTGTCCGGGTGGTGGAAGCCGTGGTTGTAGCCGGTGGCGCCGAAGGCCAGTTCGTGCATGTTGGTCTTGCCCAGCACCACGGCGCCGGCTTCGCGCAGTTTGCGCACCGTGGGTGCGTCCGTGGCGGGGACGAAACCGGCCAGCGCAGGGGTGCCGGCGGTGGCGGGCAATCCGGCGGCGTGGATGTTGTCCTTCACCACCAGCGGCAGGCCGGCCAGCGGCCCCTGCGCCTTGCCGGCGGCACGCGCGTGGTCGGCGTAGCGGGCGGCGGCGAGCGCGCCTTCTGTATCCAGGGTGATGAAGATGTTGAGCTCGGGGTGGGCTTGGGCGCGTGCGATGCAGTCGCGCATCAGCGCCTCGCAGCTGAGGCTGCCGGCGGCGATCTGCGCGGCTGCTTCGGCCAGCGTTGGGCCGGCGGCCGGTTTGGCGCCTTCGTGGGGCGGGGTCGGGCTCATCGTTTCTCTCCGGGTTGGGCGTTGATCGGGCTGCATTCAGAGCGGCGGGTGGGTGCGGTGCCAGGCGGTAACCGCCTGCACCGCAGCGCCGGCGCGCAGCAGCGTGGCCTCGCCGCCCTTGCGGGCGATCAGCTGGCAGCCGAGCGGCATGCCGCCGGCGGTCAGGCCGCAGGGCAGCACCAGCGAGGGATGGCCGCTGACGTTGATCGGTGCGGTGTACTGGATCAGGCGCTGGTTGAGCTCAGGGCTCTGCGCCAGTTCGGCCAGGCGCTCGTGCGTCGGCGCGGCGAAGGGCTGAACCGGGGCGAGCAGCAGATCGATGCGGGCAAGCGCCTCGTCCATGCGGCCGGTGTAGTCGAGAGCGTCGAGCTGGGCGCGGTGGTAGGTCATGGCGTCGGCGGCGCGACCGACGTCGATCAGGCGGGCAAGCGCCGGACCGTATTCCGCCGCCCGGGCCGGGTAGGTGCGCGCGTGGGCGACCGCGGTCTGCACCCCGCACAGCAGTTCCCATGCGCCCGCGATGTGCCAGGACTCCGGCAGCGCGAGTTCGACGATCTCGGCGCCCTGCTCCGCCAGCGCGTCCAGCATGCGGGCGCAGCCGGCCAGCACTTCGGCATCCGAGCCGCGCGCGTTCCAGGCTGGGTCGACGCCGACCCGCAGCCCGGCGATGTCGGCGCGTGCTGGACTCGCCGGCAGGTCGGGCAGCGAGGTGGGATCGAGCCCATCGTGGCCGGCGATGGCGGCGTAGACCAGTGCCACGTCGCGCACGCTGCGCGCCATCGGTCCGACGTGATCGAGCGTGGGCGCGAGGGCGAACACGCCGTGACGGCTCACCCTGCCCCAGCCCGGTTTGAGGCCCGACAGTCCGTTGGCGGCTGCGGGGAAGCGGATCGAGCCGCCGGTGTCGGTGCCGAGCGCGGCGAAGCACAGGCCGGCCGCGGTCGCCACGCCCGAGCCGCTCGACGAGGCGCCGGTCCAGTGCTCCGCGCCCCAGGGATTGACCGGCGGCACCAGCGTCGGATGGTGGGTGGCGAAGGCGCCCTCGGTCATCTGCAGCTTGCCCAGGATTACCGCACCGGCCTCGCGCAGGCGGCGCACCACGGTGGCGTCCTCGTCCGGCACGAAGTCGGCGAATACCGTGGTGCCGGCCGCGGTGACGGTGCCGCGCGTCCAGAACAGATCCTTCACCGCCACCGGCACGCCGTGCAGCGGACCGCGATAGCGTCCGGCGGCAATCTCGGCCTCGGCCTGCGTGGCGGTCTGCAGCGCCTCGTCTTCCATCAAGCGCGCATAGGCATGCAGGCGGCCGTCGAGTGCGCGGATGCGGCCGAACATGTGCCGCGTGAGCTCGACCGGCGACACCGCCCGCTCGCGCAGCAGGGTCGCGACTTCGGCGAGTTCGAGATCGTGCAGGCCGCCGACCTTCCCGTTCATGTGGCGTAGCCTCCGAGGAAGGCGAGCGCGGCGGCGTTGAACTCGTCAGGCCGCTCGGTCTGCAGGTGGTGGGCGGCGTTGCCGACGACATGCAGGCGTCCGTCGGCGAAGCGGTTGAGCATCAGCATCGGCACGTCGACGCCGCCGAACCAGTCGTGCAGGCCCCAGAAGATCATGGTGGGCACCTTCACCTGCGGCAGCAGCGCGGTGAGGTCCTCGGGCTGGCCGAAGAAGCCTGGCGTTTTCAACAGCTGGAGGAAGGCCGGATTGATGCTGGCCTCGTAGCGCAGGCGCACGTTCTCGTCGTCGACGCGGCGGTCGTCGTGGAATTCGAGCCGGGCGATCAGCGCGCGCATCTTCTCCAGGCTGGGCCCGCCGCTGTCGCGGAAGTAGTCGGGGAAGATGCCGCGGGCGTGCTTGCTGGCGAGCGGCAGCGGATCGATGACGCCGTGGGCGACCGGCTGCGAGCCGATCAGCACCATGCGGCCGATGCGCTCGCCGTGGTCCACGGCGAGGCGGATCGCGACGCAGCCGCCGAAGCTCTGGTTCACCAGGTGGGCGCGGGCGATGCCGAGCGCGTCCATGAAGCCGAGCAGCTTCTGTGCGTGCCAGCTGAACACCGGCCCGTCGACCACCACCATGTCCGACTTGCCGTACTGCGGCAGGTCGAGGAAGTAGCAGCGGTGATGACGCGAGAAGGCTTGTGCGGACAGGCGGAAGTTGCTCCAGCCGGTGCTGCCCGGTCCGCCGCCGTGGGTGAAGATCACCGGAAGGCCATCCTGCGGGCCGTCGATCTCCAGGTAATGCAGGCGCAGGCCGTCGACGGTGACGAAGCGGCTCTCGGGTGTGGGTGTGGCTTGCGTGCTCATGCATTCACCTCGCTGTGTGCGGCGTAGAAGGCGCCGTCCTTGATGGTTTCGGGAGACGGATAGGCGAGCTTGCTGTGGGCGAGGCCGAGGTCGAGGAAGAGCTCGCACAGCTTGTAGGCGACCACGCCCGGGTTGAGCACCGGCACCGGCAGGCAGGCGGCGAGGTGGGCGTGCGACTGGTGCATGGTGGTGGAGCCGAGCACGATCACGTCGGCGCCGTCGCGAACGATGGCATCCCGCGCGACCTCCTCCAGCTTGCCGAACACGACCTCTTCCTTGCCCGACAACAGCGCGGCGGCGTCCGGCCGCACGTCGATCGAACGGATCGAGGCAAGCCGCGATTCCAGTCCGTATTCCTTGATGGTCTTGCGATACAGCGGATACCAGCGCGGCCACATGGTGAGGATGGAGAAGCGGTGGCCGAGCATCGCGGCGAGGTGAAAGGCGCTCTGTCCCGGCGCCAGCACCGGGATGGACAGCCGCGCCCGCAGCGCGGCGAGGCCGGAATCGCTGACGGTGTTGATGCACACCGCGTCGAAGCCTTCGTCCTGCGCGCGCATGCCGGCCTCGATCACCGCCATCTCCATGATGGCCATGTCGTAGTAGCTGTCGGCCAGCGTCATCACCCGGCCGGCACCGACGAATTCGACCTCGATGTCGGGCCGGCGCACGCCCGGCGGGAGCTGGGATTCCACCATAGGCCGGGTGGCGTCGCTCATCGGGACGGGGAAGATCATTTTGATTCTTCTGGGCATTGGGGGGCTCCGGTGGGGGGCGTTTGGGGTTCTTCCCCCTCCCCTTCAAGGGGAGGGTTGGGGTGGGGATGGGGTTTGCGCGGCCCCCTCGCCTGCCCACCGACGAAGCGAAGCGCTTGGCTTGGTAGGGCGATGGGATTGGGCCCCGCGGTGGACCAAACCCCATCCCCACCCCGCCCTCCCCTTGAAGGGGAGGGAGAAAACTACAACCCCAACTCCTCTCTCCCCCGCGTCAGCGTGTCGATCACCACGTACATGATCTTTCTCGCGCACGGCAGCAGGTCCGGCACATAGGTCGCTCCCATGCCGCCCAGCCCCTCGGCGACCGGTTCCGTCGCGCCCTGCGCCGGCCACGGCCAGCCGATGCGTGCGGTCGGCACGCCGTAGCGGCGCAGCGCGGTGCCGTCGGTCTGGCCGCCGAGCAGGTCGGGCACGCCATGCGGGCGGCCTTCGATGTGCTCCCAGCCGCGGCGCGCCGACTGGATCACCCAGTTGCCCTCGTCGGTGGTGCCGCCGGGGACGGAGCCGTACATCTCCCAATCCAGCTTCAGCTCGGGACGGCGGGATTGCAGGTCGGCGACGAAGGCGGCGAACTGGGCCTTCACGTCGGCCGGGGTGGTGCGCGGGTTGATGCGCACGTCGAAGAAGATCTCGGTGACGGCGGACGGGAAGGCGGCACGTTCCGGGTCGCCCGAGCGCACGCCGGAGATCCAGCCGTGCGGCGCGACCACGCCGGAGGTGTTGCACTCGGCGTAGCCGACCAGCCAGCGCTCCAGCTCCTCGATGACCGCCGCGGCCGGTACCACCGAGCTGCGGAAACCCGGCGTGCCGCGCGGCACACCGGCGTAGCCGAGGGTGCCGTGCACCCGCAGCTTGAACCAGCCCATGCCGGGCTCTTCGTGATAGACCCAGTTCCACGGCTTCATCACCACCGCGAAGTCGGCTGCCGCGCCGCGGTTGAGCAGATGCAGCACGCCGTTGGACATGCCCGCGTGCTGGCGTGCGGAGATATCCACCGGCATGCCGCCGTCGGCCATGCCGACCAGCAGGTCTCCGCGCAACGGGATACCGGACTCGACCACCGCGGTGGCGATCTCGGTGAGCGTGGCGACCATGGCCTTGGGGTTCGACGACCCCAGGCCATAGACCCAGTCGCCGACCAGCTTGGCGCGCGGTTGCATGTCGGCGTCGGTGGCGCCGCCGGTCCACTCGCGTTCGGCGTCGTCGCAGTCCAGATGGGTGTCGATCGGCGCGTACAGCATCAGCGCCGCCCCGCCGCCGCTGCCGCGGTATTCGGCGAGCACGTTGCCGCTGGTCTCGGTCATCGGCATGTAGCGCGACTTGAGACCGGCCTGGCGCAGCCGTGCAGCCATGAACTCGCTGGCGGCGCGCGCCATGCCGGTGGGGCTGTGGATGTCGGTGATCGAGAACAGCAGCTGCTTCAGCCGCTCCGCGTCGATGCGGGCGCAGGCCTGTTCGTACCACTCTTGGTGTTGTCCGGAAAACGGGACGGGCGTGGTTTGGCTCATCGGTATTGGGCTCCGGGTCGGGTTCAATTGCTGGGGACGAACTGCTCGCTGAAGATGTTTTCCGGCGCCACGCCCAGCTCGGTCAGGCGCCGGGTCGCCGCGTCTATCATTCCCTGCGGGCCGCACAGGTAGGCCACGGTGTCCGGGTCGCGCACATCGGCGGCGGTCAGCGCGGATACCGGGCTGCCTTCGTGGAAGTCGCCCTTGCTGTCGCGGTCGACGCAGACGCGCGTCTCCAGCGTCGGCAGCCACTGGCGGCGCAGTTCGAGTTCGTCGAGGTAGAACAGCACGTCGGGCGTCGCGCAGCCGAACGAAAGCAGCATCGGCGGCTTGCGCCCGCCGAGCTGGCGGACGCGGTCGATCATGGACAGCACCGGCGCAAGTCCCGTCCCGCCGGCGACGAAGATGTGCGGCGCACGGCGCTTCTCGCGCAGGAAGAAGGCGCCGTAGGGGCCCTTGATGCGCACCACGTCGTCGACCTTGGCGCCGCAGGTCAGCCAGGAGGTCATCGCACCCTGCGGCAGCAGCCGGATCAGCAGATCCAGCCGCGGCAGGTCGGCTTCGGTGCTGACCGGCGAATAGCTGCGCAGCACGCCGACGCCCGGTACTTCCACCTGGATGAACTGGCCCGGGCGGCAGGCGAGCCAGCTGCCTTCGGCGAGTTCGAGCGAGAGCTTGACGACGTTGGAGGCGATCGGCTCGATGGCATTGACGAAGGCATGGGCCTCGACCACCGGCTGGGCGCCCTCCTCGCTGCCGTAGCCGAGTTCGAAGGTGCAATCGCCCCTGGGCTGGGTCACGCACAGCAGGCGCTGGCCGGCGGCGAACTCGCTCGCCAGTAGGGTCGAACTCGATCCGGGACGCGGCAGCGCCTCGCCCTCGACGAGATGGGACAGACAGCTGGAACAACTGCCGGAGCGGCACTGGTGCAGCAGCGGCACGCCGGCGGCCAGCGCCGCGTCGAGCACGGTCTGCTCCGCACCGACTTCAAGCGCGCGGATGGCGCCGTCGGCGAAGCGGAGCTTGACGGTATGGGTGGCGGTCATGTGGGCTCTCTGGGGGTCTGTTGTGTTATTGGCAAAGGCGCCGTGGGCGCTTCCCTTCAAGGAGACGATGGAGCGCGCTGTGGTTTTGTCCCCTCCCCTTCAAGGGGGTGAAGCGGGGGTTTCGGCAAACATCGTTTGCCACCCGCTGAACGACGGAGCGCAGCGGAGGCTCCTGGGTCAGGGTGGGGATGGGGCTTGGTTCAGCGCGGCGACGAACCCCATCCCCCTCCTCACCTCCCCCTTTGAAGGGGGAGGGACAGAACCGCGCTCCCCTTGAAGGGGAGGGAGTGACGGCGCGGCTCAGTCCTCGATCTTGTCCACGAAGTAGCCGGGCGGTTTGCCCTCGGCGGTGTCCTTGAAGCGGATGCTGTGTGTCTTGACCGCGCCGGCGACGCCCTTGCCGGGCTTGGCGATGCCGCGGTTCCAGCGCGAGGCGAGCTTGCGCCAGGTGATGGGGGAGATGTCGGTGGCAACGAGTTGCTCGTCGTCCCAGCCGGTGCCGTCGGCGTAGAAGTTCTGCATGGCCTCGCGGGCGTAGAGGTCGCAGTCGTTGAAGCCGTGCAGGCACAGCGGCTTGTAGACGCGCTCGAACTTGTAATCGAAGTCGCCGCGCGCCTTCTCGGTGGGGCAGACTTTGACGATCACCTCCCAGTACTCGTGCAGGTCGTCGGTGATGGGCACGTACCACTCGTACTGCACCATGTGCTCGCCGGGCCAGTTCTCGACCATGAGCACGCCGGGCAGTACCACCGAGGTGCGGTAGAAGCGGCCATTGAGGCCCTCGACCTTGAGGCCGAGCTCCTTGTTCTCGAGCACCGGGGCCCACTTGTCGGTGAAGAGCCACTGCATCATGCCCTTGGGGCCCTTTTCATCCTCGACCACGGTGATGCAGTCGTCCGCGGTGGGCAGGATGCCCAGCGGCAGCACCCAGTCCATCGCATGGACGATGGTGTTGTCCTTGTGGACCAGGATGTGGGCGTTGTCGAAGCCGTTCTCACAGGCGATGCGCCAGTTGCCGTAGCCGGTGCGGTGCATGCCGAGCGCGACCGCGTTGTCGTCGAGGAGACTCGGGGCGGCGGGCCACAGCGGATGCGGGAAGCGCTTGCTGTTCTCGGGGAAGCGGAACGGCAGGTCGTCGGCGAGCGGGGGCACGTCCGAATCCGGGAAACCGTCCTCGCGCACGAAGACGAAGACCATGCCGGCCACCTCTTCGGTGGGGTAGCTGGTGATGCCGGTGGTGCCCACCAGCTTGTCGTCGGGGTTGGCGACGATGGTGGAGAGCTTGCCGTCCTTCAGATCGAAGGTGAAGCCGTGATACCAGCACGAGATGGTCTTCTTGTTGAAGCACATCGGCTTTTCAGAGAGGCGCACGCCGCGGTGCAGGCACTGGTCCTTCAAGGCGAACACCTTGCCGTCGACCCGGCGCAGCACGATGGGGATGCCGCAGATCTGGATGCCCTTGACCTCGTCCTCGGCGAGCTCCTTGCTGAACACGGCCGGGTACCAGTGGTTGATGAAGCCCCAGGCGGCGTCCTTGTAGGGCTGGTACTGGCTCTGGGTGCGGGCATTGTTGACCCGCGCGTCGCTGATGGCGTGGCCGGGCGACACTGTGCGCCGGCGAATGATCGGTTGGTCTGACATCTGTCGATCTCCTGCGTCTGTCGGGGCACGGCCCCGGTTGGCGGATGCATTGCGCGCTCCGGCGGGCGGACTGCGCTGCGGTGGAAGTCATCCTAGGGAGCGCCCGCCACCGGCGCGCTCCCTTCCCTTCCTCGTTTATCCCGTCAGTGCAAAAAACGCTGACGGGGCCGGGTCAAGCGGTGGCCTCGGTCTGGAGCGCGGCGTAGCGCCCGCGGTGGAAGACGAGCGGCGGCGCCGGTCCGTCCGACTCCCGGACGCGCAGCACCCGCCCCACCAGGATCAGGTGATCGCCGCCTTCGTAGCGATGCTCGACCGCGCATTCGAAGAGCACCGGCACGTCCGGCAGCAGCGGCACACCGTCGTAGCCGGAAGCGAGCGCCAGCCCGCCGAACTTGTCGCTGGTGGCACGCGCGAAGCGGTCGGACAAGCCCCGTTGTGCTGCACCGAGCACATGGACGGCGAAGTGGCCGGCGGCGGCGAAGGCGGGATAGCTGTAGGCGTTGCGGGCCACGCTCCACAGCACCAGCGGCGGCGACAGCGACACCGTGTTGAAGCTGCTGGCGGTGACGCCGACAGGACTGCCGTCCGTATTCCGGGTGGTGACGATGGTGACGCCGGTGGCGAAATGGCCGAAGGCGCGGCGCAGCGCCGCCTGCTCCATCGCCGCCGGTTCGGCCAGGGGCGCAGCGGCGCTCATGCCGGTTGGGCGAAGGTTTCGAGCAGGCGGTCGGCCTCCGCTTCGTCGTAGTACCAGGGCGCGAGGCTGCGCGGATCGTCGAACGCGTTGGCGACCTTCGCCGCCAGCTCGGGGTTGCAGCCGCAGGCGCCGAACACCTTCAGCAACTGGGGCGGCGGCGGCAGCAGGTGGGTGTTGGTGAAGCGCGCCACCCACTGGGCGTAGTCCCAGTAGCGCTCGAAGGTCTGCTGCATCCAGGCAGCGTCGAAAGTGCGCTCGCCGTGCGCGAGGATGGCGTCCAGGTAAAGCATCGTGCACTTGCTGGCGTTGTTGGAACCCTGCCCGGTGATCGGATCGTTGAGCACCAGTACATCGGCCATGCCGAGCACCTTGCGGCCCGAGGGCAGCGCACCGATGGGCTTGCGCACCGTGGGCGGGATGCGCCCGACCAAGGTGCCGAGATCGTCGGTGAGCCGCAGCTCGCCACAGCGCGGTGCCTCCCAGGGGAAGAAGCGGTGGATCAGTTCGACCGCGAGTTCGAGATGCTCGGCCGGCGTCGACACCTCGTTCCAGCGGTCCATCGGGCCACCCGGAATGCATTCCAGGTTGATGATGTCGCAGGCACCGGAGAGCGTCAGCGCCGGGAAGTTCACATACTCGCCAATGCCCGGATTGATGCTGATGTTGAGCGCCGAGTAGTCGCTGCGCGGTTTCATCCCGTGCACATAGGTGAGCGAGATGGTGCGCATCGGCCGGTCGAAGGTGCTGCGTTCGGCGTCGCGCTCGAAGAGCTGGCCGATCTCGCCCTTGCCGCTCGCGACCAGCACCAGGTCGGACGCCTCCGCGTAGCGTTCGAGCGCGGCGAGATCCGCCTCCTCGATCATCAGTTGGCCGCCGCGGCGTTCGAATTCGCGCATCCACGCGGGCATCTTGATGCGCTGGTCCACCGACTGGCCGGGGGCGGCCATCGGCGAGCGCCAATCGATCAGGGTCTGGCCCTCGCTGTTGCCGGCGCGCATGTGCACCCCGGTGATCGGCGGACAGCTATCGTCCCACCAGGCCAGGCCGAGGTCGCGTTCGTACCCGACGGCCATGTCGTACATGGACTGGCTGGACATCACCCTGCCGCGGGCGATTTCTTCGGCGCTGCGGTTGGAAACGAGCGTGACGTGGTAACCCTTGGAGAGCAGTCCGAAGCCGAGCTGAAGCCCGGCCTGGCCTGCCCCGATGATGGTGATCTTGCGCATCTGCCTATGCTCCGTCGTGGGTTCGCTGGAAGTCTTCGTGACTGAAGACGCCTGCAATTTGACGTAGCGCGGCAGTGCGCAATATGCGCGGAGTGCAGCCGACGTGCACAGACTGCGAAAATCTTTGAAATCAGACGGTTGGCACCACCGTGGTGCATTCAGGCGCGGCGCGCCATGGTCTCGCGCGGATGCTCGCCATAGCGGCGGCGATAGTCGGCGGCAAAGCGGCCGAGCTGGAAGAAGCCCCAGTAGGTGGCAATGGCGGTGACGCTGGAAGGGCGGACCGGGTCGAGCAGGTCCGCCCTCGCCCGTTCCATGCGCAGCTCGCGCAGGTAGCGCATCGGGCTGACCCCGAGGAACTTGCGGAAACCCTCGTACAGGGTGCGCCCGCTGACGCCGACCTGAGCGGCGAGCGACTCCACCGTGATCGGCTGTTCGGGGCAACTGCGCATGTAGTCTTCCGCCTGCCGTACATGCCTCGGCAGCACCGTGCGCGCCGCACAGGCGCCTTCCCGGGTGAAACTGCCTGGCAACCAGTTGAGCGCGGTGGTGAGCAGCAGCTGTTCGATGTGGTTGCGCACCAGTGCCTGATCGGCGAGCGCGCTGTTGCCGCGCAGCTCGGTGAAGAGGTGCTGCGCGGTGTTTACCCAGCTGCGTGCCATCGGCGAATCGAGGTCGACGAGGTTGTCGAAGGCCACGGCACCGCCGAGTTCGCGCCCCGCGATCGCGGAGGCATGGCGTTCGAGCGCGTCACGGTCGATGCGCACGACGAACTTGCTGCAGTCGGCACTCCAGTTCATGTCCAGCCGGCTGTCCGGAGCATGGATGGTGGCGTGGCGCGCATCGCTGCTCAGCTCGGTGCCGTCGACGTGCAGCCTGTCGTAGCCGGAGACAGGTACCTGCACGAGGAAGAATGACTGCAGGCTGCCAGGTGCAACCCTGACTTCGGCGCCGTATTGCATGTGGCTGAAGCTGAGCGCGCCGACGCGCTGATGGACCTGCCGGTAGTCGAGCCGCTCGCCGCCGCGCACCTGTTCCAGTCGATGGTCGCAATAGATGCCGGCGACGATCTGGCGGGTCTCGTCGAGATCGTGGGAGCAGTAGATGGCCGATGCCCGTTCGGCCTGTTCGTGTCCGTCGGTCATGCCCGCCACCCCTGCCCCTCTCATCGATCCGGCTCCGCTTGCCCCTTCTTCTCATGGCAAGCAGTCATCGTGCCCGTCCGCCGCGACGCGTCGCGGGGTGCTTATCGCGCCAGCGTTTCCGACGGGCTTTCGCCGAAGCGCCGCTTGTAATCGGTGGTGAAATGGCCGAGATGGCCGAAGCCCCACTGGTAAGCGGCGGCGGTCACCGTGCTGCGCCCCGATTCGGCGCGCAGCAGGTGTTCGCGCACCCGGTTGAGGCGGGTTTCCTTCAGGTAGAGCATCGGCGAGGTGTTGCGGTACTTGCGAAAGCCGGTGTAGAGCGAGCGGCTGCTGACACCCACGTGCTCGGCAATCTCGCAGACGGTGATCGGCTCGTGCGCATGCTCCTCGATGAACTGCTCCGCCCGGCGCACGAAGGCGGGCGTGACGGTGCGGGTGTCTTCGTGCAGCGAGGCGGAATAGTTGTTCTGCTGGCACACCAGCAGCATGGTTACGACCATCTGCTCGATCTGCGCCGACAGCAGTGGCGAGGCCGGGCTGCTGTCGTCGTGCAGGTTCTCCAGCAGCCAGGCGATGGTGCGCATCCAGCGTGCGCCGCCGGCGGAATCGAGTGGCATCGCGGTGTCGAACTCGATCTGGCGCTGCAGCGGGCGGCCGAGGTGCTGGCTGCACTGGCGCTCCAGCAGATCGCGATCGACCCGCAGGATCAGCTTTTCGGTGCGCTCGCCGTGCCGGATGCGCACGGGTCTGTGGGCATTGAGCACGGTTCCGGTGGTCGGCGACGACCAGGTCGCGTCGTCGCCGCTATCGATGCGCTCGCCACCGCACAGCGGCATCTGCACCAGGTAGAAGGTGTCGAGCTGGCCCGGCGCGATGGTGACCTCGCCGCCGTAGCTCATGCGGCCGATGCCTATGCCCTTGAGCTTGCGGTAGTACATGTGTGCATCCACCGGCTTGCGCGCATCCAGGCTGCGCAGTTCGTTCTCGCAGAAGACCCGCGTGCCCCAGCGCCTGGCCTCTTCGAGGTCGCGCGTCTGGAAGCGTTCGAAACTCGGCAGTACGGCATGGTCGTTGCGACCGGCATCCCATGCATGCAATTCCACGTCAGACTCCTCGGTTCTCTCTGTGGGGAGGCGCCCTGCCCGCCTGCCGCGGGTCTTCGGCCGGCGTCCGCCCCCGCTTCGATCAGGTGTTCAAGTGCTGATGACCCCAGGCGCTGGTGACGTCGTAGGTCCGCACTTCATGACTGTCCTCATCCACTTCCAGCCCGCCCCAGCCGTATTCGATCTGCGCGCCCGACGGGCTCTGCACGTAGAACGAGAACATGCGGTCGTTGATGTGCCGGCCCAGTGCCCGGGTCTGCTTCGCCCCGTGGCGATGGACGCGGTCGAGCGCGCGGCCGACGTCGTCGAACTCGCGTACCTGCAGCATCAGGTGGCCCAGCCGGCGTCCGATGGGAAGATAACCGATGGCGAGGCTGTGGTGACGTTCGTTACAGCGCATGAAGACGAAGTCGCCTTTGCGGCCGCCGTAGTCGGCGGTGGATACGTAGTCGCTGGTGACGAAGCCGAGCAGCCGGCAATAGAAGTCGTGCACCTCGGCGACGTTCTCGACCACCAGCATCACATGCCCCAGGCCCTGACCGTCGGTGACGAACCCGCCATGCGCGACCGGGGCGTGGAAGGGATGCTGCGGCCGCATCAGCGAGCCGCAGCAGAGCTCGACAGCCAGGCCGGCGGGGTCGTCGAAGCAACGCAGCGCCTGCACGCCGCGCGCCTTGCAGGCCTCCGGCGTGCCGACCCGCACGGCGTGGCCGGCTGCTTCCAGGCGCCGGTGTATCGCTTCGAGGTCGGCCAGATTGTCCACCTCCAGCCCGAGCACGACGATGTCGTTGCGCGCCCCGCGGCTGAGATGGATACGCCAGGGGCGGTCATCCACCCGCAGACGCGCCTCGGCCTCGTTGCTGCCCGCCACCACTTCGCACGCCAGCACCTCGCGGCCGAAGTCCGTCCATGCGGCCACATCCTCGGTCTCGATCTGGATGTAGGCCAGCCGTTTCACCTGAGCCATCTTTGTCGTCTCCCCCTGCTCGTTCAGGCGCGGTCGTTTGCCGCGCGTCGCCATGCGAGGATCGCGGTGCGCGCCTCGCTCGTTCCTTCTTCGATGCGCGCCACCAGTGTGATGCCGTCGTCGCCCGTGCGCGTGACCTTGCGGCGCTGCGCCGTGCCCTGCCAGTTGGGGAAAATGCATTGCTGGATGTGGTGGGTGACGGTTTCGCCATCGAAGCTGTAGCGCCCCGCGTAGGTCAGGTACTCGTCGTAGGCCTTGGCCTTGTCGGCATCGGCCGCGTCCCACTGGCCGCCGGTGGTGAACGGCGTGCGCGGCTTGCGCGAGATCACGCAGAACATCGCGTCCGAGTCGCGGCTGTAGTCGATGAAACCTTCCAGCGACTCGCCAAACGGATGCACGCAGCGCCCGTCGTCGTATTCCTGCCGCCAGGAGACGATCTCCCAGCGCCCTTCGATTCCCTTCGTCATCGTTCTTCCTTCAGGTCTGCTTGTGGAATTCAGGCGAGCGCCAGCGGTTCGCCGCCGCCAGCTTCGTCGAGGAAATCGCCCACCAGGCGGATGAAGCGCGCAGCCTGCTCGATCTGCGTCCAGTGGCCGCAACGGCCGAAAACGTGCAGCTGGGCGCGCGGGATCAGGCCGGCCAGCGCCACCGAACTCGCGAGCGGAATGACGCGGTCTTCGCGCCCATGCACCAGCAGGGTTTCGTGCGGGATGCGGCGCAGCTCGTCCTCGGCGCTGGCCAGCGATTCCACCCAGCGTTGCCGCGGCGCCGGGAACATCGCGGCGAAGGCTTCCTGGAAGCCGGGCTGGATGCTCGCCTCGTAGCGCAGGCGGGCGAGGTCGTCGGTGATCAGGCTGCGGTTGTAGGCGAAGATGTCGAGGATGCGGCGCATGTTGTCGGGCGAAGGCTCGTAGCCCCACACCGCGTCCAGCCCCTCGGTGAGCGGGAAGTCGAGACCGGCGCTACCCATCAGCACGAGGCGGCGGATGCGCTTGGGGTGACGGATCGCGAGCTTGAGCGCGAGCGCTCCGCCGAAGGAGTTGCCGACGATGTCGGCCTGAGGCAGATCGAGCGCGTCGAGCAGGCCGATCGCCTGCGCCACCCAGGCATCGACGTCGTAGCGCTGGCCGGGCTTACGTTCGGTGAAGCCGAAGCCGAGCATGTCGGGAATCACCACGCGCCGCTTCTCGGCGAGCGGGTTCATCACCGTGCGCCAGTTCACGTAGCCGCTCACGCCCGGACCGGAGCCGTGAATCATCAGCACCGGGAAGCCTTTCCCGAGGTCGTGGTAGTTGGTGCGCACCGAGTCGATCTCGATGCTGCGTCCGATTTCAGGGTTGCTCTGGGTCATCCATCCGCTCCTCAGGGATCTGCCCGCCGCCGGCCGTGGAGGTGGCAGGCGTGTCGTTCAAACTCGCATTTAATCTCGAGATTTAATTTATAAATAAATTTTTAATTAGATTGTCTTTTGTTTGAAGTGTTGTCAACAACGAGTGTTATGATTTTTCACCCAACCACACGCCTCCCCGACGATGCCGCTCGAATCCCTACTCGCTGCCAGCGCTTCCGCCACTGAAGCACCGCCCTCGACCCTCATCGAGGCCGCCTACCGCCACATCCGGCGCGACATCGTGCTCGGCGTGCACGCGCCGGGAGAGCGGCTGCGCATCGAGCAACTCAAGGGGCGTTATGCGGCAAGTTCCGGGACGCTGCGCGAGGCGCTCGCGCTGCTGGTGTCCGATGCGCTGGTGGTGGCGCAGGGGCAGCGCGGTTTCTCGGTCGCGCCGATGTCGCTGGCCGACCTGACCGACCTGTCCTATGTGCGTTCGCTGGTGGAAGCCGAGGCCGCCCGCCAGAGCCTTGTGCACGGCGACGACGACTGGGAGGCGCGCCTGGTCAGTACCTTCCACAAGCTCACGCGCACGGAAGAACGGCTCGCCGCCCGTACCGCCGATGTCTATGAGGAGTGGGAGCTGCGCAACTTCGAGTTCCACGAAGCGCTGGTGTCCGCCTGCGGCTCCCCTCGCCTGCTGAGCCTGCGTGCGATGCTGCACCTGCAGGCCGAGCGCTACCGGCGCCTGTCGGCGCTACGCGGTCCGCGGCCGGGCTCGGTGCATAGCGAACACGAACAGATCTTCAAACTCGCGCTGGCGCGCAAGGGGCCCGAACTGGCCGAGGTGATCCGTCAGCACGTGCGCCGCTCGCTGGATGTGATCCGCGACAGCGGCCTGCTCAACGAACATACGGAAGGCGACGGAGAGGCCGCCTGAGCCTCGCCGCCTGTTCGTCGGTCGTCAGCGCCCGGCCGCGCCGATCAGGGTGAAGAACATCCGCGCCGGTGCCTCGCTGCGATTGCGCCAGGCGTGGCGGGTGCCGCGCTGGACGACGACGTCGCCCTGGCGCAGCTGGCGGGTGACGCCGTTGTCCAGCTCCAGCCAGATCTCGCCTTCGATCACCACGCCGTAGTCGATCGTGTCGGAGCGGTGAAAGCCGGGCGCATCAGGTTCGAAGCACTCGGCGAGGCCGGGCAGCCGCTCCGCGTATTCGCCCGCGGCTGCGACCGGGTCGAAATCGGCATCCAGCCCGCTGTCGGGCGGAAAGCTCACCAGCAAGGCCGTGGTACCGCCGGGCACCGGCAGCACCGATGCCGCAAGGGCACCGGCATCGTCGCCGCGGGGCTCGATGGCGGGCGCGGCGCCGGTGCGCCACACGATGCCCACCTCGAAGCCGGGCGTATGGCGGAAGGCGCCGCCGGGCGGCGGGCCGTCGTAGAGGATTTCGGAATGGCCGGCACTGTCGTGGCCGGTCACGATGCGGTTTGCAGGCATGGGGTGTCCTCGGGTGTGGCGGGCCGGCCGGTGCTGCACCGGCCCGCTGCGCATCAGCGGTGCGCGATGTGGAAGTTGGTGAAGCCGTTGGCCTGGGTCTGGATGTCCTCCAGCGCTTCGTTCAGGCGCTCCAGTGCATAGGGGCGCGCCTCGAGCACGTCGAGATCCACCTGGCCGGACGCGATCATCGCCACCATCTCGTCACCCTCGGCCGCGGTAAACCACAGCGAGCCGATGTACTGGAGTTGGGCGCACATGAAGGGATGCGGATCGATCGGGATGGGCCCGGCGACGCCGCCGATCTGCACGATGCGCCCGCCGCGCGCGACCGCCTGCATCGCGTCCACCGACAGTTCCGCCGGCGCCTTGGCGCCGAGGGTGTCGAGCATGGCGTCCACCCCGCCGGGGACGAGTTCGCGCACCCGCGGATGGATGGCGCTACCGTCGAGCTGCACCGGCACCACGCGCTGCGGGTCGATCTGCACCAGGCGGTCGAGCAGATTGCGGTCGCGCGCCACCACCACCACCCGAGCCGCGCCGAAGGCGAGCGCGAGCAGCGCGGCGCCCACGCCCAGGGTGCCGGTGGCACCGAGGATCAGAACGCTTTGCCCGGGCCGCAAGCCGGACTTGCGCAGCGCCGAGTAGGCCGTTCCCATGTAGCCGAAGCGGGCTGCCTGGACGGTGCCGACACTGTCGGGCAGGCGGACCAGGTTGGCGACCGGCGCTGTCATGTACTCGGCGTAGCCGGCGTAGGGATAGCGCTCGAACAGCGCCTGCGAGCCCTGGCCGAAACCGAAGTAGCCCATGAAGGTATAGGCGTCGCAACGGGTCGGCTCGCCCTGCTTGCAGTAGCGGCATTCGCCGCAGGACAAGCCCGGGTTCACATACACCCGGTCGCCGGGGCGGACGGACCTGACGCCCTCGCCGACGGCAGCGACCGTGCCCGCGGCGTCCAGCCCGAAGATGGCGGGCAGCGCCGGCAGCGGCAGGAAGGGATACCAACTGGGGAAATGCGTCACCACGTTGCGCAGGTTGGGAATCACGCCGCAGGCTTCGACCCGCACCAGCACGTCATGCGGCCCAGGCGTCGGCACCGGAAGCTCGTCGATGGAAAAGCTGCCGCCGATCTCGTGCAGGCGGGCTGCCCTCATTGTTTTCACTGTCTCGTCCTCCTTGGGTGTCGGCCGCGCTGACGGGGCGGCCGGGCCGTCTTTGTCCGCAGGGGTGCGCCGGCTGCATCTCGTGACGCGGCCGGAACCGGGCTTGTCGGTTGGAACTGCCGGGCGGCGTCAGGCTGTTGCCGGCGTGCGCGCCTTCGCCAGCGTGATGGCGGTGTCCTCGATCATGTCCTCCTGGCCGCCGACCATGCCGCGCCGGCCCATCTCGACCAGGATCTCGCGCGCCGGCACGCCGTACTTCTTCTCGGCCCGCTTGGCAAACAGCAGGAAGGAGCCGTACACGCCGGCGTAGCCCAGCGTCAGCGCATCGCGGTCGATGCGGATCGGGAAGTCCATGATCGGCACCACGAGGTCCTCGGCGACGTCCTGGATCCTGAAGACATCGACGCCGGTCTCGATCCCCATCAGGTCGCACACCGCGATCAGCACCTCCATCGGCGTGTTGCCCGCGCCGGCGCCCAGACCCGCGGCGGCGGCGTCGATGCGGGTCGCACCCGCTTCGATCGCGGCGATGCTGTTGGCGACGCCCATCGCGAGGTTGTGGTGGCCGTGGAAGCCGAGTTCGGTTTCGGGTTTCAAGGCAGCACGGACCGCGCCGATGCGCGCCTTCACCGTGTCGGGCAGCAGGTGACCGGCCGAGTCGGTGACGTAGATGCAGTTGGCGCCATAGCTCTCCATCAGCTTCGCCTGCTGCACCAGCCCTTCCGGCGTGTTCATGTGCGCCATCATCAGAAAGCCCACGGTGTCCATGCCGAGCTTTCGGGCGTAACTGATGTGCTGCTCGGAGACATCGGCTTCGGTGCAGTGGGTGGCGACGCGGATGGTGTTCACCCCGAGTTCATGCGCCATCTTCAAGTGATCGACGGTGCCGATGCCCGGCAGCAGCAGCGCCGAGACCTTGGCCTGCTTCATCAGCGGGATCACCGCGCCGAGGTATTCCTCGTCGGTGTGCGCCGGAAAGCCGTAGTTCACCGAGCTGCCGCCCAGGCCGTCGCCGTGGGTGACTTCGATCAGCGGGATGCCCGCTTGGTCGAGCCCTTGGGCGATGGTCTTCATCTGCTCCAGCGTCATCAGGTGGCGCTTGGGATGCATGCCGTCCCTGAGCGTCATGTCGTGAACGGTGATGCGTTTGCCGCGAAGGTCCATGGTTTTCTCCTGATTCAAGCCAGCACGGCGCGGTTGGATTCGAGGGTGAGACGGCCGGCGAGGATTTCCTCGGCGAACATCTCGGCGGTGCGGGCACCGGCGGCGGTCATGATGTCGAGGTTGCCGGCGTACTTCGGCAGGTAGTCGCCCAGGCCTTCGACCTCCAGATAGATCGACACCCGGTTGCCGTCGAAGACCGGGCCATTGACCAGCTTGTAGCCCGGCACGTACTTCTGGACCTCGCGGATCATCGCGTGGATGGAGTCGGTGATCTTCTGCTGGTCGGGCTCGGTCTCGGTCAGGCAATGCACCGTGTCGCGCATGATCAGCGGCGGCTCGGCGGGGTTGAGGATGATGATGGCCTTGCCGACCTTGGCCCCGCCCACCTTCTCGACCGCGCCGGCGGTGGTGCGGGTGAATTCGTCGATGTTCTTGCGGGTGCCGGGGCCGGCGGATTTCGACGACACGGTGGCGACGATCTCGCCGTATTTCACCGGCTGCACCCGGCTCACCGCGGCGACCATCGGGATGGTGGCCTGGCCGCCGCAGGTGACCATGTTCACGTTCATTTCGCCCCGGCCGACGTGGTCCTTGAGGTTCACCGGCGGCACGCAGAAGGGGCCGATGGCCGCGGGCGTCAAGTCGATCATCAGCACGCCCAGTTCATTGAGCTTGCGGCTGTTCTCGGCATGCACATAGGCGGAAGTCGCGTCGAAGGCGATCTGCACGCCGTCGGCCTTCACATGGGGCAAGAGGCCGTCGACACCGTCGGCGGTGGTTTTCAGCCCGAGTTCGCGGGCACGCGCCAGGCCTTCGGAGGCGGCGTCGATACCGACCATCCACACCGGCTCCAGCACCGGGCTGCGCTTCAGTTTGTAGAGCAGATCGGTGCCGATGTTGCCCGGGCCGATCAGCGCGCATTTGATCTTGTTCATTCGTTCTCTCCGTGGGAATGCGGTTCTCGTTCAGTCGAAGGCTGCCTCGACGTGGCCGAGTCCTTCGATATCGACGAGGAAGCGTTGCGGCCGCTGCGGATCGACGGCGACCATCGGTCCGAGCGCGCCGGTGAGCACGATGTCGCCGGCCTGCAGCGGCTGGCCGACGCGGACCAGCATGTCGGCCAGCCAGACCGCGGCATTGAGCGGGTTGCCGAGGCAGGCGCGGGCATTGCCTTCGGACACCACGCGGTCGCCCTCGCTCATGCGCATCGCGCAGCGGCCGATGTCGAAAGCCCCTGGCCGCACCGGATTGCCGCCGAGCACGAAGAGGCCGGACGAGGCGTTGTCGGCGATGGTGTCGAACAGACTGATGCGCCAGTCGGCGATGCGGCTGTCGACGATCTCGACCGCCGGCAGGCAGAAATCGATCGCCTGCAGGATGTCGGCGTATGTGTGGCGTTCGCGTTCCAGCGGCCGGCCCAGCACGAAGGCGATCTCCGCTTCCACCTTGGGCTGGATCAGCCGGCCACGCGCCACCGGCTCGGCGTCGCCCACCGCCATGTCGGCGAACAGCATGCCGAAGTCGGGTTGATCGACGCCGAGCTGGCGCTGCACCGCCGGCGAGGTCAGGCCGATCTTGCGGCCGACCAGCCGGCGGCCGCCTTCGAGCGCGCGGCGCGTGTTGTGCGCCTGGATGGCGTAGGCGTTTTCCATCGACGCGTCGGCAATACGTTCGCGCAGCGGCGGAATCGGGTTGCGCCGGGCGGCAGCGGTGTGCAGCAACTCGGCGGCGGCTGCGATCTCGTTCGATTCGAGGGGCATCTGATTTTCCTTTTGGCTGTTCCGAAGGCGTCGTTTCGCGCCGCGGCGGTGTTGTCAGCGAGCGTGGCCGCGGCCTGACATGGCGCCGAAACCGGCCAGCCACTCTGGAATGGCGCGGTAGTAGCGCTCGCGGGCATCCCAGTTGCCGCCGGTGGCGGCGTCCATCGCAGCGGTGGCGGCGACCCAGGTCTTGAGTTCGTGGGCGGAGGCGCCGGCAGCGACGCTGACCTCGTCGTTGCGGTAGGCGTCGACCGCCGCCCAGTCGCTGGCGCACAGGCGCTTAATCAGTGCGCGGTCCCAGTCGGGATTGAGCGGACGCAGCTCGCTGTCGCCGGTGGCGAAGGCGCGAGCTGCAGCCACCGTGCGCTGCTGGCGTGCCTCGCGCGCCTCCGGGGTGGGATTGCGCCCGGCGACGATGCGCTCGATCACCACCGGGTCGGTGGTGGTGGCGATCTGCGGGATCGGCGGGTTGTGCGACATGCCGCCCGAGGCGACGAAGAGCGCGCGCTGGCCGCGCTCGCGCGCGAATTCGCCGACCGCCGCGCCGAGCAGTCGTGCACGGCGGAAGGTCGCCAGCGGCGGCGCCACCGCGTTGATCATGATCGGCACCACCGGGTAGCGCGCCAGCCCACCGAGGACTTCGACGAGGGTCTGGGCGAAGCCGTGGTCGACCTGCATGCGGTAGGAGAAGGCGAGATCGATCTCGTGCGCGATCACCGCCGCGGCACAGGCTTCGGCCAGCGCGCGCGGAACCTGGAGCGGCCCTTTCGGCGTCTGGTAGTCGCCCACCGAGCTGGCCTCGATGCCGAGGCAGAACTGCGGCATCAGGTCGAGGAAGAAGCCGTTGTAATGGTCCGGCGCAAACAGGTACACGACCTCGGGATCGAAAGCTTCGACCTCCTCGCGCACCGCGGCGGTCAGCGCCGCCACCTCCGCGACGACCTCGGCCGCCGGGTCGAAATAGCCCTTCAGGGGCGTATGCGACATACACTGCAGCATCGCGCTCATTGTTGTGTCTCCTCCGTGGCGATCAGCGGGTGACGGGCATGGCTTCGGGCACCTTGCCGCCGAGCAGGAAGGCCAGATGGATGCGGTTGAAGACTTGCGGGTCCTCGAACTGCGGCCAGTGCCCGCAACCCTCCATCACGGTGAACAGCGCGCCCGGGATCATCGATGCGATGCGGCGGCCTTCCGTGACGCTGGCGGTGGGGTCGTGAGAGGTCCACAGCACCAGGGTCGGCGCCGCGATGCGGGCGTAGTCTTCCTCCCGCAGCAGGTTGCGCAGGCGGGTCTCCATGTCCTGCAGCACCATGTTGTGCTTCATCGCCTGCGCCATCCCCGGCCGCGCGTAGATGGCCTGGCGGGTGGCGATCAGGTCGTCGTAGGCCTTGGTCTTGTCGGCCATCAGCCATTCGACGCGGGCCTTGATGAAGTCCCAGGTCGGGTCGGTGGCCGCCTGCATCGACAGGGTCTTGAGGCGGTCCATGACTACCGGGTCGGCCTGCGAGCCGCCGGCGGTATTGAGCACCAGGCGGTCGACGCGGTCGGGATGGTCGATCGCCATGCGCGCGGCGACCCAGCCGCCCAGCGATTCCCCGGAAAAGCTGGCGCGTTCGATCCGCTGTGCGTCCATGAAGCGCAGCAGGTGGTCGATGTAAGCGGGAATCTCGAGGTCGCGGGTGGCGAGGTCGGTCCAGCCGTGGCCGATCATGTCGATCGCCCAGGCGGAGAAATGGTGCCCGTGCGACTTGAGGTTGCGGACGTAGGCCTCGGCATGCCCACCGACGCCGTGCAGCAAGATGAGCGCGGGGGCGGCACGGTCGCCGCAGTGCAGGTAGCGGGTGTTGATGCCACCGGCGTCGGTCCAGCCCTGGCTGAAACTGGTCTGTCTGAGCTCGGCCCAGATGCTTTGGTAGGAGGTTTGCACGATTGGGGCTCCGGGGGGATGAGGACGGGGAGATGGGCGGAGGGCTTTCTCGCCTTCAAAAGGGGGACGACAGGCTCGGCGAGCATGGTTTGCCATCGGGCGAAGGAAGGTGCCAAGCAGAGGTGAACGCTGGGGACCGAGTCGGTTTTGTCCCCTCCCCTTCAAGGGGAGGGCTAGGGTGGGGATGGGGTCAGAGGGTTGAGTTCAGCGCCGCGACCAACCCCATCCCCACCCCCGCCCTCCCCTTGAAGGGGAGGGAGTAAGCCGCGCCCGCTCAGTCCTCGATCTGCTCCACGAAGTACCCCGGCGGTTTCCCCGCGGCCGTCTCCTTGAAGCGGATGCTGTGGGTCTTGACCGCGCCGGCGACGCCCTTGCCGGGCTTGGCGATGCCGCGGTTCCAGCGCGAGGCGAGCTTGCGCCAGGTGATGGGGGAGATGTCGGTGGCAACGAGTTGCTCGTCGTCCCAGCCGGTGCCGTCGGCGTAGAAGTTCTGCATGGCCTCGCGGGCGTAGAGGTCGCAGTCGTTGAAGCCGTGCAGGCACAGCGGCTTGTAGACGCGCTCGAACTTGTAATCGAAGTCGCCGCGCGCCTTCTCGGTGGGGCAGACTTTGACGATCACCTCCCAGTACTCGTGCAGGTCGTCGGTGATGGGCACGTACCACTCGTACTGCACCATGTGCTCGCCGGGCCAGTTCTCGACCATGAGCACGCCGGGCAGTACCACCGAGGTGCGGTAGAAGCGGCCATTGAGGCCCTCGACCTTGAGGCCGAGCTCCTTGTTCTCGAGCACCGGGGCCCACTTGTCGGTGAAGAGCCACTGCATCATGCCCTTGGGGCCCTTTTCATCCTCGACCACGGTGATGCAGTCGTCCGCGGTGGGCAGGATGCCCAGCGGCAGCACCCAGTCCATCGCATGGACGATGGTGTTGTCCTTGTGGACCAGGATGTGGGCGTTGTCGAAGCCGTTCTCACAGGCGATGCGCCAGTTGCCGTAGCCGGTGCGGTGCATGCCGAGCGCGACCGCGTTGTCGTCGAGGAGACTCGGGGCGGCGGGCCACAGCGGATGCGGGAAGCGCTCGCTGTTCTCGGGGAAGCGGAACGGCAGGTCGTCGGCGAGCGGGGGCACGTCCGAATCCGGGAAACCGTCCTCGCGCACGAAGACGAAGACCATGCCGGCCACCTCTTCGGTGGGGTAGCTGGTGATGCCGGTGGTGCCCACCAGCTTGTCGTCGGGGTTGGCGACGATGGTGGAGAGCTTGCCGTCCTTCAGATCGAAGGTGAAGCCGTGATACCAGCACGAGATGGTCTTCTTGTTGAAGCACATCGGCTTTTCAGAGAGGCGCACGCCGCGGTGCAGGCACTGGTCCTTCAAGGCGAACACCTTGCCGTCGACCCGGCGCAGCACGATGGGGATGCCGCAGATCTGGATGCCCTTGACCTCGTCCTCGGCGAGCTCCTTGCTGAACACGGCCGGGTACCAGTGGTTGATGAAGCCCCAGGCGGCGTCCTTGTAGGGCTGGTACTGGCTCTGGGTGCGGGCATTGTTGACCCGCGCGTCGCTGATGGCGTGGCCGGGCGACACTGTGCGCCGGCGAATGATCGGTTGGTCTGACATCTGTCGATCTCCTGCGTCTGTCGGGGCACGGCCCCGGTTGGCGGATGCATTGCGCGCTCCGGCGGGCGGACTGCGCTGCGGTGGAAGTCATCCTAGGGAGCGCCCGCCACCGGCGCGCTCCCTTCCCTTCCTCGTTTATCCCGTCAGTGCAAAAAACGCTGACGGGGGAGCAGAGGCGCGGCGGTACGCGGTGTGGAGACGGTGGGCAAGGCCGAGCGCGCCAAGTACGCGCTCGCCGCGGCGGATGGAAAACGCCCGGTCCGGCGGGGGAGACGGGTCAGAGAAGGACCGCGCCGGCGCCGTTCGGCCAAATATGCCGTTGGTGGATAGTGGTCTGCGGAAACGGGATAGTCGCCTTGGGCCGAAAGCCCTAGCCTCGAATAAAGCATGCAGGAACGCGACTGACGCGCCGGTTCGAAGCCGCGTCGGCGGCCCTGCGCCCTTCCGCCGACTCCAGGAGAACACCGATGTCTTCACTTGCCACATTCGCCGCCGACCTGGCTCTGGGCCGCATCCGCGTGGTCGACCTGACGCAGACGCTCAAGCCGGAATTCCCGACCATTCCGCTGCCGCCGCAGTTCGGCCAGTGCGCCCCCTTCACCATTGAGGAGGTGTCGCGCTACGACGAACGCGGTCCGGCCTGGTACTGGAACAACTTCGCCTGCAACGAGCACACCGGCACCCACTTCGATGCGCCGGTGCACTGGGTTACGGGCAAGGACCTGCCCAACAACGCCGTCGACACCATCCCTGTACAGAACTTCATCGCGCCGGCCTGCGTGATCGACTGCAGCGCCGAGGTGGCCGCCGATCCCGACTTTCTGCTGACGGTCGAGTTCGTCCAGGCCTGGGAAGAGAAGCACGGCCGTATTCCGGCACGCGCGTGGGTGCTGATGCGCACCGACTGGTCGAAGCAGCCGACGCCGGAGGCCTACCTCAACGCCAAGGAAGACGGCATGCATACGCCCGGCCCGGACGCCGGCGTGGTGCAGTGGCTGATCGAGGCTCGCGACGTGTGCGGCTTTGGCGTGGAGGCGATCGGCACCGATGCCGGCCAGTCCTTCAAGTGGGAAACGCCCTTCCCCTGCCACTACTACATGCACGGCAACAACCGCTACGGTCTGCAGTGCCTAACCAACCTGGACCAGCTGCCGCCGCAGGGCGCGGTGATCCTGGCTGCACCGCTGAAGATCCGCAATGGCTCGGGCAGTCCGCTGCGTGTGCTGGCGCTGATCGAATCCTGATTTTCCCGCGGACCGCTTCCGGTCTGCGACTCCGTGGTTTCCCGCCCCGGACGGGCACCCGTTTCACCCTCTCCTGCCCGTCCCTTCTCTTGCCCGGCAACCCTGGTTGCCGGGCATTTTTTTATTGGAGGATTAGCTATGCTAATGCATTAATTTGGTGCAATGGCCCGCGAAGTATGTGCGGACGCAGCATGGAAATACCCCGTTTCCCTGTCGATACAAGACTTTTTCAAGGCACCTGAATGGTGCATTTGCGCACCAGAATGGAACTGCTAGTGCGATGATTTTTCATGGTATTTTTGGCATTCCATGAAATTTCATCTTTTCCATTGACAGCGGAAATGTTCATTTCTAAAGTAGTTACCAGAGCGTAGATTTCAGCCCTGATTCCATTGCGGTGCACCAATCGGCACCGGGGTATCGGGAGCGAGTCGAAGGAGAAGAACATGGCCGACAACGATCTGGCCCAAACGGGCACCCCGCGCAGTGCGGTGTGCAACCGGCCTCCCCAACAGGCCTGCAGCAAGGACGGCGTTCGCGCCGCAGGAAAGGAGATGATTCATGGCTGAGCGTTCCTTCAAGAAGGAAGTGCAGCAACTGCGCATCCCCGCGGGCGAGGAGTTCCGCGGCGAAGGCATCCTGGCCATCACCAAGGCGCTGCTGCAGTCGGGCGTGGGCTATGTGGGCGGCTACCAGGGCTCGCCGATCTCCCACCTGATGGACGTGCTGGCCGACGCCAACGAGATCCTGCAGGAACTCGACGTCCACTTCGAAACCAGCGCTTCGGAAGCCACCGCCGCCGCCATGCTGGCCGCCTCGGTGATGTACCCGATCCGCGGCGCGGTGACCTGGAAATCCACCGTCGGCACCAACGTTGCCTCCGACGCGCTCGCCAACCTCGCCTCCGGCGGCGTTACCGGCGGTGCGCTGATCATCATCGGCGAGGACTACGGCGAAGGCTCCTCCATCATGCAGGAGCGCTCGCACGCCTTCGCGATGAAGTCGCAGATGTGGCTGCTCGACCCGCGCCCCAACCTGGAATCCATCGTGCAGTCGGTGGAAGACGGCTTCGAGCTGTCGGAAGCGTCCAACACGCCGGTGATGCTGCAGGTGCGCATCCGCTCCTGTCACGTCCATGGCCGCTTCATCACCAAGGAAAACAAGCGCCCGCGCTACACGCTGAAGCAGGCGCTGGAAAACCCGGTGCGCGACACCACCCGCATCGTGCTGCCGCCGGCCTCCTTCCAGCACGAGCACGAGAAGATCCAGCAGCGCTGGCCGGCCGCGGTGAAGTTCATCCGCGAAAGGAAGCTCAACGAGTTCTTCGACGGCGACTTCAAGGACATCGGCCTGATCCTGCAAGGCGGCCTCTACAACGGCGTGATCCGCGCGCTGCAGCTGCTCGGCCTAGCCGACAGCTACGGCAACAGCCGCATCCCGATGTACGTGATGAACGTCACCTACCCGGTGATCGACGAGGAAGTCGTCCAGTTCTGCGAAGGCAAGCGCGCGGTGCTGATGCTGGAAGAAGGCCAGCCCGACTACATCGAGCAGAACCTGCACGCCATCCTGCGCAAGGCGGGCGTCGCCACCCACCTGTCCGGCAAGGACGTGCTGCCGATGGCCGGTGAATACACCACCGCGGCGATGAAGACCGGCATCGAAGCCTTCCTCAAGGCGCAACAGCCGGACGCGCTGGCTACGCACGAAGCGGTCGCCGCCGACGAAGTGGCCGAAGCCGCTGCGGCGCAGGTGGTGCCGGTCGCCAAGGCCAAGCCGGCCGCGGTGCCGATCACCTTCCATCCCAAGGTCAAGGCGCTCGCCGACGTGGTGCCGCCCCGCCCCGCCGGCTTTTGCGTCGGCTGTCCGGAGCGGCCGATCTTCGCGGCGATGAAGCTCGCCGAGGCGGACCTCGGTGAACACCATGTGTCGTGCGACATCGGCTGCCACCTGTTCTCCATCCTGCCGCCCTTCAACCTCGGCGCCACCACCATGGGCTACGGCCTGGGCGCGGCGTCCAGCTCGGCCTTCAACGTCAAGACCGGCAAGCGCTCGATCTCGGTGATGGGCGACGGCGGCTTCTGGCACAACGGCCTGACCTCCGGCATCGCCAACGCGGTGTTCAACAAGAACGACGGCGTCATCGTCATCGTCGACAACTATTACTCGTCGGCGACCGGCGGCCAGGACATTCCGTCCTCGCGTGCGGACAACCCGGACCGTTCCACCAAGAACCCGATCGAAGCCGCCATCAAGGGCGCCGGCGTCAAATGGGTGCGCACCATCGACCGCACCTACGACGTCGCCCGCATGCGCGACACCCTGGAAGAGGCGCTGACCACCACCACCGACGGCCCCAAGGTCATCATCGCCCAGTCGGAATGCATGCTTAACCGCCAGCGCCGCGAAAAGCCGATCTTCACCAAGAAGGTCAAGGCCGGCGAGCGCGCGGTGAAGGAGCGCTTCGGCGTCGATCCGGACGTGTGCACCGGCGACCATGCCTGCATCCGCCTGTCCGGCTGCCCCTCGCTGTCGGTCAAGGACAGCGGCGATCCGCTCAAGGAAGATCCGGTGGCCCATGTCGACAGCGGCTGCGTCGGCTGCGGCAACTGCGGCGAAGTGGCCGAAGCGGCGGTGCTGTGCCCGTCCTTCTACCGCGCCGACATCATCCACAACCCCACCGGCGGCGACCGCTTCATCGCGAAGATCCGCAGCGCGGTGATCGGCTGGCTGCAGCGCCGTCGCGCCGCCCGTCTGGCCCAGTACGCCCTGTGAGGAGAGAAACAGACATGAGCAATATCGTTCTTCACCCGGGCACCCCGATCAAGATCGCCATCCTCGCCATGGGCGGCCAGGGCGGCGGCGTGCTCGCCGACTGGATCGTCGAAATGGCGGAACACGCCGGCTGGTGGGCGCAGACCACCTCGGTGCCGGGCGTCGCCCAGCGCACTGGCGCCACCATCTACTACCTCGAACTGCTGCCGGAAGCCGCAGCACACGCCGCCGGCAAGCCGCCCACGCTGGCGATGATGCCCACCCCGGGCGACGTCGACCTGGTGGTGGCCGCCGAGCTGATGGAAGCCGGCCGCGCCATGCAGCGCGGGCTGGTGGCGCCGGATCGCACCACGCTGATCACCTCCACCCACCGCAGCTACTCGGTCACCGAGAAGGCCGCGCTCGGCAACGGCATCGGCGACCCGAACAAGGTGCTCGACGCCGGCCGCGAGGCCGCCAAGCGCGTGCTCGCCTTCGATCTGCAGTCGCTCGCCGAAAAGGCCGGCAGCGTGATCTCGGCCAGCCTCTTCGGCGCCATCGCCGGTTCCGGCGCGCTGCCCTTCGGCCGCGAAGCCTTCGAGGAAACCATCCGCTCCAGCGGCAAGGGCGTGGAGCCCAGCCTGCGTGCTTTCGCGCTTGGTTTCGAGGCTGCCGCCAAGGCGCCAGAAGTGCCGGCAGAAATCGACACCAGCCGCCCCGCCCCGACCGTGCCCGACCGTGTCGCCAACCCGGAAGTGCAGAAGCTGCTCGACAAGGTGAAGGCGGAGTTCCCCGCCGTCGCCCACGGCATGCTGGTGGCGGGCCTGCGCCGCCTGATCGACTACCAGGATCTCGCCTACGCCGCCGAATACCTGAAGAAGTGCGGCGAGCTGCGTGCGCTCGACGAGCGCAACGGTGGCGAAGCCAAGGGCTGGGCGCTGACCCAGGCCGCGGCCCATCGCATCGCGGTGGCGATGAGCTACGACGACGTGATCCGCGTCGCCGACCTCAAGACCCGCGGCAGCCGTTTCGAGCGGGTCAAGAAGGAAGTGGGCGCCAAGGCGGACCAGCTGGTCTACACCACCGAGTTCATGCATCCGCGCCTGGAAGAGATCTGCGGCACCCTGCCCGCCGGCCTCGGCCGCTGGCTTGAGAATTCCAAGGGCATCGGCGGCTTCGTCAAGCGCAAGATGGAACACGGCCGCCGTGTCCAGACCGGCACGCTGACCTGGTTCCTGGCGCTCTACGCGCTGGCCGGCATGCGCCGCTTCCGCCGCAGCCTGCTGCGCCACCAGATCGAGACCGCGCAGCAGCGCGACTGGCTGGAGCGCGTGGTGCGCCTCGTCGGCAAGGGCGACTACGACCTCGCGGTGGAAACGCTGCACTGTCGCCGCATCGTCAAGGGTTACAGCGGCACCCACGACCGCGGCGACAAGCGCTTCGCCGCGCTGATGAAGGCAGCCGACGAACTGGCTGGCCGCCCGCAGGCCGCCGCCACCCTGCACCAGCTGCTGGAAGCGGCGATGGCGGACGAACAGGGCCGCCAGCTGGATGCCCAGCTCGGCATGCTGCTCAAGAGCAACCCGGCCGGCGGGGCGCAGTTAGCCCGCCAGGCCGCCTGATCCGCGAAGACGGAACGAACGGGACGAGAGAGGACGACACGCAAATGCCTGAACTGGAACTCACGATCAGCGCGATCCAGGCGGAGACCCCGCTGATCCGCACCCTTCACCTGCGGGCGCCGGCGGGAAGCTCCCTCCCTGCCTTCACGCCCGGCGCCCACCTGCAGGTGAGCATTCCCGGCCTGGCCGATGCGCGTTGCTACTCGCTCGTTTCCTTCACCCCTGAAGCGGGCAGTTTCGATGCCCCGGCGAGCTATCGCCTCGGCATCCGCCTCGAAGACGCCAGCCGCGGCGGCTCGCGCTACATGCACGGGCTCGCCGTCGGCGACAGCGTCAAGGTGAGCGGCCCCAAGAACGACTTTCCGCTACACCCGGCCGAAGCCGGCGAGCGCCCCATCGTATTGATCGCCGGCGGCATCGGCATCACGCCGATCGCCTCGATGGCCGCCTCGCTGCAGGCATCCGGCCGTGCCTATGAGCTTCACTACAGCGGCCGTAGCCGCGACCAGCTCGCCTTCGTCGATGAACTTTCGGTGCTGGCCGGCAGCGCGCTCTACGTGCATGCCGACGACGATCCCGCCAGCCGGCTCGACATCGGCGCCCTGCTCGACGGCCTCGACACCGCCCAGCACCTCTACGTGTGCGGCCCCAAGGGCATGATCGACGCGCTGATCGAAGGCGCCAAGACGCGTGGCTGGCCGTCCGAGCGCGTCCATTTCGAACTCTTCGCCGCCGCCGCACCGGTGGCCGGCGACCAGGCCTTCGAGGTCGAGCTCGCCCAATCCGGCAAGCTTCTGCTGATCCCGGCCGACAAGACCATCCTCGAAGTGATGGAGGCCGAAGGCTGCGATCCGATGTACGACTGCAAGCGCGGCGAATGCGGCGTGTGCACCGCCACGGTGCTGGAAGGCGTGCCCGACCACCGCGACTACTTCCTGTCCGACGCCGAAAAGGCGGGCGGCAAACTGATCCAGATCTGCATCTCGCGCGCCAAGACCCCGCGCCTGGTGCTCGATCTCTGACCCAAGGGGGACAACGATGAGCACGACCAACAAGTATCGCGGCAATCCGGGCGCCATCCGCGCGCTGGTGCGCGACACCGAGGTGCACAAGGACACCTACATCGACCAGGAGCTGTTCGAACTGGAGATGGAGCACCTTTTCGCCAACACCTGGGTGTACGTGGGTCACGCCAGCCAGGTGCCGAACAAGGGCGACTACTACACCACCACCGTCGGCACGGAGGACGTGGTCATGGTGCGCCACACCGACGACAGCATCCGCGTGCTCTACAACCGCTGTCCGCACAAAGGCGTGAAGGTCGCCGGCGAAGTCTGTGGCAATACCGGCAAGTTCTTCCGCTGCCCCTACCACGCCTGGACTTTCAAGACCGACGGCAGCCTGCTCGCCATCCCGCTGAAGAAAGGCTACGAGAACACCGGCTTCGAGAATTGCGAGGCCAGCCATGGGATGGCCCCGGTGAAGAACGTCAAGGTCTATCGCGACTTCGTCTTCTGCCGGCTGAATCCGGGCGGCCCGAGCTTCGAGGAGTACTTCGGTCAGTCGCTTTCCACGCTGGACAACATGGTCGACCGCTCACCCGAGGGCAAGCTGGAAGTCGCCGGCGGCGTGCTGCGCTACATGCACAACTGCAACTGGAAGATGCTGGTCGACAACCAGACCGACACCTGCCATCCGATGGTCGCCCACGAATCCTCCGCCGGCACCGCGGTGCGCGTCTGGAACGAGGCGCCGGAAGGTACGCCCAAGCCGATGGCGGTGGAACTCTTCGCGCCCTTCATGTCGCCCTACGAGTTTTTCGAAGGCATGGGCATCCGCGTCTGGGAAAACGGCCACGGCCACACCGGCGTGTCCAACTCCATCCACGCCGCCTACTCCGCCATCCCCGGCTACTGGGACCAGATGGTGGCCGCCTACGGCGAGGACCGCGCCCACCAGATCCTCGGCGACACCCGTCACAACACGGTGTACTGGCCCAACATCATGGTGAAGGGCCCGATCCAGACCCTGCGCCTGTTCAAGCCTATTGCCGCCGACAAGACCCTGGTCGAATCCTGGACCTTCCGCCTGGTCGGCGCGCCGGACATGCTGCTCGAGCGCACCACCATGTACAACCGCCTGATCAACGCCCCCACCTCGGTGGTCGGCCACGACGACCTCGAAATGTATGAGCGCGCACAGGAAGGCCTGCACTCGCGCGGCCGCGACTGGATCAACATCGGCCGCCTTTACGACCCGACCGAGAAGGACCAGAAGAACGTGGTGACCAACGGCACCAACGAAATGCAGATGCGCGCCCAGTTCCGCGCGTGGCTGAAGTACATGACGGAAAGCATGTAAGGAATAGGCACGGCCCAAGGGATGGGTGCGGCGTTTTTGGAGCCGGGCGAGGACTGTCTGAGCCCGAAGGGCGAGTTCCGCAGCCCAGCGGAACAAATGCCGCGCCCATACCGAACGCCCGCACTGCCCTCGATCAACATCGACTGAGCGACGCCTGCCGACACCCGCACAAGGACAACGCCATGACCGCCATCACCGAAAAGACCCTCACCGACTTCGTCTACGCCGAGGCCCGCATGCTCGACGAGCAGCGCTTCGACGACTGGCTCCAGCTCTTCACCGAAGACGCCTACTACTGGATGCCTCTCGCCCACGACCAGCAGGACCCCAAGCTCCACACCTCGCTGCTGTATGAAGACAAGCTGCTGCTGCGCGTCCGCATCGAACGCCTCCACGGCCAGCGCACCTTCTCGCAACAGCCCAAGAGCCGCTGCCACCACCTGCTGCAGGCCCCCACCGTGGAATCCAGCGACGCAGCCAAGGGCGAGCACGTCGTCCGCACCGCCTTCCACTACACCGAAACGCGCCTCGACAAGCAAACGCTCTACGCCGGCTGGGCCACCCACCACCTGGTCGAAGTCGACGGCGCCCTCAAGATCCGCCTCAAGCGTGTCGATCTCGTGAACTGCGATGCCGCCTTCGGCAACATCCAGCTCTTCATGTAAGCCGGAGAACGACTTGGCAAACACCGTATACCAGGCCTTTTCGCTCGCCGCAGTGCGCTGGGCGAAACAGCCCTTCCTCTGCATCCTGCCCGAAACGGCCGAGATCTACGGCATCGCCGCGGGCGAACTGCGCTACGCCGAGGCTGCCGAACGCATCGAATTCCTGCGTGCCGCCTATGCCGCCGCCGGCTACGGCCATGGCCACCGCGTCGGCATCCTGCTGGAGAACCGCCCCAGCTTCTTCCTGCACTGGTTCGCCCTCAACGCGCTCGGCGTCTCGGTGGTGCCGATCAACCCCGACATGCGCGCGGCAGAACTCGAATACCTCATCGGCCATTCCGAAATCGCGCTCGCCATCGCCCTGCCACATCGCCACGACGACTTGCTCGCCGCCGCCGACAAGGCCGGCCGCCCGTTCAAGGTGATGGCGGAACGCGATGTGCCGCCGGCAGCCGCCTTCCCCGCACCCTTCGCCGACACCGCGCCACACGAGCTCAGCGAGTGCGCGCTGCTCTACACCTCGGGCACCACCGGCCGGCCCAAGGGCTGCATCCTGCCCAACCGCTACTTCCTGCATGCCGGCAAGTGGTATGCGGAAATCGGCGGCCTGGCCGCGCTGCAGCCGGGCAAGGAACGCATGATCACCCCGCTGCCACTGGTGCACATGAACGCCATGGCCTACTCGGCGATGGCGATGGTGATGACGGGCGGCTGCCTGATCCCGCTCGACCGCTTCCACCCGCGCAGCTGGTGGGCGAGCGTGCGCGAATCGCGCGCCACCGTGGTGCACTACCTGGGCGTGATGCCGGCGATGCTGATGAAGGCCGAAGCCACCGTTGCCGACCGCGAGCACAGCGTCCGCTTCGGCTTCGGCGCCGGGGTGGACCGCACCCTGCACGGCATCTTCGAAGAACGCTTCGGCTTCCCGCTGCTGGAAGCCTGGGCGATGACCGAGACCGGCGCAGGCGCCGTCATCATCGCCAACAAGGAACCGCGCCACATCGGCACCTCCTGCTTCGGCAGCGAAGAGGCCGACGTGCTGGTGCGCATCGTCAAGGACGACGGCGGCGAGGCCGGCGCCGAGGAACAGGGCGAACTGCTGGTGCGCCATGCCGGCGACGACCCGCGCTACGGCTTCCTCGCCGGCTACCTGAAGGACCCGGCCGCCACCGACGAAGCCTGGGCCGGCGGCTGGTTCCACACCGGCGACATCGTGCGCCGCGACGCCGACGGCTACCTGCACTTCGTCGATCGCAAGAAGAACGTCATCCGCCGCAGCGGCGAGAACATCGCCGCGGTGGAAGTGGAAGCGGTGCTGCAGCAACATCCGCTGGTGAAGTCGGTAGCGGTGGCCGCGGTGCCCGACCCGGTGCGCGGTGACGAGGTGATGGCGCTGGTCGTGGCGCAGGAGCGGCCCGCCGATCGCGCGGAGATGGAAACCGCTGCCGCCGATCTGGTGACCTGGACGCTGTCGCAGCTCGCCTACTACAAGGCGCCGGGCTATGTCGCCTTCGTCGATGGGCTGCCGCTCACCACCACCAACAAGATCCAGCGCGGCGAGCTGAAGGCCCTGGCGCCCACGCTGGTAGACAGCCCCAACTGTGTGAATACCTGCGCGATGAAGAAGCGCCAGGGAGACCACAAGTGAGCAGCCGCAAGCGGCAAGGCTACGACGGCGTGGTCGCCGTGCTGCCGGTCACCATCCCCTATGCGCGCTACTCGACGCATAGCGCGCACTGGTGGCTGGGCCGCGCGCTCGGCGAACTGGTGCGCGGCAGCGGGCTGGCCAAGGCCGACATCGACGGCGTCTGCGTCTCCAGCTTCACGCTCGGGCCGGACACCGCGGTCGGCCTGATGCAGCATCTGGGCATGAGCCCGCGCTGGCTCGACCACATTCCGATGGGCGGCGCGTCCGGCGTGGTCGCGCTGCGCCGTGCGGCGCGTGCGGTGCAGGCGGGTGACGCCGAGATCATCGCCTGCATTGCCGGCGACACCAACGCGGTGGATTCCTTCCGCAACACCGTCAGCCAGTTCTCGCGCTTCGCGCAGGACGCGGTCTACCCCTACGGCGCCGGCGGCCCCAACGCCAGCTTCGCACTGCTGACCGACTACTACATGCAGCACTACGGCGCGACCCGCGAGGACTTCGGCAAGCTCTGCGTCGCCCAGCGCGACAACGCGCTGAAGAACCCGCACGCGCTGATGAAGAAGCCGCTGACGCTGGCACAGTACATGGATGCGCGCGCGATCACCGACCCCATCCACCTGTTCGACTGCGTCATGCCCTGCGCCGGCGCCGAAGGCTATCTGGTGATGACCGAGGACCGTGCCCGCGCACGCAAGCTGCCCTTCGTGCGCATCCGCTCCACCATCGAACGCCACAACGCCTTCCCGGAAGACCCGATCCAGTTCCGCGGCGGCTGGGCGATGGACCAGGACGCGCTCTACGAGCACGCCGGCATCGCGCCCAAGGACGTCGATTTCCTCGAAACCTACGACGACTACCCGGTCATCAACATGATGCAGTTCGAGGACCTCGGCTTCTGTGCCAAGGGCGAAGCACCCGCCTTCGTGCGCGAGCACAGCTTCACCATCGAAGGCAGCTTCCCCTTCAACACCTCGGGCGGCCAGCTCTCGGTCGGGCAGGCGGGCGCCGCCGGTGGCTACCTCGGCTTCGTGCAGGCGCTGCGCCAGCTCACCGGCAGCGCCGGCCGCACCCAGGTGCAGGACGCGAAAATCGGCATGGTGTCCGGCTTCGGCATGATCAACTACGACCGCGGCCTGTGTTCCGGCGCAGCGGTCCTCGAACGGGGAGAGTGACATGACCGAACCGCTCGCCAAACCGAAAAAGAAGAACCCGGTCCAGCGGACCCGGCTCGCCACCCTGCCGCCGGTGCCGCGCAGCCGTACCGCGCTCGGCCTCACCCGCGCCGCGGCCGAAGGCGTGTTCGAGATGCAGGTTTGCGCCGAATGCGAAACCGTGCAGTACCCGCCGCGCGAAGTCTGCGGCCACTGCCTGTCGGAACACCTCGCCTGGAAGCCGGTGAACAACCGCGGCACGCTGATCGCCAGCACCACGCTGCGCCACAGCAACGACCTCTACTTCCGCGAACGCCTGCCCTGGCGCGTCGGCACCGTGAAGATGGACGCCGGCCCCTCGGTGGTCGCCCACGTGCATGAGGACTGCGCCGAGCCCGGCAACGACGGCAGCCGCGTCCGCCTCACCCTCAAGCTCGACCGCAGCGGCCAGGCGGTGCTCCACGCCCTGCCGGAAAAGGACAGCCCCAACATGAACGATGCCCCGCAGATGCGCGAATCGACCTGCGATCCCAAGTTCCGCCGCGTGCTGGTCACCGACGGCAAGTCGGCGGTCGGCATGGCGGTCGCCAAGGCGATGCTGGACGCCGGCGCCAGCGCGGTCTTCCTCGGCGACTCCTCGACCTGGAAGACGGTGCCGGCCTTCGACAAGCTGGTCGCGTCGGATGCCCGCATCCAGGTGGTCGAGCTGGATGTCACCGACACCGATTCGGTGGATCGCCTCGCCGCATCGATCGGCGGCAAGGTCGAGATCCTGGTGAATACCGCCGCCTACCTGCGCGACGGCGGCATCCTCGGCCGCAAGGACATCAACCTCGCCCGCGATGCAATGGAGGTCAACGTGCTCGGCCTGATGCGCCTCGCCCAGGCCTTCGCTCCGGGCATGTGCTTCCGTGCGGCGGACGGTACCAACAACGCGGTGGCATGGGTGAATGTGCTCTCCATCCACGCGCTGGCTGCCCTGCCCTCGCGCGGCGCCTGGTCGGCCTCGATGGCCGCCGCGCTGTCAGCCTCGCAGACCCTGCGCGCCGAACTGCGCGGCGCCGGCGTGCGGGTGCTGAACGTCTTCCCCGGCCCGATCGAAGAAGAGTGGGAACAGCTCACCCCGCCGCCCAAGGTCGCGCCGTCGGCGGTGGCCAAGGCCATCGTCAAGGGGCTGCAGGACGGCATCGAGGATGCTTATGTCGGCGATATCGCGGAGGAAATCCGCGGCCGCCTGCGCGAGAACCACAAGGCGGTCGAGCGCGAGCTTGGCAACCAGTAAAGCGCGAGTGAACTCCCTCCCCTTCAAGGGGAGGGTTGGGGTGGGGATGGGGTAATAGGCGCGCAGAACAACCCCATCCCCCTCCTAACCGGGAGTCTCGGCTACGCCTCGCCGCTACGCAGGCAGCGAGCGGGCTCGCTGAAACCCCTGCTCCGCCCCCCTTGAAGGGGGAGGAACGGAAACGCAGAACGGAGAACGACAGATGACCACCCCCATCCTCACCCAATTCCTCGCCGAGCTGCTGTCGGGCCGGCTGAAAATGGTCGACCTCACCCAGACCCTCACCCCCGAATTCCCCATCATCCAGCTGCCGCCGGAGTTCGGTCAGCCCTGGCCCTTCCGCGTCGAGGAAATCTCGCGCTACGACGAGCGTGGCCCCGCCTGGTACTGGAACAACTTCTCGATGTCGGAGCACACCGGCACCCACTTCGACGCGCCCATCCACTGGATCAGCGGCAAGGACCTGCCGGACAACGCGGTCGACTCCATCCCGGCGGAAAACTTCATCGCCGCCGCCTGCGTGATCGACGTGTCGAAGGAGTGCGCCGAGAACCCCGACTTCCTGCTCACCATCGATTTCGTGAAGGCCTGGGAAGAGAAGCACGGCCGCATTCCCGAGCGCGCCTGGGTGCTGCTGCGCACCGACTGGTCCAAGCGCACCACGCCGAAGGAATACCTCAACATGGCCGAAGACGGCGCCCACTCGCCCGGCCCGGATGCCGAAGTGGTGCCCTGGCTGGTTCAGGAACGGAATGTGCATGGGTTCGGTACCGAATCGGTCGGCACCGACGCCGGCCAGGCGCACCACCTCAATCCGCCCTACCCCTGCCACTACTACATGCACGGCAACAACCGCTACGGCCTGCAATGCCTCACCAATCTGGACCAGCTGCCGCCGCAGGGAGCGCTGATCTTCGCCGCCCCCCTCAAGATCCGTAACGGTTCCGGCAGCCCGCTGCGGGTGCTGGCGCTGACCCCCGCGGTTTGAGGAGATCACGATGAGCGAACAAATGGTCGCAGTGGTCACCGGCGGTTCCGCGGGCATCGGCGCCGACATCTGCAAGCGCATGCTGGACGACGGCTACGACGTGGTGTCGATTGCGCGGCGCGCACCGGATTGGACCCACCCCCGCCTCAAGACCGTGCAGGCGGATCTGCTCGACGCCACCGCCACCGAAGAGGCCGCGCAGGAGATCGCGCGCGAATTCCCGGTGAGCCATTTCATCCACAATGCCGGCGTGATCTGGCCGAAGCTGCTGGGCGAGGTCAAGCTCGAAGAGCTGCAGGGTCTCACCCAGATCCACCTCGGCGCGGCGATCAGCCTGATGCAGGCCTTCCTGCCCGGCATGACCGAGCGCAACTTCGGCCGCGTGGTGCTGATGTCCTCGCGCGGCGCGCTCGGCCTGCAGACCCGTACCGCCTACTCCGCCACCAAGGCCGGCATGATAGGCATGGCGCGCACCTGGGCGCTGGAGCTGGCGCCCAAGGGCATCACGGTGAACGTGGTGGCGCCCGGCCCGATCCAGACCGACATGTATTACGCGGTGATCGAACCCGGCAGCGAGCGCGAGAAGGCGCTGGCCAAGGCGATTCCGGTCCAGCGCGTCGGCCGCGCCGACGACGTCACCCGCGCGGTGATGTTCTTCGCCGACCCCGCCAACAGCTTCGTCACCGGGCAGACGCTCTACGTCTGCGGCGGCGCGAGCGTGGGCACGATCACGATCTGAACCCCGAGCAACGCGCAGTCCCCTTTTTCTTTTCCCGCAGCAAGACCATACCAACGGAGCACACCATGATGCTGAAGAAAATCCCCGCTGCCCTCGCCATCGCTGCACTCGCCTCCTTCGCCGGCTCCGCGCTGGCCCAGGTCAAGGTCGGCGTGATCGCCTCCGCCACCGGCCCGACCGCGCTGGTCGGCATCCCGCAGAAGAACACCGTGCCGCTGCTGCCGACCAAGGTAGGCGATCTGACCGTCGAGTACATCTCGCTCGACGATGCCTCCGACTCCACCGCCTCGGTCACCGCGGTCAAGAAGCTGATCTCCGAACAGAACGTCGACGCCATCATCGGGCCCTCCGGTTCGCCCAACGCCATGGGCACCATCCAGTTCGTCGCCGAAGCGGGCGTGCCGATGCTGGCGCCGGTGGGGACCGCCGCCGTCGTGCTGCCGATGACCGAGCAGAAGAAGTGGGTGTTCAAGACCACCCAGAACGACGACATCATCGCCAAGGCGCTGGTCGACCACATGACCAAGGCCGGCGTGAAGACCATCGGCCTGATCGGCACCGCCGACCCCTACGGCGAGAACTGGGCCAAGGTCATGGCCGGCCTCACCGAAAAGGCGGGTATCAAGATCGTCGCCAGCGAGAAGTTCCAGCGCTCCGACAGCTCGGTTACCGGCCAGGCGCTCAAGATCCTCGGCGCCAAGCCGGATGCAGTGCTGGTGACCGCCCCGGGCGGCCCCTCGGTGCTGCCGCAGACCACCCTCTTCGACATGGGCTACAAGGGCCAGATGTACCAGACCCACGGCGCCGCGCTGCCCGACTTCCTGAAGCTCGGCGGCAAGAAGGTCGAAGGCACCATCCTCGCCGCAAGCCTGATGCTGGTGCTGCCGGAAATGCCGGACAGCAACCCGTCGAAGAAGGTCGCCAGCGAGTACATCGCCGCCTACGAAAAGCTGCACGGCAACAAGCCGGCCACCTTCGGCGCCAACGTCTATGACGCCGGCCTGCTGCTGCAACAGGCGATCCCGACGGCGGCCAAGAAGGCCAAGCCGGGTACCAAGGAATTCCGTGCCGCGCTGCGCGACGCGCTGGAGCAGACCAAGGAGCTGGTCGCCACCCAGGGTGTGTACACCATGACGCCGGAAGACCACAGCGGTTTCGACGAGCGCGGCCGGGAGATGATCACGGTGAAGAACGGCAACTGGGCGCTGCTGAAGTAATCCCCCGCCTGACGTTCGCTTCCATACCGCCGCGCGTCTGAGGAGGACGCAGCGGCCAGAGGTGGACCCGCCGGCCAGCAGCATGGCGGCGGCAACCACCCGGTTTCTCCGGACCAGCCGGCGTCCACGGGACGACCCCCGTGGCGCGGGCTTGCCTGGCGGTTTCGCTCATCCCGCGATTCCGTCCGGCCCGGAGAACATGGCGCCACACGCGTCGCCCTGCCGACCCCTGCGCGCTGCCAGCGCCGGGCGAGGTCCCCGATCGAAGGACTAGTGATTCCATGAACTTGCAGATAGCCATGATCCTCGGGCAGGACGGGGTGACCAACGGCGCGATCTACGCGTTGCTGGCGCTCTCCATCCTCCTCGTCTTCACCGTCACCCGGGTGCTGTTCATACCGCTGGGTGAATTCGTCGCCTTCGGCGCGCTTACCATGGCCGCCTTCCAGGCGGGCAAGGCGCCCGCGCTGGTCTGGCTGCTCGCCGGCTTCGCCGTCGCGGTGGCCGTCGCCGACGTGCTTGCCGCCTTCCGTAACAGCGGCCGCGTGCGCTTTTCCGGCGCGCAGACATTCCGTCTCGCCTACCCCTTCGTGCTCGGTTTTGCGCTCTACCGCCTGCCGCTGGCCGAACTACCGATGAGCGTGCAGGTGTTGCTTACGCTCGCCCTTGTCGTGCCGCTCGGGCCGCAGATCTACCGCCTGTTCTTTCAGCCGATCGCGTCGGCGCCGGTGCTGATCCTGCTGATCGTGTCGATCGCGGTGCATGTGGCGATGGTCGGTCTTGCGCTGCTGATGTTCGGTCCGAGCGGCGCCAAGACCACGCCCTTCTCCGAGGCGGGTCTCGAACTCGGGCCGATTACGCTGAACAGCCAGACGCTGTGGGTCATCGCGGTGTCGGTCGGGCTCATCGTCGTGCTCTACCAGTTCTTCGAGCGCAGCGTGTATGGCAAGGCGCTGCGCGCCACCGCCATCAACCGCGTCGGCGCCCAGCTGATGGGCATCTCGCCGGTGTTCGCCGGCAAGGCGAGCTTCTTTCTCGCCACCCTGATTGCGACGCTATCGGGTGTGCTGATCGCACCGATCACCACTATCTACTACGACTCGGGCTTCATCATCAGCCTCAAGGGCTTCATCGGCTCCATCATCGGCGGGCTGGTGAGCTACCCGGTGGCCGCGCTCGGCGCGGTGCTGGTGGGCCTGCTCGAAGCCTTCTCCGCCTTCTGGGCCAGCACCTACAAGGAAGTGATCGTCTTCACCCTGATCATCCCCTTCCTGCTGTGGCGCTCGCTGACCGTCCGCCATGTGGAGGAAGAAGAATGACCGCGCGCCTTCCGATCGAGCCGTCGCCGGCCAAGCCCTCCGCCTCCACTCCGGGAGCCTCCACCATGCTTTCGCCCCGCCTCGTGCTCGGCGTCTTCCTCGCGCTGCTGGCCGTGGCCCCGCTGGTGCTGCCGCCGTTCTACGTGACGCTGCTGAACTACATCGGCCTCTACGCCATGGTGGCGCTCGGCCTGGTGCTCTTGACCGGTGTCGGCGGCCTCACCAGCTTCGGCCAGGCCGCCTTCGTGGGGCTGGGCGCCTACACCACCGCGCTCTTGTGCACCGCCACCGATCTGCCCGCCTGGCTCGCCTGGGCCGGCGGTTCGCCCTGGCTGGCGCTGGGGGTGGGCCTGGTCTTCACCGCGGTGGTCGCGGTGGTGCTCGGTTCCCTCACCCTCAAGCTCTCCGGCCACTACCTGCCGCTGGGCACCATCGCCTGGGGGATTTCGCTGTACTTCCTGTTCGGCACCATGGAAAGCCTGGGCGGCCACACCGGCCTCACCGGCATTCCGCCGATCTCGATCTTCGGCTGGGTGCTCGACCAGGGTGAAGAGATCTTCTACCTCATCTGGGTCTTCCTGCTCGCCGCGGTCTTCACCACCCAGAACCTGCTCGATTCGCGCGAAGGCCGTGCCATCCGCGCCTTGAAGGGCGGCATGGTGATGGCCGAAGCGATGGGCGTCGATACTTCGCGTTCGCGCATGATCATCTTCGTGATCGCCGCGCTGCACGCCTGCGCCTCGGGCTGGCTCTACGCCCACATGCAGCGCTTCGTCAATCCGACCCCGTTCGGCCTGCACATCGGCATCGAGTACCTCTTCATGGCGGTGGTCGGCGGTGCCGGCCACGTCTGGGGTGCGCTGGTCGGCGCCGGCGTCATCACCGTGCTCAAGCAGTGGCTGCAGGATCTGCTGCCCAAACTCTTCGGCCAGTCGGGCAACTTCGAAGTCATCGTCTTCGGCCTGATGATGGTGGTGGTGCTGCAACGCGCCCGCGACGGCCTGTGGCCCATCCTCACCAAGCTCGTCCCGCGTAGTTTGGTTGCGGGGGCGAAGCGGAAGACGTTGGACGCCGCCGCCAAGGAGCTGCCGCGCCGCGAACTGCCCAAGAAGGGCGAGCTCATCCTCGAAGCCAAGAACGTCACCCGCAAGTTCGGCGGCCTGGTCGCCAACAACAACATGAGCCTCGAAGTGCGCGCGGGCGAGATCCTCGCGCTGATCGGCCCCAACGGCGCCGGCAAGAGCACCATGTTCAACCAGATCTCGGGCGTCGACACCCCGACCTCGGGCGAGGTGCTGTTCCGTGGCAAGCCGGTGGCCGGTCACGACTCGCGCGAGATCGCCCGCATGGGCATGAGCCGCAGCTTCCAGCACGTGAAGTTGCTCCCGACCATGAGCGTGCTCGAGAACGTCGCCATCGGCGGCCACCTGCGCGGCGACAAGGGCGTGATCAGCTCGGCCTGGCGCATGGACCGCGAAGAAGAGTCGCGCCTCCTGGCAGAAGCGGCCCGCCAGATCGAGCGCGTGGGCCTCGCGGAACACATGTTCGACGAAGCCGGCAGCCTCGCGCTCGGCCAGCAGCGCATCCTCGAGATCGCCCGGGCGCTCTGTTCCGACCCCTGCCTGCTGCTGCTCGACGAACCCGCCGCGGGTCTGCGCTTCAAGGAGAAGGAAGCGCTGGGCGAGCTGCTCAGGAAACTCAAGGCCGAAGGCATGGCCATCCTCTTGGTCGAACACGACATGGACTTCGTCATGGGCCTGGTCGATCGGGTGGTGGTGATGGAGTTCGGCGAGAAGATCTCCGAAGGCCTGCCGGAAGACGTGCAGAAGGATCCGAAGGTGCTCGAAGCCTACCTGGGCGGGGTGGAGTAAATCATGGCGAACGAAACCAAGAACAAGGTGCTGGAGATCCAGGACCTGTGCGTGGCCTACGGCAAGGTGGAAGCGCTCACCAACGCCAACCTGACGGTGGGCGAAGGCCAGATCGTCACCGTGATCGGCCCCAACGGCGCGGGCAAGACGACGATGCTCTCCGCGATCATGGGGGTGCTCAACTCCAAGGGCAAAGTCCAGTTCGACGGCAGCATCGAAGCGGTGCCGGAAGTCGAGCGGATGGTGGCGCGCGGCATGAACCTCGTCCCCGAAAAGCGCGAACTCTTCGGCGAGATGACGGTGGAGGACAACCTGACGCTGGGCGCCTTCCAGCGCTACCGCATGGGCAAGCGCGACCACGGCCAGACCATGGAGGAGGTGTATCACCTCTTCCCGCGCTTGAAGGAAAGACGCAGCCAGCTCGCCGGCACGCTCTCCGGCGGCGAGCGCCAGATGCTGGCGGTGGGCCGCGCGCTGATGGCCAAACCGAAGCTCCTGATGCTGGACGAACCGAGCCTGGGGCTTGCGCCGCTGATCGTGCGCGAGATCTTCCGGATCATCTCGGAGCTCAGACGGCGCGGGGTGTCGATCCTGCTCGTGGAACAGAACGCGCGCGCGGCGCTGCAGGTGGCGGACTACGCCTACGTGCTGGAGACCGGCCAGATCGCGATGGAAGGGCCGGCGGCGCAGCTGAAGGACGATCCGCGGGTGATCGAGGCTTACCTGGGGCTGGGGGGCAAGCATCAGGAGATGCTGGCGACTTGAGGCATCAATGGCGACTGGCCGGGTTGTTCCGGTCAGTCGGAAGACCATGTGCTTTGGCCATCGTGGCCATGAGCAGGGGTGATGCTATCCGCTCGCCCGCAACCATGCCGATGAACGCTGTCGAAACAGAACAGTGCGACCGTAACACGGACCCCAGGGAGACCCCCACCGTCCGCTTGTGGAGCCGAACATGAATTCCGCTCGAAACCCGAGAATCTGCATTGCCGGCGCCGGCGCCATCGGTGGCACGATCGCCGCCCGCCTGGCCAAGGCTGGCCTCGACGTGAGCGTGCTGGCGCGTGGCGCCACGCTGGATACGCTGCGCCGCGACGGCATCACCCTGACCGATCTCGAAGGCACCCACCAGGTCCCGGTGCGCGCCAGCGACCAGCCCGATTTCGGTGTGCAGGACGTCATCTTCGTCTGCGCCAAGGCACACGACCTGCCAGCGATGGTGCCGCGGCTCGCGCCGTTGATCGGCGAACACACCATCGTGATCCCGGCGGTCAATGGCGTGCCGTGGTGGTATTTCCACGGCGAGGGCGGCCGCTTTGCCGATCAGCCGGTGCGCGCGACCGACCCTGAGGGCAAGCTTGCTGCCGCCCTGCCCTACAAGAACGTGATGGGCTGCGTCGTCTTCATCACCGCCGAGGCGCCCCAACCCGGCCATGTGGTGGCCCGCAACCCGCACCTGATCATGTTCGGCGAGCCGGACAACAGCATGAGCGAGCGGTTGCGCGAGTTGTGCGCCATCGTTGAGCGCGGCGGCATCGAGGCGCGGCCGCTGGAGCGCATCCGCGACAAGCTGTGGACCAAGATCATCGCCAACATCAGCACCAACCCGTTGTCGGTCATCAGCGGCGCGACGCTGGAAGACCTCTACACCTGCCCTGAGCTGAAGGAAACGGTGGTCGCCATCATGCGCGAGGTGCTGCTGGTGGCCGCGAGCTACGGCGCGCGGGTGGAGATCGACCCGCTCACCTTCCTTGAACTCGGTGCGGCGATGGGCCCGGTGCGCACCTCCATGCTGCAGGACTACGAGAAAAACCGGCCGCTGGAACTTGCCGCGATTGGCGATGCCGTGCTCGAACTGGCCGACCGTTTCGGCATTCCGATGCCGGTCACCCGCAAGGTGATCGCGCTGGCCCGCTTTCGCGGCAAGCATCTGCACGACCCTCAGGCAGTCGCCGTCAACGCCTGAGAACTTTCCTCCTCCCTCCCTCCGAAACAAGGAAAACGACATGAACGCAGCCATCAGCCCGGCCGTCGTCAAGCCGGCCCATTGCAGCGACGAAGAGTGGGCCCTGCGGACCCAGCTCGCCGAGTGCTACCACCTGGTCGATTACTTCGGCTGGACCGAGACCATCTTCAACCACATCTCGGCGCGCCTGCCGGGTGGCGACAACTACTACCTGGTGAACCCCTTCGGCCTCAACTACACCGAAGTGACCCCGGCCAACCTGCTCAAGGTCGACCTGCAGGGCAACAAGGTCGAGCCTTCGCCCTACGACGCCAACCCCGCCGGCTTCGCGCTGCACAGCGCGATCCACGGCGCGCGCGAGGACATCCACTGCGTGATCCACACCCACACCAACGCGGTGTCGGCGGTCGCGAACAAGAAGGCCGGTTTTTCTCACGACAACTTCTACGGCGCCCAGCTCTACGGCCGCGTCGGCTACCACACCTTCGAGGGCATCACCTTGTTCGCCGAAGAGAAGGTGCGCATGCTCGCCAGCCTGGGCGACAAGCACATCCTGGTGCTGCGCAACCACGGCGTCGCGGTCGGCGAGATGGACATCGCCAAGACCTTCTTCCTGCTGTGGACGGTGCAGCGTGCGGCCGAGATCCAGTGCCACGCCGGCATGATCCCGGGCGAGGACAACCCGCTGCCGGCCGAGATCGGCCAGAAGTGCGCCGACCTGACGCAGATGCTGATCCGCGATAGCGGTTTCGCGGTGAAGTTCTTCGATGCCATGGTGCGCAAGATGCGTGCGGCGCGCGGCGCGCTCTGGTAAACATGGATGAGTGGCGGGGTCGTCAGCCGGCCCCGTCCTTATTTGTGTTTTCAAGTGCTTGTAAATATTCCATTCATTTTCATATAGTTTAGTTATAAAATATTCGTTTTTTTATTATTGAGTTGTTGACTTCATCCGCCGTTTGGCAAAAACTTGATTCATAACGCGTCGCGGCAGTCGTCCTGCCAGCGTCGCAACGGGCCCCAAGGCCCGTCCGTGAACAAGGGGCGCCCCCCAGGCAGAGGAGACAACATGAGCCGCAGTGCCCATATCGATCGTTTCGTCATCGATAAGCTGCCGCCCGCCGATCAGTGGCCCGAACTGATCTTCGAGCGGCCCGAGCTGAAGTATCCCGATCAGCTCAACGCCACCACCGAACTGCTCGATCGCGCCATCGCCGAAGGCCATGGCGACCGTCCGGCGATCATCGGCAAGAACATCCACTGGACCTACCGTCAGCTGCAGCAGCAGGTCAGCCGGCTCGCCCATGTGCTGGTCGAAGACCTCGGCCTGGTAGCGGGCAACCGCGTGCTGCTGCGCGGCGCCAACACGCCGTGGCTGGCGGCCTGCTGGCTGGCGGTGTGGAAGGCCGGCGGCGTCGCGGTCGGCACCATGCCGCTGCTGCGCGCGAAGGAGCTGAAGGAGATCATCCGGCTGGCGGAAATCAGCCACGCCTTGTGCGACGCCAGCCTGGCGGAAGAACTGGAATACGCTCGCGCCGAGAGCCCGACGCTGCAGCACGTGATGCTGTTTGGTGACGGCGGTGAACTCGCCGCACGCATGGACGGCAAGCCGGACAGCTTCGATACCGTCGATACCGCGGCCGACGATCCGGCGCTGATCGGCTTCACCTCGGGCACCACCGGCGTGCCCAAGGGCACCATCCACTTCCACCGCGACGTGATGGCGATGTGCGAGGTCTTCCCGCGCCACTGCCTCAAGCCCACCGCGGGGGATGTCTTCATCGGCACGCCGCCGCTGGCCTTCACCTTCGGCCTCGGCGGCCTGCTCTGCTTCCCGCTGTGGGCACGCGCCAGCACGGTGCTGCTCGAGAAGCTCGCGCCCGAGCCGCTGATGCAGGCGATCCAGGAGCACAAGGCCACCGTCTGCTTCACCTCGCCCACCGCCTACCGGCAGATGGCCGGCCTGGTCGGCAAGTACGACATTTCCAGCCTCAGGAAGTGTGTTTCCGCCGGCGAGGCGCTGCCGACCGACACCCGTGACAAGTGGCGCGAGGCGAGTGGCATCCAGATCCACGACGGCATCGGTGGCACCGAGATGATCCACATCTACATCGCCTCGGGCCCGGACGACTACCGCCCCGGCGCGCTGGGCAAGCTGCTGCCGGGCTATATCGGGATGATCGTCGACGACGACATGAACCCGCTGCCACCGGGCGAAACCGGCAAGCTGGCGATCAAGGGCCCGACCGGCTGCCGCTACCTCGCCGACGAGCGCCAGAAGAACTATGTGCGCAATGGCTGGAACCTGCCGGGCGACGCCTTCCACATGGACGCCGACGGCTATTTCTACTACCACGCGCGGGTGGACGACATCATCGTCACCTCGGGCTACAACGTCTCCAGCCCCGAAGTGGAATGGGCACTGCTGGCGCACCCCGCAGTGGCCGAATGCGGTGTGATCGGCGTGCCCGACCCCGACCGTGGCCAGATCATCAAGGCCTTCATCGTGCTCAAGCCGGGCAACAACGGTGACGAGGCGATGACCAAGACGCTGCAGGACTTCGTCAAGCAGACGGTGGCGCCCTACAAGTACCCGCGCGCCATCGCCTACGTCGACACCCTCCCCCGCACCGAGACCGGCAAGCTGCAGCGCTTCCGCCTCAAGACCCTGTAACCGAGCGAATCCGACGCAACGCGCACGGTGGCCGTCGCAAGACGGCCCGCCGGGTGGGTTGCCGTCCCGAGAAAGTTCGCCGCCCTCAAGCAGCACCTCTGGAGACCACCATAATGATCAGAAAGACCTGCCTCGCCCTCGCCTGCGCCTCCTTCGGCCTTGCCAGCGGCGCCTACGCCGCCGACAGCATCAAGGTCGGCATGATGACTACGCTGTCCGGCCCGGGCGCCGGACTCGGCATCGACATCCGCGACGGTTTCAACCTGGCGGTGAAGCACCTCGGCGGCAAGCTTGGCGGCGTTCCGGCGGAGGTGATCGTCGCCGATGACGCGCAGAACCCGGAGACCGCCAAGCAGATCACCGAGCGCTTCATCAAGCGCGACAAGGTGGACGTGGCGACCGGAGTGGTGTTCTCGAACATCATGCTGGCCGTCGGCCCGGCCTTCTTCGGCTCGGAAACCTTCTACATCAGCGCCAATGCGGGCCCCAGCCAGTACGCCGGCGCCGAGTGCAATCCCTACTTCTTCAACGTCGCCTGGCAGAACGACAACCTGCACGAGGCGATGGGCAAGCACGTGCAGGACAAGGCTTACCGGAAGGTGGTGCTGCTCGCGCCCAACTACCCGGCGGGCAAGGACGCGCTGGCCGGCTTCAAGCGCTTCTACAAGGGCGAGGTGGCCGAGGAGATCTACACCAAGCTCGGCCAGCTCGACTACGCCGCCGAGATCGCCCAGGTGCGCGCGGCCGGCGCCGATGCGCTCTACATCTTCCTGCCCGGCGGCATGGGCATCAACTTCGTCAAGCAATACGCCCAGTCCGGCATGACGAAGAAGACGCCGCTGTTCGCGCCCGGGTTCTCCGGTGACGAGGACGTGGTCAAGGCAGTCGGGCCGGCGATGGAAGGCGTGTTCAACACCAGCCATTGGTATCGCGAGATGGACAACCCCGCCAACCAGCGCTTCGTCGCCGACTTCCAGAAGGACTTCGGCCGCCTGCCCACGCTCTATGCCTCGCAGGGTTACGACGCCGCACTGCTGATCGACGCCGCGGTGAAGGCCGCCGGCGGCAAGGTCGCCGACAAGGCTGCCTTCCGCAAGGCGCTGGAAACGGTGAAGGCGCCGAGCACCCGCGGCGACTACCGCTTCGGCAACAACCATTACCCGGTGCAGGCCTACTACCTGCGCGAGGTGGTCAAGCAGGCCGACGGCTCGGTGAGCAACCGCTACGTCGGCAAGGTGATGGACGGCCACGCCGACGCCTACGCCAAGGACTGCCGGATGTAAGCAGCGCCCCGGCGCACCTGAATGGCACGACCGGCCGTCCGCGCGACGGCCGGCGGGCCGCTGTCGTCCCCTGAATCTGGCAGGACTCCCATGCTCTATCTGATACTCGAACAGGCTCTCAACGGCCTGCAGTACGGGTTGATGCTCTTCCTCCTCGCCGCCGGGCTCACGCTCGTGTTCGGCATCATGGATCTGATCAACCTGGCCCACGGTTCGCTCTACATGATCGGCGCCTTCCTGACCGCGGCCTTCTTCCAGGCGCTGCAGAGCTTCTTCCCGGCACTGCTGCTGGCCATCCTCGCTACCGCGGCGATCGGCGTCATCCTCGAACGCCTGCTCTACCGACGGCTGCAGGGCATGAACCATCTCTCGCAGGTGCTGGCGACCTTCGCGCTCATCCTGATCGCCAACGAAACCATCAAGATCATCTTCGGCGCCCAGCCGTTGATGATAGGCATGCCGGCCAGCCTGTCCGGCGCGGTCGAACTGGTGGCGGACGAGCTCTACTACCCGGCCTATCGGCTGCTCATCATCGGCGTCGGGCTGACGGTGGCGCTCGGCCTCTACCTGCTGGTCAATCGCACACGCGTCGGCATGTGGATGCGGGCGGGTGCGTCGAACCCGCAAATGGCGGCGGTGATGGGCGTGCGCATCAAGCCGATGTTCACCTTCGTGTTCGCGCTCGGTGCCGCGCTGTGCGCGCTGGCCGGCGCGCTGCTCGGGCCGCTGCTGGCGGTGTCGGTGGGCATGGGCGAATCCATCCTGATCCCGGCCTTCGAGGTGATCGTCATCGGCGGCATCGGTTCGATGCGCGGTGCGCTGGTCGGTGCGCTGCTGGTCGGGATGATAGACACGGTCGGCCGGCTGGTGCTGACCTTCGGCCTCAAGCTGGTGGTCGCCTCCGGCACCGCCGCCACGTTGGGACCGACGCTGGCCTCGATGATGGTGAGCCTGTTGATGGTGGGCGTTCTCTTCTTCCGGCCGCAAGGCCTCTTCCCGGCACGGGGGTGACCAGCATGATTTCCAGTAACGGATCCAGCCGCGGCACCGAAACGCCGCTGATCGCCGGCTTGCCCGGCCCGTGGATCGCGATCGGGATGGCGGTGCTGCTGGCGCTCTACCCCCTGGCGATGAACACCCTGGGTGAGGACTTCTACATCGGCGTGGGCAGCCGGGTACTCATCCTGGCGCTGGCGGCGAGTGCGCTCAACCTGGCGCTCGGCTACGGCGGCATGATCAGCCTGGGCCATGCGGCCTTCCTCGGTGCCGGTGGCTACGCGGTGGCCATCCTCGCCAAGCACGGGGTGGTGGCAGCCTGGATCGCACTGCCGCTGGCGGTGGGCGTGGCCGCGGCGGCGGCGCTCCTGATCGGCGCCATCAGCCTGCGCACGCGCGGCGTGTACTTCATCATGATCACGCTCGCCTTCGCCCAGCTGTTCTACTACCTGGCGATCTCGCTGCCGGAATTCGGCGGCGACGACGGCCTGCCGCTGGCTGCACGTTCGCTGGTGCCGGGCCTGTCGCTGGAGGGCGACCTCGCCTTCTACTACTTCGTCTATTTCACCGCCGGGCTGGCCTTCCTGCTGCTCTACCGGCTGGTGGCCTCGCGCTTCGGCCGCGCGCTGGTGGCGATCCGGGAGAACGAACGGCGCATGGCGGCGATCGGCTACCCGGTGTACAGGCTCAAGCTGATGGCTTTCGCCCTGTCCGGCGGGCTGGCCGGACTGGCGGGAGCGCTGCTTGCCAACCTCAGCATGGGCGTGACGCCGCATACGCTGACCTGGCACCAGTCCGGCATCCTGATGGTGATGGTCATCATCGGCGGTTCCGGCTATTTCTGGGGCGGTCTCGTCGGTGCCGCGATCTTCCTGATCCTGGAGGAAACCATCTCCGGCTACACCGAACACTGGAACCTGGTGCTCGGCGCGCTGCTGCTGTTCATCGTGATCGTGGCCCCCAACGGCGTGATGAGCCTGCGCGAGCGTCTGCGCAGACTGCCGCAGGGGACGCGAGTCGCAACCATCCCCGCTTGCGAGGAGAAAGCCTGATGAGCCAACCCATCCTGCAAGTCGACAATCTGGTCAAGCGCTTCGGCGGGCTCGTGGCCACCGACCGCTGCCAGCTCGAGATCCGCGCCGGCGAAGTGCATGCCCTGATCGGCCCCAACGGCGCAGGCAAAACCACGCTGCTCGCCCAGCTGTCGGGCGAACTCGCCTCCGACAGCGGCCGCATCCTGTTCGAGGGGCGCGACATTACCCGGCTGCCCATCCACCGGCGGGTGGCGGCGGGCATCGTCCGCTCCTTCCAGATCACCACTTTGCTGCCGCGGCTGACCGTGTGCGAGAACCTCGCGCTCGCGGTTCAGGCGCGCACCGGACATTCGTTCGATTTCCTCGGTACGGTGGCGGACGAGTCCGACCTCGACGCGGGCGCGGAAGAAGCCGCCCGCCGCGTCGGCCTGCTCGACGTGATGGAGCGCGTGGTCGACACGCTGTCGCATGGTCGCCAGCGCGCGCTGGAGCTGGGCATGGCATTGGCCTGCAAGCCGCGCCTGCTGTTGCTCGACGAGCCGATGGCGGGCACCGACCCGGAGGAATCCAAACGCATGGGAGAACTGATCCACAGCCTGCGCGGCGAGCACACGCTGATCCTGGTCGAGCACGACATGGACGCAGTGTTCCGCCTTGCCGACCGGGTGTCGGTGCTGGTGGCGGGCCACGTCATCGCCAGCGGCACGCCGGACGAGATCCGCAACAACCCGCAAGTGATCGCCGCCTATCTCGGCGAGGACGAAACCGACGCATTGGAGGAAGTGCAATGAGCGCCCTGCTCTCCATCGAGAACCTGGAAACCGGCTATGGCCAGAGCCAGGTGCTGTTCGGCATGAACCTGGAGATCCGCGAGGGCGAAGCCGCCACCCTGCTCGGCCGCAACGGCATGGGGAAAACCACCACCCTGCGCGCGCTGTTCGGTCTGCTGCCGCGCTGGTCGGGCGAAATCCGCTTCCTCGGCGAACGCATCGACGGCCGCCCGACCGAGCGCATCGCGCAGATGGGACTGGCGCTGGTGCCGGAAGGCCGCCAGATCTTCCCCAACCTGACGGTGAAGGAAAACCTGCTGGCCTTTGCCGCCAACCGCAGCGGCAAGACCGAGCGCTGGACGCTGGAGCGGATCTACGAACTCTTCCCGCGCCTGGCCGAGCGTGCCGACAACATGGGCAACCAGCTGTCCGGCGGCGAGCAGCAGATGCTGGCGATCGGCCGCGCGCTGATGACCAATCCGCACCTGCTCATCCTGGACGAGGCGACCGAGGGCATATCGCCGCTGATCCGGCGCGAGATCTGGAACGTGCTCGGCCGACTCAAGCAGGCCGGCCAGGCCATCCTGGTGATCGACAAGTATCTGAACGAGCTGATGCGGGTGGCCGACCGCCACGCCTTCATCGAGAAGGGACGCAGCCCCTGGCGTGGCGACAATGCCGCGCTCGCCGCCGAACCGGAACTGTGGGAGCGCTATCTTGGCGTCTGAGGCCGCACTTGCCGCGCCGGCCGGCACCGATTTCGCCCATCAGTACGACGTGCGCGCCTGGGTGCCGGATTTCGCCGGCAGTCTGGCCGAATGGACGGCGCGCGCCGGTTTCGCCCGCGCCACACATCCCGGCCTGTTGGACCTGCGCTACGGGCCGGCCGAGGCGGAAACGCTGGATCTCTTCCTGCCCGCGGGCGACGGTCCGCATCCGCTGCTGGTGTTCCTGCACGGTGGCTTCTGGCGACGGCTGCACAAGGACGATTTCTCCTGGGTGGCGCCGCCCTACGGCGACCGGGGTGTTGCGGTGGCGGTGGTGAACTACGGCCTCGCCCCTGGAACGACGCTGGAAGACATCGTTACCCAGGTACGCCGCAGCCTCGCCTGGCTGTACCGCGGTGCCGACTGCTACCGCATCGACCGTCGTCGCATCGTGGTGGGCGGTCATTCGGCGGGAGGCCACTTGGCGGCGATGGCGCTGGCCACCGACTGGCCCGCAGCGGCGAACGATCTGCCGGCCGAGTTGCTGGCAGGCGGCATCGCCCTCAGCCCACTCGCCGATCTGGCGCCACTGGCAACGGTGCCGGTGCTTCATGCCGATCTCGACTTTACGCCGTCGCGTGTCGCCGGCCTCAGCCCGTGCCGGCTGTCGCCGGCGACGTCAGCACCGGTGCTCGGCGCGGTCGGCGGACGCGAAAGTCCGGAGTTCCATCGCCAGCTCGGGATGCTTGCGTGGGCCTGGGCGCCGGTCTGGCGCGGAACCGTCTCAATGCCGGACGACGACCACCTCAGCCTGTGCGATGCCTTCGTCACCCCTTCGTCCCCGCTGTTCCAGCGCAGCCTGGCCTTGCTGCGAGGCCTGCCGGGCTAGGTTCTGCCCTGTGGCAGCAACGCTGCTCCCGCTATCATTTAGACGTGAATGATTTAGTCGCTTGCACGGAGTAGAATGCAGCGAACACGGGGGAAGACCTCCCGCCGACCGAATGCAGAAGCCGCAGGTATTGCCATGAGCCTAGAACAAATCGATACGACCGCCGGTGCCGATCCGGACATCATCGACCATGAAACCCGTGCCACCGACGACGATCACGAAGCGCTGCGGGTGTGGCTGCGGCTGCTGACCTGCACCAACATCGTCGAGTCGCGCCTGCGCAACCAGCTGCGCACCGGTTTCGACTCCACGCTGCCGCGTTTCGACCTGATGGCGCAGCTCGACCGCAATCCGGATGGCCTGAAAATGCGCGAGCTGTCACGCCGGCTGATGGTGACCGGCGGCAACGTCACCGGCCTTACCGACAAGCTGGTCGAGGAAGGTCTGGTCGAGCGCCGCGACGATCCGCGCGACCGCCGCGCCTACACCGTGCATCTCACCCGCGAGGGCAAGCGCCAGTTCCGCAAGATGGCCAGTTCGCACGAAACATGGGTGATCGACCTCTTCGCCGGCCTCGAGCACGACGAGAAGATGCAGTTGCTGGAACTCCTGAACAAGCTCAAGCGCCACCTGGCACAGACCGGGCTGCCGGCGGCCTGAGCCGCCTCAGCGGCGATCAGGCGATCCGGCAGAATTCCTCGAGGATGCGCCGCACCCGGACCATCGCTTCGTGCATCACGAGTTCGATGCTGTCGAAGTGGATGCCGTGCTCGCTCGACGACCGCCCCGCAGCGTAGTTCACCACCACGTTGATCGCGGCGTACGGCAGTTCCAGCTCGCGCGCCAGTGCGGCTTCCGGCATGCCCGTCATGCCGACGAGATGCGCGCCATCGCGTTCCAGGCGGTTGATCTCCGCAGCCGTTTCCAGCCGCGGCCCCTGCATGCTCGCATACACGCCGCCGTCGAATACATGCTCTCCCGCTGCCGCGCTCGCAGCCAGCAGTTGCTGGCGCAGCTTGTCGTCGTAGGGGTGGGTGAAGTCGATATGGCGGACCGGGGTATCGCCGCCTTCGAAGAAGGTGCTCTTGCGGCCCCAGGTGTAGTCGATGATCTGGTCAGGGATCACCAGGGTGCCGGGCGCGAAGTCCTCGCGGATGCCGCCGACCGAAGCCACCGAGATGATGGCCTTGGCCTTGGCCTGCTTCAGCGCCCAGATGTTGGCGCGATAGTTCACCAGGTGCGGCGGAATGGTGTGGCCATATCCATGCCGGGCGAGGAAGACCGCCGTCTTTCCGGCCAGGGTGCCGAAGGTCAGGGCGCCCGAAGGCTCGCCGAACGGGGTGCGGCAGACCTCGCGCCGCATCACTTCCAGCGTCGAAAGCTGGGTCAGTCCGCTACCACCGATGATTGCGAGCATGCAGGCTACTCCTGTCCGAAGGGCGCGGATTCTAGCACGCTGTCTCGGTGCTTCCGGGCCTCGCTATCGGTTCGGCGCCGGAGATGCCGCGGAATTCATGCTGCGATGCCGCAGCCCATGGTAGAATCCGCGCCTTTTCAAAGACTTCCCGCCTCCATGTCCCGCGCCATTCGCAACATCGCCATCATCGCCCACGTCGACCACGGCAAGACCACCCTGGTGGATCAGCTTCTGCGCCAGTCCGGCACCTTCCGTGAGAACCAGCAGGTTGCCGAGCGGGTCATGGACTCCAACGACATCGAGAAGGAACGCGGCATCACCATCCTCTCGAAGAACTGTGCCATCCAGTACGGCGACACCCACATCAACATCGTCGACACCCCGGGGCACGCCGACTTCGGCGGCGAAGTCGAGCGCGTGCTGTCCATGGTCGACAGCGTGCTGCTGCTGGTCGACGCGGTCGAAGGCCCGATGCCGCAGACCCGCTTCGTCACCCGCAAGGCGCTGGCGCTCGGCCTCAAGCCCATCGTCGTGATCAACAAGATCGACCGTCCGGGCGCGCGTCCGGACTGGGTGATCAACCATACCTTCGACCTCTTCGACAAGCTCGGCGCGACCGAAGAGCAGCTCGACTTCCCGGTGATCTACGCTTCCGGCCTGAACGGCTTCGCGGTCGAGAACATCGACGACGAGCGCAAAGACATGCGTCCGCTGTTCGAGGCGATCCTCAAGCACGTGCCGGCGCCGGAAGTCGATGCCGAAGGCCCGCTGCAGCTGCAGGTCTGCTCGCTCGACTACTCCACCTACATGGGCCAGCTCGGCATCGGCCGCATCAAGCGCGGCCGCATCAAGCCCAACCAGGAACTGGTCGTCATGTACGGCGACGAGAACCGCGGCAAGGGCAAGGTCAGCCAGATCCTCACCTTCAAGGGCCTGGAGCGCTCGCCCGCCGAATTCGCAGAAGCCGGCGACATCGTGCTGGTGGCGGGCATCTCGCAGGTCAACATCGGCGTGACGCTGTGCGACCCGGACTGTCTGGAAGGCATGACCCCGATCGCGGTGGACGAGCCGACGCTGACCATGAACTTCATGGTGAACAGCTCGCCGCTGGCCGGCCGTGAAGGCAAGTTCGTCACCAGCCGCCAGATCCGCGAGCGCCTGGAAAAGGAACTGCTGAAAAACGTGGCGCTGCGCGTCAACTACACCGGCGACTCCGACGTGTTCGAAGTCTCCGGCCGCGGCGAACTGCACCTCACCATCCTGCTGGAAAACATGCGCCGCGAAGGCTACGAGCTGGCGGTGGGCCGTCCGCGTGTGGTGTACAAGGAAATCGACGGCGTGAAGTGCGAGCCGTACGAAATGCTGACGGTGGACGTGGAAGAAGACCACCAGGGCGGCGTGATGGAAGAACTCGGCCGCCGCCGCGGTGAACTGCAGGACATGCAGCCGGACGGCAAGGGCCGCGTGCGTCTCGAATACCGCATCCCCGCGCGTGGCCTGATCGGCTTCCAGGGTGAATTCCTTACCATGACGCGCGGCACCGGCCTCGCCTCGCACGTGTTCGACGACTACAGCCCGATGGCCGGTGCCATGGCCGAGCGCCGCAACGGCGTGCTGATCTCGCAGAACGACGGCGAAGCCGTGGCCTACGCCCTGTGGAACCTGCAGGACCGCGGCCGCATGTTCGTGAGCCCGGGCGAAGCGCTGTACGAAGGCATGATCATCGGCATCCACACCCGCGACAACGACCTCGTCGTGAACCCGATCAAGGGCAAGCAGCTCACCAACGTGCGCGCCTCGGGCACCGACGAAGCCGTACGCCTGATCCCGCCCATCGCGCTGACGCTGGAATCCGCGATCGAGTTCATCGCCGACGACGAGCTGGTCGAGATCACGCCGAAGAACATCCGCCTACGCAAGCGTCACCTGAAGGAAACCGACCGCAAGCGCGCGGCCAAGGCCGACGCCGCGTAAGCCGTCGCCGCTGCAATCGAACGCCCCGACTGTTGATTCAGGCGGGGCGTTTTTTCTTGGGGGGCTTGCGACGAGCCTTTCAGTTTCCGCGAGCCAGCCCCTCCCCCTTCAGGGGGTGAGGATGGGGTTTCGGCGAGCAGTGCTCGCGGCCGGCCGAACGACAGTGCCTCCTGGCACTGGCTACCGGGCCGGGATGAGGATGGGGTCACGCCGAGTCCGCTGTCAAGTCATTCGTTGAGTCAAGACAAGCCAAAGAATCTCTTGCAGGACAACGACTTGGGGCGAATCCGGTTCATTTTCTCCGATCGTGCTGCCGTGGGCTGAGAGCCACCTAGGAGCACTTGGATGGCAAGCCTGAGCCAACCGCAGCAGACCATCGACGGTACTCCGGAATTCGCGCAGTTCCACGGCTGAGCCGGTGTCATGATGGCTCGGGGGCGATTTTGCCCGAGCACGCATACCGGCTCGGCGACTGTCCGACATGCCTGCTGAAGGCCACGCTGAAGGTGCTGGCCGACCCGTATCCCACGCGCTCGGCCACCTTGGCCACGGGCAGGCCCTCATGGCGCAGGAACTGCTTGGCGATCTCCATACGCCAGCCCAGCAAATACGCCATGGGCGCTACACCGACCGTGCGCGTGAAACGGTCATAGAACGCCGAGCGCGACAGCGCTGCGACTTGCGCCAGATCGTTGACCGTCCAGTCCCGATCCACATGGGCATGCATCTGCTTGAGCGCCAATGCCAGCCGCTCGTCGCCCAGGCCACGCAGCAGTCCCGGTGGCGCATTGCCGGATGCGGTCGAGCGCATCGCTTCGATGAGCAGCATGCCGGCCAGCCGCGAGAGCATGTATTCGCTGCCCGGCTTCTGGCTCTCGTACTCGTCGCCCACCATCTGCACCAACTGCGCCAGCCGTGCAGAACCTTGCACGTGCACCACGCGCGGCAGCAGGGACACGAGCAGGCCCGGGTCGGCGCGATCGAACATGAACGCGCCACCCAGCGACCGCATGTCGGGCGCACCGTTGGGCTCTCCGTGGCGCCGTTCACCCTGGCCGCCTGGAACCACCTTGGGGTCGATGAAGACTGGTAGTGCAGGCCCGAAACTGGAGAGCGTGAATGCCGGCGTCGTGGGCAGCAGCACGAAGTCGCCTTCGCTCAGGGTGATCGGCTCGTGCCCATCGACGGTAAGTAAACAACTGCCCTCCAGCATGATGCAAAAGCCGGGATGACCGTACTCCGAGTAGCGCACGGCCCAGTCGCCCTTGCCGCTGATGATGTTGGCCAGCACTGCGCGCGGCTGCAGAAGCTGGACCACCTCGGTAAGTGGATCAGTCATTGGAATGGACGAATACTAAAAACTTCAGGACATATCGGCGTAGATCATCCTGTCAGGGTGCCATATCGTTCACTCCAGCTCAACCAACCCCTCAAGAGTGAACCCATGAAGACTGTCCTCATCACCGGCTGCTCGTCCGGCTACGGCCTGGAAACCGCACGCTACTTTCATGCGCAAGGCTGGAACGTCATCGCCACCATGCGCCAGCCGCGCGAGGGGCTGCTGCCCGTCTCCTACAGGATGCGGCTGCTGGCACTGGACGTCACCCGGCCCGAAAGCATCACCGCAACCGTCCAGGCCGCAGGCCCCATCGACGTGCTGGTCAATAACGCGGGCATCGGGGTCGTCGGTGCCTTCGAAGCGACGCCGCTGGCCACGGCGCGTGAGGTGTTCGAGACCAACACCTTCGGCACCATGGCCATGATGCAGGCAGTGATCCCGCAGTTCCGCAAGCGCCGCGCGGGCGTGATCGTGAACGTGACCTCCAGCGTGGCGCTGGCCGCCATGCCGCTGGCGGGCGTCTACACGGCCAGCAAAACCGCCATCGAAGGCCTGACCGGCTCGGTGGCCTTTGAGCTGACGGCCTTCGGCATCCGCGTGAAGCTGGTGGAGCCCGGTTATGCCCCTACAACGCGCTTCACCGAGAACGGCGGTGCGCGCATGCAGGGTTTGATCCCCGAGGCCTATGTGCCCTTCGCGCAACCCATCTTCGAAGCGTTTGCCAAACCAGCGGCCACAACGAAAGAAACCGACGTGGCCGAAGTGGTGTGGCAGGCCGCGAACGACACCACGCAGCGCCTGCGCTTTGCGGCCGGAGCGGATGCCGTAGCACTGGCGCAGGCCCATCGGAGCGAGGGGGTGCCATCATGAAGCAGTAACGCACCAAGTCCCTGTAGCTGGGCACTATCGCTGTAGCGCTGCTGTCGGCGCTCAGCATCGTCGGCTGTGCCAGCCTGCGCGATGCCAACACCGCCGAGCTAGCTCCCCGTTCTCTGGCAGACGTGACACACGCTTCGGTGACAGCAGCCAAGGTAGGCCGTTCGCCCTCGGTCGCCTTGGTGCTGGGTGGCGGCGGGCTGCGCGGGTTCGCCCACCTGGGCGTGCTGCATGCGCTGGAGGAAGCCGGATCACGTTTCAGAAAGCACCGGCATCTGATGAACGCGCCTAAGCGATTGATAAACCGGATGTATCTGGCTTCTGCGTAGTGCAGCGAATTCCGGTACTGGAGTCAGTGTGAAATGAAAAAGCGCCGCAGATCGCGGCGCTTTTCGTTTGAGCCATGCGGGGCCGGCGTTGCCCTCCCTCGCACGAACAGCTTACTTTTCCTTCTTCTTCGCCGTCTCGGCCGCCGGGAAGCGGTCGTTGAGGTAGGCCGCGAATTCCGCGCCCACTTCGTGGTGGCGCAGACCGAACTCCACCGCCGCCTTCAGGTAGCCGAGCTTGGAGCCGCAGTCGTAGCGTACGCCGTCGTACTGGTAGGACAACACCGCCTCTTCCTTCAACAGCGAGGCGATCGCGTCGGTGAGCTGCAACTCGCCGCCTGCGCCCGGCTTCAGCGCGCGCAGGTGCTCGAAGATGCGCGGCGTCAGGATGTAGCGGCCGACCACGGCCTGGGTGGTCGGCGCCTCCTCGGGCTTCGGCTTTTCGACGATGCCGGTCATGCGCTGGATGTTGCCGCTCTGGCTCTCGGTGCTGACGATGCCGTACTGGCGGGTTTCCTCGCGCGGCACGTTCATGGTGCCGAGCACCGAGCAGCGGTGATAGTTGTACACATCGCACATCTGCGCCATCACCGACTTGCCGCCGTGGTTGTCGAGCAGATCGTCGGCGAGAATCACGGCGAAGGGCTCGTCGTCACCAACCACGGCCGAGGCGCACAGCACGGCATGGCCGAGGCCGAGCGCCTGCGACTGACGGATGTAGATGCAGTTCATGCCCTTCGGCACGGTCTTGGCGACGACTTCGAGCAGTTCCTTCTTGCCGCGGGCTTCGAGTTCCGTTTCCAGCTCGTAGGCCTTGTCGAAGTGGTCTTCGATCGCGCGCTTGGTGCGGCCGGTGATGAAGATCATGTCGGTGATGCCGGCGGCAACCGCCTCTTCGACCGCGTACTGGATCAGCGGCTTGTCCACGACCGGCAGCATTTCCTTCGGGCTGGCCTTGGTGGCCGGCAGGAAGCGCGTGCCCATGCCTGCGACCGGGAAAACAGCCTTGGTGACCTTTTTCATTTCCTGGGACTCCGTCCTTGTTGTTGGGGCGACTCAGTCGCCCGATTCCAGCAAACGGCGCAGACCGTCCTCGTCGAGGATGTCTACGCCGAGATCCTGCGCCTTGATGAGCTTGGAGCCGGCCTCGGCGCCTGCCACCACGTAATCCGTCTTCTTCGATACCGAACCGCTGACCTTGCCGCCATGCGCCTCGATCAATGCCTTGGCCTCGTCGCGCGACATCGTCGGCAGCGTACCGGTCAGCACGAAGGTCTTGCCGCTAGCCTTGCCCGAGACCGGCGCGGCAGGAGCACCCTCTTCCCAGCGCAGGCCAGCCGCGCGCAACTGCTCGACCACCTCGACGTTGTGCGGCTCGGCGAAGAAGTCGGCGATGCTCTCGGCCACGATGGGGCCAATATCCGGCACCTGCTGCAGCGCTGCCACGTCCGCAGTCAGCAAGGCATCCAGGCTGCCGAAATGGCGCGCGAGCTCCTTGGCCGTCGCCTCGCCGACATTGCGTATGCCAAGTGCAAAGATGAAGCGTGCCAGCGTGGTATTACGGCTTTTCTCGATCGCCGCCAGCAGGTTCTGCGCCGACTTTTCGCCCATGCGCTCAAGGTTGGCCAGTGCGAGGATGCCGAGCTTGTAGAGGTCGGCCGGCGTCTTGACGATACTGGCATCGACCAGCTGATCCACCAGCTTGTCACCCAGACCTTCGATATCCATCGCGCGGCGGCAGGCAAAGTGCAGCAATGCCTGTTTGCGCTGGGCCGGGCAGAACAAGCCGCCGGTGCAGCGCGCCACCGCCTCGTCCTCGCCGCGCACGACGTGCGAGCCGCAGACCGGGCAGGTCGGATAGCTGGCCAGCAGGTCGAAGCGCAGCAGCTCGCCTTCACGGCGCTCCAGCACCGGCCCGACCACCTCGGGTATCACGTCCCCTGCCCTGCGCACGATCACCCAGTCGCCGACACGTACGTCCTTGCGGTCGATCTCGTCCTGGTTGTGCAGGGTGGCGTTGGTGACGGTGACGCCGCCCACGAATACCGGCTCCAGCCGCGCCACCGGCGTCAGCGCGCCAGTGCGCCCGACCTGCACGCCGATGTCGAGCAGGCGGGTGATCTCTTCCTGCGCCGGGTACTTGTGGGCGACCGCCCAGCGCGGTTCGCGGGTGACGAAACCAAGTTCGCGCTGCAGGTCGGCCCGGTTGACCTTGTAGACCACCCCATCGATATCGTAGGGCAGAGCATTGCGCAGCGCAGCGATGCGGGCGTGGAACGCTATGAGCCCGTCCACGCCGCTCGATACGCTGCGGTGCTCGCACACCGGAACGCCGAAGTCGGCAAAGCGTTCAAGCAGATCGGCCTGAGTGGCCGGCAGCACGAAGCCGGCGTGTTCGCCCAGCCCATATGCGAAGAAGGACAGCGGCCGGCGCGCTGCAATCCTGGAATCGAGCTGGCGCACCGCACCTGCCGCGGCGTTGCGCGGATTGACGAAGACCTTTTCTCCCGCTTCGCGCTGACGCGCATTGAGCGCATCGAAGTCGTCGCGCCGCATGTAGATCTCGCCGCGGATTTCGATCAGCGCCGGTGCCATACCCGCCAGCCGCAGCGGAATCTGGCGGATGGTGCGCACGTTGTGGGTGACATCTTCGCCGGTTTCGCCGTCGCCGCGAGTCGCGGCGCGCACCAGCAAGCCGTGCTCGTAGCGCAGGCTGATCGCGAGGCCGTCGAACTTGAGTTCTCCGAGGTACTCCACCGGCGGATCTGCCGGTCCGAGGCCGAGCGCGTTACGCACCCGGGTGTCGAAGTTGTGCACGCCCTGCTCGGTTGTATCGGTCTCGGTACGGATGGAGAGCATCGGCACCGCGTGGCGCACCGCCGCCAATCCCGGTAGCGGCGCACCACCGACACGCTGGGTGGGGGAGTCGGCGGTGCGGAGTTCCGGATGCGCGGCTTCGAGCGCTTCGAGCTCGCGGTAAAGACGGTCGTACTCCGCATCCGGCACCGTCGGCGCGTCGAGTACGTAATAGGCATGGTTGTGGCGCTCGATCTCGGCGCGCAGAAACGCCGCCCGGTCGGCGGCGGCGGAAAGCAATGGCATCGGTTCAGATTGCGAAGAGGCGACGGGCGAGCGGACCGCCGGCAGGGATGTCGTGACTTGCCATGCGCTCCTGGAACTGGGCGATCTGGCTGCGGATCATGGTGGCGGCGTCTGCGCCGAAGGGCGCGCGATTGTCGTCGACCACGACGCCCTGCAAGGCGTCGGCGAGGTGATTGGCAAGCTGCATCATGCGTTCGAAGCAGGCCGCACCGTTGGCGACCCGCGGCACGTCGATCACGAGCGTGATTCCATGCGTCTGCAGGCTGCGCAAACCGTCGAGAGCAAACAGGGCCGGCTCCAGATTGGCCAGCGTAAACAGCGTGTTGCCGGCCTCGTCGTACATGTGAAAGCTGCCGTCGTCCGCCAGCTGCATGCCTTCGGCTTCAGCCAGGCCGCGCAGCTTGGTGCCGGCGAAGGGTTGTGTGGCAGCGACGACGTTGATGCCGATCTGCACGTCCACATCGGCGCAGAAGCGGTCAAGTTCGGTAGCGCCGCCGAGCGCCTGGACGCGCGCAGGCAGGCCGGCAGGCACGGCGAAGAACTGTTCGGCGACACGCTGGATGCCACCCGAGAAGCGAGCGAAATCGGCCTCGCCGATCGGACCGCCGCGGTCGACCAGTTGCATTGCGGCACAGAACCAGTGATAGGCGCCGGCGTTGTGGGCGTCGAGTTCGCGCCACAGATTGCTTGCGTCGTCGAAGCCGTACCAGCGAACCGGCTTCGAGAGCCCGGCCAGCTGTTCCTGCTGGCTCGCCCACAACCTGGGAGTATCCAGTGGTTCGATCGCTTCGATCATGATGATGCAGTCGGCGCGTGCGTCGAGCTCCGTCGGTTTCTCCGGCACGCTGCGACGTACCGTGGATTCGCGTACCGGGCGCAGCGCACTGGGGGCGGCACCGATCGATGGTTCCCGCTCGCCGCCGGACTCGCCGTCGAAACTGGGCTCGACGCGCGCAGCGGCTGCCTGTTCGTCCTGCGGATCGAGCAGGACGTCGCGGTGATCCGACTTGAAAGCCTGTTCGGCACGGCGGCGGTGCTTGCGCTCCTGCCACTTGTTGTAGGCGACGATCAGCACCACCAGCGCGGCACCGGCTCCGATCAATGCGACTTGCAGTTCGCTATCCATATTCTTTTCCTCGAATCACACTGCAGCCGATTCGGCCAGGCGCAGCGCTTCTTCCATATCGACTTCCACCACCCGCGAGACGCCCTGCTCCTGCATCGTCACGCCGACGAGCTGCTGGGCGATTTCCATCGTGATCTTGCTGTGGCTGATGAAGATGAATTGTGTCTGAGATGACATGCGTTTGACCATCTGGCCATACCGCTCGGTATTGGTATCGTCCAGCGGTGCATCTACCTCGTCAAGCATGCAGAATGGCGCCGGATTGAGCTGGAACATCGCGAACACCAGCGCGATCGCGGTCAGCGCCTTTTCGCCGCCTGACAGCAGCTGGATCGATGCGTTCTTCTTGCCCGGCGGCTGCGCGACGATCTGGATGCCGGCATCCAGGATCTCGTCACCCGTCAGCACCAGTTCGGCCCGGCCGCCGCCGAAGAGCAGCGGGAACAGGGTGGCGAACTGCCGATTGACCGTATTGTAGGTTTCCTGAAGCTGCTCGCGGGTTTCGCGGTCGATACGGCGGATCGCGTCCTCCAGCGTGGTGATGGCCTGGAGCAGATCCTCGGTCTGTGCATCGAGATAGGCCTTGCGCTCGCTGGCGCTGCGCAGTTCGTCAAGCGCCGCCAGGTTGACCGCGCCCAGCTCGGCGATTTCACGCGCGAGTCGCGAGACTTCGCGCTGCAGGCTGCTTTCCTTGAGGTCAGGGGTGAGCAGCGGCGTCAATGTGGCTTCGTCGGCCTGGGCCTCGGCAAGACGCTCTTCGTGCTGCGAGGCCGCGAGTTCGGCTGCCTGCACCGCCAGCCGCAGTTCGGCGACCCGATTGCGGATGGGGGCGGCCTCCTGCTCGGTGCGCAGGCGCAGTTCTTCGGTCTGGCGCAAGCTCGCCGCCGCCTGTTCGAGGGCATCCCGACGCGCGGCAAGTGCCGTCTCGCGGCTGTTGCGCAAGCCGAGCGCAGTCTGCAGGGCCTCGTGGCTGCGGGCGTCGTCGGTGGCCTCGAGTTCCTGCCGGCGGGTGGCCTGCTCGGCAACGATGCGCTCGATCTGCTCGGCCGCAAGCTGCAGGTTGCGTGCAATGTCGTCGAGCTTGCCGGCGCACTCGCGCTCGGAAAATCTCACTTCCTGCAGCTCGCGTGCCGCCGCCTGCTCCAGCGTGCGCAGTTCGCGCAGGCTTTGCTCATGTTCGCGCAGCACTTCGGTGGCAGCGTCGAGGCGGCTGCGCTGCAGTTCGGCGAGTTCGGCCGAACGCGCGTATTCGAGATCGGCACGCGCCAGATGTTCGCGTTCGGTGGCCTCGAGATGCACCAGGTCGCCGAGGTCGCGTGCGAGCTGCGCGTGGCGTTCGTCGGCCCGGCTGCGTGCCTGCTGCAGCTTGAGCAATTCGACCTGTTCGGCATGCAGCTGCCCCTGCGCGGCCTGGATGTCGCGCCGAACGAGGTTGGCACGTTCCTGGATTTCCGCGGCGCTGGCCTCGGCGGCAAGCAGGGTATCGTGGGCGAGCCTGGCTTCGTCCTCGAGTACCTCTTGCTGCTCGGCCAGGGTATCGATTTCGCGCTGACGTTCCATCACGCCGTGCGTACGACTGTCTGGCACGAAGTGGGTCAGCGCATGACGGGTCAGACTTTGGCCAAGCGGGCTGACAAGCACTACGCCCGGCGGAAGTTCTGCGCGTCGCGGCAGCCAGTCGGTCAGTCGGTCTACGGCGAAATGGCCGTGCAACCAGTCGCGCACCAGCGGCAGCAAGGTGCTGTCGGTCAGCGTGACGCGATCGATCAGCGGCGTGGCTCCGGTCAGCGCAGGAGCGTCGCCGACGACGCCTGCAGCGCCGGCATCCAGTGCAAGCGCAAGCGATTCGGGCGGGGCTTCGTCGAGCAAGGCATAGGCCCGGTTTTCGGCATCTTCGCCGTCCACCGTCAGTGCAGCCAGGCGTTCGCGAAGCACGGCCTCGACGGCGGCCTCCCAGCCTTCGGCAACGCGCAGCGCACGCCACAGCGGTGATAGCTCGGCCAGACCGTGGCGCCGCAGCCAGTCGCCCAGCTTGCCCTGCGACTGTACCTTGGCCTGCAACTGCACCAGCGCGTCGCGACGGGCACGCAGTTCGGTCAGACGTCGTTGCACCGCCCGCTCGTGATCGAGGGCATCCTTGAGCGCGGCCTGCGCGTCCGGCAGCCGCGACTGCAGCGCGGCGAGTTCCTGCTGATGTCCGTCGAGCGCTTCCTGCAGGGTGTCAACACGCGCTTCGCGCTCGGCGATCGCGCGCTCATCCGGCCCCTGGATACCGCCGCGTTCGCCCTCGATGCGGGCACGTCGTTGTTGCAGTGCGTCGAGCGCACGTTGCGCGCTGGCACGGTTGGCTTCCTCGACGCGCAGCTGCTGCTCGGTCTGAGCGAGTTCGCGCCGCGCGGTGCTGACCGTAGTGTCGGCAGAGTGGCGCGCCGCATCGGCATCCGGCAGACGATCGGAAATCTCGGCATGACGTGCTTCGGCGTGCTCGGCGCGCATTGCCGCGTTGTCCGCCAGTGCAAGCCAGCGCTCACGCTCGCTGGCGAGGGCCTCGCTGCGTCCGGTCCAGTGAAGATGATCCGTGTCGAGCTGAGCGATGCGGGCTTCGAGACGCTTGCGCGCGTCGCCGAGATGCTGGAGTTCGGTCTCGAGGCGGCTGACCTCGGCGGTGACCGCGAACAGGTCGCTCTGTGCGATGTGCACCGTTTCGGATGCCGCAAAGTGCGCCTCGCGTGCGGCCTCGACCGCGGCTTCCAGCTCCTGCAGGCGCGCGCTGTCGGATTCGATGCGTGCGGTATTGCGGTGGAGTTCGTCGGCGACGCGGTCGCGCTCGGCGCGCGCCTCGTTGCGCTTGAACAGCCAGAGGAGCTGCTGCTTCTCGACGTGGGCGGCGTTGAGGCGGTGATAGCGCGCAGCGACTTCGGCCTGCGCCTCGAGGTGGCCGATGCGTTCGCCCAGCTCCATGCGGATGTCGTCGAGCCGGGCGAGGTTGTCGCGCGCATCCGACAGCCGCCCCTCGGTTTCCTTGCGGCGCTCGCGGTACTTGGTGACGCCGGCCGCCTCTTCGAGAAAGCCGCGGATGTCTTCCGGCCGGGCCTCGATGATGCGCGAAATCATGCCCTGCTCGATAATCGCGTAGGCACGCGGCCCCAGCCCGGTGCCGAGGAAGAGGTCGATCACATCCTTGCGGCGGACGTGTACGTTGTTGATGAAGTAGCTGGACTCGCCGCTGCGGTCGAGCACGCGTTTGACCGAGATCTCCGCGTAACGCGACCACTGCCCCGCTGCGCGCCCCTCGTTGTTGTCGAACACCAGCTCGACGCTGGCGCGCGACACCGGCTTGCGCGTGGTGGAGCCGTTGAAGATGACGTCCTGCATCGATTCGCCGCGCAGGGCCGAGGCGCGCGTTTCGCCAAGCACCCAGCGCACCGCGTCGATGATGTTCGACTTGCCGCAGCCATTGGGACCGACCACGCCGACGAGGTTGCCCGGCATCTGCACCGTGGTGGGATCGACGAAGGTCTTGAAGCCGGCGAGTTTTAGCTTGGCGAGGCGCACGTCGGAGGGTCGGGGCGGGCGATGGGGACGAACGGCGGGTGAAACGGTTGCGAATGGCTCGGGCCAGATGTCGATACCAAGCGGGCGTGCTGCCTGGCTTCTTGCATGCCAGCATCGGCCACGCCCGAAAGGCGCGCCATGATAACATCTTCGCCCTTTCCGACCTCCCTGCCCCGGCACTGTCGCGGGCGGAAATTGTTCCAAAGTGAATCCTGATCTCGACCGTCTGCAGACCTATCCCTTCGAGAAGCTGCGCGATCTGTTCCGCGGCGTAATGCCCCCCGCCGGGCTGCCGGCCATACGCCTTTCGATCGGCGAACCGCAGCATCCGACGCCGGCTTTCATCAAGGATGCGCTGGTCGCCAATCTGGACGGCCTGTCCGTCTATCCCAACACGCCGGGCAGCGACGCCCTGCGCGGAGCCATCGCCGGCTGGCTGCAGCGACGCTACGGCCTGCCCGCCATCGATGTCGCGCATCAGGTGATTCCGGTCAACGGCACACGCGAAGCGCTGTTCGCCTTCGCCCAGTGCGTGGTCGATCGCAGCCGCAAGAGCGCCAAGGTGCTGTGCCCCAATCCCTTCTACCAGATCTACGAGGGTGCGGCGCTGCTGGCTGGCGCCGATCCGGCATTCCTGAACAACCTTCCCGAAAACCGCTTCGGCTCCGACTTCGATTCGGTGCCCGAATCGGTCTGGCGCGACACCCAGCTGGTGTACGTGTGCTCGCCCGGCAATCCCACCGGCCGCGTGCTGGGTTTCGACGAATGGAAGCGGCTGTTCGAACTGTCCGACCGCTACGGCTTCGTGATCGCCGCCGACGAGTGCTACTCCGAGATCTACTTCGACGATGCCGAAAGGCCTATCGGCGGCCTGGAAGCGGCCCATAAGCTGGGGCGCAGCGACTTCCGCAACATCGTGATGTTCTCCAGCCTGTCCAAGCGCTCCAACGTACCCGGACTGCGATCCGGCTTCGTTGCCGGCGACGCGGCGATCCTGAAAAAATTCCTGCTCTATCGCACCTACCAGGGTTGCCAGATGAATCCGGCTGTGCAGGCAGCGTCGGTGGTGGCGTGGAACGACGAGGAGCACGTCGCCGAGAACCGCCGCTTGTACCGCGAGAAATTCGCCCTGGTCACACCCATGCTGGCCCCGTGGCTGGCGGTGACGCTGCCGGATGCCGGCTTCTACCTGTGGGCGCGGATACCGGAATCGATCTGCGCAGGCTCCGACACCGAGTTCGCCCGCGCCCTGCTCGCCGAATATAATGTGACGGTCCTTCCCGGCAGCTTCCTTGCCCGCGAAGCGGACGGCATCAACCCCGGCGCGGGCTTCGTGCGCATCGCACTGGTGGCCGACACTGCCGAGTGCGTCGAAGCCGCCGAGCGCATCATCGCTTTCTGCCAACGCCACCAACAACGCTGAGAGATTCCCCCATGCAAGACCTGCAAAAGATCATCGACGACGCTTTCGAAAACCGCGCCAGCCTGTCGCCTTCCGCCGCCCCCGCCATCGTGCGCGACGCCGTGGCCGAAGTCATCGCCGGGCTGGATTCCGGCAGCCTGCGCGTCGCCGAGAAGAAGGACGGCCAATGGGTGGTCAACCAGTGGATCAAGAAGGCGGTCCTGATCTCCTTCCGCCTGCGCGACAACGAGGTGATGCCGGGCGGCTCGCTCAATTTCTTCGACAAGGTTCCGACCAAGTTCGGCGACTACACCCCGGAGCAGTTCCAGCAAGGCGGCTTCCGCGTCGTGCCGCCGGCGGTGGCGCGCAAGGGCAGCTACATCGCGAAGAACGTGGTGCTGATGCCGTCGTACGTGAATATCGGCGCCTATGTCGATGAAGGCACCATGGTCGATACCTGGGCCACCGTCGGCTCCTGCGCCCAGATCGGCAAGAACGTGCACCTGTCGGGCGGCGTTGGCATCGGCGGCGTGCTCGAGCCGGTGCAGGCCGGCCCCGTCATCATCGAGGACAATGTCTTCGTCGGTGCGCGCTCTGAAGTGGTCGAGGGTGTGATCATCGAGGAAAACGCGGTGCTGTCGATGGGTGTGTACATCGGCCAGAGCACCAAGATCTACGACCGCGAGACCGGCTCCGTCACCTACGGCCGCGTGCCTGCCGGCGCCGTCGTGGTGCCGGGCAGCCTGCCGTCGGCCGATGGCAAGTACAGCCTGTACTGCGCTGTGATCGTGAAGAAGGTCGACGCCCAGACCCGCGCCAAGACCGCCATCAACGAACTGCTGCGCGGCGCCTGATTCGCGCAATCGCGGGGGCCCTACACCCCCGCGCTGCTTCCCCTTGGCTACCCGCCGCTGCGCCGTTCCCACCCTGACCGGAGTCCGATACCGATGATTTTCGACAAGCTGTTCCAGCTCATGGCCGAAAAACAGGCCTCGGACATGTTCATTTCCGCCGGCGCCGCGATCCACATCAAGATCCAGGGGCATTCGATGCCGATCAACCAGCAGGTCATGGATCCCTCCATGATCCAGCGGATGATCTACGAGATGCTGACCCCGGAGCAGATCGAAAGGGTTGAAAAGGAAAGGGAGCTCAACCTGTCCTTCGGGCGGCGCGAGCTGGGCAACTTCCGGGTCAATGTATTCTGGCAGCGTAATTCGCTGGCCATCGTGGTGCGCTTCATCCAGAGCGACATCCCCACCATCGATACCCTGGGCCTGCCCGGCGTGCTGTCCGAAGTGGTGATGGAAAAGCGCGGCCTCGTGCTGGTGGTCGGCGCCACCGGTTCGGGAAAGTCGACCACGCTGGCGTCGATGATCGACCACCGCATCCGCAACAAGTCGGGCCACGTGCTGACGGTCGAGGATCCGATCGAGTACCTCTTCCAGCATCGTAAATCGGTGGTCAACCAGCGCGAGGTCGGCATCGACACGCTCAGCTGGCATGAAGCGCTGCGCAACGCGATGCGGCAGGCGCCCGACTGCATCCTGATCGGCGAGATCCGCGACCGTGAAACCATGCAGGCGGCGCTGTCGTATTCGCAGACCGGCCACCTTTGCCTGGCCACCCTGCATGCCAACAACGCCTATCACGCGCTCAACCGCATCATCAACTTCTTCCCGCTCGAGAACCGCTCGCTGCTGTATCTCGATCTCGCCGTCGCCCTGCGTTGCATCATCTCGCAGCGCCTGGTGCGCAAACCCAACGGCAAGCGCATTCCGACGGTGGAAATCCTGATGAATACCCGCCACGTGGCGGAGTTGGTCGAACGCGGCGAACTGAACGAGATCAAGGAAGCAATGGAGCAGAGCCTCGCGCCGGGCTCCCAGACCTTCGAACAGGATCTGTTCCGGCTATACCACGAAAAGGCGATCACGCTCGACGAAGCGCTCGCCAATTCGGACTCGCCGACCAACCTGTCGTGGCTGATCAACAACGCCCAGTTCGGCGACGCGCCCACGCAGCCGATGGCTCAAAGCAGCCAGCCCGTCATCGATTTCGAGCGCACGCAACCGGACGGCGCCTCTTTCCGCGAATTCTCGCTACACGTCGACGAACCCACTGAATAGGCCCGGATGCGTTTGCGCTCCGGCGCCTGGCCATCTCAAGAAGACCATGTCCCTCCCCGACAACCCGACGCTCGCGCTCGCCTGCGAGCTGATTGCCCGTTCCTCCGTCACACCTGAAGACGCCGGTTGCCTCGACCTGATCGCCGCCCGCCTCGCGCCCCTCGGTTTCTCCTGCGAGCGCATCGACGTCGGCGGCGTCTCCAATTTGTGGGCACGCCGGGGCACGGCCCGGCCCTTGATCTGCTTCGCCGGCCACACCGACGTGGTGCCGACGGGGCCGCTCGACGCTTGGCAGACACCGCCGTTCGAACCGGTGATCCGCGATGGCGTGCTCTACGGCCGTGGCGCTGCCGACATGAAATCGTCACTGGCAGCTTTCGTCACCTCCATCGAGCGCTTCGTCGCCGAACATCCGAACCATGACGGCAGCATCGCCCTGCTGCTGACCTCCGATGAGGAAGGCGTCGCCACCTGCGGCACCGTCAAGGTGGTGGACGCGCTGGCTGCACGCGGCGAAAAGCTGGACTACTGCGTCGTCGGCGAACCGACCTCGGTGAAGACGCTGGGCGACATGATCAAGAACGGCCGCCGTGGCTCGCTGTCCGGCACCCTACGTGTCAAGGGCCTGCAGGGACACGTCGCCTACCCTCAGCTGGCGCGCAATCCGATCCACGAAGTGGCGCCGGCGCTGGCCGAGCTCACCGCCATCCGCTGGGATGAAGGCAACGAGTTCTTCCCGCCGACGACGTGGCAGGTGTCGAACATCCATGCGGGCACCGGCGCCAACAACGTGATTCCCGGTGTCTGCGAGCTGCTGTTCAATTTCCGCTTCGGCTCGGTGAGCAGCGCGGAGAGCCTGAAGGCGCGCACCCACGAGCTCCTCGACCGCCACCAGCTCGACTACGAGCTCGACTGGCATCTCTCCGGCAAGCCCTTCATCACCGGCCGCGGCAAGCTCGTTGCCGCATTGTCCGGCGCTATCCGCGACACCCTGGGGGTCGAAACCGAATTGTCGACCACGGGCGGCACTTCCGATGGTCGTTTCATCGCCGAGATCTGTGCTGAAGTGGTCGAATTCGGCCCGGTCAACGCGTCTATCCACAAGGTGAACGAGCACATCGCCGTCGACGCGGTAGCGCCGCTGTCCGAAGTCTACGAGCGCACCTTGCGCACCCTGCTGCTTCCTGCCTGAGGCTACCTCAATGACCGATCACGATCACGACCACGACCACCACGAGGACGAGATGCATGAGCACGAGCACGGCCCCCTCGCCGAACTCGTCACCGTGCGCGACTGGCTGCGTTACGCAGTCACCCGCTTCAATCGCGAAGGCATCTTCTGCGGTCACGGGGTGCTCGACACCTATGACGAAGCGGTCTGGCTGATCCTGTCGACCCTCGCCCTCCCGCTGGACCGGCTGGAGCCCTTCCTCGACGCCTGCATCCCGTCGGACGAACGGCAGCAGATCTTCGACAACATCGAGCGCCGCACCGTCGAACGCATTCCCACCGCCTACCTCACCCAGGAGGCCTGGCTGGGCGATTTCCGCTTCCATGTCGATGAGCGGGTGATCGTTCCTCGCTCCTTTTTCGCCGAGTTGCTGGAGAACGGCCTGGCACCCTGGGTGGACGACGCCGAGAACGTGAATACGGCGCTTGATCTGTGCACCGGCTCCGGCTGTCTCGCCATCCTCATGGCGCATGCCTTTCCGAATGCCCGGATCGTGGGCGCGGACCTGTCCGACGACGCCCTCGACGTCGCCGCGCAGAACGTTGCCGACTACGGATTGGATCAGCGTGTCGAGCTGGTGAAAAGCGATGTTTTCAGCGGCCTGACAGGAAGGCGCTTCGACCTCATCCTGAGCAATCCGCCCTACGTTACCGCGGAAGCGATGGACGCCCTGCCGCCGGAATATCTCCATGAACCTCGCATGGCGCTTGCGGCCGGCGATGACGGCCTGGACGTGGTACGCAGGCTGATCGGCAAGGCGCGCGAACATCTCACGGCCGGTGGCTTTCTTGCCGTGGAAGTGGGGCATAATCGGCACATCGTCGAAGCCGCCTTCCCGGAACTGCCATTCACCTGGCTGTCTGCGCGCGGCGACGACGACATGATATTTCTGCTGCAACGCGACGAGCTGCCCGGTCGGGCCGACTGACACGGGTGTCCGGCGCGTCCGGCGACGGCAAATAAACTGCCGCGCCGGACACCTGTCGCCCGAGGGAGAGAAGAGGCATGCCGAACGAACGTCCCATCCTGCTCGTCGAGGACAATCCAGACGACGAAGCCCTGACCTTGCGGGCCTTCAGCAAGAACAAGATCACCAACCCCATCGTCGTGGCGCGCGACGGCGTCGAGGCGATCGATTACCTGTTCTGTACCGGCCCCCAGGAAAAGCGCGACCCATCGGTCATGCCGGCAGTGATCCTGCTGGACCTCAAGCTCCCGCGCATCGACGGGCTGGAGGTCTTGCGGCGCATTCGTGCCGATGAACATACCGCCCTGTTGCCGGTGGTCGTCCTGACCACCTCCCGTGAACTCCAGGACATACAGCAAGCCTACCGGCTTGGCGCGAACAGTTACATCCGCAAGCCGGTCGACTTCGAGCGCTTCCTGCACACGGTCGGCCAACTCGGGCTTTACTGGCTTTCGCTCAACGAAACCGTCGATTCCGCTGCGAACGGCGCCTACTGACGCCGTCCGCCGGGCAGCTCAGGACTGCTCGTCTATCCAGGCCTGCTGGATGGCTTCGAGTACGCGCTCGCCACAGTGATTGGGATCGTCGTCGAATTCGGGCAGCGCCATCACCCAGTTCGCCAGATCGACGAAATTGATCTTGAGCGGATCGACGTCGGGGTGGGTGTCGCTCAACTGGATCGCGATTTCCTGCACTTCGGTCCATTTCATCAGTGCTTGCCCTCCCTCGCCATATTGATGGTGTAGCGCGGAATCTCGACCACCAGCGGCGTCTCGGCGACGATGGCCTGACAGGACAGGCGGGACTGCGGCTCCAGGCCCCAGGCCTTGTCCAGCAGGTCCTCTTCCTCTTCCTCGGCCTCGTTCAGCGAGTCGAAACCCTCCCGCACGATCACGTGGCAGGTGGTGCAGGCGCAGGAGCGCTCACAGGCGTGCTCGATCTCGATGTCGTTGGCCAGCAGCGTGTCGCAGATCGTCGCACCCGGGGCGGCCTCGATGACGGCGCCGTCGGGGCAAAGCTCGACGTGCGGAAGAACAATGATCTGGGTCATACCTCGAACTCATCCACCTTGTGGCCGGCCAGCGCCGAACGGATGCTGTTGTCCATGCGGCGGGCGGCAAATTCGTCGGTTGCGCGGGTCAGGGCATCGATACCGGCCTTGATGGCGCGATGGTCGGTTCCCGCCCGCAGGTCGCGCAGTGCAGCGATGGCCGCGTCGATTGCCGCGCGTTCGGCGGCGTTGAGCAAACCACCGTCGGCGGCCAGCGCCTGCTCGGTGGCTTCGATCACGCGGTCGGCTTCGACCTGCTGTTCGCGCAACGCACGTGCAGCCATGTCGTCGCCGGCTCGCTCGATGCCGTCGCGCAGCATCCCGGTGATCTCCTCGTCGCTGAGGCCGTAGGATGGCTTCACCAGCACGCTGGCCTCGACACCGGAAGACATTTCGCGCGCCGACACCGACAGCAGACCGTCGGCATCGACCTGGAAGGCGACGCGAATCCGCGCGGCGCCTGCCACCATCGGCGGAATACCGCGCAATTCGAAGCGCGCGAGCGAACGGCAGTCGGCGACCAGCTCGCGCTCACCCTGCACCACGTGGAAGGCCATCGCGGTCTGGCCATCCTTGTACGTGGTGAATTCCTGCGCGCGGGCGATCGGCAGCGTCGAGTTCCGCGGAACGACCTTTTCGACCAGTCCGCCCATGGTCTCGAGTCCGAGCGAGAGCGGAATGACATCGAGGAGCAGCCAGTCATCCTCGTCCTTGCGGTTGCCCGCGAGCACGTTGGCTTGCATCGCCGCACCGAGCGCGACCACCTTGTCCGGGTCGAGATTGGTGAGCGGTTCCTGACCGAAATACTCGGCCACCGCACGCTGGATGTGCGGCATGCGGGTCGCGCCGCCGACCATGACCACGCCCTTGATGTCCTCGGGGGTGAGGCCCGCGTCGCGCAGTGCCTTGCGTACCGGGCCGAGCGTTTTCCTTACCAGGTGCTCGGTCATCTGCGCGAACTCATCCCGGTTCACGACCAGATTGACTTCCTCGCCAGAAGCCAGGCGGCACTGGATAGGCGCCGCCTCGCAGGCGGTCAGCAATTCCTTGGCTTCCCGCGCCTTCATCTGCAGGCGACGGGCATCTTCGGACGATGGCGGTTCGATGGCGGCCTTGTCCAGCGCCCAGCAGAACAGGCGGTGGTCGAAGTCGTCGCCGCCGAGCGCCGCGTCGCCATTGGTCGACAGCACCTCGAACACGCCACGCGAGAGCTTGAGAATGGAAAGGTCGAAGGTGCCACCGCCGAGGTCGTAAACCGCATAGACGCCTTCGGCTGCGTTGTCCAGGCCGTAGGCCACCGCAGCTGCGGTGGGCTCGTTCAGTAGGCGCAGCACTTCGAGGCCGGCAAGGCGCGCAGCATCCTTGGTTGCCTGGCGCTGGGCGTCGTCGAAGTAGGCCGGAACCGTGATTACCGCGCCGGTGAGCGGGCCGCCGAGGCTTGCCTCGGCACGCTGTCGCAGCACCCGGAGGATCTCGGAGGACACCTCGACCGGGCTCTTCACGCCCTGCACGGTACGCAGCCGCACCATACCGGGTTCGTCTTCGAAGTCGTAAGGCATGGACTCGACGTATGCGACGTCCTTGAGCCCCCGCCCCATGAAACGTTTGACCGAGACGATGGTGTTGCGCGGGTCGGTCGCCTGCGCGGGAACCGCCGCCTGACCGACTTCGATGTGTCCGTCGGCACAGTAGCGTACGACCGACGGCAGCATCGCGCGGCCGGTTTCGTCGGCGAGGCATACGGCAATGCCGTTACGCACCGTCGCGACGAGCGAATTGGTAGTACCGAGGTCGATACCGACCGCAAGCCGGTGCTTGTGCGGTTCGGCGGACATGCCCGGTTCGGAGATCTGGAGCAGAGCCATGCTTTGAGCGCCTGTCAGTCTTCGAGCGCCTCTAGGGCGTCGTCGATCTCGTGTTGGAGTTTTTCGATGAACATCAGCCGGCGCACCGTATCCGCCGCCGCAACGTAGTCGCCGTCATCGTCGAGGGCCCGCTCCAGCCCGCCGAGCACCTCGCGCGCATGCTGGCGCAGGCGCTGGTGCAATTGTTCGAGATCCTCGATCTCGGCGGCGTCACGCGCCTCTTCCACCGCCTCGCGCCACTCCATCTGTTCCATCAGGAACTCGGGCGACATCGCGGTATTAGTTTCGATTCCGGCATCCACGCCAGCGAGTTCAAGCAGGTATTGCGCACGCGTCAAAGGCTTTCGCAGCACGCGGAAGCCTTCGTTCACACGCGTTGCCCACTGCATCGAACGCCGCTTCTCGGCATCCGGCAGATGTGCATGGCGGTCAGGGTGCACCTGCGATTGCAGTTCGTGCCAGGCCGCTTCGAGCGCGGCCTCGTCCAGCCGGTAACGTCGGGGCAGCCCGAACAGGCCAAAGAAATCCTGCTGGAGGTCGATGCTCATGTACGCGCCGCGGTCAGACGTTGAAGCTTTCGCCGCAGCCGCAGGCGTCCTTGACGTTCGGGTTGTTGAACTTGAAACCCTCGTTCAGGCCTTCGCGCACGAAATCGAGTTCGGTTCCGTCGATATAAGGCAGGCTCTTCGGATCGACGATAACCTGCACGCCGTGGCTCTCGAAGACGAGGTCCTCGTCGTGCTTCTCATCGACGAACTCGAGCTTGTAGGCCATGCCCGAACAGCCAGAGGTGCGCACGCCAAGGCGGATACCCAGACCCTTGCCGCGCTTGCTGATGAAGTTGGCGACGTGCTTGGCAGCACTTTCGGAGAGGCTCACTCCCATCTCGGTTCTCCCGTAATCAGGCTTCGTGCTTCTTCTTGTAATCGGCGACTGCAGCCTTGATCGCATCCTCGGCGAGGATGGAACAATGGATCTTCACCGGCGGCAGCGCCAGTTCTTCGGCGATCTGCGTGTTCTTGATCTCCAGCGCCTGGTCCAGCGTCTTGCCCTTCACCCACTCGGTGACGAGCGAGGACGAGGCGATCGCGGAACCGCAACCGTAGGTCTTGAACTTGGCATCCTCGATGACGCCATCCTTGCCAACCTTGATCTGCAGCTTCATCACGTCGCCACAGGCCGGGGCGCCGACCATGCCGGTTGCCACGCCTTCGTCGTCCTTGGCGAACGAACCGACGTTGCGCGGGTTTTCGTAGTGATCCAGAAGCTTGTCGCTATATGCCATTTTCTCTCTCCTGCTGGATGTGCCCGGCCGCTCAGTGAGCAGCCCACTGCACGGTATTCAGATCCACGCCTTCCTGCACCATTTCCCACAGCGGCGAAAGCTCGCGTAGCTTGCCGATTTTCTTGTGCAGCAGGTCGATGGTGTAGTCGATCTCTTCTTCGGTGGTGAAACGGCCGATCGTGAACCGGATCGAGCTATGTGCCAGTTCGTCGTTGCGGCCAAGTGCGCGCAGCACATACGAAGGCTCCAGACTGGCCGAGGTACAGGCCGAACCGCTCGACACCGCGATGTCCTTGATCGCCATGATCAGCGACTCGCCCTCGACATAGGCGAAGGAAATATTGAGGTTGTGCGGCACGCGATGTTCGAGGTCGCCATTGACGTAGGTGGCCTCGATGTCGGTCAGCCCGGCGAGCAGCTTGTCGCGCAGGCGGCGGATACGGGCGTTTTCCTCGACCATCTCTTCGCGGGCGATGCGGAAGGCTTCGCCCATGCCGACGATCTGGTGGGTGGCGAGCGTGCCGGAGCGCAGACCGCGCTCGTGGCCGCCGCCGTGCATCTGCGCTTCGAGACGCACGCGCGGCTTGCGACGCACGTAGAGCGCGCCGATGCCCTTGGGACCGTAGGTCTTGTGCGCAGAGAAGCTCATCAGGTCGACCTTGAGCCTGGCGAGGTCGATGTCGACCTTGCCGGTAGCCTGTGCCGCATCGACGTGGAACACGATGCCCTTGTCGCGGCAGATCTCGCCGATCTCGGCAATCGGCTGAACCACGCCAATCTCGTTGTTTACGAACATGATGGAAACCAGGATCGTGTCCGGACGGAGCGCGGCCTTGAACACCTCCAGATCGACCAGGCCATCTTCCCGAACATCGAGGTAGGTGGCCTCGAAGCCTTCGCGCTCGAGTTCGCGCACAGTGTCCAGCACCGCCTTGTGCTCGGTCTTGAGCGTGATGATGTGTTTGCCCTTGCCCTGGTAGAAGTGCGCAGCGCCCTTGATCGCCAGGTTGTTGGATTCGGTCGCGCCGGAAGTCCAGATGATCTCCTTCGCGTCGGCATTGACCAGCTTCGCAACCTCTTCGCGCGCTTCCTCGACCGCCTGCTCCGCCGCCCAGCCGAAAGCATGCGAACGGCTGGCCGGGTTGCCGAATTGCTCGGTAAGCCAGGGAATCATCTTCGCCGCCACCCGCGGGTCGACCGGCGTGGTGGCCGAATAGTCGAGGTAGATCGGGAACTTCAACATTGCGTCACTCCGTAAGCAGATCGTTTCGTACAGTCAGACCGTCATTGCGGTCAATTGTCTCAATTCGTTGGCGATGCGGCCCAGCGTGGCGATGAAGCCGGCAACGTCCTCGTCGGTTGTGTCGCGTCCCAGGCTGACCCGGACCGCGCCGCGCGCGATGTCCGCCTCCACGCCCATCGCCAATAGCGTGTGGGACGGTTCCGGGTTCGCGCTCGAGCATGCCGAGCCGCTGGCAACCGCAAATCCCGCACGGTCGAGCTTGCCGACCAGGGTTTCACCATCGAGCCCCTCCAGCGCGAAAAACACGGTATTCGGCAATCGCGTCGCGCCTGCCGAAAATATCCGGGCGCCCAAAGCGGCCACGCCAGCCTCGACGCGTTCACGCAAGCGCAGAAGACGCTGCGCTTCGTCGGCCTGTCGGGCGTGGGCGCGTTCGCAGGCCACGCCAAAGCCGACGATGGCAGCCACGTTCTCGGTGCCGGAGCGCAGGCCGCGCTCCTGCCCGCCGCCGGCGATCAGCGGTGCGAGTTCGACACGCTTGTCCAGCACCAAAGCGCCAGCTCCCAGCGGCCCGCCAACCTTGTGTGCCGACACGGTCAGCGCATGCACACCCAGCCGGCGAAAATCCAGCGACAACTTGCCCAGGGCCTGCACCGCGTCCGTATGAAACCAGGCGCCTGCCGGCCTCGCGGCTGCCGCCAGCGTGGCGACGTCCTGGACGACACCGGTCTCGTTGTTGGCCAGCATCACAGAGATCAACGCCGGTCGCGCTTCCAGGGTCGCCTGCCAACTGGCCGGATCGATCACGCCATCGCCGTTCACCGCGATTTCGCGCATCGCCCATCCGCTGCGGCGCAACTGGCGCGCCGGTTCGCGCACGCAGGGATGCTCAATGGCGCTGACTGCGATCAGGCCCGTCTTCATGACGGCCGCAGCGCCCTTGATGAACAGGTTGTTGGCTTCGGATCCGCCACTGGTGAATACCACCTCGGTCGGATGCGCGCCGAGGGCGGCGGCCACCCTGGCGCGGGCCTCGTCGATCGCCGCCCTCGCCTGCCGGCCGTACTCGTGTCGGCTCGACGCATTGCCGAAGCCTGCACCCAACCAGGGGAGCATGGCTTCTCGCACCGCCGGATCAAGCGGCGTGGTCGCGTTCCAGTCGAGATAGGCCGGCTTGAACATCCTTCTCCGCCCTCAGGCCGCAGCGGTTTCGCGCAGCGCGATGGCAGCCCGGCGGCGCACGTCCTTCAGCACGTTCATGTCCGGATCAGGCTTGATTTCACGCTGGACCAGCGCGCCCAGCGAAACCGAATCCAGATACGCGTACATGCGCTTGTTCAGGTTTGCCCACAGGTCGTGGGTCACGCAACGGTGTTCGTCGTGACAGTTCTGCTTGCCGCCGCACTGGGTGGCATCGAGCGGCTCATCGACGGCGATGATGATGTCAGCCACGGTGATGGTCGCCATCTCGCGTGCAAGGCGATAGCCACCGCCCGGTCCGCGCACGCTGGTCACCAGCTTGTGGCGGCGCAGCTTGCCGAACAGCTGTTCGAGATAGGACAGGGAAATCTTCTGGCGATCCGCGATACCGGCCAGCGTGACCGGGCCTTCGGCCTGGCGCGAAGCCAGGTCTATCATCGCGGTGACGGCGAAGCGCCCCTTGGTGGTGAGTCTCATGGTGGCTCCTTGAATGGTCGACGGAGGGTGTCGCAGGATGCCGTTGGGAAAATACCCAAACGTTTCGCTCGACTATACTTATCCCGACAAAATCGGTCAACTAATGACCTGGATCAAACCATTCAATCGACCATCTTGGACAGCCGGTTCGCATCGAAGCCGTCAGCGGATTCGACCGCCTTGTCGAGGTCGATGCCGGCAACCGCAAGGCGTTCAAGAAGACACTGGAAGCGCCTGTCGGTTTCCACCGCATGATCTAGCAGGCCATGCAGCGCCTTGGAAACCGGGTCGTCCATGTCGCGCGTTACCCCATATGCCGAGAAGCCCATCTGTTCGGCCTTCTGCTCGCGCGCGCTGTCGCGCTCGGGATCGAGAACCCGCGCCGGATTGCCGACTGCCGTAGCCCCCGCCGGCACCGGCTTCACCACCACCGCATTGGAGCCGATCTTGGCGCCATCACCCACGGTGAAGCCGCCGAGCACCTTGGCCCCCGCGCCCACCACCACGCCCTTGCCCAGCGTCGGGTGCCGCTTCGTGCCGCGATAGAGCGAAGTACCGCCGAGCGTGACTGCCTGATAGATGGTGCAATCGTCGCCGATCTCGGCCGTCTCCCCTATCACTACACCCATGCCGTGATCGATGAACACACGACGGCCAATCGTGGCGCCCGGATGGATCTCGATCCCGGTCAGGAAACGGCTGACGTGGCTGATGAAGCGCCCCAGCCAGTAGAGGTGCCGCCGCCAGGCGGCATGAGCGAGGCGATGGAAGATCAGCGCATGCACACCGGGATAACAGGTGAGTACCTCCCACGTCGATCGGGCTGCGGGATCGCGCTCGCGAACACTGGCCAGGTCTTCACGCAGGTGGCTGAACATGCTTGTGGATCCTTCGACTGACTGGAAACGGGGTAACCGGGAACGAGATCGCGCGAGGCCCTTCGGTGGCGCCGAGCGATATTTAATTTCCGACTATTTTAATCAACTTTACGCTGAAAGCTAGTCAGCATGCCGCGCAGGATGCCGATTTCCTCTTTCTCGAGGCGGATGCGACCGAACAGCCGACGCAGACGGGGTAGCAGACGGCGCGGATTGGCCGGTTCGTGAAACCCACTCTCCGTGACCGCCTGTTCCAGATGCCCAAAGAAGCCTTCGATTTCATCGTGGGTCGCCAGGCGCGGCTGGGGCTCGGCGTCAAGCCGCGGCTGCAAGGCCGCCATGCGCACCTCGTAGCTCAGCAACTGTACCGCAGCGCCGAGATTGAGCGAGGAGAAATCCGGATTGGTCGGGATGGTCACCGGCATGCCGCACAGCAGCACATCCTCGTTCGACAAGCCGCTGGTCTCGTTGCCGAACACGAGCGCGACGTCGCCCTGCTCGGCATAGCCGACCAGTTCGAGTGCCGCGTCGCGCGCATTGCGGCGCGGCAGCGCCAGTTCGCGCCTGCGGGCGGTAACGGCGGCGGCCAGCACCGTACCTTCCAGCGCCTCGCGCAGCGAGCCGACCACGCGCGCCGACTGCAACAGATCGCCCGCACCGGACGCCCGGGCATCGGCAACCGGATCGGGGAAGGACTCGGGGGAAACAAGCCAGAGTTGCGACAAGCCCATGGTCTTCATCGCACGTGCAGCGGCGCCGATATTGCCCGGATGGCTGGTCCGCGACAGCACGATGCGGATACGGTCAAGCGCAAGAGCGCCATTCATACTAAAATTCCGCGTTTTACGTAATTGATTGCGGCCGGGCCGGACGCTTCATCGGTGTCCTGCCCTACCCCTATTGCCGAGACCGACCCGCATGCATCCCATCCTCAACATCGCCGTGAAGGCCGCCCGTCGGGCCGCTACCGTCATCAACCGGGCCTCGACCCAGCTCGACTTGCTCAGCGTGCAATCGAAGTCACCGAACGATTTCGTCACCGAAGTGGACCGCGCGGCCGAAGAAGCGATCATCGAGGTCTTGCGCGAGGCTTATCCGGGGCACGGGATTCTAGCAGAGGAGTCCGGGGAGCTCGCCCCGGCGAACGGCGGCGAGAGCGAGTTCGTGTGGATCATCGATCCGCTGGATGGCACCACCAACTTCATCCACGGCTTCCCGCAGTACGCTGTATCGATCGCGCTCACCAAGAACGGCGTGCTCGAACACGGCGTGGTGTACGATCCCAACCGCAACGAGCTCTTCACCGCGACGCGTGGCAGCGGCGCTTTTCTCAACGACCGCCGTATTCGCGTGTCGCGCCGCAACCGGCTCAATGAGGCCCTGCTCGGCACCGGCTTTCCCTACCGCCAGTTCGACCACGTCGACGCCTACCTGGCGATGTTCCGCGAACTGACGCAGAAGTCGGCCGGCATCCGCCGTCCGGGCTCGGCCGCGCTCGATCTCGCCTACGTGGCTTGCGGCCGTATCGACGGCTTCTGGGAGCTCGGCCTGTCGCCCTGGGACATGGCGGCCGGAGCGCTGCTGATTTCGGAAGCCGGCGGTTTGATCTCCGATCTCGCGGGCGAAGCGAACTACCTCACCTCGGGCAACGTCGTTGCCGGCACGCCCAAGGTCTTCGGCCAGCTGCTGCCCATCATCCAGTCCTACCGCCCGGCCAGCCTGCAGGCCTGACGGCCATATCCCGGCGCCCGCCGCCTGCGTCCTTGTGGCGTACGCGGCGGGCGCTGTTTTTCCGACTCTCATGAAATCGCGCCCGGAGCGCCACGGCCGATGACAACCGCCCTTCCCCGCCCGCCCGAGACATCGAAAGCCACACTCCAATGATGCAGCAGTACCTGCGCATCAAGGAACAGCACCCGGACACCCTGCTGTTCTACCGGATGGGCGACTTCTACGAACTCTTCTTCGAAGACGCCGAGAAGGCTGCACGTCTGCTGGACATCACGCTGACCACGCGCGGCCAGTCCGCGGGGCAAGCGATCCGCATGGCAGGCGTGCCCTTCCATGCGCTCGAGCAGTATCTCGCCCGGTTGGTGAAGCTCGGCGAATCCGTCGTGATCGCGGAACAGGTCGGCGAACCGGGTGCGACCAAAGGCCCGATGGAGCGCGCGGTCAGCCGCATCGTCACGCCCGGAACGCTGACCGATGCGGCGCTGCTCGACGACAGGCGCGATGCCCTGCTGCTGGCGGCCAACCTGCACCGCGGCGTGCTCGGAATGGCCTGGCTGAACCTGGCCAACGGCGATCTGCGCCTGATGGAATGCCCCGCCGAATCGCTGCAGGCGCAGTTCGAGCGGTTGCGCCCCGCGGAAGTGCTGATTCCAGACGGTCTTGCGCTGCCCTTGATCGAAACCCTCGCGCCGGCCCTCCGGCGCCTGGCCGACTGGCAGTTCGACGGCGAAACCGGCACCCGCCTGCTTACCGGGCACTTTGGAACACGCGATCTGGCCGGCTTCGGGGTCGAGAATGCGCCGGTCGCACTCGGCGCGGCAGCTGCGCTCTACGATTACGCGAAGGCGACGCAGCGCCAGAGCCTGGCCCACATCACCGGCTTGGCGCTGGAGCGGGAATCGGAATACCTGCGGCTGGATGCGGCCACCCGCCGCAACCTCGAACTTACCGAAACACTCCGCGGCGAAGCCGCTCCCACGTTGCTTTCCCTGCTCGACACCTGCGTCACCAGCATGGGATCGCGCTGGTTGCGTCACGCCTTGCATCATCCCCTGCGCGACCGCCACATTCCGGCAGCACGCCAGGCAGCTGTCGGCGAGCTGGTCGGCGATGGCGACGGCCAGCTCGCTCAGGCGGTACGGACCGCCTTGCGCGGCGTTGCCGACGTGGACCGCATCACCGCACGGATCGCGCTGCGCAGCGCCCGTCCGCGCGACCTCTCGGCCCTGCGCGACAGCCTGTTCCAGCTGCCGGGCCTCGGGCACATACTGGCGGCGGCAGCGAACGGCCTGCTCGCCGAGATTGCCGGGACGCTGCACGTCCCCGCCGACGCGGTCGAACTGCTAAGCCATGCGATCGCCGATGAGCCGGCCGCGATGGTGCGCGACGGCGGTGTCATCGCCCCGGGTTTCGACGCCGAACTCGACGAGTTGCGCGGCATCCAGACCAACTGCGGCGAGTTCCTGATGGCACTCGAAGTCCGCGAGCGCGAGCGGACCGGCATTGCCAGCCTCAAGGTCGAGTTCAACAAGGTGCATGGTTTCTACATCGAGGTGAGCCATGCCAACGCCGACAAGGTGCCGGACGACTACCGCCGCCGCCAGACGCTGAAGAACGTCGAGCGCTACATCACACCCGAACTCAAGGCGTTCGAGGACAAGGCCTTGTCGGCGCAGGAGCGCGCCCTGGCGCGCGAGAAGCAGCTGTACGACGGCGTACTCGACCAGCTGGCGCCGCACATCCCGGTGTTGCAGCGGGTCGCACGCGGGCTGGCAACGCTGGATGGGCTCGCCGCCTTTGCCGAAGCGGCCCTGCGCTACGCCTACGTGTGCCCGGTCTTTGTCGAACAGCCCGGCATCAGTATCGCCGGCGGCCGCCATCCGGTGGTCGAGCGCCAGGTCGAGAACTTCATCCAGAACGAAGCCCGGCTGGCGCCGACGCGCCGTATGCTGATGATTACCGGTCCGAACATGGGCGGCAAATCGACCTTCATGCGGCAGGTGGCGCTGATCTGCCTGCTGGCGCATGTGGGTAGCTTCGTGCCGGCCCAGGCCGCAAGCCTGGGGCCGCTGGATGCGATCTTCACCCGCATCGGCGCTTCGGACGACCTTGCCTCCGGCCGTTCGACCTTCATGGTCGAGATGACCGAAGCGTCCGCCATCCTGCATGGCGCGACCGAGCAAAGCCTGGTGCTGATGGACGAGATCGGCCGCGGTACCTCCACCTTCGACGGCCTGGCGCTCGCCTTCGCCATCGCCCGGCACCTGCTGGAAAAAAACCGCAGCCTGACGCTCTTCGCGACCCATTATTTCGAGCTGACCCGGCTCAACGCCGAGTACCCGGAGTGCGCCAACGTGCATCTCGATGCCGTGGAACACGCGCACCGCATTGTCTTCCTGCACGCACTCGAGGAAGGGCCGGCCAGTCAGAGCTACGGGATAGAGGTCGCCGCCCTGGCGGGCATTCCGGCGGCAGTCATCCGCGATGCGAAGCGCCGTCTGCGCGCGCTGGAGAACCGCGAAATCGGCAACGGCCCCCAGCCCGACCTGTTCGCGGCGCTGCCGGAACTCGAAGATGTGCCACTGTCACATCCGGTGCTGACGGCCCTGGCGGAAATCGACCCCGACAGTCTCAGCCCGCGCGAGGCGCTGGAACAGCTTTACGCCTTGAAGCGGATGAGCGCATGAGCACACCTATCGACATCTCGGAAGAAGCGGGTGTCCGCTACTTGCATTTCGGCTCGGACTGGGTGCAAGGGGCCATGCGGATCCGCAGGCCGAACGCACTCGAACTCGCCTACACGCGGGAGATGATGGCCGGCCTGTTGCTGCGCGACATCGACAACTGGCCGAAGCGCATCCTGCTCATCGGTCTGGGCGCGGCCTCGCTGACCAAGTTCGTGCACCTCCATTGCCCCGAGGCCCGGATCAAGGTCGTCGAGATCGAACCTGCGGTGGTAGCGGCTGCACGCCAGTTCTTCCGCCTGCCGACCGAGGACGCGCGCTTTTCCATCCACATTGGCGACGGCGCACAGTACGTGCTGGAGAAGGCTGCGAGCTACGACTACATCCTGGTCGACGGCTACGACCGCAACGCCCGCGCGGGCGCGCTCGACACCCTGCCCTTCTACCAAGCCGCGCGCACCCGGCTTTCGGCCCGCGGCATCCTGGCGGTCAACCTCTTCGGCCGCGCAAAAGGCTACAAGGCGAGTGTCGAGCGCGTCGTCACCGCGTTCGAGGACAGGGCGATCGCTTTTCCATCCTGCGACAGCGGCAACGTGGTCGCCTTCGGCGCGGTTGGGGAGTCGATCAGCCTGCCGGTCACCGAGCTGCGCGAACGTGCACTGGCACTGAAGACGCGCACCGGCCTCGATCTGCTGCCTACGGTGACACGCCTGGAGCAGGCCGGCAGCCTGCCCGGCGGTGCCTTGATGCTTTGAGAAATGGCGCAGCACCAAGATTTACGCGCCGGCCATCCACCGCTCAGGCTGCGGCCGCCTCGGCTTCCGGCGGTAGCCACAGACACAGACCCTTGTTCGCCTTGGCGATTTCCGCAAGGTTGGCGACATGGGCCTCGCACTCCGCATCATTGGCGCGGAGCACCCTGACCGGCATCCGCTCTGCCGGCAGGCCATCTACCTCCATCGCGCCCGGCTGCGGCTCGTCCAGCGCCATGATGAGGCTCTCCTGGCCGCGCGTCATGGCCAGGTAGACCTCGGCAAGCAGTTCAGCATCGAGCAAGGCGCCGTGCAGCGTACGGTGGCCGTTGTCGATCTCGTAACGATCGCACAGCGCGTCGAGCGAGGCCTTCTTGCCCGGATTCTGTTCCTTCGCCATTTTCAGCGTGTCGATCACGCCGCCGCACAACACGTCGAGCTTGGGTCGGCCAAGCAGGCTCAGTTCGTGGTTCAGGAAACCGACGTCGAAGTTGGCGTTATGGATGATCAATTCGCCGTCGCGCACGAAGGCTTCGAAATCATCGACGATGGCTGCGAATTTCGGCTTGTCGGCGAGGAACTCCTCGGTGATGCCATGCACCGCAACTGCTTCGGCGTCGATGCCGCGCCCCGGGTTGATGAACACGTGAAAGTGGCGGCCGGTGAGATTGCGGTTAAGCAGTTCGACGCAGCCGATTTCGATTACGCGATCACCGTTGCGCCAGTCCAGGCCGGTCGTTTCGGTATCGAGGACGATTTGTCGCATGATGTTTCCGTTACTTAATTCGTGACCACGCTGCCTGACTTGCGGGCCGCTTCCGTGCCGCGACGGGCGAGCTCGTCAGCGCGTTCATTTTCGACGTGGCCGGCATGGCCACGCACCCACAACCACTTCACCTGATGGCGCGAAGCGACTTCGTCGAGCGCGCGCCACAGATCGGCGTTCTTCACCGGTTCCTTGGAAGCGGTCTTCCAGCCGCGCGCCTTCCAGCCGTGTATCCACTCGGAAATGCCCTTCTGGACGTACTGGCTGTCGGTGTGAACACGGGCGGCCACCGGCCGCTTTAGCGCCTCGAGCGCGCGAATGACTGCCGTCAGCTCCATGCGGTTGTTGGTGGTCTGCGGCTCGCCACCCCAGATTTCCTTTTCGTGCCCATTGGAGCGCAGGATGGCGCCCCAGCCACCGGGGCCGGGATTGCCGCTGCAGGCGCCGTCCGTGTAGATCTCGACTTCTTCCATTTACTGTATTTTCCTTGCGCCGTTGGCGCCGTTCTCTCTCTGGGCAACGGTCGATAGCTGCTTGGCCGTCGCCTTCTTTTCCCGCCAGTTGGGGGTGATCACCCTCATGCCCTGCACGCGCTTGATGCCCTGCACGACATAGGCTCCGCCACAGACCGGCCACCAGCGGCTGCCGGCCTTGTCCATGAAGCGCCAGCGATCGATCCACTCGGCGCTGCCGACTGCCGGCGTGTAGCAGCCGAATCCGCCGCTCTGCATCTCGAAACCGAGCAGGGTCAGCCAGTCCTTGATGCGCATCACCGAGAGGTACTGGCCCTGCCACGGAAAGGCTCCGCGCTTGCGCGCGAGGAGACGGCGCACCCCCCACAGGCTGAAGGGATTGAAGCCCGAGATGATCACGCTGCCCTCGGGCACCAGCACCCGCTCGACCTCGCGCAGCACGTGGTGCGGACGCCGGGCGAACTCCAGTACGTGAGGAAGCACCACGAGATCGAGGCTGGCCGTGGCGAAGGGCAGTTCGTCCTGCTGCGACACCACCGCGACTTCACCCAGCCTGCCGCATGTAAAGCGGAAAGGCATCCGGTTCATCCGCAGGAAGTCGACTTCGGGGAGGCCGATCTGGACCGCGTTGTAGCCGAAGATGTCGGCCACCATCGCGTCCAGCCTGGCCTGTTCCCATTCGAGCAGGTAACGCCCCTGAGGCGTTTCCAGCCAGTCCGACAGGCTGAGGATTGACATGGGCGATCAGGACTTCAAAATTGAAACCATGAACATTATCCCTCTTCCCGCCTTCCGCGATAACTACATCTGGCTGCTGCACGACGACCGCCATGCCGTGGCCGTCGATCCGGGCGATGCAGCGGTGGTCGAGGCTTATCTGGCGCAACATGGGCTGACGCTGTGTGCGGTGCTCATTACCCATCACCACCATGACCACACCGGTGGCTTGGCTGAACTGACAACTGCACGACAGATACCCGTGTTCGGCCCGGCCAGGGAAGCCATAGACTGCGTTACCGTCAGGCTGAGTGACGGAGACGTAGCGCGGATACCAGAGCTGGATCTGGCGCTGCAGGTGCTCGAGGTTCCCGGCCACACAGCCGGCCACATCGCCTACTACGGCGCCGACGCCCTGTTTTGCGGCGACACACTGTTCTCTGCGGGTTGCGGTCGTCTGTTCGAAGGAACCGCCGAGCAGATGTCGGGTTCGCTCGCACGTCTTGCCGCCCTGCCGGATGCCACACGCGTTTACTGCACGCACGAATACACCCTGTCGAACCTTGCCTTCGCCCGCGCGACCGAGCCCGAGAACCCGGCGCGAGAAGCCTATCAGGCTCGCTGCGAGACGCTGCGAGCCGAGGGGCGCCCCACGCTGCCGAGTACGCTCGGGCTCGAAAGGACGATCAATCCCTTTCTGCGTGCAGGCGAGGCGCAGGTGATCGATGCGGTGACCCGCCATGTCGGCCAGCGTCCGGTCGATGCCTTGGCGTGTTTTGCCGCACTGCGCGAGTGGAAGAACGTCTTCTGAGAAGGAAGGCGCCGGTTTTCACGCCCCGGTGCCGACGAACTCAGGCTTGTGGGGTGAGACCGAGCGTGCGCTCCACCATCTCGACGACGCGGGCGGCATTGAACGGTTTGACGACGATACCCGCGGCACCCATGCGCACCATCTCGCCCACGCTTTCGCGATCGGTCTGACCTGTCACCATCAGCACCTTGACCCGCGGAAAACGCTCCCTCAGGTCCGCAAGCGCTTCAAGACCATTGCGCTTGGGCATCACGACGTCGAGGCACACCAGATCAGGCTGCATGCGTTCGACGAGTTCGCATACGGCCTCGCCGTCGCGTCCCTCGGCTACGACGTTGAAGCCCGCCTGGCGCAGGATGGCACGCAGGGCCATACGAATGACTTCGTTGTCATCGACGAGGACGACACGTTTGTTGAAGCGCTGCATGCTCAAGTGATACGCGCCTCCCGCCCCTGGGTGCCGCCCGAGTAGAGCTGGACGCGGTTGCGACCTACCGCCTTTGCCTGGTACAGCGCTTCGTCTGCGGCCTTGAGCAGCGCGATGAATCCGTTGTCGTCCCCGCGCGGCGGGATCAGAGTTGCGACGCCAATGCTGATCGACACCACTGGCGCTGCACTGGAAAAGCGGTGCGTAATGGAAAGCCCCTCGACACCGGCGCGCATGGCTTCGGCGACGGCCAGCGCTCCGCTTTCGGACGTTTCCGGCAGGATCGCGGCAAACTCCTCGCCGCCGTAACGTGCGACCAGATCGGTCGGCCGGCGCAGCTTCTGCTCGAGAGTCCGCGCGACTGCCTTGAGGCATTCGTCGCCGACCTGATGGCCGTATCCGTCGTTGAACTGCTTGAACGAATCGACGTCGACCAGCAGCAATGCGAGCGACAGACCGCCGCGCGCGGCACGACGCCACTCGCGCAGCAGGCTCTCGTCGAAGCGGCGGCGGTTGGCAATGCCGGTGAGCCCGTCAACCGCCGACAGGCGGGTAAGCTCGCGGTTGGCATCATCGAGCTTGCGCGTCAGCACCAGCAGCGAATAACGCATCTGCGCGATGCGCTGCATGGCACGCACCTTGGCCTTGAGCACCACTTCGGATACCGGCTTGGCCAGATAATCGTCGCCGCCGACGTCGATGCCGCGCTGCAGATCGTCGTCGGAAGTGCGGGCGGTCAGAAAGATGATGGGGGTCCAGTCACCTTCGCCCTCGAGTTCGCGGATGGATCGCGCGACCTCGAACCCATCCATGCCGGGCATGATGATGTCGAGCAGGATCAGATCCGGCCGCTCCTGCTTGAACATCGCGATGCCCGACTCGCCGTCGCGAGCGTGCAGCGCAACAAGGCCCATCTTGGTGAGCTGGTGACACACCAGGGTCGCACTGGTAACGGTGTCCTCGATGACCAGGACTTTCATGATCGTGATACAAAGCCTCGAACGGCAACAGACGCCCGAATGCTACCAAGTGCACAGCCGGACGACAGTTCTTTAGCTGGGCATCCGGTATTTCTGCACGAATCGCTGCAACTTTTGTCGTATGGTTCGCCCACCTCGCCGCGCGTTACTGCTTACAAGATCGCGTTTGAGGGAGGTGCGCCCTCTGCTAGACTTTTGCGCTTTTCGTCGCTACCGGCTCGAGTGTCCAATGGCGAAGCTATTCGCGCTGTTTTTCGTCTTCGCGCTCGCAGCAGCGCCCTTGCCGGGGCACGCGCAAGAGCCGTCCGCCGGCATGATGGCGACTACACCGAAAGTCGGTCTGCAGGCGGCATCGGACAGCGATACGCCGGTGGCGCCGGCACGTGTGCTCACGCTCGATCTCACGCGCGACGCCAACGACATCTGGGACCGTATCCGTCGCGGCTTCGGCATGCCGGACCTGGAGAGCCCGCTGGTTGCCGAGCAACAGCTGTTCTACCTTAACCGTCCGGCCTTTCTCAAGCAGGTCTTCGCGCGCGGCGGTCGCTACCTCTACTACATCGTCGACGAGCTGGAACGGCGCGGCATGCCGACCGAACTCGCGCTGCTGCCCATGGTGGAGAGCAGCTACAACCCCCTGGCCTACTCCCGCGCCCATGCTTCCGGGCTGTGGCAGTTCATTCCCTCCACCGGCAAGAACTACAACCTGACCCAGGATAAATGGGTGGACGAGCGCCGCGACGTGATCGCATCGACCTCGGCGGCGCTCGACTATCTGCAGAGCATCTACGAAATGCACGGTGACTGGCACCTTGCACTGGCATCGTACAACTGGGGGGAAGGTGCCGTGGGACGGGCGCTCCAGCGCAACCGCGAGGATGGCCTCCCGACCGAGTATTCGCGACTGCGCATGCCGGAGGAAACGCGCAATTACGTCCCCAAGCTACAGGCGATCAAGAACATCGTTTCTCAGCCGGAACTCTTCCGCCTCGAACTGCCTTACGTGCCGAACGAGGCGCACTTCGTTGCGATCGAAGCGCCCAAGGGCATCGACCTCGCGACTGCGGCCAAACTTGCCGAGATGTCGATCGAAGAGTTCGTCGCGCTCAATCCCGGTTTCAATCGACCCGTGATCACCGGCACCGGACAGACGCTGATCGTGCCCGTGGATCGAGCCCCTCATGTCGAGATGCGCCTGTCGGAGTTTCAGCTTGCCGGCAAGGGCTGGCATGCCTACGAACTTCAGCCCGGGGAAAAGCTGGCCGAGGTCGCGCAACGTCACGGCTTGTCCCTACCGCAATTGTTGCAGCTGAACGGACTCACGCCACAGAGCAAGACTGGCCCCGGCTACACCCTGCTGGTACCGGACGGCATCGATCCGAGCGGCGCACTGCAGGTCGCCCGCATGCTGCCGAACAACACCTTTACCTCCAGGGCGCCGACGACGGCCCCGCGTGCGGCCCCGAGCAAGAGGGCAGGCAAGGTCGCGGGCAAGGTCAGCGCCAGAAGCAAGACGGCAAGGACCGCGAAAGCGCCTGTGAAATCTGCCGCCAAAGCGGGGACCGCCAAACCGCCAGCCAAGTCAGTCGCGCCGAAAAAGCCGAAAACTGCCGCAAAACCCCCTAGCCGATAGCTTCCTCCGCTCCACGGGCGATCGGCGCATCGGTTCGTGGCCAATGACAGCTCACCCGGTGAGCACCGCCGAGGCGCGTTTCGACCGGATAAGTCACACGACAGATATCGGTAGCATGCGGGCAGCGCGGATGGAAATGACAGCCCGGCGGTGGAGCCAACGGCGACGGTAGATCACTCGCCGGCGGAGGCGTCGCCGTTGCCGGACCGGCATGCTCGGTTTCCTCCGGCCGCGGCACGGATGCAAGCAACATGCGTGTATAGGGGTGTGCTGCCGCGGACGCCACACGGTCGACGGGCCCGCGCTCGACGATGCGACCGAGGTACATCACCGCGACTTCGTCGGCGAGATATTCGACTACGCTGATGTTGTGGGTGATGAAAAGGTAGGCCAACCCGTGTTCTAGCTGGAGTTCGCGCAGCAGGTTCAGCAGCTGGGCCTGGACCGAAACGTCGAGGGCGCTGGTTGGCTCGTCGCAGATGATGGCGCGCGGCGAGACTGCAAGCGCCCGGGCGATCGCGATTCGCTGGCGCTGTCCCCCGGAAAATTCATGCGGGTAGCGATGGCGCATCGCCGGCGAGAGCCCTATGCGTTCAAGCAGCGCCTCGACGCGCTGGCGTCGCTGCAAGGTATCGCTGTCGACGCCGAGACTGATCATGCCCTCTTCGATGATCTCGCCGATCCGCATGCGCGGGTTGAGCGAAGCGAATGGATCCTGAAAGATCATCTGGACCGCACGGCGCATCGGCAGCATGGCCGCCGCCGATGCGCCGGCCAGCTTGTCGCCGTCGAAGAAAATCTCGCCGTCGGTGCTGTCTATCAGCCGTAGTATGGCCTTTCCGACAGTCGTCTTGCCGCAGCCGGATTCCCCCACGACCGCCAGCGTGCGGCCAGGCACCAGGGCCAGGTCGACCCCGTCGACCGCCCTGACCTCGCCAACCACGCGCTTCAACAACCCCTTTCTTACCGGGAAGTGCACGCGCAGTCCACGGACTTCGATCACCGGCGCGGCGGCCTTCCGACCGGCCATGGTGGTACCGGAGCGCCCAAGAGGACGCTCCAGCGGGCGTGGCACGGCGACGGACTCATAGAGGTGGCAGCGTACCGACTGGTCACCGAGTCGATGCCAAGCGGGCGGCTCGTCGTCGCAGCGGTCGAAGGCGTGCGGACAGCGGTCGGCGAAGCGGCAACCAACGAACTCGCGATCGAGCGACGGCACCCCGCCCGTCGGCGCGTCCAGGGGGGCACCGCGACGGGCCGCTCCCGGCAAGGCGGCGAACAGTTTGCGCGAATACGGATGCAAGGGCGTGCTGAAGAAGGCTTCCCGCCCGCTCGTCTCGATCAGCTCACCCGCGTACATCACGCCCACTCGGTGCGCCATGCGCGCCACCACGCCGAGATCGTGCGTGATAAGCAACATGCCCATGCCACGCTCGTCCTGGAGACGCCTGAGCAGATCGAGGACCTGAGCCTGGATGGTAACGTCCAGCGCTGTGGTCGGCTCGTCGGCGATCAGTAATTCGGGCTGCCCCGCCAGCGCCATTGCGATCATCGCCCGCTGCTTCATGCCTCCCGAGAACTGGAAGGGAAAGTCGTCGACGCGGTGAACGGCATCGGGGATTCCTACCGCCTCCAGCAGACGGACAAGCTCGACTCTGGCCTTCTCCCCCCGCAGGCCACGATGCTTCGCCAGGGCCTCGGCAATCTGCGCCCCGACACTCATCACTGGGTTGAGGCTGGTCGACGGTTCCTGGAAGATCATGCCTATCCGCCCGCCGCGCACATCACGCATACGCGCTTCCGACAGCGCCGGCAGGCTGTCCCCGGCCAGGCGGACGTCGCCGCCAGCAATGCGGCCGCCATCAGGCAACAAACGGGTGAGCGCCAAGGCCGTCATCGATTTGCCGCACCCGGATTCGCCAAGGAGGGCGAAGGTCTCACCCGCAGCAATGAAAAAGTCGACTCCATCCACGGGGCGGATGCTTGCGCCTCCGGCGTCGATCGCCACCCGCAGGTTCTCGACTTCGAGCAGGCGCCCTTGCGCCGGTGATACGTCGGAGTGAAATGAAGACGTCATGAGCGCCAGAGAAGTGAAAGGATCGGAAACGGCAGGGAAAAATGAAAAAGGCCGCTTTCGCGGCCCCCTGATCAGACTTAGTGGTGATGCCCGCCCGGGCCATGCACGTGGCCATGGCCGATTTCCTCGGCCGTTGCCGGACGCACCTCGGCAACGGTCACATCGAACACCAGCGCGATGCCGGCCAGCGGATGGTTGCCATCGACTACGACCTTGCCTTCGGCAATATCGGTGATCCGGTAGATCACTTCCTCTTCGCCATCGTCAGTCACGCGCTCGAAGGACATGCCGACCTCGATATTCTCGGGGAACAGGGAGGCGTCTTCGATCATGACGAGTTCTTCGTCGTAATCGCCGAAGGCATCTTCGGGCTGCAGTTTGATGGTGAGCTGTTCGCCCAGCTTCTTGCCGTGCAGGGCTTCTTCAAGCACAGGGAAGATGCCGTCGTAACCGCCGTGCAGATAGGTCAGCGGGTGCTGACCGTCGTCGACCATGTTGCCATCCGCGTCATGGACGGTGTACTTGAGCGTAACCACGCTGTTCTTGACGATTTCCGTTTGCATTGTCGGATTCCAGTTCCTTGACCAGTTTGAAAACCGCGGCAGCGTGGCCACGGGGTGTGACGTCACGGAGCACGTGGCGGATGACGCCCTGCTTGTCGATGATGAAGGTCGTCCTCGCCACGCCCATCTTCTTCACACCGTCGACTTCCTTCTGTTGCCACACATGGTAAAGCCGGCAAACCTCGGTTTCAGTATCCGAAAGCAGCCGGATCGACAGCCCATGCTGGTCGCGAAACTCTGCATGGGTGAGGCAGTCGTCGGGACTCACACCCACGACGATGCAGTCGTGGCGGGCAAAATCCGCTTCATGATCGCTGAAATCAGCAGCCTGAAGCGTACAGCCCGGCGTGTTGTCGCGGGGATAAAAATAGAGGACCACATGGTGACGGTTGCGCTCACCTGCCAGGCTGAAGTCTTCCATGTCGGCGTCCGGCAAGGAAAAGTCGGGGGCGAGGTGTCCGCTCTGCAACATGGGTTCTCCCTGAGCTGCCGGCGATTCTAGCCGAGACCCGGACTGAACTCTACCGACCTGGGCTGCGGGGATGCTGCCGGAGAAAGCATGCATGACGACACTCCTCGAGAGCTGACTTCATGGTGGACTGGCACGGATGACTGAACGAATAGCTCAGAATCCGGCCGGCCTCAAGGCGCACTGCGTCAATTCGCGACTAGCCTCGCGACGACACAAGGCTTGCGTGCTTCTGAATACTGTTCGAAAATACAGTCAAAGGAGGCCGCTATGAGTGCCCGCAGCGAACAACTCACTACCAGACAGCAGGAAATTCTCGATTTCATCCGCCAGACCGTCGAAAACGAGGGGCGTCCGCCCACGCGAGCAGAGGTGTGCACAGCTTTCGGTTTTCGATCGCCCAACGCGGCCGAAACCCATCTGCGCGCCCTTGCAGCCAAAGGGGCGATCCTCCTTGAAGAAGGCAGGGCCCGCGGTATCCGGCTGGCCGAAGCGCTCGGTCTGCCGCTGGTCGGTCGCGTTGCGGCAGGCAGTCCCATCCTTGCCGCCGAACATGTCGAAGCCCGTTACCAACTCGATCCGGCGCTGTTTTCGCCACGTGCGGACTATCTTCTACGAGTACGCGGGATGAGCATGCGCGACGCCGGCATTCTGGATGGCGACCTGATCGCGGTCCATCGCGCGGTAGAAGCGCGCAACGGACAGATCGTGGTCGCCCGCGTCGATGACGACGTCACGGTCAAGACGCTGCAGCGCAAGGGGACAACGGTGGAGTTGCTACCGGCCAACCCGGATTACGCGCCCATCGTTGTCGACACGCGCAACACGCCACTGGTGCTCGAAGGCGTCATGGTCGGGCTGATCCGCAAGGACAACTGACGCAGTTCCTCCGAGCACCACAGGCTGTTTTCCGCCCCGCTCCTGTGCGAATCAGGCCGGCCCGAGCCGGCGGCAGGAGCCCACGTAGTAAACTCTGGTGACGCTCTTCTTTCCTGTTGCCCGACCCTCGGGTATTCGTTGACCATGCCGCTACTCCTCCAGACTGCCGATACCGGGCGCGCCGGTGATATCGCCCGGTGGCGGGCTCGATGGGCGCTGCTGCTTTTTGTCGTGACCCTGCCAGCATCGATCTGGTTGTTCTCGTCACTCGCGGCGCTGTGGAGCCTGATCCAGCCGCTCGACGGCGCTATCTTCATGATCGCTGCCACTGCATTCGGTGGCGTCCTTGCAGTGGCACCGCTCGCCGCCGCGCTCGGCTTCCTGCTTGCGGTGTGGTACGGCGTGGAAAGCGTCTATCTGCCGCGTACGCGAGAGACGCCACTCACGGATCGTTGCATCGTGGGTGCGGGGCTGGTCATCTGGTTTGCCCCCGCACTGGGCCTGCTCGCAGCAGCGGCGAAAGCGCTGGTCGAGGGGCGCATCCACTTCGTGCGTCCGCCTCGCGACTATTTCCTTGCCACCGATCCAGTCGCTTTCTGGCAGGGCGTCGGATTCTGGCTCATCATGGCTGCCATGTTCGGCTTCCTGTCCTGGCGCTACTGGCGGAACAAGCTGGTCGCCCGCGGGTGAGCGCTCGCCAATCGATCGCGCAGATGCGCTTCAGCCCGCGTCGCTGACGTTTGCATGCGCTCGTCCGCCCCCTTCGGCAGCACAGCAAGACAACTGCTCGGACATACCTGGCCCGTCCTCGTTGCGCAGTTGCTGTCAATGAGCATGATGGTCGCCGACACCACGATAGCCGCTCACTACGGCACCACGGATCTGGCCGCGGTTGCAGTCGGCAACGGTCTCTACGTATCGGTGCTGATGCTGCTGGTCGGCATTCTTCAGTCGGTGGCTCCGACGGTCGCCCACCTCGTCGGCGGCGGACGCCATACCGAGATCGGTGCAACTCTGCAACAGGGCTTCTGGCTCGCCCTGCTGCTTGCTGTGCCCGGCACGTTGATTCTTGTCTTTCCGCAAATGCTGCTCGAGCTTGCGAGGGTACCCCCCGATACAGGCGAAAAAGTCAGTACCTATCTACGCGCAACAGCAGCCGGTTTACCGGCGATCCTGCTGTACCGGACGTTCTACGCCTTCAACAACGCGGTAGGCAGGCCGCGGGCCCTGATGGCGATCAGCCTGATCGCCAGCTCCATCCATGTTCCCCTTGCGTGGGCGCTGACAAACGGTCATTTGGGCATCGACGCCCTAGGCGCAACAGGATGCGGAGTCTCGACATCCGTTGTCGCCTGGATCAGCCTCTGCTGCGGCATCTCCTACCTGAGCCGCAACCCGGCATATCGAACATATCTGATCTTCCACAACTGGCGAGGACCGCGAGCCGCGAGCCTTTTTGCCCTGCTGCGCCTTGGCCTGCCCATGGGGATGTCGACGTTCATCGAGATCACCTCGTTCACGCTGATCGCACTCTTTGTCGCGCGGCTTGGTGCTGAGGCCGTCGCGGGGCATCGCATCGTCGCCAACCTGGCCGCGCTCGTGTACATGCTGCCACTGTCGCTCTCAACCGCAACCTTGGTCCTGGTGGGACAGGCCGCCGGCGCCCATGACTGGCAGCGCGCTCGGACCGTAGTCCGGGTGGGTTTGCTGTTGAGTACGTGCCTGGCCACCTTGGTCGGCATCCTTTTGTGGTTCGCGCGGGAGCCGCTGATGGCGCTGTCGACAGACGACGTCGTGGTACGCGCGATCGCAATCGCGCTCCTGCCCTACATCTGCCTATACCAACTGTTCGACGCCGCGCAGACTGTCGCGTCGCATGCCCTGAGAGGCTACAAGGTGACCCTTTTGCCCATGGCCCTGCATACGCTCTGCTTTTGGGGCGTCGGACTCGGATGCGGGTATTGGTTGAGCTTCCATGCCGGCGAGCGCTCCGGGGCACCAAGCGTCGCCGGTTTTTGGGAAGGTGGCGTACTCGCGACCATACTGGCCTCGATCCTGTTCGGCGGTCTTCTGCGCCTCATAGCCGGTCGCGAAAGCCTGAACAGGGCCTAGGCCGAGCTACTCAGACTCCGAACAACTCCTGCACGCGCTCGGGAGGACGACCGACAATGGCCTTGTCTCCCAGAACAACGATAGGACGCTCAATCAGGATCGGATGGGCAAGCATCGCGTCGATCCAGGCGTCGTCATCAAGCAGCTTTCCCGCGTAGTTCTCCTTGAAAACCGCCTCTCCACGCCGTACGAGCTCAGCGGGCTTCATGCCGAGTTTCGCCACCAGGGCACGGAGTTCGTCCTTGCTAGGTGGCGTTTTCAGGTACTCAACCACCTCCGCGTCGACGCCGCGCTCTGCCAGAAGGGCACAAGCGGAACGGCTCTTTCCGCAACGCGGGTTATGATAGATGCGAACTTTGTCCATCGAAATCTCCATCAAAGCGGAATCAATTATTGGGCAGATCCGGGCCGAGCCAGCCCTTGCGCAGCCGCTTCGCTTCCGGTGAGGCCTTGCCTGCCAGTCCGAGCTTGATCGTATCCTGTGCAGGGGGTGCCAGTGTGACGCAGAAGCGCATGAGTTCATCGCGGCGGAAGGCGAATACCTCCACCTCCGTTCCGGGCGCTTTACGCGCCAGAAGCTCGTCGAAGTTGCCCGATGTCACTTTGATCCCGTCGATTGCGATCAGGGTGTCGCCCGCGGAAAGGCCTGATTGTTGAGCCGGGCCGCCGTCGAACACGCTCGCCAGCCTGACTTCACCGTTTCCCTGCCCCGTCTTGATGCCCAGCGATGGCGCCTTGCTGCCCGAGGCTGCCTGATAGCTGACCCCGACATCCCTGAGCAAACGCGCCAGAGGCAGTTCTTCCGTACCGTTCACCGCTCTTTTCAGCCAGTGAGCCACTGCCTTTCCGCCATCGCCCGCGACGTCTTCCACAGCAGTGAAGATGCCGTCCTCCGCGACGCCTACTCCAGTGAGCCCGTGTCTATCCCACAGCATGCGCATGACGTCATCGAGACTGATCTGACCATCGCTCATTTTGCGCAACTGCAGGTCAAGCGCGAGCGCGATGAGTGCGCCCTTCTGGTAGTAGCTGACAATAGCGTTCGGTGAGTTCTCGTCCTGCCGGTAGTACTTGATCCAAGCGTCGAACGATGATTCGGCAACGCTCTGCTTCAAGCGACCAGGCCCGCGGTGCACGTTGGATATCGTCTTGCCAAGCAGATCCAGATATTCCTCGTGACCGAGCAAGCCGGACCTGACCAGCGCGAGATCGTCGTAGTAGGAGGTGAAACCCTCGAACGCCCATAGCAAGTGGGTATAGTTCTCGACACTGAGGTCGTAGGGCACAAAGGCCGCCGGCTTGATGCGTTTGACGTTCCACGTATGGAAGTATTCGTGACTGCAAAGCCCGAGGAAGGTCTTGTAACCATCAGTGGGTTTGCCCATGCCCGCCCACGGCAGATCCTTGCGGCTTGCCAGTAGTGCGGTTGAGGCCCTGTGCTCAAGGCCGCCATAGCCATCGCCGACTATCATTGCCATGAAGACGTAGCGATCCATCGGTGCGCCCCCGCCGAACAGGGCATTCTGCCAGTCGCAAATCCGCTTGAGATCGGCACTGAGACGATCCAGGTCGCAGTCATGTCTGCCGGTAAGTACGATGTCGTGAGGAACGCCTCCCGCCTCGAAACTTGCGAGTGCGAAGTTCCCCATTTCCACTGGGTGATCTATCAACTCATCGTAGTCGCTGGCCTGATACAGGCCGAAACCACGCAATTTTGCAGCACCCTTCATTCCAGTCGCTGGCGTAAGTGCAGTGGCAACCCGCCAACCGCGGTAGCGGCTACCCTCGGGGCGGAGCAGTTCGACCAGACAAGGCTGATCAGTGCAGTTCTCAACTGCGAGGAAGACGCTGGTTCCGTTGAAAAAGGCGTGCGATTCGTCCAAGTGGGCCGCGCGCACCGACAAGTCCCACGCATAGATCTCGTAACTTAAGGTCAAGGCGCCCGCCTTGGGCAGTTTCCCCGTCCGCCAGCTGTGCTTGTCCATCTTTTCAAGTGCTACCGCTCTGCCTTCCACCTCTGCATGTATCGATACGATATTGCGAGCGAACTCCCGAATCATATAACTACCGGGAATCCATGCCGGCAATCGGAAGACCTGACCTTCCCGATCCGGCTCTTCAACAATGCAACTGACCTGGAACAGATGTGCCGCCGGTTTTGACGGACGAATGACGTATCGAATCACGGGATGTTCACGCGGCATGGAGACAAGGGCTCAATTATGAAGACTCAAGTCTATCTCCGCGAAGGACGCTAGCGTCCGACCCGCCGAATAAATGCGCCGGCGAATCGGAAAAGAGGTCGTCAGGATCTCTGACCACGCCCCTCCCACACCACCCGGCGTGCGGGTCCGCACCGGGCGGTTCGAGTCGTTGAGGTTATGAGAGTCAAGGCACGGCAAGTCGGTCGAAGCAGGCGATTGGCATCGCTCGATTCGGTGCGAGGCGGTTGTTGTAACACCATCGGCGACTGTTCGCTGCGACCAGCTGAGCGTCGGTTCTCGGCAGGCTCATTGCCAGCAACTCCCGATATGTCGTCGTGCCCCGACGCCAGCTGCTTGCGCTGCAGCGCAAGCAGCTGGTGACACACCCGCGCGTCGAGTTCGCCGGTCTGCGCAAGCTGGAGGTACGCCTTGTCGGTGACGGCGCATTTGATCCGGTCCCCCCTCCCGCCTCAACGTGTAGCCCAGAACCTTGCGACCGCCGTCTTGGTCTCGCTGGCCTTCAGATAGAGCCGCTCGAAAAAGACAGGTTCGTCCGCCCTTCTACGGCATAGGTACCCGCTGCCGCACGACGCGGTGGCCACGCCTATCCAGCTCCCGATCCACCTCGTCGAGCAGCACACTGGTCAGCAGCGGTCTCAGCGGCCCGCCTTGTGTCGTCCCCTCATGCCGCTCTATGACGACCCAGCCATCCATGACCCTGGCCACGAGGTAGCGGCGATCGGCCACAGCACCGCCTTGTCGTCGAACTGCCTAGCCACGATACCGTAATTGCCCGGTCGAAGGACCTCTCCAAATCCACATCGACCACCACCTGATAGCGGTCCTGCATGTAGCGTCGTGCAGGGAGTACCGCGTGGGGCGAACGGAATCCCAGACGAAAACCTTAGAACGATTGCGCTAATGCGGGCGTAAACGAAAAAAGCCGGCATATGCCGGCTTCATCGTGTGGTGGGCGGTACTGGGATCGAACCAGTGACCCCTGCCGTGTGAAGGCAGTGCTCTACCGCTGAGCTAACCGCCCACGCATTGCGGTATTTGAAGCGCTTCGTCAAAGGGGTACACCAAATCGATGGTGGGCGGTACTGGGATCGAACCAGTGACCCCTGCCGTGTGAAGGCAGTGCTCTACCGCTGAGCTAACCGCCCCTTTTGCGAAGAGGCCGAATTGTAGGAGGCCGATCATCGCGCGTCAAGAAGATGATTTCATCAACTCAGCGCGAACCAGCATCTACTTCCGGCAAACAAAAGCCGGCAACCTACACCGGCTTTTGCTGAATCTGGTGGGTGCTGACGGGGTCGAACCGCCGACATTCGCCTTGTAAGGGCGACGCTCTACCAACTGAGCTAAGCACCCGCACCGGCCCGTTTGAAACCAGGCCAAAGCAAGCCCATCAGTTTACTGCATCTTTCAGGCCTTTGCCAGCCCTGAATTTGGGTACTTGGGCAGCCTTGATCTTGATGCTCTTGCCGGTGCGGGGGTTACGGCCAGTGCGCGCTGCACGCTCGCCAACATAGAAGGTACCAAAACCAACCAGTGTGACGGAGTCGTTCTTCTTGAGCGCCAACTTAACCGCTGCGATCGTGGCATCCAGCGCCTTGCCCGCCGACGCCTTGGACAGTTCGGCATCCTTGGCAATGACCTCAATCAGTTCTGATTTGTTCACGTAATACCCCCTTCTCGGATTGGATTGCGTTGGGTTGATCCCCGCAAAACCCAAGCACGACGCGGGGTTCAGAGCCATTCCATGTGCGTTGCGAACTGCATGGACGTTATAACGCGCCAAAAACAGACGTGTCAAGCCGTGCAACGCGCGTTTGCGCACTGCACGGCTTGACCGTTACAAGGGAAGCGAGAAAAGCTCAGTGAGCGCGAAGATTCTGGGCGCCCAAGGCAGCGTCCTCTGTTTTGGTTCCGACTGCCCCGACATCCTGTTCTTCGGGAAGCGCTTCCGGTTTGCGCTCGAGTGCGAGCTCCAAAACCTGATCGATCCATTTGACCGGAACAATCTCAATTGCATTCTTGATATTGTCCGGGATTTCGGCCAGATCCTTGACGTTCTCCTCGGGAATCAGCGCCGACCGGATCCCGCCGCGGACGGCCGCCAGCAACTTTTCCTTGAGCCCGCCGATCGGTAGCACTTCACCGCGCAAGGTGATCTCACCCGTCATCGCCACATCGCAACGCACCGGAATGCCGGAGAGGACGGACACTAGCGCTGTCGAGATCGCGATGCCAGCGGACGGACCGTCCTTCGGGATGGCCCCTTCGGGCAGGTGGATATGGAGATCGCTGTTCTGATAGAAATCGCCCTTGATGCCGAGCGAGCTCGCCCGCTTACGAACGACCGACAGCGCAGCCTGGATCGACTCCTGCATGACCTCACCAAGCTTACCGGTAGTCATTATCTTGCCCTTGCCAGGCAAGGCAACGGCTTCGACCGTCAGGAGCTCACCACCGACCTCCGTCCAGGCGAGACCGGTCACCTGTCCGATCTGGTTTACCTTCTCGGCCATCCCGAAGCTGTACTTGCGCACGCCCAGGTACTTGTCGAGATTCTTGGCGTTGACCACGATCTTGCTCGAGCGCGCCTTGAGCACCAGGGATTTCACGACCTTGCGGCAAATCTTGGAGATCTCGCGCTCAAGGCTACGCACACCTGCCTCACGTGTGTAGTAACGGCAGACATCGCGCAGTGCTTCTTCGGTCACCGAGATCTCGTCGCGCTTGAGGCCATTGTTCTTGATCTGCTTCGGGAGCAGATAACGCTGGGCGATATTGACCTTCTCATCCTCCGTGTAACCGGACAGGCGGATCACTTCCATGCGATCGAGCAAGGGCGCCGGAACGTTCAGGGTATTCGCCGTAGCAACAAACATTACATCGGACAGATCGAAGTCGACTTCGATGTAGTGGTCCTGGAACGTATGGTTCTGCTCCGGATCGAGCACTTCCAGCAAGGCGGACGACGGATCGCCCCGAAAATCCATTCCGAGCTTGTCCACCTCGTCGAGCAGGAACAGCGGATTCTTCACCCCGACCTTGCTCATATTCTGCAGGATCTTGCCAGGCATCGAACCGATATAGGTACGCCGGTGGCCGCGAATCTCGGCTTCATCGCGCACGCCCCCCAAGGCCATGCGCACGAACTTGCGGTTCGTCGCTTTGGCGATGGACTGGCCGAGCGAAGTCTTGCCTACACCCGGAGGACCGACCAAGCACAGAATGGGCGCCTTGACCTTGTCCACGCGTTGCTGGACCGCGAGATACTCAAGGATGCGTTCCTTGACGCGCTCCAGACCGTAATGGTCCTTGTCGAGCACCTTTTCGGCTTCAGCCAGATCCTTGCTGACGCGCGACTTCTTCTTCCACGGCAGGCCGATCAGGGTCTCGATGTAGTTGCGCACGACGGTCGCCTCCGCGGACATCGGCGACATCAGGCGCAGCTTCTTGAACTCGGCCTGGGCCTTGGCCAAGGCTTCCTTCGGCATGCCGGAGGCCTTGATCTTCTTGTCCATCTCTTCGAGGTCAGCGCCTTCCTCGCCTTCCCCGAGCTCTTTCTGAATTGCCTTGACCTGCTCGTTGAGGTAGTACTCTCGCTGGCTCTTCTCCATCTGCCGCTTTACGCGACCGCGGATGCGCTTTTCAACCTGGAGAATGTCGAGTTCGGTTTCGAGCTGGGTCAGCAGCTTGTCCAGCCGCTCGCCGGTGTCGAACATTTCGAGCACTTCCTGCTTCTGCTCGAGCTTAAGCGGCAGATGTGCGGCGATGGTATCGGCAAGCCGACCCGGCTCCTCGATACCGGCGAGCGAAGTCAAGATTTCCGGCGGAATCTTCTTGTTCAGCTTAACGTACTGGTCGAACTGGGCGATGATCGCGCGACGCATCGCTTCGACCTCGTTGTTGTCGACTTCCGGCACCGGAATCGGCGTTGCCTTGGCGACAAACAGTTGGCGCAGATCCTCGACCGAGTCGATACGCGCGCGCTGCACGCCTTCGACCAGAACCTTGATCGTGCCATCCGGCAACTTGAGCATCTGGAGGATGTTGGCGACGCAGCCGATCGAGTAGAGATCCTCGATGCTGGGCTCATCCTTGGCAGCGGACTTCTGCGCCACCAACAGGATGCTCTTGCTCGCCTCCATGGCATTTTCCAGCGCCTTGATCGACTTCGGACGGCCGACGAACAGCGGAATGACCATGTGCGGGAACACCACTACGTCCCTAAGCGGAAGCAGTGGCAGTTCCATTTGTTCGTTGGGGAGGTCAAGGGGACCCGACATTTTCAGTTTCCTTGCGAGTTTAGTCATGCCCATATGCGGGCATGACCTGGAAATTCAAGCGGCGGGTTGAACCGGTCTTAGTTTGAACCGGAGACTTTCGGTTGCTCTGCGTAAATCAGCAGAGGCTTGCTTCCTTCCTCGATGCTAGCTTCGTCGACGACAACCTTCTCCACGCCATCCATCTGCGGCAGGTCGTACATGATGTCCAGCAAGGCCGCCTCAAGAATCGACCGAAGACCGCGCGCGCCCGTCTTCCGGCGGATGGCCTTGCGTGCCACCGCATGCAGCGCAGCCGGCCGGATTTCAAGGTCGACCCCTTCCATAGCAAAGAGTTTCTGATATTGCTTGACCAGGGCGTTCTTCGGCTCGATAAGAATCTGGATCAGTGCGTCTTCATCCAGTTCCTGCAGCGTTGCCACCACAGGCAGGCGGCCGACGAATTCCGGGATCAGGCCGAACTTGACGAGATCCTCCGGCTCGACCTGACGGAAGGTTTCGGTGAGGTTCTTGCCCTGGCGGCTCTTGACCTCGGCGCCGAAGCCGATCCCCATTTTCTCGGTGCGATTACGAATGACCTTATCCAGGCCGTCGAAAGCGCCGCCGCAGATAAACAACACGTTGGTGGTGTCGACCTGGATGAAATCCTGATTGGGATGTTTGCGACCACCCTGCGGCGGGATCGAGGCTATGGTGCCTTCGATCAGCTTCAGCAGCGCCTGCTGAACGCCCTCGCCCGACACATCGCGCGTGATGGACGGGTTATCCGACTTGCGCGAAATCTTGTCGATCTCGTCGATATAGACAATGCCCTGCTGCGCCTTCTCGACGTCGTAGTCACACTTCTGCAGTAGCTTCTGGATGATGTTCTCGACGTCCTCGCCCACGTAGCCGGCCTCGGTCAGCGTCGTTGCGTCGGCCATCACGAACGGAACGTTGAGCAGGCGCGCCAAGGTCTGCGCCAGCAGGGTCTTGCCCGAACCGGTCGGGCCGATCAGCAGGATGTTCGACTTCGACAGCTCGACCTCATCCTGGCGACCGCTCAAGTGCCGCAGGCGCTTGTAGTGGTTGTAAACCGCAACAGACAAGTTGCGCTTGGCCTGGGCCTGACCGATGACGTACTGGTCGAGAATCTGGCAGATCTCGTGCGGCGTCGGTAACTTGCCCTTGACGCCCTCCGCTTCGACGGTGCCCGCGATCTCATCACGGATGATGTCGTTGCACAGCTCGATGCACTCGTCGCAGATGAAGACGGACGGCCCTGCGATAAGCTTGCGCACCTCGTGCTGGCTCTTGCCACAAAACGAGCAGTAAAGCAGCTTTTCGCCGCCCGTCTTCTTTTCCGTCATTTTCTGGTTCTCCTGTTTCAGGTATCGGCGCGGCTCGTCAGGACCTTGTCGACCAGCCCGTACTCCACGGCCGCGGTTGCGGACATGAAATTGTCGCGATCGGTGTCCTTCTCGATCTGCTCCACCGTCTGGCCGGTGTGCTTGGCCAGCATGCCGTTGAGACGTTCACGCAGATACAGGATTTCCCGAGCATGGATCTCGATGTCGGAAGCCTGGCCCTGGAAGCCGCCCAGCGGCTGATGGATCATCACCCGGGAGTTGGGCAGGCAGAAACGCTTGCCCTTCTCGCCCGCTGCCAGCAGGAAAGCGCCCATGCTCGCCGCCTGGCCAATGCACAGTGTGCTGACGTGCGGCTTGATGAACTGCATGGTGTCGTAGATCGCCATGCCAGCCGTCACCGAACCGCCCGGCGAGTTGATGTAGAAGTAGATGTCCTTGTCCGGATTCTCGGACTCAAGGAACAGCAATTGCGCGACGATGAGGTTCGCGGTGACATCGTTCACCGGACCAACGAGGAACACCACGCGCTCTTTGAGAAGACGCGAGTAAATGTCATAAGAACGTTCGCCGCGGCCGCTCTGTTCAACTACCATCGGGATCAGGCCGAGGCCGACCGGCTCCCATGCGCTGCTGTGCTGTGGTGTTCCGTTGTTCATGGTCTCTCTTCCGTGGGTTATGCAGCGTTGCCCATCAGTTCGTCAAAAGCGATCGCCTTGTCGCTCGCCTGAGCCTTGGACAGCACCCAGTTCACGACGTTGTCTTCGATCACCACCGCTTCGGCCTGCGCCAGCCGCTCGGGCTGCGCGTAGTACCAGCGCACCAGCTCCGAGGGATCTTCGTAGCTTTGCGCCATCTCTTCAACCAAGGCACGGATCTGTTCCGGCTTGGCGTGCAACTCGTTGCCCTTCACCAGCTCTGCCATGATCAGGCCCAACTTCACCCGACGCATCGCCTGATCGCCGAACCAGGCCGGCTCTACCGGAATGTTCTTCGTATCCATTCCGCGCGCGGCCAGGTCACGCTTGGCGTTCTCCGCCAACTGCCCTGCTTCGGCCTCGACCAGCGCCTTCGGCACTTCGATCGGGGTGACCGCCAGCAGCGCGTCCATCACCTGTTCCTTCACCTTCGCCTGGATGCGGCGCTTCACTTCGCGCTCCAGGTTCGCCTTCACTTCCTCGCGCAGCTTGGCGACCTCGCCATCTGCAACGCCCAGCGCCTTGGCGAAATCGGCATCGACTTCCGGCAACTTGGGCGCTTCCACCTTCTTGACGGTGATTTCGAACTGCACCGCCTGCCCCGCCAGATGCTTGGCGTGGTAATCGTCCGGGAAGGTCATGTCGAAGGTCTTGGTCGCGCCCACCGTCAGGCCGAGCACCGCCGCTTCGAAATCCTTCAGCATCGAACCTGCACCAAGCACGAACGGGAAGTCTTCCGCCTGCCCGCCTTCGAACAACTCGCCATCCTTGCGACCAGCGAAGTCAATCACCACGCGATCACCGTCTTCAGCCGCTCGATCTGTCGCTTCGAACGTGGTGCGCTGCTTGCGGAGGACGTCGATCGTCTTGTCGACCTCAGCATCGCCCACGGTCAGCGCCGGACGCTCGATCGTCTGCGCCGACAGGTCGCCCGGCACGACTTCCGGGTAAACCTCGAAGACCGCACTGAACTCCAGTGCCCCCTCGCTACCGGACTCCTTCGGCTCGATGCGCGGGTAACCAGCAACACGCAAGTTCTGTTCCCGGATCTTTTCACCGAATGCACGTTCCACGGCAGCACCGATCGCCTCGGAACGCGCTTGTGGGCCGTAGGTCTGGGCGACGATCTTCATCGGCACCTTACCGGGACGGAAACCCGGCATCTTTACGGTGCGGGCCATACGCTTGAGGCGGGATTCCACATCCTTGTCGATCTCCGCAACGGCGACGGCCATGTCGATACGGCGCTCGAGCGCGTTCAGCGGGCTCTGGATTTCCTGGTTGGTCTGCATTAAAACGATCCTGAGAAGTCAAAAAAGTACTGCCGTCACGGCCACTTATCACCACCTGAAAACCGGACTGCCAGCGGTTTTGCGGCCTAACGGACGTGTTGCGCGAAAATCCGGATTCTAGCACAGCCCCCCCACCTTCCTTCCAGAGCCATCCAGGGTCGAGAATGCACCGCGTGTAGTGAAAAATTGCATGCCGGAACGCGGAACTCGCATCGCTGCAAGGCTCTCTGATGGAGTGACCAATGCCCACGAGGGGTTAGTCGCTGCGACTTGCCGGTCTTTCGTGACGTACCCGCTTCGGGTCGGATCGACCCGCCTTGGAAGGAGGTTTTCCGATGAGCATCTTCAACGCCTATCAGGCACGTTTCGAAGCAGCACGCGAAGAAGAGATGTCGATTCAGGAATACCTGGAGCTGTGCCGTACCGACCGCTCCGCGTACGCGACGGCTGCCGAACGCATGCTGATGGCGATCGGCGAGCCGGAGCTGGTCGACACCCGACTGGATCCACGTCTGTCGCGCATCTTTTCGAACAAGGTGCTGAAGCTCTATCCAGCTTTCCGCGACTTCTACGGGATGGAAGAGGTGATCGAGCACATCGTGTCATATTTCCGACACGCAGCTCAGGGGCTGGAGGAAAAGAAACAGATCCTCTACCTGCTTGGTCCGGTTGGCGGCGGCAAGTCCTCGCTGGCCGAGAAGCTGAAGAGCCTGATCGAGAAAGTGCCTTTCTATGCGATCAAGGACTCGCCGGTACACGAATCGCCGCTGGGGCTGTTCGACGTCGAAGAGGACGGCCGAATTCTCGAGGACGACTACGGCATCCAGCGTCGCTACCTCAACACCATCATGAGTCCGTGGGCAGTCAAGCGGCTGCACGAGTTCAATGGCGACATCACCAAGTTCCGCGTGATCAAGCTCAATCCTTCGGTACTGCGGCAAGTTGCCGTCGCCAAGACCGAACCGGGTGACGAGAACAACCAGGACATCTCCTCGCTGGTCGGCAAGATCGACATCCGCATGCTTGAGCAGTACTCGCAGGACGACCCCGACGCCTACAGCTACTCTGGCGGGCTGTGCCTTGCCAACCGCGGCTTGCTCGAATTCGTCGAAATGTTCAAGGCGCCCATCAAGGTGCTGCACCCCTTGCTGACGGCGACCCAGGAAGGCAACTACAAGGGCACGGAAGGCTTTGGCGCGATCCCGTTCGACGGCATCGTGATGGCCCACTCGAACGAGTCCGAATGGGTCGCCTTCAAGAACAACAAGAACAACGAGGCGTTCCTCGACCGGATCTACACCGTCAAGGTTCCGTATTGCCTGCGGATGTCCGATGAAATTCGTATCTACGACAAGTTGCTTGCCCACAGCTCCTTGTCGGAGGCGCCCTGCGCGCCGGACACTTTGAAGATGATGGCGCAGTTCTCGGTACTATCCCGGCTCAAGGAGCCTGAGAACTCGAGCATCTATTCCAAGATGCGGGTGTACGACGGCGAGAACCTCAAGGATACCGACCCCAAGGCGAAGAGCTACCAGGAATACCGCGACTACGCCGGCGTAGATGAAGGCATGACCGGCCTATCCACCCGCTTCGCCTTCAAGGTGCTGTCGAAGGTGTTCAACTTCGATCACCGCGAAGTTGCGGCCAACCCTGTGCACCTGATGTACGTACTCGAACAGCAGATCGAACAGGAACAGTATCCACCGGAAACCGAAGCGCGTTACATGGGCTACATCAAGGAATTCCTTGCGCCGCGCTATGCCGAATTCATCGGCAAGGAAATCCAGACTGCTTACCTCGAAAGCTATTCGGAATACGGTCAGAACATCTTCGACCGTTATGTGATCTACGCCGACTTCTGGATCCAGGACCAGGAATTCCGCGACCCGAACACCGGCGAAATCCTGGATCGTTCAGCCCTGAACGACGAACTCGAAAAAATCGAGAAACCGGCGGGCATCAGCAATCCCAAGGACTTCCGTAACGAGGTGGTGAATTTCGTGCTGCGCGCCCGCGCGAAGAACGAAGGCCGCAATCCGAGCTGGACGTCTTACGAGAAGCTGCGTGCCGTCATCGAGAAGAAGATGTTCTCCAATACCGAAGATCTGCTGCCCGTGATCAGCTTCAACGCCAAGGCCAGCGCAGACGAGCAGAAGAAGCACCAGGACTTCGTCGATCGCATGATCGAGAAGGGATATACCGAAAAGCAGGTTCGCCTCTTGTGTGAATGGTACCTGCGCGTCAGAAAGTCGTCGTAAGAGTGCGAAGCCCCGCCTGCCGCACCATGCCGGTGCGGCAGCACCCACCGAGGAGGAGGCATGGTCCGCATCATCGACAGACGCTTCGACAGCAAGAACAAGAGCGCGGTCAACCGCCAGCGTTTCGTGCGGCGGTTCAAACAACAGATCCGCAAGGCGGTTTCCGAGGCGATTCAAGGCCGCTCCATACGTGACCTCGACAACGGCGAGCAAGTCTCCATTCCCGCCCGCGATCTCGCCGAGCCGCACTTCCAGCACGGCAAGGGCGGCATCTGGGAACAGGTATATGCGGGCAACGACCAGTTCTCCGGCGGGGATCTGATCAACCGGCCGCTGGGCGGCGGGTCGGGCGGTTCGGGCAGCGGCAAGGCGAGCAACGAGGGCGAAGGCGAGGACGACTTTGTCTTCCAGCTCTCGCGCGAGGAATTCCTCGACATTTTCTTCGACGACCTGGCCCTGCCCAACCTCGTGCGCACACAGCTCGCGCGCATCACGGACTTCAAGACCCAGCGCGCCGGCTTCACCTCCAGTGGCGTGCCGGCCAACATCAACATCGTGCGTTCCATGCGTGGTGCACTTGGCCGTCGGCTCGCACTGGGGTCTCCTTACAACACCCGGCTGCGGGAATTGCAAAAAGAACTGGACGAGGCTCTTCTCCGTTTCGGCGACGGTAGCGACGAGGTGCGCGCACTGCGCGACGAGATCGGCAAGCTACGGGTGAAGATCGAGAGCATTCCTTTCATCGACAGCTTCGACCTGCGCTACAACAACCGTATCAAGGTACCGCAGCCGACCACGCAGGCCGTGATGTTCTGCGTGATGGACGTTTCCGGCTCGATGGACGAGGAGAAGAAGGCGACTGCCAAACGCTTCTTCATGCTGCTCTACCTCTTTCTCAATCGTACCTACGAGCACATCGACGTTGTCTTCATCCGCCATCACACCGTCGCCAAGGAGACCGACGAGGACGAGTTCTTCCACTCTCGCGAATCCGGCGGCACGGTGGTATCGAGCGCGCTCAACCTGATGCGTGACGTGATCCGCGAACGTTACGCCGGCGGCCAGTGGAACATTTATGGTGCCCAGGCTTCGGACGGCGATAACTGGGACAACGATTCGCCGATCTGCAAGGACGTGCTCGGCAACGACATCCTGCCCTGGTGCCAGTACTTCGCCTACATCGAAATCACTCCGGGAGAGCCTCAGAACCTCTGGCGGGAGTACGAGAAGCTGCAAGGCTTCCATACCAACTTCGCCATGCAGCGCATCGAGAAGCCGGCCGACATCTATCCGGTATTCAGAGAACTCTTCAAGAAGACCCTCGCATGAAGCGATCCGCGAAGAAGATGCCCCCGCTGCCGAGCGGTTCAGAATGGTCGTTCGAGGCGATCGACCGCTACCACACCGAGATCGCGCGCGTTGCCGCAGACTATGGGCTCGACACCTATCCGGTACAGATCGAGATCATCACCGCCGAACAGATGATGGATGCCTATGCCTCGGTAGGCATGCCGGTGAACTACCACCACTGGTCCTTCGGCAAGCACTTCCTGTCTACCGAAAAGGGCTACCGGCGTGGCCAGATGGGGCTCGCCTACGAGATCGTCATCAACTCCAACCCCTGCATCGCCTACCTGATGGAAGAGAACACCCTGCCGATGCAGGGCCTGGTGATTGCCCACGCGGCCTATGGCCACAACAGCTTCTTCAAGGGCAACTACATGTTCCGCACCTGGACCAATGCGGACGCCATCATCGACTACCTCGTCTTCGCCCGTAACTACATCGCCCGCTGCGAGGAGCGCTACGGCGAGGAGGAAGTCGAGCTGCTGCTCGACTCCTGTCACGCGCTGATGAACCTCGGCGTGGATCGCTACAAACGTCCACCCAAACTTTCGCTCGCGAAGGAAAAGCTGCGCCAGGCCGAACGCGAGGAGTATCTGCAGGGCCAGGTCAACGACCTGTGGCGTACGCTGCCGCACACAGAAGCCCGTGCGGGTGCAACTGCCGAACGCCGCTTTCCCGACGAACCCGAAGAGAACCTGCTCTACTTCATCGAGAAGAACGCACCGCTGCTCGAACCATGGCAACGCGAAGTGGTGCGCATCGTCCGCAAGATCGCGCAGTACTTCTTCCCGCAGCGCCAGACCCAGGTGATGAACGAGGGCTGGGCCACCTTCTGGCACTACACGCTGCTCAACACACTCTACGACGAAGGCCTGCTCTCGGACAGCTTCATGCTGGAGTTCCTTCAGTCGCACACCAACGTCGTCTACCAGCCGCCCTACAACGTGCGCTGGTACAACGGCATCAACCCTTACGCGCTTGGCTTTGCCATGTGGCAGGACATCCGCCGGATCTGCGAGAACCCGACCGAGGAAGACCGGCGCTGGTTCCCCGACATCGCTGGCAGCGAGTGGCGCGAGACCTTCGATTTCGCCATGCGCAACTTCAAGGACGAGAGCTTCATCGCGCAGTATCTCTCACCGAAGCTGATGCGAGACTTCCGTCTGTTCGCAGTGCTGGACGATGACCATCAGGACAAACTCAAGGTATCGGCGATTCACGACGATGCCGGGTTCCGGCGCCTGCGGGAAATCATGTCCGACCAGTACAACCTCGGCAGTCGCGAACCCAACATCCAGGTCTGGAACGTCGATCTGCGCGGCGACCGTTCGCTCACACTGCGTCATCAGGAGTACCGCCGGCGCATGCTGGCTGGGACCACCGAGGAAGTGCTCAAGCACATCGCCCGGCTGTGGGGCTTCACCGTCCGGCTGGAAGCGGTCGATGAACATGGTGGCGTCGAACTCGTACACGAAACCCGGTTGGAAAAGCGTAGAGGCAACGGTCCAGGCTGAGCAGGCTGTAGAATCGGCGCCCCTAACGTGTCGCATCCAGACGGAGTTTCGCCGATGTTCGCGCCTGCCCTCCCCATCTACCCGGTCGCCGGAATCCGCGCCATCGAAGGGAAGCTGACCCCCAGTGCCCGACCGTCGCTGATGGAGCGTGCCGGACGAGCTGCGGCTGAGGACGCCGTCCGTCTCATCATGGACAGGCCGGGCCCCATCCTGATCGCCTGTGGTCCAGGCAACAACGGTGGTGACGGTTTCGTCATGGCGCGCCAGTTGCTGCAGGCCGGACGCGAGGCTGTCGTTGCCTTTGCCGGCAGCGCCGATGCACTCCCCGCCGAAGCGGCCAAGGCCTATGCGGATTTCGTCAATGTCGGCGGCAGCACGCTGGCCGATATTCCGGACGCCCCCGCCAACGGCTGGGCGCTGATTGTAGACGCCCTGTTCGGCATCGGTCTGGCGCGACCTATAGTCGGCAAGATGGCGAGATGGATCCAGGCGCTCAACGCCCTCCATGCCCCGCGGATGGCACTAGACATCCCCAGCGGGCTCGACGCCGACTCTGGCCGGCCGCTGGGAGAGACCTTTCGCGCCACCCACACCACCACCTTCATCAGTCTCAAACCTGGCCTTCTTACACTGGACGGTCCTGACTACTGCGGCGAGATTTCGGTCCAACGCCTCGAAATCGATGCCACTGCCTGGCTGCCAGGCGCCGGCAAGGTCGTACGGCCGAACCTGTTTTCCCATCTCTTGTTGCCGCGCCCGCGCAACACCCACAAAGGCCGCCATGGCGACGCCGGTGTACTCGGTGGCGATGCCGGCATGACTGGGGCGGCGCTGCTGGCCGCCCGTGCGGCACTATGGCTGGGGGCCGGCCGAGTATACGGGGGAGTTCTCGATCCGGCAGCGCCGACGGTGGATGTACTCCACCCTGAGCTGATGCTGCGTCCTGCCGACGCGCTGCCGGGATCATTGACCGCCCTCGCGGCCGGCCCCGGGCTGGGCACCAGCCTACGTGCACAGCAGCTGCTGGCGTCCGCGCTCGAACGCGATGACACGCCGCTGGTGCTCGACGCCGACGCGCTCAACCTCATCTCGCGCCACGAAGAACTGCGTACCGCACTGCTTGCACGTAAGGCGCCCACCATGTTGACGCCGCATCCGGCCGAGGCCGCTCGTCTGCTCGGCAGCGACACCGCGACGGTCCAACTCGATCGCGTTGCGGCAGCGCGCGAACTGGCGCGGCGCTTCCGCGCCTATGTCGTGCTCAAGGGCTGCGGCAGCATCATCGCCACGCCGGACGAGCACTGGTTCATCAACGGTACGGGGCACCCGGGTATGGCGACCGCCGGCATGGGAGACGTTCTCACCGGCCTGCTGGTCAGCCTGCTCGCCCAGGGTTGGCCTGCGGAGGAAGCCCTGATTGCCGGCGTGCATCTGCATGGAGCGGCGGCCGACCGCCTTGCCCGTGAGGGCGTCGGGCCCATCGGTCTCAGCGCGAGCGAGGTCATCGACGCTGCCCGTGGCGTGTTCAACGGCTGGCTGGTCGAGCGCAATCGCGCGGTGAGTTGAACCCCGCCCCTGCCCGGCATCTTTCAGGCACGGCGTGAGCTTTGCCGCACGCAAGCGGCGAATTTCATCGAAGCGGGGCTTACAATCGGGAAGCTTTTCGCCCAACGTGCACCGTCTCCAAGTCTGGCTCCGCAGCCTATGCAGAAACTCAGCGTCGACCGTCTCCAGCCCGGCATCTACATCTCGCTCGCCTCGCTAGGCTGGATGCGACACCCGTTTCTGCTCAACGAATTCCGGATATCCAGCGCCAAGCAGATCCAGACCCTGCGGGAACTGGGGCTGGGCACCATCGACTGGGATCCCGCCCGCAGCAGCGTACAACCACTTCCCGAGCAGGCTGCCGAGCCCCCCGTTCCGGGTAGCGACGACTTCGCCGCGGCTGCGCTGGCCGGCATGCTAGACGAAAAACGCGCCCGTCTGGAGGCCGTACGCGAGCGCCGCGAGAACCTGGCACGGCGGGAGCGCCAGTTCGAACAGGCAACGATCGCTGCCGGCGACATCCTCAAGGGTTTTCCCGCGCGCGCGACCGAAGCCCACGCCGGCTCAAAGGCGCTCGTCGGGCGTATCGTCGATGGACTCATCGGTGCCGAGAGCATGGTGATCCATCTCGTCAACCAGAAAGCGCGTGAGGCAGGCATGGCCTCCCATGCCCTCAATGTGATGGTGTTGTCGCTGCTGCTGGGGCGCGCAGCCAGGTTGCCAGCAGAGGACCTGCGACTGCTTGGCGTCGGCGGCCTGCTGCACGATCTCGGAAAGATGGAGATCCCGCCGCGCATCCTGCGCACCGCCAACCGCACGCCGCCGGAAGAGGCCTTCTATCGCGCGCATATCGGCTATGGCATCAAGGCGCTGGCGGCGGTGAGGGATATCGCCGTGCCGGTGCGCAACATCCTTGCATGTCATCACGAATGCTGGGATGGAAGCGGCTTCCCCAACGCCCTGACAGGCGAGAAAATCCCCCGGCTGGCGCGCATCGTCGCCATCGCCAACCGATACGACAACCTCTGCAACCCTTTCGACCTTCACGGCGCGAAAACGCCCGCCGAAGCCTTGCGCCAGATGTTCGGTACCGACAGCCGACTCTTCGATCCCGCTCTGCTGCAACTGTTCGTGAAGACGCTCGGCGTCTATCCGCCAGGCACCTTTGTCCGCCTTTCCAATGCCGCAGTCGGCCTCGTGGTGGAAACGCATCCGGACGATCTGTTGCGGCCACTGGTAATGCTGCATGATCCCGACATTCCCCGCGGCGAGGCGATGCTGCTCGACCTGAAGGAGGTCGAGCTCAAGGTCGAGGGCGCACTCAGCCCCGCGAAACTGCCGATGGAGGTTGTCGAATACCTTGCACCGCGCGGCCGTCTGGATTACTACGTGGAAGGTGCCGGCTGAATCTCACCTTTTCCCGAAAACAACAACATAAGCCCCCTGATGTCTGAACCCTCATCGCATCTGTTCCGCGCCATTTTCCTCCTGCTCGGCGCCCTTTTCTTCTTCGTATTGCTCGATGCGACCGCCAAGCACCTGGGCAAGACCTACCCGGTCCCGATGCTGGTTTGGGCTCGCTACGCAGCCCACTTCGTACTCATGATGATATTTCTCGCGCCGTCCATGCGTTGGCGGCTGGTTGCCACCAACCGCCCCGCCCGTCAGATCGTGCGCGCGATCTTCCTGCTCGGCACCACCTTCTTCGGCATCGCCGCCCTCACCCGCATGCCGCTTGCCGAAACTACCGCCATCGTCTTTGCTGCACCCTTGATCGTCACGTTGTGCGCGCGGCCTCTGCTCGGCGAACACATCGGCGTGCTGCGCTGGATCGCGGTGCTGATCGGCTTCGTCGGCGTGCTGCTGATCGCCCGCCCGGGTAGCGGACTGGTCAAGGAAGGCGTCATGCTTGCGCTCGGCGGTGCCTTTTCCTATGCCGCCTATCAGATCCTCACCCGACAACTGTCGCCTACCGAGAATCCGGTGACCATGCTGTTTTACACGGCGATGATAGGCACCGTGGCGATGTCGGCTGCACTGCCGTGGATCTGGGCCGGTCCCCTGCCCAATCTGCTCGACGGCCTCATGATCGTATCGCTCGGCGCCTGGGGTGGCATCGGTCACTTCCTGCTCACCCGGGCATTCCGTGAAGCGCCGGCATCGGTACTCTCCCCCATCCTGTATGTTCAGCTGGTGTGGGCGACGGTGGTCGGCTGGATCGCGTTCGATCACGTTCCTGATGGTGCGGCCATGCTGGGCATCCTGACCATCGCCACCGCTGGCGCCATCATCGCCATCGACAGCCGCCGTGCACCGGCAGCCGGCCGCCACAAGGCCTGAATACCGTGTTCGGCGAGTCAGGTAGGCTCGGGCCCACGGCGTGCTGGTGCTAGAATCGCCGCTCTCGTAACTCGCCCGAACCGTCATGAGCCTCTCCGAGCAACTCCGCGTCGAAATTCAGCGCAATGTTTCCGCATCCCTGGCGGAGGACATCGGTACCGGCGACCTCACCGCGCGACTCATTGCGGCGGACACCGAAGCCCGCGGCCGCGTCATCACGCGCGAGGAGGCGGTCATCTGCGGTACGGCCTGGTTCGACGCGACCTTCGCCGCGCTTAGTCCCACCGCATCGGTGCTATGGCACGTCAGGGACGGTGAAAGGGTCGAGGCCGGCCAGCTGCTGTGCGAAGTCGACGCCAGCGCGCGCGTGCTGCTGACGGCCGAGCGCACGGCACTGAACTTCCTGCAGCTGCTGTCGGGTACCGCGACCGTCACGCGGCGCTTCGTCGACGCCGTGGCGGGCACGCGCGCCCGGATCGTCGATACGCGCAAGACCTTGCCCGGCCTGCGTCTGGCACAGAAGTATGCAGTGTCGGTCGGCGGCGGGACCAATCACCGGGTTGGTCTTTACGACGGCATTCTGGTAAAGGAAAACCACATCATCGCGGCCGGCGGCATCCGTCAGGTGGTTGAGAAGGCGCGAACCATCGCACCCTCGAACGTTTTCATCGAGGTCGAGGTCGAAAGCCTCGAGCAGTTGCACGAGGCACTCGATGCCGGCGTGACCATGGTGCTGCTGGACAACATGAGTCTTGAGCAGATGCGCGAGGCGGTCAGGATTACCGCCGGCCGTGCCGAGCTCGAAGCGTCCGGCGGCGTCAGCCTGGAAAAGGTGCGAGCCATTGCAGAAACCGGCGTCGACCGCATCTCTATCGGCAGCCTGACGAAAGACGTCCGCGCGCTCGATCTGTCGCTGCGCCACGTCGAGGAATAAGAGAACCCCACACGAGATGGGCGCGTAGCGTTGCGTCCTATCTCGTTGCAGGTAGCCCACGACAGCCGGGCGGCCGTCGTGGAGTAAGCGTTATCAGACCCGTTCGCTGATGAAGCGCTTGATGGCGTCGGCGTCCGGCGCCATCACTTCCACCCGCTGCGGCAAGGCTTCGATGCCGTCGAGGTCGGCAGGACGCTCCGGTTCGCGGCCGAGCGCTTCCCGGATGGTCTCGGCAAACTTCACCGGCAGCGCCGTCTCGAGCACCAGCACCGGCACATCGGCCGGCACCGTCGCCGCCTGATCCCACGCCACTTTCACGCCGTCGGCAGTATGGGTGTCGATCATCACGCCATACTTGTCGAACACCTTGCGGATGGTCGCGAGGCGGTCGGCATGCGAACTGCAGCCGGAGACGAAGGCGAATTCGCCGAGTCGCGCAAAATCCGCCGACCCCGAGAGATCGAAAGCTTTACCGCCGTCCACCTGTTGCCAGAGCGCAGCGACCTTCTGCGGATCGCGGCCGACCAGATCGAAGACGAAGCGCTCGAAGTTGGAGGCCTTGGAGATGTCCATCGACGGGCTGGACGTCACGTGCGTTTCCGCCGCCTTGCGCGGGCGATACACGCCGCTGCGGAAGAACTCGTCGAGCACGTCGTTCTCGTTGGTGGCGAGGATGAGCTTGGCCACCGGCAGACCCATCTGGCGGGCAATGTGGCCGGCGCAGATGTTGCCGAAGTTGCCCGAGGGCACGCAGAACGCGACCTGCTGGTCGTTGCTCTCGGTAGCGGCGAAATAGCCCTTGAAGTAATAGACGATCTGCGCCGCGACGCGCGCCCAGTTGATCGAATTGACCGCACCGATCTTGTGCTTCGCCTTGAAGGCGTGGTCGTTCGAAACCGCCTTCACGATGTCCTGCGCGTCGTCGAACATGCCGGTGACGGCGATGTTGAAGATGTTGTCGTCCTGCAGCGAGTACATCTGCGCACGCTGGAAGGCGCTCATCTTGCCATGCGGCGACAGCATGAAGACGCGCACGCCGTGCTTGCCGCGCATGGCGTACTCGGCCGCCGAGCCGGTATCGCCCGAGGTGGCACCGAGGATGTTGATCGTCTCGCCACGCTTGTCGAGGACGTACTCGAACAGGTTGCCGAGCAACTGCATCGCCATGTCCTTGAAGGCGAGCGTCGGGCCATTCGAGAGTTCGAGCAGACCGAAGCGGCCGCGGCCCTCGCCATCCTTCTCCAGCCAATGCACCGGGGTGATGTCGGCCGGGTTGTCGCCGGCACGGGCATGGCAATACACCTTCGCGGTGTAGGTCTTGTCGCAGATGGCCTTGAGATCGCCGGCGGGAATATCGGTGATGAACTTCGACAGGATGGCGAAGGCGAGCTCCGCGTACGACAGCGAGCGCCAGGCGTCGAGTTCGGCGCGCGTCACTTGCGGATAGCTTTCGGGCAGGTAGAGACCGCCGTCTGGCGCCAGGCCACCCAGCAGGATGTCGCAGAATTCCGGATTGGCGGGCTGGCCGGCGTGGCCACGGGTGGAGATGTACTTCACGGAGCAGTCCTCGGATCAGCGTATTCGGCGCGTTCCGCGCATGGCGCAGACGCGAAGGCGAGAGTTTAACGAAAGCCGGCTATCCGATCGCGGATTTGTGCCGGCATGACGCGTGAACGAAAAATCGGCGCCGCAGCGCCGATCTCCACGAAAACGCCCGTTCAGAGGTTTTCGAGGCGCAGTTTGGTGACCTTGCCCTGCACCACCGCCAGGGATTCGATTTTGGCGATCGCCGCATTGGCGTTCTTCTCCACCGTCTGATGGGTCAGCATGATGATGTCGGTCTGCGCTTCGCCTTCCCCCGGTTCCTTCTGGATCATGGCGTCGATCGAAATGTCGCTGTCGGCCAGGATGCGGGTGATGTCGGCGAGCACGCCCGGCTTGTCGTCAACACGCATGCGCAGATAGTAGGAGGTGACCACCTCCTCGATCGGCAGCACGGCAACGTCCTGCACCTGGTCCGGCTGGAAGGCCAGGTGAGGCACGCGGTGTTCCGGATCCGCAGTATGCAGGCGGGTGACGTCGACCAGGTCGGCAATCACAGCCGAAGCGGTCGGTTCGGCACCGGCGCCCTTGCCGTAATACAGCGTCGCTCCGACGGCATCGCCCTGCACCAGCACCGCGTTCATCGCGCCTTCGACGTTCGCAATCAGGCGCTTTTCCGGGATCAGGGTCGGATGCACGCGCAGCTCGACACCTTCGTCGCGGCGACGGGCGATGCCCAGCAGCTTGATGCGATAGCCGAGCTGCTCGGCATAGCGGATATCGGACGCGTCGAGCTTGGTGATGCCCTCGACGTAGGCCTTGTCGAACTGCATCGGGATGCCGAAGGCGATCGCGCTCATGATCGTTGCCTTGTGGGCGGCGTCGATGCCTTCGATGTCGAAGGTCGGGTCGGCTTCGGCGTAGCCGAGCGCCTGCGCTTCCTTCAGCACGTCGGCGAAGGGCAGGCCCTTGTCGCGCATCTCCGACAGGATGAAGTTGGTTGTGCCGTTGATGATGCCGGCCAGCCACTGGATGCGGTTGGCCGACAGCCCTTCTCGCAGCGCCTTGATGATGGGGATGCCGCCGGCCACCGCGGCCTCGAAGGCCACCATCACGCCACGCGCCTGCGCTGCCGCGAAGATCTCGTTGCCGTGAACTGCGAGCAGGGCCTTGTTGGCAGTGACCACATGCTTGCCGTTTTCGATCGCCTTCAGCACCAGCTCGCGCGCCACGCCGTAGCCGCCGATCAGCTCGACGACGATGTCGACTTCCGGATCGGTCACTACGGCGAAGGCGTCGTCGACCAGCTTGACGTCGCAACCGGCGGTCACGCTGCGGGCAAGTTCGAGGTTCTTGTCGGCCACCGTGGTAATGCGGATCGGGCGCCCGGCGCGGCGGGTGATTTCCTCTTCATTGCGTTTGAGGACGGTGAAGGTACCGCCGCCGACGGTTCCGATGCCCAGCAGGCCAACGTTGATCGGTTTCATTCAGTGCTTCCGTGTGTGTCGTTGATGGGTGGATGCGATTCAGGCCAGGTCTTGCGTGCCGTGGCGCTTGCGATAGCTTTCGAGGAAACGGGCGACGCGGCCGATGGCATCGCGCAGGTCGTCCTCATGTGGCAGGAAAACCAGGCGGAAGTGGTCGGGATGCGGCCAGTTGAAGCCGGTGCCCTGCACCAGCAGCACCCGCTCGGCCTCCAGCAGTTCGGCGATGAAGGCCTGGTCGTCCTCGATCGGGTAGATCTTTGGATCCAGCCGCGGGAACATGTACAGCGCCGCCTTGGGCTTGACGCAGCTGACACCGGGAATCGCGGTGATCAGCTCGTGGGCGAGATCGCGCTGACGGCGCAGGCGCCCGCCGGGGCCGACCAGATCGTCGATGCTCTGGTAGCCGCCGAGCGCGGTCTGGATGGCGTACTGGCCCGGCACGTTGGCGCACAGGCGCATCGAGGCCAGCATGTTCAGCCCCTCGATGTAGTCCTGCGCATTGCGCTTGTCGCCACACACCACCATCCAGCCGGCACGGTAGCCGCAGGACCGGTAATTCTTCGACAGCCCGTTGAAGACGATGGTGAGCACGTCTTCCGACAGCGAGGCGAGCGAGGTGTGCTCGACACCTTCATACAGCACCTTGTCGTAGACCTCGTCCGCGTACAGGATCAGGCCGTGTTCGCGGGCGATCTCGACGATGCCCTTCAGCACCGAATCCGGATAGAGCGCACCGGTCGGATTGTTCGGGTTGATAATGACCAGCGCGCGGGTGTTGGGCGTGATGCGGGCACGGATATCGGCCAGATCCGGCATCCAGTCCTTGGCCTCGTCGCAGATGTAATGCACCGGCGTGCCGCCGGAAAGGCTCACCGCTGCTGTCCACAGCGGGTAGTCCGGCGCCGGCACCAGCACCTCGTCGCCTGGGTTGAGGAGCGCGTTCATCGCCATCACGATCAGCTCTGACACGCCGTTGCCGATGTAGATGTCCTCGATGCCCACTCCCTTGATGTGCTTCTGCTGGGTGTAGTGCATCACCGCCTTGCGCGCCGCGAAGATCCCCTTCGAATCCGAGTAGCCTGCCGAATTCGGCAGGTTTCGGATCATGTCCATCTGGATCTCTTCGGGCGCGTCGAAGCCGAAGGAGGCGAGGTTGCCGATGTTCAGCTTGATGATCTTGTGGCCCTCGTCCTCCATCTGCTTGGCGCGGGTCAGCACCGGGCCGCGGATGTCGTAGCAGACATCGGCAAGCTTGGCCGACTTCCGGACGGGACGGCTGGCAGGGGCTGCGGCATCGGGTCGCGCGGCGGCGGCGCCGGCCTCAACCACGACCACAGGTTCCGTGGGGGCTGTTGCCAGATTCAGAGTCTTCGCCGCGTTCATGTCCTTCATCCTGTATGGTTTGTTGGGGGCCGGTCGATTTGCGGCACGGATTGCCGCGCATGAAACAACCCCGGGATGCCCGCCCGCGATCCACACCGCGGGCTTTCTGCCGCTTTCGCCCGCGACCTGCATCGCAGGCGAAAGACTGCTATCTTAGCCCTGCAACCGCAGGCCGGCAATTTGCCCGGTCAAGCCGCCTTTCCCTGACAGAATTCCGCCATGAAGCTCAACCTGGACCAGAACGCAAGCATCAACATCGTCACCGGCTACGGCAACGATCATTTGATGATCAATAAGGTGCGTCACGACGGCAACCTGCTGCTCACCGCCGATCGCATCGTGACCGGATGGGCGCCGGGCGGTTTTGCCGGCCTGACCGAACAGGACTTCGCGGCAGCGCGCGAACTGGGTGTCGAAATCGTGCTGATCGGCACCGGCAGCCGCCAGCGCTTCCCCAAGCCAGCCCTGCTCCTCCCGCTGATGGACGCCCGCATCGGCTTCGAGATCATGGATCTCGCCGCTGCCTGCCGCACCTACAACATCCTCGTCGGAGAAGGCCGTTCTGTTGCCGCCGCGCTGATCTTCGATACTGCCAGCTGATCGCACCCTCAACTGGCAGATGCACCCCGCCTGACGCGAAATGCCGGCAGCAACGGCAGGTAACTCAGCGCCTGCAGGGTGATCAGTCCGCCGAAGGCGGCGCTCAGCGCACTTGCCATATCCAGGCCTCCAGCCCGCAGTTCGTCGAGCGCCAGCCCCAGGCCCCACTGCACCAGGAAGGCGCCGGCGAACGCCATCAGGTTGATCGCCGTGCTCACCCGGGCGAACAGCGGCCGGGGAAAGTTCGATGCAGCCGCCAGGTAGGACTGCGAATTCACCGCGGACAGCATCCCCAGCAGGAACCAGAGCACGGACAGCGGCGCCAGGTCGAACAGGACCGCAAGCTCCACCGACAGCATGCCGGCAAAACCCGCCCGCAGCAGATGAAGCGGACGCACGCCCCGGCGCGCCAGGTGCGTGCCGAGCACGCCGATCGATAGCTGTCCCGCCAGCATGCCGATATTGAGCACCACCAGTTCCCGTGCCGCATGTGCGAGATCGAGGCCGTTGGCGTGCATCAGCCACGGCACCGCCCACAGGCTTTGCATCGCCATGAAGCCGCCGACGAAGCAGGCCGACGAAGCCGCAAAGCGCCAAAAGGCCCTGGAGCAGAAGATCGTGGCGACCGACGCGAGCGCCTGCCTCAGTGTGTCGCGCGAAGCGTGGGCTGCCTCGTCGGGCAGCGACATCAGGATCAGGACCGCGATCAGCAGTGCCACCGCCGCAACGATCCAGAACACCCCACGCCAGCCGAGCAGCGGCAACATCGCCTCAACCGGCGTACTCGCCGTCAGGGCGCCAAGCGCACCGGCCGCCATGATGAAGCCCGTCATCGAACTCTGGCGTTCGGCCGGGTACCACATCGCAAAGCCCTTGAGCGCGCCCATCAGGCAAGCGGACACGCCGAGCCCGATCAAGGCCCGCGCTCCGGCCAGCGCGCCAAAGTCCTCGCCGAGCGCGAACAGTGCAGCACCCGCGGCGGTGATCAACAGCAAGCCTGCCTCGACCCGCCGCGGCCCATAGCGGTCCAGCGCAATACCGACTGGAATCTGTGCCAGGCCGAAGGCCAGGAAATAGGTGCTGGTGAGCAGGCCCAGCTCACCGCCCGTGAGCTTGAGTTCGCCGGTCAGCGCCGGCGAAATGACGGCATTGACCGTGCGCAGCAGGTAGGAGAGGTAGTAGCCGAGGGCGAAGGGCAGGAAGATCCGCCCCCAGGCCGCGGGGGTTCCGATTGGGCTCATGCGGAATCGCGCGTGTTGCAAACGCGCGATTCTGCCCTATCCCGGATCGATACGCGCGCTCAGCCGGCGGTGCGACCGTAGGTATCCTCGAAGCGAACGATGTCGTCCTCGCCCAGGTAGCTGCCCGACTGAACCTCGATGATTTCCAGCGGCACCTTGCCCGGATTCGACAGCCGATGCGTGTGACCGAGCGGAATATAGGTCGACTCGTTCTCCGCCAGCAGGAAGACCTTGTCGCCGGTCGTCACCTCCGCCGTTCCACGTACCACGATCCAGTGCTCCGCGCGGTGGTAGTGCATCTGCAGGCTGAGCTTGGCGCCGGGATTGACGACGATGCGCTTCACCTGGAAGCGGTCGCCGGCATCGATCGAGTCGTACCAGCCCCACGGCCGATAGACCTTGCGATGGGTCTGCGTCAGATTTCGGCCTTCCGCCTTGAGGCGGGCCACCACCTTCTTGACGTCCTGGGTACGGCTCTTGTGCGCCACCATGACGGCATCGGCGGTTTCCACCACCACCATGTCGTCGCACCCGACCGCAGCCACCAAGCGCGTGTTGGCATGTACCAGGGTATTACGGCTGGACTCGAACAGCACTTCGCCGCGCGAACTGTTTCCTTCGTCGTCCTTCGGCGACACCTCCCACAGCGCATCCCAGGCGCCGACGTCGGACCAGCCCGCGGCGAGAGGTACCACCACGCCCTGCCCCAGCTCGGGCGATGCCTGCAGCTTTTCCATGACGGCGTAGTCGATCGAGTCGGACGGGCAGCCTTCGAACTCGGCCCTGGAAACGCGCAGGAAATCCGAGTCGGCCTTGCGCTCGGCGAAGGCTGCAGCACATGCCGCCGCCATTGCGGGATTGCAACGCTCGATCGCCTTCAGCCACACCGAGCCCTTCATCATGAAAATGCCGCTGTTCCAGAAGTACTCGCCGCTGGCGACATAGCGCCGGGCGGTGTCCTCATCCGGTTTTTCGACGAACTCGGCGAGCACCCGCGAGCTGGCAGAGCCGTTCACCGCCGGACCGACCCGGATGTAGCCATAGCCGGTCTCCGGCCGCTCGGGGACGATGCCGAAGGTCACCAGCGCACCGGCCTCCGCCAGCTGCGCCCCCTCGGCGATTGCGTGCTGAAAGGCATCGACCTTGGTGATCACATGGTCCGCCGGCATCACCAGCAGCACCGGATCGGCGCCCTCGGCGGTTGCCGCAAGCGCTGCAAGCGTCAGCGCCGGCGCGGTGTTGCGGCCAACTGGCTCGAGCACGATGCCGGCACTCGGCACGCCGATCTGGCGCAGCTGCTCGGCGATGATGAAGCGGTATTCCTCGTTGGTCACAACCAAAGGCACCGCGTCCACCTCGCAGTCGCTGAAGTTCTTAAGCCGTATCGCGGTCTCCTGCAGCAGCGAAAACTCGCCGGTAAGCGGCAGCAATTGCTTGGGATAAGCCTCGCGCGAAGCGGGCCACAACCGGGTACCGGAACCGCCAGACAGGATTACGCTCTTGATTGTCATAAGAAAAAACCTCGCTCGATCGGTTGACGGAGCACATGGGCTACGGAACGGCCTTGATGATATTGCATCGCAACAGCATCCGGGCGCCGCGAAACAACTGCGAACATCCGGGCCGGAACGCGCGTCACGCGCGAAATCAATCCCTTGGGGGGAGGCGTCCGGCGATCAAGCCGCTTGCGACACCGCTTGCCACTGCCTGTGCGCGATTGTTGGCATTGAGCTTGCGCAGGATGCGCTGCACATGATTCTTTACCGTGAGCGGGCTGATGTCGAGGATGCCGCCGATCTGCTGGTTGGTCTTGCCGTCGCGCATGCAGCCCAGCACCTGGGCTTCGCGCGGCGACAGCAGCGCGCCCGTGGCAGCACTGGCGACGGTCTGCTCGCCCTCGCGCATACGCAGCAAGGCAAGATGCAGGTGCGGCATCAGCAACTCGACGAGATAACGCTCACGTGGTCCGGGCGGACGCGGCCAGCCGAGAAAAACGAAGAAGCTCGCCGTCATGCCCTTGGAGCCGCCGACACCGTGGCACAGCAGCCCGCCCTCCCCGAGGCCGGCCCTGGCGGGTGAAGGAGGAAATGCGGCCGCGGGCATGGTCAGCGGGGCCTGCCCCGCCCTCTGCCAGGCGGCCCGCAGCGGCGCAACAAGGGCACCGTTCGGATCAGCCAGGATGTCTTCGACCACTGCCGGGATCAGGCTTCGCGAGAAGACCTCGTTGGCCGTCCGCGGATCTTCCGGCGTGCTGCAAACGCAGACCAGGGTTTCGTGCGGCAGGAAGCTCTGCAGCGCGCCCTGCACCCACAGGTAGAACTGCGAGCGCCGGCTGACCCGGATCGATGCTTCCAGAGCAAGCTGCAACCGCTCCAGCTCCTCCCCCACCAGTGACATGACGTGGTTCATGGCGCAGCGCCCTCCGCCGCTGACGCATCCGCCTGCAGCACCGGCCGGAAGACCCACTCCGCATGACTGCGGGCCTGGGCCGCGGTCGGCGAGAGTTCCGGCGGCAGCTCGTGGATACGAATCGGTGCGGCCTCGGAACGGCTGTGCAGGCCGACGATGCCGCCGCCCGCACGGAGCAGCACCCAATCCACCGCTCCGGTGAACGGGTCGTGCCACACCCGTCGCAGGTGACGCACCGGCATCGGCTGGCGCCTGTCCTCGACGAGATCGTCCAGGCTCTGCGGCCACGCAGGACTGCCGACCGGCGATGCCGCCCGGTAGCGGCCGATGGCGCGGGCGATGTCGGCGCCGCGGTACAAGAGTTCGACTTCGCGCTCACGCGCCGCGGCCTGCTCCCAGACGACGCCGGTCTGGGCCGCGCCCAGGCCCAGGGTAGCAACCAGGAAGAGCACCAGCAGGTAGGTATAGCCATGCTGGTGTCGCACCGACGCCGCCAGGGGCCTACCAGTCCGCATAGGGGCTCCCGTCCATGCCGCTGCCTTCGGCACCGCTGCGCACATCGCGGATCCCGCCGCTGTCGGCGCTAGTCGTGGCCGCCTCGGTAACGACGATCCAGCTCGTGCTGCTTTCGGTAATCGGATCACGCGGGATGCTGCGCAGGTAACGCCGATCCGCCAGCTCGGCCAGCTCGTGCGGGAAGCGGCCGGTATCCGCCTTGTACTTGTCGAGCGCATCGCGCATGACCGCCAGCGTCTGGCGCAGGCTGGCCTCGCGGGCGCGCTCCAGATGGTCGAAATAGCGCGGCGCCGCAATCGCCAGCAGGGTGGCGACGATGGCCATCACCACCAGCAGCTCGATCAGCGTGAAGCCTCGACGCCAGCAGTGAAGCGAACGAGCCGCCAGCCTGGTCTGCCTCATTCCATTCACCACGCCCGGTAGGGCACACCGTCGAGTCCGGTGCCTTCGGCCAGGGAATAGACGTCGAACACGTCGGCACCTGCGGCCGGCGCGTCGGGGGAACTGGCGTAGCTGCGCTGGCCCCAGCTGGCCTCGGCGGGCGCACCGGCGTCGGGGAACAGCGGATCGCGCGGGAGCCGGCGCAGAAAGTAGATACGCGCGCCCTCCGGATCCTTGATGTCGCGCACGCCGTCGACCAGCACTGTCAGCTTTGGCGGATAGCCGCTGGCGTCGGCCGCGCGCGCGATGCGGCCTGCGTCGGCGGCGGTCTTGTATGCATCCAGCGCGCCGCGGATCTGGCGCAGCGCGCTGCGCAGTTCGCTCTCCTTGGCCCGGCGGGCACCGATCTCGAGCAGGGGCACGGCACCGGCCGCGAGGACGCCGATGATCGCCACCGTAACCACCAGCTCGATCAGCGTGAAGCCGCGGGACTGTCGCTTCACCGTTCGTCCCTGCCGTTATCCGGTTCGGCGGCCGGCGCCGCGGTTTCAGCCGGGGCCACCGGCACCGAGTTGCCGTCCGACGCCGCGTTGTCCGCAGGCTCTGCCGATACCGGCTCGGCAGGCGCCGGCGCCTGCCGCGACGCCCCACCCGGCACGGCTCCGCCCTGCAGGCCGAGGCTGTTCGGCGCGGTCGGACGCAAACGCAACTGGCGTGCGCCGACCGTCGCTTCGGTCCCGGCCGGCAAGTCGGCCCGGGTCATGGTCGGGGCCACCACATTACGCACGATGCGGGGCGTGATCAGCAGCACCACCTCGGTCTTCGTGTTGGTGTCGCGCTGCGCCGAAAACAGGCGGCCGACCACCGGGAGTTCACCCAGACCTGGCAGACGCCGTGCGCTGGAGCGCTCCTCGTCGTTGATCAGCCCGGCCAGTACCTGCGTTTCGCCATTCGCCAGGCGCAGCGTGGTCGCGGCGCTGCGGGTGCCGACCTGGTAGGCGAGCGAACTCGACGGTCCGGTGACCTCCTTCACGATGCTGCTGACTTCGAGCGCAACCTTGATGACAACGTCGTCTTCCAGGGTGACGTTGGGCTCGACATCGAGCTTGAGGCCGACATCCAGATAGTTCACCGAAGCAGACACGCCGACGTTGGCGGTGGCCGTGGTGGTAAACACCGGCAGCTTCTCGCCGATGTGGATCTTGGCCTTCTCGCGGTTCTTGACACGGATGCGCGGGTTGGCCAGCAGGCTGGTGTCGCCGTCCTCGTCGCGCAGGTTGAGCAGGGCCGCGGGGTTGGACACATAGGGCACCAGCGAGCCGCGGTTGCGCAGATTGACCATGCCCGACGCCAGCTCACCACCCAGCGTGGTGCTGGTGGCGAACCCCGCCGCGGTCGACACCGTGCTGGTCACGTCGGGCGTGAGGAGGCCGTATCCGACCTGGGTGGGAAAGTCGATGCCAAGATCGAGCAGCTTGTTGCGGCTTACCTCCAGCACCTCGACTTCCAGCATGACCTCCGGCTCGGCGATGTCGAGCGAGGCGAGCACCCGCTCGGCGAGGCGCACCGCCTCCGGCGTGTCCTTGATCGCCACCATGTTGAGCTTTTCGTCGATGAAGACGTCCTTGGTCTTCACCAGCTGGCGCACCATGGCCATCGCCTGCTTGGCATCGGCGTTGGCCAGGTAGAAGCTGCGGGTGACGAGGTCGACATACTCTTTCTGCTTGGCCGGCGTTGCCGGATAGACCAGCACCGAGTTGGCGTTGAGCATCTTTCGGTCCAGCGCCTGGGTGGCCCCCACCAGGCTCAACACCTCGTCGATGCTGCTGTTGCGCACGAAGAGCGTGACCTTGGATTCCGCCCGCACGTCGCGGTCGAACACGAAGTTCATGCCGCTCGCGCGCGACAAGGCCTCGAACACCACCCGCAGCGGCGCCTCGCGAAACTCCAGCGTCACCGGCCGTGCCAGCGGCCCGGCAGGCGCCGCCGTTGGAGACGGCGTGGCGATCTCGGCGCGCTCGTCGATTTCGCGCAGCACCTGCCGTGCCCCCGCATTGCCCGGCTGTTCGGCCAGCACCGCCCGGGCGATGCGCTCGGCGCCGGCAAGATCGGATTTGGCCAGGGCCGAGCGGGCTTCGTCGATTCGCGCCGCGCGACGCCGATCCGCGGTCACCTCGTCGGCACCGATGCGTGCCCGTGGATGATCCGGCTCGATCTGCAGGGCCTCGGCGTAGAGCCGCTCGGCCTCGTCGCTGCGCCCAGCCGTGCGCGCCCGCTCAGCGGCGATCAGACGTTCGGTCGTGAGGAGCTCGCGCTGGCGCACATAGTAGGCGCGCAACTCGTGGTTGCGCGGATCACGCGCGACCTCCTCCTTAAGCGACATCAACGCGGTAAACCGGTCGCCGCCGGCAAAGGCCTCGCGGCTGCGTTCCAGCGCGGGATTGGTGACACAGGCGGACAGCACGACGAACAGACAAGGCAACAACAGGCGGGTCTTACGAAGTGGGATCATGAGCTGGCGGTGGGCAATGTCTGGCGCTGCAGCAGCGGCAGGTAGGTGAATTCGATGGCGGTGTCGCCAATGCGCTCGACGCGGTAGCGGCCGTCGATCTGCTCGCCGCTTTGAACGACATGCAGGCGATTGCCCTCCATCAGCAACACGCTGCGCGTACCTTCGTCGTCGATCACGCCGACGAAGCGGAAAGGCAGCTGCGGCGCCTGCGGGCGCGGCGCGGCCACGGGTGCTGGCGGGGGTGGGCGGAAGCTCAGCGGGGCGGCGAACTCGGCACCTTCCGCCGCCAGCGGTCTACGCTCGGGCACGGTGAAGTCGATGGCCGGCAGTCCGCCGCGAGCGCCGGTCGCCGGGCGCGAGGCCACGACTGCCCTGCCCGCTTCGCGCTTTTCCTTGGCGGGACGCTCACCGGCCTCGCCCTCCTCCTGCGCCGCCAGCCACCCGCTTGCCGCCAGGGTCAGCACCAGCGCGGCAATCAATCCGCTCTGGCGCGCCTTCATCGGCCGGCTCCGACGAAGAGCACCAGGCGCAGCTCGGCCTCGATGCTGGCCGACTCGCTGCCGGCCCGTTTCACCGAGATCGCCTCGAGCCCAAGCTCGGGCATGGCCACCAGCACCGCGCTGAGCCAACCGTGTATGCGGGCGAAATCGCCCTGCACCGGCAGATCCAGGGTGATGCGCTGCAAGGGCGTAGCCGGCTCCGCCGCCGCGCGGTAATCCACCCGGCGGATCGCAATGCCATGGGTGTCGGCCTGGGCGTAAAGCTCGGCCAGCCGTTCGGGCAACGTCGACTCGCCCGGAAAGCGCCGGGCATAGTAGGCGGCCAGCAGTCGCTTTTCGCCCTGCGGCGCCGATTCGACCATCTCCGCCGCGCGCAGCAGGCGGGCGCGCTGGGCCGCCAGCGCCTCGCGACCTTGTTCCAGCCCGTGTCCGGCAAGCTGGCCGCCTATCAGTGCGGTGCCGATCATGGCCAGGCCGACGAATCCCACCCAGCCTATTTCGCGCCGCATTCGGCGCGACAAGCGATGCTGCCAGGACGACGAAGCCAGGTCGCCCCACCAAGCGGCAATGCTCTTCATCCCGCCCTCCGCGCCGGCATCGCCAGGCTGAAGCGCACCAAGTCCACACCGTCGGCCATCACCTCTTCATGGCTTACCAGCACCGTGCTGCTCAGGGCCGGCTCGGCACGCATGCGCGCCAGCACCGCGAGCACGGCGTCGAGCGAACGGGCCTGACCGGTCAGCCGCAGACCGCCGCGGGCGCCGTCGCCCTGTGCTTCCATGCCGACCTCAACCCACGCGACGTCGTCGTTGCGCACCCGCGCCAGCGCCGCGAAGACGCCACTCCAATCGGCATCCAGCCGGCTCGATATCCGCAGCAGGGCATCGCGCTCCTGAGCATCCAACGGCTCATCGGGTGCCGCCGGGCCGGTGGGACGGTGCGCCTCGCGCAATGCGGCGACGAGGCGCGCTCGCTCATCCAGCGCTGCACGCGCATCCAGATAGTCGGCAACCTCCAGCCCGATACAGAACAGGCCGGCAGCCAGCAAAGCCCAGCCAGCCACACCGGGGCCACGTCGCACCGGAACAAAATCGAGCGCCACCGGCAGCGGGAGTCTGCTTCGATCGCTCATGTCCCGGCTCCGAGCGTCACAGTGCGCCAGCCGGCGGGCAGGAAGGCCGGCTCGATACCCACGGTATGGATCAGCCCTTCGTCTGCATCTGCTCCCAGGCCGGGCAACCACGCGGCCAAGGTCTGGCTCAGCGTCAGACCGGGTGTTGTGCCTACGGTCAGGCTGCGCACTCGCTGCCATCTCCCGCCGCGCCACAGCCCGAGCGTGAGCCGTCCGTCGCGGCACAGCGCGAGCGCGCCGGCGCCTGCACCCAGCCGTGGCAGAAGCTGGTTGTATGTCTGGGCGAAGTGCCCGCCGAAAGCACCGATGCGCATCCGCCCGGCCCTGGCGAAACTCACCACCGCGTCGACCAGTTCCCGCGGTGCGGCGCAGGCCAGCGTGGTGCTGCCGGCGGCGTCGCGGTCCAGCGCGGTCGCCCAGGCGCTCGTTTCGATGCCATGCACCGCGAAGAAGCGGTCGCTCACCCATGTCGCCCGTTCGGCGCGGCCGCGCAGGCCGGCCGGCCAGTCGATGACGAGATAGCGCAGCCAATGGTCGGCGATGTCGACCTCGAGCCTGGGACGCAGCAGGCGGCGGGTAACGGATGGCACGGCCAGGGTCGCCAGCGCGGCGGCCGGGTCCTTGCCGGCTGCAACGCGGGTAATGCCGTCGCCCTGGCGCAGCTGCCAGCCCGTGCTGTCGAGCGCGAGTTGCAGGTATTCAGCCGAGAAGCGTGACACGATTCAGTTCCTGCAGGCTGGTGTCGCCGCTGGCGACCATGTCGATGACCACTTCGCGCAGGCTGCGAAAGCCGCGGCGGCGTGCCGCATCCTTGAGCGAGCGGATGGGCGCGCGGCTCAGGATGAGTTCGCGGATTTCGTCGTCGAGCAGCAGCACCTCGGCCACCGCCCGCCGGCCGCGGTAACCCGACCCGCGGCAGTGCCCGCAACCATGGCCGGCGCGGAAGCGGAAGACCACGCTGTCCGGCAGTTCGGATGCGGCGATCGCCGCGGCGTCCGGCGCCACGTCGTCCGCGCAGTGCGGACAGTTGATCCTCACCAGACGCTGGGCGACCACGCCGTTGAGCGCGGCGACCAGGTTGTAGGGATCGATGCCCATGTGCATGAAGCGGCCGATGACGTCGAACACGTTGTTGGCATGCACGGTGGTGAACACCAGATGGCCGGTGAGCGCCGCCTGCACCGCGATCTCGGCGGTTTCGCCGTCGCGGATCTCGCCGACCATGATCTTGTCGGGATCGTGGCGCAGGATGGAGCGCAGCCCGCGGGCGAAGGTGAGTCCCTTCTTCTCGTTCACCGGGATCTGCAGGACGCCGGGCAGCTGGTACTCCACCGGGTCCTCGATGGTGATGATCTTGTCCAGGCCGTGGTTGGTTTCGCCCAGCGTCGCGTACAGCGTGGTGGTCTTGCCGCTGCCGGTGGGACCGGTGACCAGCAGCATGCCGTAGGGCTCGCCCGCCAGCCGCCGCAGTACCGCGCGGGTGTCGGCAGCGAAGCCGAGCGACTCCAGCGTGAGCCCGCTCATCTCCTCGGTCAGGTGCTCCTTGTCGAGCACCCGCAGCACCGCGTCCTCACCGTGGATGCTGGGCATGATGGAGACGCGGAAGTCGATCTCGCGCCCCGCTGTCTGCGCCTTGAAGCGCCCGTCCTGCGGCACCCGGCGCTCGGCGATGTCGAGCTCGGCCATCACCTTGATACGCGAGATGGCCTGTTCGGCCAGCTCGGCACCGCTGGCGCCGCCGACCCGGCTCAGCACGCCATCCACCCGGTACTTGATGACGAGGCCGCCGGGCACCGCCTCGAGATGGATGTCGCTCGCGCCCTGCTTGAGCGCGTCGTAGAGCGTGGAGTTCACCAGCTTCACCACCGGGCTCGCATCCGCGCTGATACGGCGCAGCGACAGGTCTTCTACCGTCTCGCCGGCGTGAGCCTCGTCATCGCCAAGCTGCAGGCCGGCGGCACGGCGCACCTCGTCTTCGTGGCGGGCGAGGTAGCCGGCGATGTCGTCGCGGTCGCCGAGCGCCAGCTCGAAACCCTCGGCCAGGCGCGCACCGAGACCATCGAGCAGATCGGCATCGAAGGGGTCGGCGAGCACGAGCAGCAGCCGGCCCGCTTCGTCCCGCAGCGCCACACATTCGCGTTGCAGCGCGGTCTCGAAACCGATGGTATCGAAGTCGGGCGGAAGGCCCATCAGGCGCGCATGACCGACGGCAGGCAAGCCACAGGTGGCCGACAGGCGGGCAAGCCGCTCCGCCGGATCGGCGACGACCTCGACGAGGCGGTCAAGCAGCCTCCCGCCCATGGCGCCGGCGCGTTCGAGTTCGGCGGCGGAGAATGGCAATGCCTGGGGCAGACGCATTTCTGCGGGCGCGTTCATCCTATGCTCTCCGCCAGCTGGAAGATGGGCAGGTACATCAACACGACGATCAGGCCGATGGCACAGCCGATGAAGAGCATCAGCAGGGGGCCGAACAGACGCGTCAGCCACTCCACCTGGCGCGCGGTGTCGTCCTCGTGGAATTCGGCCGCGCGGGTGAGCATCTCGCCCAGGTTGCCGGCGCGTTCGCCCACCTCCAGCATGCGCATCGCCACCGGGGTGGTCAGGCCGCCGGCCGCCAGCGTCGCGGCGAAGCCACGCCCTTCGCGGATGCGCGCGATGGCGCCGTCCAGGCTGGCGCGCAGGCCGTGCGTGAGCAGGCCGCCCACCATGCCGAGCGCGACCACCACCGGAATGCCACCCGACAGCAGCATGCCCAGCGTGCGATAGAAGCGCGCGAGCTGGAACACGCGCAGCCGCTCGCCGAGCAGCGGCAAGCGCCAGCTGAGCCGGCCGAGCGCGGCACGGAAGGCCGGGTGGCGGCTCACTGCGAAAGCGGCCAGGGCGGACAGCACCAACCCGATCGCACCGGCCGCCGCATGCGCCTCGATGAACTGGCCCCAGTCCAGCAGCAGGCGCGACATGAAGGGCAAGTCGTTGCCGACGTCCTGATAGATGTGCGAGAAGCGCGGCACCACGTAGCCGAGGAGGAAGAGCACCACCAATCCGCCGACGCCTAGCAGCAGCACCGGGTAGATCGCCGCGCTTACCAGCTTGCCGCGCAGCGCGCCGACCTGCTGCTGGTAGGCGATGTAGCGCTCGACGGCGAGGTCGAGGTCGCTGGTGCGCTCGGCCGCACGCATCATTGCCACATAAAGTTCGGGAAAGGCGGCCGGCTCCGCCTCGAGCGCCGCCGACAGATTGCGGCCCTCGCGCAAGGCGCGCAGCAGACCCTGCAACACGCCGCGCACGCCCGGCCGGCTCTCCTTTTCGGCCAGGGCGGCCACCGCCTCGGCCAGCGGAATGCCAGCCCGCAGCAGGGCCAACAATTCCTGATTGAACAGCAGCAGCGGAAAGCGCTGACCACGTGCCTGGAGCGCGGCGCGCACGCTGCCCGGTTCGGCGCTGCGCGCACTCAGCAGCCGCAGTCCGCGGCCTGTGGCGATGTTGCGCAGTTCCTGTTCCGAGCCGGCATCGATCTCGAGATCGACGACCACGTTGGCCTGCCCGACAGCCCTGATCCGGTAGCGCATCGGCTTACCAGTTGCCCACGTCGGCGGCTTCGCCTTCGCCGCCGGGCTGGCCGTCGGTGCCGAAGGAGAAGATGTCGAACTCGCCGTGTTCGCCCGGCTGGCGGTACTGGTAGGCCTGTCCCCAGGGATCGGCCGGCACCGCCTTGCGCAGATAGGGCCCCGCCCAGCGATTCACACCCGCGGGCGCTGCCATCAACGCCTGTAGCCCTTGTTCGGTGCTCGGGTAGCGGCCGATGTCGAGCCGGTACTGGTCGAGCGCCTTTTCGAAGGCGTCGATCTGGGCGCGGGCGGTCTTCACCTCGGACTTGCCGATCTGGGCGAAAAAGCGCGGCCCGACGTAACCCGCCAGCAAACCGATGATGACCATCACCACCAGCAACTCAAGCAGGGTGAAACCGAGGTTGCGGCGACGCTTGCAGGACTGTCTAAGGGCTGACTGCATGGGAGGGCCGGAGGCGCTGTACTGGAAAGCGCGCTAGGCTAGTCGGCCTATGTTTCAGCGCGGTGACGTCATATGACGATTAACCGCATCGTCATGATGCCGTCACGGTGCCGTCATCCCAGAGCCACCTTGACGTCACAACAGGAGCCTAGTCTCGCCCCTTCCCGCCCTCGCGCCTGACGGCCCTCTCCCTGCCCGTGCTCCGCCCGCTGTTATCCGCCGCGCTCTGCGCCCTGCCCTTCGCGGTCCAGGCCGCCAACCTCTATGGATTCGTCGACGAGTCGGGCGTCGCCCACTTCAGCGACGTCGCCGACGACCACCGCTACCAGCGCCTGCGCCTGCCCGGCTCCAACGCCGCCATTGCGCCGCGCCGGACACTGTCGGCGGCGCCGAAGGTGACCGCCGAACTGCGCAAGCGCATCGTCCGCATCGCCACGGAACACGGCATCGCGCCGACGCTTGCCCTGGCGCTGGTCGAGGTCGAAAGCGGCTTCCGCACCGAGGCGCGCTCGCCCAGGGGCGCTCTCGGCCTGATGCAGCTGATGCCCGCCACGGCGGCTCGCTACGGTGTGGCCGATCCGCTCGATGTCGACGCCAACCTGCGCGGCGGCATGCGCTACCTGTGCGACCTCTTCGCCCTCTTCGGCCGCGCCGAGCTGGCGCTGGCCGCCTACAACGCCGGCGAAGGCGCGGTCGCCCGCCACGGCAATGCCATTCCGCCCTATGCCGAAACGCAGGCCTATGTGCCTCGCATCCTCGCGCGCCATGCCGAGCTTTCCGGACAAGCCGGAATGATCCATTCGGACTATCGCGGCGCGCCGTCCACCTGCATCCGCTGAAACACCCCGCTCCTAGAGTGTGGCCCGCACCGGGCGGCCTACCGCCCCGGACGCATCTTCGTCGCACTCACGCCGTGCGCCAACGTGCAAACGGCGGTCCAACCTCACAGGAGCAGTAGATGAACGACCTCGGCTTCAACGCCTCGCGCCGCAACATGCTCAAGGGTTCCGCCGGCCTCGCCGCCGTGCCCTTCGTTTCCACTTTCGCGCTGATGGCTGCGCGCAACGCGCAGGCCGCCGATTGCACCCGTCTGGCTACCATGGCGGCCAGCCCGTTCGGCCCGGTCGCGCCGGTGGCCGATCTCACCACCGGCATGCCGCTGCTGCAATTGCCGGCCGGCTTTAGCTATCGCACCATCGGCTGGCAGGACGACCTCATGAGCGACGGCGTCACCTGTCCGGCGCGCTTCGACGGCATGGCTGTGGTCCAGCATCGCCGCGACGGTCGCAGCACCGAGCTGGTGCTGGTGCGCAACCATGAGGTCGGCAACTTCGCCCGCAAGACCGGTGCGGCTCCGACCTACGACAGCGCGCTCAACGCGGCCGGCCTGCACGCAGGTGGCGGCACCACCACCCTGGTGCTGCGCGACGGCGAGGTGGTCGATGTGCGTGCCAGCCTTGCCGGCACCATGACCAACTGTGCCGGCGGCGCAACGCCCTGGGGCACTTGGATGAGCTGCGAGGAAAACACCGAGGATCGTACCGCGGTCGGTGGCAAGAAGCATGGCTACGTCTTCGAAGTGGATCCGGATCCCGCCCGCACCACCGCCCAGCCGCTGGTGCAGATGGGCCGTTTCAAGCACGAAGCCGTCGCCATCGACCCGACCAACAACATCTGCTACCAGACCGAGGACGCCAGCCCGGTGTCCGCGCTGTACCGCTTTGTGCCGGACAATGGCGGCGGCTACACCGGCGCCTACGCCGACGGCGGCCGACTCTACGCGGCCCGCATCAAGCGCATCGAACGTTCGGCCGCGGCCACCCTGGTCGACGCCAACGCCACCGCCTTCGCCTCGCCCTGCGTCGGCGACGAATACCTGCTGGAATGGGTCGAACTGGCGAATCCGGACGCCGCACCGACGACTGCCAACGTCGTCGGCACCGTCCGCAACGTCTCCGGGCCCTTCGCCCAGGCCTGGAATGCCGGCTGTGCCCGCATGCTGCGCGGCGAAGGCATCTGGTATCACGGTGGCCGCATCTACATCGTCGACACCGCGGCGGGCGGCGACGGCGCGCTGTGGGAACTGAACCCGGCCTCCGGCCGCATCAAGTGCATCTACGTCAGCAATAACCAGCTCGCCGGCAACAACCTCGACAACATCACCATCAGCCCGCGCGGCGGCATCATCTGCTGCGAGGACGGTGGCAACAGCCCGGACCAGTTCGGCAACGGTTCGCGCCTGTTCGGCATCGACAACCAGGGCAGCCCGTTCATCCTGGCGAAGAACAACCTGAACTTCAGCGCCGAGCAGTACGCCGCTGCCGGCAAGACGCTCACCGCCGGCAACGGCAACCAGCTGGGTTCGGAGTTCTGCGGCGCCTGTTTCGATCCGCTGGGCCGCACCCTGTTCGTCAACATCCAGACGCCGGGCATCACCTTCGCGATCACCGGACCCTGGGCCACGGGCAACCTCTGAACCGGCTGCGGCCGGGGTGCAGCCCCGGCTGACGACGGCAGCAAAGCGAATCGGGCTGCGCCTTGCGGGGCAGCCCGATTTTTTTCACCCGCATCAGGTCATCACACCAGCCATCGGTCGGAGGACCGGCGGCGCCGTCCGCATCAGCCGTTGCTCGGAAACGCGAACTGCGCCTTCTCGATCCCCGCGGTCATCCAGCGTTGCGTGAGCGTCTTGCGGCGGGTGTAGAAGCGCACGGCATCGGGACCGTAGGCATAGAGATCGCCGAACAGCGAGCGCTTCCAGCCGCCGAAGCTCTGGCAGGCGACCGGCACCGGCAGCGGCACGTTCACGCCCACCATGCCGATCTGCACGGTATCGCTGAAAAGACGGGCCACCGCGCCGTCGCGGGTGAATACGCAGGTGCCGTTGCCGAACTCGTGGGCGTCGATCAGGGCCATCGCCGCCTCCAGCGTCGGCACCCGTACCACCACGAGCACCGGACCGAAGATCTCTTCCTTGTAGATGCGCATGCCCGGCTGCACCCGGTCGAACAGCGTGCCGCCGAGGAAGAAGCCCTCTTCATGGCCGGGCACCTTCAGGCCGCGGCCATCGACCACCAGCTGGGCGCCCTCTTCCGCGCCGAGGTCGATGTAGCTGCGCACCTTGTCGCGATGCGCGGAAGTCACGAGGGGCCCCATGTCCAGCCCGCATTCCTTGCCGTTGCCGATGCGCAACGCCTCGACCTTGGGCCTGAGCCGTGCGACCAGTGCGTCGCCCACGGCGTCCCCCACCGCCACCACCACGGAGATCGCCATGCAGCGCTCGCCGCAGGAACCATAGGCGGCGCCCATGAGCGCGTTGACCGCATTGTCGAGATCGGCGTCCGGCATCACCACCGCGTGGTTCTTGGCTCCGCCGAGCGCCTGCACGCGCTTGCCGTGGGTGGTGCCGGTGGCGTAGATGTACTCGGCGATCGGCGTCGAACCGACAAAACTCACCGCCTTGACGCGTGCATCGGTGAGCAGAGTATCGACTGCCTCCTTGTCGCCATTGACGACGTTGAACACGCCGTCGGGCAGACCAGCCTCGGTCAGCAGTTCGGCGAGGATCAGCGAAGCCGACGGATCCTTCTCCGACGGCTTGAGCACGAAGCAGTTGCCGCAGGCCAGTGCCATCGGAAACATCCACATCGGGACCATGGCCGGGAAGTTGAAGGGCGTAATGCCCGCCACCACGCCGAGCGGGGGAAACTCCGACCAGGAATCGATTTCCGGTCCGACATCGCGACTGTGTTCGCCCTTGAGGAATTCGGGCGCACCGCAGGCGTATTCGACCACCTCGATGCCGCGCGCGAGTTCGCCATGCGCATCTTCCCAGACCTTGCCGTGCTCCTCGACGATGGCGGCGACAATGCGGTCGGCGTGCCGTTCGAGCAGTTCCTTGTACTTGAAGAGGATGCGCGCGCGCTTGAGCGGCGGCGTTCTGCGCCACGCAGGAAAGGCTGCGTCGGCAGCAGCGATGGCCGATTCCATGGTCGCCTTGCTCGCCATCGCCACTTGGCGGACGGCACGCCCGACGGCCGGATTGAAGACCGCCTGCGGGCGGTTGTCGTCGGCCACGATGCGGCCTGCGATGTAGTGTCCGAGGATGTCCATGGCTCCTTCCCTGTCGTGTTCGTATGCTCAGGCAGTGCTGCGGATAGCCTGCCGCACCGTGTCGAAGATGCGCCCGATCTCGTCGGCGGTGGAATCGAGGAAGGGCGCGAACTGGAGGATATCGCCCCCATTGCGTATCACCACGCCGGCCTCGAAGCACTTGAGGAAGACTTCGAAGCCGCGCAGGCCGGGTGCGCCGCCCCGCGCAGCCAGTTCGACCCCGCCCATCAGGCCGAAGTTGCGGATGTCGATCACGTTCGGTTCGCCGCGCAGCGCGTGGATGGCCTCTTCGAACACTGGCTCCAGCGCGCGCGCCCGGGCAAAGCTGTCTTCCTCGCGATAGACCTGGAGCGTGGCGAGTCCGGCTGCGGCAGCCAGCGGATGGCCGGAGTAGGTGTAGCCATGGAAGAACTCGACCGCATGCGCCGGCCCCTGCATCAGCGCCTGGTAGATCTCCTCGCGCACGATCGCCGCGCCCATCGGCACCACGCCATTGGTCAGCCCCTTGGCCGTGGTGACGATGTCCGGCGTGACGCCGAAGCGTTCCGCAGCGAAGCTTGCGCCGACGCGGCCGAAGGCGGTGATCACTTCGTCGAAGATCAGCAGGATGCCGTGTCTGTCGCAGATGTCGCGCAGGCGTTGCAGGTAGCCTACCGGCGGCACCAGGATGCCGGTCGAGCCGGCCACCGGTTCCACGATCAGCGCCGCGATGTTGCCACCGTCGTGCAGCGTCGCGAGGCGTTCGAGGTCGTCGGCCAGTTCCAGGCCCCAGGCGGGTTGCCCGCGGCTGAACGCCATGTCGGTCAGACTGTGGGTGTGGCGGATGTGATCGACGCCCGGCACCGATGCGCCACCGAACGCCTTGCGATTGCTGCCGATGCCGCCGACCGACATGCCGCCGAAGTTCACGCCGTGGTAGCCGCGTTCGCGTCCGATCAGGCGGGTACGCTGGCTCTCGCCACGCGCGCGGTGATACGCCAGCGCAATTTTCAGCGCGGTCTCCACCGACTCGGACCCCGAGTTGGTGAAGAACACGCGATCCAGCCCGGCCGGCGCCAGCGCCGCCAATTCGTCGGCAAGGGCAATTGCCTTGTCGTTGGTCACCTGGAAGCTCATGCCGTAGTCCAGCGTCGCCACCTGTTCCTGCACGGCGGCAACGATGCGCGGATGGCAGTGGCCCAGGCCGGACGTCCACAACCCGGAGAAGCCGTCCAGCAGCCGGCGGTCGTCCGCGGTGGTGTAGTAATGGCCGCGCGCCGCCTTGACGATGCGCGGCGACTGCCAGAAGGCGCGATTCGCGGTAAACGGTAGCCAGTAGGCGTGGTCGTGGCTCATGGAGGTTCCGGGGTCAGGTGCGTCTCGCCGACACTTTTGCGCCGGGACCGCCTGCTGAAGATACCAAATAACGAAAGCCGGATTTCGGATTGGCGCGACAATCGCGCGGAAAACCCTCGCCCTGATCTCCGAGCGTGCCGAAGCCGATTGGCGGGTGTGGCGGATCTTCATCGCAATCGCCGAATCCAACCCATTGCGCGAGCAAGAGTCCGTCCGTGGCGCTTGTGGGTGCCCCTGCTTCGCGTGCGCTGTCCCGCAACGATTTGATCCGTGCGGCGACGTTCGCCCCTTGCGCCGCACCCCCTTGACCTTGGTCAAATCGCCTGTGTCTTCCCGTTGCAGCCATCCGATCCTTGTCTAGGATCAAACGGGCAAGGACTCCACAGACGGCGATAAGCCGGGGCCAGGTCGCCGGCGACATCCACCTAAGCCCCGAACGCAAAGGAGAGTCATCATGGCACTGATGAAATGGGATGCGTGGCGCGAAATGGAAGACATGTTCGACCGCTACATGAAGTCCTTTGGCGCACTGCGCCAGGGGACGCACGAACCGATCGCCTCGGGCGACTGGTTGCCGCGGGTGGACATCGCCGAAACCGAGGGTGAGTTCGTGGTGAAGGCTGAGATCCCCGAGGTGAAGAAGGAGGATGTGCATGTCACCGTCGAAAACGGCGTCATCACCCTCAAAGGCGAGCGCAAGCAGGAAAAGGAAGAGAAAGGCACGAAGTTCCACCGCGTCGAGCGTTACTACGGAAGCTTCTGCCGCAGCTTCAGCCTGCCCGATAACGTGGATGAAAGCCGGGTCAAGGCCGAGTTCAAGGACGGCGTGTTGACGGTGCAGCTGCCGAAATCGGCCGAGGCCAAACCGAAGGCGCTGGAAGTGAAGATCGACTGAATGCCGCGAGGCGGAGCCGCGCTGCCGGTCAAGCGAAGCTGCCCCGCCGTTAGGGGTGGCGCTGCCGCCCGTGCATCCGACTCAGGCTGCACGCGGGGGATCGATCCCTTGGGGCCTGGCGGGCGGCGCTGCGCTCGCGACCGGCGCCTGCAGCACCTGCTCCAGCCGCGCCCGGTCGAGATCCTCCTCCGCCTCGAGGGCGGCGACCAGGCGTTCCAGTGCGCCTCCGTGCTGGTTCAGCACCTCGCCGGCGCGGCGCTCGGCCTCGTTCAACAGGCTGCGCACGCCGTCATCCACGGCCTGGGCGGACGATTCCGAGAAGTGCCGCGGCTGTGCGATCTCGCGGCCAAGGAAGGGATGCTCTTCGCTGTCGCGCAGGTCGACCGGCCCCACCGCCTCCGACATTCCCCAGCGCGCCACCATGGCCCGCGCGAGCGCGGTTGCCTGTCGGATGTCGTCGTCCGCACCGGAACTGACCGTTTCGAGCATCAGGCGCTCCGCTGTCCGGCCGCCCAACATCACCGCCAGACGGTCGCGCAGGTAATCCTCCGGCAGGGTGTGGCGTTCGTACTCGGGAAGCTGCTGCGTGCCGCCGAGCGCCCGGCCGCGCGGAATGATGCTCACCTTGTAGAGCGGATCGGCGTGCGGCAGGAAGAAGGCCACGACCGCGTGTCCCGCTTCGTGTATCGCAAGCCGGTGGCGTTCGTCAGGCTGGATGGCCAGCGACCGCATACTGCCGAGGATGACCTTATCGCGCGCTTCGACGAAATGACGATGCGCAACCCTTTGCTGTGCTTCGCGCGCAGCCAGGATCGCCGCCTCGTTGACCAGGTTGCGCAGGTCGGCCCCCGAGAAACCGGGCGTCGTCGCGGCCATGTTCGCCAGATCGACATCGCTTGCCAACGGAACCTTGCGCGCATGCACTGCAAGGATGGCTTCGCGATCCTTCCTGTCAGGCAGATCGAGCACCACGTGCCGGTCGAAGCGGCCAGGGCGCAACAGTGCCGGATCAAGCACGTCGGGCCGGTTGGTTGCGGCCAGCACGATGACAGCTTCGTGAGGCTCGAAACCGTCCATCTCGGCCAGGATCTGGTTGAGCGTCTGTTCGCGCTCGTCGTGACCGCCGCCGAAACCTGTGCCACGGGTCCGTCCAACGGCATCGAGTTCATCGATGAACACAATCGCCGGCGCCTGCTTCTTGGCCGCCTCGAACAGATTGCGCACCCGCGATGCACCGACGCCAACGAAGACCTCGATGAACTCTGAACCCGAGATCGAGAAAAACGGCACCGCGGCCTCACCCGCCAGCGCCTTGGCCAGCAAAGTTTTGCCGGTTCCCGGCGGCCCCATCAGCAGCACGCCGCGCGGAACCTGCGCACCGAGCCGCTCGAATCTGGCGGGCTCACGCAGGTAGGCAACGAGTTCTTCGACATCGCGCTTGGCGTTGTCCTGACCGGCCACGTCGGCAAAGGTCGTCTGCGGCCGATCGGCAGTGCGGACCACGCTGCGCAGGAAACGCTGAAGATCAGTGCCGCCCCCCAGGCTTCCGCCCGCCATCCGGCTCGTCCGCCACACCGCCATCACCAGCAGCCCGAGCAGGATCAGCGAAGGCAGGCCGTAGGCAAGCTGCTCCCATCCCGGCGCCGCAACCACATTGATCTGCACGTTTGCCGCTTCGAGCGCCTTCAGCAGTTCATCGTCGCCCATCCTGGGCACTCGGGTCGAGAACCACGCCGAGTTTCGTCCATCCTTGCCGACTGCTTGAGCCTGCAAAAGCCGACCGACGACGCGGTCCTCCTGCAGGGTAACCTCCGCCACCTGCCCGGCCGCAATACGTTGCTTGAAATCGCTGTAGCTGATTTCCGCTGCGTCGGGGCCGCCGAGAAACAATCGTGCAAGGACGAAGAAAAGCAGCGCTGCCGCGAAATACGCCAGCACGCGCCACGAGGGTGAATCGGGCAGAGGGGACTTCTCGGGCACGGGCATCTCCGCATCCGGCAGGTGGACCGCTCGGTCTCCGCCTCGCACAAGACTGCGTTGCATCGACGATTGCTCACTGCTATTACTCTAGCCCTCTTGCGCGCCCTCATCCCGGCTTCGATCACTGCCCCTGACCGACAAGGCGCTCGCACGGCATCGCCGCCACTACGGCAAAAAAGCAAAAGGCCGATCTTACGCACTTGGTAAGATCGGCCTTTCAGCTGATTTGCAGGTTTTGATCTACCTGCCTAATTATTTGGGGCGACATACCGGTTTCGAACCGGTGACCTTTGGAGCCACAATCCAACGCTCTACCAACTGAGCTAATGCCGCCACTATCTGAACCCTGACTAGGTCAAGGTCCGGAAACCTGTTTTTGCTACCTGGCCTGCCCGGCAGGGATCGAACCTGCAACCCCCGGCTTAGAAGGCCGGTGCTCTATCCAATTGAGCTACGGGCAGATCCCGCGGGCATTCGGGGTGAGCTGGTCGGGGTGGAGGGATTCGAACCCCCGACATCTTGCTCCCAAAGCAAGCGCGCTACCGGACTGCGCTACACCCCGAGAGCCGCGCACTATACAGAGACAATTCTCAGCCGTCAAACAATCGATATAAATTTTCTTCGCGAACGGCCTCGGGCAATAACGCCGACGCTTTCCGTGCGGTCCGCGGCTTGATGCACATTGCGGATTCTGCTATTACTTTTGGCATTGAATTCAATGCCTACGGAAGCTTCGGACATGTCCGACGATACGCCCCGCAAATCCTTCCCCCCCTATGTACTGGCGCCGGGAGAGGACTACATGAGCGAACGCCAGACCGCCCATTTCCGGGCTGTGCTGGACTCCCTCAAACTCGAACTCATGGGGGATATCGAGCAAACCGTGCATCAGTTGCAGGACGAAGCGCCTGCGCCTGCCGACCCTAATGATCGCGCCAGTCTGGAGAGCGATCTTGCCCTGGAGCTTCGCAATCGCGACCGCGAGGGGCGCTTGATCAAGAAGGTCGATGAAGCGCTGGGTCGGATCGATGCCGGGGAGTATGGCTACTGTGACAGTTGCGGCGTCGAAATCGGTCTGAAGCGGCTGGAAGCCAGACCGACAGCGACGCTGTGCATCGATTGCAAGACCCTGGAAGAAATGCGCGAACGACAACTGGCCAAGTAGGCCAGCAGCCTCCCCTGTTCGTACAAGCGATCAGTCAGCCGAAGTAGAAAAAAGGGACGCCTTGGCGTCCCTTTTTCATTCAGCCCGGCAAGGCTCAGCCGGCGTTTTCGCCCAGCAGCGCCTTCATGCTCAGACGGATCTTGCCGCGCTCGTCGGTTTCCAGCACCTTCACGCGCACCGCCTGACCTTCCTTCACGTAGTCCGCGACGTTGTTCACGCGCTCGTTGGCGATCTGCGAAACGTGAAGCAAACCATCGCGACCCGGCAGGATATTCACGATGGCGCCGAAGTCCAGCAGGCGCACAACCGTACCTTCGTAAACCTTGCCGACCTCGACTTCTGCAGTGATGTCCTCGATGCGCGACTTCGCCTTCTGCGCACCTTCAGCGGACACGGACGAGATGGTGATGTTGCCATCGTCCTCGATCTCGATGACTGTGCCGGTCTCTTCCTGCAGCGCGCGAATCACCGCGCCGCCCTTGCCTATCACGTCGCGGATCTTCTCCGGGTTGATCTTCATGTTGATCATGCGCGGCGCGAATTCGGAGACCTCACCACGGTGGGCACCCAGCGAATCCTTCATCTGCTTGAGAATGTGCAGACGGCCCTCGCCGGCTTGCGCCAGTGCGACCTGCATGATCTCCTTCGTGATGCCCTGGATCTTGATGTCCATCTGCAGGGCCGTCACGCCGTTCTCGGTACCGGCAACCTTGAAGTCCATGTCGCCGAGATGATCCTCGTCGCCGAGGATGTCGGTCAGCACAGCAAAGCGGTTACCGTCCTTGATCAGACCCATGGCGATACCGGCGACGTGGTTCTTCATCGGCACGCCGGCATCCATCATCGCCAGCGAACCGCCGCACACCGAAGCCATGGAGCTGGAACCGTTCGATTCGGTGATCTCGGAAACCACGCGAATCGTGTAGCTGAACTCCTCGCCCTTCGGCAGCATCGCCACCAGGGCACGCTTCGCAAGGCGGCCGTGGCCGATCTCGCGGCGCTTGGTGACGCCGAAACGACCGGTCTCACCAGTGGAGAACGGCGGGAAGTTGTAATGGAGCAAGAAGCGCTCCTTGTACTCGCCGGCAATCGCGTCGATGATCTGCTCGTCACGCCCGGTGCCCAGCGTGGCCACGACCAGCGCCTGGGTTTCGCCACGGGTGAACAGCGCGGAGCCGTGGGTACGCGGCAGTACGCCGACACGGATGTCGATCGGGCGCACGGTGCGGGTATCACGGCCGTCGATACGCGGCTCGCCGTTGAGGATGCGGCTACGCACGATGCTCGATTCGAGATTGAAAAAGATGTCCTTGATCTCGTTTTCCGACGGCGCGTTGTCCACACCTTCGGTCAGGGCTGCGATGGTGCGCTTGCGGATTTCCGACAGGCGCTCCGAACGGGCCTGCTTGCTGGTGATGCGGAAGGCCTCCTCGGCATCGGCCCGGGCCAGTTCGTTGACGCGGGCGATCAGCGCTTCGTTAGGCGCCGGCGGCTGCCAGTTCCATTCAGGCTTGCCGGCGACTTCCACCAGCTCGTTGATCGCACGGATCGCAGTCTGCATCTGCTCATGGCCGAACACCACGGCGCCCAGCATGACCTGCTCGGACAGCTCGTCAGCCTCGGACTCGACCATCAGCACGGCAGCGGCGGTACCAGCAACCACCAGGTTAAGCTGGCTGGTCTTGACCTGTTCGGTCGTCGGATTGAGCAGGTACTGACCGTCCGCGTAGCCGACGCGGGCGGCACCGATCGGGCCATCGAAGGGGATGCCGGAAATCGCCAGCGCCGCGGAGGCGCCGATCATGGCCGGAATGTCGGCATCGACTTCCGGATTGAGCGACAGTACGGTGACGATGACCTGGACTTCGTTGTAGAAGCCTTCCGGGAAGAGCGGACGGATCGGGCGGTCGATCAGGCGGGACGTCAGGGTTTCCTTCTCGGTCGGACGACCTTCGCGCTTGAAGAAGCCACCGGGAATACGGCCGGCGGCGTAGAACTTCTCGACGTAGTCAACGGTAAGCGGGAAGAAGTCCTGACCCGGTTTGGCATCCTTGGCAGCGACCACGGTCGCGAGCACCACGGTGTCGTCCATGTTCACGATGACTGCGCCACCGGCCTGACGAGCGATTTCGCCGGTTTCGAGCGTAACGGTGTGTGCGCCGTAGGCGAAGGTTTTCTTGATAGCGGTAGGCAAGGGAATTCCTTTCTAGAAGAGTGCAGCGGACAACAACTGCAAAGGCGGCCACCGCAACGACAGCCGCCGGAACAGCAACGAACGATACAAACGACAAAGCCGGTGCGGCCCGTCGGGGGCTCGCACCGGCTTTGCTGGCTAGCCTTTGTTGACCGGCGTCGCGTCGTTCGTTGCCGCGTAACGCGTCACGGGCAGCCGTCTTACTTGCGCAGGCCCAGACGTTCGATCAGGCTGCGGTAGCTGTCAACGTTGCGACCCTTCAGGTAGTCGAGCAGCTTGCGACGCTGGCTTACCATCTTCAGCAGGCCGCGACGGGAGTGGTGATCCTTGGCGTTTGCCTTGAAGTGGTCAGTCAGACCGTTGATGCGGGCGGTAAGCAGCGCAACCTGAACTTCCGGGGAACCAGTGTCGCCTTGCGCGCGCTGGTAGTCGGTGACGATTTGCGCTTTGGTCGAGGTATCGAGAGCCATTGATGTCTTTACTCTATTCGTTCTGCCAATCAGAAGCGCAGGATTATACCCAACGCCAGGAAGTAAACTCAATTAAAAATATGCGCTTTGTTGCCAGTTACTGCATCTCGGCGGTCGCGATAAGGCGTTTCGGCCGCAAACTGCCGTCGGAATGCCACTCAGCAAGCCCAAGGAAGCGTCTGCCGCCGTAGATCCGCACCGTGCCGCAGCCACTCTGCGCGAGGCGCAAAGCCCTTCCTTGCAGGATACCTGCCGCGTCGGTCGGATCGAGATCGATCCGACCGAAATGCGCCACAAGCGCATCCACCGGTGCAAGCATGGCATCTCTCGCGTCGAACGCCACCTCCTCCACAGCGGCAAGCGTAACCGAACTCTCCACCGAGAACGCCCCGATTCCGGTCCGTCTCAGGGCATCAAGATGAGCACCGCAACCCAGTGCGGCACCGATATCCATCGCCAGGCTGCGGATATAGGTACCCTTGCTGCAACGCACCCGGATCACGAAGTGCTCACCACTGAATTCTCTCAGTTCGAGTTCGTGTATCACGACGCGGCGCGCTTCGCGCTCGAGTTCGATGCCCGCACGAGCGTACTCGTAGAGCGGCTTGCCGTCGCGCTTGAGCGCCGAGTGCATGGGCGGGATCTGGTCGATTTCGCCCACGAAACCGGCGAGCACCTCGCAGAGCCTGGCCCGATCGACATCGACCGCGGCGCGGCGCAGGATCTCACCCTCCGCGTCGCCGGTGTCAGTTTCGACACCCAGTCGTACACCGGCCTCGTAGGTCTTGTCCGCGTCCAGCAGAATCTGGGAGAACTTTGTCGCCTCGCCGAAGGTGAGCGGCAGCAATCCGCTCGCCATCGGATCCAGCGTCCCCGTATGACCCGCCTTGGCGGCGTTGAGCAGACGTCGCGCCGTCTGCAAGGCTGCGTTGCTGGTCAGGCCCTGGGGCTTGTCGAGCAAGAGCACGCCATCCACGATACGTCGCGGAATCTTGCGCTGCATGGAGGTCATTCCGCCGGAATCAGCTGGCGTCGTCTTCGCGATGACGGGCCTCGTCTTCGCGAACGGTTTCATCGATCAGACGGGAAAGCCGGCTCCCCTGCTCGACGGAACGGTCGTAATGGAAGTGCAGCTCGGGAATCGTGTGAATGCGCACCCGACGTCCGAGCTCCCGCCGCAGGAAACCGCTCGCACGGCGCAGCCCCTGCAGGATCTCCGGTACGCTCTCCTCGCCCGTCATCGAGGTGAAGAACACCTTGGCATGAGCGTAATCGGGCGTGATTTCAACGTCGGTCAAGGTGATGAACCCAACGCGCGGGTCCTTCACCTCCAACCGGATCAGCTCTGCCAGTTCGCGGCGGATCTGCTCCACCACGCGCTGGCTGCGGGAATATTCCTTAGGCATCGATTACAGGGTCCGTGCAACTTCCTTGATTTCGAAGACCTCGAGCTGATCGCCGACCTGGATGTCGTTGTAGTTCCTGAGCTGGAGACCACATTCGTAGCCGAACTTGACCTCCTTGACGTCATCCTTGAAGCGCTTGAGCGATTCGAGTTCGCCCGTCCACAGTACCGTATGGTTGCGGATGAGGCGCACCGAGGAACCACGCTTGACGAGACCTTCGAGCACGTAGCAGCCCGCGACCGAACCGACTTTCGAGATCGTGAATACCTGACGAATCTCCACCGTGCCGATGACCTCTTCGCGCTTCTCCGGGGCCAGCATGCCCGACAGCGCCGACTTCACCTCATCGACAGCGTCGTAGATGATGTTGTAGTAGCGGATATCGACGCCGAAGCTCTCGGCCAGCTTGCGCGCACCGGCATCGGCCCGGGTATTGAAACCGATGATGACGGCGCCCGAGGCCTGCGCCAGGTTGACATCCGACTCGCTGATCGCGCCGACCGCACCGTGGATGACGTTGACGCGGACTTCGTCGTTGGACAGCTTGGCCAGCGACTGCGCCAGCGCTTCCTGCGAACCCTGCACGTCAGCCTTGATGATGAGCGGCAGGCTCTTGACCTCGCCTTCGGCCATCTGCTCGAACATGCTCTCGAGTTTGGCGGCCTGCTGCTTCGCCAGCTTGACATCGCGGAACTTGCCTTGACGGAAGAGCGCAATTTCGCGTGCCTTCTTCTCGTCGCCAAGCACGATGGCTTCATCGCCGGCAGCCGGCACGTCCGACAAACCGAGGATTTCCACCGGAATCGACGGCCCGGCCTCATCGATCGATTTGCCGTTTTCGTCCAGCATCGCGCGGATGCGGCCGAAGGTGGCGCCGACGAGCAAGACGTCGCCCTTGTGCAGGGTACCGGACTGGACCAGCAAGGAAGCGACAGGACCACGCCCCTTATCCAGGCGCGCTTCGACAATCAGGCCCTTGGCCGGCGCCTCGACCGGCGCGGTGAGTTCCAGCACCTCGGCCTGCAGCAGCACTGCTTCGAGCAGTTCATCGACACCGACGCCGCTCTTCGCCGACACCGGCACGAACATGGTGTCGCCACCATACTCTTCCGGGATCACGCTTTCGCTGACGAGTTCCTGCTTGACACGTTCCGCGTTGGCTTCCGGCTTGTCGATCTTGGTGATCGCCACGACCATCGGCACACCGGCGGCCTTCGCATGGTGGATAGCCTCACGGGTCTGCGGCATCACGCCGTCGTCGGCAGCGCAGACGAGGATGACGATGTCGGTCGCCTTCGCTCCACGGGCACGCATCGCGGTAAATGCTTCGTGGCCCGGCGTATCAAGGAAGGTGATGACGCCACGCGGCGTCTCGACGTGATAAGCGCCGATGTGCTGGGTAATACCACCCGCCTCGCCCGCAGCCACCTTCGCCCGCCGGATGTAGTCGAGCAGCGAGGTCTTGCCGTGGTCGACGTGGCCCATGACCGTAACGACCGGAGCACGCGGCAGCACCTCGGCGTCCTTGTGCTCTTCCGTTTCCTCGAGGAAGGCATCCGGATCGTCCAGCTTGGCGGCCAGCGCCTTGTGACCCAGTTCCTCGACGACGATCATCGCGGTTTCCTGGTCCAGCACCTGATTGATGGTAACCATGCTGCCCATCTTCATCAGGGTCTTGATGACCTCGGTGGCCTTCACCGACATCTTGTGGGCGAGGTCGGCAACCGTGATGGTTTCGGGGACGTGCACTTCACGGATGATGGGCTCCGTCGGAGCCTGGAAGCTCTGGCGATCTTCCTGCTGGCGGCCATGACGACCACCGCCCTTCGCACCCCGCCAGGCATTGCCGGCAGCCGGACCGCCGACTTCGCCGCGGGTCTTGATGCCGCGACGTTTGGCACTTTCGTTCTCGCGTGTGCCGCGCTTGGCGTCCTTCGCCCCCTTGTCGTCGGCCTTGGCGGGACGGTGCAGCGTTCCCGAAGTACCTGCGGCAGGCTTGGTCGCAGCAGGCTTGGCCACTTCTTCCTTCTTCTGCTGCTCGGCACGCACACGAGCTTCCTCTTCGGCACGCCGTGCTTCGGCAGCGGCCTTCGCTGCGGCGTCACGCTGTTGACGTGCGCGCAGGTCTGCCTGCTGGCGTTCGACCAGTTCGCGATGACGACGAGCCTCGCGTTCGCGAGCGGCGATTTCCTCGTCGCTCAGCAGTTCGGTAATCGAGACCGGACGCGGGCGTGCAACCGGAGCAGGCGTCTTCGCCTGGGCGGATTCGGCATCTGCGGTTTCCGCGATTTCGGCAGCTGCTGCGACCTCTTCGACCGGCACAACCTCGACGACGGGCTCCGGTTCAGGCATGGGCGCCACCACTTCGGGTTCCGGTTCGGGTTGCGGCACCACCGGCTCGATCACCTCAGCCACGGGCTCAGGCACTGTCTCCACCACATCGTCTGCGGCGACAGTGAGTTCCTCTTCCACCGCGCCGCTCTCGGTAGCTGCGGCTTCCGTCAACAATTCGTCTCGTTTCACGAAAGTGCGTTTCTTGCGCACTTCCACCTGGACGGTACGTGCACGGCCGGTCGAATCGGTCGCCCGAATTTCGGTAGTCTGCTTGCGCGTGAGGGTAATCTTGCCCTTGGGCTCGGCACCACCATGCGCACGGCGCAGGTATTCGAGCAATCGGGCCTTGTCCTGTTCGGTCAGCAGATCTGCCGCACTGGTCTTGTCGACCCCAGCGCGCTTCAACTGCTCGAGCAGCGCCGTCGCCGGCATTTTCAGTTCGCCGGCAAACTGGGTCACGCTCATTTGTTCCATCAATGCCCTCCCGTCATTCTTCGAACCAGTGGGCGCGAGCAACAGAAATCAGCGCCTTGGCTTGTTCCTCGTCCAACCCGGCCATGTCGACCAGTTCGTCGACCGCAAGGTCGGCAAGATCGTCCCGGGTACGAATGCCCTTGCCCGCCAGCGTGGCGGCGAGGGACTTGTCCATGCCCTCAAGGCCGAGAAGATCGTCGGCAACGTTTTCGAGTTGCTCCTCGGTGACGATGGCTTCGGTCAACAGGACATTGCGTGCGCGATTGCGCAGTTCGGTCACGGTGTCCTCGTCGAATGCTTCAATCTCCAGCATTTCGGCGAGCGGCACGTAGGCGATTTCTTCCAGCGAGGAGAAACCTTCGTCGATCAGGATGTCGGCAACTTCCTCGTCCACATCGAGCTTGGCCATGAACAGGCTGCGGATGCCCGCCTTCTCCTGCTCGGACTTCTCGGCCGACTCCTGCTCGCTCATCAGGTTGATCGTCCAGCCGGTGAGTTCCGACGCCAGCTTGACGTTCTGCCCGTTACGGCCGATAGCGATGGCGAGGTTGTTTTCGTCGACCACAACGTCCATCGCGTGCGCCTCTTCATCAACGACGATGGAAACGACTTCGGCCGGCTGCAGCGCGGCAATCACGAACTGGGCAGGATCGGCCGCCCATACGATGATGTCGATCTGTTCGCCGCCGATCTCGTTGCGCACCGCGGTCACGCGCGAACCACGCAAGCCGACGCAGGTGCCGATAGGATCGATGCGCTGGTCGTTGGACTTGACCGCGATCTTGGCACGCAGACCGGGGTCGCGGGCGCAGGCCTTGATCTCGAGCAGGCCGTCTTCGATTTCCGGCACTTCGAGCTCGAAGAGCTTCATCAGAAACTCGGGCGCGGTACGCGACAGAATCAGTTGCGGCCCGCGGGCGCCGCGATCGATCTTGAGCAGATAGGCCTTGACGCGATCACCGACGCGCAGGTTCTCGCGCGGGATCTGTTGGTCGCGCGGCAACACCGCTTCCAGGCGTCCCACCTCGATGATCGCGTTACCGCGTTCCATGCGCTTGATCGAACCCGAAACGAGGAATTCCTTGCGATCGAGGAAGTCGTTGAGAACCTGTTCGCGCTCGGCGTCGCGAATGCGCTGCAGGATGACCTGCTTGGCAGCCTGCGCGCCGATTCGGCCAAAATCGATAGGCTCGAGCGGCTCCTCGATGTATTCCCCAAGCTCGATCTTGGGATCGACCTCGCGCGCATCGATGATGCCCATCTCGGCTTCGTCGTTCGTCACCTCTTCGTCGGGCATGACAACCCAGCGACGGAAGGACTCGTAATCGCCGGTATCGCGATCGATCGAAACCCGCACATCGGCTTCGTCGTGAATACGTTTCTTGGTCGCGGAGGCAAGCGCCGACTCAAGGGCGCCGAACACGATATCCTTGGCGACGTTCTTTTCGCGCGCCAGTGCATCCACAAGCAGCAGAATCTCGCGGCTCATTTCAGGAAAACCTCCACATCCAGAGTCTCAAAATTTGGGAACAAGGCGTGCCTTTTCGATTTCTTCAAACGGGGCAAGCAACTCCCCCTTATCTGTGTGCAGGACAATGGCACCGTCACGGACACCCTCGATCACACCGACAAAATTGCGTTGATTACCGATCGGCAGCGTGAGGCGCAACTGGATCTCGTGGCCGGCAAAGCGTTCGAAATCAGCGAACTTCTTCAGTGGGCGATCGAGACCGGGCGACGACACTTCGAGGCGGTCGTAATCGACATTCTCGACTTCGAACACCCGGGTTAGCTGGTTGCTGACTGTCGCGCAATCATCGACCGTGACACCGCGCTCGATGTCGATAAACACCCGCAGTAGCCTGGCCTTCGGCGAAAGTTCGAAATCCACCAACTCGAACCCCAGGCCGCTTACCACCTGCTCTACCAGCTTTTCGACGCTTGTCTGCATACCCACTTACTCACCCGCCTTCACGCAACCGCCAATCCCACGCCACAAATAAAAAATGGGCGAAACGCCCATTTCCTGTTGTCCACAACCGGAGCGACAGCCCGCCGCTGCATTCCCCCGCACCACGCCAGTCGAGCACCTTTTTGCTCATGGCATTTCGCTTGAAGAATCGACGCCTGTCAAAGCCTTTGAAGTATAGCGCTAAAACGCGTAGCCGGGCAAACCGCCGATCAAATCAGCAATTGGCCCGGCAGCGTCGGGGGTGCAGCCCTCAGCGTTCGCGCGGCGTGGTGTGATGCAGCTTGGGTGGCTTCTTGGCGCGGTTGTCGCCCTGCTGAACCTGCGGCGGCGGAAGGCCCGCAAGCGCGCAAGCATCGGCTTCCGGCATTTCCATCCACATACCGCGCTTGAGCCTTGCGGGTAGCTCGACCGAGCCGTAGCGCACCCGCATCAACCGGCTCACCGTCAGGCCGACGGCCTCGAACATGCGCCGCACCTCGCGGTTCCGACCTTCGGACAGGGTCACCCGATACCAGTGATTGACCCCTTCACCTCCAGCATCCGACAGGGACAGAAAGCGCGCAGGCCCGTCTTCCAGTTGGATGCCGTCGGTCAGCGATTGTGCCTGCTCGTCCGTCAGCGCGCCAAGCAGCCGGACGGCATACTCGCGCGTCAATTCGTAGCGCGGGTGCATCAAGCGATTGGCCAGGTCGCCGTCATTCGTAAACAACAGCAGACCGGACGTATTGAAATCGAGACGACCGACTGCCAGCCAACGCCCTTTGCGCAGCAGCGGGAGGCGCTCGAACACTGTTGGACGGCCTTCGGGATCGTCGCGGGAGACGATCTCGCCTTCCGGCTTGTGATAGATCAGCACGCGCGGCGAGCGCTGCGCAAAACGCAGGGGAATCAGCTTGCCGTTGAGCTTGACCCGATCACCCGGGCCGATCTTCTGACCCAGCGACGCCGGCAGGCCGTTTACCGAAATCCGTCCGGCGATGACCAGTTCCTCGATCTCCCGCCGAGATGCCACGCCGGCCTGAGCGAGCACCTTCTGCAGACGCTCGGGCTCGGTGAAGGTAGGCGCCGGCTGGCGGTCGCCAGCCGGTCTGCGCGGCCTTGGCGAACGCGTTGCGCCCATGCTTTCCGGACTGCCGAGCGCTGAACGGTGCGCATCGGGGCGCGACGGCGAACGATCGTCGCCGTGCGCTCCGCTGCGGCGCTCGCGCCCGTGGGCCTCGGCATTGCCACCCTCAGGCGTCGGGGTCTTCTTCTTCAGGGGCGGCCGCAGCGGCCGCTTCGATTTGTGAGGTGTCGACAAGGTCCATGATCCTTTCGATTTCGGCCAGCGCGGGCAACTCTGTCAGGCTGCGCAAGCCCATGTCGTCAAGGAAGCGCCGCGTGGTTGCGAAAAGCGCCGGGCGCCCCGGCGTATCGCGATGGCCGACGATGTCGACCCAACCACGCGCTTCCAGTGTTTTCAATACGTTGGCGGACACCGCCACGCCCCGAATGTCTTCGATGTCGCCGCGCGTAACCGGTTGACGATAGGCAATGATCGCCAGCGTTTCCATCACCGCACGCGAATAGCGCGGCGGTTTTTCCTCCTTCAGCCGGTCGAGGTAGACCTGGCATTCCGGGCGGGTCTGAAACCGCCATCCGCTCGCCAGGAGAACGAGTTCCACGCCGCGCTGCGCGGCCTCCCACTCGCTGCGCAGCTCATCCAGCAACCGTCGCACCAGATCGGGCCCCGGATCGTCGTCGAACAGCCGCCGCAAACTCGCGACCGGCAGCGGAGCCGGTGCGGCCAGCAAGGCGGCCTCGATGATCCGCTTGTAGTGCTCAGGCGTCGTCCCGTGATCCATCTGCGAGCTTCACGTATATCGGTGCAAACGCTTCGTTCTGCGTCACTTCGACAAGTTTTTCCTTGACCAGCTCGAGCACGGCAAGGAAGGAAACCACCAGTCCGGCGGCACCGAGTTCGGCGTCGAACAGCGTATCGAAGACCACGAAGACACCATCCGACAATTTGCGCAGGATGGCGGTCATGTGTTCGCGGACCGAAAGCTGTTCGCGGCCGACGCGATGGTGCTGAGTCAGCCGCGCCTTCTTCATGATCCGCAACCAGGCAAGCTGCAGATCATGCAGACTGACCTCCGGCAGACGCTCGACGACTTTCTCTGCGACGAAAACCCCGACCCATTCGTAATCCCGCTCGGCTCGCGGCAGCAGATCGAGGCGCGCAGCGGCAAGCTTCATCTGCTCGTACTCGAGAAGCCGACGCACCAGTTCGGCACGCGGATCTTCTTCCGTTTCACTTTCACGCGGCGGACGCGGCAACAGAATGCGCGACTTGATCTCGAGCAGCATCGCCGCCATCAGCAGATACTCCGCGGCCAGCTCCAGGTTGCTCGCCCGCATCGCCTCGACATAGTCGAGGTATTGGGCGGTGAGCGGCGCCATCGGAATGTCCAGCACATTCACGTTGGCTTTGCGGATCAGATAGAGCAGCAAATCCAGCGGCCCTTCGAATGCCTCCAGAAAGACCTGTAGCGCGTCGGGCGGAATATACAGGTCTTTGGGCAATTCGAGCAGCGGTTCGCCATACAGCCGTGCGACCGATTCGAGCGCGCCCAATTCCTCGACCGGTGCGAGTTCCAGCGGCAGGTTCATAAGTTGCCAGTACTGTCGAGCATCATTGCCGGCGGGTTCACAGCCCCATCAGTGCGGCGAGCAGGAAGCGGAAGCCCGCGATGAAAGGCCACAGGACGCTGCCGAGCAAGCCTGTGAACAGCAAGATCAGCAGGATGGGAAAGCCGAACGGTTCGAGCCGCGCGTACTGCCACGCCAGTCTGTTGGGCAGCAGGCTCACGGCGATCCGGCCGCCGTCCAGCGGCGGAATGGGCAGCAGGTTCAACACCATCAGTACGGTGTTGATCTGCATGCCGGCGTCCGCCATCTTCATCATCGGCAAGGTATAAACGCTCCCCGGCAGACTCAATGCCAATTTGAAGACGATCGCCCAGCCGATGGCCATCAGCAGGTTCACGAAAGGCCCTGCCGCGGCAACCCACAGCATGTCCGCCTTTGGCTTGCGCAGGCGGCCGAAATTGACTGGTACCGGCTTGGCCCATCCGAACAGGATGCCGCCGCCGGCGAACAGGGTGCTTGCCGCCAGGATGGCTGCTGGCACCAGCAGGGTACCGACAGGATCGATGTGCTTGAGTGGATTGAGCGTGATCCGCCCGGCCTGATCGGCGGTCGGATCGCCGAAATGGCGTGCCACATAGCCGTGCGCTGCCTCGTGCAGAGTGATGGCGAGCAGCACGGGCAACGCCCAGATGGCCAGGGTGGGAATCAACGAATCCATGGAGCGGATGACTCAAAGGCCGGCATCTTAACAGAGGCGCGCATGCTCACTCGGCTTCCAGTCCAAACGGCGCGAGATCCCCCCGCCCTACCCTGATCAGCACCGGCGCACCGGTTGTCAGATCGATCACGGTGGTCGCTTCAGGCCCACAGAACCCGGCTTCGATGACGAGATCGACCTGTTTCTCCAGCCGGTCCCGAATGTCCTCCGCGTCCGTGAGCGGAAGATCCTCGCCGGGCAGCAACAGGGTCGACGACAGCAGAGGCTCGTCGAGCTCGGCCAGCAGCGCAGAGACGACCGCATGCTCCGGGATGCGTAAGCCTATGGTCTTGCGCTTGGGATGCAACACCCGCCGCGGCAGCTCGCGCGTACCTTCCAGGATGAAGGTGTAGGGGCCGGGCGTCGTCGCCTTCAACAGGCGGTACTGGCTGTTGTCGACCCGTGCATAGGTGGCGATTTCGGAGAGGTCGCGGCACATCAGGGTGAACTGATGGCGTTCGTCCACGCCACGTATGCGTCGGATCCGCTCGAGAAGACCGGCATCGCCGGTATGTCCGCCAAGCGCATAAGCAGAATCGGTCGGAAAGACGATCAGGCCACCGCCGCGGATGATCTCCGCCGCCTGGCGGATCAGGCGGGGCTGGGGTTGCTCCGGGTGCAGCGAAAAGAACTGGGCCATTGTGTTGTTGTCGATTCAGAGCAGCCGGGACCATACCGGCAAAAGATCGGAAGGCAAAGGATTGCAGCGGCCGAGATCGACCGGACTCTCATTTTCGCCATGAAAATCGGACGCCCGCGACGCAAGCAAGCCGCGCGAACGCGCCACCGTGGCGAAGCGCCGCATCTCGTCGTCGGTGTGCGCACCGGAAACGACCTCGACCGCCTCACCTCCGGCCGCCATGAAACGATCGAACAAGGCGTCCATGTTGGCGGAAGAGAGCCGGTAGCGGGCCGGATGCGCAACTACGGCAATGCCACCGGCTGCACGTATCCAGCCGACTGCATCTTCCAGCGCTGCCCATTCATGCTCGACGAAACCAGGCTTGCCCCGTACGAGGTAGTGATCGAACACCGTCTTGACGTCAGGCATCACCCCGATCGCAACCAGATGGCGGGCGAAATGGGCGCGACTGACCAAAGCCGGATTGCGGGCGAAACGGCGCGCCCCTTCCAGCACATTGACGAAACCTATGCCCTCCAGGCCAGTTGCCATCTTGCGGGCACGCAGATCGCGGCCACTGCGGACCAACTCCAGCCCGGCCCGCAGCCCCGGGGCATCGACGTCGACGCCGAGCCCGACGATGTGGATGGTCTCCCCGGCGAACGACACCGAGATCTCGACGCCGGCCACGAAGCGCATGCCGAGTGCGGTCGCTGTCTCACGTGCCAAGGCGATACCGCCGAGCTCGTCGTGGTCGGTAAGCGCAAGCAGTTCGACCCCGTTCGCGTGCGCACGCCGGACCACCGCATCCGGCTCCAGCCAGCCGTCGGATACGGTGGAATGACAATGCAGGTCCACGTTCATCGTTTGAATGCTCATATCGACGTCGACCGTGTATCCCGCAAAAAATCCTCGATGATCGCCGCAATCCGTTCCGGCTGATCGTGATGCAGGTTGTGCCCGGCATCGGCAACACTCACCAGCTGGAGATCGCGGAAACAGGCCTTGGCGGCCGCATCTACCTCGTCGCTGATACCAACACGCCGGCGCAACTCGGGCTCCGCGGGCTCCACCCAGAGGACCCGGCCGGTGATCCGCCGCCAGCAAGCCTCGGACTCGGCGCGGCGATAGAGCACCGGGTTGATGCGCCTATGGTTGGGATCGCCGGCGAACCGCACGGCCCCGCTTTCCGTGTGCTCGCCGAGCTGCCTGGCCAGCCAGGCAGCTCGGGTCGGATCAAGCCGTGGATTCTCGCGCTGCAGACGCGCCGCGAGAGCGTCGAAATCCGGATACTCGCGCGACACGCCCGGACGGCCGAGCTCATCGAGCCACTTCTCGTAGCGCCCCGGCGCCTCCTCCGGCGCGCGGTCCAGCAGGCCGAATGCGTCCAGCGCAATGACACGGCCTACCCGGGCGGGACGGACACCGGCATACAGGCAGGCCACGTTGCCACCCATGCTGTGACCGATCAGCGTGACCGCCTCGCCCGCTTGTTCGACTTCGAGAATCGCGTCGAGATCGGCGAGGTAGTCGGGAAACCAGTACGCATCCCCCTGCCGGTCCGATCGCCCGAAGCCCCGCCAGTCCGGTGCGATGACGTGCCAGTCTTGTGCGAAGGCATCGACGACAAACTGAAACGAGGCGGATGCGTCCATCCACCCATGGAGCATGAAAAGCTTGGGCGCCCCTGCCTCCCCCCACTCGCGAAGGTGATAGCTCAGACCGCGTACGTCGATGAATCGGCTTCGTGATGGTTTCATGGCGCGATGATAACAAAGCGGCACGCATGCATCCCGGCCAGGTCCCGCAGGGTACATGGACACCCTTCATGCCGAGTGACAGCTGTGCGATGATCCGCCCGGTCTATAACCACATTCAGGAAATGGTCATGAGCACGACAAGCCAAGGCACCTGCCGTCATTTCGTCACTTACAGCGGCGTCAAGCTGCCATTCAAGCTGGTCAATGAACTGGGCGACAACGAACTGGGCAACCGCAATACGTACTTCCGCGGCTACTTCGACGCGGACGGCCGGCTGAGCGGCTTCGACAAACTGGTTTACGGCGAGATCGAGCTGTCGCACCGCTACACTTATCACGACAACGGCAAGCTGCTGCGCGCCGAGATCACCGATGCGGATGAAGAACTCACCGTGCTCGATTTCGACGAGGCCGGCCAGCCCGCCTGAGCTTTCCGCCGGCGGATGGTCGCTACGGACCACCCGACGACGTAGCGCGCTATCATCGAAAGCAGCCCCCATGCTCGCCCGCCACGTCGCCGATGCAATCCCCATCCACGCCCCCCCTGCCCCAAACCCCTCCGACGACGGCAGCAGCCAACGTCACGGTCGGCGAATTGCGCCGCTGTCCGACCTGCAATCGCTGGGGAGGTGCGCGCAGGCTGGGGGCGGATGGGGAAACGGTCGAACTCGACCCGGCTCAGCCGCGCGGCCCCTGCCGGGAAGGGCCGTGGCACGGATCCTTGCGTGGTCCGCGCAATGCCTGCGGGCAATGGCTGCAATGGCAGGAAATAGGCAAGCCGCTGACTGCCACCCCACAGCCGGCTGTACCTCCGCTCGATCCACGGCAGGCTTTTGGTGCGAATCACTCTCAGCGAACAAATCGCGAACTCTGCGAGTCCACCGCGTATCCGCCAAACGGGAGTGCGGCCGTGGACGTCGATACCCTCTTGGCCCGGCTCGGGCTCGCAACCGAAAAGCTGCACAGCGGCGACTTCGTTGTTCGCACGCCGATCACCGGCGCCCCCCTTGTCCGCCTGCAGGCAACGCGCAGCGTCGAAGCGGAAGCGGCGATCGCACGAGCGTCCCACGCCTATCTGTACTGGCGCACGGTCCCTGCCCCGGTCCGCGGCACCCTCGTCCGCCGTTATGCCGACACCTTGCACAAGCACAAGACTCAGCTCGCCGAGCTCATTACGCTGGAGAGCGGCAAGATCCACGAGGAAGCGCTCGGCGAAGTACAGGAGATGATCGACATCTGCGAATTCGCCGCCGGACTGTCCCGCCAATTACATGGCCTGACAATCACCAGCGAGCGGCCGGGTCACCGCATCCAGGAACTCTGGCATCCGGCAGGCGTGGTGGGCATCATCTCCGCCTTCAACTTCCCGGCGGCCGTCTGGGCCTGGAACGCGGCGCTGGCGTGGGTCTGCGGCGACACGGTGGTGTGGAAGCCTTCTGAGCGAACACCGCTGACTGCGCTTGCCTGCGCCAGCCTGTTCTCCGACACCTGCGCCAGCCAGGGGGATGTCTGCGAGGGTCTGCTCGAAGTCCTGGTCGGTGGGCGTAGTCTCGCCGAGCTTCTCGCGACCGACAAACGCATTGCCGTGCTGTCGGCAACCGGCTCCTGCGAGATGGGCCAGGCGATCGCACCGGTCGTCGCCCGCCGCATGGGCAAGGCCATACTCGAGCTTGGCGGCAACAACGCGGCGATCGTCACGCCCAGCGCCGACCTCGCGCTGACCGAACGTGCAGTGCTGTTCGGCGCGGTCGGCACGGCCGGCCAACGCTGCACCAGCCTGCGCCGCCTCATTGTTCACGACGCGATCCACGATACGTTGCGCGACCGGCTTCGCGCGGCATGGCAGCGGGTGAAAGTCGGCAACCCCTTGCTTCCCGGTGTATTGGTCGGTCCGCTGATCGACCAGCGTGCCGACGATGCCATGTCGACCGCACTCCTTGCAGCCGAAGCCGCAGGTGGCATCGTTTGGGGCGGGGAAACGGTCGCCGTCGAAGGGTGCAGCGGGGCTTACTACCGCCGCCCCGCCCTGGTGGAAATGCCTGCTCAGACCGACATCATGATGCGCGAGACCTTTGCGCCCATCCTGTATCTGCTGCGCTACCGTGATCTCCGCGAGGCCATCACCCTCAACAATGCCGTACCGCAAGGCCTGGCATCGGCCATCTTCACCCGCGACCTCGCAGAGGCGGAGTTGTTCATGTCGGCTGCCGGAAGCGACTGCGGCATCGTCAACGTAAATACCGGCCCGTCCGGTGCGGAAATCGGCGGCGCCTTCGGCGGCGAAAAGGATAGCGGCGGCGGCCGCGAAGCGGGCTCGGATGCCTGGAAGGCCTACATGCGGCGGACTACGTGCACGGTCAACGCATCCGGCAGCTTGCCGCTCGCACAGGGCATCAGTTTCGGGCTGGAGACACAGGACTAACAAATAAGAAGCGAAGAATGCCCCTCATTCCAGCTCGGGTTCGTCCACATCCGCACTGTCGTCGCGCTGCTCGGCCTTCGCAGTCGCCAGCATCGCTTCCCGGCTGTCGGGCGTTTCCAGGCTGATCCTGCCGAGCGTCCCGCTACGGTAATCGTTCAGCAGGATGTGTGCCGCCTTCTCCAGGTCCAGTCCGCCGCCCTTGACGCGACATCCACGTCTGAGTCCGACCGCCTCTACCAGCGCGGGACCATCCATACCGCCAGGATCGAGCTTGTAGCGCGCAGCCAGCAGGTCCGGGTAGCGGACGATCAGGATTTCGCCGAGAAAGGCGGCGACCTCCTCGTCTATTACCGCATTGCGGCCGATGGCGTGACTCGCCGCCAGCATGTAGCCGTCGGAATCGTGCTCGATCTTCGGCCACATCAGCCCCGGCGTGTCCGTCAAGGTCATGCCGGGCCCCAGATCCAGTGTCTGCAACTGCTTGGTGACGGCCGGCTCGTCGCCCACCGCAGCCACCTTGCGCTTGAGCAGTGCGTTCATGATGGTCGACTTGCCGACGTTGGGAATGCCCATGATCATCATCCGCAGCGGCTTGGTGCCGTCGTCGCGATGCGGCGCCAGCGTGCGACACAGACCGGGAATGCGTGCCACGTCGGCCGACTTCTTGGCCGAAATGGCGACAGCCCTGACGCCGGGCTGGCGATTGTAGAAATCCATCCAGGCCTTGGTGGCCGCCGGATCGGCGAGATCGACCTTGTTCAACAACTTCAGGCACGGGCGATTACGGAAGCGCCGCAATTCGCCGATCATCGGATTGCTGCTCGCTTCGGGCAGGCGGGCATCGGTCACTTCGATCACCACATCGATCGCTGCCAGCATTTCGGCCGCCTTCTTGCGGGCCGAATTCATATGACCGGGAAACCACTGGATGGGCATTTCTTATCCTGGAAAAAACAGGCTGCGCATTATCCCACTGCTGAAGCAGGCAGCCACGCGAAATCGGCTGCGACAAATAAATTACCCGCACGGTCGGAAACCGTGTATTGTGACGTTCGCAGTCGATTCAAGCAGTGGTTGTCCTTGTGGTGTCTTCTCCGCGTGTTCGCTCCGCGAAACCTTCCGGTTCCGAACCCATCCGGTCTGATTCCCTCGATACGTTTCTTGATCGTTCCTGCATTTCGGGCAAACGCCTAACTTTTATTTTTGGAACGCATAAATGAGCACTCAAACCGGTACCGTCAAGTGGTTCAACGACGCCAAGGGCTTCGGCTTCATCACCCCGGAAAACGGCGGCGACGACCTCTTCGCCCACTTCTCTGAAATCCAGAGCAACGGCTTCAAGTCCCTCGCTGAAAACCAGCGCGTGGAATTCGAAGTGAAGTCGGGCCCCAAGGGTCTGCAAGCGGCGAAGATTCGCCCGCTCTGATCGGCTCCTGCCGTATCGCGAAAAACGCGGCCTTGTGCCGCGTTTTTTCTTTTCCGGCCGGCACGCGCACCCCGCTCCCCTGCTCGGGGACACCGGCGCAGCCAGCGCCTGCTGCCGCGATTTCGCATTTCCCGACTCGTCGTCCATACTTCAGCGTCGTACGTCTTTCCCCCGCCGGGCGCCCGCCCGGGCGGCCGTACTGCCTTGCCAGGCCTTTCCGACATGACCGATCCGATCGCCACCTTTGCCGACCTCAACCTGCCCCCTGCACTGCTGCAGGCGCTTGCCGACGTCGGCTACGAAACCCCTTCGCCCATCCAGGCCGCGTGTATTCCACAGCTGCTTGACGGTCACGACATCCTTGGTGAAGCGCAGACCGGCACCGGCAAGACTGCGGCGTTCGCCTTGCCCATGCTGGCTCGCCTGGACCTCGCCAAACGCAATCCGCAGGTGCTGGTGCTGACGCCAACCCGCGAACTCGCGATCCAGGTTGCAGAGGCCTTCCAGAAGTACGCTCATCATCTGCGCGACTTTCATGTGCTGCCGCTCTACGGCGGCCAGAGCATGGTGGTGCAGCTGCGCCAGCTGTCACGCGGTGCCCAGGTCATCGTCGGCACCCCTGGCCGGGTCATGGACCACCTGGAGCGCGGCAGTCTCAAGCTGGACGGACTGTCCGCCCTGGTGCTGGACGAGGCCGACGAGATGCTGCGCATGGGCTTCATCGAAGACGTCGAATGGATCCTCGAGCACACGCCGCCGGAGCGCCAGACCGCGCTGTTTTCCGCAACCATGCCGGATGCGATCCGACGCGTGGCGCACCAGCACCTGCGCGAACCTAAGGAAGTGAAGATCCGGGCCGCGACCAGCACGGTGTCGGCGATCAGCCAGCGCTACTGGCTGGTGCGCGGCGTCGACAAGCTCGACGCCCTCACGCGCATCCTCGACGCCGAGGAAAAGCTCGATGCGGCCATCGTCTTCGTACGCACCAAGACGGCAACGACCGAGCTCGCGGACAAGCTCGAAGCCCGCGGCTACGCCGCGGCCGCACTCAACGGCGACATGACCCAGGGCCTGCGCGAGCGTGTTATCGAGCAGCTGAAGAACGGCTCGCTGGACATCGTCGTCGCCACCGACGTCGCAGCGCGCGGCATCGACGTACCGCGCATCAGTCACGTCATCAACTACGACATCCCCTACGACACCGAAGCCTACGTACACCGTATCGGCCGCACCGGACGCGCCGGCCGCGAAGGTAGCGCCATCCTCTTCGTCGCGCCGCGCGAGAGCCGTATGCTGAAGGCGATCGAACGCGCTACGCGCCAGCCCATCGAAGCTATCGCGCTGCCCAGCCGCGAAGCTGTCGCCGGCCGGCGGGTCGCCCAGTTCAAGCAGTTGGTGCTCGACACCCTGCAACAGGAAGACCTGGGCTTCTTCATGGACGTGGTGAACGGACTGGCGGAGGAGCATGAACTCGACGCACACGAAATCGCCGCGGCGCTGACCTATCTCGCCCAGCGCGACAAACCTCTGCAAGTCGAAGAAAGCGGCCGTGGCTGGGACGTGGCAACGGCACCGACGGAGCGCGAACGTCGCCCCGCCCGCGAAACGCAACGGGACAACACCTGGAGCGAGCGTCCCGAACGTGCACCGCGCCCCAACCGTGACGAGATCCTCAACCGTCGGCGTGCCTTCGCCGACGGCGCCCTGGTGCGCTACCGCATAGACGTGGGTCGCAGCCAGGGTGCCACGCCCAAGGAAATCGTTGGTGCAATCGCAAACGAAGGCGGCATCGAGGGCAAGTACATCGGACAGATCCACCTGTTCGACGACTACAGCACGGTCGAACTGCCTGCCAGCCTGCCAGGCGAACTCCTCGGTCTGCTCAAGCGCACCCGCGTGCGCCAGTGCTCACTCAACATCCGCCCCCTGACTGAAGCCGAGGCAAACGCGCAACCACCGCGCCGCGGTCCGCAACGTGACAGCCAGCGTCCCGAGGCCGGCAGGCGCCACCCCACCGAAGAACGCAAGGAATGGGGGCAAAAGCGCACGACACCCAGCCAGCCCCAGGAGCGTAGCGAGCAAGGCGCCAAGCCGGCACGTTTCGGCACGGGCAAGCCTCATCCCGACAAAGGTTCAGACAAGCCTTGGAAGCGCAAGGAAAAACGCTGATGCGAGCTTGGCTGGCGATCCTTGCTCTGCTGTTCCTGACCGCCTGCGGCAACGATCGACCGAAATTCTCCCCGTTGCCTGCAGGCACCGCCGTCCTTGCCTTCGGTGACAGCGTCACCTGGGGCACCGGCGCTGCGCCGGGCGAGGACTACCCGACCCAGCTTGCGGCGCTGAGCGGCTGGCAGATCGCCAATGCGGGCATTCCCGGCGATCTCGCAGAGACCGCCAGGCACCGGATCGACGAGGCGCTTGCCGAGCACGCCCCGCGTCTGGTGCTGGTCGAACTCGGTGGCAACGATTTTCTGCGGCGACGGGCCGAAGGTGAAGTGACAGAGGACTTGCGAGCCATCCTCCGTGCGATCCGCGACGCCGGTGTGCAACCGGTGCTGGTTGCCGTTCCGGCCTTTTCACCCATCGGTGCGGCGACCGGCAATCTGAAGGATGCAGCGCTCTATCGCAGACTCGCACAGGAAGAGAACGTGCCGCTCATCGAGACGGTATTTGCCGACGTGCTGTCCGAATCCACGCTTCGGGCCGACCCCATCCACCCGAACGCCAGCGGCTACCGCCGCTTGGCCGAAGGTATTGCCAAAGCGCTACAAGGCCACGGTTTGCTGGGGCGCTGAACGATGACTGCTCCGTTTTCCATCCTGACACCGGATGTGGTGCTGGACGCACTCGAAAGCGTGGGTCTTGCACCGGACGGGCGCCTGCTCGCCCTCAACAGCTACGAGAACCGCGTCTATCAGGTCGGCATCGACGATGCGCCCATGCGGGTGGTCAAGTTCTACCGCCCGGCGCGCTGGAGCGATGCGGCCATCCTCGAGGAGCATGCGTTTACCGCCGAACTCGCCGAACGGGAGATTCCCGTCGCGGCACCGATCGCGCACGCCGGAACGACCTTGCATCACTTCGGCGAGCTCCGTTTCGCCGTGTTTCCCCGGCTCGGCGGCCGCGCTCCCGAGCTGTCCGACCCTGCCACGCTGGAACGCCTCGGCCGCTTCATCGGCCGCATCCATGCCGTCGGGGCCACCCGCGCCTTCGCCGTCCGGCCCGACCTCGACATCGCCAGCTTCGGCGAAGAGCCACGCGCCTGGCTGCTCAAACACGATTTCATTCCGCCCGACCTGCTCACCGCCTGGCGCACCACGGTCGATCAGGCACTGGACGGCGTTCGACGCGCCTTCGACCGTGCCGGTGACTTTGCCACCCTCCGGCTGCACGGCGATTGCCACATGGGCAACGTGCTCTGGCTGCCCGGCGACGGCGGCGGGCCACAGTTCGTCGATTTCGACGATGCGCGCAGCGGCCCGGCGGTGCAGGACCTGTGGATGCTGCTGTCAGGCGAACGCCCCGAGATGGCCAGCCAACTCGCCGATATCCTTGCCGGCTACGAAGACTTCTGCGAGTTCTCTGCGCGCGAGCTGCATCTGATCGAGGCGCTGCGTACCCTGCGCCTGATCCACTACTCCGCCTGGCTTGCGCGCCGCTGGGACGACCCGGCCTTCCCCTCCGCGTTTCCCTGGTTCAACACCCAACGCTACTGGCAGGACCGCGTGCTCGAACTGCGCGAGCAGATCGCCCTCATGGACGAAGCGCCGCTCTGGCCCGCGTGATCAGGCGCGACCAGCCACGCCGCAGCCCCGGCATGACGGGTTAAACTCGACGGCATCACGCGGACATGCCCTATTCATGCAACTCCAGGCCTGGTATCACTCCTGCTCCGCCGGCTTCACGCTGCGCGGCGAACACTCCCTGCCTTCGGGCAAGCCAGTCATCCATTTCGTGCACGGCAACGGCTATTGCGGGCGCACCTATGAACCGATGCTGGCGCGGCTCTCACACGACTTCGACCTCTTTCTGAGCGATGTGCAAGGCCATGGCGACAGCGACCACGGTGGCCGCTTCCATGGCTGGAACCGCACGGCCGAACTGGCGCTGGAAGCGTGGCGGGCCCGCGGCAGGATCTTCGGCAACGTGCCGGTTTTCGCCGTCGGCCACAGTTTCGGCGGCGTCATCACCAGCCTGATGCTGGCGCGTGCGCCGCAGGCGTTCTCGCGCGCAGTCCTGCTCGATCCTGTGCTGTTCACGCCGGCGATGATAGGTTTGATGGCCCTGTCGGATGTCGTCGGCCTCTACTCGCGCAACGCGCTCGCCCAACGCGCCCGCAAGCGACGCCATCACTGGCCGGACCGCCGCTCCGCCTATGCGGCCCTGAGCGAACGCGGCATGTTCAAGGGTTGGCGCGAGGAGGCGCTTTGGGCCTATGTCAATCACGCCCTGCGCGATGCGGCCAACGGTGGCGTCGAACTGAAATGCCGGCCCGCACGCGAAGCCGAGATTTTCAGCTCCTACCCGCGCCGGCTGTGGGCTTCGCTCGCCCGCGTCGTGACCCCGACGCAGGTGCTGCGCGGAGAAGGCAGCTATCCCTTCGCAGCCAAGGGGATCGCACGCTGGTGCGTCGAAAACCCCCATGTGAGCCAGGCAGCACTTCCCGGAGGACACTGCTTCATGCAGGAAGACCCGGCGACCGCTGCGGCCGCAATCCGCAGCTTCCTCCTTGCCGGCGGCTGAAGCACGCCGCTCAAGCGGCGTTCGACTTGCCTTTCCAGACCACCGGTTCGACCTGGACCGTGTCCTGCCCGTTGGTCACCCAAACCTGCCCATCCTGGATAGTAAACTGGAGCCGCATCGTGCGCCCGGTCAGCCTGGCAAGATCGGGGGCGGCCTCCGGCGGAATGTTGAGCACCGTGAGCCGCTCCTGGCGGGCAAGCTTGTCGCGCACGCCATTCCACCAGATGTCCGACGCACGCCCATAACTCAGCACCACGACTTCGGCCGCGCGTCCGCAAGCCTTGCGTATCCACTTCTCGTCCGGCTGACCGACGTCTATCCAGCGGTCGATCGCACCGGTCAGATCCTTCTGCCACAGGTCCGGCTCGTCCTCCACGCACAGCCCCTTGCCGAAGGCGAGCGCCGGATCGGCATAGAGCGCATAGGCGAGTAGGCGCACCATCATTCTTTCGTCGGTCTCGGAAGGATGTCGCGCCAACGTCACGGCGTAGTCGCCGTAGTGGCTGCGATCCATGTCGGCGATCTGCAGATCCGCCTTGTATACCGTTGCTTTCAGTGCCATGTCGCCGTGCTCAGTGGACCGTTGCCGTCGGGCGGCCGGCCCGCTGCCACGAGATGACCGCCTGGCTGGCATGAGCCATCACGATGTCGCGCCGATCGACCGGAAGCTCGCGTCCCAGCGCCGTGAACAAGGCCTGCGTCGCCTCTTGCCCGATGTCGTCGGTCGCCAGACCTTCCGCCAGACAACGGATCTGGATGTGCGCGAGTGCGTCGGCCGCCAGTCGCCAGCCCGCCACCGGCATGTCGCGGACCAGGGCAAGCAGCTGCGATCCTAGCTCGGCAGCAAGCCTGAGCGCTTCGTCACGCCCCTCTGCCGCAATCGCCGAATGCCACAGGGCCAGGTGTATGCCGCGGCGCAACTCGACCTTGAAGTCGATCGCATTCTCCTCGGCAGCCGACAGCGCCTCGAACTGCTGCAGGAAACGGGCATCGGCCTCGGCCGACAGTCCGGTACGCAGAGCGCCGATCAGCTCGGTCAGACCGGGAATCGCAACCAGGCCGAAAGCGCGCGTCCAGGCAAGCCCCCACTGATCCATCCCGGTCAACAACATGGCCAGACGCAGGGCCCGGGCGCTGTCGCCGTCTGCCGCCAGAGCCCAGTTGCCGAGTGCCTGCTGCAACTCCGCGACGCCCTCCCGGCGCGCGTCGTCGCCTGCTTCGACCGACAGGCGAAAGACTCGCGCGAACGCGTCCTGCGCCATCCGCGAAGCCTGGCGTTGGATGTCCGGGCTGGCCAGTGCGGCCAGTGGATCGGCCGGGATGGCCGGCAGCGCATTCTCGGAAGACGGGGAGGACATGAAGGAATCCCAAAATGCGGCATTGTGCCCAGCAGGCACCGTTCGGGCAATCCGCGGGACAACGGCGGGCACGTCACACAGCCATCGCCGTCACCGGCGGTCTACATGCTACGACCGGCCGGCGATGCAGCGGCTCAGGCCCAGCGCAGCATCGAGCGTGGCCGTGCGTTGTCCGGCAGACCTTCGCGGAAGCCGCTGAGCATGCGACGCAGGGCTTCCGCATCCTCCTCGATGAAGCCGCGCTTGAAGTCGGTCAAAACAAGGCGGGAGCGAGTCAGCCAGTTGCCCGGCGCATCGTCGAGCGCGCACCAAGGCGCGGTTTCGATATCCGGCTCGTGCTGGGCGAGCCACAGCATCGCCTCGCGTTCCCGCAGACCATGCAGTTCGGTCCCGTGCTTGGGCAGCATGTGCGGGGTAACGCCAGCAACTTTCGGACGCACATCCTCCGAGAAACGGCTGACCAGCTTCGATAATGAAAACAGCATGCGCCAGTCGGACGCGATCACGATGCGCGCCTCGTCAAAATCACGCACTACCGATTCGATCAGGGGCAGGCAACGGAAATCCTCGACCTCGCCCCACGGATGGGTAACGCCATCGAAATCCATGAAGATGTAGGCAGTACGGGTCATTGCTTGCTCATTGCTGTAAACCGGAGAAACCCCGGACTCCGAGGGTTCATTGATGCTGCATTGCAGAATATACTTCAAACCATCGTCCTGGCTGCAATACGGTGCATGCCTTTTTGCGCCGGCAAACCAGGATCTTCCTTCAATCGTCATCCCGCCGTGATGCAATGCCACGGCACCAGCAAATCAACGACCAACAAGAAACCGGAGCTCCGTAATGACACCGATCATCAATCTCGAAGGCAAAGTCGGCCTGATCACCGGCATCGCAAACGAAAAATCGATCTCGACCGGCGTTGCCGAAGCCTGCGCCCAGGCCGGCGCCAAGCTCATCATCACCTACCAGAACGAGAAAACCCGCGCCTTCATCGAACCGATCATCAATCGCCTCGGCATCACCGACGTCTTCCTGCTCGATGTCACCCAGCCCGAGACCCTGGACACCGCTTTTGCCGAGATCGAGGCACGTTACGGAAAGCTGGACTTCGCCGTGCACAGCATGGCCTTCGCCAAGCGCGACGACCTCCACGGCCGCGTCGTCGACACCTCGTCTGACGGCTTCGCGCTTGCGATGGACGTCTCCACCCACTCCTTCGTCCGCCTCGCGCGCAAGGCCGAACCGCTGATGGAAAAGGCTGGCGGTGGCGCCCTGGTGACAATGACCTATCTCGGCTCGGAAAAAGTCATTCCCAACTACGGCGTGATGGGTCTGTGCAAGGCGGCGCTGGAAGCCGCCACCCGTTACATGGCTGCCGAACTCGGTGGCAAGAACATCCGTGTGAACGCCGTGTCTCCCGGCCCCCTGATGACCCGTGCCGCTTCCGGCATCGCCGGCTTCGACGGTTTGATGGCCGCTGCGGTCGAACGCTCCCCCATGCACAGCCTGGTAACCCCGGAAGACATCGGCGCCCTCACCGCCTTCCTGGTTTCCGACGCCGGACGCCTGATTTCCGGCGGCGTGCACTTCGTGGACGCCGGCTACAACGTCATGGGCTGATCGCGGCCGAGAGGATGGTCGATCTATCCGCCGCGCGGGCGAAACTGGGTCGAGCAGCGCTGCTGCTTCCCGATCCCGTCCCGCCCCACCCCTTGCTCGACGGCAAACCTGAAATCGGCCGCGGCGAGTATTCAATCGTGATCGACAAGGGTGACGGCGAGCGCGTGTACAAAGTAGTGAGCTCGCCGGCCGATTACTTCCTGCTGACCGCGCCCGACAGGCCGCAAGGCAAGCATTTTCCCATCGTCTATGCCGATCACGGCGTGGTCGGCCGGGCACAGTCGGGCTACCCGTTCCATCTGCTCGAGATGGAACGCCTGTACCCCCTGCAGGACGACACGCCGGCTGCCGACCTTGCCACCCGACTCATCGACGTCTATTGGTCGGCCTGCGAACAATGGAGCCGACTCGGCATGGACATGGGCCGCATCGCGCTCTATCACATGACCAGCAATCCGCTCGAGGTCAACGACAGCGTGCAACAGGCACTGCGGGCCCTGTCCGATTTCGTCGAGGAATACCACGTGCTCCCGGACATACTCAACGCCAACAACCTGATGACGCGCAAGGACGGGACCCTGGTGTTCGCCGATCCGGTGTTCATCGCCTGAGCGTACCAGCGCCCCCCGCACTCGTCAGAAGCCGATCTTGCGCTTGCTGCCCGGCCGGTAGCTGTCGAGGTCATCGGCAGCCAGGCGGTCGCGCCCGGCCAGCTTGGCACTGCCGAAGGCCGACATCAACGCCCGCCGCTGCGAGCGCGGTGGCAAGCTGGCCAGGCATTCCATGACGTCCTGCGGCGGGTCCATCGGAAAGCCCCAGTCATGTGCCGAAACGATGTCGCGATAGAGACGGCAGGCAATCATGAACGACTCGTCGGCATCCGGACGCGGCACAACGTAGACATTCATCCGGTTGAGTATGGGCTCCGGGATGTTGCGCTCGTCATTGGCCGTGGTCACCCACAGTAAGTGCGAGGCATCCATCTCCACATCGACGTACTCGTCACGGAAACGCCTGGCGGTGTCATGCTCGAGCAGTTCGTAGAGCGGGCCGAGCGGATCGTAGCGGGCATCGCCGCCAGCCTTGTCGACCTCGTCGAGCACGATGACCGGGTTGGCGAGTTCGCCGCCAACCAGCGCCTGGGCAACCTTGCCGGGTTTGGCGTGGTTCCACTGTGCCGAAGCGCCAGACAGGATCCAGCCGGCGGTCAGCGAGCTCATCGATACGAAGTGGTAGCCGGTGCCCAGCCGTTCGGCGAGCGCGCGGGCAAAGTGCGTCTTGCCGATGCCAGGTTCACCCAGCAACAGGATGGGGGCGAAAGACACCGGTTCGTTACCGGACACCGCGAGCGCGAGCGACTTGCGGATGTCCTCGATCACCTCCCCAAAATTGGGGCAACTTTCATGCAAGGGATCCACACTGTCGGCCCGGCTGGGTTTAACGACGAAACGGGTACCACCCGTCTCCCGCATGCGCTCGTAGAAGGACGCGAGGGCCTCGTTGCGTGCCGGCGCACTCGCCTCGAGCGCCTTGTCCACGTCCTCTACCCGGTAGATCTGCCGGGAGTCGGCCAGCGGAATGCAGATTTCGTTCGGCTGTTTCGTTGCTGTCGCAATCATCTTGGCCTCCTCGCCATTCACCGCAGTGTGCTCACCACCCGGATCACGTGCAACCCGATCGCCATCCGAGTCTACGACTTTCGACAAGCAGGAGGCGTGCCGGTTTTGTTGCAACGCAGCAAACCAGTGCCGACAGGCATCCGGCGTATCATCGGGGCCACCAGTACGCGGAAATCCGACAATGTCACCCCCAAAATCGACACAGCCCGACAATCCATTGCCAGCCTGCGACCACGATCACACGCCCTCGCCCCGCCCCGGCACGATAGGCATCCCGCGCGTGGGCGGCTTCGACCCCGTGGCCTTCGAGCGTGCCGTCACCGACCTGCTGCATGCCTGCGGCGTGGCACCGGATACCGCGCATACCGGCCGCACGGCGCTAAGGGTTCGAGAACTGTGGCAAAAACGCCTGCTCGGCGGCTACGAACTCGATCCGGCCGAAGCGCTTGGAGAGGGTTTCGAGGACACGCGCCGTGACATGGTGGTCGTGCGTGGAATCGCCGTCCACGGTGTCTGCCCCCATCACCTCGTTCCCTTCCGTGGGCTCGCCCATGTCGCCTACCTGCCCGGCGGCCGTCTGCACGGCTTCGGTCGCATCGCCCGCCTGGTCGATGCCATCGGCCATCGCTTTACCTATCAGGAGTGGATGACGCGCGACATCGCCGACGCGCTGATGCACCACGGTAGGGCATCGGGCGCCGCCTGCGTGATCGAAGCGGAACAACTCTGTCTGCTTCTCGGCGAGGACAGGCGTGGCGATGAGCGCGTGATCACCCAGGCCTTCTCCGGCGAATTCGAACGTTCGGACCAGTTGCGCAATGAATTCCTGCGTGCCATCGCCGGCAACCGCCTGGCGTGACGATGCAAGCGCTGCTCAGTGGATCACGCGCAGATGGCCGCGGTGCGCCGACAGTTCGAGCATCACCACTTCCCGCCCCCGCAACGTGACCGATCCGCGAAAACGGTCGAAGCCGGAATCGGAGTATTCGAAGGCGTAGGAACGTTGCAGTACCAGCCGTCCATCATCGCCCCGTACCGGACGCACGCCCTGCCCCGCGACGGTTTCATCGAGCAGCTGGACGCCATCGCGGGCGCAGGCTGTCCGCACTGCGGCAATGCCGACCTCGCGCGCCTTGAGGCTGTCGAACCAATACCAGGCCACGAGACCCAGGGCAAGCAGGATGGCGAGTTCGTATCCGGACATGACACAACGGAAAGTGTGGGGAAGGACGCGCTTCAGCCTTGCCGAAGCGTGCTGCCGATCAGATGGTAAAGCCCCGCTGCCATCCCTGCCGACGCAGGAACGGTGATGATCCACGCGGTCACGATACGCACCAACTGCGAGCGCTTGACCAGTTCCTGCTTGTACACCCGCTTCAGATGCTTGCGCTCTGCCTTGGAGAAATTCGCCGGATCCTCGCTCCGCTTGGAACGCGCCTTCAGATCCTTCAGGAGCACATCCTTCTGCGCAATCGATGCGCGTTCGAAACGGGCAAGAAAGTCATCGATCTGTTGCTGTTCGCCGGCCGGATGGTGGGCCTTGATCTCGGCGACGGTACGTTCGTAATGGCTCTTGAGAAATTCCCGCAGGAAGCCGACACCGAACACGCCGCCTACCACGGTATGCGTCGAACTGACCGGCAAACCAAGCTCCGAGGCGACGATGACCGTCACCGTGGCCGACATCGCGATACTGAACGCGCGCATCTGGTCGAGTTCGGTAATCTCACTGCCTATGGTACGAATCACCCGCGGGCCGAACAAAGCCAGCCCCACCGAAATGCCGAAGGCGCCGATCACCATGACCCAGGTCGGTGGCCCGACGACGGTGCTTGTCCAGCTCACCCCGCCCATCGCATCCACGATGGCAGCCAGCGGCCCGATCGCGTTCGCCACGTCATTGGAGCCGTGGGCAAAGCTCAACAAGGCCGCCGCCAGAACCAGGGGGAGGTTGAACAAGCGGTTTACGCTGTCCTTCGTATTCGCGATCAACCCGCCCTTGCGCCTGAGCGTCGATCGAGTCCACAGGAAGACGAGTCCGGCCAGAGGCAGACCATAGAGTGCCGCCTCGACAAGACGGATGGAAACAAGCCGGTTCAGCCCCTTCAGCAGCAGGAAGGCGCAGAAGATCCAGCTCACCACGGCCATGATGTAGGGCACCATCCTGCGCGCAGCCCCAGCCATGTCGACCTGATAGGTAATGATGCGCTTGATGATGTACAGGAAAGCGGCAGCAAAGCCTGCCCCCAGCAGGGGAGAGATTACCCAGCTGGTCGTGATGGCGCCCACGGTATCCCAGTTGACGATGCGCATCCCACTCGCAGCGATGCCCGCGCCCAACACCGCACCGATGATGGAGTGGGTCGTCGACACCGGTGCGCCGAGCACATTGGCAAGGTTCAGCCAGAGCGCGCTCGCCAACAGTGCACTGAGCATGATCCAGACGATGGTTTGATCGTCGGGCAACAGGCTGCGGTTGAGGATGCTGCCACGGACGGTATCGACCACCGCCCCACCGGCAATCAGGGCGCCTGCCGCCTCGAAGACGGCGGCGATCGACAGCGCACCCACCAGGCTGATTGCCCTCGCGCCAACGGCCGGCCCGACGTTGTTGGCCACGTCATTGGCGCCGATGTTCATCGCCAGGTAGGCGGCGAGCATGGCGCCGATCACCAGGATTACATTGCCGTCACCGCCGTGCACCACCGCATGGACCATCACCCCGACGAGAAAGAGGAAGGCGGTGCCGAGCCGCAGCAGTTCGCCGCGGCCGTGTGCAGCGGCGCGCTCGATCTCGGTCAGATGTTGCAGTTCCAATGCAGTGGATCCCGTAGGCGGTGAGCGCGCATTGTTTCAGAAAAGCTGCACTCGCCCAAACGCCGCGCAGATAGTGCTTTGCTTACGACTTGGTGTACTTCTCTGCCTTGCCACGGGCGCGATCCACCGGATAGCGCTCCGCGTTGATCGCAAGCTTGCGCGCGGCGGCATCGGCCAGATCGATACCGAGCACATCAGCCAGCCGTACCAGGTAAAGGAGGACATCCGCGAGTTCCAGCGCAACTTCGCCCTGCACCTCGGAAGGCAACTGCGCCGACTCTTCCGCCGTGAGCCACTGGAAGTGCTCGATGACCTCGCCCGCCTCGCCTGCAAGTGCCATCGCGAGGTTCTTCGGCGTATGGAAGCGCTCCCATTCACGTTCCGCGGCAAAGGAGCGGAGTTGGTCGCGCAGCGCGAGCAAAGCGTCGTTTGTCATGCGATCGAATGTTCCAGATCGAAGCCGGCACCGTCATCCATACCAAGCACCTGCACCAGCCACGGCATCATGGCTTCGAGCCGTTCGGGCAACACCCAGGGCGGATTCACGATGAAAAGACCGCTGCCGAACATGCCGAAGCCGTCCGGCGAAGGCTGCCGGACCGCCAGACGGAGATCCAGCCAGCTCTCGGCCCCCAGCCCCGCCAGGCGTTCCGGCAGTTGGCGGGCTTCAGGCCGGGCCAGGAGCGGATACCACACCATGTAGGTGCCGCTGGCGAAACGCTTCATGGCCTCACGCACCGCATCGACCACGCGGCGATAGTCTTCCTTCAGCTCGTAGGGCGGATCGATGAGCACGATCGCGCGTCGCGAAGGCGGCGGCAGCAAGGCCCGCAGTCCGCCGAAACCATCGGCCTTGCGTACCTGAACCCGGTCGGCTTCATTGTGGAAGGTCTGCTCCAGGGACACTGCATCGGCCGGATGCATCTCGAACAGGCGCAGGCGATCCTGGGGCCGCGCCTGCGTCATCGCCAAGGCCGGCGAACCCGGATAGAACAGCAGCCGCCCATGCGGGTTGAACTGGCGGACCGCACGGATATAAGCCTCGACCGGAGCCGGCCGGTCATCGCGCTCCCACAGCCGGCCAATACCGTCCGCGAACTCCGCATTCTTGGATGCATGTTCGCTGTCGAGCGCATAACAACCGGCACCCGCATGGGTATCGATGTAGCACCAGGGCTTGTCCTTGCGGTTGTAGTACTCGAGCAGCTCGAGCAGCACGGTGTGCTTGAGGACGTCGGCATGATTGCCGGCGTGAAAGGCGTGACGGTAGCTGAGCATGTAGATCGAAGAAGACGGGCAGAATCGGCTTGCCGCAGGCGATTGCAACGATGTCGCAGCTGGCGGCAACAGGCGCAGCATGCTACCACTGCCGGCCCGCCGCGGGCACACCGCAAGCGCCAGAAGATTCATCCGCACCAAGGACTTGCCCACCTTTTGCCCCCCACTTGCTATGATTCCGCCCCCGGGTCACATCGGGCACGCAGAAAATCACCTGAGAGACAAATGAGCATCTATGCCCTGAGAGAGCGCAGACCCCGTTTTGGCGAGGGGTGCTGGGTTGCCCACAACGCGACCGTGATCGGCCTGGTCGAGGCTGGCCGCAACGTCAACATCTGGTACAACGCGGTGATACGGGGCGACAACGACCCCATCGTGATCGGCGACAACACCAACATCCAGGACGGCTCCATCCTCCATAACGATGAAGGCATCCCGCTGACCATCGGTTCGGACGTCACCATTGGCCACATGGTCATGCTGCACGGCTGCACCGTCGGCGACGGTACGTTGATCGGCATCAACGCGGTTGTTCTCAACAACGCAGTAATCGGCAAGCATTGCATCATTGGTGCCAATGCCCTGATTCCCGAAGGCAAAGTGATTCCGGACCGCTCCTTGGTCGTCGGTTCGCCCGGCCGCGTGATCCGCGAACTCACCGACGCCGAGATCGCCGACATCAAGCGCAATGCGCAGCACTATGTGGATAACGCCCGGCAATACGAAGCCGAACTCCGGCCGCTCGACCCGACCGAGGTGCTCGGCACCTGATTCGCTGTGGCTTTCGTATCACACCCGCTTACACCTCACCGGTCCGATACCAAGGCCGATACGGTATAAAGCTGCCGCATCAGTGCCGTTCCTCAATCGTCATGACCCGCAGACCCCAAAAAAGACTTTCCAGCGTACTCGTTGCCGTCTTGCTTGCCGGTGTGGCGTGGTCCACACATGCAGCCGAAACGCCTTCGGCAGCCACCGCGTCAATCGAGCTTTCCGCTGACGCCAGCCGCCCTGCAGCGAACGACCTTATCGTTGCCATCCTGTACGTGGAACAGGCAGGAACGGACGCTGCAGCCCTGGCCCGTCAGGTCAATCGCAATGTGGCGGCAGCATTCGATGTTGCCCGCCCCTATACGGACATCAAAGCCCAGTCTGCCGGTACGAGCACCTGGCCGGTCTACGGCAAGAACAGCAGCAGCGGGAAGATCGACGGCTGGCGCATGCGCGCCGAGGTGCGCCTCGAAGGTCGCAACCTCGCCGCGATGTCCGAACTGATCGGCAAGCTGCAGGCCACGCTCGCGCTGGCACAGGTGAACATGCAGCCGGCACCCGACACGCGCCGCAAGGTACTGGACGAAGCCACGGTGGATGCCATTCGTGCTTTCGAACAGCGCGCGGCACTGGTCTCGAGCACGCTGGGCAAGCGTTACCGTATACGCCAGCTCAACGTCGCCGAGAGCGGGCATCGACCGATCTACACCCGCATGCGTGCGGCGCCGATGATGGCGGAAGCAGCGCCTGCCCCACTCGAAGCCGGCGAAACCGATGTAAGCGTAACGATCAGCGGCAGCATCGAGCTGATTGACTGAATCCCTTTCTCAGAAAAACATGCCCAGAACCCTACGTATTCTCGCTGCGGCGCTTCTCGCCACCGTCACCGCGGGGCTCGCGTCCACCGCCTGGACGCGCGAAGGCGCTGCAATCGACAACTACAGTTGCCGCAACGGCGAACGCTTTGCCGTCGAACATCACACCAACCATATCCGTCTGCGTACCGGTGCCGGAATCTTCGCCCTAACTTCGGTTCCCGCCTCTCGCGGCGACAAGTACACGGACGGCCAGACCGTGTTCTGGGACAACGGCACCGACGCCATCCTCGAGCGGGCTGGCCTGCCTGCGGCAAACGGTTGCATGCGGGAAGCCACCCGCTCCTGACTCAAAATCCAATTGGCATGGCGTCTTCCGTGGCGCCGTGGATGACCACCGGGTGGACGCCAACGATGGGATCGCCTATCTTTGCGCCCATGCTGAATTCGATCGCGTCAATCCGTTCGCATGGCCATGTGCGCACCCGCGCCAGCTTGGCCGCAGTGACAATTAGCCTGCTGATCTCGGCTTGCGGAACACTCCCACCGCCGCGGTTCGAGCCAACTCCCGCGCAGCCCCCAACGCCAGCCACACAGCCCACACGCAATTACTTCACGCTCGAAGATCCGGCTCACACCCAGGAAATGGTCGTCTTCGCACTCGGCCTGCTCGACACCGGCTATCGTTTCGGTGGACGCAATCCGGAGGCGGGCCTGGATTGCAGCGGGATGGTCAGCTACATCGTCGAGCAGATCAGCGGCCAGCGCCTGCCTCACAACGCGGCGCAGATCGCCGATCGAACGCGACCGATCGACATAGACGAACTCGCTCCGGGCGATCTGGTGTTCTTCAACACCATGCGGCGCCGTCATTCGCACATGGGCATCTACATCGGCGACGGCCGCTTCGTCCATGCGCCGTCGAGCCGTGGCAGCGTCCGTATCGAAAAGCTGAACAGCCCCTATTTCGCGCCCCGCATCGACGGCGCCCGCCGCCTCCTCGCAAGCAACTGAGGCCCCGAAAGTTGGGGTTTGTTCCGACTTGCTTCCGCTCCGTCAACTATCTAACTTGAAGGAGCCGATCGTTGTTTTTCCGGAGGAGGAAGAGACATGCCGATGCGCAAGATTGGAGACGTGGTAAAGGGACAGAAGATCCTGACGACCGATGAAGACATGACCGTACTGGAAGCTTCGCGCAGGATGACGGACTTGCGGGTGGGTTCGATCATGATCGTCGAAGACGGTCGCCTGCACGGGATATTCACCGAGCGCGACGCCTTGGTGCGGGTGATCGCATCCGGCCGCGACCCTTGTCGCACCAAGCTGTCTGAGGTGATGACCCGCGATCCGCAGACCATCTCGCCCGACAAGCCGCTTGGTCACGCAATGCATCTGATGTACGACGGGGGCTTCCGTCACGTACCGGTGGTTGACGGCAACGGTAGGCCGATGGGCATGATCTCGGCGCGCGATGCGCTGGGACCCGAAATGGTTGCTTTCGAGGAAGAGCTCGAACAGCGGGAGTTGATTACCGAACTGCTCTGAATCGCGTCATACAGCAAACAAGAGATCGCAGTGAATTGAAGCCGGCCTCATGCCGGCTTTTATATATCCAACGCCGGCCAACAAAGCGACGCGGGTCCTCAGAGCGGGCTCGCAAGCGCCGCTCAATGCCGCTGGGGGATCTGCACGAAGATCTCGTTGGGCTTGGTCAGACCGAGCTCGAAGCGGGCGCGCTCCTCGATCGCTTCGTTGCCCGACTTGAGGTCACGCACCTCGGCATCCAGTCCGGCATTCCTGTTTTCAAGGCGCGTATTCTCCTCCCGCTGTTCGTGCAGCTTGCGATCGACCTCCCAGACGCGCAACCAGCCGCCCTTACCCAGCCAGAGCGGGTACTGCAACACGACGACCAGTGCGAGGAGAATGATTACAGGCCAGCGCATGACACGGGGAAGACCTCGAACAAGGACAACGATAACAATCGAAAGGCCGGCGGAGTCCGTCGGCCTTTCGATTTCAGCGGTACTGCGGCGCCTTAGCGCAATCAGCGCGCGCGCAGATTATAGAAGGCACGCTTGCCCGGGTAGCTGACGGTGTTGCCGAGATCTTCCTCGATGCGTAGCAGCTGGTTGTACTTCGAGATGCGATCCGAGCGCGACAGCGAACCGGTCTTGATCTGCATGGCGTTCAGGCCCACCGCGATGTCGGCGATGGTGGAGTCCTCGGTTTCGCCCGAGCGGTGCGAGATCACCGCGGTGTAGCCGGCGCGCTTGGCCATTTCGACCGCGGCGAAGGTTTCCGACAGGGTACCGATCTGGTTGATCTTGATCAGGATCGAGTTCGCCACGCCCTGGTCGATGCCCTGCTCGAGGATCTTGGTGTTGGTGACGAAGAGGTCGTCGCCCACCAGCTGGATCTTCTTGCCGAGGCGGTCGGTCAGGTGCTTCCAGCCCGCCCAGTCACCTTCGGCCATGCCGTCCTCGATCGAAACGATCGGGAACTTGTCGGCCAGCGTGGCGAGGTAGTCGGTGAAGCCTTCGGAGCTCAGGCTGAGGCCCTCGCCCTTGAGTTCGTACTTGCCGTTCTTGTAGAACTCAGAAGCGGCACAGTCCAGCGCCAGCAGCACGTCGCGGCCCGGCTCGTAGCCGGCGGCGGCGATGGCTTCCTGGATCAGGTTGAGCGCTTCTTCGGTACCCGCGACGTTGGGGGCGAAGCCGCCTTCATCGCCGACGGTGGTCGGGTAGCCCTTCTTGTCGGTGATCTTCTTCAGGTGATGGAAGATCTCGGCGCCACAGCGCAGCGCTTCGCGGAAGCTGCCCATGCTGACCGGCATGATCATGCATTCCTGGATGTCGAGGCTGTTGTTGGCGTGCTCGCCGCCGTTGATGACGTTCATCATCGGCACCGGCATGGCCATCGGGCCCGATCCGCCGAAGTAGCGGTACAGCGGCAGGCCGGCCTCTTCAGCGGCAGCCTTGGCCACCGCCATCGACACCGCCAGGGTGGCGTTGGCGCCGAGGCGCGACTTGTTTTCGGTGCCGTCGAGTTCGATCAGGGTACGGTCGATGAAGGCCTGCTCTTCGGCGTCGAGGCCGATGATGGCTTCCGAGATTTCGGTGTTCACGTTCTCGACCGCACGCAGCACGCCCTTGCCGAGGAAGCGGGCGGCGTCGCCGTCACGCAGCTCGATGGCTTCGCGCGAACCGGTGGAGGCGCCGGACGGCACTGCGGCACGGCCCATCACACCGGATTCCAGCAGCACGTCGGCTTCGACAGTGGGGTTGCCGCGGGAGTCCAGAATCTCGCGGGCGATCACGTCAACGATTGCACTCATGATTGTTCCTGTTTCGGTTACGGATTTGAATCGGAAAAACAATACTGTACGGATGAAGGCACAAGCTTCTCCCGCTGCTTCCTTGATCGCCCCCGATCAGGGAGCCGTTTCGAGGAAACCGTGCGACTTCACCAGCGCGTCGATGTCCTTCAAGGTTTTCAGCAAAGCCTTCATCTTCGGCAACGGCCAGGCGTTGGGGCCGTCCGACAATGCCTTGGCCGGATCGGGATGCGTTTCCATGAAGAGACCGGAAATGCCGACGGCCACCGCGGCACGCGCCAGTACTGGCACGAATTCGCGCTGCCCGCCCGAAGCCGTCCCCTGCCCGCCCGGCAGCTGTACCGAATGGGTGGCGTCGAAGACCACCGGGCAAGCGGTCTCCCGCATGATCGCCAGCGAGCGCATGTCGGAGACGAGGTTGTTGTAACCGAACGAAGCGCCGCGCTCGCATACCATGATGGTGTCGGCGCCGCCATTCGCTTCCTTCGCCTTGTCGACCACGTTCTTCATGTCGCCCGGGGCGAGGAACTGGCCCTTCTTGATGTTCACCGGTTTGCCGCTGGCGGCCACCGCATGAATGAAGTCGGTCTGGCGACACAGGAAGGCCGGCGTCTGCAGCACGTCGACAACCGCCGCGACCGCCTCGATCTCCTCGATTGCATGCACGTCGGTCAGGACGGGTACGCCAAGCTGCTTGCGGACGTCCGCGAGTATGTCCAGACCCTTCTCCATGCCCATGCCGCGGTAGGACTTGCCCGAGCTGCGGTTGGCCTTGTCGTAGGACGACTTGTAGATGAAGGGAATGCCGAGCTCGGCGCAGATCTCCTTGAGCGCACCGGCGGTCTCGAAGGCCATCTCGCGCGACTCGATGACGCAGGGACCGGCGATCAGGAAAACCGGCTTGTCGATACCGACTTCGAATCCGCACAATTTCATGGCGCGCTCCTTCAAGCCTTGACCGCCACTCGACGGGCGATCGCCGCCTTCACGTAGGCGGTGAACAGCGGATGGCCCTTGCGCGGGTTCGAGGTGAACTCCGGGTGGAACTGGCAGCCGACGAACCATGGATGGACCTCGGCGGGCAGTTCGACCATTTCGCACAAATCGGTGACCGGCGCACGGCCCGACACCACCAGCCCCTTCTCTTCCAGCTTGGCGAGCAGCGTGTTGTTCACCTCGTAGCGGTGACGGTGACGTTCCATGATCTCGCCTGCGCCGTAGACCTCGCGCGCCAGAGAACCGTCGGCGAGCTTGCAGACCTGGCCACCCAGACGCATGGTGCCGCCGAGATCGGAATCCTCGCTGCGTTTCTCGACCTTGCCGCTGCGGTCGGCCCATTCGGTGATCAGGCCGATCACCGGATACGGCGTGTCGCGCTCGAACTCGGTCGAGTGGGCTTCGGTCATGCCCGCGACGTCGCGGGCGAACTCGACCACGGCGAGCTGCATGCCGAGGCAGATGCCGAGATAAGGCACCTTGTTCTCGCGCGCATAGCGGATTGCAGCGATCTTGCCCTCGGTGCCGCGCTTGCCGAAGCCGCCCGGCACCAGGATGGCGTCCATCTTGTCGAGCACGCCGCAGCCGCTACGCTCGATCTCTTCGGAGTCGAGATAGTGGATGTTCACCTTGGATTCGGTGTGCATGCCGGCATGGTTGAGCGCCTCGATCAGCGACTTGTAGGACTCGGTCAGATCGACGTACTTGCCGACGAAGGCGATATCCACCGACTGCTTCGGGTTTTCCAGCGCGCGGATGAGGTTTTCCCACACCGAGAGGTCGGCCGCGCGGGCGAGGATGCCCAGCTTGTGGCAGACGATCTCGTCCAGCATCTGGTCGTGCAGCTGGCCGGGGATCTTGTAGATGGAGTCGGCATCGAGACACTCGATCACCGCTTCCGGCATCACGTTGCAGAACAGCGCGATCTTGCGGCGTTCGTCGGCCGGAATGGAGCGGTCGGCACGGCACAGCAGGATGTCGGGCTGGATGCCGATCTCGCGCAGCTCCTTGACCGAATGCTGGGTCGGCTTGGTCTTGAGTTCGCCGGCGGTCGGGATATAGGGCAGCAGCGTGAGATGGATGAAACAGGTGGCGTTGCGGCCTTCCTCGATGCCCATCTGACGGATGGCTTCGAGGAAGGGCAGCGATTCGATGTCGCCCACCGTGCCGCCGACCTCGACGATGGCAACGTCCGCGCCTTCGGCGCCGCGCTTGACGTAGCTCTTGATCTCGTCGGTGATGTGCGGGATGACCTGCACCGTCTTGCCGAGGTATTCGCCGCGCCGCTCCTTCTTGATCACCGCCTCGTAGATCTGGCCGGTGGTGAAGTTGTTGCGCTTGCTCATCTTGGCGCTGGTGAAACGCTCGTAGTGGCCGAGGTCGAGGTCGGTTTCGGCGCCGTCCTCGGTGACGAAGACCTCACCGTGCTGGAAGGGGCTCATGGTGCCCGGATCGACGTTGATGTACGGATCCAGTTTGAGGTGGGTCACCTTGATGCCGCGGGATTCGAGAATGGCCCCGAGCGAGGCCGCCGCGATGCCTTTGCCCAGGGAGGACACGACACCGCCGGTAACGAAGACGTATTTGGTCATGGGAACTGTGCTGCGGGAAAGCGCGATGATAACCGATCACCCCCCGCAGCCGGAAGCGCGCCCGGCGGTTTACGCCGGTTTCGCTTTGTTTCGCAGCAATACGCTCAGCGGATGAAGTCGCGGCTGACGCTGCGAAAGAGGTCTGTACCCGCGCGCTGCAACCACTCGAAGGCAACCATTTCGCGGGATACGATCTCGATCCCGTGGGACCGCATGCGCGAGAACGCAAGTTCGCGATCTGCTGCCGCGCGCGAACCGCAAGCGTCCGCCACCACGAAGACCTCCTTGCCCGCCCAGCGCAGCTCCAGCGCGCTCTGCTGTACGCAGACGTGAGCCTCGGCGCCGCAGATCACGACCTGGCGCCGGCCATCGACCGCGGTTCCGTGCAAACTCCCCTCCCGCTGCGCCGAGAACCAGGTCTTGCCGACGTAGGCGGCGCCCACCGTTGCTGCCCTCACGGCATCGACCGTCTCGCCAAGCTTGTCGCGACAATGTTCGGTGACAACGATCGGCACCCCGACCCGCCCCGCCACGGCCGCAAGCCAGGCGCAGTTGTCGACGACGCGTTCGCCATCATCGATAGCGGGCGCTAGTCGCGCCTGCATGTCGATGACGAGCAATGTCGATGTTTCACGATTCATCAGCATGATGCACCCTCCGAACATCCTTCGCCGGGCGCGCGGCCCGGCGACATAACATATTCAGCCATGCAGCTCGTCGCGCCCACGGAAGTAATCCAGCGCCTCCGGATTGGCAAGCGCCTCCTGGTTTTTCACCGGCCGGTCGTGCACCACGTTCCTCACCGCCAGTTCGACGATCTTGCCGCTCTTGGTGCGCGGAATGTCGGCCACCTGCAGCACCTTGGCCGGCACGTGGCGCGGGGTGGTGTTGTCGCGTATGGTGCGCTTGATACGCTCGATCAGCGTGTCGTCGAGTGTGAGCCCTTCACGCAACTTGACGAACAGCACCACACGCACGTCGTTGGGGTTCTGTGGCGGCCAGTCCTGACCGATCACGATGGATTCGACCACCTCATCGAGCTTTTCCACCTGACGGTAGATCTCGGCGGTTCCGATCCTTACCCCGCCGGGGTTGAGCGTCGCATCCGAACGACCGTAGATGACAAGTCCACCGTGCGACGTGATCTCGCAGAAGTCGCCGTGACACCACACATTGGGGAAGCGGTCGAAATAGGCCGCGTGGTACTTGCTGCCGTCCTCGTCCTTCCAGAATCCCACGGGCATTGCCGGAAAAGGCTTGGCGCAAACGAGCTCGCCCTTCTCGCCGCGCACCGGCCGACCTTCGTCATCCCACACGTCGACCGCGAGCCCCAGGCCGCGGCACTGTATCTCGCCCCGCCACACCGGCAGCACCGGGCTGCCGAGCACGAAGCAGGACAGGATATCGGTACCGCCCGAGATCGACGACAGCTGCAGGTCTGCCTTGATATCCCGATAAACGTAGTCGAAACCTTCAGGCACCAGCGGACTGCCGGTACTCATCATTGCGCGCACGGTGACGAGGCTGTGCGTCTCGCGCGGCTTGAGACCGAACTTGGCGGCCGCGTCGATGAACTTGGCCGAGGTACCGAAGTGGGTCATCCCCTCCGCATCGGCGTAGTCGAACAGGATGCGATTGTCGGCCGCGAACGGTGAGCCGTCGTAGAGCAGCAGCGTGGCGCCGGCCGCCAAGCCAGAGACGAGCCAGTTCCACATCATCCAGCCGCAGGTGGTGAAATAGAACACCCGGTCACCCGGCTTCACGTCGCTGTGCAGGCGATGCTCCTTCAGGTGCTGCAGCAAGGCGCCGCCGGCCGAATGCACGATGCATTTGGGCACGCCGGTCGTTCCCGAGGAATACATGATGTAGAGCGGATGCGAGAACGGCAGCGGCGCGAAGTCGATCTCGGTGATCGCATGATGCGGGGCGACGAAGTCGGCATAGAGGCGCGCATGCGGGATACCCGCCAGCGCGTGGTGGTCGTGATGCACATAAGGCACGACCACCACGCGCGCGACCGACGGCAGCTGCGGCACGATCTCGGCGAGCTTGGCGAGACAATCGACCGTCTTGCCGTTGTAGTAATAGCCGTCACAGGCGACCAGCACCTTGGGTTCGGTCTGGCCGAAGCGGTCGAGCACGCCCTGCACGCCAAAATCCGGCGAGGCCGAGGTGAAGATTGCGCCGATGCTGGCCGCGGCGAGCATTGCGATCAGCGTCTCGGGCATGTTGGGCATATAGGCGGCAACGCGATCGCCCGCCACAACCCCTTGCTCGCGCAATGCCGCGGCGAACTGGGCGACGCGGCGATAGAGCTCGCCGTGCGAGAGACGGTCCTTGACCTTGTCCTCGCCCCAGAACACCACCGCATCGTGCGTGTCACGACTGCGCAACAGGTTCTGCGCGAAGTTGAGCCGCGCGTCCGGGAACCATTGCGCGCCCGGCATCCTGTCGCCATCGACCAGTACGCGCTCGCCGCGCTCGCCGAGCACCTTGCCATCCTCCCAGATGCTGACCCAGAACTGCTCGGGTTGTGCGACCGACCAGTCGTAGAGCGCACCATAATCGGGTAGCGACACGTTCCAGTGGCGTTCGGCGGTCTGGCGGAAGGCGGTGACATTGGCGGCAGCAATCCGCGCAGGCGAAGGGGCCCACAAGGCCTGATCGGTGGCAATGCTCATACTGGTCTCCTCTATTGTTTAATTTATTTGATAATAGCTAACTCAACGCTTCGCGAAGTGTATCCGGCAACGCCACCGATTTACCAGTGGCGGTATCCATCCACACCACCTTGGCAGCACCGTCCGCGTAGAGACGATCTTCACCTTCGACGTAGAGCTCATACCAGGTCATTGCGCTCGAGCGGCCAGGCTCTCCGCCATACATCCGTACGATCACCGTCGCGGGGTAATTGACCGGCGCGTAGAAGGTGCAATCGGCATTGATGATGACCGCCCCCGTCGGCACGTCGGGTCCGACGCGGTACCCCATCCGCTCTATCCACTCCACCCGCGCCTGCTCGAAGTAGCGGAAGTAGATCGTGTTATTCACGTGACCATAGAAATCGAGATCGCCCCAGCGTACGGCGATTCGCGTTTCGTGCAGGAACTTGCCCTTGGCCTCCATACCGGTCTCCTTGTTGGTTGCTCTTCGCGTCTAATGTAACATACGGCACCGTATGTTAATGACCAGGTCCGCAGCAGCCCTTAGCAAGGCGCAGCGGGCTTTCCGATGGTGTTGCGGCGCTCAAGACTCACCCCCTGTATTACACTGTCCGCCGCCAAGCGAACAAGATACAAGCAAGCGAGTACGAGGAGAATTGGATGGAACGTGAGTCGATGGAATTCGACGTCCTGATCGTCGGCGGCGGCCCTGCAGGGTTGGCCTCTGCGATCCGGTTGAAGCAGCTGGCCGAAGCCAAGGGTCAGGACATCTCGGTGTGCCTGATCGAGAAAGGCGCCGAAATCGGCGCCCACATCCTGTCCGGCGCGGTGATGGACCCGAAGGCGCTCACCGAGCTCTTCCCCGACTGGAAGGAGCGCGGCGCCCCGCTCAACACCGCGGTCACCGAGGACAAGGTGATCTTCCTCAACGAGACGGGCGGCCGCAGCATCCCCAACAACCTGCTGCCCGACTGCTTCATCAACCACGGCAACTACATCGTGCGCCTAGGCAACGTCGCCAAGTGGCTGGGCGAGCAGGCCGAGGCGATGGGCGTCGAGATCTATCCGGGTTTCGCCGGCGCCGAGATCCTCTATGACGAGGCCGGTGCGGTGAAGGGCGTGGCCACCGGCGACATGGGCCTGAACCGCGACGGCAGCCCCGGCCCCCATCATCAGCCCGGCATGGAGCTGCACGCCAAGTACACCCTCTTCGCCGAAGGCTGCCGCGGCCACCTCGGCAAACAGCTCGAAGCGAAGTACAAGCTGCGCGACGGCGTCGATCCCCAGACCTACGGCATCGGCATCAAGGAGCTGTGGGAAGTGCCTGTGGAGAACCACCGCCCCGGCCTGGTGGTGCACACCGCCGGCTGGCCGCTGCCCGCGGACACCTACGGCGGCGGCTTCGTCTATCACCTCGAGGACAACCTGGTCGCGGTCGGCTATGTGGTCGGTCTCAACTACAGCAACCCGCACCTGTCGCCCTTCGAGGAGTTCCAGCGCTACAAGACCCATCCCGAGATCCGCAAGTATCTGGAGGGCGGCAAGCGCCTCGCCTACGGTGCCCGCGCGATCGCTGCCGGCGGCCTGCAGAGCCAGCCGCGCCTCGTCTTCCCGGGTGGCGCGCTGATCGGTGACGACGCCGGTTTCCTCAACGCCGCCCGCATCAAGGGCAGCCATGCGGCGATCAAGAGCGGCATGCTCGCCGCCGAGGCTGCTTTCGATGCGCTGGTGGCCAAGCGCGAGCGCGACGCACTCACCGCCTATCCGTCGGCCTTCCAGGATTCCTGGCTGCACGCCGAGCTCTACAAGACGCGCAACTTCAAGCCCTACATGAAGAAGGGCCTGTGGCTGGGCTCCTTCCTGTTCGGTGCGGAGCAGAAGCTCTTCGGCGGCAAGGTGCCGTGGACGCTGCACAACAGCGCCGACCATACCGCGCTCAAGCCCGCGGCCGAGTGCCCGAAGATCGACTACCCCAAGCCGGACGGCAAGCTCAGCTTCGACCGGCTCTCCTCGGTGTTCCTGTCGAACACCAACCACGAGGAGGAGCAGCCCTGTCACCTGCAGCTCAAGGATGCCGGGGTGCCGATCGCGATCAACCTGGCGATGTACGACGCGCCCGAGCAGCGCTATTGCCCGGCCGGCGTCTACGAGATTGTCCGTGATGGAGAAGGCGGCGCCCCGCGCCTGCAGATCAACGCCCAGAACTGCGTGCACTGCAAGACCTGCGACATCAAGGATCCGACCCAGAACATCAACTGGGTCGTGCCGCAGGGCGGCGAAGGGCCGATCTATCAGGGGATGTAAGTCAACACGGCCGTTATTGGCAACACACGGCGCCTTGCTTACGGGGGCATCATCGCGCTTGGCGGTGATGCCCTCATTCCTTCACTCCTACCACTCGTACCCCACGCCGAACTGAAGGCTGAGATCACCGGATTCCTTGCCCTTTGCCGGCTTGCCCTCCCAACCGTACAGGCCCTGGACCTGAGCAGTCAGGCGGTCGGCGATCGGGACGCGCATGCCGGTACGGGAGCGCCAAGTCACGTCTTCAACCTCATCCACGTTCATGTAGCCATCCTGTTCGTGGAAGAACTCGGCCGACCGGCCGACCAGCCAGTGGCGGTAACGGAGGCCCCAACCGAGCGCCGGATAGGACTGGCTCTGTTCGTCGTAGCGATTCTCGCGCACATAATCGAGACCGCCCTTCACCGACAGGCCGACGTCGTCATTCTCGACCAGTTGTACGCCGTAGCCGCCGCCGGCGGTGAAGCGCGAGGCCAGGTCGCGGAAGCGATCGTGTTCGGCCGACGTCCGTCCATACACGAAATCCTTGTGCTTCTGACCAAGAAACCAGTCGCGGTCAGCGCTCGCGAGGCCATTCGAGGCCGAGGTACCGCCGTTCTCCGTGCGTTGCTCTCCGCGCAGACGCGTGGTGAAGCGCGACGTCTTTGCCACGCCGCTAAGTTCCGTCTCGATGGCAAGTTGCGTCGTATCGCTATTGCCGCTGGTGGCGCTACCCGCCAGATTGATGCGGCCCTTGTACTCGGTGCCCTCTCCCGACTGACTCGGCGTCGGGTTGAGATAGGCGATCCGATCCAGCTTGAGCGGCGGCACTTCCGGCACCTCGCTAAGCTTGACCGTACCTACCTCGTCCGAACTGCCGAGCCGGGTGTCGAGCGCGCCTTCATCGTTACGCATCAGCACGCGCACCGGTTTCTCGGTGTTGAGTGTCTCGACCATTTTCCAGTCGATCCTCACCTTGCCGGCGTACTTCGTTTCCAGCACCAGGCCTTCCGGCGTTTTGCTGAGCACCGTTCCGCTCAGACGGTCACCGTTGGTCAGGATCACTTCGTCGGCCAGGGCCGGCATCGTGGCCAGCAAGGGCCAGACAAGTGCGAATACGTGCCTTGAGCAGATCTGGTCGGAACTCATCGGGGAATGGGCGCGGGGCGCGGGACTGACGCTGACGGGTACAGGGAAAGGGTATGACCAAAGCCCCGATCCCGCAATGCAGCAACCGACTCGCTTACGGTTTGAAACGTATTGAACGACGCCCGCCGACAGACACCCGACGAAGTCCATCCGTCGACGGGGAGGATGCATTGGCTCGATCAGTCCAGCGCGAGCCGGGCTTTCAACCAGAGGTTGCGGCCGGGCTCGTTGATCCGCGTATCCGCCGGAAACACAAAGCCGGGGAGCGACACCCCGGTACGCGACAGATGTTCCGCGTAGGTCCGATCAAACAGGTTGTCGATACCCGCCGTCACCAGCAACCCCTTGCGCGGCCGCCAGCCCGCATTCACGGAGAACACCGCGAATCCGGGCGAACGACCGATGTCCTGCCCGTTCATGACGATGTTGCCGGAGCCGACATCCACCCTGTGCTGGTCCGCCACCATGCGCAGCAGGCCACCATAGGAGAAAGTGCCGTCGTCGTACTCCAGCGCCAGCCTGGCTTCGAGCGGCGGCTGCTGCGCGAGCGGCTTGTCGTCGGTATAGTTTTCACCCCGCACCCAGGCCAGCGTGCCGGTTGCGCGCCAGTTGCGCGCGAATCGCCAGACGCTGTCCGCCTCCAGCCCGACCACGGTGGCGTCGACGTTGCGCACCCGGCTCGGTGCGATCCAGGTCAGAAGGATGTAGTCCTGGACCTTGCCGATGTAGCCCGACAACGATCCGCTCCAGGCGCCACTCGTCCAGTTTGCGCCGAGGTCGAACTGGGTGGTCTTTTCCGGCTTGATGCTGAGGAAAGCACTGTTGAGCGTATCCTCGTCGCGCAACAGGCGCTCCCAGTAGTCGGGAAAACGCTCGGCATGCCCTAGCCCGGCATACCAGGTCGTATCGCCAAGCACTCCCTCGTAGCGCATGAAACCGCTGGTCAGCGTCGCGCGGTCGGTTTCGCCGCGGGTCTGGTTGGCCGGTACCATCATGCACATGCCGTTCATGAACATGCCGGCGACGCAGCGCCGACCGTCCTTCGCGGCATGCTCGTCGATCCGCAACCCGGCCACGGTGCGGCCGCCGCCGGCATCACGATAGGCGACTTCGCCGAACACGCCGAACTGTCGGAAGCGCATGTCCTCCTCGTACGGCAGGCTCTCGAAGTAGTCCTCCGCGGCATCACCGCTGGCCCTGTTCATCGCACTGCGACCGCGATGAATGTCTTCCTTGGCGTCCGCGCCCAGCGTCACCCGCCACGCCTCGCCCGGCGCAAGCACCACGCCGATGCGTGCGCCGGTGGTAATGCGGTCGGGGTTCATCGCCGAAAACCGGTTGGCCAGCGGCTGATCGCGCAGGCTGTAGTTGTCCATCACGTGATCGACGTAGTTGTAGTAGGCCTGCGCCCACAGCTTCTCGACCAACGGCGACAGTTCTCGTCGTTCGAACATGAGCGCCAGGTTGTCGCGGGAGAAGCGCGAACCATCCATGCCGCGGTCGGCATAGGCGGCTTCGCCGTCGCTGTGCGCCATCGACAGTTCGAGGGCGGTATCGGTGTCCGGCGTCCACGCCACCGCCGCCTGGGTGCTCCAGCGGGTATAGCGCGAGTGGATCTTCGTGCCGTCGCCGTCCTCGTAGTCGTCGGCGTGCGCACGGCTTGCCCCGGCCCGGACCTGGAACGCCGGGGTGCCACCGCGTGCGTCCACCACCTGATCGTTGCGGCCGAAGCTGCCCACCGTCAGACTGCCGTCCAGCGCCCAATCCGGTTCGACCAGCGGTTTGAGATCGCGCTCGAACATCACGGCGCCGGCCGAGAAACCCGCACCATAGATCACGCTCTGCGGTCCTTTCAGCACCGTCACCCTGTCATAGGATTCGGGATAGACGTAGGCCGTCGGCGGGTCCATGCGACCACCACAGCCACCGTAGATTTCCTGCCCGTCGAGCAGGATGCCCAGGCGCGAGCCGGACATCCCGCGCAGCAGCGGGTCGCCGTCGGTGCCACCCTTGCGGATCACTGAAAAGCCCGCAATGCTCTTGAGGAAGTCGGCGCCGTCATGGGCGGGAATCGGCTGGCGCGGTGCCTTCGGGTCGGTCACCACGGTCGGCGGATCGGCCATCGTCGGCGCGGTCACCACGACCTGCTCGAGGGAAGACGGCGCTTCCGCCGCATGCAGCGGTACGGCGATCGCAGCCAGCACGGCGGCGAACGGGGAATATTTCAGACGATACATCGACAAAGCTCCACGAGTTCAAGAGAGCGCTGCCGTCGGCAAGTGGGCTGCCGGTCGACAGATCGCGTGTGTCCCATCCGCTTCGGTTCAAACCAGATACATGACGCCTGGACGTGCGCTGCCACCCGCGCGACGACTGCGTCGGCGGGAGAAGGTCATCGGATCGCCCCAAGACGGCACCAGCACCATCGGAACGAGCCAGCACACGCGGCACGGAACACTGCGGACGCAGCCATCCGACGCCGGCGTTCAGCGATATGGAACGGGAAAGGGAATACCGGGGAAGAAGCTCAGGCGGACGGCGGCGGCCCACGCGAATGAAACGCCGGCCAGATGGCGCCGGTTGGCGGTTCGCCGGGCGTCTCGGGGTAGGCCGGCCGCGTGCTCGCAGCCGGCAAGGCAGGCACCCACGGGGGTGGTGGCGGCAGAAAGGCCAGGAGGTTGCCGTTGGGCAGACAGAGCGGGCAATGTGCCCTGCCCGCATCGGGCGGCTCGCTACCGCCCGTTTCGTCCGATACGGCGAGGCGCTGGATGCCATCCGTCGTACACACCTCGGCCCAGGCAGCCGTATCGGCGCCGCGGCGGTGGACGTCCATCGGCAACGCCGGCGCGAACGCGGGCAGCAGCAGGGTCACCAGGACCACGGCCGCGATGAACCGTCGGCGAAGGCTGCGCCTGATCATCTGAGCAAGGAATGAAGTGTCGGCATCGACACCAGGCCCGGCGACCCCAGCGGGCCGGCGGGCATGACATGTCCGGTCAGTGCTTGTGCATCGGCGCCACGCCCGGCGCGTTCAGCGGCCGGACCGTCGCCGCCACGTCCACTGTCGTGCGCTTGCCGTCCTTGCCCTCCACGACGAGCGTCAGTGGCACCGTCTCTCCCTCTTTAACCGGCGCCACGAGGTCGATCAACATGACGTGGTAGCCACCCGGCTTGAGCGCGACCGGTTTACCGGCCGGCAGCGCGAGCGCGGGAATGGCGCGCATCTTCATCACGTTGCCCTCCATCGCCATTTCATGCACCTCGACGACCTTGGCCGCCGGCGAACGCACCTCGACCAGCTTCGCATCCTCGGCCGCAGTGAGCTGCATGAAGGCGCCGGTGGCTTTCTGCTGTGGCACGGTGGCGCGCACCCAGGGCTCGCTCACGCTGACCTGCGCCAGCGCCGTGGCGGAAACGACGGTGGCAACAAGTGCGACGCACAGGCCGGCGATCGTACGGTTCTTCATGTGTGTTCTCCTGCTTGAGTGGGTGAGTTGTCTAATCGAAACCTGCCGGGCATACCGGTTAGCGCCCGAGCGCCCTGACCACCGCGTCGCGGTCGAGCACCCCGGAGATGGCGATACGGTGGCCGCGACCGTCGAACAGCAGCGTACGCGGCAGTTCGCCGCGCCATTTCGGATCCAGCGCGAACGCCAGCGCCTCCGGCGCATCGTGGCCGTAGGCGTAGCGTTCTCCCGGCACCGCAAGCCGCAGCAAGGGCTCGGCCAGGTCGTCCGAATAGGGTTGGACCGCGACCGTGACAAGCTTGAGGTCGTGCCCGGCCGCGGCGAGTTCGGCGAGCAGGCGAAGGTTCTTCTTGCAGTGCACGCAGTCGGTGGACCACAGCGCGACGATGGTGGGCGAGCGGTACGCGGCCGGATCCACCAGTCTTTGGGCGGCAGCCCGGTCGAGCAAGCGAAACCCGTCTGCGGCCGATGCGGTCGTCGCGCCAAGCAGCAAGCAGAGCATCACGAGTGTTAGGCGCTTCATGGTAAGGGGTACCCCTTCATGCCTTCACGTTCGGTTCGCCAGAATGCCAACATGCGAGAGCCATGTCGCAGCAGTCGCGGCTGGTCGGATGCGCCTTCGGTCGTAGCGAGCGTTTTCGCTTCGTCGAAATGCCGGCCACCGTCCATCGAGCGTTCCACGCGCAGCACGGTACGCTCGCCATCGAACGCCTTCCAGACGATCGCGACCTCCTTCCCCGTGACCTCGATATCGGCATGTGCGGCACGATCGTCACCCACCAGCCGCTGGCCTTCGACGGCTGCGGCCCCCAGGCGGCCATAGAACACCCGGGTCTCGCCGTCCCGCTCGTTGAACCACACCGCGTGGCGCGTGCCGTCTTCGGCGATGGCGAGCGAGGGGCCGTGGTGCGGGCAGGCATCGATCCGCCAACGGTCGAAGGTGGCGCGCTGCAAGCCCTCCGGCCGCAGCCGGGCATTGATGCGGAGCATCGCGTGATCGCGTTCGTTGGGTTCGAACACATGCCGCCAAAGCAGCACCGGCTGGCCATCGACATCCCGCGCCATCGCAATCCGGCAACACTCGCAGGAATGGTCGGCGAGCTTCTGCTCAGCTGCGAAGCTGCGACCGTTGTCGGTGGAGACGGCAGCATAGATCGCGGCGCCGCGATAGGCGCTATCGCCCTCCCCGCCCCGCTTGTGCGCTTCGAGGTCGCGCTTGTCTATCCAGGCCACGACCACCTGCCCCTCGCCCGACACCATCATGGACTCGAAACGGTGCGTGATCTCGCTGCGATCGCGATGCACGGTGATCGGCGCGTCGAAATGCTCGCCGTCCGCTGCACGGGCGAAACGGATCTCGCCGCTGTAGGGCTTGGACAGCGGCCGCGTCCACGACACCAGCGCGCTGCCATCGGCGCCGAAAACAAGCTTGGGCCGGTTTTCGCCGTCAGCGGAAATCGGCTCGGGCTCGCGATTGACCTTGGTCACCGTCTGCCATATCCGGCCCTCGGCGCTGCGGTGCAACAGCACATGACCGTCCTCGCTCGTCACCGCATACAGCCAGCCGTCGGGTGCGTAGGCGGCGCTGCTGCCGAGCGCCGGACGAACCGGGGCAGAGGTGGTGGAAGGGGTGGCGCGAGTCCCTGCAGCCTCCTGTCCGCGATGGCCCTCATGCGCCCCGACATAGGCGCTGCCGCCGACAAGGACAGCCAGCAGCACGACGCCCCCGGACCTGCGCAGCCACGCGCCCGCAAGTGTTCTGTTCGATGTCATGCAAGCTCCTCAATACGCAAGGCTGAATTCCGCATACAGGGTCCGCCCGGGATAAGGGTGATAGACGTAGTAGCGCTCGTCGGTCAGGTTGTCGACGCCGAGGGCAAGACTCGCCTGCCGGCCGAAGCGATAGATAAAGCGTGCATCCGCCACGGTGAAGCTGGACACCGCGCCGAAGGTGTCGGCATTGCGATCGCTGTTGTCGAGTTCGCCGTACTGCCGGCCTGAATGCCGTATCCCCAGCGAAGCGGTCCAAGGTCCGTGCTCGTAGCTGCCATGAAGACTTGCCCGTACCCGCGGAATGCGCGGGAAGCGCTTGCCCTCGGTCGCCGGCAGAGCCGGATTCGACACGGTGACGGCATCGTTGTAGGCGGCGCTCGCCTGCAGGTCGAAGCCCTCGATCAGGACGTCGGCCGCCTGCCAGGCGATCTCTATCCCGCGGGTGCGCACCCTCGCCACGTTCTGCACGGTGTTGACCGCGACACCGCCGACATCCTGGCGCTGCTGATAGATCGCGTCGCGGATGTTGTCCTGGTAGAGCGAGATCCGCAGGTTGCCGGCGCCGGTATCGCGCATCGCCGACAGTTCCATCGCGTCGCTCTTTTCCGGTTTCAGATCGGGATCGTTGTTATAGATGCTGTTGTTGGAAACCGTGCCCTGGAAGAGTTCGGAAACCGTCGGGAAACGCACGCCGCGACCGTAGGACGCGCGCAGCAGCCAGGTGTCGCTGAGCGCATAGGAGAGCGACAGCTTGGGGCTGGCCGCCGAGGCGCTGCGGTCGTCGTGCTCCACCCTGCTTCCGGCCGCGAACTGCGCGCCGTCGAAGGCACGGAAGCGCTCCAGCCGCAGGCCCAGCGTTGCCACCCAGTCGGGGTGGAAGCGCCAGGCATCCTGTGCATAGAGTGCCTGCACCTCGGTCTTGCCCAGATAGCTCTGCGTCTCGGCGCCGCGATTGGCCGACGAATGCCAGTTCGCAAGCGCATACACCCGGTTCTCGAGTTCATAGAGATTGCGGTGATAGCCGAACGTAAGCGCATGGCCGAGGTGCTGCGCCGGCGTCCAGGTCGATTGCAGCTCCAGCGTGGTCCAGCCGGTCCCGTCGCGCCGTGTGTCGGAGCCCGCGACCGCGCCCTTGGCGAAGGGATCCGACACATTCGCCTGTCGCAGGCTGTCGGTGTCCATCTGGTAACGCGACACCTGGATCGAGTGGTTCCAGCCGACGTCGCGTGTGGTGCGCAGGCGGCCACCGAACTGCACATGCTCGTCCTCACCGCGCTGTGGCGGCATCGCCGGCACGGTGTAGCGCTGGCCGTCGATGTTCACCGCACTGCTGCCGCTGGCCGGTCGCCAGTAGGGGTTGCCGTCGGCGTCGCGCAGCAGGGTCTCGTTGCTCACCCGGTAGTCGTTGCGCCAGTGCGCGAACAGCATGTCGGCCTGGAGCTCCTTGCCGATGTCGTAGGCGAGCTTGATCTTGGCCTGGGTCTGCACGCCTTCCTGCATGCCTGTCGCGCCAAGCACCGCCCGCGCCTTGCCGGACGGATCGCGATCGAGCACCGCGCCACTCACCACCGGCAGACCGGCGACGTTGGCACTGGTCGCGCTCGCGCTCGCATAGGCCATCGGCTGCGACTCATAGGCCAGGCGGTTGAGCGACACCGACATCGACAGGTCGCCCCAGCGGCGACCGGCGAAGACACTTTCCTGGTCGCCGCCATAGTCGCGCTTGAGGCCGTAATCGTCGTGAGTCTGCCGGTAAGCCAGCACGCGTGCCGACGCTTCGGGGGCATCGGGCGTACGGGTGGTGATCGCCACCGTGGTGCCGATCGAATTGCCCGGGTAGATCGCCGAGAACGGTCCGTAGAGCACGTCGGTCCGAGCCACCTCTTCCGGCGCGACGATGTTCCAGCGCGGCGCATCGAAACGGCCGAGAAAGTTGGAGATCAGGTACCCGTCCACATAGGCGAGCCCGCGAGCCGGCTGCAGCGTCCCGAACGAGCGCCCCGACAGGTTGGCATTGCGGTCGCCGATGAAACGCTTGCGGACCGTGGTATTGGGTGCGTAGGCAAGCGCGTCCTCGGTGTTGACGAAACTCTGGTTCTGCAACTCCTTGCGCGTGACCGAGTGGCTGGACGACGGCAGTGTCGGATCCAGCGGTACATAGCTGCCACCGTCGGCAACCACGACGGGACTCAATTCACGCTCTGTCGCCACTCCCTGCGCGACCGCCAATTGCGAAAACAAGACTGCGAGCACGGCACCCACCGCGGCAGCCACCGGCTTGATCTCCGGCTGACGAAACATGTGCATCCCCTTCCCACGTCCGGTTCGTGCTTCGCAGGAAGCCCGGGACCGTAACGGATGTATCCCACGTGACGACTCGCGGCCCCGCGCGACCGGTTTGGTCGGCGCAGGACGGGTGCGGAAGCACACCAGGCGGCAGCGCCGCAGCGACGAATCGTTATGAACGACAGGAGCCGGCAGTGCGCTCTACCCTGTCCCGAGGACGGGGAAGCGCAACGTGCGGCAGGGTCAGGCGGAGGGAGGCGGTGCGCGCGACCGGGAACTCGCCCAGGCGAAGAGCGGGCGCGGCGCGAGGAAGAAGAGCGTGGGCACGACATCGGCCCCGCCAAGCACGGCGAAGGCCGGCAGTTCGACCGGCGGCAGCGCGAAGCTGCCGGCATGGGTGAGACAGTAGGGGCAATGCGCCACGTCTGCGTCAGCGGGCGAACCATCCGGCTCGTCGCTGCCATCGTTCACCGCGATGCGTTCCAGTCCCATCGCGGTACAGATTTCCAGCCAGCGCCCCGAACTGTCGCCAGCGACCACCGTTGCCTGCCCGATCGTCGGCATCAATGCACCCAGCAGGACCGCCAGACAGGCGATCCAGGCGGTGAAGCGCTGCCGGGCGTGGACTCGGAACATGGTGGTCGGGTAGCTTGGGTCAGGGTTCAGCTCAAGGCGCGATTCTAACGGTTGCCAGGATCGCCGCCTTGATCGACATCATTTTCCTCAGCCCAGCCACTTGCGCGCGTTGCGGAACATACGCAGCCAGGGCGAGGCATCCGGGCTGGTCTCGACCAGCCACTGTGGCGCCCACGACATCTGCAGCGTGCGGGCGGTGCGCTCCGGGTGCGGCATCATGATGGTGAAGCGGCCGTCTGCGGTGGTGAAGCCGGTGACGCCGTCCGGCGAACCGTTGGGGTTCTTCGGGTAGGCGACGGCCGGTGCGCCGTGGTTGTCGATGTAGCGCAGCGCGACCAGCGCCTGCTGGCGGTCGGCCTCGGCCGCGAACACGGCCCTGCCCTCGCCGTGGCTGACGACGATGGGCATGCGGCTGCCGGCCATGCCCTGCAACAGGATGGACGGGCTCTCCGAAACTTCCACCATCACGAAGCGGGCTTCGAACTGCTCGCTGCGGTTGCGGTGGAAGGTGGGCCAGGCTTCGGCGCCCGGGATGATGGGCGCGAGGTGGGCCATCATCTGGCAACCGTTGCAGACGCCGAGCGCGAAGGTGTCGCTGCGGCCGAAGAAGGCTTCGAACTGCGCGCGCAGCGCCGGATTGAACAGGATGGACTTTGCCCAGCCCTGGCCGGCGCCGAGCACGTCGCCGTAGGAGAAACCGCCGCAGGCGGCGAGCCCGTGGAAATCGACCAGCTGGCGGCGGCCGCTCTGCAGGTCGGACATGTGCACGTCCACCGGCTCGAAGCCGGCGCGCTCGAACGCCGCCGCCATCTCGAACTGCGAATTGACACCCTGCTCGCGCAGCACCGCGACCTTGGGCCGGCTGCCGCTGGCGACGAAGGGCGCGGCGACGTCCTCCGTGACGTCGAAGGAGAGCTTGACCGACAAGCCGGGATCGGCCGCGTCGGCGAGGCCGTCGAATTCCTGCTGGACTGATTCGGCATCGTCGCGCAGCAGCGCGATGCGGTGACTGGTTTCCGACCAGGCCTGCAGCAGCTCGGTCCGGGTGGCGCTCAGCACCAGCTTGGCGCTGCGCCAGAAGCGGAGCTCGTCCTTGTCGTTGGGCTCGCCGATGAAGTGGTAGTTGAGCTTCTCGGCGCGCAGGATCTCGGTGATCTTCGCGCGATCGGCACGGCGGATCTGCACCACCGCACCCAGTTCTTCGGCGAACAGGCCACCGACCAGGCGGTCGTCGAAGCGGCCTTTGAGCGTGTCAGGCTTCTTTTCCAGGCCGTCGACGTCGTTCATGAAGACGTCGTAGCAGACGGTATCGAGCACCAGCGACAGGCCGCACTTGGAGGCGAAAGCCATTTCGCACACGGTGGCGAACAGGCCGCCGTCGGAGCGGTCGTGGTAGGCCAGGATCAGGCCTTCGCGGCGCAGACGCTGCACCACCTTGAAGAAGGTCGCGAGCTGGGCGGGATCGACGTCCGGCGCGTGTTCGCCGACCGAGTTGTACACCTGGGCCAGCACCGAACCGCCGATGCGGTTGCGGTCGTTACCGAGGTCGAGCAGCAGCAGCTCGGTTTCCTCGCCTTCGGGGAACTGCAGCTGCGGTGTCAGCGTGTTGCGGATGTCTTCCACCGGCGCAAAGGCGGTGGCGATCAGCGACAGCGGCGCCACCACCTGCTTGTTCTCACCCTCGTCCTGCCAGGCGGTGCGCATCGACAGCGAATCCTTGCCTACCGGGATCGACAGGCCGGCGCTGATGCAGAACTCCGACACCGCCTTGACGGTGTCGAACAGCTTGGCGTCCTCGCCACGGTGGCCGGCGGCGGCCATCCAGTTGGCGGAAAGCTTGACGTCACCGAGGTTCGGAATGTCGGCGGCGGCGATGTTGGTGATCGCCTCGCCGATTGCCATGCGACCGGAAGCCGGCGCATCGAGACAAGCCACCGTGGTGCGCTCGCCCATGGCGAAGGCTTCGCCGCGGTAGCCGTGGAAGCTCATCGCGGTGACGGCGACGTCGGCGACCGGCATCTGCCACGGGCCGACCATCTGGTCGCGGGCGGTGAGGCCACCGACCGAGCGGTCGCCGATGGTGATGAGGAAGCTCTTGCTCGCCACCGTCGGGTTGCGCAGCACGCGGAAAGCAGCGTCCTTCAGGTCCAGCCCGGCGACGTCGAAGGGCGGCAGGAAGACGGCGCGGCGCGATACGTTGCGGGTCATCTTCGGCGGCTTGCCGAGCAGCACCTGCATGTCCATGTCGACTGGCTTGTTGTCGAAATGGCGGTCGGTGACGGTGAGGTGGCCGTCATCGGTGGCAGTGCCGAGCACCGCGAACGGGCAGCGCTCACGTTCGCAGATGGCGCGGAAGACTTCGAGATCGTCCGGCGAGATCGCCAGCACGTAGCGCTCCTGCGATTCGTTGCTCCAGATTTCGCGCGGGCTCATGCCCGGCTCTTCGATGTGCACTTCGCGCAGCTCGAACTTCGCGCCCAGACCGGCGTGGTCGGCGAGCTCCGGCATCGCGTTGGAGAGGCCGCCGGCGCCGACGTCGTGGATGGCGATGATCGGGTTGGCGTCGCCGCGCTGCCAGCAGGCGTCGATGACCTCCTGGCAACGGCGCTCGATTTCCGGATTGCCGCGCTGCACCGAGGCGAAGTCGAGGTCGGCGGTGTTGGTGCCGGTGGCCATCGACGAGGCGGCACCGCCGCCCAGGCCAATCAGCATGCCCGGGCCGCCGAGCTGGATCAGCAGCGTGCCGGCGGGGAACTGCGGCTTCATCGACTGCTGCGCCTGGATGTTGCCGAGGCCGCCGGCGATCATGATGGGCTTGTGGTAGCCGCGCACCTCGCCTTCGACCGCCTGCTCGAAGGTGCGGAAATAGCCTGCGAGGTTGGGACGGCCGAATTCGTTGTTGAAAGCTGCGGCGCCGAGCGGGCCTTCGATCATGATGTCGAGCGCCGAGGCGATGCGCTCCGGCTTGCCGTAGGGCTGTTCCCAGGGCTGGACGAAGTCCGGGATGTTGAGGTTGGACACCGAGAAGCCCGCGAGGCCCGCCTTGGGACGGGAACCGCGGCCGGTGGCGCCTTCGTCGCGGATCTCGCCGCCGGCGCCGGTGGAGGCGCCCGGGAAGGGCGAGATCGCGGTCGGGTGGTTGTGGGTTTCCACCTTGGCGAGGATGTGGGTTTCCTCGTTGTGATAGCGGAAGGCGCCGTCGGCGTCCGGGTACAGGCGGTCGATGACCGCACCCTCGATCACCGAGGCGTTGTCCGAGTAGGCCACCACCGTGCCTTCGGGGTGAGCCTTGTGGGTGTCCTTGATCATGCCGAACAGGCTCTTCTCCATCGGCCGGGCGTCGATCACCCAGTCGGCGTTGAAGATCTTGTGGCGGCAGTGCTCGGAGTTGGCCTGGGCGAACATCATCAGCTCGACGTCGGTCGGGTTGCGGCCGATGCGGGTGAAGTTGTCGACCAGGTAGTCGATCTCGTCGTCAGACAGCGCGAGGCCGAGCTCGCCGTTGGCGGCTTCGAGCGCGGCGCGGCCGCCGCCGACCACATCCACTGTGGTAAGCGGCTGCGGCTCGTAGTGATGGAACAGCGCCTCGGCCTCGTCCGTCGTGGCCAGCACCGACTCTGTCATGCGGTCGTGCAGCAGCGGCAGCACCGCGGCGCGTTGCTTCTCGTCCAGCGCCTTGATATCCAGCGAATAGCAGGTGCCGCGCTCGATCCGGACGATCTTGTCGAAGCCGCACTGGCTGGCGATATCGGAGGCCTTGGACGACCAGGGTGAGATCGTTCCCAGGCGCGGCACTGCCAGCAGCGCATGGCCGGCCGGCGCTTCGGCACTGACCGGACGTGCATCGAGCAGATCGATCAGGCGATCGAGCTCATCCTGGCCGAGCGGGGCACGCAATTCCACGAAATACCAGTGTTCGGCCGCAAGCCCGCGCAGCTTCGGCAACGCAGCCCCGACGGCTCGGGAAAGACGTTCCAGACGGGAAGCGGACAAAGCGGGCGTGCCCCGCAGCTTGAGAATTTGGGTCATTTCGATGGAGTCAGGAGCGTGGAGAACGTATGCGGGCATTGCTCGGTACGCATGGCGCAACCGGCTGCTACAAAGACCGGCGATTATACCCGAGCCACTGACCGTTTCCGGCACCCAAGCCGGACGACGGCGCTGCCCGCGCCACGGGCCGACGAAGCGGAAATGCGCAAGGAGGCAGAACAGCACGCCTATCGGCTAAAATAGCGCGCTTTTTTCCCGGCTTCGCCCATGCCCCTGCCCCCGGATTCCTCCGCCAGCCGCTCCGACCACCGCCTCATCCTTCCCTGGATCGTGGTTCCGGCCCTCGTGTGTGCGCTGATGGCCGGGCTGATCGCGGCGCAAGACCTCAATACCGGCCTTTTCCTGACATGGAACGCCGCAGCCAGCCGCTGGCTGCCCCCGACGCTGTGGGCCGGTATCACCAACTTCGGCGCCACCCTGGGCGCCTTCTGCCTGATCGCGCTGGCGCTGGCGAGAAAACCACACTGGGTCGCCGCTACGCTATTGGCGGCGCCCTTTGCCGGCGTCTTTGCACAAGGCCTGAAATACACCTATGCGGAACCTCGCCCGGCCGCGGTGCTCGATCCGGACAGCTTCACCGTCGTCGGCCTGGCCCTGCGAACCGACTCCTTCCCCTCGGGGCATTCGACGACTGCCTTCGTCGTCGCCGGTGTCGTCGCGCTCTACAGTCTGCGCAGCGGTCGCAGCTGGCCGGCACTGCTCGTGCTGGCAGCAGCAGCCCTCGTCTCGTTCTCGCGCATCGCCGTCGGCGCCCATTGGCCACTGGACATCTTCACCGGTGCCGCCGGCGGCTGGCTATGCGGCGCGATCGGCACCGCGCTCGCCACGCGCTGGCGCTTCTGGGAGCGCGCCCGCGGTGTGCGGACGATGGCCATGATCCTCACCCTGATAGCCGTCGCCTTCGCCTTCGAAGACGTCGGCTATCCAGAAGGCCTGTGGGCGCAGTACCTGCTGGTCGCATGCGGCCTTCTTGGCGCGGCGCATGCCCTCCTGCGCCTCAAGGGCCGGAGCGCCCCGTGAAGCTCAAGCGTCTGCTTGCCGTTCTCCTCAGCCTTGGGCTGCTGGCCTGGCTGGCCGCCGACGGGCGCTGGCGCGAGCTGGGCGAGACCATTGGCCGCCTGGACCCTCAAGCCGTCGCGATCGCCGCGACCGGCTTCGCCGCCAGCTACCTGTTGCGCGCGCTGCGGGTGTACGACGAATTTCGCGGCAGCGCCCACGGACGCTTCGGCGCCTGCCTGCGCATCGTGCTGATCCATAACGCAATGGTGAACGTGGTGCCCTTTAGGGGCGGCGAGGCGGCCTTTCCGATGCTGCTCGGGCGCACCTTCGGCACCCCCCTGCCCCGTGCGATCGCATCGCTGTTCTGGTTTCGTCTGCAGGATGCCTTCGTCGTCGCCATCGTGGCCGCACTGATATGGCCCGGATTGCCCCTCCCGCTGCGTGCAGGCGGCATCCTCTGCCTGATCGCCGCAGCCTGGTTTCTGCCGCGCTGGGCGCGTCGTCCGCACAACTGGAACGAGCGCGGCGCCTTCACCGGCAAGCTTGCCAAGTTGCGGGACGCCTTCGCCGAATCCGCCGCACACGCACGCTACGGCTGGCTGTGGACCGTGACGAACTGGATGGTGAAGCTCGCAGCCCAGGCCTGGCTGCTCGGTGCGCTGCTCGCCGCCCCGCTTGCGGTGGGTGCCAGCGGCGCCCTCGGGGCGGAACTCGCGGCAATTCTGCCGATCCAGGGCGTAGCAGGTTTCGGCACCTACGAAGCCGGAGCCGCCGCCGCACTGCTGCCGGCCGGCATCGACATCGCCGCTGGTCTTCGCGCCGCGCTAGCACTCCATCTTTTCGTGATTGCCTGCGCGGTCACCGCCGGCGCCATCGCAAGTCTGTTCCCGAATGCGGGGCCGACCACCGACGGCCGCCACCCGAATACTTCCCTTTGAAAGAGCCTCGATCTCGATGAGCAAATCGCCCCTGCCCGCCGCCGAACCGCAAATTCCCGAAGGTTTGCCCGAGCACACGCTTTCCGTCGTGGTGCCGATGTACAACGAGGCCGAGAACGTCGAACCCCTGCTCGACCGCATTCACCTCGCCCTCGGCCCCTACCCCTGGCCGTGGGAGGTGGTGCTGGTGGACGACGGCAGCTCCGACGCCACCCCGGCGGAACTGTCACGTTGCGCCAAATTGTTCGGCCCCCATGTCCGCATCGTCGAGCTCGTGCGCAACTTCAAGCAGACCGCCGCAATGCAGGCCGGCCTGGACGCGGCCCGCGGCAGCGTGATCGTGACCATGGACGGCGATCTTCAGAACGATCCGATCGACATCCCGCGCATGGTCAACCGCCTGCTCACCGAGGACCTCGACCTGGTCGCCGGCTGGCGCAAGAACAGGCAGGATGGCCTCTTGCTGCGCAAGATCCCGTCGCGCATCGCCAATCGCCTGATCGCCCGCATGACCGGCGTTCATCTGCGCGACTACGGCTGCAGCCTCAAGGTCTTCCGCGCCAGCGCAATCAAGAGCGTCCGGCTGTACGGCGAGATGCACCGCTTCATCCCGGCCTGGCTCGCCACCGTGACCACGCCACGGCGCATCGCCCAGGAAGTGGTCACCCACCACGCCCGCGTGTTCGGCCAGTCGAAGTACGGCATCTCGCGCACCTTCCGTGTCGTCCTCGACCTCATCTTCGTCTACTTCTTCATGCGCTACCGCACCCGTCCGGGGCACTTCTTCGGTGGCATCGGCATCGGCCTCGGCACCATAGGCATGCTCATCCTCACCTACCTGGCAGGCGTCAAGCTCATCTTCGACGAATCCATCGGCACTCGGCCCTTGCTCTTCGGCGGCTTCTTCATGGTCATCGCCGGCATTCAGATGGTGACTTCCGGCGTGCTCGCCGAACTGCTCGCGCGCGTCTATTACGAATCCGGCTCCACCCGCGCCTATCTCGCCCGCCCGGCCGGCGAGCTTGCCCGTGACGACGGCTGGTACCGCGCGGGCGCAAGATGAACGGTCCGATGCAACGCAAGCAGGCGCTCGACCTTCTCGCCCTGCTGCTGCCGCTGCTGAGCTTCTTCCTCTGCCTTGGCGCCTTTCCGCTCTTCGACGTGGATGAAGGCGCCTTCTCCGAGGCGACGCGGGAGATGTTCGAGCGCGGCGATTTCCTGTCCACCTATCTCAACGGCGAGCACCGCTTCGACAAGCCGATTCTCGTCTATTGGTTGCAGGCGATCGGCTTCCTGATCTTCGGCGCCAACGAATGGGCCTTCCGTCTGCCGTCGGCCGTGGCGGCTGCAGTGTGGAGCTATGCGACCTGGCAGTTTGCCCGCGAACGCTTCGGTGCCGACACCGCGATCGCGGCCCTCACCGTCGCTGCAACCGCACTCGGCCCCTTCGCCATCGGTCGCGCGGCCACCGCCGACGCCCTCCTCAACATGCTGCTCGCGCTGGCCCTGTTCGACGCCTGGCGTCACCTGGAGAGCGGGCAGCGCGCCCCGCTGTTGCGCAGCTATGTGTGGATCGGCCTGGGCGTGCTCACCAAGGGGCCGATCGCCTTGATCGTTCCCGGCGCGGTGAGCTTCCTGTACTGCGCCAGCCGGCTGGAATGGCGCCGCTGGCTGCGCTCGGTGTTCGATCCGATAGGCTGGATCATCCTCGCCGCGCTGGTCGTGCCCTGGTACACCGCCGCCCTGGCGATCCACGGCCAGAAGTTCATCGACGGCTTCATCCTGAAGCACAACGTCGAACGCTTCACCGGCACACTGGAAGGCCACGCAGGCAGCCTGTTCTATTACATCTTCGCGGTACCGCTGCTGATGCTGCCCTGGACGTCGCCGCTGCTGGCCTCGCTGCGCCAGATCCGCAGCGACGCCGCGACCGGCGTGCGACGCTTCCTGTGGATCTGGGCGGGTTTTGTCGTCGTCTTCTTCTCGATTTCCGGGACCAAGCTACCGCACTACGTGCTGTACGGTTCGACGCCACTCTTCCTGATGCTCGCCTGCCATCGCGATCTCCTGCGGCGGAAATGGCTGCACCTCGCCCCACCCACGCTGCTGCTGGCCTGCTTCGTGGTACTGCCTTTCATCTTTCATCAGCTGTCGCTGGGCGATGCAGGCAACGCCTACTACCGTGCCCAGCTCGGCGAAGCGCTCGGCGAAGCAGGCTGGCCTTATTACGCAGTCACCATCGCTGCCCTCGCCGGATGGCTGCTGATCGCGCTGCGCACGACCCTACCGGCCTGGAAGCAGCTATCCATCGCAGCGGTCCTCCAGGTTGTCGTGCTGACGACCACCGTCGTCCCCTGGGTCGGCGCCGTGCTCCAAGGACCAATCAAGCTCGCTGCAGCCGAGGCACGCAAGTACGATGCGACGGTAGTCGTCTGGCGACTGGACGCCCCTAGCTTCAGCGTGTATCGACAGGCGGTCACGCCTTCACGCGAACCGGCAGTGGGAGAAATCGCGCTGACCCGCGTCGACCGTATCCCAGACAGCGGTTACGACGTTCTCTTCCGCAAAGGCGGCGTCGCCTTGATCCGCCGTTTGCCCCCAACCTGATGACCTGCCTCCCTTGAACACCGACAAGCCCATCGCCGATCTGCCACCTGCGACCGAACGCCCCATCAGCCGGCTGACACTCACGGTATTCGTCAGCATGGTCATCTGCGGCATCGTCTTCAGCCTGTGGCCGCAGATCGACATCGCGGTCAGCGCCAGCTTCTACAACGCGAGCCATGGTTTCATCGGCGAACAGCATCCGCTCGTGCTCGCGATCTACCGGGGGGTGCCACTGATGTCCAAGGCGACCATCCTGGGCCTGTTCATCGCGCTGTTCGCCTACAGCTTTCAGCGGGGGGCACACGGCCGGCGGCGGCGCATTCAGGTCGGTTTCCTGATCGCCGCCCTTGCACTCGGCCCCGGTCTGCTGGTCGATGTACTGCTGAAGGATTACTGGGGTCGGGCCCGCCCGGCCAAGGTCGAGGTGTTTGGAGGCGCCAGCACTTTCACGCCAGCCCTCGTCCCATCCGACCAGTGTGAAGGCAATTGCTCCTTCGTCAGTGGTCATGCCTCGGCAGGGTTCTATCTGGTAAGCCTGGGCTTTCTCGGCGGAGCGCTCGCACGTCGCCGTTGGACACTGATCGGCCTCGTCGTCGGCACGGTCTTCGGCCTGGGCCGCGTCACCCAGGGGGGGCACTTTCTGAGCGACATCGTCTTCAGCTTCTACGCGACCTGGTTCGGCGCGTGGCTAGCCTGGCGCCTGTTCGTGAAGCTGGGCTGGCTGGAGGACGACCCGCCGGGCGCCTGACATCGGCCGGACAAGGCCGCCTGTCAAACGAGGACGAGGTGCAAGCGGAACATGACGCCCCGCTAATGCGCTCCTGCGGCCTGATCAGGCCGCGACGTGTTGGGATGCGCCGATGTCGACTACCTTGGCTTCGTGGCTCGTCTCATCGAGCCTGTGCAACTGGCCTTCCATCGTCGCGCCGCACTCCATCTGCAGTTGTCGATAGCTGATGCTGCCCGACAGCCGCGCCTTGGATTGCAGCTCGAGAAAATGCTGTACGGTGAGCTCGCCGCTGATACTGCCATTCACCACCGCGTCGTAGCTCACCACCTTGCCCTTGATGCTGCCCTTCTCGCTGACGACCAGCAGCCCCCGGGCACCTTCCTTGCTGATGACGTTGCCCTCGATATGACCGTCAACGCGCAGACCACCGGAAAACACCACGTCGCCGACGATATGGACGTTGTCCGCGATCAGGCTTGAGAGTTTGGTGATCTCGATGGATTTGCCCTGCTTCTTGCGAAACATGGTGAACACTCCTTGTTCTGGATGAGCCGCAAACCGCACAGCCCGGAAGGAAGCTGGCTCAGGGCCGTGCCTGGCCTTGAGATTTGTAGAAAACAAGCTCCGCCTGCAAGGCCTTCAGCTTGTCGTTCAGTTCGCCAAGCTGCTTCTCCAGTTCCAGCCTTGTCGCCTTCTCCATCTCAAGCGCGAGCCGGTCACGGTCCACCGCGGCCCGCAAGGCGGCATTCTCGCGTTCGAGTTCGGCAGCGCGGCGGGCCGGCGAGAAATGGCTTTCGAAGTAACGCAGGCCGCCAGCGAGCAGCGCTGCGGCCAGCAGCAGGCCGACAGCCAGCAATGCGGTCCGGCGGTGACGCTGGCCGGATGCGAGCTCAAGACGGGCGCCGGTCAGCGAACGGGTTGGCGATCGCCGGAAGAAACGCATCAAGTCAGGAACTGGCGAGATACAGTTCGGGGTCGGAATAGCGGCCGTCCTTCAACACCTCAAAGTGCAGGTGGGGGCCGGTCGAGCGACCGGTGCTGCCGATCGCCGCAATGCGTTGCCCGGGCGATACGACTTCGCCGAGCTTGACCATCAGACGGGAGCAATGGGCGTAGCGCGTCACCAATCCGTTACCGTGATCGATCTCGACCGTGTAGCCGTACTCGGCACGGTAACCCGCGTAAATCACACGGCCGCCTGCGCTGGCCACGATGGGAGTGCCGGTCGGTGCCGGAAAATCCAGACCGCTGTGAAAGGCCGCAGCACGGTTGAACGGGTCGGCACGATTGCCGAAACCGGAGTTGCGCGCCACGCCCGGCACCGGCGTGCGACTCGGATAGGTCATGAACTCGAGATTGCGTTCGTCGGTTGCGCGCTCGATCGCCAGGAGCGTGGCATCCAGGCGTTGAAGATCGCGCTCGAGCGCAGTGAGCCCGGTACCGTGGTCATCCGCAACCTCCGCCTCCCCCGGATTCATCGCCAAACGCGGCGGAATCATCGGGCCGCCTGCCGGCGTGGCCGGGCGCATGCCCTCGAAGGTCTTGCGGACAGGCTCCCGCAGTGGCGTTGCCTGGCGTGCTTCGAAATCCTTCAACAAGCCTATACGCTGCGCAAGCGTCACTGCCTCGCTTTCCAGCCGGACCAGGCGGCCGGAGATTTCCCCGACGCGATCGATCAGAACCTTGCCTTCGGGCTGGTCGAACTGCACCCGGGCCACCTCGGGCACCGGCTCGGACACGCTCCGCCCCACGCCGACGCCAAGCGCAAAAGCGCCAGCCGCGACCACAAGCAGAAATACCGAGACGAAGACAATCGTCGCCCTGAGGCTGAGGGTACGTACCCTGGATTGGGTCATCGTCCCGGCGGAAAGAATGACCAGTGCCATCCTGTTCCTCCGGTTGGTTCGATTGTCGTCCTGGAACCAGGCTTGCAGACAGATCGACAGAATTCGGGAAGCCGACCAAGAACCAGCGCTGCCGGTTTCATTTGGTCAAACACAAAGCTCGGCGAGTGTAACACCATCGTGCCCACTTCGAGCAAGCTCCCCCGGGGCCCGCGCGCGCCCCAAAAAAAACGGCGGCACGCGGCCGCCGTTCTTTGCCAAGAATCGGGACTTATTTCTTGCTGTGCGAAGCGAGCTTCAGCCAGGTGTCGACCACCGTGTCGGGGTTCAGCGAAATGGTCTGGATGCCTTCATCCATCAGCCATTCGGCAAAATCCGCGTGGTCCGACGGCCCCTGGCCGCAGATGCCGACATACTTGCCCAACCTGTTCGCCGTGCTGATCGCCATCGACAGCAGTTGCTTGACAGCCGGATCGCGCTCGTCGAAAGCGTGCGCCACCAGACCCGAATCGCGGTCGAGACCGAGCGTCAGCTGCGTCAGGTCGTTGGAGCCGATGGAGAAGCCATCGAAGTGCTCCAGGAACTTGTCGGCCAGCAATGCGTTGGATGGGATCTCGCACATCATGATGAGCTTGAGATCGTTCACGCCACGCTTGAGACCATGCTCGGAAAGCAGGTCGACAACGCCAGCAGCTTCTTCGACGTTGCGCACGAACGGGATCATGATCTGCACGTTGGTCAGACCAAGCTCGTTGCGGACCTTCTTCATCGCCGCGCATTCCAGCTCGAAACAGTCGCGGAAGCTGTGAGCGATGTAGCGCGAGGCGCCACGGAAGCCGAGCATCGGGTTTTCTTCTTCCGGCTCGTAGATGTCGCCACCAAGCAGCTTGCGGTACTCGTTCGACTTGAAGTCGGACATGCGGACGATCACGGGCTTCGGGTAGAAGGCCGCGGCAATCGTCGCCACACCTTCCGCCAGCTTCTCGATGAAGAACTGCTTCGGCGTCGCGTAACCGCGCGAACGGCGCATGATCTCGTCGCGCAGGCTGGCGGGCACTTGCGAGAGTTCGAGGATCGCCTTCGGGTGGATGCCGATCATGTTGTTGATGACGAACTCGAGGCGCGCCAGACCGACGCCGCCGTTCGGAATCTGCGCGAACTCGAAGGCGAGTTCCGGATTGCCGACGTTCATCATGATCTTCACCGGGATCTCGGGCAGATTGCCCATGTCGGTGGTGATCACTTCGAATTCCAGCTTGCCGCGATACACATAGCCGGTGTCGCCTTCGGCGCAGGACACCGTGACGGAATCGCCCTCTTCCAGCACCTCGGTGGCGTTGCCGCAACCGACGATGGCCGGGATGCCGAGCTCACGCGCGATGATCGCCGCGTGGCAGGTCCGGCCACCGCGATTGGTGACGATGGCGCTGGCACGCTTCATCACCGGCTCCCAGTTCGGGTCGGTCATGTCGGTGACGAGGATGTCTCCAGCCTGGACGCGGTTCATCTCGGAAGCGTCCTTGACCACGCGCACGGTGCCGGCGCCGATCTTCTGGCCGATGGCGCGGCCGTGGGTCAGCGCCTTGCCGTACTGCTTGAGGCGGTACTTTTCCATCACCAGGCCGGAGGACTGGCTCTTAACGGTTTCCGGGCGCGCCTGCAGGATGTAGAGCTTGCCGTCCTGGCCGTCCTTGCCCCACTCGATGTCCATCGGCCGGCCGTAGTGCTTCTCGATGATCACCGCGTAGCGGGCGAGTTCGAGCACGTCCTCGTCGGTCAGCGAGAAACGGTTGCGGTCGGACTCCGGCACATCGACGGTACGCACCGACTTGCCGGCCACGGCTTTGTCTGCGAAGACCATCTTGATCAGCTTGGAGCCGAGGTTGCGACGGATCACCGCCGGCTTGCCGAGCGCCAGCGTAGGCTTGTGCACATAGAATTCGTCGGGGTTCACCGCACCCTGCACCACGGTTTCGCCCAGGCCGAAGGACGCGGTGATGAACACCACGTCGTTGAAGCCGGATTCGGTGTCGATGGTGAACATCACACCCGAGGCGCCGGTATCCGAGCGCACCATGCGCTGCACGCCGGCGGACAGCGCCACTTCGGCGTGGGAAAAGTTCTTGTGAACCCGGTAGGCGATGGCACGGTCGTTGTAGAGCGACGCGAACACTTCCTTCATCGCGTGAAGGATGTTCTCGTAACCGTGGATGTTGAGGAAGGTTTCCTGTTGACCGGCGAAGGAGGCGTCCGGAAGGTCTTCGGCGGTTGCCGACGAGCGCACAGCGAAGCTGCCCTCGCCTTCGGCCGTGATCTTGTCGTAGGCAGTCTTGATCTCGGCTTCGAGTGCGCTCGGGAACGGCGTGTCGACGATCCACTGGCGGATCTGCGCACCAGTCTTGACCAGGGCATCGACGTCGTCGACGTTGAGTGCGTCAAGCGCGGCATTGATCCGGTCGGCCAGCCCGCCGTGGGCGAGGAACTCGCGATAGGCTGCCGCGGTGGTGGCGAAGCCGCCCGGCACGCGCACACTCGAGGGCAACTGGCTGATCATTTCGCCGAGCGAGGCATTCTTGCCGCCGACCTGGTCGACGTCGGTCATGCGCAACTCGGTGAAGGGGATGACATAGCGGGTCATGGATGGCCTTCCGGAATGAACAAAGAAAAAGCAAAATGTGATTTTACCGAGAATTGGTGCTGCGCTGCACGGCAGGGTTTGCCCCAATACCCGGTCCGCTGTGTAACGGGACGCAAGCAAACGGCCCGTCCAACACCCTTCAGCCAGCCCAGCGAAACACGATGAGCACCCCGCCGATCCGCACAGTCTTCTTCATTTCCGATGGCACCGGCATTACCGCCGAAACCCTGGGCCACAGCCTGCTCGCGCAGTTCCCGGATGCCCGCATCCGCCAGGTGCGGGCTCCCTTCATCGACGATCTCGACAAGGCCATCGACTGCGCCAACCAGATCCGCGAAGCGGCGCGCAACGATGGCGTGCGCCCCATTGTCTTCAGCACCCTTGTCAGCCCGGACACGGTAGAGGCCCTGCACAAGGCGGACGCGCTCTTTCTCGACCTCTTCGACCGTTTCATCGGTCCGCTCGAAACCGAACTCGGCCAGCGCTCGACCCACACGGTCGGCCGTTTCCACGGCATCGCCGACAGCACCGACTACAAGAACCGCATCGAGGCGATCAACTTCGCCATGGCGCACGACGATGGCATCTCTTCGGATGGCGAACTCGCGGAAGCCGACGTCATACTCGTGGGCGTTTCGCGTTCGGGCAAGACACCCACCAGCCTCTACCTCGCCATGCAGTTCGGCGTGAAGGCCGCCAACTACCCGCTGATTCCCGAAGACTTCGAACGCAACAAGCTACCCGGCGAGTTGCACAACTATCGCAACAAACTTTTCGGCCTCACCATCGCACCGGAACGTCTGTCGCAGATCCGGCAGGAACGTCGCCCCAACAGCCGCTACGCCTCGCTCGACAACTGCCAGTACGAAATCGACGCTGCACAGAAGCTGATGCGGCGGGAGAACATCCGCTGGCTGGATTCGACCACCAAGTCGATCGAAGAGATCTCCGCCACCATCCTCCAGTCGGTTCGCCTCAATCGTCCGGGCTATTGAAACCGACTGCTAGAATGAAGCTGGCCTCCCGCGGTGCCCTGCATCGACGGACACCATGCATCCCAAACAGGACACACAATGAAAAGAACGCGCATCAAGCGCCGTGGCGGCCTCGGCCGCAACGCTGAAAAGCTCATCTGGCTGGCAAGCGGCCTTGCACAGTCGGGCTCCCGCGCCGAAGACCGCCACTGGGAGCTGGGGCTCGCCGCCAGTATCGACGAGCAACTCGAGCAGCACGACGAGGAAGTCCTCAATGCAGCGCTCGACCATCTTTTCAGCGCAGATGCCGCCGGCTACGACGAACTCGCCGATTTCATCGAATCGCGCGCCGAATCCGTCGCTCGCCTCTCAGCCGATCACGACATCCTGCTGATCGCCGCACCGGTCCTCGCCTGGTCGAGATACCGCATCTCCGCAACGACCATTCCGCCAGCCGCCCTCGCGAACCTTCGCGTCCACTTGCAGGCGCACGTGCTTGCCGACGGCGCCCGCCTGGCCCTTGCCGATTTCCTGTTCAGTCCGGATCAACTGCCGCAGGGCTATTGCGCCACCGCCGAATTCGCCAGCACCCTGGGCGCAGCGGCGCTGGACAACCACGACGTTCACATCGAAACCGACGGCATGCCCGAAACCGCACAATTCCTGTCGGATACGCGCTATCTGCTGGCTGCCGTCGCAGTCCCCCGCGGCCAGGCCTTGTTCCGCTGGCAGGAACGGGACAGCAGCCGCGATCAGGCACTGGCGCAGTGGCGGGCCCAGGGCGGTGCCAGTCTTGCGCCGCTGCTGCCGGGTTGTGCCATCGAAGTGGTGCTGCCCGAGGCCTATTTCGCCGCCAGCCGTGCCGCAGACAAGGCGAGCCGACCCTATGCGGTGCGGGCTTCGGTGGCCTTCCTCGGAACCTCGCTCGACGCGCCCGCCTCCAATCTGCGCGCAGTGATCGCCCCGTTCTGGGAGAACCAGCTCGAGGAATACCGGATCGGCATCACCCTGCGCGGTCGCGAAGAGGTGGTACACGGCGTCGTCTGGCCGCTGCTCGGCGTCGAGGACGAGAACGGCGAGGGCGTTGCGCAGATCGAAAGCGTGTTGCGGGAGTGTGGCGTCAACGACATTCTTGTGCTCGAACACCGCTTTCCGCTCGAATACTGCGACGACTGCGGCGCCCCGCTCTACCCCTCGCCGGAAGGCGAGGTCGTCCATGCCGAAATGCCTGCAGAACAGGCCGACCAGATGCCACGCCACCTGCACTGATCGACGACAGGTCGGCGCGACCACACGGAGAAGCAGACCATGAGCCGCAAGATCGAGAAGCCCGAATCCGCATGGCGTGCCGAACTCACCCCCACGCAGTATCACGTCACGCGCGAAAAAGGCACCGAACGCGCCTTTACCGGCGAATACTGGAACACCTGGACCAAGGGCGCCTACAACTGCGTATGTTGTGGCGCCCCGCTCTTTCGCTCCGAACACAAGTTCGACGCCGGCTGCGGCTGGCCGAGTTTCTGGACTGCGGCCGAGCCTGACAAGGTCGAAACGGCAGAAGACTTCAGCCACTTCATGCATCGCACCGAAGTGCTCTGCCACGATTGCGGCGCACATCTCGGCCACGTGTTCGAAGACGGCCCCCAGCCGACCGGCTTACGCTACTGCATCAACTCAGCCTCGATAAAGCTGGCGCCAGATCCGGCCACGGCAGCGGACGACGACAAGGCCGTCTGACCCGTCCGGCAGGCGCCATCGAATATTGCGCTCAAGCCCCACGGCTCCAGTGCCGTTAGCGAAGTGGTAAGACCACCACCCGCTGACACCACAGCGGCAGGCGGCACATGTTCGACAGCAAAGGGGAGAAAGGCATGCAATGGTTCGACAACCTCGGCCTGCGAGGCAAGCTCATCGTCAATTTCCTGGTTTCGGGTGGCGTTTTCATTCTCGCCATCATTGTCTGCCTGTGGCAGATCGACAGGATTGCCGCCGATGCTGAGCGAATCTCCAAGAACTGGCTGCCCTCGCTCGTCCAGATCGAAAAGATGAGCCGTGAGCGTCTGCGCTTCCGCGTTCGCAGCCTGGAATACATGCTGCCCGGCGGCACCGACGAACGCGCCAAACTCGCCGCATCACTGGAATCGCTCAACAAGAGCGTGGTCGCCTCCATCGACGAGTACCGCCCGCTGGTAACCTCGCCGGAAGAAAGACAGCTCATCGACCAGATCGCGCAGTACGCCGCCGCCTACAAGGCCAGCGTAGACAAGGCCGTGCAATTGCAGCAAGGCGGTGACGAGGAAGGCGCCCAAGCGCTGCGACGTAGCGAGTGGGTGAAGAGCGCTGACCAACTGCGCGACGCCCTCGCCAGCCTGACCAAATTGAACGTCGATGGTGCCGCTGTGGATGCCCGGCATGTCGACGAACAGATACGTCTGGCCAGACTATACGGCTTCGGCGCATTGGTATTCGGCATTCTGATCGCGATGCTTACCAGCTGGCTGATGGCACGCCGCATGGGCCTGCAGCTCACTCAGGTCGTCGGTGCCGCGCGACGCATCGCCGGAGGTGACCTGCGCAGCCCGCTGCCGCCGCAGTCACGCGACGAAATCGGCCAACTGGTCAAGGCCATGGGAGAAATGCAAGCGGCCTTGCAGGACACCCTGCGCAAGACAAGCGACAACGCGAGTGAACTTTCCGCGGCTGCCCGTCAACTCGGCGACGGTGTCAGCCAGATGGAGCGCAGTGTCACCGTCCAGAGTTCCGCCGCCTCGGCCATTGCAGCGAACGTCGAGGAGCTCACCGTGTCGATCACGCACGTCTCGGATAGCACCGGAGACGCCAGCCGCCTCGCTCAGGACTCCGACCGGCAGGCCCGCGAGGGACGTGAAACGATCAACAGGCTGATCGAGGAGATCCACCGCGTTTCCAAGGTGGTCAGCGCGGCGTCGGAACGCATCACGGGGCTCGAGTCCGAGTCACAGAAAATCTCGAACATCGTCCAGGTGATCAAGGAAATCGCCGAGCAGACCAACCTGCTCGCACTCAATGCGGCCATCGAGGCAGCGCGGGCAGGCGAACATGGACGCGGCTTTGCCGTCGTAGCGGACGAGGTCCGCAAACTGTCCGAGCGCACTGCGCATTCCACGAGCGAGATCACCGGCATGGTGGCCTCGATCCAGGACTCGACCCGGCAGGTGGTCGCAGGCATCGACGAGGGCGTGAGCGCCGTCGGCAACAGCGTCGAGCACGCAAAACACGCTGGCGAGACCATCGCCGCTCTCCAGGACATCGCGCGCCGGGTTGCCGAGATTATCGGCGAGGTCGATACCGCGCTGCGGGAGCAATCCTCCGCCTCCGCCGAAGTCGCCAAACGAATCGAGGAGATCGCGACGCACGCGGAGGAAACCAGCGCCGCCACGGCGCAAGCCGCACGCTCGGCCGACACCCTCAACGGCGTCGCCGCCAACATGCTGGACACCGTCAAACGCTTCCAGCTCTGACGGCGGCGTCAACAAAAAAAGCCGGCGGAACTCCGCCGGCTTTTTCACACCTGATTATCGGCGCGACTCAGATACGTTCCCAGATCGTAGTGATGCCCTGGCCACCGCCGATACACATGGTGGCCATGCCGTAACGGCCACCGGTACGGTGCAGTTCGTGCAACAGCTTGGTGATGATCACCCCACCGGTTGCGCCGACCGGATGGCCGAGCGCAATCGCGCCACCGTTCGGGTTGGTCTTGGCCGGATCCAGCTCCAGACCCTTGGCCACGGTCAGCGACTGGGCAGCAAAGGCTTCGTTGGATTCGATCAGATCAATCTTGTCGAGCGTCAGACCGGAGCGCTGCAGGGCCAACTTGGACGACGGGATCGGACCTTCACCCATCAGTTCGTTCGGCACACCGGCAATCGCGTAGCCAACCAGGCGCGCCATCGGCTTGTGACCGGCGGCGGCAGCCTTGGCCGCATCGGCCAGAACCAGGAAGGCGGCGGCATCGTTGATACCGGACGCATTGCCGGCGGTAACCGAACCGTCCTTCTTGAAGGCCGGCTTCATCTTGGCCAGCGCTTCCATGGTGGTTGCGCGCGGATGCTCGTCGGTGTCGAACACGACGGTTCCCTTGCGGGTCTCGAAGGAGATCGGGACGATCTGGCCCTTGAACCGGCCATCGGCGATGGCTGCAGCCGCACGATTCTGCGACTCGAGCGCAAAGGCGTCCTGCTCTTCCCGGGTGATGCCCCACTTGGACGCCAGATTCTCGGCGGTAATCCCCATGTGGCCGACGCCGAACGGGTCGGTCAGCACGGCGACCATGGCGTCGATCGCCTTGGTGTCACCCATGCGGGCACCGGTACGCAGCGCCGGCAACAGGTAGGCGCCGCGCGACATGACTTCAACACCACCGCCGATCGCGTAGTCGGCGTCGCCGAGCATGATCGCCTGCGCGGAGTTGACGATGGCCTGCTGCGCAGAACCACAAAGACGATTGACCGCAAATGCAACGGAGTCCATCGACATACCACCCTGGATCGTCGCAACGCGGGCAACGTACGGGTAGCGCGACTCGGTCGGAATGCAGTTACCTACGGTGGCGAAACTCACTTCCTTCGGATCGACGCCTGCTCGGGCGATCGCTTCCTTGACCACCAGTCCGCCCAGCTCAGCCGGCTCCAAGTCCTTGAGCGAACCACCGAAACCACCAACGGCCGAACGCACTGCGCTCAGCACAACGACTTCACGACTTGCCATCTGCACTCCCTCCTAGAGATTCATCGACCGACCCAGCCGGCAACACCGAGCAGGGTCAGCATCAGCAGACACACGACCAGGGCTCGCCACACCAGCCCCACCGTGCTCTGCATGTAGTCGGCATCGGCTTCATCGCCAACGCCCATTTCGGGGCGTTCGACGATCTCGCCTGACTCGTGTACCGGCATGCCCAGCTTTACGCCCAGCGCGCCGGCTCCACTTGCGATGAGTATAGCCGAGCCTTTGTCCGGCCAGAGCATGGCCTGGGTGCGCCAGCAGTACACGGCATCCTCGAAATCTCCAACAACCGAGAACGACGCAGCAGTCAGCCGCACCGGCAGCCAGTCGATCAACTCGAACGCCCGTCTGGCGAAGGCCCCGAACTGACCGAACTCGACATCCTGCCGGCTACCCCACTCTTCGGCAAAGAAGCGCGCCAGGCGATACATTACCGCGCCGCTCGGCCCCGGCAGCAGCACAAACCAGAACGCCACCCCGAAAACGTTACGATGCGCCGCGATCAGCGCTTGCTCGATCGCCAGCCTGGCGACCTCGCTCGAACTCGCATCCTGATACTGCCCGCCACGCCATTCCGCCAGCAGGGCCCGCGCCCGTTCCACTTCGCCCATGCGCAGGGCCAGATGAATATCGGTAAAGAAATGGCTCTCCTGGCGAAAGCCCAGCGTCAGGTAGAGAACCCCAACATTGAAGGCCACCGCGAGCAGCGGCTGGAGATGCCACAGAAGAAAATAGACGACCGCGCATCCAACCGTCGCCAACAATACGATCAACCACCATGCCACCTTGCCATGTCGATCCTGGCCATCGTTGAAACGTTCGATGAGCGCAGCCGACAACTTGCGCAAGGGATACAGGACAAGCTGCTGCACCGGAAGCGGACGCACCTGCTCGATCAGCAGAGCAAATATCAGCGAGAAAAGGGTCATTCGGAAGGGATGGCCTGGATGGCAAAACGACAACGGATTGATGGCCAAGATACCACAAAGGCGAGACCGGCTGGCTACGCCGGACGGCGCGTCAATCCTCGCTCAGCACCTGGTAAAGCGACATCAACATCCCGGCGGTCGCACCCCAGATGTAATAGTCGCCATAGGGCATTGCGTAGAAATGCCGCAGCCTGCCCTCGAATTCCCTGCTGTGGCGTTGATGGTTGGCCGGGTCGAGAAAGTGAGCGAGCGGGACTTCGAAGACCTCGGCGACTTCGAAGGAATCGAGTGTGAGCTGAAAGGGAGCCTGTACGTGCCCGACGACCGGAGTCACCCGGAAGCCCGTGCCGGTAATGTAGTCGGGTAAGACACCAAGCAACTCGACGTGCGTGCGATCGAGGCCAATCTCCTCCTCGGTTTCGCGCAAGGCAGTATCGGCCGCCGAACGATCGGCACGCTCCATTCTGCCGCCGGGAAAGCTGATTTGCCCCGGATGATGATGGAGATGATCGGTGCGACGCGTGAGCAGAACAAACGTCGAATCTCCCCTACTGACAATCGGCACTAGTACCGCTGCAGGAGTGTGGTCGTCGGATTCCAGCGCTTCAGGCCAATCTGCTGCGGCCAGCGCGTGCCCCCCCGGTATCAGGGCCAGACGCTCACGCAGGAGGGACAGCGGAGAGAGAGAGGGCAACAATGGAAGCTCGATTCAGACTTTGCACTATTTGACCGCCCGCAAGGCTGCGCCGTCAATCCGAGGCCTTGAGGCACGATCGTAGATTGGCCACAGAGGCGCAGTCGACCAGCAGACAGAAACGGCCCCATACCGGGGCCGCCTCTCTGCCTCTACTGCAGAACGGCACCTACACGAAACCTACTATTCGTCGATCTTCGAACTCCAGTATTTCCGCTTCACTTTCGGCGCAACCTTGGGTCGGGCATCGGCAACGTCGCCGATGCCCCCCGAACCGGCACCGATGATGACCGTCTCTTTCTTACCGCCAACGTTGACGGTGGCGAGTACCGGAGACGGTGGAATACCACCGCCCGCCATCACGACGAAGTCATCGCCGCCACACCCGTTCGCCGTATTGCGCGCGCCCGAACCGGTCAGGAGGTTAAGCGTATAGCTACGTGCAGTGCCAAGATCCGGGACGCACATGTTGTTCTCCGACTGGGTGGGCCCCGCCTGACTGGTACTGAAAGTGACCGTGCCAAGATGGATGACCGCCGAGGTGACCGTTTGCTCCCCCCGCGCTGCGTAGTCGTAAAACCAACCGAGCTTCGTACTGCCAAACCCAACCCCCTCGGTGTCGCAGGTCGCGTCACGAGCAGCCTGCATGTAGGTCGTATCATCGAGGTTGAATGCGGCCACATCAGATCGATAGTGGTCGTAGAAGACGTAAAAGCGATCCTGCACGTCTACCGCGTAAGGGTAATTCACCATCAGCGGACGCTCCCGGTTCCCTGTACCAAGGGCTAGGTAGTTGCCATCACCGACGTTGAGAACAGTCGGACCATACAGGAACTTACGTACGCTCCCGTTCGCAACCTGGATGTACGCGATCTTACGGATCGTCCAGTCGGCAGGAGCTCGCGGCAGGCCGGTCGACGGGGTAACGAAATCGATCCGATAGACATTGCCGCCGGTGTCGGCCACATAGGCGAAGTCGGCTCGTCGATCGGAGTTGATATCAGTCACCGAGATGTCCGCTGGAACCGGGGCATCGGTATCGAAGGAGCGGATCACCGTGCCGGTGGTCGCATCGAGAACAAACACCTTGCGCCCTTTCGCACTGCTGGTGCATGCCGCAGAAACCGCAGTGATCGCGCCGTTGCCGTCGACCGTGGTCGACTCGTCGTCATCGCAACTATCGTAACCACCGCCGATCACCAGCACCGGACTGTTCCCAGCCGTTTCAGTGGCACCGCCGCCCAGCGGCCGGCCATACCCCTTGATGAGGGCAACCGTCGGGAGCGACCAAGTCTGGCCTATACCCGACATGTCGGTGCTACAACCGGTATCGTTGGCCATATTGGGGCAACCGGCGGCCCATAGCAGTGCAGGAGAAGCCGGATTGGTTACATTGAAACCGTAAACCATCCGACCACCGCGACGCATGGTCGGGAAGATCCAGGCGCGACTGATCTCGTTATCGGCGTCATAATAGAGCAGCGACGACGTCGACCCGTCGAAGAAGTAGTCCTTCGGCAGATTCCCGGCCGCGACCTCGTCCGATTGATTCGGATAGCGGATGTTGGGCAAATTCGCGTACAAGCGGGAGAACTTGCTGTAATGCTCCGGCGCCACGAAGGACCATAACTCCGCACCGGTATCGGCATCTACTGCACGGAACGTGCCGTCATTACCTCCGTAATACACCACGACGCCCGTATCTCCGCCGTAATTGACGGGAAGCGGTCGGGAATGCACAACATCGCCATGGATACCGACGCGGGCTTCACTCTCGGCGGTCTTGTTGCCCTCGGCATTGTCGACGTCCCGCCCGCGAATGAAATTGACGACGTCCGCGTTGTCCAGGCCCGAGGCCAGACCGAGATCGACGGTGTCAGTGAAGTCCACCAGCGTATTGCCGCTACGCGTCTTGATGGTACGGTTTTCGAGTCCATTGTTGCCCTTGCGTAGCTGCTCCGAGACACCACCCTTCTCGACAAATGGACCATCTGGACTATCCGAATACGGATAAGCGACGTTCAAGCACTTGCTCGCGAGGTCATCATCGAGTGTGACGGAGTGAGCGGTAGCATCCCAGTAGTTGTACAGCGCCGCCCCATTTTGGTCGGTGAACGCCGTCGTACCGGGAGCGGAGGTCCACCAACTTCTGGCGCAGTCGGCAATAAAGCCGGTTTGGGGATTCGAAGCCTGAGTGCCTTCTACATCGGTGAGCGAAAGAAAGCCGTTCACGTAACCGATCTGATATCGCTTGAGGTTACCGAACCAACGCGGCTTCTGCAGGCGGCTCGGGCGGAACATCGGTACGTAGACCTGATTTTCGTTTTCGCTCCGGTTGGTCGCGGTAACCGGAAGCGCGGCCGAGGCGAAGGACGAGTTGACCGCCTGGATTTCGGCAAAGATTTCCTCCAGAGCAGATTCGATTGCCTCCTCGTTCCTCGCAGCGAAATAGCGTCCACCACCAACCTTCGCGGCACTCATCATGAGGCTGGTGTGCTCGCCGTTCTGATGCGCATTGAATACGTCAATCGTGTAGGTCACCACCTTGCCACGCGTCGCCGACTCCCCGGAACCGAAGGGAACACCGTAGTTATAGAGAAAGCGCGCCCAGTCATCGAAGTTCCAGGCCGAACCGATCACGTTGTTGAACGTGTTCGTGGGCGTCACAGTAAACACGGTGTTCTCACCCGTGATCTCGAACTTCCGGTTGCTACCTCCGCAACTGGTTGAGCTTGCCGCACAAATGCACGTGCCGTAAGCAGTGCATTGAGTAATCAAGCTAGCGTCAGTGGCATTGGCCCCGATGTCCGTACAAGTCGCGTTGTTCCGGTTGTAGCACTGCGAGGTCAAACCAAAACTTTGAGTCGTCGTAGTGGACGACGTACTAAAGTTCGGGAGCGGCAGTGGCGTACCCGATGAGTCGCCAGCCAACTTGGCTGCCGTACCACTGACACCCGCGATGAGGTTCTTTAGCGTCGTGGAGTTCGCAGAACTATCGGTAGCCGGCCCACTGCTATTGGGATTCGTTATGTAGATAACATAGGTGTTACCGCAGATCGTCTCCTCGGTCAAAGGCGATCGAAACCGGCTGTGCACAGCGGTATAGCCATCCGCGTCACGCAGATTAGGCGTACCTGCGCCGCCGTTGTATACATCTATGCCAGCAAGATAATTATAGACATCGTAGACGAGGTTACCGTAGGCGGTATTCGAGTTTCGTTTTTCGATCGGCGTCCCTATACCATCGAAGATCGTATCGAGCTTATCCGAAAAGAGGTCGTAATTTGTCTCGTCGAGCAACTTCACCGCATGACGGATATAGCCACCGTCATCATTGGCATTGCCCTCGGTGACGAACTCCATCAAGCCAACGTTCACCGAACCCGTCGCAATGCCAGCGAGCGCATTCTTGATCGCCCTCACCTCGGACTGTCCCTGGGCCAAGCCCCCGGGCCACTGCTGGCTCTGGCGCGACCAGTTCGACGTGTTATCGAGCACGATCAGAATGTTGGGTCTAGTTGTATCGCTATTATTGCCAACGAAGAGATCAATATCCTCGGTGTGTGCGGTAAGGGGCTGTAACGCAAGGCCCGCTGTGGCGACCGCACAAATCGCCTTTTTCCAATTGCGCTTCATTGCCGTGCCCTCGGAATCAACATTCTGGAATATCGTGGTTGCTGCAGTGGAGAGCGATCCCACGCATGACTGTGCCTCTGGCGCCGCTGATGGAATCTCTCGCTTCCGCCGTGAGTTCCATTACGACGTCGACGCAATAGGTCGATCCAGCCACTGCAGCATCCTCGGCAGCAGAGCCGAGCGCAGGATCGGTACCGACATGACTGCCACCGCTTTCGCCTGGCGTGATGCATTCGAGGGCCCTCTTCTGGGTTCTGTCCCGAATCGCACGCTTGTTGTCACGGTCCGCCTTCGCCTGGAGGCATTCGGCCGAATTTTCCGCTTCGGCTGCGCATTCCTGAACCACCGTTGCCTCCGCAGCCAACAGAGCCTGCTCGGCGAGCTTCAACGGATCGACGACGCTATTCTTGCTTACGCACTCAGCGCGCGTGAGCGTCCGCGAGAAGGTCACAGCGACGTTGTCGCGCGTTTCGGTCAGAGTGCCATCCTCGGCAAGCAGAGCGGTCATGTCGCACGGGTCGCTGCTCAATCCACTGTTGATGTCGAACAGCTTTTCGTTGAGAAGCTCCTCGGCTATCGTCGTCGCGCGCTGCCTGTCCTGCGCGTTCGCGACAATTTTCAGATTGCCGGATCCGATCTTGAAGCTGGTCACGACCATCAGGGTAATCATGATGAGCATGATCAACGCAATCAGCAGGGTGGAGCCGCGCTCTCCCCCGAAACCTACCGCGCGTAGTTGCGATGTCATCGGATCCACCATTTACTCAGAGCGGGTTGTAGATATTGATGGCCGCAGAGTAGAACTGGCGGCGAATGTTGTCGTTGGTTTCATAATCCACCCCGGCAACCTGAAAGGCCGGATAGGTCTTGGTTTCCACCTGAAGCTTGGGCGAGCCGCTAGCAGCGCGCGCCAGCAGGTTCAGTTGCGCGCTCTGTCCAACGATTGAGAACGACATCATCTCTATGCCATCGACCAGGGTCTCGGGGGCGTCGGGGAACGACGCACTGCCGTCCGCCCAGACGATGTCCGCACGGCGCAGGTTATTCGAGACATCCACGTAGTAGATGTGTGCCACCGGGATGCGCACGGGCGCATAGGTCACGCCGTCATGCAACTTGGCGTTCATCGCCCCCCGGCCGAATTGAGCCACACCATTCGAATCGATCTGCACGCAAGTCGCTGCCGGCGCGAGCGCACCTTCGGCATCGTCACCGCAGTGTTGCGCCACAGCCGTACCCACCGCGTTAGTGCTGAAACGCCGAACGATGACGATGTCCGTACCTGCCTTATGGTCCGGCGTGCAGGCAAGCGCCGCGGACGTAGTAGCAAGCCCGGGCACGAGCATGCGTGAATTGATTGCAGACAGATCGCAATAGTTCAGCTCCTCGAGTGCATCATCGTTCCCGTCGTCATTACCATCTCCACGCGTCGCACCCGCATAGAACGCCGCATTGCTGATGTCCTCTAACATGATCTGCATCGCGAAACGGCCATTTTCTATCTGGCGTCCTACCCGCTCGATCTCTGCGCGCGTTTGCATGTTTCCGATAAAGACGTTCGATAACGCTGCTAGCAGAATCAGGCCAAGCACCATTGCGATCATGACCTCAACAAGGGTGATGCCCTTGCAGCGACGCCAAAGACCATGTGAAGACTCGCTTACCATCATTCCTCCTCTTCCGGCAGAATCACGACGACGCCGGAGACCACGCGGCGCATTGCCTCGTCCCCGTAGTCGTCAGCACCGCAAGTAATGCCTGCTTCCGGCGCGGCAGTGGGAGTCAAGCCTTGCCAAGCTACGGTCACGCGCAAGGTCTTGGGGGCGATCCCGATCGACTCAACGCACCCCTGACCACCAATGAGCGAGCCCACCTCCTCCCCTCCGGAAACGCCCTGGATGGCATTCAGCCAGGCACACATGTTCGCAGCCGCGGTAGTCCCCGGAGTCGTGCAGTCGCCTGGCAAGGCGTCGTAAGCACCCGCCCGCGCACTGGCTTCGTCAGCGCGGATGCGATTCATAATGTCGTCGAGAAGGATGAGCGCATGGCTGCGCTGATAGGCTTCGAGTTCGACGCCAACCATCTTGGTCTGCAAGCCGGCGAGTCCAAGCAATCCGATCGCAATCACCACGATGGAAATGAGGATCTCCATGATGGAGAAACCTCCCTGGCATCCCCCCATGTCGCTATGCGCTGCTCTCATGTGCAGGCTCCTGCTTCGGTAACCGGCCGCCCCGTGAGTTCAACCCGAACACAACGTACAAGGGAGTTGTCGGAGTCAGAGGTCACAGTCAAAGCCGCAGCGGCTTTAACCCGCCCTGATGGCGTGAAGGTCACGCCTGCGTCACCACCACTAACCGTAACGCCGGCAGAGACCCCTCCTTGGTCATAGACGGGCGACGCACCGCTCTCCGGATGCACCGACCAACCAGCCTCCCATCCGGCGTCGTTGGGTTCTACTGTCACGTTGAGATTGTGAGTGATCGCAAGACTGCGCGCCTGGAGCATGGCCGTGTGGAAATCAGTGGCGGCGGCCCGCACCCTCTGATCCGCAATCATTCTTGTGAATGAAGGCGTGGCAATCGCCATGGCGATACCCAGCAGGGCGATGACAACCATGAGTTCGACCAGACTGAAACCGCCAGAACGCATTCTTGGCGTGAGTCCCAAGATCTTCATGACAAGGCCCTCGTCACCATTTTCCAGTCTTGGCCCCGGTTTCGTCGACCGTCAGGTTTCCGTCGTTAGCCTGAGTACTGCCCGCGATCGGGACTGCCTGCGCAACGAAATCGGGAGGAGAGTCGCCGGCCGCGACGCCCGTGATCGAAACCGTGTAGTAGCGACTCACGTCGGCCGGCACCGTCATTCCCAAGGTAGTCAGGTCGGCTGCGTATTCACGCGCATCGAGCAGGTATTGCTGCTGACGTTGGGCGACTTCCATTAGGAAGCTTTTCGCCGCGGTACGATTGGTTTTGACCACGTACTCTTGATAATTTGGATAAGCGATGGCGGCCAAAATGCCGATCACGGCAACAACGATCATCAGCTCGATAAGCGAGAAGCCCGCAGGGCGAGCGCCAACGGAACGCGATCGAATGGCGGAACGAATGGTCATGACGGATTCCTGATTTCCCACGCTGAATGATTGCTTTCCCACGTCGCCGAACGCTACTCCAGCGAGATGAACGGCATACGGAAAGGGACCAGTGGCAGCAGTGCCGGCTGCGTGTTCAGTAAGTCTTGCGGAGCAAGAGCGTATTGCCTTCACGCCGCATCTCGGTTCGATTGAGAAAACTCATCCCCAGCAACACCACCGGCAGCGGCGACTCATGGACCACGCCATCGACTCCATGAAGGACGATACCGCCCACCTGGACGGTATCGAGCCTGACGATCCAGCTGCGAACCTGGCCATTGGCCGTCGTGCTGATAGCCGGACTGCCCGCCCGATAGTCGATACCCGCACGCTTGGCTGCGTCCGCCCCCATGGAGACGAAGGTGGCGCCTGTATCCACCAGGAGTTGCTCACGACTCCCATTGATGAGACCGGCCGAGGAGAAGTGCCCTCGGCTGTCGGCAGTCAGACGCACTTCTCCTCTGCCGGCATCGCTGCCGCCTATCGAGATCGGCTGATCGCCCAGGCCGACGCGTGCGCGTCGACCTTCGATCTCTATCACGGCTTCGTCGCCGGAGACCGACAACAACCTGACGCCCTCCTTTGTCACCGCCCCCGGCGCGATCGTTTGTGGCCGCCCCCCATTTACGATGAGGATGGCTCGATTACCGATGACGCCGCCGAGCTGGACGTCGGCACCATGGGCGACGGGACTGAGACACAGCAGGGTCGCGACAGCCAGGCAAGCGCGCTGGAGAAAGGGCATGGTGAGCTCCGGTTGTATGCGTTGCGGATTGTGCCAGATGCCCGGCGAACGCAGGTCTGTCGCTTGAGCGGATGAGCGCATGTACGACGCGGCTTCGCCACACACAATTCTGACCGACCGGTCGATCAATATGGCGATTTGTTGACCTGGATCAAACCTGTCGGCCGCTCAAGACTGCATCGTTCAGCCCGCGCTTCGACGCAGACAAATTCAGACCAGAGCAAGAGGAGACCAGCATGGCCCATAACGAAAAACTCGCGCAGTCGATGGAGTTCCCCCCGGCAACCGAACAGCCGAACGTCTATCCGCTGTCGTGGAACGCTCAGACCGCCAAGATGGAAGAAGTCTGGGATGCCGCTCAGCGCGAGAACTGGGATCCCAAGAAGCTGCCGTGGGACACGCTCGACGTCGACTCCTACACCTGGGAGGAGCGCGAATCGATCGCCTACTGGTGGACCTTGCTGTCGGTCTTCGACGCCTCGGCGCCCCCCGTGTTTGCCGAAGCCTTCATCAAGACCTACGAGGTCCACGAGGAAGACCCGGTACGTCGCTGCTTCTTCTCGGTGACCCGCGACGAGCAGAACCACGAGCAGATGTGCGGGCTCGCGATCACCAAGTTCCTCGGCCATCCGGACCCTATCACCTACGAACCCAAGACCGACCTCGGTGGCCGCCTGCAGAAGAACGCAAAGTGGCTCTACTACAACGGTGGCCGTTACTGGACCGGTTACAAGAAGGCCGTGCCGAAGTACTCGCTCGCGGTGCTGTTCAGCTCCTTCCTCATGGGCGAAATCGCGGCTGCGACCATCTTCAAGCAGATGCACGACAACTCGCGCGAACTCGTGTTCAAGGAGGCCTTCCGCAACATCGGTCGGGACGAAGGCCGTCACATGGCGATCTGCATGGCCTTGATGGAACGCGACTATCCGCGCTTGCCGGCCGAAGACAAGGCGGTGGTGACCAAGCAGATCCGTGCCGGCTACCTCTTCCTGTCCGCGGTGCTGTTCGAACCGCCGATGGAATTCTGGGATCTGCCGAACGACTTCATCGACAACCAGCGCGAAGCCGAGGAAGTCGCACGTGGCGCCGGTTTCGGCGTACCCAGCTACGACGCGAAGCTGGACAACTGGCGCAACGCCATGCTCAACCTCAAGGGCGTGCTCGACCGCTACGACATCCCCTTCCCCGCCATCCCCGAAGTCGGCATCACCGGCCAGGAAGTGTCCGATATCGAAATGAACGACATCATCCCGGTGTTCTGAAATGCAAAGAATCAGACTCCATCCGTCCGGACGGGAGGTCGAGTGCGCCGCGGGCGATACCGTGCTCGGCGCACTCGAGAAAGCGGGTTACGCCCTGCCCAACAACTGTCGGGCAGGCGCCTGTGGCGAGTGCAAGGTCAAGGTGCTGTCGGGCCAGTTCGACCAGGGCATGGTGCTCGACATGGCGCTCTCGCAGGACGAGCGCAAGCAGGGTTACGGCCTGATGTGCATGGCCAAGCCGCTCTCGGCGGAACTGGTGATCGAATGGGGTACGGAGGACGCGAAGCCCAAGCTCTTCCCGCCCCGTGAAGATCAGCGTTTCGTCCTGGTGGACCGCCTGCAACGGACGCCACGCATCGTCGAGCTACGGCTGCGCCCTGTCGGCCAGGCCATGCGTTACTGGCCCGGCCAGTACGTCACGCTGGGCGACGACAAGGCAGGAGCGCCGCCGCGCTGTTACTCGATCGCCAATGCGCCGCGGCCGGACGGCGAGATCGTGCTGCAGGTGACGCGCGTGGACGAAGGCCTGACCAGCCGCTGGGTGCATGACAACATGCGGCTGGGCGACGTCGTCAAGCTGTCGGGCCCGTACGGCACCTTCATCGGGGATCCAGCGGTGGAATCGCCGGTGCTCTGCATGGCGGCTGGATCGGGCCTCGCTCCCATCCTGTCGCTGACCGAGGCAGCACTCAGGCGGGGCTATCGCAAGCCGGTAACGCTGATGTTCTCGGCACGACGTGCGGAAGACTTGTACGACTCGGGGCTGATGCGCTACTGGGAAACCAAGCATCGCAACTTCACCTACAAGCCCACGCTCACACGCGAAACCGTGGACGGCTGCCTGTCGGGGCGCATACCGGAGATTCTGCCTTCCGTGTTCAAGGATCTGTCTCAACACAGCGTCTTCGTCGCCGGAACCCCTGAGTTCGTCAGCGCCTGCGTCGACGCGGCCCAGGCACTGGGCGCCCGCCGCAACATGATCCACACGGAAGGCTATTTCGGCCAGGCACAGCCGGAAACCGCACCGGCCAGCCATCTGATCCCCGCCTGAACTCAGGCGTAGGTATCGATCACCCCGCCCATCGTGCCAACCGGGGCACTGACGGGCGGAGGCAAGGCCTCAAGCAGCTGAAGGGCGCTCTGCTCCTGGATGTCCAGCGCCTTCTTCAGCACTGCAACCGAGGTTTGTTGTTGCACCTGCGCCATCGCATTTGCGCTGGCAGCAGCGGCTATCGAACTCACGTCCATAGAGCGCCCCTCCGACGCTGCGTCATTCGCGGAAATTGCCGAACTGCAGCGGGAAATCGACGATTTCCTTCTTCACCAGCGCAATCGCGTCCTGCAACACATCGCGCTTGGCACCGGACACGCGGACCGCGTCGCCCTGAATGGCAGCCTGAACTTTCAGCTTGCTGTCTTTCAGGAGCTTGACGATCTTCTTGGCGAGATCCTGCTCGACGCCGACGCGCACCTTTACTTCCTGCTTGACCTTGTTGCCGCTGACCTTCTGCACGTCGCCGTAATCCAGACAGCGGACATCCACCTTTTTCTTGGTCATCTCGGGCAGCAGGATCGCCTTCATCTGATCGAGCTGGAAATCGCTATCTCCATACAGGGTCAGCAGCTTCTCGTTCAGTTCGACGTTTGCGCTGGTACCCTTGAAATCGTGGCGACCAGCGATCTTGCTGTTGGCGACATCGATCGAATTACGCAGCGCCGGCTGATCGACTTCGGACGTGATATCGAATGAAGGCATGGTTCGCGTCCGTGCAAGGTTCAGCCGAAATGGCAGATGTAATGATAGGGGTCGCCCGTCACCTCGATGTCGAAGCTGGAGTTGCCCGGCACCTGGTAGGACTCGCCCGCACCATAGGTCTTCCACTCCGCCTCGCCCTTCAGGCGCACTCGGCAGCTACCCGCCACGCCTTCCATCACTTCGGGCGCGCCGGTGTTGAAGGTGAGGGTCGCCGGCAGGATCACGCCAACCGACTTGCCTGTACCGTCGGCAAAACGCACGCTGTGGCTGACGCACTTGCCATCGAAATAGACATTGGCCTTGGTGGTGACGGCAACGCCGTCGAGCTTTTCGGTAATGCTCATGAAAACCTGATTCCTTATTCGATACCCATGAACTTCTGGATAAAACCCTTGGCGACGAAGCCGATGAAGCCGAGGCCGAGCGCGAGGAACATCCACATCGTTCCGTATTTGCCCGCCTTCGACTCCTTCGCCAGGTTGCCGATGATGAACAGCATGTACAGGATCAAGGCTGTGAAACACACCTTGAGCGAGATGTCTTCGAACTCGGCGATCGTCAGCCCGAAGATCAGCGGGTCGTCCATGACCGCAGCTCCTTAACCCCGCTTTGCCTTCGCGTTTGCAGCAATGCGCATGCGCAGTGCATTGAGGCGGATGAAACCATGTGCATCCTTCTGGTTGTAGGCGCCCTGGTCGTCCTCGAAGGTCGCGATCGTCGGATCGAACAACGAATCGCTCTTGGAATCGCGGCCCGTGACGATGACGTTGCCTTTGTACAGCTTGATCCGCACCCAACCATTGACGGTTTGCTGCGTGTGGTCGATCAGCGCCTGCAGGGCCTGACGCTCGGGGCTCCACCAGTAGCCGTTGTAGATCATGCTGGCGTAACGCGGCATCAGGTCGTCCTTGAGGTGGGCGACTTCGCGATCCAGCGTGATCGATTCGATCGCGCGGTGCGCCTTCAGCAGGATGGTGCCCCCCGGCGTCTCGTAGCAGCCGCGGCTCTTCATGCCCACGTAACGGTTCTCGACCAGATCGAGGCGTCCGATGCCGTGCTTGCCACCCAGTTCGTTGAGCCTGGCAAGCACTTCATGCGCCTTCAGACGGGTACCGTTGATGGCGACAACGTCGCCGTTCTCGAATTCGAGATCGATGTACTCGGCAGCATCCGGGGCAGCTTCCGGCGACACCGTCCAGCGCCACATCGACTCCTCGGCTTCGGCAGCCGGGTTCTCGAGGTGACGACCTTCGAAGGAGATATGCAGAAGGTTGGCGTCCATCGAATAGGGAGAACCGCCCCGCTTGTGCTTCATCTCGATGGGGATACCGTGCTTTTCGGCGTAGGCGAGCAGCTTTTCGCGCGACAGCAGATCCCACTCGCGCCACGGTGCGATCACCTTCACGCCCGGCATCAGTGCGTAGTAGCCGAGTTCGAAACGGACCTGGTCATTGCCCTTGCCGGTCGCGCCGTGCGACACCGCGTCGGCACCGGTGGCACGGGCGATCTCGATCTGGCGTTTGGCGATCAGAGGGCGCGCGATGGACGTACCGAGCAGATACTCGCCTTCGTAGACCGTGTTGCAGCGGAACATCGGGAAGACGAAATCGCGGACGAACTCCTCGCGCAGGTCGTCAATGAAAATGTTTTCCGGCTTGATCCCGAACTTGAGCGCTTTCTGGCGAGCGGGCTCGAGTTCTTCGCCCTGGCCGAGGTCGGCGGTGAAGGTCACCACTTCGCACTGGTAGGTGTCCTGCAGCCACTTGAGGATCACCGAGGTATCCAGCCCGCCCGAATAGGCGAGCACCACTTTCTTCACGTCGCTCATCGTCCTGTCCAATCTGTTGCCGTATCGCTTCATGGGCGCACGGCGGTTAGCAGCAATCTCGCGTTTTCAGACTCATCGTTTCCGACGCGACCGGAAACGAGACACTCACTTCACTTCGATGCGGCAACCCGTTCGGCTGTGCCTCCCGGATTGCGGTATCGGCCTACTTGTCTTCGACCTGCCCGAGGACCAGGTATTCCATCAACGCCTTTTGCGCGTGGAGACGATTCTCGGCTTCATCCCAGACTACCGATTGCGGCCCGTCTATCACCTCGGCGGTCACCTCCTCGCCACGGTGCGCCGGCAGGCAATGCATGAAGACGGCTTGCGGTGCAGCCACCGACATCATCTCCGCATCCACGCACCAATCAGCAAAAGCCTTCATCCGTTCCTCATTTTCGGCTTCGAAGCCCATGGAGGTCCAGACGTCGGTTGTTACCAGATCGGCACCGCGGCAGGCTTCCAACGGATCCGCGAACTGCGCGAAGTGCCCGGTTCCATGCAGGCCCGCACGTTCCGGCTCGACTTCGTAGCCTGGCGGCGTCGACACATGGACGTTGAAATCCAGCACCTCCGCGGCCTGCAGCCAGGTATTGCACATGTTGTTGGAGTCGCCCACCCAGGCCACCGTCTTGCCGCGAATGCTGCCCCGGTGCTCGATGTAGGTGTAGATGTCGGCAAGGATCTGGCAAGGATGGTATTCGTTGGTCAGGCCATTGATCACCGGCACCCGCGAGTGGGCCGCAAAGCGTTCGATGATGGCCTGTTCGAAGGTGCGGATCATGACCAGATCACTCATGCGCGAAATGACCTGGGCCGCATCCTCCACCGGCTCGCCGCGCCCGAGTTGCGAATCGCGGGTATTGAGATAGATCGCGGAACCGCCAAGCTGTTGCATGCCCGCTTCGAACGAAAGCCGGGTGCGGGTGCTGGCCTTTTCGAAGATCATCACCAGCGTGCGGTCGAACAGCGGATGATACGGTTCGTACTGCTTGAACTTCTCCTTGATCCAGCGAGTACGCGCAAAAATGTGGTCGTACTCTTCGGCGGCGAAGTCCTTGAACTGCAGGTAGTGTCTTGGGGCTATCATCGGCAGACACCTTCCCTTTACTGCGACAAGAAGTCGCGGATCAGCGGAGCAAGCGCGGCCACCAGGCCTTGCGCGTCCGCGGTGGTGAATACGAGGGCGGGCAACAGACGGACCACGCGTTCGGCGGTAACGTTGATGAGCAAACCGGCGTCCAGGCCGCGCTTTACGAGTTCGCCGCACGGACGGTCGAGTTCGATCCCTATCATCAGACCGCGGCCACGGATGTCGACCACGCCAGCCTGCCCCGCCAGAGCTTCATGCAGACCGGAACGGATCGCCTCGCCAACGGTGACCGCACGCTCCAACAGGCCATCCGCAACGATGGTGTCGAGCGTGGCCAGCCCGGCTGCGCAGGCAAGCGGATTGCCGCCGAAGGTCGAACCGTGATTGCCCGGACCGAACAGCCCTGCGGCTGCGCCCGATGTCAGGCACGCACCGATCGGCACGCCCGAACCCAGGCCCTTGGCGAGCGTCATCACGTCCGGTCTCACGTTCGCATGCTGCCAGCCGAACCACCTCCCGGTACGTCCCAGGCCACACTGGACTTCGTCGCAGATCAGGAGCCAGCCACGCTCATCGCACAATGCGCGCAGTTCGCGCTGGAAGGCTTCATCCGCGATATTGATGCCGCCTTCGCCCTGGATCATTTCCAGCATCACGGCGACGACATCATGATTGTGCTCACCCACCCGCCGGATGGCGTCGATGTCCTTGTACGGCACACGAATGAAACCGGACACCAAGGGGTCGAACCCTGCCTGGGCCTTGCGGTTTCCTGTTGCCGACAGGGTCGCCAGCGTACGCCCGTGAAAGGCGTTCTCCATGACGATGATCGTGGGTTGCTCTACCCCTTTGCGGTGCCCGTGGAGTCGCGCCAGCTTGATCGCCGCCTCGTTCGCTTCGCAACCGGAGTTGCAGAAGAAAACCTCGTCCATTCCGGAAACCTCGCACAGGCGATCGGCGAGCTTTTCCTGCAGCGGAATGCGATAGAGGTTGGACGTATGCAGCACGCGGGACGCCTGCCCGGCGATGGCTTCGACAAGCGCCGGATGATTGTGGCCGAGCGTAGACACCGCGATCCCGGACAGCGCATCCAGATAGCGCGTGCCGGCCTCGTCGTATAGCCAGACGCCGTCGCCGTGCGTGAAGGCCACCGGCAATCTGGCGTAGGTGTTCATGACGTGGGACATGGGAAACCCCGATCAGGTGAACCAGAAATGCACACGGCGGCACAAGCCGCCGTGAGAGGTCAAGGCGGCGATGTTAAGCCAAAAGAGGGAGGGCTGTATAGCTTCGCGGCCGCTTTCGGGCTCCCAGGCATGCGGATCTAAGCTGCGCCAACGATGAGGTTTCTGTTAGAATGCCGCCCGTTTTGCGCGGCGTCCGAAGTGATTGCGGGCGACCTGAGCCCCTGTAGCCGTCATGGCGTGACACATGAACCAGAAGATCGAAAGCTTTGTCATCATCGGGGTCACTAGGGATGGGAAGAAGTTTCGCCCCAGCGACTGGGCGGATCGTCTTTGCGGCGTCATGTCGGCCTTCGGCGCCGACCATCGCATGATGTACTCACCCTATGTACGTCCGGGCTGCACTCTGAAAGGCGACAAGACCGTCGTTGTGAACGCCCGCCTCTATGACATAGAACCGCTCGCCTACAAGTTTCTGATCAACTTCGCGAACGACAACGACCTCCAGATGGAGCCCATCGAAGACGATTGAGCGGAACGGGCAGAGGCACAACCCGGCGGACCGGCACCCCATAGCCAGCCTGAACCGGAAGATTGCCCGACAACCGGATGGACGATAAAAAAACGGCGACCGGATGGTCGCCGTTTTTTTTGGCGCCTCCAGGAGGCGCAATCCGAACGGGCTATGTACGATCAGGCAGCCATGGCCTTGACGGCCGACGACAGACGGCTCTTGTGGCGAGCAGCCTTGTTCTTGTGGATGATCTTCTTGTCGGCGATGCTGTCGATGGTGCTCATCGAGGTGCGGAAGACGGCTTGTGCAGCGGTCTTGTCGCCACCCACGATAGCCTTACGCACGGCCTTGATCGCAGTACGCAGACGCGAACGCAGGCTGGCGTTATGAGCGCGAGCCTTGGTCGCCTGACGTGCGCGCTTGCGAGCTTGTGCCGAGTTGGCCATATGTCTAATTCCCGTAATGGTGGTTCTGTAAAGCTCGCGATTCTATCGACTAATTCCGGCCTCTGCAAGAAGCTTATGCAGACGCCGTGCCCGAGTCGCACTGACGCATCCCCCGCGGCCGGCTATCATGCGCGCTTTCCGTATTGCTGCCGCCGACCACGCATGAACCTGCTGCGCGCCCTCGCCACCGTGAGCGGCATGACCCTGCTCTCCCGCATCCTCGGCTTCGTACGTGACTTCGTGATCGCGCGCGCATTCGGCGCGGGCATTGCCACCGATGCCTTCTTTGTCGCCTTCCGCCTGCCCAACCTGCTGCGCCGCATGTTCGCCGAAGGTGCTTTCTCGCAGGCCTTCGTGCCGATTCTCGCCGAATACAAGAATACGCAGGGCGCCGATGCAACACGGGTGCTGGTGGACCGGGTTGCCACGCTGCTCGGGCTGATCGTCGCCTTTGTCGCGATTCTGGGCGTGATCGGCGCTCCACTGATCATTCAGGTGTCGGCTCCCGGCTTCTCCGAAAGCCCGGAGAAGTTCGCACTCACCGTGGAACTTACCCGGATCACCTTTCCCTACATCCTGTTCATGGCCTTGGTGGCTCTTGCCGGCGGCGTGCTCAACACCTGGAGCCGCTTCGCCATTCCGGCATTCACGCCGGTGCTGCTCAACCTTTCCTTCATTGGCATGGCACTGTTCGCCGCCCCCTATTTCGACCCTCCTGTCCTCGCGCTCGCCTGGGCAGTGTTCCTCGGCGGAATACTGCAACTTGTATTGCAGGCCCGCCCGTTGGCACGCATCGGAATGCTGCCCCGCTTCGACCTGGACCCGGGCGACCCGGGCGTCCGCCGCATTCTCAAGCTGATGGCGCCGGCCATACTCGGCGTATCGGTCAGCCAGCTCTCCCTGCTCATCAATACCATTTTCGCATCCTTCCTCGAAAGCGGCAGCGTGTCCTGGCTCTACTACGCCGATCGCCTGATGGAATTCCCGTCCGGCCTGCTCGGGGTGGCCCTTGGCACCATTCTGCTACCCAGTCTCGCCAAACTGCATGCAGACAAACGCAGCGAGGCCTTCTCCTCGCTACTCGACTGGGGGCTGCGGCTGACGCTGATGCTCACCCTGCCCGCCGCGCTCGCGCTGGCAATACTTTCGGTACCCTTGGTGGCGACACTCTTTCACTACGGCGCATTCGAAATCAGCGATGTGCTGCACACCCGCGATGCCCTGGTTGCGTACAGCGTCGGCCTGACCGGCCTGATCTTGGTAAAGGTACTGGCCCCCGGCTTCTATGCTCGCCAGGATATCCGCACCCCGGTGAAGATTGCCCTGATCACGCTGACTGCAACGCAGGCGATGAACCTCGCCTTCATCGTGCCGTTCCGCCACGCCGGGCTTGCGCTCGCCATCGGCCTCGCATCCTGTCTCAACGCCGGCCTGCTCTATCTCGGCCTGCGCCGGCGCGGCATCTACCGACCGCAACCTGGTTGGACCAAATTCTGGTTGAAGCTGCTCGCGGCACTCATCGTCATGGGCAGCGTACTCTGGCTCACCGCCGGCCCCGATCAAACCTGGCTCAGCCGCAGCGGCAGCGAACGCATCATGAAACTGAGCATGGTGATCTCGGCAGGCATCGCCAGCTACTTCGCAACGCTGTTTGCGCTCGGCTTCCGTCCGCGCGACTTCCGCCGTCGGGCTGCCGAATAGGCGTAGCATTTCAGCCGAAGGTCAAACTGGCGGACGACGGACCCGCTTACCAGGAGACAGGCACACATGAAGCTCACCAGCAACAGCTTTGCCGACGGAAGCCGCATCCCCGACGAGTTCGCGTTCTGCAATCCGTCAAGCAGTGACCACGTCTGCCTTGGCGGAAATCGCAATCCCCAGCTGCGCTGGTCGGACGTGCCGGCTGGGACGAAGTCTTTCGTGCTGATCTGCCACGATCCCGACGTTCCCAGCGTGGGCGATGACGTGAATCAGGAAGGACGCATCATCGCCGCCAGCCTTCCACGGGTGGATTTCTTCCACTGGGTGATGGTCGATCTGCCTGCCGACCTGCGCGAGATCGAAGCCGGCGCCTTCTCGAGCGAAGTCACGCCGGCCGGCAAGCCCGGACCGGCGGGACCGCAGGGAACACGCCATGGAGTGAACGACTACACCGCATGGTTTGCCGCGGACGAATCCATGCGCGGCGACTATTACGGCTACGACGGCCCCTGCCCGCCGTGGAACGACGAGCGAGTGCACCACTATGTATTCACGCTCTACGCACTAGACGTCGACCGCTGCCCGGTGGAAGGCCGGTTCGATGGTCCCCTGGTGCGCAATGCAGTGGCCGGCCATGTGCTGGCCCAGGCAAGCCTGACGTCGACCTATTCGCTCAACCCCCGGCTAACTGACTGACGCCACCTAGCTGCCAGCCGCCCGAGCGCACCGCTCCAGTTTGCGGCGCCCATCCAGGCACAGACATGCGCCGCCACCGCAACTTACCGGCTCCCGGCGCGGCAGGCCCGGTTCGAATGCGCGCACGCCGGCGAGCTTGAGAAAATGAAGCACGGTGCTCATGCCGTGGAACACGGTCAGTTCGCCGCCGCCGGCATGCAACCAGCGATTTTCCACGCTGAGTGCGAAGCAGTTGCGGCGCGCGCCGCTGCCGACATCGTGAATGCGCACCGTGCGCGCCCTCTCCGGCCTGGCTGAGACCAGCGCCAGATCCAGCCATGTCGCGATGTTGTCCATGGTGACCCCCTCCTCGTGAATTGCCGACTCGCCCTCGTCGGGGCGTTGTATTTATCGCTGTATTAGCAAGCATTATCCACGCGCAACGAGAGGCATCAAGCGGGGCCCCGAAGTGCTCATGGCCCCGACCCCGCGATCGATGCTATTTCACTAGGGAAATCCAAATCGAAACAACTTATTTCGATATCAGTGAAGCGCTGGCTATACTCGGCGCCCAGTTCAACCGAGGGGGATCCAATGAAGCTCGAAACCTTGGCAGTGCACGGTGGTTACTCGCCCGATCCGACGACCAAGGCCGTGGCAGTGCCGATCTACCAAACCACGTCCTACGCCTTCGACGACACCCAGCACGGCGCCGACCTGTTCGACCTCAAGGTCCAGGGCAACATCTACACCCGGATCATGAATCCGACCACTGCGGTGCTGGAGCAGCGCGTCGCAGCAATGGAAGGCGGCATCGGGGCCCTGGCCGTTGCATCCGGCATGGCTGCGATCACCTACGCCATCCAGACGATCGCCGAAGCCGGCGACAACATCGTGTCGGTTTCGACGCTCTACGGCGGTACCTACAATCTTTTCGCACACACCTTTCCGCAGTTCGGCATCGAAGTCCGATTCGCGGACCATCGTGACCCGGACGCGTTCGCGACCCTGATCGACGGCCGCACCAAGGCCATTTTCTGCGAATCCGTCGGTAACCCGCTGGGCAACATCACCGACTTCGAGCGTCTCGCGGAAATCGCGCACCGCGCCGGCGTGCCGCTGATTGTCGACAACACCGTGCCGACGCCTTACCTCTGCCGTCCGTTCGAACACGGTGCCGACATCGTCGTGCATTCGCTCACCAAGTATCTCGGCGGCCACGGCAATTCGATCGGCGGCATCATTGTGGATTCGGGGAAATTCCCCTGGGCGCAGCACAAGGAGCGCTTCCGCCGCCTCAACGAACCGGACGTGTCCTACCACGGCGTGGTCTACACCGAAGCCCTCGGCGCCGCCGCCTACATCGCCCGCGCGCGCGTCGTGCCGCTGCGCAATACGGGCGCCGCGCTCAGCCCGTTCAATGCCTTTCTCATCCTGCAGGGCATCGAAACCGTCACCCTGCGCATGGACCGGATCTGCGACAACACGCTCAAGGTTGCCGGGTTCCTCAAGGGACATCCCAAGGTGGAATGGGTCAATTACGCCGGCCTGCCCGACCATGCGGATCACGGTCTGGTGCAGAAATACCTCGGCGGCCGCGCCTCGGGCATCCTGTCGTTCGGGGTCAAGGGTGGTTTTGAAGCGGGCGGCCGCTTCCAGGACGCGCTGCAACTGGTGACGCGCCTGGTGAACATCGGCGACGCCAAATCGCTCGCCTGCCACCCGGCCTCCACCACACACCGTCAACTCGGCCCGGACGAACTCGCCAAGGCCGGCGTGTCGCCCGACATGGTGCGACTGTCCATCGGTATCGAACACATCGACGACATCCTGGCCGACATCGACCAAGCCCTCGCCGCAGTCTGACACCCGCCGCCGCACGCCAGCCCAGGCAACAGCGGACGCCGGCTCAGCCGGCGTCCGCCCTTTGGGCGACCTGATCGACGAACCGGGCCAGCACGATGTCCTTGTGCGTCAAGCCACCCGCGTCGTGGGTGCTCAGGACGATCTCGACACGGTTATAGACGTTGCTCCAGTCCGGGTGATGATCCAGCTTTTCCGCCATCAATGCGACCTGCGTCATGAAGCCGAAGGCGGCATTGAAGTCGGCAAACTGAAGCTGGCGGCGAATCGCATCACGCCCGTCAACGACACTCCAGCCCGGCAAGCTCGCCAGCGCTGCCTTGCGCACGGCGTCATCCAGTCGTTCGCTCATCGCCACCTCCTTTCCCCAACGCAACCTCGCTCAGCGCAACGAGAACTGCACCTCGCGGACACCACCCTGCTCGCCCGCGCCGAGCTTGGGCGCAAGCAGGAAGACCCGTTCCGAGGCGACCTTGCCGCTGTCGAGCAGCCAGCCTTTGACCTCCTGGCCACGCTGCTGCGCCAGCGCGCGCAGGTCTTCATCTGTCACCGTGGTATTGGCATAGATCAGGGCTTCCATTTCGGCAACCGGCAAATCCTTGGCCAGGCCGATGACGTTGCGCGGCTTCTTGAAGTCGGCGTCGCGATACACCTGCTTGAGCAAGGCCGGATACTCCTCGGCGCTGACCTCGACCTCGTCGAGCGAAGGCGCGTTCTGCCCCTTCGCAACCAGGCTCTTGAGTTTCAGTGCAGCGGTCTTGCGGCCCAGCATCACCTTCTTGAGGCCCTCGGGATCGCTGGCCGGATCGGCGTAGGGCGTCACCTCCAGCTTGAGCGCGGGCCGCTCGTTGAGCGCCTTGGCCAGCAAGGCCAGCTTATCGACCTGCGCCTTGCCCGGCTTGGCCACGCCTGGTTCGAAATCGATCTGCGACAGTTCCTCGCCCCCCGAGAGCGCGGCACCAAGCAACGAGAACGGCGCAGTGACGGCCTTGCCGACAAGGTTGACCAGTGCGCGTACCACCAAACCGAAAACGCTGAACTGCGGATCGTCCAGCGTGCCGCTGATGGGCAGGTTAAGATCGATCTCACCACGCCCGTTCTTCAGCAGCGACACCGCGAACTGCACCGGCAGACTGGTGGCGTCAGGGCTGTCGACCTTGTCGCCGAAAGTGAGTTGATCGACGAACACCCGGTTGGTCGCGGTAAGCCTCCTGTCCTCGATCTTGTAGTTGAGGTCAGCCGACAACTTGCCTTTCTGGATCCCGTAACCGACGTATTTGCCGGAATAGCTGGACAGGCCGGTCAGCTCGAAATCCTTCACCGACGCGACGATGTCCAGGTAGCGATCCTGACGGAAGGGATTGAGCTCGCCGCTCACGCTGACCGGTGCGCTGTTGTCGACCTTGCCGGTCAGCGCAAGCTTGGCGATCGTGCTCGGATCCGATGACAGACCCGTGAGCGTGCCCGCCATGCCGGTCAGGTTGGCATCGTAGTTGGGCCGCACGAAGCGATCGCTGAAGGCGATGTTCCCGCCCTTCAGCTCGATCCGTCCAAGGCGGATGGGCGGAACCGGCTCCGGTGCCGGCAACTCGACGGTCGACCTGCCCTGGTCCTGCCGGACCTCGCCGGCGGGCGCCTCTGCCGCGGAGGATTCATCCGCAGGCTCTGCAGCCGCATCGCCGCGGATTTCACGCAAGTTGAGCTGCCCCTGCTCGTTGAGGATCAGGCGGGTGTAGAAATCGCTTAGCGCAATCCGGTCGACATCGAGGGCCAGCGGCGCGATGCGCGCATCGATACCACCGACCTGCAGCGACCGCCAGCGTACAAAGTCCGTCGCATTGAGCTTGTCCACCGAGGCGAAGTCGGCCACGCCGACATCGCCACGGAAGCGGCCGGTCAGGGTGCTGTCACGCCGTGTCTCGAGCGACAGTTTGCCTTTGGTCGTCAGGCTGCCACGCGCGATGGCGATCTTGGTCTGCTCGAGCACGTATGGTTGCAGCGGCAACAGGTCGACGTTCTTCAGGTTGAGGTCGAGCTCGGTCCTGAGCGGATCCAGTACGACGGCGCCACTCGCGCCGAGCTGCCCGCGCTTGTTGATCCTCGAGTCCAGATCGATCTTCGCCGACGCCCCCTTCTGGTTGGACAGGTTCTCCACCTTCAGCGCGATGCCTTCCGCAGCCAGTGTTACCGGTTTGTCGACGGTACGGTCTTCGATCCTGACCGACGCCCCGCCGATGGCAAGCTTCTGCAGCACGACTTTCCATGGCGCACCGGCGGTGTCCTTGGGCGCCGGAGGCGCCTGCTTGCCGAGCAGATCGAGCACGTCGAAGCGACCATCGCGCAAGCGGATCGCCGACAGCACGGCACCGTTGGCGTTGACCTCGGCCACGTTTACCGAACGCTCTCCGAGCTTGAGCACCGCCTGGTTGACCACCAGCTCCGGCACATTGGCAACGGCGTCCTTGCGCCCCTTGAGACCAAGGATGAAGTCGTGCACGGCAAGGCTGTCCGCCGTGACCTCGGCATCGAAGCCATCCGCCCCGCTGCCGAGCTTGTAGCGCACCGTGCCATCGACGCGCCCGTCACGCAGCTCGCCGCCCGGCAGCGCCAGCGCCAGATAAGGCGCATAGCGACCCGGTCGGAGCTGCTCCATCGTCACACTGCCATCGAGTTCGAAGGGCACCAGGCGCAGGCTGTCCTGATGGCTGAACTCTTCCCCACCATCGGTGGCGTAGTCGAGGCGGATCTCGGCCGGCATGTCACCGCTGGTGGCGAGGTCGCGCAAATCCAGGTTGATCGCCTGAATCTGTGCCTTGAAGGGAGAGGCCAGCGCGCGGTCCTCGAAGCGCACCACGCCATCGCGAATCCGCGCCGAGGCCAGCAGGAAATCCGGTACGGGCGTTTCGGCGACGGGCGCCGACTTGGCAGCGCCGTTGCCCGCTTTCTTGCCGTTCGTCGCGGTCCCCTTGGCGGGCCTGGCCCCATCCTTGCCTGCCGGCATCAGCCCCAACAGGTTGATGCCGCCGTCAGCGAGGCGCACCACGTCGATTTCCGGCTGGATCAGACGCAGACGGGCAAAATGCCATTTCCCGATCAGGGGCTGGACGTCGGCCAGCTCGATGCCGAGCTCGGCCACCGCCACCGCGGGCTGTCCGGCCTTGTCCTGCAATACCAGACCGTCCACCTGCGCCTGCCCCTTCACCGCCACCGTTGGCTGCTTGCCCTCGGGCTGGGCGAAAGCGACTTCGATATCGGTCGCGAGCTTGCCGGACGGCAGCCGGAAATTCGGTTCGAACGGCAGGTAGGCCAGCCAGGGCGAGAGCTCCAGATCCTTCACCGACAATTCCAGCACGGTTTCGCGCGTATCGGTGAAAGGCTTGGTCCGACCCGACACCGCGATCGGATTGCCATCCAGCTTACCCGCCAGCGAAGGCTCGACGAAGACGTCCACCTTGACCGGAAGGTTGGAAACAAAGGGCACGCCGAGCGTGAGTTCGCTCAACTCGTGGCTCAGGTTCTTGGTGCGGTCGTCCACCACAATGCGGCCACCGGTCACGCTGATGTTGCCGACGGAAAAGCGCGCATCCCCCTCGCTCTCAGGTCCGGCTGCCAGACGTTCGGTCACATCCGACCAGTTGTACTGCCCCTCACCCAGCTTGACGAAGCGCACGCGCGGCGCCTGCACCGAGAATTCGTGCAGCACCGGCCCGCCACGGATGATGGATTCAAGCTCAAGATTGGCGCGCAGCCTGTCCACGCCAAAGGCTTCGGTCTTGCCATCGGCTTCCATGATGCGGGCGCCATGGATTTCTGCAGTCAGCGTGAACGGGTTGAAGCCGACGCGCTCGATCGACACTTCGCGACCGAGTTGCTCGTTGAGTATCTTGACCGCGTAATGGCGGGCGACCGGAGGCACCACGCCGAATCCAAGCGCCGCAATCGCGACCAGCGCACCCGCTCCCCATTTGGCAGGTCGCGCATACCGTCGCAGGCGAGCAGCCGCCGTTGCGCCGGGGGTGGAATCAGTCATCAAAACGCTCCATCAGTAGGGCTGTTCATTATCCATTCAATCTGCCACAGCCGGTCCGGCCGCATCGCGGTTGCCCGTACCCGGACCGGCGCGTATTCTGCGCCGCTTTCAACGCACCAGGCTCGATAGTGGCTGACCAGACATACGATCTCGTCGTGATCGGCGCCGGCGCCGCCGGCATGATGTGCGCCGCGACCGCCGGGCAGCGCGGCCGCCGGGTGCTGATCATCGACCACGCGACCCGCCTTGCCGAGAAGATAAGGATCTCCGGCGGCGGCCGCTGCAACTTCACCAATCGGCGGGTCGGTCCCGAGAATTATCTCAGCCGCAATCCGCATTTCGTGCGCTCGGCCCTTTCACGCTTTACGGCGCGGGATTTTATCGATCTTGTCGAACATCATGGCGTCCGTTACCACGAAAGATCTTGGGGACAGCTGTTTTGCGATGATTCCGCGCAACAGATCATCGATCTGCTGCGCGCCGAATGCGACGACGGCAAGGTTAACTGGCTGACGCCGGCCGAGGTCCGTCAGGTCGCCGCCACGCCGGACGCCGCAGACCGCTACCAAATCGAGACCAACCGCGGCCGATTCGCCGCACATAGTCTGGTCGTCGCCACCGGCGGCCTTTCCATCCCCAAGATCGGTGCCAGTCCGTTCGGCTATCGCCTGGCCGAACAGTTCCAGCTGCCCATCGTTCCACCTCGGCCCGCGCTGGTGCCGCTGACCTTGCCGCCGGAAACGCTGGCTCGACTTGCGCCGCTGGCCGGTGCCTCGCTGGATGTCGAAGCGAGCTGCAACGACGGCCGCTTTCGCGAGGCGGTCCTGCTGACGCATCGCGGTCTGTCCGGGCCAGTCATCCTGCAGGTGTCGAGCTACTGGCAGGCGCAGGCCTACAAGGCTGACGATAATGCCCGCTGGGCACCGGTCAGCCTCAACCTGCTGCCCGACCTGGACACCGCCGAATGGCTGCTCGAACACGCCGGCAGCCGCGGCCTGCTCGCCAACCTGCTCGCCGAGCATCTGCCGCGCCGTTTCGCGCATGCGTGGTGCGAACTGCACGGCTGGACGCGGCCGCTCAACCAGTTCCGTCATGCCGAGCTTCGCCAGATCGCCGCACATCTCGCCAACTGGGAACTCGTCCCCTCCGGCACCCAGGGCTATGCGAAGGCAGAGGTCACCCTGGGCGGCGTAGACACCCGTGCCCTGTCGTCGAAGACGATGGAGGCCAAGGACAAGCCCGGTCTCTACTTCATTGGCGAGGTCATGGACGTCACCGGCCATCTCGGTGGCTACAATTTCCAGTGGGCCTGGTCGTCGGGCCACGTCGCCGGCGAGTTCGCGTAAGGAAGGCGTTCCACCTGTCGTCCCCGAACGACGTCATCACGCTGTCACGCGCCGGTAGCACGCTTGTCGCCACCCCACTGGCGCAAGCGCTTCATGCAAGAAAAACTGGTCCGCTCGATCTTCCTGTCCGACGTTCATCTCGGCACCCGCGGTTGCCAGGCAGAACGCCTGCTCGACTTCCTCCGGCATCACGACTCGGAATACCTTTACCTGGTCGGTGACATCGTCGATTTCTGGTCGATGAGCCGCAGCATCCATTGGTCGCCGGTACAGAACACCGTGGTCCAGAAAGTGCTCCGCCGCGCCCGCAAGGGTACGCAGGTCATCTTCGTCCCGGGTAACCACGACGAAGCCTTGCGCGAATACGCGGGCATCACCTTCGGCGACATCCGGCTCGAAACCGAGTGGGTACATCACACCGCCGACGGCCGCCGCTTCCTGCTGCTGCACGGCGATGAGTACGATCAGGTCACCCGCTACCATCGCTGGGTCGCAGTGCTCGGCGACGTTGCCTACAACGGGCTGGTCCGCATCAACACCTGGCTGTCGTGGTGGCGGCGACACCTCGGCATCTCGGGCTACTGGTCCCTCGCCGGCTACGCCAAGCGCAAGGTCAAGACGGCGGTCAGCTTCATTTTCGACTTCGAGGACTCGGTGATGCGCGGCGCGCGCGAACGCGACGTGGACGGCGTGATCTGCGGCCACATCCACTGGGCCGCGATCAAGGAAGTCGACGGACTCACCTACATCAACTGCGGCGACTGGGTCGACAGTTGCACCGCCATCGTCGAACACCTCGACGGCCGGCTCGAACTCATCGAATGGGGTGTCGGCCCCAACCCCCACCCCGCGACGACGGCAGGCGGTGCGCGCACCGAAGAAGAAAGCAGCGGCGTCGCGCTCTCGCCCTGAATGGCTTTCCGGCCAGACACTTAGGCTGAAAGCGCCGTCCGGCGGGGCCTGCGGCAAGGCCGCGTGCATACCCGCGGACACCCGGCGGGCGGATTGTCAGCGTCCACGCAGTCCATTACGCTGCGCTCAACCGCACCCACAGGAGCCCACATGACGACATCCAGCGCGCCCGATTTCACGCTCGCCGCCACCGGCGGACAGAACGTCACGCTTTCGGCCCTCGTCGGCCAGAAGGTCGTGCTCTACTTCTACCCCAAGGACAACACCCCCGGCTGCACCAACGAAACCCGCGATTTCGGCACCCTCCACGCCGACTTCGCCGCGGCTGGCTGCAAGGTGTTCGGCATCTCGCGCGACAGCCTGAAGTCGCACGAGAACTTCAAGACCAAACTCGTACTGCCCTTCGAGCTGATCTCCGACCCCGAAGAAGCCGCCTGCAACGCCTTCGGCGTCATGAAGATGAAGAACATGTACGGCAAGCAGGTGCGTGGCATCGAACGTAGCACCTTCGTGCTCGCAGCGGATGGCAGCCTCGCGCGCGAATGGCGTGGCGTGAAGGTGCCCGGCCACGCCCAGGAAGTGCTCGCCTACGTCCAAACCCTCTGAACATTGCCAAGGCGGACCGATCATGCCAGCAGCCTCGAAGAAACCCGCCGCGACCAAGCCAGCGCCCCGCACGCCGCGCAAGCGTCCCGTAGCGGCCACCAAGCTGTTCGTGCTCGACACCAACGTGCTGATGCACGACCCGACCAGCCTCTACCGCTTCGAAGAGCACGACATCTACGTGCCGATCATGACGCTGGAGGAACTCGACAATAACAAGAAGGGCATGAGCGAAGTCGCGCGCAATGCCCGGCAGGCCAGTCGGATGATGGACGAAATCGTCTCGTCCTCGCCCGACGGCATCGACACCGGCATCCCGCTCAAGCTGCCCTCCCACGACCTCGCCACCGGCAAGCTCTTCCTGCAGACCGAAGCGATCAACGTGGTGCTGCCGGCGGCGCTCCCCACGGCCAAGGGCGACAACCAGATCCTCGCCGTGGTCATGTACCTGGCCGAGCGTCATCCCGACCGCCCGGTCATCCTCGTCTCGAAAGACATCAACATGCGCATCAAGGCCCGCGCGCTGGGTCTGGCCGCGCAGGACTACTTCAACGACAAGGTGCTGGAGGACACCGACCTCCTCTACACCGGCACCCGCGAACTCGCTGTAAATTTCTGGGATGCCAACGGCAAGGGCATGGAGTCGTGGAAGAACGACGGTCATACCTATTACCGCCTGTCCGGCCCGGACACGCCGAACCTTCTGGTCAACGAGTTCCTGTTCCAGGACGGCGACCGTCCGCTCGAAGCCTGGGTCAAGGAAAAGGCCGGCCGCAGCGTGGTACTGGAAACGCTGACCGACTACGGCCATCAGAAGAACAACGTGTGGGGCATCACCGCCCGCAACCGCGAACAGAACTTCGCGCTCAACCTCCTCATGAACCCGGAGATCGACTTCGTCACCCTGCTCGGCCAGGCCGGTACCGGCAAGACGCTGCTGACGCTCGCGGCCAGTCTCACCCAGGTGCTGGAGACCAAGCGCTACTCCGAGATCATCATGACCCGGGTGACGGTGCCGGTAGGCGAGGACATCGGCTTTCTGCCCGGCACGGAGGAAGAGAAGATGGCGCCGTGGATGGGGGCGCTCGAGGACAACCTCGACGTACTCAACGGCACCACGGGCGAAGGCGGCGACTGGGGCCGTGCCGCCACGCGCGACCTTATCCGCAGCAGGATCAAGATCAAGAGCCTCAACTTCATGCGCGGACGCACCTTCATCAACAAGTTCCTCATCATCGACGAAGCGCAAAACCTCACGCCCAAGCAGATGAAGACCTTGATCACCCGCGCCGGTCCGGGCACCAAGGTGGTCTGCCTCGGCAACATCGCCCAGATCGACACGCCTTACCTGACCGAAGGCTCCTCGGGTCTGACCTTCGCCGTAGATCGATTCAAGGGTTGGCCGCACTCCGGCCACATTACCCTCCAACGCGGCGAACGTTCGCGATTGGCAGACCACGCCGCCGAGGTACTCTGACCCAAGCCGCTCATACCATGCAAACAGAAGCCCGGCCATGACGCCGGGCTTTTTTATCCTCCGAATGGATTTCCCGGATCGACGAGATTTCTACCGCAGGAAATGAATCTGCAATGTCCTGCATATAACAATCGCTTATCCCATAATACTTTCGTTGAATTCCGCAGTTCCCCGTCCCTGACGTATCATTCGCGAATCCTTATAGAGATGGGGAGTCGCGCGAGCAGACAAGCTGCTCCCGCCCATCCTCACGATCACGGAAGGCATTAGCCACGCAACCGGAGCCAAGCCCCCCGATGACCCAGCGCGTCAAGAACAACAATATTGAAAATCGCGCCCGCGTTTCCAATTCGCCCTGCGAGCGTTTTCTTCAGGCCGGCCGTCCCATCGTCACCAAGACGGATCTGCAGGGACGCATCACCTACGCAAACCCCGCTTTCGTCGCCATCAGCGGATTTACCCGCGACGAACTGATCGGCGCCAATCACAACATCGTCCGCCATCCCGACATGCCGGCCGCTGCCTTTGCCGATCTCTGGCGTACCGTCGAGGCCGGGCAGCCCTGGCGCGGCATCGTCAAGAACCGGGCGAAGAATGGCGACTTCTACTGGGTCGACGCCTACGTCACCCCGCTCACCGAGAACGGCCGGCGGGTCGGCTACATGTCGGTCCGTACGCCCCCTTCGATCGATCGCCGGGAACGCGCCGATGCGCTTTACCGGGATCTGCAGGCCGGCCAGGGCAACCTGCCCTCAACGCCGCTGTCCAGCGGCCGTCCGCTTTCGACCTTGAACGCCTGCGGCCTCGCCCTTGTGGCTGCGCTCGGCGCAGGCGCGGCCTACAGCGACGGCTACCTGCGCGTCGGTCTGCTGCTGGCCATGGTCGTGACCGCCGCAATCCTCTGGATGCTCCTCAAGCAGAGCGTGGAATCGCCGATCCGCGGCCTGATCGACCTGCTCAACGACATCTCGGAAGGACGCCTCAACGGCGAGCCGCCGCAAGAGGGCTGCCGCGAATTGCGGGCGCTCGGCAGTGCGGTCATGTCCATGCAGGTCAGCCTGCGCGCACTCATCGGCGACGTGGTCGCCTCGGCTGCCGACACCGCGCGCGAAGCCTCCCAGCTCCACGCCAGCGCACGCAGACTCCAGCAGGGTTCGCACGAGCAGGCGGATCAGGTGGCTTCGTCGGCTTCGGCGATGCAGCAACTCGCGGTATCGGTCAGCGAAATCGCCAACACCACCGACAACAGTGCCGAACAGGCCCGCAACGCCCAGAAGATCACCGCGGACGGGCAGCAGAACATGGCGACCGCCGCCGAATCCACCCACCGGGTCGTCAGCGCGGTCGAAGATAACCACCGCATGCTCGAGGCGCTGTCCCAATCCGTCGAGAAGATCGGCGCCGTCGCCTCCGCCATCAGCGAAATCGCCAAGCGCACCAATCTGCTGGCACTCAATGCCGCGATCGAAGCCGCACGCGCCGGCGAACAGGGACGCGGATTCGCCGTGGTGGCGGGCGAAGTCACCGAGCTCGCGAGCCAGACCCAGCACAGCACCGAAGACATCGCCCGACTGATCGCCGAGATTTCCGAGCGCAAGGGCAGCGTGATCACCACCATGCACACACTGCAGCACGGCGTGAGCGGCAGCGTCGCGACGATCCGCACGGTGGCCGACGAACTCGATCTCATCTCGCAGGCCAACAATGCCGTCGCAGCCAATTCGGAGGACATCCGCCACATGCTGCGTCAGCAGGAGCAGGCCTCCTCCGAGGTGGCGAACATCATGGAGCGGATGAGCGGCCTGACCGACAGCAACCTCGACGCGGTGGCCGGCATCGAACAGGCAGCAGCCTCGCTCGAATCCACCGCCCACGAACTCCAGCTGCTGGTCGCCCATTTCGAAGCGCGTCTCTGAGCCGCTCCGGCAAGCCGCAGATCACCTTGAGCGCGCGCTCAGCAGACCGCCTACCCTAGACACCACGCCCACGATGACGGCCCACTTCATCCCTCCCGCGCCGGTCGCGCCGACCCGGGAAAACCTCTCTGCCCGCCTGCAGGATCTGCACGCCATCATCGCCACCCGCCATCCGGAAATCCACCGTATCGCGCTGGCGACTTACGATGCGGATACCGACATGCTGAAAACCTTCATCAACAGCACCTACGGCCAGAGCGAACCGTTCACGAGATACGAGACACGGCTGAGTCAGGTACCCTCGCTCTTGCGACTGGCGCGAAGCGGGGAAAAACGCATTCTGCAGAACCTGCCCGACAACATTGCCGACAACGCCAGACCGCACAGCAGCTGGCTGATTTCTGCCGGTTTCCATAGCAGCTACACGGTACCGATTTTCCACGGCGATCATTTCGTCGGCTTCCTGTTCTTCGACGCCAACCGGGCCAACGCCTTCACGGACGAAGTCCTTCGCTATCTCGACCTGGTCGGCTACCTGGCCGCGCAGATGTATCTCTCGGGCCTGGTCGCGGTCCGCACGCTGATAGGCACCGTCGAGGTGGCCCGCAGCCTCACCCGCATCCGCGACATCGAAACCGGCCATCATCTCGACCGGATCGCCCACTACACGCGCATCATCACCCGGGGCCTGGCCGACATCGCGGAACTCGACGACGAATTCATCGAACATGTATTCCTGTTCGCCCCGCTCCACGACATCGGCAAGATCGGCGTCCCCGACAGCATCCTGCAGAAACCCGGCCCGCTCACCGCGGAAGAGCGCAAGGTCATGCAGGGGCATGTCGAACTCGGCGTCACGGTGTTCGACCGCATGATCCAGGACATCGGCCTTGCCGGCGACCGTGCCGTGACCATCATGCGCAACATCATCGCCTACCACCACGAGGCGCTCGACGGAAGCGGCTACCCCTATGGCCTGTCCGGCGAGCAGATCCCACTTGAAGCCCGCATCGTTGCCATTGCGGACGTGTTCGATGCGCTCACCAGCGAGCGCCCCTACAAGCCGCGCTGGCCTAATGAAGCCGCCTTCGCCGAGCTGTCTGCGATGGCCGAACGTGGCAAGCTCGATACCGACTGCGTACGCGCATTCCTGCTGAACACCGCGTTGGTGGAAGAAACCCAGGCCAGATTCGCGGAAAACCTCAACCCCGCCTTCTGAAATGTTGCTCCGTCCGCCGTCGCGCCTGCCGTAGCCCCGACCTGCCCCTATAATTGGGCCGACATCATTTTCAGGCCGCCCCATGACTGCTGCAGCCCAGGAACTGCTGGTCGGAGCAAGCTCCGATTTTCTCAGACGCTTCTCGCCCTTCAATCGCATGGAGCCGGAAGCACTGGCCTTCCTGGCGCAGCATGCGGTCCTCGCCTTCCATCCGCGCGGCAGCGAGATCCTCACCCCCGAAATGGGGCAGGCCCGGCAGTTCTTCATCATCCAGCGCGGCAAGGTTCAGGCCCGCCAAGCGGGCGCCGCCACGGTCACCGAGTACGCCAGCATGACACTCGGCCCTGGCGAATGCTTCCCGATCGGGGCAATTTCGGCCCAGCGGCCTTCGACCAATGCCTACGTCGCGGTGGAGGACAGCTTCTGCTTCCAGATCGACGCCGATCAGTTCCTTCAACTGATGCAGATGAGTCCGGTGTTCCATCTGTTCTGCACCCAGTACATCGCCAGCCTGCTCAACCAGTCACGCCAGCAACTGCAGACCACCTTCGCCCAGCGCGCAGCCGAACAGCAGACGATGACGACGCCGCTCGGTCAGCTGATAAAGAAGACACCGATCTGCGTCGGACCGGATGCAGCCACCCGCAGCGCGCTCGAAGCCATGGCGGAACACGACATCGGCTGCATCGTGGTGGTCGACGACAAACAGCGACCGCTCGGCATCCTCACACAGAGCGACCTGTTGCCGCGGGTCGTCCTCGTCGGTTTCGATCTGGCTCGCCCGATCAACGAGGTCATGACCGCCAATCCACATCAGCTGCCGGCCACCGCATCCGCGTACGACGCCGCGCTGGAGATGGCGACCCACGGCGTCCGCCACCTGCTGGTCATCGACAGCGAGGGCAAGCTGAAAGGCGTGGTATCCGAACGCGACCTCTTCTCGCTGCAGCGCATCAGTCTGCGCCAGATCCGCGCCGGCATCGAGAGCGCGAACGACGTCGAATCCCTGCAACGCGCCAGCAGGGACATCCGTCACCTCGCCCTCAACCTTATCGCCCAGGGCATCGGTGCCGAACAACTCACCCAGTTCATCTCCGCTCTCAACGACGCCCTTACCCGCCGCATCATCGATCTCGCGCTCGATCATCACGATCTCTATGGCATCGATTTCGCATGGATGGCGTTCGGATCCGAGGGACGGCACGAGCAGACGCTATCCACCGACCAGGATAACGGCATCATCTGGCAGTGCCCGGAACTCCAGGACGCGGAGGCCGTACGTGCCCGGCTGATCCGCTTCGGCCGTGAGGTGAACGAGAGCCTCGCCGCCTGCGGCTTCCCACTGTGCAAGGGCAACATCATGGCGAGCAATCCGGAGCTCTGCCTGACCTTGGACGAATGGCAATCCAGATTCGGCGACTGGATACGCGAACCCGACCCGCAGGCCCTGCTCAACGCCTCCATCTTCTTCGATTTCCGTGTGCTGTACGGCAACGAGCGGCTGGGCGACCAGTTGCGACTCTGGCTCAACCGCAGTGCAAGAATGAATTCCGCCTTCCTGCGCATGATGGCGAGCAATGCCTTACAGGTCGCGCCGCCGCTGGGCCGCATTCGCGACTTCGTCGTCGAGGACGACAACAGCATCGACCTCAAGAAATCCGGCGCCCGCCTGTTCGTGGATGCGGCCCGCATCGTGGCGCTGCGCACCGGCGTCGAATCGAGCAGCACCGTGCAGCGCCTGCGCCAGTCCGCCACCCGGATGGGCGTACCGGTCGACGAAGTGTCCGCCATCATCGACGGATTTCATTTCATCCAGTTGCTGCGGCTGCGTTCCCAGCACCTTGAAACCGAGCACGACTCGCCCGGCGACAACAAGCTGAACCCCGACACCCTGAACGAACTCGATCGCCGCATCCTCAAGGAAGCCTTTCGTCAGGCCCGCAAGCTGCAACTGCGACTGAAGCTGGACTACCAGCTATGAACTGGCTCACTCGCCTGATCTCCAGCAGGGGCAGTGATCTCGGTCTCAGCGACGCACAGGTCGATGCACTGCGCGAGTGGCAGGCCATTGCCGAACCCGACCCGGCACGGCCCCATTTCGAGACCCGCTACACGGTACTCAACACCGAAGCCACCGGGCTCGATCTCGACAAAGACAGGCTGCTTGCGGTCGGTGCGATAGCGGTAGACAACGGTCGTTTCAGCGCGAGCAGCGGCTTTTATGCCGAGCTTCTTCCGTCGCCCGCCACAACGTTGATCGACCTGTTGCGCTTCATCGGCAAAGGGCCTGTGGTTGTATTCAATGCCGGTTTCAACCGAGTGATGCTGGAGCGTGCCTTGCTCGACACGCTGGGCATCACGCCGCCATGGTTGTGGCTGGACCTTCGCGTCCTGCTGCCGGCGCTTTTTCCAGAGCGTATCGACGCGCCCGTCCGCCTGGCCGACTGGATGCAGGAATTCGACATCGAGACCTTCCAGCGCCATCACGCGCTCGGCGACTGCTGGGCGATCGCGCAGCTCTTCCTCGCCATGCAATCCAGGGCCTTGGCGCAAGGAGCGCTTCATGCACGTGCCCTCTCAGACATCGAACGCGCCCGGCGGCAGCTCTGGCGCCAGCCATGACAAAGCCTGCCCGACGCTGCGCCGTGTTTTCGCAATTGGACGGATTTTCCATTGCAATCCGTCGTTTACAGCGTACTCATCCATGCGTATAGTCGCGCCGATGCAGATTCGAGCCGCCCTCCTCGCCCTGTTCCTGTCCGCCAGCGCAATCCAGCCTGCCCACACGGCCGAAACCCTGCCGGCGCCGGTGGAAGCGCCCGCTGCCGACGTCCTCAACGGGCAAGCCAGCTCCGTGCATGAACTCGTCAACAAGGGCATGAGCTATCTCGGCATCCGTTACCGTTTCGGTGGCACCTCGCCCGAGACCGGCCTCGACTGCAGCGGTCTGGTACAAAACGTCTTCCGCAACGCCATTGGCCTGGACCTGCCGCGTACCGCGCGCGAAATGGCCTCGCTGGGCGACAAGATCGGCCGGCAGGATCTCAAACCGGGCGATCTGGTGTTCTTCAACACCATGCGCCGCGCCTTTTCCCATGTCGGCATCTACGTCGGCGACGGACAGTTCCTGCACGCACCTTCACGCGGCGGTGGCGTCCGCGTCGAAGACATGGGCAGCAGCTATTGGGCGAAGCGTTTCAATGGCGCCCGCCGTCTGCTCGACGAAGAGAGCAACACCACCGATCTGCCTACCCTGGCGCGCTGATAGACACACGTCTCAGCCCCCTCAGCGCACGCCCAGCCCCGATTGCCAGGAGCCCCCTGGCATCTCATTTGCCGCGACGTCTGGTCTTGCATCCGGCACTGCAACGCTCGCACTCTTCGCTCATCCTGCGCCCCAGTGCCTGTTGAAGCGCACACACCGAACGCCGGCAACATACGAACATCACCCCCTCGCGTGTCGCCGCGTCACGGAAGCGCTGCATGACGTTGTGGCCGATGAAGTCGGTGAAGAGGATCACCATCTGTATCCCCGACGGCAGCGGAGCACTGCGCCGCTGATGATTGCTGTCGCGACCGCTGACGTGTGCCGCGATACGGATGCCGAATTCCTGCAGAACATCCGGGATGTTGCCGAGACGGTCGGCACCGACGATGAGCGCGTCCATGCGATACACCTTTATGAGAACGATTCGCATCTATCCTGATCCAAATACAATCAGTTTGCAAGTGCGAATCACTCTCGTTACTATGCGCACATCGACAACCCATCCCATGAAAGGCAGTCGCACCATGATGAAGAAGTCTCTCAGCACCGCTGTTCTCGTCGCACTCGGCATGACCGCCTTCGGCGCCAATGCTGCGGATACGGAACTCAACATCTACTCCGCCCGCCATTACCAGACCGACGAAGCGCTCTACGGCACCTTCACCAAGCTGACCGGCATCAAGGTCAACCGGATCGAGGCCAAGGAAGACGAACTGCTCGAGCGCATCCGCAACGAAGGCGCCAACAGCCCTGCAGACATCTTCGTCACCGTCGACGCATCCCGCCTTGCCTATGCCGACCAGATGGGGATTTTCGCCCCCGTCAGCTCCAAGATCCTGGAAGAGCGCATTCCCGCGCATCTGCGCGCCAAGAACTGGTTCTCCTACTCCACCCGTGCCCGCGTAATTGTGTACAACAAGGACATGGTCACGGCCGAACAGGCTCAGACCTACGAAGGCCTCGCCGACCCCGCGCTCAAGGGCAAGGTCTGCACCCGCTCCGGCAGCCACCCCTACAACCTCTCGCTCGGTGCCGCGCTGATCCAGCACGACGGCGCTGCGAAGACCGAACAATGGGCCAAGGGCGTCGTCGCCAACTTCGCCCGCGCCCCCAAGGGCGGGGACACCGACCAGATCAAGGCGGTGGCAGCAGGTGAATGCGGCATCGCCATCGCCAACAGCTACTATCTGGCGCGCCTGATGAACTCCGACAAGCCGGAAGACAAGGCGGTGGTTGCGCGCGTGACGGCCGTGTGGCCCAACCAGCAGAGCTGGGGCACCCACATCAACGTTTCGGGCGCCGGCATGCTCAAGCACGCACCGAACAAGGGTGCTGCGGTCAAGTTCCTGGAGTACCTGGCCTCGGACGAAGCGCAGTCCTACTTTGCCAACGGCAACAACGAATGGCCCGTGGTGGCGGGCGTGAAGGTCGCGAACCCGGCCCTCGAAAAGCTCGGCCCCTTCAAGGCCGACACCCTGCCCATCGGCGATCTCGCCAACACGGTTGCCGAAGCGCAGAAGATCTTCGATCGCGCCGGCTACCGCTGAACGTCGGCGGAATCCAGCAGCTCAGCACGGGGCCGGTCGATCCGGCCCCTTTTTCATGCTTCGCGGCGACGGCCTTTGACGATCTGCCGCGAGATCACGAACATCGGCAACAGGCCGACCACCACGATGGTGAGCGCGGCGGTCGACGCCTCGGCCAGGCGCTCGTCGGAGGCCAGCGTATGCGCCTGCGTCGCCAGCGTATCGAAGTTGAAGGGACGCATCACCAGCGTCGCCGGCAGCTCCTTCATCACATCGACGAAGACCAGCAACGCCGCCGTCAGCAGACTGCCTCGCAAAATGGGCACATGGACCCGCCGCAGCGTCGCCCATGAACCGAAGCCGAGGCTGCGCGACGCATCGTCCATGCTGGGCGTGATCTTGCCGAGGCTGGAATCGACGGTGTTCAAGGCCACGGTCAGGAAGCGGCCGAGGTAGGCATAAACCAGGGCCGCAATCCCGCCGGTCAGGATCAGGCCGGGATTGACGCCGAAACTCGCCTCCCACCATGTGGCCAGCGATCGGTCGAGGCGCGTGACGGGAATCAGCACCCCAACCGCAATCACCGAGCCCGGCACGGCGTAGCCGAGGCTGACAAGCCGGTTGAGCAGTTGCGGCAGGCGCGACCGCGCGAGCCTGGCCGCATAAGCCAGCAACAGCGCGAGCACGACCGCAATCAATGCCGTGACTGCCGCCAGTACGAAACTGTTGCGCGCGAGCTGCACGAAACGGGCGCCGAACTGCGCATCGCCTTCCGCAAAGGCCATCTGCAGCAACAGGGCGGCCGGCAGCAGGAAGCCGAGCAGCAGGGGCATGAAGCAAGCGAAACTCGCCACCAGACCGGGCACGAGCGACAGACGATGACGCACCGGCGAGCCGGCATTGCGCGAGGTGTTGTTGAAACGGGCGCGGCCACGACTGGCCCGTTCCAGCGCCAGCACGATCACGACGAAGGCCAGCAGGGCCGCCGACAGTTGTGCCGCCGCGATGCGGTCGCCCAGCGAGAACCAGGCGCGGTAGATGCCGGTCGTGAAGGTCTGCACGCCGAAATACGAGACCGTGCCGAAATCGGCCAGGGTCTCCATCAGGGCCAGTGCCGTACCGGCGACCACGGCCGGCCTGGCCAAGGGCAGCGACACGCGGAAGAAGCACGCCCACGGCCCCAGTCCGAGCGAGCGCCCCGCCTCCAGCATGCCGCCGGCACGTTCGAGGAAGGCGGTGCGGGCCAGCATGTAAACATAGGGATAGAGTACGAACATGAACATACCGACCGCACCACCCACCGTGCGTACGTCGGGAAACCAGTAATCCCCCTTGTTCCAGCCGAAGGTCTCGCGCAACCCGCTCTGCACCGGCCCGACAAACTGCAGGAAATCGGTGTAGACATAGCCCATCACGTAGGCCGGCACGGCCAGCGGCAGCAGCAGGGCCCAGTCGAAGACGCGTCGCCCGGGGAATTCGTGCATCGTGGTCAGCCAGGCCGTGGTGATGCCGATGGACGACACCCCCAGTCCCACGCCTATGCACAGCACCAGGGTATTGCCGATGAATTCGGGCAGAACCGTTTCGGCCAGGTGCAGCCAGGTCTCGGTGGTGCCGCCAACGAACACGTTGGAGAAAACCGAAAGCACCGGGGCAGCTATCAATACGGCGATCACGACGGCGACCGCCGTCAGCGTCGACCAGCGCTGAGCGACGCGCGCAAAACCTGCCCTGAGTTCCATCATGCTCCCGGTAGAGTGGCCACGGGACCATTCCACGCGGCTTTCGGCGGCAAATTATAATTGATCGCATTTGAATCGCCGCGGTGCAATAATCGTCCGAACCGCATATAGCTTGCCAGTCATGTCTCATCTCGAACTCGTCGGCATCGATCTCGCGTACGGCACCCACAGGGTGGTGCGCGGCCTTTCCCTCCGTCTGGAAAAAGGGCGCATCGGCTGCCTGCTCGGCCCTTCGGGTTGCGGCAAGACAACCGTGCTGCGCAGCATCGCCGGCTTCGAACGGGTCCTGGGCGGCGAGATCCGCCTCGACGGCGTGGTGGTCAGCCGCAAGGACCATCACCTGCCGCCCGAACGCCGCCGCATCGGGATGGTGTTCCAGGATTACGCCCTGTTTCCTCACCTGACGATCGCCGGAAATATCGCCTTCGGCCTGCGCGGCGATTCCACCGACACCCGCAGCAGCCGCGTCGACGAACTGCTCGACCTCGTCGGGCTTGCCGGCCAGGGCGAAAAATTCCCCCACGAGATGTCCGGCGGCCAACAGCAGCGCGTCGCCCTCGCCCGCGCACTGGCGCCCAGGCCCAGCCTGCTCCTGCTCGACGAGCCCTTCTCCAACCTGGACGTGGAACTGCGCGAACGCCTGTCGTATGAAGTCCGCGACATCATCAAGGCAACCCAGACGACCGCCATCCTGGTGACCCACGACCAGCACGAGGCCTTCGCCGTCGCCGACGAGATCGGCATCGTGCACCAGGGCCGCATCCAGCAGTGGGATACGCCGTACAACCTCTATCACCGCCCGGCCAACCGTTTCGTAGCCGACTTCATCGGCCAGGGCGTATTCCTGCCCGGCATGGTGCTGAACGACCGCGAGGTGCAGGTCGAACTCGGCACCCTCAACAGCGCGGTACCGGTGGAATGCGGCATAGGCTGCGGCGGTTGCAGCCGCAACTGCAGCGTGGACGTGCTGCTACGGCCGGACGACATCGTCCACGACGACGCCAGCCCGCTGAAGGCGGAGGTCGCGCACAAGGCCTTCCGCGGCGCCGACATCCTCTACACGCTCAAGCTCGCCAGCGGTGCGCGCGTGTTGTCGCTGGTTCCCAGCCATCACAACCACGCCATCGGCGAACGGATCGGCATCCGGCTCGACGTCGATCACGTGGTCACCTTCCACGAAGACGACACGGACGAAGCCGCAACGCCGGCGCTGGTACAGATCAGCCGATGATCCCCTGGCTGGCCGACCGACCTGCCTTTCCACCTGTCGAGCAGGCGCTGACGGAACCCAACGGGCTGCTCGCCGCCGGCGGCCGGCTGACACCCGAATGGCTGATCGCTGCCTACCGGCACGGCATCTTTCCCTGGTACAGCCAGGGCGAACCCATCCTGTGGTGGAGCCCCAATCCTCGGCTGGTACTGCAGCCGGCCGCGATCCGCATCACCCGCTCGCTGCGCAAGACGCTGCGCCAGCGCCGTTTCGAGGTCCGCTTCGATACCGCCTTCGACGCGGTCGTGCGCGAGTGCGCGGCGCCGCGCGAACCGGGCGGCGGCACCTGGATCACCGCCGAGATCCGTGCCGCCTACGATCGCATGCACGAACTGGGCTATGCGCACAGTGTCGAATGCTGGCAGGAAGACAGGCTGGTCGGCGGCCTTTACGGCATGGCGATGGGGCGCGCATTCTTCGGCGAATCGATGTTCTGCCGCGTAAGCGATGCCTCCAAGGTCGCCCTCGCCCATCTCGCCCGCTTCCTTGAGCGGCACAATTACGCCGTGATAGATTGCCAGATGACGACACCGCATCTGCTCTCCATGGGTGCGCACGAGATCGGCCGCAGCGAGTTCAGCGCTGGCCTGGCCGACTGGACGCGCGAAGGACCACCGCCCCGGAAGTGGAGCGCGATCAGCGGTGCCGATTTCGACTGGGACTGACACCAAGGAAAGCGACAGCCAGAGACCGCAGGCGTAAGAACATGCAGAAGGACTACCCCTACGCACTGATCCAGTTCTACGCCACGGCGCCGTACGCCTGCTCCTACCTGCCCGACCGCATGGCGCGCTCCCAGGTCGCCACGCCCGGGCACCTGATCGATCCGCAGGTGTACAGCGAACTCGTGCGGCGTGGCTTCCGTCGCAGCGGCGTATTCACCTACCGACCGCATTGTGACCACTGCAGTGCCTGCGTACCGGTGCGCATCCCCATCAACCGCTTCAAGCCCGACCGCAGCCAGCGCCGCGCATGGACGCAGCACGCCGGACTGGAAGCCGCCGAACAGCCCCTGCAGTTTTCGGAAGAGCACTACGCGCTCTACCAGCGCTACCAGTCCTCGCGCCACGCCGGTGGCGGCATGGACCAGGACAACCGCGAGCAGTACGCCCATTTCCTGCTGCAAAGCCATGTCGACACCCGCCTGGTTGAGTTCCGCGAACAGGGCGAGCTGCGCATGGTGAGCGTGATCGACCGGCTGACCGACGGACTGTCCAGCGTCTACACCTTCTTCGATCCGGACCAGCTGCGCACGGCTTACGGCACCTACGGCGTGCTGTGGCAGATCGAAGCCTGCCGCCGGCTGCGTCTGCCCTATCTCTACCTCGGCTACTGGATCGCCGAAAGTCGCAAGATGGCCTACAAGGCACGCTTCCGCCCGCTCGAAGGCTACACCGACGGCCACTGGCACCCACTCGACGTCTCGGCAGCGCCGGAAACGCAAAACATCGGCTGAAGGACATAGGCCGGCAAAGTCGGCCGCGGGCTTCGCCGAAGCCGCCCCCAAACGCTACAATCCCGCGATGCTCTACGACATCGCCCGCCCATTCCTGTTTTCGCTCGACGCGGAAACCGCTCACGAATTCACCCTCGCCGCCCTCAACCTCGCCGGCCGCGCCCTGCCCGCCGGCAAACCCGAAGCGGCCGACCCGATCGAGGTCATGGGGCTGAAGTTTCCCAACCGCATCGGCCTCGCCGCCGGACTCGACAAGAACGGCGAAGCCATCGACGGCCTTGCCCGCCTCGGTTTCGGCTTCATCGAGATCGGCACCGTCACGCCCCGTCCGCAGCCGGGCAATCCCCGTCCCCGACTGTTCCGTCTGCCGGAAGTGCGCGGCATCATCAACCGCATGGGTTTCAACAACCACGGCGTCGATGCCCTGGTCGCCAACGTCAGGGCGGCCAGGTTCAAGGGCATCCTCGGCATCAACATCGGCAAGAATTTCGACACCCCGATCGAACAGGCCGCCGATGACTACCTCGCCTGCCTCGACAAGGTCTATCCGCTGGCGAGCTATGTGACGGTGAACATCTCGTCGCCCAACACCAAGAACCTGCGCCAGCTGCAAGGCGAATCCGAACTCGACGACCTGCTGGGCCGCCTCAAGGCCGCCCAGCAACGGCTCGCCGACACGCACGGCCGCTATGTGCCGCTCACCCTGAAGATCGCGCCCGACCTCGAGCCCGAGCAGGTGGTGAACATCGCCGACGCCCTGCGCCGCCACCGCATCGATGCAGTCATCGCCACCAACACCACGATCTCGCGCGACAAGGTCCAGGGCGTCCGTTACGCCGAACAGCAGGGCGGCCTGTCGGGCGCACCGGTGTTCGAAGCCTCGACCGCGGTGGTGACCCAGCTTGCGCGTGCGCTCGGCGGCGAGCTGCCCATCATCGCCGCCGGCGGCGTCATGGATGCGCGCACCGCCCGTGCCAAGCTCGATGCCGGTGCAGCACTGGTGCAGTTGTACAGCGGCCTCATCTACCGCGGCCCCGGACTGGTGCGGGAATGCGTGCGCGCCACCAGTCAGCACGCCAATACCTGACGCAGCTGCTCCGGCCGCTGACCGCCACCCGCCGGTCAGCGCTTCCCTTGCTCCGCCGATGCGGCGCTGCCCGCAACCCGCTGCTCGAGATGGCGGATGTGGGTGCTCATCAGGCGGACGGCCGTACCGGCCTCGCCGCGCTCGATCGCATCTACGATGGCGCTGTGCTCGTCGAGCGCGCAGTTGTGCGCATCCAGCGTGGTGAAGGACAGCACCACCAGCGGCGTGCGGCCGAGCAGCTCCTCGAGAAAATCGCGCAGCACCGAATTGCCCGCCAGCCTTGCCAGCAGACGGTGGAACTCGACCGACAGATGCAATCCCTCGGCGGCCCTGCCGGCGCGATAGCTCGCCTGTTCGCGCGCCACCAACTGGCGCAAGGCGGCCACCGCGCCCGGCGGCGGCGCGGCACACAAGGCCTCGATCACCGCGTTTTCGATCACCCGTCGCGCCGCGAAGATATCGCGCGCCTCGGCCATGCTCGGCGTCGCCACGAAGACGCCGCGATTCGGCCTGTGCTCGACCAGGCGCACGCTTTCCAGCCGCGCCAGCGCCGCGCGCACCACCGCGCGGTTGCAGCCGAAGGCGTCGGCCAGCGCCTGCTCCTTGAGCTGGGTGCCTGGCGGCAAGCGATGGTCGAGCACCGCAGTGCGCAGCACGTCGAACACCTCGTCCGCATCGCGACCGGCGCTGCGGCTGCCGCCTATCCCGCCGAGCAGCTCGGCGAGCGGACGGCGGGCGGCGGGGGCACGGTTGCGGTCTAGTGTCATGGCGGGAGCGGGTGGACGCGGCGCACCGAGTGTCGGGCGACGCTTCACCCCCTGTCAAGAACGACGCTGCAGGATTCGCGACGCCGCTCCAAAAAGGGGCGCCAATACTCCATCTCGCACCAAAATCGCACATAAACCCCTTATCTATCAATATCTTGCATACTCATTATTGTTGACAATCTCAGCATCGGACAACTACATTGAATCCGGTACGAAACAAGGACGGAGCCGCACATGGGGTCCACACCCACCAGCGAAATCCCGGTAAGCAACACGATCCGTTTCCTGCTCGACGACCAGGAAGTGGCCTGTAGCGGCCTTTCCCCGACGACCACGCTGCTCGACTGGCTGCGCGAAGTGCGCGGCCGCACCGGCACCAAGGAAGGTTGCGCCGAAGGCGATTGCGGTGCCTGCACCGTGGTATTGGCCGAGATCGGCGCCGCCGGCATCGCCTGGCGCAGCGTCAATGCCTGCATCCAGCTCCTGCCCACCCTGCACGGCAAGGCGCTCTACACCGTGGAAAGCCTGCGCAGCAGGAGTGGCGTACTGCACCCCGCGCAGCAGGCGATGGTGGACTGCCACGGCTCGCAGTGCGGCTTCTGCACACCTGGCTTCGTGATGTCACTGTTCGGCCTGTACCAGCATCAGCCCGCACCGGATGCCGACGCCATCACCGATGCGCTTTCCGGCAACCTGTGCCGCTGCACCGGCTACCGCCCCATCGTCGACGCCGCGCACCGCATGTACGCCTTGCCAGGCGTCGCGAATGACGCTCCGCTGCCGCGCTGGCACGACGACGGCCGACAGGCGGAAGCCGGACTTCTCGCCCGGCTGCAAACCCTGGACGGCAAACAGCGGCTGGAATTGGACCACCCGGAAGCCCGCTTCTTCGCGCCCCGCACGCTGGCCGACTTCGCCGCGCTGCGTGCGGCCCACCCGGAGGCAACGGTGCTGGCCGGCGGCACCGACGTCGGCCTGTGGATCACCAAGCAGTTCCGCAAGCTCCCGGAAATCCTCTATCTCGGCCGGGTGCGCGAACTTGCCGAAAGCACGACCGAAGGCGGCTGGCTGCGCATCGGCGCCGCGGTCAAGCTGGAAGAGGCTTTCGCCGCCCTGTTGCAGCACTATCCGGAAATGCGGGAACTGCACCGGCGCTTCGCTTCCCTGCCCATCCGCAACGCCGGCACCCTGTGCGGCAACATCGCCAACGGCAGCCCCATCGGCGACGCCATGCCGGCACTCATCGCGCTCGGCGCCGAGCTCGTCCTGCGGGCAGGCGCAGGCACCCGCCGCTTGCCGCTGGACGCGTTCTATCTCGACTACCAGAAGAAGGATCTCGCTGCCGGTGAATTCGTCGAAGCGGTGCGCGTACCGCTGCGGCCGGCCGCCGCGGGCTTTCACTTCCGCGCCTGGAAGGTCTCGAAGCGGCACGACCAGGACATCTCTGCCGTATTCGCCGGCTTCGCGATCGAGTTCGACCAGGGTGTGATCCGCCGCGTGCACCTCGCCTACGGCGGCATGGCCGCCACACCCAAACGCGCTGCCGCTGCCGAGGCGGCCCTGCTCGGGCGCCCCTTCGACGCCAGCGCGCTGTCCGCCGCCCGCGCCGCACTGGCGCAGGACTTCGCTCCGCTGTCCGACATGCGGGCCTCGGCCGCCTACCGCATGCGCGTCGCCCAGAACCTGCTGACCCGCCTGCAACTCGAAACCAGCAGTGGCACAGCCGCAACCCTGACCCGCGTGGACGCCAAGGAGGTCGGCCATGCATCCATCTGAACGCCCGCCACTTCCTCAGGATGCCCAGCCGGCAGCCACCGTCGGCAGCGCGCAGCCGCACGAATCGGCGCACCTGCACGTCACCGGCGGCGCCAGCTACATCGACGATCTGCCCGAACTGCGCGGCACCCTGCATGCCGCGGTCGGCCTGTCGGCGCGCGCCCATGCCCGCATTCTCGGCCTCGACCTGGAAGCCGTGCGCAGAGCACCGGGCGTGGTCGCGGTACTCACCGCGGCGGACGTGCCCGGCCTCAACGACTTCGGCCCGGTGATCCACGACGACCCGATCTTCGCCACCGACGAGGTTCAGTTCCATGGTCAGGCGCTGTTCGCGGTGCTGGCCGAGGACATGCGCGCCGCCCGGCGTGCAGCGCGGCTCGCCGAAGTGCGGTACGAGGATCTGCCGGCCGCGCTCACCGTGGACGACGCCATCGCTGCCGGCACTCGCGTACTGCCCGACGTCGCGCTGCGCCGCGGCGATGCCGACGCCGCGATTGCCGCGGCACCGCACCGGCTGGCGGGCACCGTACGCCACGGCGGCCAGGACCACTTCTACCTCGAATCGCACGTCGCCTACGCCATCCCGCGCGAAGACCGGACCATGCACGTGCACTCGTCCAGCCAGCATCCGGGCGAGGTCCAGTTGCAGGTGGCGCATGCGCTCGGGCGCGACGCCAAAGACGTGGTCATCGAATGCCGCCGCATGGGTGGCGGCTTCGGCGGCAAGGAAAGCCAGCCCGGCCAGATTGCGGCGATCGCGGCCATCGGCGCCTGGCATACCGGCCGACCGGTCAAGCTGCGGCTGGACCGCGACGACGACATGGTGATGACAGGCAAGCGCCACGACTTCCGCATCGACTGGGAAGCCGGCTTCGACGACGACGGCCGCATCCTCGGCGTGCGCTTCCGCCAGGCCTGCCGTGCCGGCTACTCGGCCGACCTCACCGGCGCCATTGCCGACCGCGCGATGTTCCACGCAGACAACGCCTACTACCTTGAAAACGTCGCCATCGATTCGCTGCGCTGCAAGACCAACACGGTCTCCAACACCGCCTTCCGCGGCTTTGGCGGACCGCAGGGCATGTTCGGCATCGAGGAAGTGGTGGACGCCATCGCCCGCCACCTTGGCCGCGACCCGCTCGCGGTGCGCAAGCTCAACTACTATGGCGTCAACGAGCGCAATACCACCCACTACGGCCAGACCATCGTCGACAACGTCATCCCGGAGCTCACCGAAACGCTGGAGGCGGACTGCGACTACCACGCCCGTCGCGCCGCCATCCGCGCGTGGAACGCCGCCAGCCCCGTCATCAAGAAAGGAATCGCGCTCACCCCGGTGAAGTTCGGCATCTCCTTCACCGCCACCCACCTCAACCAGGCCGGCGCCCTGCTCCACGTCTATACCGACGGCACCGTGCTGCTCAACCACGGCGGCACCGAGATGGGCCAGGGGCTCTTCACCAAGGTCGCCCAGGTCGTCGCCGAAGAATTGCAGATCGACCTCGACCGCATCCGCGTCACCGCCTCGGACACCTCGCGTGTGCCCAACGCGTCCGCCACCGCCGCCTCCAGCGGCGCCGACCTCAACGGCAAGGCGGCACAGGACGCGGCACGCAAGATCAAGGCGCGGCTCGCGGAATTCGCCGCGGCGAAGTTCGGCGTGCGCGAGGACGAAGTCGTGTTCCGCGCCAACCGGGTGCACGCCGGCGCCGCCAGCCTGAGCTTTGCCGAGCTCGCGCACGCCGCCTGGATGGCGCGGGTGTCGCTGTCGGCCACCGGCTTCTATCGTACGCCCAAGATCGCCTACGACCGCAGCACCCTGTCCGGCCGCCCCTTCTACTACTATGCCTATGGCGTGGCCTGCAGCGAGATCGCCATCGACACGCTGACCGGCGAATCCAGAGTGTTGCGCGTCGACATCCTGCACGACGTCGGGCGCTCGCTGAACCCGGCGATCGATCTCGGCCAGATCGAAGGCGGTTTCATCCAGGGCATGGGCTGGCTGACGATGGAAGAGCTGTGCTGGGACGAGACCGGCCGGCTGCGCACCCACGCCCCTTCCACCTACAAGATTCCAGCCGTGTCGGACGTGCCCGCCGTGTTCAAGGTCAGGCTGTGGGAGCGCGGCATCAACGCCGAGGACTCCATCTTCCGCTCCAAGGCGGTGGGCGAACCGCCCCTCATGCTGGCGCTGTCGGTGTGGCATGCGATCAAGGATGCGGTGGCCGCGGCCGCCGATTATCGCGTCGCGCCTACGCTCGACGCCCCCGCCACCGCGGAAGAAATCCTGCGCAGCGTGGATGCGGCGCGGCAGGCCGCCGGCCTGGCAGTTTGAAGGACCATCGGCCATGCCTGTCCTCGCCCTGCTCGACGCCTTGGCAGAACGGCTTGCGGCCGGCACGCCCGCGGTGTGGGTCAGCGTGGCCGCCGCGCGCGGTTCGGTGCCGCGCGGCCCCGGTACGCGCATGCTGGTGGATGCCCGCCATGTCACCGGTACCATCGGCGGTGGACACCTCGAACTGCGCGCTATCGAAATCGCCCGCGCCATGCTCGTGGAGACCAACCCCGACCGGCCACCGCCTGCCCGCCTGGAACGCTTGCCGCTCGGCGCCAGCCTCGGCCAGTGCTGTGGTGGCGTCGTCCAGCTGGCCTTCGATGTCGTCCTACCCGGCCGGGCCGACTGGCTGGAGATTGCCCGCGATCTCGCTACGGCACGGCAGGACTGGGCTCGCATCGTTACCCTGGGCGGACAGCTGGTTCGGGTTGCCGCCACACGCGATCTGCTCGCCGATGCCACCCGCCCCAACCTCGCCGCGGTGGTCGCCCGCCTGCTGGAGGTACCGGCCGATAACGCTGCCCTGACCGGCGAACGCCTGCCGGGACTCAGCCACCTCGTCGAGACCTTCCGTCAGCCCGAACTGCACCTGGCACTGTTCGGGGCCGGCCATGTCGGCCGCGCGCTGGTCGAAACCCTCGCCCGCCTGCCGGTCCGCGTTACCTGGATAGACTCGCGCGAAAGCGAATTTCTGGCCTGGATGCCGCACAATGTCACGCCTGTGCTGACCGATGCACCGGAAGACGAGGTCCGCCGGCTGCCGGCAGATACTGCCGTGTTGGTGACGACACACAGCCACGCGCTCGACCTCGAGCTGGTGCGCGCCTGGCTGACCCGCGGCGACTTCCGCTTTCTCGGCCTGATCGGCTCGAAAACCAAACGCGCCAGCTTCGAGCACAAGCTGCGGGCGCGCGGTTTCGACGCCGCAGCGCTGGCGCGACTGGTCTGCCCGGTGGGCGATACCCGCGTGATCGGCAAGGAACCGGAGGTGATCGCCATCGCGATCGCCGCACAGTTGATGAGTTTGCGTCGCAGCCAGGCCTCGGCCGCCCGGAGCCAGCCCGGCAAGGCGCTTTCCGGCGGCTGACGAACAAGGCCAACAGGGAGAACAAGAACACGATGAGCACCGCGACGAGTTCGCCGGCCGCTGCGCCGCCGCGCCTTGAGCTGAAGAGCATACGCAAGGTCTATCCGGGTGTGGTCGCCAACGACGGCGTCGACCTTGCCGTCGCCCCCGGCGAAATCCACGCCGTGCTCGGCGAGAACGGCGCCGGAAAGTCGACGCTGATGAAGATCATCTACGGCGTCACCCAGGCCACCGCGGGCGAAATCCGCTGGGAGGGCCAGCCGGTCGCGGTGACCAACCCGGCCCATGCGCGCGAACTCGGCATCGGCATGGTGTTCCAGCACTTCTCGCTGTTCGAGACGCTGACCGTGGTGCAGAACGTGGCGCTGGCCCTGGCCGACAAGCCCGATCTCGGCGAACTCGCCCGGCGCATCGAGGAGGTATCGCAGCGCTACGGCCTGCCGGTAGATCCGCGCCGGCATGTCCATGCGCTGTCGGTCGGCGAACGCCAGCGGGTGGAGATCGTGCGCTGCCTGCTGCAGCGGCCCAAGCTGCTGATCATGGACGAACCGACCTCGGTGCTCACGCCGCAGGCGGTGAAGACCCTGTTCGAGACCCTGCGCCAGCTCGCCGCCGAAGGCTGCTCCATCCTCTACATCAGCCACAAGCTCGACGAGATCCAGGCGCTATGCCACAGCGCCACCGTGCTGCGCGGCGGGCGCGTCACCGGCCACTGCCGGCCGGCGGACGAAACACCGGAATCGATGGCGCGGCTGATGATAGGCAAGGATCTGCCGCGCTGTAAGCATCCGCCGGCAGTGCTCGACGGCGAGCTGCGCCTGCGCCTGGCCGGCCTGTCGCACGCGTCGCGCGATCCCTTCGGCACCGACCTGCGCGACATCCATCTCGATGTGCACGCCGGCGAGATCGTCGGCATCGCCGGCGTTTCCGGCAACGGCCAGCAGGAATTGCTGCGGGTGATTTCCGGCGAGGAGCCGATCGCCGAGAAATTCCCGGTGCAGATCCTCGGCATCGAGGCCGGCCGGCTGGATGCCGCCCGCCGGCGCGCCCTCGGCATGTGCTTCGTGCCCGAAGAGCGCCTGGGCCGCGGTGCCGTACCGACGATGTCGCTGGCGGACAACGCCATGCTCACCGCCACCCGCTCGCAGGGCTTCGTGCGCGGCGGGCTGCTGGCCTTCGGCAAGGCCCGCGCCTTCGCCGAAGACTGCATCGCCCGGTTCGGCGTCAAGTGCAACGGCGCCGGCTCGGCCGCGCGCTCGCTCTCGGGCGGCAACCTGCAGAAGTTCATCATGGGCCGCGAGATCCTGCAGGCGCCCCGCCTCTTCGTCTGCGCGCAACCCACCTGGGGCGTGGACGTCGGCGCCGCAGCCTTCATCCGCCAGGCCATCATCGACCTGCGCCAGCGCGGCTGCGCGGTGCTGGTGGTTTCCGAGGAGCTGGACGAGTTGTTCGAGATCTGCGACCGCATCGCAGTCATCGCCAAGGGCCGGCTGTCGCCGGTACGCTCCATCTCCAGCACCTCGGTGGAAGACATCGGCGTGTGGATGAGCGGCCTGTGGCCCGGTTCGGGCATCGCGGCACCCGCGGACACCAGGCACAAGGGGGTGACGCATGCTCCGGCTTGAACCACGCGCCCAGGCCTCGCGGCTGATGAGCTATCTCTCGCCGCTGCTCGCCGCGGTGCTCACCCTGGTGGCCGGGCTGGCGGTGTTCGCTGCACTGGGCAAGGATCCTCTGGAAGGCCTGCGGCTCTTCCTCGGCTATCCGCTGAAGGATCTCTACGGCATCTCCGAACTGCTGCTGAAGGCGACGCCGCTGATGCTGTGCGCGATCGGCCTGGCGGTCGGTTTTCGCGCCAACGTCTGGAACATCGGCGCCGAAGGCCAGTTCATGCTCGGCGCGGTGGGCGCAACCGGCGTGGCGCTGTACTTCCACGAATCGGAAAGCGCGCTGGTGCTGCCGCTGATGGTGCTGGCCGGCGCCACCGCCGGCGCGGCCTGGGCGGCGATCCCGGCGCTGCTCAAGACGCGCTTCAACGCCAACGAGATCCTGGTGTCGCTGATGCTGGTGTATGTCGCCCAGCTTTTCGTCTCGTGGCTGGTGTTCGGCCCGTGGAAGGATCCGGAAGGCTTCAACTTCCCGCAGACGGCAATGTTCGGCAACGCGGCCCTGATGCCGGTGCTGCTGGAAGGAACCCGCCTGCATTTCGGCCTGGTGCTGGCCATCGTCGCGCTGATCGCCGGCCATGTGTTCATGAACCGCAGCTACACCGGTTTCAAGATGCGGGTCGCGGGAGAGGCCGGCGAAGCCGCACGCTACGCCGGTTTCTCGGCCCGCCGCATGATCTGGATCGGGCTGCTCACCGGTGGTGCCGCCGCCGGCCTGGCCGGCATGAGCGAGGTCGCCGGGCCGATGGGCCAGCTCACCGACAAGGTCAGCCTGGGCTACGGCTTCGCTGCCATCATCGTCGCCTTCGTCGGGCGCCTGCATCCGCTGGGCATCGCGCTCGCCAGCCTGCTGATGGCGCTGCTCTATATCGGCGGCGAGCAGGTTCAGCAGTACATGAACCTGCCGAGTTCGATCTCGCTGGTTTTCCAGGGCCTGCTGCTGTTCTTCCTGCTCGGCGCCGACGTCTTCATCCACTACCGGCTGCGCTTCGGCCGCGCCACCGCCTGAGGACGGACCATGGATGCCTCCCTCTTCACTTCCATGCTGTTCGCCACCGTGGTGGCCGGCACCCCGCTCATCATCGTCGCCCTCGGCCTGCTGGTGAACGAAAAGGCCGGCGTACTCAACCTCGGCGCCGAAGGCATGATGGCGATGGGGGCGGTCGCCGCCTTCGCCGTCACCCACCACAGCGGCAGCCCCTGGCTGGGCGTGCTCGCCGGCATACTGGCCGGCGCGGCGGTGTCCGTGCTGTTCGGCTTCCTGGTACTGACGCTGCAAGCCAACCAGGTGGCCTCCGGGCTGGCGCTGGCCATCTTCGGCGTCGGTCTGTCGGCCTTCATCGGCAAACCCTACGAGTCGATCGCGCTGCCGGCGGTGCCGGCCATCCGCATTCCCTTCATCGCCGACATCCCGCTGATCGGCGAGGCGCTGTACAACCAGCAGGCGCTGGTCTATCTGTCGTGGGCGCTGTTCTGGAGCGTGGTCTGGTTCCTCTACCGCAGCCGTGCCGGCCTGGTGCTGCGTGCGGTTGGCGAATCGCCTGCCTCGGCCCATGCGATCGGGCATCCGGTGCTTCGCATCCGCTACCTCGCGGTGCTGTTCGGCGGCGCGATGGCGGGCCTGGGCGGCGCCTTCCTCTCGGTGTTCTACACGCCGATGTGGGTGGAGGGCATGGTCGCAGGTCGCGGATGGATCGCGCTTGCGCTGGTGGTGTTCGCCACCTGGCGGCCGCTGCGGGTGATGGTGGGCGCTTATCTCTTCGGCGGCGTGATGATCACCCAACTCTTCATCCAGGGCTCCGGCCTGCAGATCGACTTTCCGTCGCAGTTCCTCTCGTCCCTGCCGTACTGGGCGACCATCGTGGTGCTGGTGGCGATCTCCCGCAATGCCAACGCCATCCGCCTGAACTCGCCCATTTCGCTGGGCAAACCCTACCGGCCCGACGCCTGACCAGCGCCCGGCCGTCCCCTTCACATCAAGACGAAGACACCGAACTCTCCAGGAGCCAGTCCATGTCCCAACGCCGCCAGTTCTTGCAGTCCGCCGCCGCGCTTGCCGTCTACGCGGCCCTGCCGTCGCTCGCTTTCGCCCAGGAGGCGGCAAAAATCGGCTTCGTCTATGTCAGCCCGATCGGTGACGCCGGCTGGACCTTCCAGCACGACGAAGGCCGCAAGGAACTGGAAAAGGCGCTCGGCAACAAGATCCAGACCAAATACGTCGAGAACGTCGCCGAAGGCGCGGACGCCGAGCGCGTGATCCGCGAATTCGCCGCCAGCGGCCACAAGGTGGTATTCGCCACCAGCTTCGGCTACATGAACTATGTCGAGCGCGTCGCCAGGCAGTTTCCCAACGTCACCTTCCTGCACGCCACCGGCTACAAATCGGGCAAGAACTTCGGCAACTACAACGCGCGCTTTTACGAGGGCCGCTATCTCAACGGCGTCATCGCCGGCAAGATGACCAAGTCCAGCGTCCTCGGCTATGTCGCCGCCTTCCCCATCCCGGAAGTGCTGCAAGGCATCAACGCCTTCACGCTGGGGGCGAAGAGCGTCAATCCCAAGGCCGAGGTACGGGTGATCTGGACCAATGCCTGGTACGACCCGGGCAAGGAGCGCGAGGCGGCGATGACGCTCATCAGCCAGGGCGCCGACATGCTGACCCAGCACACCGATTCCACCGCCGTGGTGCAGGCCGCCGAGGAGAAGGGCGTATACGCCTTCGGCTATCACTCCGACATGGCCAAGTACGGCCCCAAGGCGCAGCTCACCGCCACCACCCACCACTGGGGCGCCTTCTACACGAAGACTGTGCAGGACGTGCTCGCCGGCAGCTGGAAACCCGCCAGCATCTGGGGCGGCTTCAAGGACGGCATGATCCGCCTCGCCCCGCTCAACCCGGCCATCCCCACCGACGTCAAGGTGCTGGTCAGCGAGCTCGAAGGCAAGCTCAAGGCCGGCAGTTTCCACCCCTTCACCGGTCCGGTCGTCGACCAGTCGGGCAAGGAACGCCTGGCGCAGGGCGCGGTGATGGACGACCTCACGCTGGGCAAGATGGACTACTTCGTCCAGGGTGTTGCCTCGAGGTTGCCCACCGCCCGTTGATGCCGCGGGCACACGCCGGACTTCCATCGCACCCGGACGCTCCGAGCGGTGGGCACTGCTACGGTGCTCACCGCTAGGCGCAACACACTGCAAAGCAGCCTTGCACCAACATCCCGGACAGCTCGCAACGCTGCCACTCCCAAATATCGCCCGGGTTGCTCGCAGGTCTGCCCCAACCCGGCTGAACCCGGTCCACAGCAGCAACCACGAGTATGTGCAGGCGCCGCCTGCGCATACTGATCGAACATCGGTATGAACTTTGCTAGCATTGTTCACACAACGATCCGCTACCGACGCTCAGCCCTGTCCAAGCATGTCCATCAACACTGCGACAAGCAGCAACGCCGCACGCCTCCCGTTCCGTGTGCGCCCGCTCGCCCTCGTGCTTGCCGCCTGTGCCTTTCCCGCCATGGCGCACCAGGATGACCCCTTCGAACTCCAGAGCATCGAAGTCAAGGGCGAAGCGCTGCAGGCCGAAGGCGCCGCCTACTCCGGCACCCGCCTCGACCATGAGGAAATCCGCGACCATCGCGTGTCGCGCCCGCAGGAACTCTTCCGCTACATACCCGGCATGAACCTCACCGGCTACGGTCTGCCCGGCGTCGCCGACCAGGTTTCGCTGCGCGGCTTCGGCAACGGCGGCCACGGCGGCGACATCGGCTTCGTGGTCGACGGCATCCCGCTCAACGAGGCGATGTCGCACGCCGATGGCTATGCGGACCTCAACGTCATCGTGCCGCTGGAACTCGAACGCATGACAGTGCTGCGCGGCCCGGTTTCAGCGCTCTACGGCAACTACAACCGCGCCGGCACCGTCACGCTGCAGACCCGCAAGGGCGGTAACTATCGCGACCTCGACCTGAGCACGGGCAGCTACGGTACGGTCGACCTGCAAGCCGCGGCCGGTGCCGAATCCGGCGGCAAGCAGGAACTCAACCTTGCCGCCCAGCATTTCCGCAGCGACGGCTTCCGCGACCAGTCGGCGGGCGAGCGCAGCACGCTGGCCGGCCGCTGGGCGATCCAGACAACGCCGGCGCTCGAAATCGCCGTCTCCGCACGGGCGCACGAAGCAGACGCCGACAACCCCGGCTATCTCACCCGTGCCCAGTTCAAGAACGACCCTTACGGCAAGGATGCGCGCACCAAGAACGACGGCTCCGAAAAGAGCTTCTACACGCTGCGTACCGACATCAACTACCGGTTGGCACCGGAACTCAAGCTACTGAGCTTCGCCTACGTCACCCAGCAGGACTTCACCCGCTGGTTCAGCCGCGGCGCCGCAGCCGCCACAAGCTGGCGCCAGCGCGAGGAAAGCTACGACCGCAACGTGTTCGGCGCCGGCTTCAATCTCAACGGCCACCACCACCTCGGCACCGGCCAGCTCAGCTGGATCGGCGGCATCGAGACCTTTTCCGAGGCCACCGATTACCTGAAGCACGAGAACACCCAGTTCCGCCGCCAGGTGGGCACCGCGGAATTCGATCGCCGCTTCCAGCTCGACAACCTCGCCGTCTTCGGTGAAGCCACGCTGGACCTGCACCGGCTGTTCAAGCCCTCCATAGGCCTGCGCTGGGACCGTTTCACCGGCGACTGCGACGTGCGCGGCGCCGAAACCAGCACCACCGACTGCGACCGCATGACCCCGGTCGAGCACTTCAGCCCCAAGCTGGGCGTGCGCTCGCAGCTTGCCGATGCCGTCGAACTGCGCGCGAGCTGGGCCGAGGGCTTTGCGCTCGCCAACGACATGGCCAAGTATTCGCTGGGTGCCAGCGACGTCGATCCCAACGTGTTCCGCCAGACCGAGATCGGCGCCAACATCCAGCTATCTTCACGACTCGTGCTGGATGTCGCCGCCTATCACCTGCGCTCGTCCGACGAGATCAACTTCGACAGCCTCGCCAACGAGTACATCAACGCAGGCAGCACCCGCCGCACCGGCGTGGAAATCTCGGCGCTATGGGCGCCTGCGGAAGGCTTCGACCTGGCGCTGACCTGGGCGAGCGCGCATTCCAGGGTGCTCGACAACCCCGACGCCAGCCTCGAGGACAAGCGCGTCACCGCCGTGCCGCGCTACACCGCCACGGTGGAAGCGAACTGGCGTCCGCTGCCGGGCTGGCGTGCTACCGCCGCCTGGCGCAAGGTCGGCTCCTACGCGGTGACGCAGGACAACACCCAGGAGTACGACGGCTACGGCGTCTTCGACCTGCGCGCCGCCTACACCTTCCCGGGGGCCCACGCCTCCACCCTCTACGCTGCCATCGACAACGTCGCCGACCGCGAGTATGCCACCGCGGTATCGACCGTCGGCTATGCCACCGGCGCACCGCGCACCTTGCGTGTCGGCGCCCAGCTGAGCTTCTGAAACAATGACGCCCGTCCGAGGAATTCTCCCCATGCACCCGCTCAAGCTTCGCGCCATTCTTGCCATGACGCTGCTCGGCGCCACCGCCCAGGCCGGCGCCCACACTGTCTGGCTGGAGGCCGACAGGGCACACACCGGCGATTACCGGGTGATGTTCGGTGGTCACGCCGGCAAGACCGAAAGCTACGACGCCGCCAAGCTCGGCGCCGTCGCCGCCCAGGACGCCACCGGCAAGCCGGTCGCGCTGCACCGCAGGGAAGGCGCGGACGGAGTGCGCTTGAGCCCGGCGGCCAGACCGGCACTGCTCGCCGTGGCCTTCGACAATGGCTACTGGAGCAAGACCGCCAAGGGCAAAAGCGTCAACCGGCCTATGACGGAGGTTCCCGACGCAGTGTCCGGGGTGCACGCGGTCAAGTACCACAAGACCATCGTGCAGTGGACCGATGCCGTCACCCACGCCACCGGCCAGGCTTTCGAGCTGGTGCCCTTGTCGGCTTCGGCCCCGCGCGCCGGCCAACCACTGCAGTTGCGCGTGCTGATCGACGGCAAGCCGGCCGCCGGGATCAAGCTTGCCTTCGGCGAAGAGGGTTCGGATGCAGTCTCCGATGCGCAAGGGGTGGCCAGCATCGTCCCGCGCCCGGGCATCAACCGCCTGTGGGCGGGCCAAAGGCAGAACGTGCAGGGCGATCCCCGCCTCACCGAAATCAGCGTCGAGTACAGCCTCGTTTTCACTGCCCGATGACCCCCCCCCCCCTGCTTCGCGCCCTCCGCCCCATCGCCGCCACCGTCTTGCTGCTGGCGGCGGGAGCCGCTTGCGCGCATGGCCTCGTCCTCACCGCGCAGGGCGAAGGCACCCATGTCAGTGGCCAGGTACGTTACTCGGACAACACGCCGGCGGTCGGCATCTTCGTCGAAGTGCGTGCTGCTGAAGGAGACGGCCCGCCGCTGGCCGAAGCCAGCACCGATGCCGAAGGCCGTTTCCGCCTGCCGGCACCCGCCACGCGGCCACTCAGGGTGATTGCCGAGGGCGAAGAAGGGCACCGTGCGGAAGTCGTCGCACACGCGGTCCCGCTCGTCGTCGGCGGCACGGCCGATACCGATGCGGCCGTCGCCACACTGCGCCTGTTGCGCGAGGACATCTCCCGTCTCGAAAGCCGCATCCGCCTGCAGGACATCATCGGCGGCATCGGCTACATCGTCGGCATCGCCGGCATTGCCGCCTGGCTCGCCGCGCGTCGGAGGAAATGACATGCATCTGGCCGAAGGCGTGCTTTCTGCCCCTGTCCTGATCGGCGCCGCCGTCCTCGCCGCCGCCGGCGTCGCAACCGGAGTGCGCCGGCTGGCCGAAGCCCAGTTGCCGCTCGCCGCCCTGCTCGGCGCCGCCTTCTTCGTCGCCAGCACCATCCACGTGCCGGTCGGCGTAGGCAGCGTGCACCTCATCCTCAACGGTCTCGCCGGCCTGCTGCTCGGCTGGGCGGCCTTCCCGGTGTTCTTCGTCGCGCTGCTGCTGCAGGCGGCTCTCTTTTCCTTCGGCGGATTCGCGGTACTGGGCGCCAACCTCCTCATCATGGCGGCGCCGGCGGTGGCGGCGCACTACATGCTGCGGTGCATGGTCCGGGCCTCCGCCGAGGGCAAGCCGCCGTCGCGCCAGCGCCTGCTGGCCGCCGGCGCCGGCTGCGGCCTCGTCGGCATCGGCGGTGCCATTCTGCTGGCCAGCCTGCTGCTTGCCGTCGCCGGCGGACGGACCTTCGCCGACCTCATCGTGCTGCTTGCGGTCGCCCACCTGCCTGTGCTGGCGGTCGACGCCACCATAGGCGCGCTGGCAGTCAGCCTGCTGGCCCGCATGATGCCGCGCGCCCTCCTCCCGGTGCAGGCATGAAGGCGCCCCTCGACCACATGCTTCGCCTGGCGCTGGCCATCGCGGCCAGCCTCGTCGTCTCCCAACTGACGGCTGCCGGCGCTCTCCGCCTGGCCACACTGCTCGGCGGCCTGTGCTTCCTTGCCGCGCTCGTCCGCCTGCCGCGCGAGCGGCGGACGCTGCTGCGCCGTCTGCTCACGGTCAATGGCTTCGTCCTGATGGTCTGGCTGACACTGCCCTGGTCGTTCTCCACCGCGGGCGTCACGCTTTCCGGACACGGCCTGGAACTCGCAGCCCAGATCAGCCTGCGGACCAATGCGATTGCACTCGTCTGCATCGGCCTGCTGGCCGGCATGGACGCCTTCGCGGTCGCACGCGCTGCGGCCGGCCTCGGCCTGCCGCCCAAGCTGGCGCGGCTGCTCGCGCTGACCGTGCGTTATCTCGGCGTGATCGACGATACGCGCCAGCGCATCGACCTTGCCATGCGCGCACGCGGCTTCCGCCCCGGCGCCAACCGCCGCGGCTTCACTGTGCTTGCGCAGCAGCTCGCGCTCATCCTGGTGCATGCGATGCTGCGGGCGGAGCGCATCGAACTCGCCATGCGTGCCCGCGCCTTCGCGCCGCAGGTGCTGGCACCAGCGGCAGGTCCGCGCTGGGTGCGTGCGGCGGGCGGTGCGCTGGCCTGCGCGTGCCTTCTCTGGCTGGTGCAATGACGGACGACGCCTTGATAGACGGGCGTGGCCTGCGCCTGGTGCGCGGCGGTCGCGAACTGCTGGGCGGTCTCGATCTGCACCTCACCCAGGGCGAACGGCTTTTCGTCCTCGGACCGAGCGGTGCGGGCAAGACCACGCTGCTGCACGCATTGCTCGGCTTCGTGCCCTTCGCAGCCGGCTCCCTGAGCGTGTTCGGCCAGGCCCGCAGCAGGGAACGCGACTTCGCGCCGCTGCGCGGCCCGCTCGGCCTTCTGTTCCAGGATGCAGGCGACCAGCTGTTCGGCCCGACCGTGGCCGAGGACGTGGCCTTCGGTCCGCTCAACCTCGGCGCCAGCGCCAGCGACGCCGCCGCCATCGCCGCAACCCAGCTCGACCGTCTCGGCATCGCCCGCCTCGCCGACCGCCCGGTGCAGGCACTCTCCGGCGGGGAACAACGCCTTGCCGCCCTCGCCGGCGTCCTAGCAATGCGGCCGCGCGTGCTCCTGCTCGACGAACCCACCAACGGCCTGGACGCCGGCGCCACCGAACGTCTGCTCGCCGCGCTGGCCGAAACCGGCCTCAGCATGATCGTCGCCTCGCACGACCCGGTATGCGTGGCGGCGCTCGCCAGCCGTCGCATCGAACTCCGCGACGCAACCCACGCAGGATGCTGAATCCGGCCGCCCGGGGCGCTGCGGTATAGTGCCGGTCGACGACTTTGCGGCAGCACAACATGAACCCTTCCCTGCACCTCGTTCGCGGCGAAATTCTGCACTTTGTAGCCGACCCCGCCGACCACGGTGACGCCGCACTCGCCCACTTCGCCGACGGCGCGTTGCTGATCGAGAACGGCCACGTCGCCCGCTGCGGCCCCACCGACGCATTGCTCACCAGCATCCCGGCCGGCACGCCGGTGACGGACTACCGTGGCAAGCTCATCCTGCCTGGTTTCATCGACACCCACATCCATTACGCCCAGACCGATATCGTCGCCAGCTACGGCGAGCAGCTGCTTGCCTGGCTGGAAAAGTACACCTTTCCGACCGAAGCCCGCTTTGCCGACCCTGCCCATGCCGAGGCTGTCGCCGAGTTCTTCTGCGACGAGCTGCTGAAGAACGGCACCACCACCGCGCTGGCCTTCGCCACGGTGCACCCCGCGTCGGTCGATGCCCTGTTCTCCGCCGCCCACCGGCGCCGCATGCGCATGATCGCCGGCAAGGTGCTGATGGACCGCCATTGCCCGGACTACCTGCGCGACACCGCCACCACCGGTTACGCCGAATCGCAGGCACTGATCGCAAAATGGCACGGCCTGGACCGCCTGCTCTACGCGGTGACACCGCGCTTCGCCCCGACCTCGACGGACGAACAGATGACCCTGGCCGGCCGCCTCTACGCCGAACACCCGGGCCTCTACCTGCAATCCCACGTTGCCGAGAACCGCGGCGAGGTCGCCTGGGTGGCCGAGCTCTATCCCGAGGCGCGCAGCTACCTCGACGTGTACGAACGCTTCGGCCAGCTCGGCCCGCGCAGCGTCTACGCCCATTGCATCTGGCTGGACGATACCGACCGCCAACGCATGGCCGCCACCGGCGCGGCGATGAGCTTCTGCCCCACGTCCAACCTCTTCCTCGGCTCCGGCCTGTTCGACCTCGACCGCGCCCACGCGCTGGGCGTGCGCGTCGGCATCGGCACCGATATCGGCGGCGGCACCAGCTTCTCGATGTTGCAGACGCTGAACGAGGCCTACAAGATCCTGCAGCTCAACGGCCAGAGCCTGTCGGCTGCGCGTGCTTTCTACCTCGCCACCCTGGGCGGCGCCCGCAGCCTTTACCTGGACGAGCGCATCGGCAATTTCGAGACGGGCAAGGAAGCGGATTTCGTCGTCCTCGACCCTGCGGCCACGCCGCTGCTGGCGCGCCGGATGGCCAACGCCGACGGCCTGGCGGAGCGCCTCTTCATACTGATGATGCTGGGCGACGATCGCGCGGTGGCCGCGACCCATGTGCTCGGCGAAGCCGCTTGGGTACGGGTCTGAAGCGATGAACACGATGCAGATCTGGATCGACGCCGACGCCTGCCCGGCGGTCGTCAAGGACATCCTCTTCCGCGCGGCCGAGCGGGCAAGGCTACCGCTCATCCTGGTCGCCAACCAGACCTTGCGCACGCCGCCTTCCCCGCTGATCCGCATGGTGCAGGTGCCGGGCGGCTTCGACGAGGCCGACAAGTACATCGCCGAACGCGTACAGGCGGGCGACCTGGTGATCACCGCCGACATTCCGCTCGCAGCCGAGGTCGTCGCCAAGGGCGCCCATGCGCTCAGCCCGCGCGGCGAACGCTACGGCAAGGAAAACACCCGCGAACTGCTCGACATGCGCAACTTCATGGACACCCTGCGCGGCACCGGCGTCGACACCGGCGGCCCACCCGCCTTCAGCCAGGCCGACCGCCAGGCCTTCGCCAACCAGCTCGACCGTTTCCTGCGCCGCCCGCCGCGTTGATTCCGCGTGCGCTTCGTCACGAAGCCCAGCACATGCTGCAGTGCATGGTGGGCGGCGAGCACGGCGCACGCTAACATCCTGCCCGCCCCGGTGCTTCCTTCCCGACGCGCCGGCGCGAAACGCACACAGGCATTCGAGGCTCGCCATCCATGATCCAGGTCTATCGCAAACCACCGCAGGCGCTGCCGTCGGAAAGTGCATTCTTCCGACTCCCGGGGGCCCTGCTGATGGTGCTGGACGACGATTGGATCATCCAGATGATGAGCGAGTCCTGGCGCGAAGTGCTGGGCACGCAGGGCGACCTGCGCTGGCGCCGCTTCACCGAGTTGGTACACGAACTTGACCGCGCCGACGTGGTGCAGCGCCTCGGCCACATCGGCGAGGGCCTGAGCACCGTCCGCTTCTCCTGCCGCTGCCGCAAGGCCGACGGCCGCTACGTCGGCCTGACCTGGAGCGTCAGCCACGACCCCGACCAGGGCCTGTTCTACGCCTCCGCGCACGAAACCGCGGTCAATCTCTCCGAGCAGGAAGCCCGCCTGCCCGAGGTCTATGTCGACGGTCTCACCGGTCTGCCCAACCGTGGCCTCTTCCTCGACCGCGTCAACCACACCATGCTGCGCGCGCATCGACGCAAGGATCTGCACTTCGCGGTGATCCACTGCGGCATTGACCGGTTCAGCGTCATCAATCACAGCCTGGGCAATCGTATCGGCGATCTGCTGCTGATCGAGGTCGCCAACCTGCTGCGCCGCTCGACCCGCCCGACCGACATGGTTGCGCGCCTGGGCGGCGACGAATTCGGCATCCTGCTCGAAGACATCCGTGACGCCAGTTCGCCGGTGCGCGTCGTCAAGCGCGTGCAGGAGAACTTCGTGCTGCCCTTCCAGCTGCATGAACACGAGGTCTTCGCCAGCATATCGTCCGGCATCACCCTCGGCGGCGAGCAGTACGACGAGGCCGACGTGATGCTGCGCGACGCCGACATGGCGATGGGCAGCGCCAAGGCGCAGGGTGGCGGCGGTTACGTGCTGTTCGACCGTGGCATGCACGAAGAGGCCTTGCGCCGGCTCGACCTCGAACTCGACCTGCGCCGTGCACTCGAAAAGCAGCAGTTCGAGGCCTACTACCAGCCCATCGTCCGCCTCAAGGACAAGCGCCTGGTCGGCTTCGAGGCGCTGGTGCGCTGGAACCACCCCGAACGCGGCCTGATCTCGCCGGCCGAGTTCATTCCCCTTGCGGAAGACAACGGCCTCATCATCCACATCGGCCGCTGGATGCTGCAGGAAGCCTGCGCCCAGATGAAGCGCTGGCAGCTGGCCTTTCCGCGGCGGCCGGCGCTCACCGTCAGCGTCAATCTCTCCGCCCGCCAGCTCCTGCACCCGCAACTGCTGCCGGAAATCCGCCGCACGCTGCGCGAGACCGGCCTGTCCGCGCGCCATCTCAAGCTCGAGATCACCGAGAGCGTGATGATGGAGGACGCCCAGCGCGCCATCGAACTGCTCGAAGCGCTCAAGCGCACCCGCCTGTCGCTGATGCTGGACGACTTCGGCACCGGTTATTCCTCGCTCTCCTACCTGCACCGCTTGCCGATCGACGCGCTGAAGGTGGATCGCTCTTTCGTGATGCACATGCACGAGCGCGCCGACGACCGCAGCTTCGTGGAAACCATCGTCAACCTCGCACACAAGCTTGGCCGCCAGGTGGTGTGCGAAGGCATCGAGCTGCCGGAACAGGAGGCCCTGCTGCGCGAGCTCGGCGTCGAATACGGCCAGGGTTACCTGTACTCGCGCCCGGTCACGGCCGCGCAGGCGGAAATGCTGATCATCGACGATCAGCAGCGCAGCTGAAGCTCCACGCTCAGGCGGCCGGCAGGCTGAGCCGCACGCAGGTGCCGATCACCGGGCGGGAATCCAGCGTCAGCCGCCCGCCGTGCAGGCGCGCGGTCTCGTAGGCGAAGTAAAGTCCCAGCCCGGTCCCGCTCCCGACCTCGCGGGTGGTGAAGAAAGGCTCGAACACCCGTGCCGCAATGGCCGGTAGCATGCCTGCGCCGCTATCCCGGATCTCGACCCACACGGTCGTCTCGTCACGACCGCCGCCACAGACCACCTCGCCGCCTGCCGCGACCGCCTGGATCGCGTTGTCCAGGATCTCGTCCAGCGCCTCGGTCAGTGCCTGGACCGCTACCTCGGCGTACAGGCCCGCAGCGCCGTCGCAGCGCAGTTCGACGCCGGGTGGCCGGCTTTCCATGCGTCTGGCGACAGCATCCTCCAGCAGGGTATGCAGATCGCTGCGGACGCGCGGCTCGGCCACGCCGCCGGCCGCCCGGCGCAGTGTTTCGACGATGCGTTCGATGCGCTCCAGACCGCCAAGCGATTCGCCCACCAGCGTTGTCAGATCGGCCTCGATGAAGGCGCGGTCCGCCTCCACGCAGGCCAGCCGCCAGGCCTCTGCACCGGGCCCGTCCCTGACGATGGCGTCCGCGCGCTGCAGCAGATGCGACAGCGCCGTGCTGTAGCCGCCCAGGGCGTTCAGGTTGCCCTTGACGTAGGCGAGCGGCGTGTTGAGTTCATGCGCCATGCCGGCGGCGAACTGGCCGAGCGCGGCCATCTTCTCCACCTGCACGATCTCGCCGCGCGCCTGCTCCAGGCTGCGAAGGGTGTCCTCCAGTTCGGCCGTCCGCGCCTGCACCCTTTGCTCCAGCTCGAGCTTGGCCATGACGAGTTCGGCATTGCGCTGGGCCACCATGCGATAGAGCGTGTGGACCGCGCGGATGAGGGCGCCGTTGCCCGGATCGGCCGGATGCTCGTCCCGCTCGTAGGCCTGCGCCGCCGTGAGGCCTGCGTCCAGGGCGCGCAGCTGCCGTGCCATGGCCTGGTCGGCACCGAGGATGTGGAAGGCCAGCCAGCTCGAGGTGAAGCGCAACAGCTCGGGCAGGACTGCATCCGGCGTGTCGCCCGCCATCGCCAGCATCGCTTCGACCTGGGCGACGAATTCGGCGTGAGCGCGGGTGTGGCTGTCCAGGTGACGCGGATCGACGCCCTGCTCCGCCATCATTTCCTCTTCGGTGTGGAAGTGGAGTGCGGCGTAATGGCGCAGGCCGGCGAGCACATGGTCGCGCTCGGCCACGCTCAGCGGGCGGCCGCTGGTCAAGCGCTCTCCCAGCGCGTTCACCAGGTCGACGAGCTTGTGGTGCTGGGCGTCGACCTCGTCGAAACCGGTGGCGAAATAGCCTGCCCATTCGAAAGCGGCGGGATGCCCCTCGCTCACGCGGCACCTCCGTTCTTCAGCACATACACATGCAGCGGCCGGCCTTCGTTGCGTTCCAGCCGCGCGAGCTGCTCGATGATCTGCTGATCGACCACGAAGCCGCGGCTCAGCAGCAGATAACCCTCGGCATGGACAAGGTCGCGCGCGAGCGTCATGCCCACCGTGAGCTGGCCGACCCGCAGCCTTTGATCTGGGCTGGGCACCTCGGCGCTGTCGTGGGCGCCGATGGCGATCATCGCATCGACCACCTCCGGGTCGTAGCGCTTGCCGCGATTGCTCTCGATGTAGGCCAGCGCGTCCCTGGGGCTGAGCGTGCGCCCGACCATGGTGCCGAGCTGGAGCGAATCGAAGGCGTTGGCCACCGCCAGGATGCGCGCGAGTCTCGGGATTGCCAGCCCGGCAAGCCCATCGGGGTAGCCGGTGCCGTCATAGTGCTCGTGATGGCTGCGGATGATCTTCGCCGCTTCGGCCAGTGGCCGCACGCCCATCAGCAGGGATTCCGCCCGGACGGGGTGGGTCATCAGCGCACCGCGCTCCTCCGGCCGCAACTGGGTGAATGGCTTGTCCAGAAGCTCGTCGGGCAGGCCGATCTTGCCGAGGTCGTGCAGCAGGCCCGCCAGCACCAGCGTCTGCTGGTCCGCGTCGCCGACACCCAGCAAGCGGCCCAGCGACCGGGCCAGGTCCGCCACCCGCCGCCCGTGGCCCGTCATCAGGCCGCCACGCGATTCGACCAGCTCGCAGAACACACGCACGGTCGTCGTGTAGGCCTGCTTGAGTTCCTTGTTCGCCTTGTCGGTATTGGCAAGCGCCTCGCTCAGGGCCAGGGTACGGGCCTTCACCTTGGCTTCCAGCTCGGTATTGAACTGGCGCAGCTGCTCGTTCTGTGCCGCCAGCATGTCGCTCAGCCGCTGGTTCTCGTGGCGCAAGCGGCGCCCTTCAAGCGCCTCGCGCACCAGCAACCGCAGGTCGTTGTCGTCCCACGGCTTGGCCACGTAGCGGTAGATCTCGCCCTTGTTGATCGCGTCTATGGTCGACCCGATGTCGGCATAGCCGGTCAACAGGATGCGGACGGTGTCCGGATAGGCTTCGCGGATGCGGGCCAGCAGTTGCGCACCGTTCATGCCCGGCATCCGCATGTCGGACACCACCATGTCCACCGGCTCGGCAGCGATCAGCTCCAGCGCCTCGTCGCCACTCTCGGCGGTGAGCACGCGGTAGCCTTCGGGCCGGAACAGGCGCCGCAGGCTGGACAGGATGTTAGCCTCGTCATCGACCAGCAGCAGGGTTGCAGCCGGCTGTGGCGCCGCAACCGCTGCGGGCGATGGAACGGAGCTTGGAGTGGTCTGGCTCATGCTGCCTCGCTTTGTCCGGCCTGCCCGCCGATGAGCGACGACACCGGCAAATGCAGGGTGAAGGTACTGCCGATGCCCGGCTCGCTTTCCACCGTCACCTGCCCGCCATGCTTGGCGACGATGTCATGCACCAGCGACAGGCCCAGCCCGGTACCCTTGCCACTGGGCTTGGTGGTGAAGAAGGGCGCGAAGATCTTGCCTAGGTTCTGTCGCGGAATGCCACAACCGCTATCGCTGATCGCGATCGACACCCGCCCGTCCGCGCTGCGGGTGCGGATGGTGATGGTGCCGGTCTCCACGATCGCCTGCGCCGCGTTAGCCAGCAGATTAAGGAAAACCTGGTTGAGCAACGAGGGCACACACCACACTTCGGGCAATTCACCGTACTCGCGCACCACCTCGGCCTTGTGCTTGATCTCGTTGCGCAGGATGTTGAGGGTGGATTCCAGTCCCTGGTGCAGATCGGCGAACTGCCATTCCTGGTCGCCCACGCGCGAGAAGTCCTTGAGATTGCGCACGATGCGCTGCACCCGCTCGAGGCCGTCGCGGGTCTCGGCGAACAGCGCCGGCAGGTCTTCGCGCAGGTAGGCGATGTCGGCGGCACGGTAGGCGGCGCGCGCCGCCTCGATCTGCGGCCCGCCGGCAGAGGCGTCTATGTCGGCCGCACGGTAGGCCTCGAGCACGTCGAGCAGCTGTCTCACATAGCGCTCGAGCGACCCGAAATTGGAGCTGACGAAACCGAGCGGCGTATTCATCTCGTGGGCCACGCCGGCCGCGAGCTGGCCGATGGCGGCCAGCTTTTCCGACTGCACCAGCTGCACCTGCGCCTCCTCCAGCCGCATGTTGAGCCGCAAGGTCTCGGCCAGCTGGCGTTGCAGCGCGTCGCCCGCCTGGCGGGCCTCGGTGACATCGCGATGGGTGCCGACCAGGCGCTGCGGCCGCCCTTCCGCGTCGCGCTCGGTAATGAGGCCGCGGGCATGGATCCAGCGGTAGCTGCCGTCGCGCGTGCGCATGCGGAAGTCACAGCTGTAGTTGGGCGCCTCGCCATCGAAGTACTCGGCCAGCCGCGTACGGATGCGAGGGTGGTCGTCCGGATGGACATGGCCGATGAAGCCGTCGAAGGAATTGTCGAACTCGTCCTCGCCATAGCCCAGCATCGCCTTGTAGCGCGGCCCGAAATAAGTGGCGCCGGTACGCACGTTCCAGTCCCACACGCCGTCGCCGCCGCCCTCCAGCGCAAACTGCCAGCGGGCCTCGGCTTCGCGCAGGGTGTGCTCGTGGGCCACGCGCTCGGTGACGTCGCGCACGATGGCGAGCGCCGCCATGCCTTCGCGGGCGCGGAAGGACGACAGCGACAGTTCGATCTCCAGCCGCGAGCCGTCGCGGCGCCGTGCCGGCAACAGGTGGATCTCGCTGAACAGCGCCGCGCTGGCCTCGCTCACCCAGTCGCTGCGGAAGCCAGCCCACGTGGGGTCCGCCGGATCGGGCGCCAGCAGTTCGTCGAGCCGGCGGTCGGTCATGTCCACTGCCGACCAGCCGAAGATGGTTTCCGCCGCCCGATTGGAGAACTGGATCAGGCCGCCGGGGGCGACGATGAAGATCGCGTCGAGCGCAGCCAGCCCGACCGCACGCAGACGGTCGGCGGTCTCGCGCAGCGCACGGTCGCTGCGGACCAGGTTGGTCTGGTCGTGCAGGGTGACGACCCTGGCGATGGCGGCGATATCCGTGGGTTCGAGCGCCAGCACCGCGGCTTCGTAATAGCGTTCGCCGTCCTGCGAGGGAATGAGCAGCGAGAACGGCCCTTCCGCAGCCCCCAGCACGCCGAAAACGTCGTCCGGATCGAAGTCCGCATCCTGCGTCGGTCCGAGGCCCGGTTGGCGGTAATAACCGAACAGGACTTCCGCGGCACGGTTCCAGTAAACCGCCCGGCCATCGCTGCGGAATACCACGAATGGGAGATCGAGAACGTCCGCGAGATGGCGTAGACTCCGCGTGAAACGGCGTGACGCCATGGCTGACGGCGAGTGGCGTAACGCGCGTTCGAGCATGACGGGCCTTTGCTGTTCGTTTTGCCTGGAGCATATCGGCGGCGCCCGGCAAAATCCAGCCTTGCACAGGCTCCCCCAACCCGCTCCTCCAACCTACCGCGAGGCAGGAATCGGCGCCCATGCAGAATCCAATCTCCACGAACCGCGAGGAAGAGGTCTACATCGACCCCGCATGCCTTCGTCCCGGCCTCTTCGTGCGCCTGAACCTCGGCTGGGTGTCCCACCCCTTCCTGTTCAACCAGTTCCGGATCTCGAGCGAAGCGCAGGTCCGGCAGATCCAGGCGCTCGGGCTCGCGCGCATCGCCTACCTGCCCGGCCGCAGCATCGCCACCCCCTTAGCGGCCCCCCAAGCACCCGTCGAACAGCCCCCTGCGGCGATGCCGGAGACGGCAACCGACGCCTCCGGCACGGCTCAGGCGGCCGACACCGCACACGACGCGAACGAAAAGTCGGCGCAGGCACAACGGATCGCCGAGCAACGCGCCCGCATCAACCGCTGCGAGCGCCGCTACACCGAAGCTGCCGGCCAGATCCGCAGCGTGATGAACGCGCTCTTCGGCTCGTCCGAGAAATCCGTCGCCACCGCCCGTGCCTTGGTGGGCAGCATCGTCGACGGCTTTACCGACAGCGGCGAACTCGTCATCCACCTGATGAACGAGAAGATCTCCGACGAGACCGCCTACTTTCACGTGCTCAACGTGATGATCCTGTCCCTGCTGCTCGGCCGTGAGCTCAAACTGCCGCCCGAGGTGCTGCGACTGCTGGGCGAAGGCGCGCTGTTCCACGACATCGGCAAGTCGCGCATCCCCGACGCGGTGCTGCGCAACGACGCGCGCAACCGCCACGAGGAAGAGTTCTTCCGGCTGCATACCCTCTACGGCAGGGAAATCGCCCGCGAACTCGGCAACATCGCCCCGGCCGCCTGCGACGTCATCGAGTCCCACCACGAAACCATGGACGGCAAAGGCTATCCGCGCAACCTGAAAGGTACCGACATCCCGCTGCTGGCCCGGATCGTCGCCATCGCCAACCGCTACGACAACCTGTGCAATCCGCTCCTGACCCAGACTGCGATGACACCTGCCGAAGCCCTGACCCACATGTTCCGCGACGAGGCGAGCGCCTGGGACAAGGTCATGCTGCAGCACTTCATCCGCTTGCTGGGCGTCTATCCACCGGGCTCGCTGGTCCAGCTGTCCAACGGCAACACTGCGCTGGTCGTGGCGGTGGACCATGCCGATCTGCTACGCCCCTCGGTCATGATCTACGACCCCTCGATCCCGAAGTCCGAAGCCCTGGTGATAGACCTCAGCGAAGAACCGGACGTGCAGATCGATCTCGTGCTCAAGCCGCGCGACCTCGAACGCCCGGTGCTCGACTACCTGGCGCCGCGTCGGCGGATGAGCTACTTCCACAGCACGCGACGGCAGTAGCCGCCGCGGCGGTTCAGACCTTGAAGCGCGCGATCGCGCGATCGAGGTTGTGCGACACCCCGGCAAGCGTCTTCGAGGCGCCCGCCACGCTGTTCACCGCCGCCGCGCCCTCCTCCGCCATTTCGGCGATCTTCTCGACATTGCGCGAGATCGCGTTGGCCGACGCCGACTGCTCGCCCGTCGCCGACGCGATGTCCGCCACCAGTTGCAGGCTGCGCTCGGTCGCGCCCTGGATGGCGGCCAGCGCCGCCTGGGCGGAGTGTGCCAGCTCCACGCCGACCTTCACCTGATCGTCGCCGCGACGCACGCTGGCCACCGCATTGGCGGTTTCCACGCGCAAGGCGTCGAGAATGCTGGAGATGTCCGAGGTCGCATGGGTGGTGCGCTCGGCGAGCTTGCGCACTTCGTCGGCGACCACCGCGAATCCCCTGCCCTGTTCGCCCGCGCGCGCTGCCTCGATCGCCGCGTTGAGCGCCAGCAGGTTGGTCTGGTCGGCAATCTCCTTGATCACCGTGGCGATGCGGCCGATGTCGGCCGACGAGCTCGCCAGCTTTTCGATGGTCTCGGTGGTGGCCGCCACCATGCCGGCCAGCTTGCCGATCTCCTGGGCCGCCCTGCCGGCGGTCTCCATGCCGCGTGCCGAACAGGCGCTGGATTCGTCGGCCGCGCTCGCCGCGGCGTTCGCATGTTCGGCCACCTCGCCGATCGCCACCGTCACTTCCTCGACGGCCGCCGCGGTCGACGATGCCGCCTCGCTCGACGCCGCCGCCCCTGCCGCGACCTGCTGGCTGGTATCGGCCAGCACCGCCGACTGGATGTTCAGGTGCGCGGCCGAATCGCGCACCTGGATCATGATGGCCTGGGTGTTGGCCATCATGGCGTTGAAGGCGCTCGCCAGCCGGCCGATCTCGTCGCGCCGCTCGATGGCGACGATGTGGCGCAGATCGCCGTCGCGCTGGATGGTGACGATGGCCTGCTCGAGGCGGCGGATGTCCCGCACCAGACTGCGGACCGCACCGAAGTACAGATAGGCCGTTACCGCGAGCGCAAGCGCCAGCAGGCCGCCGAAGATCGCCAGCGCCTGCCGGTAGCGTTCGCCCGCCGCAGCCACCGCGCTGGCCGCGGTGTCGTCCTGCATCGCCAGCAGTTGCTCGACTTCCTCCACCACCTTGAGATACTCCGGCACGGCTTCCTGCCCGGCCAGCCGCAGGGCGCCCGCGCTATCGCCCGTCAGCAGGCGCTGCCGTCCGTCTTCGATGGCGGCGAACACCTTTTCGATGTTCGGCCGCAGGACGTCGATCACGCCCAGTTCCGCCGTGCCATGGCTGGTCTGCTGGTAGCGCTGCCACTGCGCGCGGGCACGCTGCACCGATTCGCCGATCTGATCGGCGTGCCATTGCACCGGCGCACCCGCGGCCGCCCCGAGCGCGAGATTGAGCCGTGCCCGGTTGTTCTGCGAACGCAGGTCGGACAGCAAGCCGACCGGAATCATGTTGTCGGCGTGCACCGTCTGCAGCGAGGCGCTGGCAGCCTTCAGCCCGCTGAAGCCGACGACACCGACCGCCAGCACCGCGAGCAGGATCGCTGCCATGCCGAGGCCGAAACGCGCGCCCAGCTGCAGCCCGCCCAGCCAGCCGAGCGGCCCCACGCGCTGAACCCGACCGTCGCGGATGACGAGGCCGCGTGCCCGCCCCTCGCGGAAACGTCGATACAGGACGTCTACCGCCTTGACCACCCCCGGATCGGCTCGCCGGCGCACCGATTCGTAACCGACCACCGCACCGTTCTCGCGTACCGGCGAGGCGAAGGCGTGCACCCAGTAGTAGCCGCCGTCCTTGCGCCGGTTCTTGACGTAACCGTTCCAGGGCCTGCCGGCCTTGAAGCAGCGCCACAGGTCTTCGAAAGCCTCGCGCGGCATGTCCGGATGGCGCACGAGGTTATGTGGCTGGCCGATCAGCTCTTCGCGGCTGAAGCCCGACAGCGCGACGAACAGATCGTTGGCCTCGAGTATGCGTCCGCTCGGATCCGTCCGCGAATAGATGAATTCGCCGTCGGGTACCGGCGTCTCCACATTGTTTACCGGCAGGTTGGTCCGCATTTTTCCTCTCCCTGTTACGTATGCGTTTTTTGTATGAATCTAGGCGATGCATAGCGCAATGTTAAGGGGGTATGCGAATAGGAAAACCCGTATCGGATAAGGGGAATACCGCAAATACAACACTGCCGTCGCAAACCGCCGCGGCGCTCAGTGTGCATCGGCCGCCGTTTCATCGTCGGCTGGCTGGCCGTGGTCGAGGCAGGCGCGCAGGGCGGTGGCGATGCCGTCGGCCATGCGCGCCTGGTAGGCGCTGTCGGACAGCAGCAGCTCCTCCTGCCGGTTACGGATCACCCCGGCCTCGAACAGCACCGCCGGCATGCGCGCATGGCGCAGCACGGCAAGCGTGTCGTAGTAATGCACGGCATGGGTCTCGTCAGCGTATTCGCGCCGGTTGCCGTTCTTGTGGGTGGGCAGGTAGCCGAGCCGCTGCAGGCGGGCGCCGATGACACGCGCACACAGGATGCTGCGCGCGGTGGCCGGATTGCCGCGCGACACGAACAGCGAATGGCCGGCATGGTCGTCGTTGTAGGCCTCGCGCCGGCCGGCCCATTCCCAGGCGTGCAGCTCGTGTTGGCCCACCGAATCGTGGTGGATGGAAAGCAGGAAATCCGCTCCCTCGGCCTGCGCCGGGCGCGCCCGCAAGCTGCCGATCAGGCCATCGGCATTGATCAGCCGGACGGCGAATCCCTGCGCCTCGAGCGCGGCCGTAACCTCGCGTGCCAGCGCCAGATTGAAACTGAACTCGCTGCGCCCGCGCGCGCTGGTCGCGCCCGGCTCCGCCAGCGTATGGCCCACATCGACAGCTATCGTGGTGACACGCCGCTCCGCCGCCGTCTCGCCGGCCGACACGGCAGTCGTGCCGAGCAGCGGCGCTGCTGCCAGCAACAGGCATCGCAACCGCGGAATCAGGGGCAACATGCGCATCGACGCCCGATCAGCCCCGCGCGACCAGGAAGCGCTCGCGGAACAGCTCGGCCGGCACCGGCGGACTGCACAGATAGCCTTGGTAGACGTCGCAGCCGCGCTCGGCAAGGAAATCGCGTTGCGCCTCGGTCTCCACGCCTTCGGCCAGGACCCTCAGGCCGAGACCGCGCGCCAGCTCGATGATGGTGGCAGTGAGCTGGACGTCGTTCTGGTCGTGCGGGATGTCGGTGATGAAGCTGCGGTCGATCTTGAGCTTGTTCACCGGGAAACGCTTGAGGTAGGACAGCGACGAATAGCCGGTGCCGAAGTCGTCGATCGCCAGCCGCAGGCCCAGGCTTTTCAGCTCGTGCAGGAAGGCGAGCGCCTCCTCGCCGCGCTGCATCAGGCCGCTCTCGGTGATCTCCAGTTCGAGCTTCTCCGGCGGAAACCCGGTCTCGGCCAGGACGAGGCGCAGCTGCTCCGCGACACCGCCCCGCCGGATCTCCTCCGACGAAAGATTCACCGCCAGCAGCTCGAATTCGAGCCCTTCCTCCAGCCAGGCGCGACCCTGCCGGCAGACCTCGCGCTGCACCCAGCGGCCCAGCTCGACGATCATCCCGCTTTCTTCCAGCACCGGGATGAACTCGGCCGGCCCGATCGGCGGCCCGCCGTCGCGGCGCAGACGCACCAGCGCCTCGGCGCCGAGGATGCGGCCGGAATCCAGCCGGACCAGCGGCTGGTAATGCATCTCGAACAAGGATTCGTCGAGCGCACGGCGCAACCTGGATTCGAGCGCAAGCCGGGTGTTGGCCACGCGGGTGAGCTCTTCCTGGTAGTAACGGAAGGTATTGCGCCCCAGCCGCTTGGCCTCGTACATCGCCGCATCGGCGTCCTGGATGAGTTCGGCAGCGGTGGCGCCGTCGCCGGGGAAGAGGCTGATGCCTATGCTGGCCTTGGTATAGATCTCCTTGCCGCTGCGCAGCACGAAGGGCTGATCGAGCGCGGCCAGCAGATCGCGCGCCAGGCTGCCTGCATCGGCGGGATCACGCAGGTTCTCGAGCACCAGCAGGAACTCGTCGCCACCGTGACGGCCCAGGGTGTCGTCGCGCCGCAGGCGCGCCCGCAAGCGCTCGGCGACCGCCGCCAGCAACTCGTCGCCGAGTTCGTGGCCGAGCGCATCGTTGATGTTCTTGAAGCGGTCGAGGTCGAACAGCATCACCGCCACCTGCCCCTCCTCGCGCCGCGCGGTCTCGATCGCGTGTTCTAGCCTGTCGCTCATCAGCATGCGGTTAGGCAGGTCGGTCAGGAGGTCGTAGTGGGCCAGATGGCTGACCCGCTCCTCGAATTGCCGCAGCTGGCTGATGTCGGTGAATACGCCCACGTAGTGGGATGCGCCGTCGCCATCTCGACCGCCCACCGCGCTGATCGACATCCAGTGCGGCGCCACCTCGCCGTTGCGGCAGCGGTTCCAGATCTCGCCCTGCCAGTGGCCGGCATTGATCAGTGCCGACCACATCGCCCGGTAGAAGGCCGCATCGTGCCGGCCGGACCTCAGCATGCGCGGCGTGTTGCCGATCGCCTCTTCCTCGGTGTAACCGGTGATCGTGCTGAAGGCGCGGTTCACCGACTGGATGCTACCCCTGAGGTCGGTCACGATCACACCATCGCGGGTGCCCTCCAGCGCCACCGAGTGGAGCCTTATGCGCTCGTCGGCGCGGCGCCGCTCGGTCACGTCGCGGCTCACCCACACCACCTGGGGCAGCGCGTCCACCGGCGACACCCTGGCCTCGAACCAGCGCCGGCCGCCTGCCAGGTCCAGGCTGTATTCGTAACGCACCACGCGACGCTCGGCGAGCGCCTCGCCTATCACCCGCACGAAGCCCTCGGCGACGTCCGGCGCGAAGTAGTCGAACACCGAGGCACCGATCAGGCGTTCCCGTCCACCTCCGGCCAGCGCCCGCCTGGCACCGAACACTTCAAGATAACGACCGTCGCTGTCCAGCATGAAGGCGACGTCCGGCATGGCGAAGACGAAGGCACGCAGACGCGCCTCGCTGTCGACCACCTTGAGCACAGCATCGCGTTGATGCGCGGTCGCGCGCCAGCGCAAGGCCACCACGGCCAGCATCATCAGCGCCAGCAGCAGGCCGACGAGGCGGTCGAGTTCGCGCTGGAACCGGTAGCGGGCGTTCATGTCGGCCAGCAGCACGTTTTCGACCTTGAGGCCGGCCTCGCTCAGCGTCGCGTGCAGGATGCGCAGCTCCAGCCCGGAACCATCCTGCGGATGCGCGACCCGCGCCCGTACCCGCCCGGCCATTTCTTCGAGCACACGGACATAGTCGTCGACCGCCGCCTGCAGCGCCGCCGAGGGCGGACGATCCAGCGCAAGATCGCCCAAGCGGCTGCCTGCACTGACAATGGCACGTGCGGCCTGCAGCGCGTGTTCCAGATTGGCAAGCACCAACGCTGCAGAACTGCCCGGATCGCCCTGCAGCAGCCTTTCGGTGAAGAGTTCGGCCTGCAGGGAATGAACGCGCGACTGCGCCAGCCGGTCCAGCGGCACCACGCTGTCGCGCAAGGCGTTATCCCAGCGCGCCGAAGACCAGCCGGTGAGCACCAAGGCCACCACAGCCAGTGCGGTAATCGCGAGCAGCACCAGCGAGCCGCTGTACTGCATCACCCGCCCGACATCGTGTCTCACCGGAAACACCGCGCATCCCCCTGTGCTCCACCCGGCAGCTCTGCCGCGGTAAAGCCGAAGCGGGCAATCAACTCCATATGCTCGCGCGAACCCAGCCAGTTGCCCAGCGCCTCATCCACCGCGTCGCGCAGGTCGCCGTCCTGCGGACGAAAGGCGAAAGCCGGCCTGCCGGGCAGCGGCGCGGGCTCGGCGACCAGGGGCGAAATCACCTCCAGCCCCCCGGTATTCGCCAGTGCATGGCGCAGCGACACCGACGACAGCGCGAAGGCGTCGATCCGGCCGCTGCGGAGCGCAGCAAGCGCACTCCAGGGATCGGGAAAGGCGACCAGACGCTCCAGCGGTACGCCGGCCAGGCGTGCCTCGTCGTGTTCGACGGCACCGGCTATCACCCCCAGCCGTGCCGCCGGATGGCGCAGCAGGTCGGCGTGGCCATGCAGGGCGAGCGGATTGCCGGCCACTACCGCGAATGCCGGGCACACCCGCGCGGTCGGGCGCGAGAACAGCATGTGGCGGGCACGCTCCGGCGTGATGAAGAGTCCGGACACGATGACGTCGATGCGGCCCGCCGCCAACTCGTGCTGCAGGCTGCCGAACTCGGCGTGCACCCATTCGATGCGCCCCGGGCCCAGCCTGGCGAGCACCCGGCGGAAGACCTCCGGCGCCTCGCCGCTGACCTTGCCCTCGGCATCGAGCAGGGCGAAGGGCGGTTCGAGCGCATAGCCGGCGCGCACCACGTCCCCCTCCTGCACACGCCGGAGCGGGGAAGAAGCCTGCTCGCCGAAGGCCAGCCATTGCGTCACCGCCGCCGTTGCCACGATGACAAGCAGCGAGGCGAGATGGGTGAGTTTGAGGGAGTCCTTGATCACTGTCCTATCATCGTACAGGCCGGCCGGCATTGCCAACCGCATACGCCGGCATGTTGCGGCACAGGGGATACTAGCCTGCAGGTCGCAGGCTGCGAATTGGTGATTTCGGCAATTCGCCTTGCGATCTTGCCGTGGCAGGCGCAAAAGGCTATTGAGTCTGCTTTTGCCACCGCCGCACTGGAGCTTCGTCCGATGACACGCACCCTGCTCGTCCGCAATGCCCTGCTCGTCGCCACCCAGGACGAGCACAGGCGCGAAATCGCCGACGGCGCGGTAATGATCCGCGACCGCCGCATCGTCGCCGTCGGTCCCACTGGCGAACTGCCCGACAACGCGGACGAGGTGATCGACGCCAGCGGCTGTGTCGTCATTCCCGGCCTGGTGAACACCCATCACCACATGTACCAGACACTGACGCGCGCGGTGCCCGGCGCGCAGGACTGCGAGCTGTTCGCCTGGCTCCGGCGCCTCTACCCCATCTGGGCCGGAATCACGCCGGAGATGATCCGGGTCTCCACCCAGACCGCGATGGCCGAACTCATCCTGTCCGGCTGCACCACCGCATCCGACCATCTGTATCTCTACCCCAACGGCTGCCGGCTCGAAGACGCGATCGAGGCCGCCGCGGAGATCGGCATGCGCTTCCATGCCTGCCGCGGCTCGATGAGCGTGGGCGAATCGCAGGGCGGCCTGCCGCCCGATCGCCTGGTCGAGGACGAGGCTGCCATCCTCGCCGACTCGCAGCGCCTGATCGAACGCTGGCACGACCCGGCCGACGGCGCCATGCTGCGCATCGCGCTCGCACCCTGTTCGCCCTTCTCGGTGTCGCAGGACCTGATGCGCGAATCGGCCGCAATGGCACGCCACTACGGCGTCGGCCTGCACACCCATCTCGCCGAGACCGTCGGCGACGTCGCCTACAGCCGCGAACGCTTCGGTCGCACGCCGGCACAGTACGCCGAAGAACTCGGCTGGACCGGCGAAGGCGTGTGGCACGCCCACTGCGTCTGCCTCGACGACCACGGCATCGATCTGTTCGCCCGCACCCGTACCGGGGTTGCGCACTGCCCCTCGTCCAACATGCGGCTGGGCTCCGGCATCGCACCGGTGCGCCGCATGCGCGATGCCGGCGTGCCGGTCGGCCTGGGCGTGGACGGATCGGCCTCCAACGATGCCGGCCACCTGCTGCTCGAAGCCCGCATGGCAATGCTGCTCGCCCGCGTGCGCGACACCGGCGACGGCAGCGGCGACCCTGCCGCGCTGGGCGCGCGCGAGGCGCTGGACATCGCCACCCGTGGCGGTGCGGCGGCGCTCGGCCGCAAGGACATCGGCAGCCTGGCGCCCGGCAAGTGTGCCGACCTGGCGATCTTCGACGTCTCGGGCGTCGCTCATGCCGGGGCGCTGCACGATCCGCTCGCGGCGCTCCTGTTCGCCGCGCCGACCGGCGTCAAGCACAGCATCATCGACGGCCGGCCGGTGGTGCGCGACGGCGTGCTGTTACCGGTGGATACCGGCCGCCTGGTTGAAGCCCACAACCGCCTCGCGCGACAATTGCTTACCGCAGCGCGCTGAATCCGCGCCATACCAACCACACAAGGACACGCCATGCGCGCCCGCCTCGCCATTGCCTTCGCACTTGTTGCCGCCCTCGCAGCGTGCAGCAAGCTGACCCCGGAAAACTACGACAAGATCAGGATGGGCATGCGTTACACCGAAGTGAAGGCCATTCTCGGCGAGCCTGCGCGCTGCAACGACGTCCTCGCGGTCAAGGCCTGCACCTGGGGCGACGACAAGCGCTACATCAACGTCAATTTCGTCGCCGACCAGGTGGTGCTGTTCAACTCGGCCAACCTGCGCTGACGCGGAGCCCGCTTCAACCCGGCGCCGACAGCGGCAGGCGGATTTCCATGCGCAGCCCGCCACCCTCGCGCGCACTCGCGACGATGCTGCCGTCGTGCAAGAGCACGGCGCCGCGGGCAATCGCCAGTCCGAGACCGAAGCCGACCACCTCGCTGCCGTTACCGCCGCGATAGAAGGGTTCGAAAATGGCGGCGAGATCCGCCTCGGCCACGCCCGGCCCACGGTCCGCGACCACCAGGCGGAACTCTCCGTTCGGCTCGCAAGCCGCCGCCACCTCCACCCCGGTGCCCTCGGCGGTGTATTTCACCGCGTTGCGGACGACGTTCTCGAAGGCGCGATAGAGCAAGGCCGCCCGCACCACGCTCACCGCCTCGCCCCTGGCTTCGAGCACCAGGTCGCGGCCGGCGGCACGCGCTTCGAAACGCGCGTCGTCGGCAATGACCGCCACCATTTCGACCAGATCCACCGTCTCGGCCGGCAGATCGCCGATGCCCGCATCCAGGCGCGACAGGGTCAGCAGCTCGCCCACCAGCTCATCCACCCGCCCGGCCTCGCGTTCGATCCGGTCCAGCGAATCGGACAGCTCGGCCGGCCGTTGCCGCGCCAGGCCGATCGCGACCTGCAGGCGTGCCAGCGGCGAGCGCAGTTCGTGGGAAACGTCGTGCAGCAAGCGCCGCTGCGCCGCCATCGCCGCCTGCAGCTGGCCGGCCATGCGGTCGAAATCGCGGCCGAGGTCGGCGATCTCGTCGCGCCTGCTCCCCATCAAGGGCACCACCCGGGTATCCAGGCGGCCGCCGGCCGCAGCCCCGAAGGCCCAGCGCAGATTGCGGATCGGCTTGGCCAGATACCAGGCGAGCAAGGCGCTGAAGGCCAGGCTGGCGATCAGCCCGGCAGCGATGGACAAGGCCGGGTTGGGCGGTTGTCGCGGCGGCCGCCCCAGCGGCCCGGGCTCCTGCGGCGGACCGTTCGATGACGCCGCCGCGAAGAGAGATAACGGCGCCCGTCGGCCAGCACCAACTCGCGCGGGCTGCGCGGACCATCCTCCGCCAGCGCCAGGCGCACCCGGGCCATCAGCATCGCCGAGACCTCGCGGCCGAGCAGCTCGCGGCCCCCATCGTCGACCACGAAGATGCCGCTCGGCCCGTCCTGGCGCCATTCGCGCAGCGTCTTTGCCAAACACCGCCACGTCGCCCGCGCGCAGCACGCCGACCGCCGCATCGAGCGCGAAGCCGGGCGGGAACGGCGGCCGGCCGAGCTGGGTGTCGCTGCCGCGCTGGTGCAGCCACACCGCGACGCCGACCCCCACCGCCGCCGTGACCAGCGCCAGCCAGAAGGCGACGAGGAATTTCCAGAACAGGCGCCCCATGCCCTACTCCCGCAGGTACTGGTAGCCGATGCCGCGCACCGTCTCGATGGGCGAACGGCCATCGGCATAGCGACCGAGCTTGTGGCGGATGCTGGACAGATGCACGTCGATGCTGCGGTCGTAGCGGGCGAGCGGCCTGCCGAGCGCCTGCTCGGAAAGATCGGCGCGGCTCACCACCCGTCCGGCGTGGCGCACCAGCACTTCGAGCAGATTGAACTCGGTGCTGGTGAGCTCGAGCGCGCTGCCCCGCCAGGCGGCCGAACGCTTCTGCGGCCACAACACCAGCGGCGCCACCGTCAGCTGGGCGAGCCGGTCCTCTGCGCCGGCATCGTGGCGCGTGCGCCGCAGGATGGCACGCACCCGCGCCACCAGTTCGCGCGGCGAACAGGGCTTGGGCACGTAGTCGTCGGCACCGAGCTCCAGCCCGACCACGCGATCGACGTCGTCACCGCGGGCCGTGAGCATCAGCACCGGCAGGTTGCCGCCCTGGCGGATGCGGCGCAGCACTTCGACACCGTTGAGGCGCGGCATCATCACGTCCACCACCACCAGCGCATAGTCGCCCGCCAACGCGCGATTCGCCCCGCTCTCGCCGTCGTGTACCGCGTCGACGTCGAAGCCTTCCCGCCCCATGTACTCCATGAGCATGCGGCTCAGCTCGACATCGTCGTCGACCAGCAGGATTCGGGGCAGAGGGGTCATCGGGCGTGCAGAAAGCAAGGGGACGGACGCGGATGATAGCCGCAGCGACACTGCCGACAAGCGCCGAAACCGCGTCTTTACCGAGCTTTACCTTGGCCAACCGCGCTTAACGGCCCCGTCCCGCATAGTGCGCCGGCAGCCTTGGCCAGGCTTCGTCGCCGCGACGCGCCCGGCCATTTCCCCGCAACCGGAGCACACACCCCACATGAAGCTCATTCCCATCATCCTGCCCGCCCTGCTGCTGGTCGCCGGCACCATCGGCGCCTGCAGCTTCCGGCCCGACCGTGCCGGGATCGAGGAAGACCGGCTGCGCCGCTTCGCCGAGCGCAGCTATCGCCCCGAACGCCGCCTGCCCGTCGACGGGCGCGACACGCGCATCGGCAGCGAAGGCAGCGAGATCGACGTCAAGCTGCTGTGCCCCACCACGCCCGGGCGCTATCCGCTGGTGATCTATCTGCCCGGCCTCGGCGAAAGTACACTTGCGGGCGCGCGCTGGCGCGACACCTGGGCCCAGGCCGGCTACGCGGTACTCACCCTGCAACGGCCGGTCGACGGACCGCAGGTGTGGTCCTCCGCCGACGCCCGCCGCGGCGCCTTCAGCCAGCTCGGCCGCAAGCGCTTCGGCACCGAGCAGCTCGCGGCGCGCGCCCAGGCGGTACAGGAGGCGCTCGACGAAATCCGCCGCCGCGCCGGCAACGACGCGATGTATGCCTGCGTGGACCTCTCCCGCATCGCACTGGTCGGCTTCGAACTGGGCGCACAGACTGCGATGGCACTGGCCGGCGAACGCTACCGCAGTGCCACCGCGCTGCGCCCCCCCGAAGGCGTCAAGGCCGCGATCGCGCTCAGCCCGTATGTCAGCCCCGCCGGTGAGGTCAACGGCCGCTACGGCGCACTGGACACCGCCACGCTGATCGTTACCGGCGGAGCCGACGAAGACCGCTACGGCCTCGGCATCACGCCCGCCCTGCGTCAGACACCGTTCCGCCACCTGCGCGAGGGCAACAAGTACCAGCTGGTGCTGAACGATGGCGGCTACACCCTGCTGAACGGCGCCGACATCGCCCCGCCAACCGAATCGTCGGCACGCCCGGCTGGTGGCCGTGGCGGCATGGCCGGCGGCCACGGCGGCCCAGGCGGCGGCCCAAGCGGTGGCATGGGCGGCGGACGGCCCGGCGGGATGGGTGGCGGTCCGAGCGGCGGCATGGGCGAAGGCCCGCCGCCGGACGGCGGCATGGGCGGCGGCGAGCGGCCGGAGGGCAATCGTCACGGTGAGCAGCAGCGCGCCGCCATTGTCGTGCAGTCGGTGACGCTGGCCTTTCTCGACGCCACCCTGCGCGCCGACGACATGGCCGCCGAGTGGCTGAAGCGCAACAGCCCCGGCTGGCTGGAGCCCGTCGGCCAGCTGCAGTGGAAGTGAGGATGGTGCTCAGCGCGCGGGTGCCGGTGCCTGCAGCAGATCGACCATCTCGCGGTAGCCGCGCCTGCGGGCCATCTCCAGCGGCGTGACACCGCTGCGGTCGGTCAGGCGACGATCGGCACCGGCGTCCAGCAGCGCCTTGACCGTGGCGACATGACGCGCTCCGCCGTCGCCCAGCACCACCGCCTCGATCAACGCGGTCCAGTGCAGGTTGTTCACATGATCCAGCGGTGCGCCGGCCGCGATCAGCTGGCGCACCACCCCGTCGTGGCCGAGATGCGCCGCGGCGATCAGGGCGGTGCCGTCGTAGCGGCTGGTGACCTGGCGGGCGCTGGCGCCGAGCGCGAGCAACTGCGCCAGCGTGGCTTCGTCGTCGGCCACCGCGGCGATGGTCACCGCATCGTAGCGGTCGTACTCCAGGGCGTTCAGATCGGCACCGGCCTTCGCCAGCAAGGCGATCACCTCCCGGCGCCGGCCGTGGGCGGCCACATGCAGCGGCGTGCGGCCGCGCCCGTCGCGCGCCTCGATGTCGATGCCCTTGGCGACCAGGGCCGCCACCCGTGCCGTATCGCCCAGCCAGGCGGCGGCATGAAGGCCGGTGTAGGCGGCCTGCTCGGCAGCCGAAGGCGGCACCTGGGCATGGCTGCTGCCGACGTAGCCGGCAGCCAGCGCCACACCGAGCACGGCGCTGCGTATCAGGGCCTCGATCGCCATGCTGTTCTCCGCGATCCGGCTGCACTTACTTGAGCAGATCCTTGACCGCTTCGACGCCGGCCATGGCGCACTGCTCGTCGAGATGACCGCCGGGCGCACCGCCGACGCCGACCGCGCCGATCACTTCATTGCCGACCTTGACCGGCACGCCACCGCCCAGCAGCAGAAAGCCCGGGATGTCGGTGAGGTTGGCCGCGCCGGCGTTCTTCTGCGCATTGTCCATCATCGCCAGCGTGGTGTTGCGGGCCGACGCCGACGTGAAGGCCTTCTGCTGGGCGGCGCCGATCGTGTGCGGGCCGGCGTTGTCGGCACGCTGCAGGGCGCGCAGCACGCCGGCGCGATCCACTACCGCAGCGCTCACCGAATAGCCCTTCTCCTGGCAGGACGCAACGGTGGCGGCGGCCAGGCGGTTGGCGAGTTCGAGGCCGATGTTGCGCTCGGTCAGCACCTGCGCGTGGCTGGCACCGGCGGTGCCCAGCAGCAGGGCGGCGGTCGCGGCAAAGATTTTGTTCATGCTGTTCTCCTTGGTTGGCTTCGGCTCATCCGAACCGTGAGAACAGTCTAGGCAGGCGATCGGCGCCCGCCCATGCGTACGCCTACGCGTGCGGCTCCGTAAAACTACGGAGCCTCGCCTTCCACCAAGGCCGCGTAATGGCGGATGAGTTGCGCCAGCGATTCGGTCTGCAGCTTGGCGAAGAGGTTGGCGCGGTGGGTTTCGACCGTCCGCGGCGACAGCGCCAGCGCGCGTGCGATCTCCTTGTTGGTGAGGCCCGCCACGATGAATCCGAGCACCTCGCGCTCGCGCTCGGACAGCATCGCGTAGCGCTCGCGCGCAAGCTGGTCGGCACGATTGCGCTCGCGCGAGCGCACATGCCTGCGCACCGCCGTTTGCAGGGTGTCGAGCAGCAGATCGTCGTCCACCGGCTTTTCGAGGAACTCTGCCGCGCCGGCCTTGAAGGCCCGACGGCACAGATCGACCGTGCCGTGGCCGGTAAGCATGATCACCGGATGATCGCAGCCGCGTGCCATCAGCATCTCCAGCAGCTTGAGGCCGCCGATGCCGGGCATGCGCACGTCGAGCACGATGGCGCCGATGCCCGATGGGTCGAAACCATCGAGGAAGGCCGCAGGGCCGTCCCACGCCTGTACCCGCAGGCCGACGGTGCCGATCAGCAGCGACAAGGCGCCGCGCACGGCCTCGTCGTCGTCCACCAGGTGTATCAGCGGTGAAAGTTGGGTCGCATCCACGTTGGTCGTCATCGTTCGATCACCGCTCCGCTGGCCGGCCGCGGCAGCGCGAGCCGGAATTCGGCGCCGCGCGGCAGCGCCGCCCGTACCGTAAGACTGCCGCCCATGCCGGCGGCCAGGGTTTCGCACAGGCTGAGGCCCAGCCCCAGCCCCTCTGCCCGCGTCGTGAAGAAAGGCTGGAAGATGCGCGGCATCACCGCCTCGGCAATACCGGGGCCGCTGTCGCGCACCCGCAGCACGGCCTCGTCCGCCTCCACGCCGAGGACGAGTTCCAGGCCGCGTTCGGCTGCCGGCACCTGCTCCAGCGCCTGCAGCGCGTTCATCAGCAGGTTATGCACGATCTGCTCGACCGCCACCGGATCGCCGACCGCCTCGGCCGGGCCTTCGGTCACGACCCGTGGCTGCAGGGCGCGCTGGCGGCATTCGGGCTCGATCAGGTGCAGCACCTTGTCCACCGTCGCGCGCAGGTCCACTGTCCGGGCGCGCTCGCCGAGTTCCGGGCGCTCCACCGTGCGCCGCAGCCGCGCCAGCACCTCGGCCGCTCGCCTGGCCTGTTCGGCCGCGTGCGTCATCGCGGTGAGTGCGGTCTCCACCTCGGGTGGATCGTCGGCCAGCAGGCGCTGCGCGGCACGGGTATTGGCCAGCACCGCGGTCAGCGGCTGGTTGAGTTCGTGTGCCATGCCGGCGGCGAGTTCGCCTAGCGCATTGAGCCGCGCCACCTGGCCGAGCCGCAGCCGCTCCTCCGCGCGCTGACGCTCGGCGCGCTGGCGCAAGGCGGTGGCGATGCCGGCCAGCAGAACGCCGACGGCGCCCGTCCAGCCCGCCATCGACAGCCAGGGCAGTTCTCCCCAACCCACCCGCCGTCCGGCGACCACGGTAAACGGCTGGCTCGCCGCGGCGAGCTGCTTCACCGCCTCGAAGCGCCAGCCGCCGTCGCGTTCGGCGCCAAGCCCGGCCTGCAGGCGCCACTGCCCTTGGCCGTGACGCAGTTCCACGCCCACCGGGCTGTCCGCCGCCAGCGGCCAGTCGCTGCGCGGCACCATGCCTTGCACGTCGAGTTGCAGGGCATAGCTCGCCGGTTCGCCCGCCAGCACCAGCCAGTAGCGCCCACGGCCGAATTCCGGATCCGCCACCACCGCCTGACCGCCACGGCGCGATGCCGCTTCGGCCGCATCCAGCGCTGCATCCGGCCAGGCCTGGCCCGCCTCGCGGCGGCCGACCGCGAGAATGCGTGGGTAGATGGCCGGCAAACGCTGCTCGGGCCGCGCCAGTGCAGCCGGTTCGAGCAGCGCCAGCGTGGCGAGCACCGCTTCGTGCTCCACTGCCTGCTGACTGAGCAGGCGGTGCACGATGCGCGCATCGGTATCGAAGAGTTCGCGCAGCCGCGACAGCTCGGCGCGCGCAAGCCAAGCCGCACCGGCCGCCGAAACCAGCAGCCAGACGGCGATCCAGGGGAGGACTGTGCGTACGCGGTACATCCGGAATCCGGGGCAGGAATGTCGCGGCAATCATACGCGCCGGCGCTAAAGCTTTTGCGGTCGCCCCAGCGCTGCCCACATCGCACCGATACACGACCAAGGTCATAGAAAACCCTTGCCTCCAGCATGGGCTAGGATACAATGCGAATACTTCTCAATATCGTTACAAGACGACAAAGGGACACAGCCAGCCAGGCGCCGCCAAGGGCAAGCCGAGCCAGCCAGCAACTGACTCCAGGACCCATCCATCGTGCGCCCGCATTGCCTGAAACCGCTCTGCCTGCTCGTCGCCGGCATCTGCAGCTCCCCCGCCATCGCCCAGACCACCCCGGCCGGATCGAATGCGCTTTCCGAAGTACTGGTCGTCGACCAGCGCGACGCCCAGGTCGAACGCAAGACGTCCGACATCCAGAAGATCGTCATCTCCGAGACCGAGATCGAGCGCTTTGGCGACGCCACCGTCGGCGATGTGCTGCGCCGGCTGCCCGGCATGACCTTCACCGGCCCGGCCGGCGTCACCAAGGACATCCGGATGCGCGGCCTCGACAAGGGTTACACGCAATTCCTCATCAACGGCGAAACGCTACCTTCGGCCAAGAAGGAACGCCAGATCCAGGTCGACCGCCTGCCGGCCGACATGATCGAGCGCATCGAGATCATTCGTAACCCGAGCGCCATGTACGACGCCAACGGCATCGGCGGCACGGTGAACATCGTCCTCAAGAGCCGCGCCGACGGCCTCACCCGCCTGCGCGCCGCCTACGGCAGAAATGGCGACATGGAGGTCGGCGACGTAGTGGCGCAATGGTCGCGGCGCTTCGACAATCTCGACGTGCTGCTCGCCGCCTCGCACACCGTCGGCGCGGAAGACGTGGACGAGGACAAGATCGCCTACAACGCCAACGGCACCGTGAAGCAGATCGAGCTCAAGGACAAGCCGGTCAGGAAGGACGAGACCCTGTTCGCGCCGCGCTTCGTCTGGCACTTCGGCGAAGACCGGCTGACGCTGGAGCCCTTCATTTCCAACGGCAGCGAACGCAAGGACGAACCCACCACCACCTACAACGCCAACGGCACGATCAACAAATCCACCGACAAGGACGAGGACAAGACCGACAACATCGGCCGGCTGGCCGCGCGCTACGACGGCAAGGCGGGCTGGGGCGACTGGTTCGTGAAACTGGGCGCGCAGGAAGCGGAAGAGAAAAAGGACGCCACCACGCTCGAGTACCGGGCCAACGGCACTCTCAGCAAGACCACGCTGGAGGACGAGACGCTGCGCGAGCGCGGCGTCTATGCCGGAACCGGTGTCAGCGTCGCACTAGGCAGCGACCACCGCCTGTCGGCCGGCCTCGAATGGCGCGACGGCGACTACCGCAACCGCAAGACCAAGACCGAGAACGGCGTCAACAAGTCCGAGGCGAAGGACAGCTTCGACATCGACGAAACCCGCCTGATCGCCTACCTTCAGGACGACTGGCGGATCAACGCCGACCACGCGCTGACCCCCGGCATCCGCATCGAGCGCATCGAGCGCGAATCCACCGACAGCAACGACGTCACCCGCAAGAACGACCTCACCGGCACCAATCCCTCGCTGCACTACCGCTGGGGGCTGAGCGAAGACCTCAACCTGCGCGCCAGCGTCGCCCGCACGGTGAAGCTGCCCAAGTTCGACGAACTCAACCCCTTCCTCAAACTCGACAGCGGCGTATACAAGGGCGGCAACCCCGACCTCGAGCCGGAAACCGCGCTCGGCTACGAACTCGGCCTGGAGCAGTACTTCTGGGGCAACCGCGGCGTGGTCGGCATCAACTTCTACCGCCGCGACGTCGACGACTTCATCCAGAAGGAAGAGCGGCTGGAAGGCGCGCTCAGGGTGGAACGCCCCTACAACGTCGGCGAGGCCCGCTTCTGGGGTGCAGAACTCGACTGGCGCATTCCGCTGCTGCGCCAGGGCACCCACGAGCTGACCCTCACCGGCAACCACAGCGAAATGCGCGGCCGGGTGAAGGTGAAGGGCGTGTCCGGGACCAGCGAGGTCAAGGACATGCCGCCGCGGGTGACCAACCTCGGGCTGGACTGGCTGTATCGCCCGACGATGTGGTCGGCGGGCTTCAGCATGAATTACCAGCCGACCTTCACAACCGACGGGGTCAATTCCGACGGTGTGCGCGAAGTCAAGCGCCGCGATGCGGCGACGCAGCTCGATCTCTACATGAGCAAGGCGATCAGCCCGGCAGCCGAACTTCGCCTGATCGCCAAGAACGTGCTCGCCGTCGACAAGGAAGAGGAAACCACCAAGTACACCACCGCCGGCGCCATCAGCAGCCACGAGTGGAAGGTGGAACATTCCAGGCCCATGGTCATGGTCACCCTCGAAAGCCGGTTCTGACAACAACAACCCTCAGCCCCCACCAGGAGTCTCCGATGAATCTCCGTTTCGACAGCCGCACGTGGCATATCTGGGTCAGCGTGATCCTTTCGCTGCCCATCCTGATCGTCGCCGTCACCGCGGTCTTCATCGCGCACAACAAATCGCTGCGCCTGGGCGAGATTCCGGTGGCGGTGAGCTGGCTCCCCGGCTACGGCGGCAACGAAGCCGCGAAGGCCCAGAATGAGCCGCGCGCCAGCCTGCTCAGCAGCCGCGGCGAGCACTACGTCGGCACCACCGGCGGGCTCTACCGGCTGGAACAGGGGCAACTGGTGGCCGAGCCCACCTTCGCCGGCAACCAGATCCGCGGCCTGGCCGAGGCGGCTTGGGGCATGGTCGCCGCCACCAAGCACGGGATCTGGCTGGCACGCGACGGCCAGTGGCAGCGCGTGCACGCCGGCGACGCCTGGAGCGCGACCACCCGCGCCGACGGCAGCGTCGTGGTGGCGGTCAGGGACGGCGGTCTGCTCGTCAGCCGCGATGGCCACCGATGGCAGGCCGATACCACGCTCATGCCGGCGCTGGCCGCACTGCAGGGCGAAAGCGGCGTCGAGACGGTCACCCTCGCCAGGCTGGTGATGGACCTGCACACCGGCAAGGCCATCGTCGGCAAGCACCTCGAATGGCTGTGGATAGACCTCGTCGGCCTGGCGATGACCCTGCTCTCGCTCACTGGCGTATATATGTGGTGGCGTGGCGAACGCCGCAAGCGCGACATGCAGCGGCAAGGCCTGCCGACCGCCAGCGCCGCAACCCCGGCAGGCGTCGTACCGGCGCATACCGGTAGCCCGCGCGCTTGAAGATCGCGGCCCTGCTCCTGGCGGCTCTGGGCCTGATCGGCCTGGCCTTCGTCATCTACCTGCTGGTCGACGGCCTCCGCGCCGTGCTTGAACGCTGGCGGAACGAGCGACGCCTGCGCCCGCTCGCCCTGGTGGTGCGGGCTCGCGAGGAAGTGGCGGGCGACCTGCTCCGCCTCACCCTGGCCCATCCGCGCCGACGCGGCCTGCCCCGCTTCGACGCCGGCCAGCATGTGCTCATGCTGGCGCCGGCCGGCCCCGGCGGTCGTGCGATCCGGCGCGCCTATTCGCTTGCCGCCTGGCATCCGCGACCGACCCAATACGAACTCGGCATCAAGCGCGAGGCGCAGGGCGCAATGTCGTCGTGGGCCTGGGACGCACTGCTGCCGGGCAGCGTCGTGCGGGTCTCGCCGCCGCGCGGCGAATTCGTGCTCGGCCCGGACGACAGCGAACTCGTGCTGACAGGCGGTGGCATCGGCATCACGCCGATGCGAGCGATGGTGCACGCAGCCCTCGCCCGCCCCGACTCCAGCCGTCGCATCGTGTTGCTGCACGCGGCCCGCCATGCAGAGGCGCTGCTTTATCGCGCGGAGTTCGACAGGCTGGCCGAGCTGCATCCGCGCTTTTCCTACCTGCCGCTGGTATCGCGCCCCACTGCAGCCTGGCGAGGCGAACGCGGCCGGCTGGACGCACGCCGGATGCTGGATGCGGTCAGCCGGCCGGGCAGCGCCCAGTTCTACCTGTGCGCAGGCATGGCACTGCTGGAAAGCCTGCACACCGGCCTGCTTGCCGCGGGCATCACGCCGGCGCAGATCCACTGGGAAGCTTTCGGCATGGCCGCCGCGGCAGGTGGCTACGGCCAAGCCATCACGCTGGGCGACGGTCGTCGCATCGAGACCGCGGGCGAACCCAGCCTGCTTGCCACCCTGGAGGCGCACGACTGCGCGCCGCCGTCGGAGTGCCGCGCCGGCAGTTGCGGCCAATGCCGTCTGCGGCTGGAAGCCGGCGAGGTCCGCTGGATGCTTGCGCCGGCCTGCCGACTCGACGACGGCGACATCCTGCCCTGCGTCTGCCAGCCGGCCGGCGATCTGCGCATACGCGCCGCCTAGGGCGCCCAGCCGGACGCGCCAGGCACCAGCCTTCAGCCGCGCGCGTCGCCCCAGCGCAGGGTGGTGGTGTCTTCGCCGACGTAGCGCGTCTCGCCGGTGCGATCCACGCAATACTGCGGCGACACGATCTTGTCGGTGAAGCGCTGGCCCTCGCCGATGCGGGTGTATTCGAACAGGATGCTGCGTTCCACCCGCGCGCCGGCGCGCAGATGGCTGCCGTGGCCGATCCACGTCGGGCCGATCACCGACGCGCCCGGGTCGATGCGCACGCCGGAGCCGATGTGCACCGGCCCGACGATCTGCACGCTTTCCCAGGCGATGGAGGTGTTGAGCCCCACCCAGACTCCCGGCTTGACTTCGCGGCCCGGCATGTCCATCTGCGCGATCTCTCCGCGCAGCACCCGCTGCAGCACCGACCAGTAGTCGGTGAGGCGGCCGATGTCGATCCAGTTGAAGAAACGCTTCTGGGCGAAGAAGGGCAGTTCCTTCTGCACCAGCAGCGGAAAGAGTTCGCTGCCGATGTCGAAGGCGCGGCCCGGCGGAATGAGGTCGACCACCTCCGGCTCGAAGATGTAGATGCCGGTGCTCGCCAGCGTGGAGCGCGCTTCCGCGGGCCTGGGCTTTTCCTGGAAGGACTGTACCCGCCCGGCGTCGTCCGCCACCACCACGCCGTAGTTCTGTACCTGGTCGCGCGGCACGTCCAGCGTCACCACGCTGGCAAGCGCGCCCTTGTGACGATGCTCGTCTAGCGCGGCACGGATGTCGAGGTCGATGATGGCGTCACCGCACAGCACCAGCGTGGTTTCGTCGAAAAAGCCGCTGAAGTCCTGGATCTTGCGCATCCCGCCGGCCGAACCCAGCGGCCGCGGCACGATCTCGCCGTGCTCGCGCACGCCCTCGTACGAATAGCCGATGGAGACGCCCCAGCGGTGGCCGTCGCCGAAGTAGTCCTCGATCTTGTAGTGGTTGAATGCCACGTTGATCATGATTTCGTCGACGCCGTAGCGCGCCAAGTGCTCGATCAGGTACTCGAGCACCGGTTTGCCGAGGATGGGCACCATGGGTTTGGGCAGATTGGTGGTCAGCGGGCGCACACGCGTCCCCTGGCCGGCGGCGAGGATCATTCCCTTGGCCAATTCGCTTCTCCTGTATTGATTGAAAACGCGGGCAACCGGCGGGCGTGACGGCCGCGCCGGTTCGGGCGGTTCAGGCCCGCCCGATGCCGTGGTATTCGATGCCGGCCGCACGCACCACGGCGGGCTCGTACATGTTGCGGCCGTCGAACAGCACCGGCTGGCGCAGACGGCTGCGGATGGCATCGAAGTCAGGGCTGCGGAATTCCTTCCATTCGGTCACGATCACCAGCGCATCCGCGCCTTCCAGCGCGCTCTTGGGGCGGCCGGCGTAGGCGATGCGCGGCTCGTCGCCGAAAATGCGCTCGGCCTCCAGCATCGCCACCGGGTCGTAGGCGGTGACGCTGGCGCCGCGCTTCAACAACTCGGCGACGATCACCCGGCTGGGCGCTTCGCGCATGTCGTCGGTATTGGGCTTGAACGCCAGCCCCCACAGGGCGAAGCGGCGGCCGGACAGATCCTCGCCGAAGCGGCGGACGATCTTGTCGATGAGCACATGCTTCTGGGCATCGTTGGCCTCCTCGACCGCGGCGAGCACCCGCAGGCTGCCGCCGTGCTCGGCCGCAGTGCGGATCAGCGCCTTCACATCCTTGGGAAAGCAGGAGCCGCCGTAGCCGCAGCCGGCATAGAGGAAGTGCCAGCCGATGCGCGGATCGGAGCCGATGCCCTGGCGCACCAGTTCGATGTCGGCACCCAGCGTCTCCGCCAGGTTGGCGAGTTCGTTCATGAAGCTGATACGGGTTGCCAGCATGGCGTTGGCGGCGTACTTGGTGAGCTCGGCGCTCTTCACATCCATGAACACCAGCTTGTCGTGCTTGCGCTGGAAGGGCGCGTAGAGCTGGCGCATCAGCTCGATGGCGCGCTCGTCCTCGGCGCCGACGACGATGCGGTCGGGCCGCATGAAGTCCTCGACTGCCGCGCCCTCCTTCAGGAATTCCGGGTTGGAGACGACGCTGAAGGGGATGTCGGCGCCGCGCTCGCCCAGCGCTTCCGCCACCGCGGCGCGCACCTTGTCGGCGGTGCCCACCGGCACCGTGGATTTGTCGACGATGACGCGGTAGCCGTCGAGATGGCGGCCGATGTTCCGCGCCGCGGCCAGCACGTACTGCAGGTCGGCGGAGCCGTCCTCGTCCGGCGGCGTGCCGACGGCGATGAACTGGATGACGCCGTGCTGCGCCGCCCGTACCACGTCAGTGGTGAAGGCCAGCCGCCCGGCCTCGACATTGCGCCGGACCACTTCCAGCAGGCCGGGCTCGTGAATGGGGATGCCGCCCTGCTCCAGCACCTGGATCTTGGCCGGGTCCACGTCCAGGCACAGCACTTCGTTGCCGACGTCGGCGAGGCAGGCGCCCGACACCAGGCCCACGTAGCCGGTACCGATCACGGTTATCTTCATTGCAATTGCTCCGCTGTAGTCAAGAAATCGATTCGGTCGCCGCCGTACCCTTGCCCGCCGCCAGGCAGATCGACAGGAAGGCGACGATGTCCACGGTGTAGCGCCGCAGCAGCCGGCGCGGTTCGCAGCACAGCCGGAACAGCCATTCCAGCCGCGCCTTGCGCACCCAGGCCGGTGCCCGCCGCGCCTCGCCGGCAAGAAAATCGAACAGCGCCCCGACACCGAACATCAGCGGTGCATCGATCGCGTCGTCGTTGTCGAGCATCCACTGTTCCTGCATCGGATTGCCGAAGGCCACCAGCACCAGGTCGGCGCCGCTGGCGTTGATGCGCGCGGCAAGCTCGCCGCGCCCGCTCAGGGCGGCGAATTCGTCATAGCCGTCGCAGCACCCCACCACCGGCTGGCCGTAGTCGATCGCAAGGCGACGCGCCGCCCGCTCGGCGACGCCCGGCCGCGCGCCGAGCAGGAAGATGCGCAGCGGCCGGCGACTGGTCCGGCACAGGCGGGGAATGAAATCGGTGCCGTTGAGGTTGTCGGCGAAACGGCGGCGGTGCACCAGCCAGGCGGCGAGATCGACACCGATGCCGTCGTTCACGATACGCACCGACGGACGCGCCATGGCCGGCAGCAGCTTGCGGCACTGGACGATGAAATTGGTGTTGGCAAACAGCACCCGCCGCTTCTCCCGCCGCTCGCAGGCGGCGATCAGTTCATCGGCAAGGGTAGCGGCATCGGTGCGCAGGATGCGGTAGCCGCCGAGATAGAGGGTGTCGTCCATGTCCGGGTCCTTGACGGGCTGGGAGTGAGATGGCTGGCTGGATGAAGTTCGTCGGCTCGCGGCCGGTGCGTGCATCGTCATCCGCTCTCACCCCGCGCGCCGCGGGCGCAGCAGTTCGCCGAAGGCGTCGTAGCTGCTGTCGCTCAGACGGGTGACAAGAAGATGCGCGAGCACATAGGTGAGCGCGCCGCCGGCAATGCCGAGTGCCAGCAAGCCCCACAGCGGCAGCTCGCCCGCCGCCGCGTGCGCGGTCGCCAGCACGGTTGCGAGCATGGCGGCCGTGGCGAGCACCGGCGCCTTCAAGGCGTGGAAGAGCGACATCAGCCCGGTTTCGAGCCTGCGCCCGACCGAACGCTGGGCCCACGGCCACACCAGCACGCTGGCGCCGACGAAGGCGAGGCTGACTGCGAAGAGCCCCTGATGCGCGGCAACCCAGGCGAACCCGGCGGCCAGCACCACCTGCGCCAGCCCGCGCAGCAGCGGAATGCGACGCTCGCCCACCGCGAACAGCAGGTAGTCGTTGGTCTGATTCACCGCCAGCATCAAGTGCAGCAGGCCGAGTGCCGCCACCACCGGCGCGGCCGGCGCCCACACCGGCCCGAACACCGCATCGATCAGCGGCACCGCCAGCGCCCCCAGCCCGCCGAGCAGCGGCGCCATGATGAAGAGGGTGACGCCCAGCACCCGCACGTAGGCCTTGCGCAAGGCCGGGACGGCGCCGGCCACCGCATCGGCAAAGGCGGTCATCGCCACCTTGAGCATGGAGCTGCCCACCACCAGGTAGATCGCCGAGGTGATGCGCTTGGCGAAGTTGTAGAGGCCGGTGGCATGGCTGCCGAGCAGGATGCTCACCAGCAGGGTGTCGCCGTGCGTGGTCAGGAAACCCATCAGGCCCGACACGCCCACCTGCGCGATCTCGCGCCGGTACTGACGGCGCGGGCCGTCCCCGCCCCATAGTTGCGGCAGCCAGCGCGACTGCGCCACCAGCAGGACGAGCGCCAGCACCGCGCCGACTACCTGCTGCGCGACCAGCGCCATCACGCCCTCGCCGCGCAGCGCCAGCACGATGCCGATCGCACCGCCCACCGACACCGAGACGATGGAGCGGATCGCCAGCACCCGGAAGGCCATCTGCCGGATCAGGCGCGCCTCGTAGGCCCGCGCCAATCCGGTGCACAGCACCGCCAGGCTCATCCAGCGCAGCACCGGTTCGAGCTCCGGCTGGCCATAGGCCCGCGCTACCCAGCCCGAGGCGGCGGCGACGATGGCGGCGAACAGCATGGCCGCCAGCGCGCAGCGGCGAAAGGTCCAGGAATAGAGCGCGTCGTCGGGACTGGCCGCGCGCGCAGCCGGCATCGCGATGGCGTCGAAGACGACCTGGCGCAGCGCGGTGACCACCAGATGGGCGACCGCGAGGATGCCGAAGTGCTCGGGCAGCAGGAAGCGTGCGAGCACGATGAAGATGGCGAAGGACAGCACCTGCTGCGCGAGGTTGTCGAGCATCGACCAGATCGCGCCGGCACCGAAGCCGGTCTTGCGTGTCGAGGGAGGCGTCATTGCAGCGGCGCTCGGTCAGATGGCGGGGGCATCGATGCGGGTGTCGGGGAAGGCGGCCGGATCCAGCAAACGGTCGACCACCTCCGGCCAGCTCAAGCATTTGCGCTGGCGCACATGCGGCGCCGCCAGCGCACTGCGGACCGCGGCGACGATGGAAGGCTCGTCGCCCGGGGTGTAGCCGAAGCGCGACGGATAACGGCCGACCACCGCGTGCGGGCAGACCGCCGGCACGCCGAAGTAGTCGTACTGCGCCAGCTTCATCGAACTGTCGGCGAGATAGGGCGGCACCGCCTCGGAACGGTAGGGTGCGATGCCGAAGCGGGCGTGCTTGATGTAGCGGATGGTGTCGACGTACTTCATCTCGCCATACACCCGCACGTTCTCGCCATAGCCGGGCGAACGCGGCGCGCCCGAGCCGATGACGTGGAAGGTGATGCCGGGAAAGGCGCGGCTTGCGATCTCGAAGAAAGCCGGATCGAACAGCATCGAACCGATGCTGACCACATGCAGGCCGGCACCGTAGGGCGAGGGGTCGCCATGCACTTCCAGGCTGGCGTCGAAGCCCTGCGGTACGTGGTAGACGTTGCCGCGACTGGGGATTTCGTCGGCGAGTTGGGGCGACAGCAGCGCGATCACGTCCATCCTGCCCGACACTTTGGTGAAGCGCCGCTTGACGTAGCTGGCGACGTTGATCGTGTCCAGGCTGTCCGAGCCGCGGTAGATCTGCCGCGCCTGCGGATTGATGCGCGACACCAGCCCGGAGAAGATGGGCGCGATGCCGCTTTCGAACACCACCACGTCGGCCTCGGCGATCCATTGCATCAGCACCGGATTGGGCGACTTCTCGTAGAGCCAGAACATCGCATCCTCCAGCGGCCGCAGATACCACTGGCGGGCATTGAAGGGATGGACGGCCGTCTTCCACAGGTAGCATTCGACGCCGTTGTGGCGTTCGACACGGTTGGCGCGGTCGTCGAGTTCGAGGCGGATATCGCCCTTCATGCGGGACAGGCGGCTGTAGCGCAGCGAGAAGAAGCGCACCTCGCCACGCTTCGCGAGCTCGTCGGCGATGAAATGGATGCTGGCGCGCCGCGGCGTGCGGTAGTCGTGGGCCGACAGCATCAGGTAGCGGGTCGCGCGCGGCACCGCCGTGGTGTCGATATGGTTCATGGTGTCACTCCCCGATTTGGTGTTGTGTTCCGCGTGTTCAGAGGTACTTGCCGATGACGGACATCTGCAGCGCCGGGCCGGTGGGCGTCGGCTGGATACTGAAGGGATAGGTGCCCCACCAGCGCCCCGCGGCCCAGTAGGTCCAACCCGCCCAGACCTCGTTGCCATGCATCTCGCCGAGGATGGCGTCGAGCGCGGCCAGGCAGGCCTCGGTGCTGGCGGTGCCGAATTCGCCGAGGAAGAAGCGGTGCCCGTTGTTACGCCCCCAGTCGGTCGCCGCGCGCATGATGCCGCGCAGGCTGTCGGCACTGATGCATTCGGTAGTGGTGCCGGAATAGCTGGGGTTGGCGTACTGGTGGACTTCGAACACGAAGTTGCCGGCGCTGTCGCGGAAGTCGCGGAAGGCCTCGGCGTTGGAAGTGCCTCCGAAGGTCTTCTCCCACTCGTGCGCCCCGCTCCAGCGGCCACCCGACACCATCACTAGGTTGGCGGCGCCGGCGGTCCGTATGGCGTCGATGGTGCGCTGGGCAATGCTCGCCCACAGGGCGATGGGCAGCGCCGCGGGCTCGTTCATCAGGCCGAAGGCGACGTTGGGCTGATTGGCGAAGACTTCGGCGAGCCGCCGCCACAGATCGGCCAGCGCGGCTTCCGGCACCGCGCTGCTGCCTATCGCCTGGCCGGCATAGGCGCCGTAGTTGTGCACGTCGAGCAGCACGCACAGCTCGAGGCCGCGGGCCGTGTCCACCACGCTGCGGATGCGGTCGAGCTCGGCGCTGTCGAGCGCGCCGTTGATCGCCGGCTGGATGCGCTCCCAGCGGAACGGCAGGCGTATCACGCTCATGCCGGTGTCGCGGAAATAGCTCAGGTCCTGCGCCGACGGGTAGATGTAGTCGTAACCGTAGCGGCCGGGTATCGCCTTGCTGTTGAACTCGGCGCCGGCGAGATTGACTCCGCGCAGCTGGCTGCCGCTTTCGCACTGCGCGTGGGCGCCGCCGGCCACCAGCACCGCCAGCGCAGCCAAGCACCCCATGAACAGGCGGAACGGCCCTTTCATGACCGTGCCCCCAGCAGCGCCTCGTATTCGCCGACGTACTGATCCGCAGCGTGCCGCCAGTGGTAACGCACCGCATAGTTCATCGCACGCTGGCGACGGGTACGGAACACGGCCGGGCTTACGTCCGCGAGCGCACGCAGTCCGGCCACCGCCTCGCCATCGACCAGCACGCCGATGGACGAATCGGCATGCAGCTTGGCGAAAGGCGGAATAGCGCTCAGCACCGGAACCAGCCCTGCGCTCATCGCCTCGATGGGCGCGATTCCGAAACCTTCGTGGCGCGACAGGCAGACGAAATACTGGGCGCGCCCGAGCAAGGCGCGCAGCGCCTGCTGTGAAGGCGAGGCCACCAGCTCGACATGGTCCATGAGTCCGCGCAGACCGATCGCGCATTGGAGATCGCTCAGCGACAGGTCGTATTCGCGGCCGGCGATGATGAGCCGCCATTCCGGATCGACCGCCACCAGCCGGGCGAAGAGGTCCAGGGTTTCGACCAGGCCCTTGTTCACCGACCAGCGGCCGAAATACACGAGCGTCTTGCCCGGCTCCTCGCTGCCGGCCCCGGCGAACTTGTCGACGTCGACGCCATTCTCGATCACGCGCAGGCGCGGCGCCGCGACGACCTCGCTGAAGATCTCGCCGTCGTTGTCGCTGGTGGCGATCACCCGCCGGTAAGCGCGCGCCGAAGTCCGCGTGATGGAGCGGAACCACAAGCGTTTCAGGCGCGAAGCGAAGGCGGTATGGAAGAAGCCGCCGTGGGTCGAGGCGATCAGCGGGCGGCCGTGCAGCGGGCGGGTGGCGGCAAGGTAGTCGAAGAAGAAATCGACGCCGTGCACATGCACCAGGTCGGCGTCGCGGATGGCGCCGATCACCGAGGGGCACAGCGGGTAGCGCGACGATCCGGCGTAGGGCAGCCGGCGCACGACGATGCCCTGGTGCTCGTCGCGTTGCGGCAGGACCACCTCGTCGTCGCGGAACACCCGGTTGAGCGTGACCACTTCGGCCTGGTGGCCGCACACCTCGAGCTGGTGGCGGGCGATGTTGAGGACGACCTCCTCCATCCCGCCGATGGACGGATGGAACTGGCGTACCACGTGGACCACTTTCATGGGGTTCTCCCTTGGACTGTGCCTGCCGCCGGAAACGGCGTCGGTCGTGCGCGCCCTGCGGCGTAGGCGGAAGGGGCCGCGGCACTGCCGGCGACACCGACGCCGATCAGGAACCACAGCAAGGCGGACGTTTTCATCGCGAACAGCGAGGTGCCGCTGATGGTCAGGATCAGCGCCATGTAGAGCGAAGCGTGGGCGCGAAAGCGGGCCGCGGCCTCGTCACGCACCGGCAGCATCCACACGAACAGCCAGACCGCCACGGCCAGCGGCAGGCTGAAGCGGGTGAATACATAGGCGTAGCCGGAATCGCCGTGTTGGGTCGCCCAGCCGTCCAACCCGAGCAGGCCGCTCCAGCCGAGGTCGAGCAAGGCATGACCGCTCCACACCAGGCGTCCGAGGAAGTTGTCGCCGACATAGCCGGGGAAGGCGAGCGCGAGCCCGCTCACCATCAGCACTGCGACGAAGGGAAAGGCAAAGGCCAGCCCCTGGCCATGGCGGCCCGACGTCAGCCGCATCGCCACCATCAGGCTCACCACCACCAGGCCGTAGCGCGAATCGGCCAGCACGATCAGGCACCAGGCGAGGCCAAGCAGCAGCCACATCCTGCCGCGCTCGTCCGGCCCCTTGGACAACCCCCAGGCGGCCAGCAGCGTGGCAAAGTTGCCCATCGATACCGGCTCGATGAACACCGACGACACCCGGTGGTTGCCGAGCAGCGCCGGAAAGAAGGTACGGCCGATGCCTTCGGGGCGCACGCCGTTGAAACTGAGCGCGACGTCCTGCTGCGCCACCGCCGCTTCCAGCACCGTGCCCTGCGCCACGTAGTAGGACAGGATGTTGAAGATGCGCGAATAGACGTCCACGAACAGCAGCTCGAACACGCCCATCGCCAGCGCAATGCCGCCGATCACCAGCAGGCAGCGCTCCGCGACCGCCCGGTCGGGCATGCGCATGCCCAGCCACAGGAAGCAGGCGGGGATCACGAAGTCGCGCACCGCCTTGAAGTCCATGCCGTCGCGCACCAGCCACAGCGCCGTGAGCACCGCCAGTGCCATCACCACCAGCACCGCCAGCCGGCCGGGAATGTGGCGCAGCATCAGCGGCAGGCACATTGCGAGGATGCAGGCCTCGGTGAGCCCCAGCAGCGCAGCATTGACCGGCATCAGGTTGGTGTGCACGCCGGCCATCAGCAGCGGATAGGCGCAGGCCAGCGCCAGCGTGAGCACCACCCAGCGCTCGACGCCGCTCAAGGGGCGCCGGTCGCCAGTAGCCGCCACGCTGGCCGCCAATGCCCCGTTGCCAGCGGCAGGCCACAGCGCACTCATGCCACCCGCTCCATCGTCCCCAAGGCCGGGGCCGGTCGCGCCACGCCCAGCGCCCACGGCGCCAGCGTCAGCATCAGCCAGCGCAACGGCACGCAGGCAAGGATGGCCAGCGCCGAACTGCCCAGCGCCCAGCCGATGCCCACCTCGGCGGGCCGCAGGCCTGCGACCGTGGCCACGCCCGACATCACGCTGAAGCTCAGCATGTGGCTGGCGAAAATCAGCAGCGAGTTGCGCGCCAGCCAGCGCAGCACGCGGCTGTCGGGCAAACGCGCGACCAGGATCAGGCAGACCGCGGTGCCGGCCAGCGCGGAGATGAGATACAGCGGCAGCGCCGCCCCGAAACGCAGGTGATTGAGATCGACCCGGCCATTGAACCAGGCAGCGCCCAGCCACAGGGCGGCAAGCACGGCAAGCGTCGCCACACCGCGCGTACCGCCGACGGACACGCCCGGCAGACCGCGCAGCACAGCGCCGAGCGCGTAGAAAACCAGCGCCACCGGCAGGATGTCGAGCGCGAACGGCAGGCGCAGGCCCAGCGCGGGAAACAGCGCAGCCCACGCCACACCGCAGACGACCGCCGCCAGCGCCGTCGTGCGCCCTCCGAAGCGCTGCCGCAGCAGTGCGTAGGCGAAGGCGGTGACGAACAGCGCCGGCAAAAACCAGAGCGCCGGATCGACGTAAAGCAGCACGCCGTTGCCGGTGACGAAGCCCTGCAAGGGCTCCCACCACGGCTGGCTACCCCAGCGCAACGCCTTGTCGCCGATGCCGCGGGTCAGGAGCCAGTATGCATAAGCGGCGAAGAAGAAGAACACGTAAGGCAGCAGCAGCGTGCGCCCCAGGCGGCGCAGCGTCATCGCCGGCGTCTCTGCCAGCCGGGCATCGCTCACCACCGCGCCGGCCAGCCAGAAGAACAGCGGCACGTGGAAGCTGTAGAGCAGCATCACCAGCCAGGGCGGGCAGCCCTTGGCATGGCCGAGCACCACCAGCACGATGCCTACTGCCTTGGCGGCATCGATGCGGAAATCGCGCGATGCCGCCTGCGGCAGGACGCGAGGCGGCATGCCCGCCGTCGTCATGTTCACGCCTGCCCCGCCAGCCGCTTGAAGCGGCCGCGCACCGCGTGGTGCAGCGGAAACTCCACCCACAGCGAGATCACCACCGACAGCGCCACCGCGAACACCGCGACCAGCGTGGCTTCGACCAGGGTCGGCGTGGCGATGCCGAGCGCACGCAGCGTCAGTTCGATCAGCAGCACATGCAGCAGGTAGATCGAAAAACTGGTGCGGCCGAGCAGGCGCATCAGGCGGCCGCCGAGCACCGCCCGCAGCAGCGGCGTGTCGAAGGAGCACAGCAGCACGGTCGCCGCCGCCAGCAGCGCAAAGGCCGGGTCGAGGTAGAGCGAACGCGAGGCCTCGCCGGACAACGACCACACCACCAGCAGCGCGATCGCGAGCAGGGGCAGCGGCGCCAGCAGCGGATGACGGAAGATGGCGCCGATACGTTCGCGCGGCACCAGTGCCACCGCCGATCCGAGTACGAAGAACTGCAGCTTGGACGGCAGCGCCAGGCCGGGCCAGTCGGCACGGGTGGCGAACAACACGCCCAGCGCCACCGCGACCACCAGCGGCGCCAGCCAGCGACCGCTGCGCAGCGCCCACAGCGCGTACCACAGGGCCACGAAGAAGACGTAGTACTGGATCTCCGGCGAGATCGACCAGAACATCCGCACCGATCCCAGGCAGGCGAGATGACGAAGCAGCTGCCAGCCGTCGATCGGATACGGCCACTGCGGATCGACGAAGCTGAAGGCGACGAAGCTCACCAGCACCACCAGCCAGTAGATCGGCAGGATGCGTGCCGCCCGTGCGATGCCGTAGCGCGCCACCGCCTGCATGTTCCACTCGCTGCGGGCATAGAGGTGGGCCATCAGGAAACCGCTGAGCGAGAAGAAGATGGCCACGCCGAGCGAACCCAGTACATGCACGCCCAGCGCCTTGGGCAGATCGGCCGGCAGGTGGGACAGCACCACCAGCAGGCAGGCCAACGCCCGCAAGCCGTCGAGGCATGGCAGGTTCTCGCTGCGGGTGGCCGCGGCCGGCGTCGCCACGTTCAGCGCGCCCGCTGCCCGCCCCAATGCGCCAACTGCGGTGTTCATGACGCCACCCTCCCCTTGTCGCCCGTCCGGCGGGCACGCGACATCCGTTCAGTGCGCATTGAGTACCGCTCCCACCAGGGCCACCGAAGCGCCCGCCAGCCGTTCGCCGAAACGGGCAAGATCACGCGCGCTGGAGGCATCCTGGCGCGCGAGCATGAAGGCCGCGCCGGCGCGGGCCGCGATCAGCTCGGCGTCGGCACCGCAGGCGGCGGCCGGCGTATCGAGTATGACCACGTCGAACTGCGCGCCGAGACGTTCGAGCAAGGCGGCGAACGGCGGCCGCGACAGCAGCTCCTGCGGGTTGGGCGCCTGCGGCCCGGCCGGCAGCACGCTGAGGCTGAGCAGGCCGTCGATGCGACGGATGGCCTCGTTGCCGCTGCGGCCGGCCAGCACCGAACTGAGCCCGGTCGCGTTGTCGAGCCCGAACAGGGTGTGCTGCACCGGTTTGCGCAGGTCGGCATCGATCAGCAGCGTGCGCTCGCCGAGCTGGCTGAACACCACTGCGAGATTTGCCGCCACCCAGCTCCGCCCGTCCCCGCCCGCGGGGCTCACGACCGCCAGCCGGCGCCGCGTTGCCAGCTGACCGGTGCAGCGCAGCAGCAGCTGGGTGCGCAGCCCGCGCAGCGCTTCGACTTCGGGGCTGAAAGGCTGATAGGCGGCAACCACGGTTTCCGAAATGGCGCTGGTGCCGCGGACGACGTAGGGATAGTCGAACTGGCGGGCCAGCGCATAGGCGATGTCGTCCTCGCTGAGCAGCCGCAGTTCGCGCGCGGCGTCGCCGAAGCGCAGGCCGCGTTCGCGCTGCACCCGGAAAATGCGCTCGGCGTCTTCCGGCGCAATCCGGCCGGCATCGACCAGGATCGCGCCGATCGAGCGCTCCGGTGCCTGCAGCGGTAGGTGATGGGGAGCATTCATCTGGGTTCGCCTCCGTAGCGGGAATTCAGCGGGCCGGCGCCTGCAGCAGCCGGCGGCGGCCATCGCGCACCAGCGCCGGCCGCGGCGGCAGCACCGCGATCACCGGTACGCCGAGCAGTTGGGCGAGTTCGCCGGCGGCGCGCACGCGCGGATTGCGCAGCTCCTTCACCAGCGCCGCGCCGATGCCGAGCAGGGTGCCAAGCACGACCGCGAGCACGGCGTTGAGGGCGAGCTTGGGCGAGGACGGCGACGCCGGCTCGACCGCCGGGCTGAGCACCACCACGTTGGTAAGGCGGGTCTGGCTCTCCAGGCTGGTCTCCGCGAGGCGCTGGGCGACGAGGTCGTAGGCGCGCTGGGCACTCTCGACATCGCGGCGGAGCACGCTGATGCGGTCGTGGTGGGCCTTGAGTTCGAGCACTTTCTGCTTCTGCGCCGCCACCGCCGCAGCGACCTCGGCCTCGCGTGCGTTGCTGATCCGCGCCGCGGTGCCGAGCGAGCTGGCCACGCGTGCGATCTCGCCGGCCACGCGCTGGCGCAGCGAGCCCAGCTCGGCATCGATGCGGGCGATCTCCGGATGATTGGGGCCCAGCCGGCCCAGGGTCTGGCCGCGCTGCGCCTCGAGGCGGGCGATGTCGGCCTTGAGGTTCTGGATCAGACCGTTCTGCAACACCTCGGGCATGGTATCGGCCGAGCCCGACTGGCTCTGGCGCGAGCGGCTGTCGGCACGCTGGGCCTGGACGTTGACCAGCTGTGAGGACAGTTCGGCAAGACGCGCGCTTTCGACATCGAGACGGTCGTCGCTGAGGATCACGCCGTTGGCCTGCTGGTAGTCGGACAACTTGCGCTGTGCCGCTTCCAGGTCGTCGCGCAGACTCTTGTTGCGGTCGTTGAACCACTGCGAGTACTGGCGCGCCGGCTCGACCTTGAGTTCGAGCGAGGTGTCGATGTAGGCCTGGGCGAAAGCGTTGGCAACCATGGCGGCGAAGGCCGGATCGGCGCCGGTGTAGCCGATGGCCAGCACGCTGCTTTCGCGCGAGGGCTTTACCGTGAGACCCGCCGCCAGCATGCGCACCAGCCAGTCGTCGAAGCTGCCGCTGCCGCCGGTGTCGCCCTGCCAGCGCGCCTGGAGGTCGACATTCCGGTCGAGCTTGAGCAGCGCGACGACGCGGCGGGCGACGCGCTCGGAAGCGATGATGTCCACCTGGGTGGCGAGATAGCCGGGTATCACCGCCCCCTGCATCGCCGCCCCCTGGATGGGATCGGTGCCGCGCACGTCCACCACCACCGCCGTCTGCGCGGTGTATTTGCGCGGCAGCATCAGGCTCGCCAGCATGGTGACCACCACCACGCCGGCGAGCACGCCACCGATCAGGCGCAGATGGGCGCGGAGGATCAGGAACAGTTGCTGGATCGTCATCCCCGCCCCCCTCAGAACAGGCTTTCTTTCACGTAGATCACGTCGTCGGCGCGCAGCAGGTCGTCGAGCCCGGGCTCGAAGACCTTCAGTTCGCCGCCCGCCTCGCGCCGGTGGATGCGCAGGCCGCGCACCGTGCCGCGCGCCGTCGTGCCGCCGCCGGTGGCCAGGCCTTGCATCACGCTCATATTGCGTTCGAGGCGGAAGGCGCCGGGCCGCTGGACCTCGCCGTAGATGTAGGCCATCGGTGCCCGATCGACGTAGATCACGTCGCCGGACGACAGCACCAGGTCGTCGGCCGTGGCCGCGCCGAACAATCCGGGAATGTCGATTTCACGCCGCACCGGCTTGCCGTCGCGCGTACCGATCAGCACGGCGACGTCTCCGCCGCCCTGTGCCACCCCACCGGCCAGCGCCAGCAGGTCGGACACCTTGAGGTTGAAGGTTTCCATCGGATAGCGGCCCGGCCGGTTGACCTGCCCCAGCACCGCCACCTGGTTGCCCTTCATCTCGACCGGCAGGATGCTGACCTGCGGTTGCTGGACGAAACCGCCGGAACGCAGACGGCTGGCGATCAGCCGCTCGGCCGCGGGCACACTCTGGCCGCCGACCTGCACGCTGCCTATCAGCGGAAAGGTGATGGCGCCGGTTTCGGACACCCGGGTCTCGGTGGTGAGGTCGGGATTCTGGAAGACGGTGATGCGGACCACGTCGCCGGCACCGAGCACGTACTCGCGTTCGACCTGCGGCGTAGCGGTCGCCGCCGACACCGCGGCGGCAAAGCAGAGAAAAAATATCAATGGCAGCGTGACGAGCTTCTTGAGCATGAGCACCTCGATATGAAAGCGGGTCATGAGCGGGGCGAGCTGCTGCCCCGCCACAACCTCAGTTCGATCCGGCGACCCGCGCGACGCCGGCCTGGGGGGCCACGACTGCGCCGTCGGCGTCGGACACGGGCGCGCCTCGCTTCGCCGTCGCCGCGCTGCCATGAGCAAAGACCCCGACGTATTCGATCGCGGCCGCCTTGCGCAAGCGCTCCGCCTCTTCCCTGGCGAGTTCCAGCCGCTGTCGATTGGCAAGGAACTGCTCGATCACCGGTTGCGCGGCCGCCTCGTCCAGCGGCTGCGGGTGGGACGACAGCAGATGGACCAGCGACGCGCCCTCGGTCGTCCGCGTGACGAGGTTCTCGCCGTCCTGCAGTTCGGCGAAGCCCTGCAGCCGATCGAAAGGCAACTGTTCGGCCGGCAGCACCGAGACGCTGGAGGCAAAGCTCATTCCGGCCTCCGACAGCGCGGCGACGATGCCGTCGACGCTGTGCTCGCGCGCGGCGATCGTCCGCAGGGTTTCCATGCGTTCGGGCCGCAGCCGCACGCTGAACTCGTGGAAGGTGTAGACGCGCCGCTCGGCGAACAGCGCCGGATGGGTGGCATAGAAGGCGCGGACGTCGCCGTCCGCCGGCCGCGCATCCACCGCCGTGACCTGGTCGATGTAGGCGCGGGCGAGGATGTCGCGGCGCGCACTCTCGATTGCCTGACCGACCCGCGGCTCGCGCTCCAGGCGCCGGTCCTGCGCCTTTTGCACCATCAGCTCTTCGTCGATCAGGCTTTCGAGGACGGCGCTGCGGGTACGGGCGAGTTGCTCGGCGCTCAAGCCTTCGGTTTTCGTCATCGCTGCCTCGACCTGAGTGACCGAGATCGCCGTGTTATTGACGCGTGCCGCCACATCCGCCGCCGGATCGGATTTGCCGCCGCAGCCGCCGACCGCAAAGGCCAGAGGCAGCACCGAGCACCACAGGGTTCTCACCATGGGTCCTCCCTTACTCACGCAAGGCCACACGGCGACGGACGATGAAAGCGATCAGACCCAGCCCCGCGACCAGCAGCCAGGGCTGATCGGCAACCCGCTCACGCGGCGCCGTCCCGTCCAGGCGCATGGCGCCCGTCATCACCGCAGCGCCCTGATCGGCATACGCGGCGGGGATGAAACCCACCGTGCGCAGCATCCCCACCCCGCCCAGCGCGGACGAAGGCGACACCGCCCCCAGTTCCCTGGCCGATGCAGCCATGCCGAGGAAGCTCTCGCCACGCAGGGTTGCTGCCGACAAGCCGTGCAGGGCCGCGGCGCGGCCGCCCAGGAAATCGTCCCCGATGTCGCGGCCTCCCGCCGACCGTTCGAGGTAGGTCATCACCGTGGCAGAGGAAAAGGAGCTCGCATGGGCCTGGGATAGCCCAAGCCCGAACGCGATGGCCAAAATCAGTGCGGGTTTCGTCATCTTCCTGCCTCCCGATAGGAAAAACATCAAGCTCGGCGCGGCGGACTTGTGATCCGCCGCGCCCTGGAAACTCAGAACGCCATGCGCGCGGAAATGCGCGCGGTATCGGCATCGAACTCGCGCAGCGGATCGCCCGCCGTCCTGATGCGGCGGGCCAGACCGAGCGACACCGTGGTGGAGCGCAGCGGCCGGTAGTTGAGGCTGAGGCCGTAGAGGTAGGAACGCTCCTCGCCGGCGACCGGCGTTCCGGTGAAGGCCGGATCGCCCGCATTGCCGCCGAAATCTCGACGACGCAGTTCGAACTCGGTGCCGAACGCGAGCTTGTCGGTGATGGCCCACACCGGCCGCAGGTTGATGGCCTCGGTGATTGCGTAATTGGCGACGACGTCTTCCTCGGCGCCGATCTCACGCCGCAACGAAAGATCGACCGTGGTCTTGCCGGTTGCAGCCCAGGTCAGCGCGAGCCGACCCGTGGCGCCCTCGAAATCGCGATTGGAAGCAAACGCATACTCGCGCTGCGTACGCCCGACGTAACCCGTCAATCTGAGCTTGCCGGTGGCCTGCCACTCGGCCCCCAGGCGCACTTCGCGCTGCTCATAGTCGCGCATCGAACCGGCCACGGCCGGGCGATTCGCGTAACGGCCGTCGGTGCTGCGCATCGACAGCATCACCCGGTTGCCGCTGACCGGCCGGTAGGCGAGATTGAGATCAACGACGTCGGCGTCGTACTCCGACTCCGGCCGGGCGTTGTCGCGAAAACGGCTGGAGAGCCGCATCACACCCCCCCCGACTGCCCAGTCAGGCAACCACCAGTAGTCGGCGGAAGCCATCGACTTGCGGAAGATGTTGACGCTCTGGGTGGCGCCAATGAACTCGTCGAAGCCAGCGAGCGCCTCGCGCTGCTCGTGCCCGAACTGGCCGCTCCATTGCCGGCCGAGCGCCCAGTCCCAACGCAGCGCCGCGTTGCCGCCGGTGTAATCCAGCGACTTGTGCACTGCATGATAGGTTCGGTCGATACCCATTTCAGCGAATACTTTCTGTCGGCCATAAGTCTTATCGAAGGAAAGCCCAAAGCCAGTGATTCCAACCCAGTCGGAACGTTTTCCCGCGGGCGCACTAATACCGTCGGCCAATCGATATATATTGCTGTCGTAATATATATTCTGACCAACGTTAAACTTAAGGCCTTCGTCAGAGCCCTGCGCGAATGAAGAACTCGCATTTATAATCATATAGATACTTAATGTCGTGCTGACAAGTTTTGGCATCCTCTTCGGCTTTCTCTCCATGACAATGGAACCCCTCAGGAGAAACTTCCAGGCGGACAACAGAATGGCCCAAATATTTTCCGAGGTCACCTGGCGATTCGTTTTGTTGCAAATGGCTTGCGTTAGAAACATATTCCCACAAGAAGAATGAATCTTGTTTGCTATAGTCAGAGATATGCTGCAGTGCATTAAATCGCAACGAGTGAGCCGACATGTCCGCTGCCATCCAGAAGGAAGCCTCCTTCCTGCGTACCCACCTCACCCTGACCAGCGTGCTCGAGGCCCTGCTCGATCCGGTGATCGTGGTCGCCATCCTGCTGGCCTGCGCCGGCGCCTACAACGAGCGCATCGGGCCGCCCTATGTCGTGCTCGCCGTCCTCGCGTTCTCGCTGACCTTTCCCGGCAACGCGCGCCTGCACGAACCCTTGCGGCGGGTGCTGCGCAAGTTCCTGGTTAACTGGCTGCTGCTGGCGTCGGTGCTGTGGCTGTTCGGCTATCTCAGCGGCTACCTGTACTACTTCCCGCAGAGCATGCTGATGACCTGGATCGCAGGAACACCGCTGGCCGTGGCAGTCGCGCACCTGCTGCTGCGGCACACCTTGCCGCGTGTCATCGCCAGTGCCGAGAACCGGCGCAATGTGGTGATCGCCGGGGTGAACGACATCGGCCTGCAGCTCGCCCGCCAGTTCGCCGACAATCCCTACCTGGGTACGCGCGTCGTAGGCTTCTTCGACGACCGCGATGCCGACCGCCTGCCGTCGTCCAGCCTGCCGCTGCTTGGGCAGATGCCCGAACTCGCCGCCTTCGTGAAGCGGCACCACATCGACGCCATCTACCTCGCCCTGCCGATGGCGACGCAGCCGCGCATCCTCGACCTGCTCGACAATCTCAAGGACACCACCGCGTCGATCTATTTCGTGCCGGACATTTTCGTCACCGATCTCATCCAGGGCCGGGTCGACAGCGTGGGCGGCATGCCGGTGGTCGCGGTGTGCGAAACCCCCTTCACCGGGCTCAACGGCATGTTCAAGCGGCTGGCCGACATCGTGCTGGCGCTGGTGATCCTTGCGCTGCTGTCACCGCTGCTGCTGGCGGTGGCGACCGGGGTCAAGCTGTCGTCGCCCGGGCCCATCGTGTTCAAGCAGCGCCGCTACGGCCTGGATGGCCGCGAGATCGTGGTGTACAAGTTCCGTTCGATGACCACCTGCGACGACGGCGCGGTGGTGAAGCAGGCATCGCGCAACGATCAGCGCATCACGCCCTTCGGCGCTTTCATCCGCCGGACTTCGCTCGACGAGCTGCCGCAGTTCTTCAACGTGCTGCAAGGGAGGATGAGCATCGTCGGACCGCGGCCGCACGCGGTCGCCCACAACGAGACCTACCGCAAGCTCATCAAGGGCTACATGATCCGCCACAAGGTCAAGCCGGGCATCACCGGCTGGGCGCAGGTGAACGGCTACCGTGGCGAAACGGAAACGGTGGACAAGATGCAGAAGCGCATCGACTACGACCTCGAGTACCTGCGCAACTGGTCGCTCAAGCTGGACTTCTGGATCATCGTCAAGACGGCGCTGCTGGTGGTGCGCGACCGCAACGCCTTCTAGCAGCCCGGCTCAGGCCGGACGCAAATTGGCGATCAGCTTGAGCAGGGTGGCGCGCAGATGCTCCTGCTCGCCATCGTCCAGGCCCGCCAGCGCGCGGGCCTCGATGCGCAGCGCGCGCTCCAGTATCTGCTCGAACGCCACACGCCCCTCGGGCGCCAGGAAGATATGCACCGAGCGGCTGTCCTCCGGGCTGGGTTCGCGGCGGATGTAGCCGCGGTTCACCAGGTTCGTCAGCGCGCGCGACAGGGTCGACTGTTCGGTCACCGTCGCATCTGCCAGCGCATTGACGCTCAGGCCATCCTGTTCGCTGAGGAAGGCAATCACCCGCCAGTGCGTCAGCGTCAATCCATAACCATCCAGCACCTTCTGGAACTCGAGGTTGAGGAAGGACGTTGCCCGATTGATCAGGTAGGGCAGGAAGCGGCCGTGGCCGGGATAGCTCAGGGTCATCGTTGGTCACCATAGCCGGCCAGCAGGCGGCGGCGTGTTGCGAGCAGGCCGGCATTGAGCAGCAGGCCGATGGAGGATATCAGCACCAGCGGCACGAACATGTCCACCATGCGGAAGGAACGCGCGGCGCGTATCAGCAGATGGCCCAGCCCGTCGGAGGACGAGATCATCTCCGCGAGGAAGACGGTGACGCAGGCGATCAGCAGCCCGATGCGGCAGCCGGTGAGGATGGACGGCAGCGCCGACGGCAGCACCACGGTGAACAGCGTCCTGCCCCGCCCCGCCCCCGCCGCCCACGCCGACCACAGCAGCTTGGGCTCCACCGCGCGCGCGCCGTGGAAGGTGGCGAGCAGGATGGGGAAGATGGCGTCGGCCACCACCAGTGCGATCTTGGAGGCGTGGTCGAAGCCGAAGATCAGCACGAAGGCGGGATAGAGCGCGATCTTCGGGATCGGCGCCAGCACCCGCACCACCGGCTCCAGCAGGCTGCCGCCGGCGCGGCTGGCGGCCAGGCCGATCGCCACGCCGGCCACCAGCGCGATGGCGAAGCCGGACACCAGCCTTATCAAGGTCTGCATCAGGTGATGAAGGAACTCGCCCTGCGGCAGCAGCTCGGCCAGCCGCGCCAGCACCGCGCTCGGCGCCGGCAGCAGATGAGGGGCGACCAGCCCGGCACGGCAGGCGGTTTCCCAGGCGAGCAGGATCAGCGCGAGCGGCAGCAAGGCCGCCGCCACGCTGCGCATGCGTTCGGACTTCATCATGTCGAACTCCCGGAAAAGCCGGCGGCACCGCCGCTGTCCTGGCGGGTTTCGGCCCAGTGGGTAAGGCGCCGGCGGATGCGCTCGAACACGAAGTCGAGCGCGAAACCGATGCCGGCGAGGATGGCGATCATCGCATAGACATCCGCATACAAAGCCATGTCCAGCGCATTGAACAGGAGGTCGCCGGCACCCGACTGGCGGGCGATCATCTCGGAGCTGATCATCACGATCAGCGCCATCGCCAGCCCGACGCGGCAGCCCAGCAGCACTTCCGGCAGCGCCGACGGCAGCACCACCTTGAACAGCCGCCCGACCGGCTTCATACCCATCGCCATCGCCGACCACAGCAGCTTTTCATCCACCGCATGGGCGCCATGGTAGCTGTGGTAGAGCAAGGGCAGGCTGACGCCGAGGAAAATCACCAGCACCTTGGACAGGTCACCGACGCCAAACCACAGCATCACGATGGGCATCAGCGCCGCCTTCGGGATGGGATAAGCGGCGGTCAGCACCGGGTTGAGCGCCTGGGCGATGCGCTTGTTGCGGCCCATCGCCAGCCCGACCGGAATCGCGATCAAGATGGCGAGCAAGCCGCCGAGGAACATCCGCCGCAGCGACGCGGCGATGCTCAGCAGCGCCTCGCGGTCGCCGAGGATGGCCGGCACCTGCACCAGCGCCTCGGTGGCCGGCGGAAAACCGTCGATGGCGGCGCCGCGGGCGAGCAGCTCCCACACGATCAGCAGGCTCGCCAGCGACAGCCAGGTCCCGCCCGCGCCGCCGCGCAGGTAGCCGAGGTAGTGGAGAGCGAGCTTCATGCGCCGGCCGCCTCCAGGTGCACGTCCTCGATCAATTGCTCGAGTTCGACGATGTACTCCTGGTAGCGCCGGTTCACCAGCAGTTCGGCGCGGATGCGCGGGCGCGGCAGGTCGATCTCCACCACCTTCTTGATACGGCCGGGCGCGCGCGTCATCACCACCACGCGGTCGGACAGGAACACCGCCTCGTCCACGCCGTGGGTGACGAACAGCACCGTCTTGCGGTCGCGTTCCCAGATGCCGAGCAGCTCGTTCTGCAACACCGTGCGGGTGTGGGCGTCGAGCGCGCCGAAGGGTTCGTCCATCAGCAGGATGGCCGGGTTGTAGGCCAGCGTGCGGGCGATCGCCACCCGCTGGCGCATGCCGCCGGACAGCTCCTTCGGATAGAAGTCGGCGAAGGCGCGCAGATGCACCATGTCGAGCAGGGCTTCGGCGCGGGCCTGCGCCTCGGCCTTGGCGACGCCCTGCTGGCGCAGGCCGTACATCACGTTCTCCAGCACGGTCTTCCACGGGAAGAGCGCGAACTCCTGGAACACCGGGCCGCGATCCGGGCCCGGCCCGGTGATCGGCCGGCCCTGGACGGCGATCGAACCCGCCGACGGCGCGACGAAGCCGCCCACCATGTACAGCAGGGTGGACTTGCCGCAGCCGGAGGGGCCGAGGATGGAGACGAACTCGCCCTCGGCCACGCTCACGTTCACATCGTCTATCGCCAGGTGCTTGCGCCCGTCGGCGCTGCCGAAGCGCTTGGTGAGGCCCTGGATTTCTATCATCGGCGCAGTCATCGCGGCATCCCCGACTACTGAGCCGGCGCGGCCACGTCGTCGCGGCGGAAGCTGGCGACCGACAGCGGCTTCTTGATGAGGCCGAGCGAGTGGTACATGTCGAACATCGCCTGCACCGCGGCGTAGTCCGGATGCATGCCGGGCTCGCGCGCGAAGTCGCTGGCCTTGAGCAGGTAGGGTTCGAGCGCCGGCGCCGGCGCGCGGGTGACTTCGGACACCACCTTGATGGTCTCCTCGCGGTTGGCGAGCGCCATCTTCATCGCCGCCGCCATGTCGCGCGAGTAGCGGCGGGCGGCTTCCGGGTTGGCATCCACCCAATCCTTCTTGCAGACCTCCATTACGTGCACCGTGTTGGGCATCAGGTCGGAGAGCGCGAACACCTTGCGCAGCCCGCCCTTGGCCTCGGCGCGGCTGGCGAAGGGCTGGACGAAGACGCCGGCATCGACCCGGCCGCCGCGGATCGCGGCTTCGGAACCGGGAAAGCCGGTCTCGACCAGCTTGATGTCCTTTTCCGGATCGACGCCGTTCTTCTTCAACAGCATCGCCATGCCGCCATAGACGCCGGAGCCATAGACATTGACACCCACCGTCTTGCCCTTGAGGTCGGCGATGGACTTGATCGGCGATTCCTCCGGCACGCCCCAGTACACCGAGAACGAGCCCGGCTTCTCGCCGACGTGCTGATTCAGGATGTAGGCCTGCAGCCCGCTTTCGGCCGCGCCCTGGCCCAGCGACAGCGGCGCCTGCGAGGAGCAGTCGAGCGCGCCGGCAAGCATGGCCTGCACCATCGGCGCGGTGCCCTGGAACTGCACCCATTCGATCCTGTAGGTCTTGCCGAGATCGGGGAAGGCATCGGGGCGGCGCATCATCCAGTACTTGGCTTCTTCTCCGGGAATGGTCCAGCCAACCCGGATGGTGGGGATATCCGCCGCCTGAACCGGCAGGCAGCTCGCGAGCAAACCGGCACACAGCAAGCGCTTCAGGGACTGCGAGAGCATCGTCATCTTCGTCATCTCCGTGGGGTTTGATACTGCGGGGTAAGGCGCTACGTCTTCTTTATCGGGCTGCTGTCTCGCCATCGGGCGGCAGCACCTTGTTCATGCGCATCAGTTCCACCAGGCGCGCGAGCGCGGTGCGGCGGTAGTCGGCGGTGTCGATGGCACGCCAGTCGTAGAAGCCCTCGCCGGACTTGAGGCCGATGTTGCCCTCGGCCATCTTGCGATCGACGATGGCCGGGCTGGCGTAGCGGCTGTCGCCGAGCGCGCCCGCGAGGTAGCGGCTGGCGTAGTACAGGATGTCGGCGCCACCGAAGTCGATGAACTCGACCACCCCCATCGCCGCATAGCGGATGCCGAAACCGTAGCGGGTGGCCTTGTCGATGTCGGCGGCGGTGGCAACGCCCTGCTCTATCATCCGCGCCGCCTCGTTCATCACCAGCGACTGCAGGCGCGGCACGATGTAGCCGGGCTGCGCCGAGCACACCACCGGCACCTTGCCGACCGCCTCCAGCAGGGCTGAAAGTTGCTGTGTCGCCGCCGGCGCGGTGCCCGGGTGCGGTTGCAGCTCCACCAGCGGAATCAGGTAGGCCGGGTTCAGCCAGTGGGCGTTGAGGAAGCGCTCCGGCTGTGTCACCAGCGCCGCGAGTTCGGTCGACAGGATGGTCGACGAGGTCGAAGCGAGCAGCGCATCCTTGGGCAGGAATTCGCAGGCGTAGGCGAAGGCCTCGCGCTTGGCCTCCAGGGTTTCCGGCACGCCCTCGAACACAAGCCCCAGCCGCGCCAGCCAGGCCGGCGCCTCGTCGCGACCGACGATGGCGATGCGGGCGAACACCGTATCCACCGTCTCCGGCTTCACCACGCCGAGTTCCACCAGGGTGGCGAGGCTTGCGCGCAGTTCGGCTTCCGCTTCCGCCTTCAGCGTGGCGAAGGCCTCGGCAGCGCGCGGTTTGATGTCCAGCAGCACCGCCTCCCGCCCCGCCAGCGCAAAGGCGAGCACGATGCCGCGGCCCATGCGGCCGGCGCCGAGCGCGCCGACCAGTCCTTGCCCCGCGCCACTCATGCCGACAACCCGTCGTGCAGCAGCGCCGCCATCTGCTTGCGGTCCAGCCCAGCCAGGCCCAGCCCGCCCAGCGTGCGCACGCCCTGCTTCAGGTCCTTGCCGCACACCGCCGACGCGATCGCCAGAAGGCCGCGCGCGGTCGGCGCTTCGACCCCGGCCCAGTCGGCCACCGAGACCAGGAAAGCGAGGCCGTAGTGGATGTCCTCGGTCATGTAGCGGTGGGCGGTGAGGTCGATGCGCTCGCGCCAGTCGCCGCTGTCGACCAGGCGCTTGTGGGCGTCGCCGTACATCCACTGGTCGTTGTTGTAGTGGTCGCTGAGCGGGAAGTGCGAGGGCTGGTAGCCGAGCGCCTCGCGGATGGCGATGCGTTCGTTGTCGAGCACGTCGGTGACGCGGCGGATGGACGGCTGGGTGCCTTCGTTGTGGATGTCCCAGGCGTCGAAGTGCTCCAGCGGGCCGGCGTTCATCAGGATGAGCGGCGGATGGATGATGGGGCCAGCGTTCATCAGCGCGCCGGACAAGGCATCCTCGATCGGCTCCACCGCGGGGAAAGCCGCCTTCAGCACCTTGAAGGCGTGGGTGCCGTTCTTCGCCGGGAATACGCCGGTGGGCAGCCGGGTGGCGCGGATGGTGATCGCCACCTCGGCCGGGCCGTGCTTGCGGGTGAGGTGCGGCAAGGTGCCGGTTTCGCCGATGGTGACGTCGGCGGTGCAGCCGGCTTCGCGCAGCGCCTTCAGCATCGCGTAGCTGCCGAAGCTGCCCGGCGGCAGGAAGACGACCTGGCCGTCCGCCAGATACGGCGCCATCGCCCTGGCGATATCCACCTGCGCGAAGGCCGGCGTCGGGATCACGATCAGCTCGGCGCCGCGCACCGCCTCGCCGATGTCGGTGGTCGGCTTGGCGATGGCCACCTCGCGGCGGCCATCGCTGTCCTTCACCGCGATCCGGCCACTTTCCAGCACCGGCGCCAGACCCCTGGCGTCGCGCCGCCAGAAGCGGACTTCGTGACCGGCTTCCGACAGATCGGCCGCCGCCGCATAACACCCGTTGCCACCACCCAGCACTGCGATTCGCATACCTGTCTCCTGTCCAGATGAACGTATGAATACGCAGTCGCGACGCGATGTCGCGACATTGGATGAAACGAGAGCAAGTCGGCCGGCCGCCACTCGGAACAGCGTTGTTCGCTGTCGTGCTTCTATTTATGCATGTGCATACAAATAGGTCAATGCAGATTCATCCTCAAATTGCAGCGCATCCCGAAATCCGCGAAAAACGGATAGTCCGCTGCCGCATTGCACAAAACATGGGCGTGAATTCACCGAAACGGTGCGTCTATCCGTCTGATTTGGCTGGTTTTTGCTGCAATGCAAAATTGCCGGCCGATTTCACGGCAATCGGGCTTCGGATCGAAAGCCGGAATGCGCGCGACACGCCCTTCGTGGCAAAGGCCACTGCCGTTTCGCCGCGGACCCGGTAAAAGCAGAATCGACAATGGGGCGCTGCGGGCGGGAATGGCAGCGGGACCGGGTACGCCAGCCAGGGCCGGGAAGGATCCTGTAAACCCCATGCCCCGAGGCGCTGCCCGCTCTCCACCCAGCAGGAAGGTCTCTCTCAGCGGGAAAGAAGCACTGACATGCCGAACGGTCTGATAACCCGGGCAAGCCGGACTGCGCGCTGGGGTAGCGCACTGGTCGCCCTTGCCCTGGCCGCCTGTTCGACCCTGCCGTCGAAACAGGCGCTGTCGGTGGCCGGGCACAGGGAAGCCATCACCGGCGCGCACCGCATCGGAATCGCGGTTGCGCGCTTCGCCCCCGCGGTTTCGATCGATGCGGAAATCGGCGGCAAAGGTGGCGGCGCGCTCTACGGCGCCGGCCGGGGCGCACTGGCATGCCTCGAGATCGAGAAGGGTTCGACCGGTCCGGGCACGGGTTTGATCACGCTGATCTGCCTGCCTTTCGGCGCAGCAATAGGGGCGATGATCGGAGCCGGCCATGCGGCATCGAGCGATCAGATCGCGTCGGCCCGAACCCGCCTTGGCGGCCCACTGACGACGATCGAGCTCCAGGAAGAACTCCGCCAGGCGATCGAGCGCTATGCCGCCAAGACGGGCGCGAGCGTCCAGCTGTTCCCGATGGCCGAAGGGCCGGTCGCGCCCGGCGAGACCCCGCGCTACGCCAGCGTGGTCGATTACGTCATCGAGGCCGGGGTCAGCGAAATCCGGGTGTTCACCCCGGGTTCCAAGGACCTCCCCTACGGATTCGCCTTTCCGGTGCGTGCCCGGCTGATACGCGCAGCCGACGGCGTGGTTGTCGACAGTCTGTCCATCGACGTCGAGACACCGACCGCCACCGTCGATCACTGGCTGGCCGAGGACGGCAGGATGATGGCGCGCGCTATCGACGCGGCGCTGGATGAAGCGGCGGAAGCCCTCATCGATGAATGGCTGTTGCTGTATCGCGGCAGCCCGGGCCCCGCCTCCTCCGCGACGCCGGCACCCGGCGCGGCCTCGGGGGCTGAGCTCCCCCGCGTGCCGGAATTCGCTCTCCAACCGCTCGCACCGCCGCTACGCGTGGACATGCGCTTTTTCAAGCGCCCCCTGCTTCCCGGGCACCTCGAACCGGTGCTGGTGCCTCGCTCGCCTGCCTTCGCGTGGGAAGCCCAGCCCCGCGACTTCCAGCCAGTCGGAGGCCGCTCCCCGCCATCGCTTGCAGACCTGGTATACGACTTCCGGGTGTACGACGCCGGCCCCTTCCTGGGCCAGGGCGTCGCCGCCGCCCGGCTCGTCCTCGAGCAATTCGGCATCGCACAGCCGTCCTTCAGGCTCGAACACGCACTACAGCCTTGCAGCTACTACTTCTGGACGGTACGCGCGCGCTTCCAGTTCGAGGGCCGCACGCGCGCAACGGAATGGACGGGGGCCTATCGGACACTCGCTGGCACGGTAGACCCCAGCTGGGCGCGCCGGGGCGAATGGCCAGCGCTGCCGCAGCCTTGGCCGAACCGCTGGTTCTATCTCCCCTTCATGACCGGATCGGCGAGCGGCGCACCATGCAACTAGCGCTTCGCACCCCGACGGCAACACCGCACCGGCAATCCCGGCAGCGACGCGGCCCCCCCCGGATCAAAAAAAACGGCAAACCGTCGCAACGGCTTGCCGTAACACCATGAAACCCGGATGGATTCCTTACAGCGCCATGATCACCGACTTGGATTCCGTATACATTTCGAGCACCGCCCTGCCCATCTCGCGGCCGATGCCGGACTGCTTGTATCCGCCGAAGGGCATCGCGTTGTCGAGGATGTTGTGGCAGTTCACCCACACGGTGCCGGCCTTGATCTTGGGGATCAGGCGATGCACCCGCGTCAGGTCGTTGGACCAGATGCTGGCCGCGAGGCCGTAAGGCGTGTCGTTGGCACGGTGGGCGACCTCGTCCAGATCCTCGTAGGGCATGGCCACCACCACCGGGCCGAAGATCTCCTCGCGCACCACCTTCATCGCGTCGTGGGTGTTCACCAGCACCGTCGGCTTGACGAAGTAGCCCTCGCCGCCGCCCGCCGCGCCGCCGGTCGCCGCCTTCGCGCCCTCGGCGAAGCCGCTCTCGATGTAGCCGAGCACGCGCTGCTGCTGGATCGCCGACACCAGCGGGCCGATCTGGGTGCCGGGATCGATGCCGGGGCCGAGTTTCATGCTGGCGGCGATGCCGGACAGTCCTTCGACCACCTGTTCGAAGCGGCTCTTGTGGATGAAGAGGCGCGAGCCGGCGGTGCACACCTGGCCCTGGTTGAAGAAGATGGCCTGCGCCGCGCCGGCCGCGGCCATCTCCGGATCGGCGTCGTCGAGCACGATCACCGGGCTCTTGCCGCCCAGCTCCAGCGACACCCGGGTCATGTTGTCGATGGCCGCCTTGCCGACCAGCTTGCCGATCTCGGTGGAGCCGGTGAAGGCGATCTTCTCGATGCCCTTGTGGCTGGCGAGCGCCGCGCCGGCGGTGTGGCCGTGGCCGGTGACGACGTTGAGCACGCCCGCCGGGTAGCCCGCTTCCAGCGCCAGCTCGGCGAAGCGCAGCGCGGTGAGCGGCGTCTCTTCGGCCGGCTTCAACACCATGGTGCAGCCGGAGGTCAGCGCCGGCCCGACCTTCCAGGCCGCCATCAGCAGCGGGAAATTCCACGGGATGATGGCGCCGACCACGCCCACCGGCTCGCGGCGGGTAAAGCCGAAGAGTTCGCGGTCGCGCATCAGCGGCACCGACACATCCATCGTCGAACCTTCGATCTTGGTCGCCCAGCCCGCCATGTAGCGCAGGAAATCGACCACCAGCGCCACATCCACATGACGCGCCATCATCACCGGCTTGCCGTTGTCCAGCGCCTCGATCTCGGCCAGTTCCTGGGCGTTGGCTTCGATCAGGTCGGCGAACTTGAGCAGCAGGCGCTCGCGGTCCACCGGCCGCATTTTCGGCCACTCACCGGACTCGAAGGCGCGGCGGGCGGCGGCTACCGCGCGGTCGACGTCGGCGGCATCGCCGGCGGGCACGGAGGCGAAGGGTTGGGCGGTGGCCGGGTCGAGCACCGCCAGGGTCTCGCCGCTGGCTGCGTCGGTCCATTCGGCGCCGATCAGCATGCGCTTGGGGCGGGCCAGGAAGGCGCGGGTGGCGGGGCTGATCAGTTGGTCGGGGTACGGGTTCATCGGGTTGTCTCCTCTCTTCTCGTTTAGGTGCTGCAAGGGGATGGGTTTGGTTTGGGGAGCGAAGCGGAGGCTCCCGGGTTGGGGTGGGGATGGGGTTGGATGCGGCGCGCGCCCAACCCCACCCCCCTCCCCACCTCCCCCTTGAAGGGGGAGGAGCAAGACCCGCCCGCCGCCAAGCCCGCTACTCAACTCCCCCCATCAATCAACCCCGACCGCGCCACCGCAGTCGCACGCGCGGCGTCCGCCGCGTCGGGGTCGAGTTCGAGCTGGCGGGCAAGACGGGTGATCAGCCGGTTCTCCAACCGCACGAGATCGCCGTCGGCATAGGCGACCTCCCACAGCAGGGTCAGGATCTCCTGGCGTTCGGCGGGGTTGAAACCCGCCCGCACCGCTTCGGCGAACTCCCAGTCGTCCAGCACTTCTGCATAGCGCTCGTCGGCCACCCGCAGCAGTTCGCGCGCCATCGCCTCGGGCAGGTGGAAGTGCTGGTGCAGCAGGCGGGTGATCGCGGCGTGCTCCTGCTCGGTCGCACGGTGATCGACGTACATGGCTTCGAGCAGCAGTGCGGCGACCGCGATGTGGCGCCGCTCGAAGGGGCCGGTCTCGTTCGGTTCCGCTTCGACATCGCCGCGCAGGAGCGCGATCAATCTGTTCAGCATGGATGGCATCTCCGTCAGCGGGGGGAATTCGTGAGGCGTTCGACGCCGAGCTGACCGCCGACAACAACGCTGCCGTCGGCCGCGAGCAGTACCGCGGCGAGGTTCTGGCGGTCGCCACGGACCTCGGCCGCGAGGCGCTGGCCGTCGCCGCGCAGCATCACGCCGCCGGCACCCACAACCAGCAGCCTGCCCTTGGCGTCGGCGACCGCGCCGGTGAGCGACTGCTCGGTGTCGCCCTCGATGGCGCGCCAGCTGTCGCCGCCGTCGCGGCTGGCGAGCACGCGGCCACTCATGCCGAGCAGCACCACTTCGTCGCCTGCCTCCAGCCCGCCCCACAGCGAGCCGGAGACACCGGGCTTGAGCACGCTCCAGCTGTCGCCGCCGTCGGTGGAGCGGAAGGCCAGCCCGGTTTCGGCGGCGACGTAGAGCGCGCCCTGGCGGGTGGCGAAGATGTGGTTGAGGTGGAGGTCGGCGTCGCGGCCCTGCCCCACGCTCATCGGTTCCCAGTTCTTGCCGCCGTCCTCGGTGCGCCAGGCGGTACCGTAGGCGCCCACCGCGTAGCCGCGTTCGGCCGAAGCGAAATACACCGACAGCAGCACCGGCTTGTCGTCCAGCACCTGCTGCAGCGTCCAGTTGGCGCCGCCGTCGGTGGTGGCCAGCACCACGCCGCCGTGGCCCACCGCCCAGCCGCGTTGGGCGTCGGCGAAATGCACCGCGGTGAGCAGGCTGCTGACCGGCGCTTCCGCCTGCTGCCAGCTCTTGCCGTTGTCGGTGGAGCGCACCACGGTGCCGTAGTCTCCCACCGCCACCAGCGCGTCGCCGGCGCGCGCCATGCCGGTCACCGGCACCTTGGCCGCCAGCCGCGCCTTCATCGCCGGCACCGGGCCGGCACTGGAGGCCGAACCGGCGGCGTGCAGCGACACCGTGGTCGCACCCACCGCGGCCAGTGCGGCGCACAGCGCCAGGAGTTTGCGTTTGATCGTCATCGCGGGCCTCCTCAGTGCGCCATCAGCGGCGCCCGCACCGGGCCGCGACGCGGGATCAGCATGTCTATGGTCACTGCCAGCGCCGGCAGCAGGGTGATCGCCATGATCATGTTCATCATGAACATGAAGGTCAGCAGCATGCCCATGTCGGCCTGGAACTTGAGCGCCGAGAACGACCACGTCGCCACGCCGATGGACAGCGTCACCGCGGTGAACACCGTGGCCACCCCTACCTCGCGCAGCGCCTGCTTGAAGGCGGTGACGATGTCCTCGCCGTGCGCCATGTGCATCTGCAGCCGGTTGTAGATGTAAAAGGCGTAATCGACGCCGATGCCCACCGCCAGCACCATCACCGGCAGCGTCGCCACGGTGAGGCCGATGTCGAGCGACTTCATGAACCAGTAGCCGAGGAAGGTCGCCAGCGTCAGCGGCAGGCAGCAGGCGATCATCGCGCGCCAGTCGCGATACACCGCGAACACCAGCACCAGGATGGTCGCATACACGTAGAGCATCATCGGCAGCTCGGAATGCTCGACCACCTCGTTGGTGGCGGCCTGCACGCCGGCGTTGCCGCTGGCCAGCCGCACCGTGACGCCGTCGAAGGGCTGGTCGGCGCGGAAGTGCTTGACCGCCTCCACCACCTCCTTGATGGTCGCCGCCTTGTGGTCCGCCAGGTAGAGATTGACCGGCAGCAGCGTGCAGTCGGCGTTGAAGAGGCGCAGCCCCTCGGGCACCTGGCGCACCGCCTCGCCCAGGGTCAGTTCTTCCTGCGGCAGCGCCGCCCACTTCGGATTGCCCTCGTTCACCCCGGAGGCGGCGAGCTTGGTCAGCGTCGGCAGGGACTGCGCCGACAGCACGCCCGGCACATTGGCCAGGTGCCAGGTCAGGCGGTCGACATGGCTCATGACGTCGTGGCGGAAGCAGCCGTCGGCCGGGGTTTCCACCACCACGGTGAGCAGGTCCAGGCCCAGGCTGTAGCGCGCCACCACCGCTTCCACGTCCTGGTTGTAGCGCGAATCGTCGTGCAGCTCCGGCGCGCCCGGCAGCACATGGCCGACGTGGCGGCCCTGGCTCTGCCACACCGCGACGCCCATCAGCGCAATGCCGATCAGGGTGCCGATGGCGGCGTTGCGCGGATTGGCGATATGCACGCCCAGCCCGGCCATCATGCGGTTGCGCATGCCCTCGACCTTGCTCGCGCGCAGCACGAACTTGTCGTCGAAGCGGAAGTAGCTCGCCAGCACCGGCAGCATGATGAGGTTGGTGACGATCTTGTAGGCGACGCCCACCGAGGCGGTGATCGCCAGCTCGCGGATCATCGGGATCGGCACCAGCACCAGGGTGGCGAAGCCGACGAAGGCGGTGATCAGCGCCAGCGTGCCCGGCACCAGCAAGCCGGTGAAGCTCCGGCTGGCGGCGGTGTAGCCATCGGCGCCGTTGATGACTTCCTTGGCGATGTAATTCACCTGCTGGATGCCGTGCGACACGCCGATGGCGAACACCAGGAAGGGCACCAGGATGGCGAGCGGGTCCAGCCCGAAGCCGAGCAGCGTGATGGTGCCGAACTGCCACACCACCGACACCAGCGAGCAGGCCAGCGGCAGGAAGGTGAGCACCCACGAGCGGGTGTACCAATACACGGCCGCGGCGGTCAGCAGGAAGGCGAGCGCGAAGAACTCGATGACGCTGGTGGCGCCTTCGGAGATGTCGCCCATCTGCTTGGCGAAACCGATGATGCGGATGCGCACGTCGTCATCACTGAAAGCGTCGCGCACTTCCTTTTCCAGCCGCTGGCTGAATTCGAAGTAGTCCAGCCGTTCGCCGGTCTGCGGATCGGGGTCGGCGAGTTCGGCCACCACCATCGCCGAGGACGAATCGTTGGCCACCAGGCTGCCGATGAAGCCGCCGACGATGGTGCGCTCGCGGATCGCGGCGATGTTGTCCGGGGTGAGCGCCTTGACGGTGACGTCGCCGCCGATCACGTCCTCGGCCTTCATGCCCTCCTCGGTGATCTGCACCGCGCGGGTATTGGGCGTCCACAGCGAACTCACCGTGCGCCGGTCCACCCCCTTCATGAAGAACAGCGCCTGGGTGACGTCGTACAGCCTGGTGAGCGCCTTCTCGTTCCAGATGTCGCCGTTCTTCGCTTCGACGGTGACGATGATGCGGTTGGCGCCGAACAGCACCTCGCGATACTGGTTGAAGGTCTGGATGTATTCGTGATCCTGCGGCAGCTGCTTGTCGAAGCCGGCGCTCATGTGCAGGCGGGCGGCGAAGGTGCCCATCACAGCGGTGAAGGCGAGCAGCGCGACCAGGATCGGCAGCCGGAACCTGAAGCAGAAGCGCTGCAGGCCCAGCACGAGTTTCTCGATCATGTCGGGGTTTCCAAAGTGCCGGACCCGGGCCGCTCCGGGCGGAGACGGCCGGGCCCGGCGGTACGGATCAGAACGAGTAGCTAAGGCTGGCGGAGATGAAGTCGCGGTCGCGCATCAGGTTGTTGGCGCCGCCGCCGTGGAAATTCACCCACTGGATAGCGCCTTTCCAGCGGTCGCGGTAGTTGGCGAACAGCGACAGCGTCAGCGCCTTGCGGCCTTCCACGAAGGGGATCGCGTTGGGGCTGGTGCCGGAGACGTCGTGGTACCAGTCGATCTGCGGCGTCAGCGTGATGCCGCTGCCGAAGGCGTTGGGGTAGTTCATCCCCATCTCGAACACATAGCCCCACGAGGTCTTGTCCGGCAACGAGTAGTCGGGCAGGAAGTAGGGAATACGGCCGCTGGTGTCCAGGCCGGGATAGTGGGTGACCGCCGCTTCGGCCAGGATGAAGCCATCGGAAGCACCGATCGCCTTGGCCAGCCCGCCGAGCGGATCGTTGTGCGAGAAGGTGTAGAAGCCGGTGAGGTGGAACTGGTATTTCTCCTCCTCGACGAAGCCGGGATGGCGGCCGACGTCGTACACGCTGTACTTGTCGAAGGCGCCCGCCAGCGAGCCGAAGGGCACCGTGGGGTCGATGCCGACGCTGTCGTTGGGCCGGTAGGACAGCTCCGCGCCGACCGCGACGTTGGCGATCTTGGTGTTGGCCGAGATTGCGTACAGGTCCTTGTCCTCGCCGTAGGCGATGAAATAGCCGGTGACCGCGCCGGCGGGCGAGCCGGTGAAGCCGAGGAAGGGCAGCTTGTCGTGGTAGCGCTGGTAGGTGAAGGCGAACTCGGTGTCGATCTCCTCCGCGTTGTAGCGGAAGTTGACGCCGTACTGACCGCGGTTCTTGGGCTCGTCGGTACCGAGGTAGGGCACCGCGATGCCGGCCGCCACCGCGTCCGCATCGGAGATGCCGGGGTTGTCGCCGCAATGGCCGGTCGGCAGCCCTGCGCAGGCGCCGGGGCCGGCGAAGGCTTCAATGATGCTGGTCGGCACGTAGGCCACGCGGCGCCCCTTGCCGAGCACGTCGGCGGTGGAGAAGAAGGTGCCGGACGGATCGAACTTGAAGCTGTTCCAGGCGAACTGGTAGTAAGCCTCCATGCCCAGGTTCTCGGTCAGGCCGAAGGAGCCGGACAGCATCGGCGCCGGGATGAAGATCTCCTTCAACTGGGTGCCGGGCACGTGGAACTTCTGCAGGTCGATGGCGTTGATCTGGTTCACCCCGCCGAGGATGAAGATGTCCTCGCCCCAGGAGATCACCTGGTTGCCGAGCTTGATCTTGCCGTTGTGCTCACCGATGGAGAAGCTCTTGGCCACCCAGGCGTCGAGCAGGGTGACCTCGCCCTCGGCCGCGCTGTGCACGTCGGTGCGCTGGGTGTCGGAGGACTTGAAGTCGTGGAACCAGGTCATCCGCACCAGCGAACTCCAACCCCCGGGCAGCTTCAGCGACAGGTCGTGGGTGCCCTTCAACACGGCCGACACCACGTCGCCCTTGTCATAGTTGAGGTTGCCGTCGTCGAAGTTGGTGAAGTTGAAGTCGGCGTTGGCATAGCCGCTGGCGCCCTGCTTGGCCTGCAGCTCGTTGTTGGTGGTGTTGTTGCAGCCGCCGCTGTCGTTGCCTATGGTCTTGCAGCCGGCCGACTGGGTGCGGGCCATCACACCAAAGGACACGGTGCTGTCGAAGCTGCCGGACAGGCCTTCCTCCGAGCCGAAGCGGAAGGCGTGGCTGGCTGGTGCCCACAGCGTGGCGGCAATCGCCAGCGCCAGCGTGGAAGGCGCCAGCGCGCGCGCCGCCCGACGATGCGCAATCGTCTTGTCGTTCATCTAGTTTTCTCCTGGATGCGGTCGGTCGGGATCAGCGCTCGCCGCGGCGGCGCATTTCGTCCTGGCTGAAGGTGGCGGCGGTCACGCGGCCTTCCTTGGCTGCGGTGAGGTCTATCACCTCGCCCTCGGCCGTCCAGTTGTCGGTCACGTAGCGGCGGGCGACCAGGTCGTACATCTGGGTTTCGTAGGTGATGCAGGCGCCGACGTCGGGCGCGGCCCACAGGCTGCCTTCCTGCACCCGCCACAGGTTGCCCTTGGCGTCGTACATATCCACCTGCAGCAGCGCCCAGGAATCCTCGTCGAAGTGGAACACGCGCTTGGCGAAGGAGTGGCGCTTGTCGCCCTTGACCGTGGCTTCCACCACCCACACGCGGTGCGGCTCGTAGCGCATGACGTCGCGGTTCACATACTCGGGGCCGAGCATGTCCTTGAACTTGTTGTTCTTGTCGATCAGCTTGTAGTTGTTGTAGGGGACGAACATCTCCTTCTTGCCGACCAGCTTGTAGTCGTAGCGGTCGATGGCCCCGGTGAACATGTTGATCTGGTCGACGAAGTAGAGGTTGTCGAAGCCGGCGATCGGGTTGTCGTAGGCGAAGGTGGGCGAGCGGCGCACGCGGCGCTGGCCGGGGAAGTAGATCCAGGCGTCCTGCGGCTTGTCGATGTAGGCGTGGATCAGGTAGCCCTCGCCGGCGCGCGAGGCCGGCGACAGCACGTCGAACAGCAGCTTGCTCTCGACCCCGCCGACGTCGGCCGGACTGGTGACCTTGGGATCGTTGAACGGGTACAGCTCATAGGCCCACTGCTTGTTCTCGACGTAGGAGCCGTCCTTGTCCGGCATCAGCGCGGATATCTGCGCACGGCGGCCGAGGCCGGTGTAGCGCAGCTTGTAGTTCCACATCGCCTCCGCCCCGCTCTTCGGGAAGGGGAAGGGAATGCCGGCGCCCTGCACCGCTTCGAGCTGCCAGCCGTCGGCGCCGAGCTTGGCGGTGGTGGCGTTTTTCTTCGTCTGGGCGCCGACGAAGTCCGGCACCGGGCAGCTGCGGCGGGACGGGTAGACATCCATGCGGTAGCCCTTGTAGGCCTTGATCAGCGCGATCTGGCCGGCGGAGAGCTTGTCGGCGTACTTGTCGACGTTGCTGGCATCGACCGAGAACAGCGGCTTGTCGTCCTTGTACGGATCGACCTTGCCCGGCTTCCAGCCCGCCGGAACCTGGGTCATGCCGCCCGACCACGCCGGGATGCTGCTGTCGGCGTTCTTGGCGACCTCGGCGCCGATCGGCGTCAGCGTCTTGCCAAGGCTGGCCACCTCGGCATCGGTGGCTGCGGCGCCGGCCAGGGTGCTGGCAAACATGGCAGCGATCGCCATGCAGAGCAGGCCCGGGCGGAGCGTTTTCCTTGTCGTTTTGTCCATTTGGGGTTCCTCGTCAAAGAGTGGAAGCGGATGCGTGATACGGAATGCGTAAGCGGCCGGGCATGGGTGGTCTCACTCGATGCGTATGCCCTGGGCGGCGAGCTGGGCGACGATGCCGCGGCGCACCGCGGAGACGTCGGCCAGACGCTGGCTGCGCAGCGCGGTCACCTCGGCCTCGGTGTAGGGCTGGAAGTCCGCCGGCACGGTTTCGGCTGAAAAAGCCTTCGCCATCCAGTTGAGCATGCGGGCGATGTCGCCGTTGGAGAGCGAGGAGTTCGAGGTGCCGGGCACCTGCACCAGGAAGGCGCGGCCCTCCGCCGTCTTGAGGAAGTGGCCGAACTGCCCGCGCAGCGTCGGCACCCCGCCGGATTTGGCGCCGCTGCCGTCGGCCTGGTGGCAGCCGGCGCAGTTCAGGATGAACTGGTAGCGGGCCTTGCCCGCCTCGTCGGCGATGGCCGGCTGGGCCGCGCCGGCTGCCGCGACGATGACGGCGGCCAGCGCGGCTGCCCTGCCCCGCCGCCCGGCCCGACCCTGGATGCGCTTGCCGTCCATCGCCGCGCCCTCAGCTCTTGGTCTCGGCCAGGCCGACGACGGTGGCCATGGTGCAGTGGAACATCGTCGAGTCGTTGGCCATGCACCAGTTGATGTCGTTGTGCAGGCCCATGCGGTAGCCCGGCATCTCGCGCTCGTTGGTGTTGCAGAAGCAGCGTCCGCAGGCCGTCTTGCCGCAGCAGTCGTTGTAGCTGATCAGGTAGTCCTTGCCGTCGTCCGGGTTGTGGCAGGTGCCGATCCACGACACCTTGGAGGCCTCGGTGCCCGGCGGGCAGCTCGACGCGGTGCCGCCGCAGCAGTTGCACAGGTAGCCGTCCTGCGCGCAGTAGCGCCAGTATTCGCAATCCTCGTCGGTCGGCGCCTTGCCGCCGGCCTTCTTCATCGCCGCGCCGGCTGCCTGGGCGGTGCGGTCGAAGGGCAGCACCGGCAGCACGAAGGCCGAGCCCACCAGCAGCTTGCCGATGCCGATCAGCGCGCTGCGCCGGGAGGCGCTCTGCGCCACCTTGCGCGTCTTGCGCTCGAAGAATTCATCCAGCCATTTCATCGTTCGTTCTCCTTCTCTCGGTCAGGCGCGGCCGGGTTGTTCGAGGTAGGCCTGCACCGAAGCCACGCCCAGCTCCTTGGCGGTGAAGAGGCTTTCCAGCTGTTCGCGGGAATTCACCAGGCCCTTGGCGGCGATGCGGCCCTGTTCGTTGATGAGCACCGCGTAGGGCAGCTTGGCGACGCGGTAGGCGATGCCCAGTTCGCGCGACAGCACGTAGGGGAAGTCCTGCAGGCCGGCCTTGTCGTAGAAGGCGAGGTGCTCGGGCTGCTCGCCGTCGGAGGTCAGCACCACGCGCAGCCAGCTGCGTTCGGACTGGTTGGCCGAGCGCAGGATGGGCAGCAGCTTCTTGCACACCGGGCAGGTCGGCGACAGGAAGAACAGCAGCGTGCTCTTGTCGCCCGGCAGGCCGAGCGAGACGCGCTCGCGCACATTGACGATGTGCGGCAGGTCGAACACCGGGGCGGCTTCGCCCACCTGCGGGCCGGTGTCGAGCATCAGCGCGCCCATCGGCGCGACCCGCTCGTAGAGCACGCCGATCTGGCGCGCAAGGGCGAACAGGCCGACCAGCGCGGCGAGCACCGCGATCCACAGCAGGACGTTCGAAATCATCAGGGCTTCATTCATGATCCGCTCCTCATTTGGGCGAGATGGGGGTGGTTGGCGAGCAGCTGGTTGGCCGCCGCGTAGAGGGTGAGCAGCATCAGCGTGCCGCCGGCAACGGAGAGGTAGTCGATCCAGACCAGGCCGCGCTCATTACCCAACTGGGCGCCGAGTACGAGCAGCGCGAGCAGCACGGCATTGCGCACCACCAGCGCCCACGACAGCCGGGTGTGGCCTTCGGCGCCGCCGCAGCCGCAATCGATTTCGGTGTGGCCGCGGGCGACATTGATCGCCACCCCGGCGGTCGCCGCGCCCAGCACCAGCAGGCCGAGCACGAGGCCCGCCGCGCGGGTGGTGTCGAACAGCAGCGCCATGCCGGCCACCGCCTCCACCACCGGGAACAACCGGGCGAACAGCGGCACCAGGCGTTCCGGCAACAGGCGGTAGAGCTCCACCGAGGCTTCGAACACCGCCAGGTCGCGCAGCTTCTGCCACGCGCCCAGCACCAGGATCACCGCCAGCGCCGCCCCGCAGGTGCGCGCCAGCACCGGGTCGAGTGCGAGCGCGTCCATCAGTGCAGCTCCATCAGCGACGGCGTTTCGCCCACGCCTTCCATGCGGCGGATGAGCTTGAGCGGGCCGGAAGCGTCGTAGGAGGCGATCGCCGCCTTGAGGCCGTCGTAGGCGAACAGGCGCGGCTTGTCGCCCTGGCTTACCGCCATCGCGATCGCGTTGTTGCCCGGCGCGCGGGTGATGCGCTTCTTGGTCTTGAGGTCGAAGCCCCAGATTTCCTTGGCGGGGAACTTGTGGCTACCGACCTTGGCGCCGTCGTGCATGCCGACGAAGACGCGGCCGCTGGCGTTGTGCTGGGCGAGCAGCTGGTAGCCGCCGGGACGCCAGCCGGCCTTGCGCTCCTTGTCGGTGAGCAGCGACCACTTCGGTTCGAAGCTCGCCACCGCGCCGCCTACATTGGCGGTGTAGAGGTCGCCGCCGTAGGAGACGAAGCGGTAGGTGTCGCCGTCCTGCTCGCCGTGGATGAAGATGGGGTCGGCGTCCGGATTGAAGAACACCGCGCTCTTCTGCTGATCGACCGACTGGCCCTTGTCGTCGTGGGTGACGGTGAGCAGGGTGCCGTCGCCGCAGACAGTGGAGAAGCGGTTGGACACGCTCGCCGCCGGCAGGAGGATCCAGCAGCCGGGAATATCGACCTGCGAGGCGACCTTCTTCTCCTTGAGATCGACCACCGTCACCGAGATCGCCGGGGTGGCGTTGAGCACATAGAGCCAGCGGCCGTCGGCCGAGGCGCGGATGGTGCCCTTGTAGTGCAGCGCCTGGGCGTGGATGGGCGGGATGATGATCTCGCCCGTCTTGGTCAGCGTCTGCGCGTCGTGGATGTCCACCGTGTCGGTGCGTTCGCCCGACGACAGGCGCGAGTAGTAGGTGGTGGCGACGTAGATTTCCTTGCGGTCGGGCGACACGATGGCCTGCCCGGCGTAGGCGGTGGCGACCACGCCGAGGTAGCGCATGCTGTCGCCGTCGATCACATGCAGGCGACCGTCGACGATGTGGCCGATGGAAACGTCCGACAGGTAGATGCGGTAGGGGTTGGCGGGCGGCATTTCCGCCACCTTGGGAATTTCGACCTGCAGTTCGGCCTGTGCCGACGCCCCGGTGAGGGCAATCAGCACGGCAGCCAGGCAGGATCGCAGGGCGCTGTGTCGAAGCACGGCTGACTCCTTGTTGTGGCCGCTGCATCTGCAACGGCATCCTCGGAACCCGCCCGTCCGTCCGGAAGGCGAGTGCGCTTGTTGTCCGCGCCGTTCCTTGATCCAGGTCAAAGCAGCGGGTGGAACGGATTCTGGAGCGGGGGTTTCGGCGACCGGTAACCGAAATCGGCAAAACCTTGCAGCCCGAGGGGAAAGGCGTCGCCTGCACAAAAGTGGTACTGCAATGCACCAATTCGGCGCTTCGGGCGGACGGCACCCGCGCCAGCCGGCGGGATTGCAGAAAAGTGCTTGTCGGTGGGCCGCTTATCGGATTACGCTGAAAAAACAGCAGCTCACACATAACGACAAGCAACCGATTTCCGGTCAGGAGACAGACGGAAATGAAGTATCTTGCCCTCGCACCCGTGGAGACCGGGCAGCGATCGATGGGCGTCCGCGCGCGCCCGTCACGCCTGGGTACGCCGTGCCGGCACCCTCTCCCACAACATGTCCGCAAGCTTGCGCATGCCCGCAAGGGTCGGCCCATGCCCTTGCCGATTCGGGCTTGGCATGATGCATGCGTGCCCTTATCCGTTACGCCCAGTTGCGGAGAGCGGCTTCCATGACTTCCTACGCCTCGTCCCCTGACGACCAGGCCTTCAGTGCCACCTGGCACGACACCAGCGACGCCGACGACCACGCGTCCTGCCTGCAACACTGGAAGCAGCGCTACGATCAGCTCACCGCCGGCACCTTCTCCGGCAGCTTCGAGGAATACTGGTTCGACAACGTCCAGGTCTTTCGCGAACGCACCAACCAGTCCATCCACGAGGCCGGCCAGGCCTGGGAAGGCTCCCGTACTTTCGGCGTACCGCTCGAAGTGGACGGCAAGGGCTGGTACTGCGGCGAAATCCTCGACATCAACTCCATCATCACCCTGCGCGGCGGCGACGAGCTCGACTTCCGTACCCCGCGCCTCCACGACATCCTCGCCGTCACCACCCACGCACAGGCGCTCAACACCTACGCCCTGCAGGTGGAGCACCGCGACATCGAGGCCGAACTGGCCGACCGCCGGGTGGCCCCTTCCAGCGCGGAACAGGCGGAAAACCTGCGCGCCTTCCTGCGCACGGTCATGGCCAGCCTGCGCGCCACGCCCGACATGCTGCGCCACGCGCCGATGCGCAAGGCGCTGGAACAGGCGATCTTCGGCAGCATCATCGCCGCCATCGGCAACGAGCCGGAAGGCCGCACGCCGCCATCGGGCAATGCCCGCCAGCTGGTGGTGGAGCGCGCCCGCGAGTACATGCGCGAGCACATCGAAGAACCGATCACCGTAGCCGACCTCTGCGCCGAGCTGCGGGTGTCGCGCCGCACGCTGCAGTACAGCTTCCAGGACGTGCTCAACCTCAACCCGGTGAGTTTCCTGCGCGCGCTGCGGCTGAACGGCGTGCGCCGCGCGCTCAAGCACGCCACGGCCGACGTCGGCACCGTGGCCGACATCGCCGCGCGCTGGGGCTTCTGGCACCTGTCGCACTTCGCCGCCGACTACAAGTCGATGTTCGGCGAACTGCCTTCGGAAACCCTGCGCCAGACCACCCGCGGCGGCCGCTGAAGACTGGGGTTCGCCCCCGATTGGTGCGCAGCAACAGCACGACCGGCGCCCCGCACACCCCCCTCCCCCGGCCCGCACCCCTGCCGGAAGCGCCCCAGCCACCCTGCACTAGCCCGAATCGGCAAGGCGAACATCGCTCACCGACGCAGGGCGATCCAAAGACTGCCTATCCGGCGCAGTCGAAGGCGTGGTCTGAACGCCCCGTACTGGTTCATCGACCGGACTTCGCGCCCCAACTCCATGCACGCACACCGCGTTCTTGCCGCTCGCGGCCACCGGTCATCTCCCCGAAATCCCTGTAGATCCGGGCACCCGTCGCGTGCGCGGCGATCTGGCACGACGCCTGCTTAACTGGTTGGACTGGTCAGACCAGTCAGAACAGTAACCCGCAGCAGGAAGACCATGCCCAGCATCGCCAACATCGCCGCCCAGGCCCTGCAGCGCCGGATCAACAACGGAGAGTTCTCCGCCGGCGCCGCCCTGCCCTCGCAGCGGGAACTCGCCGAGCAGCTCGCCATCAGCCGCGCGTCGCTGCGCGAAGCGATCTCGACGCTGGAAGCGCTCGGTCTGGTGCGCAGCCAGCCCGGCAAAGGCGTGTTCGTTACCAGCGGCAGCCAGAGCGCCGCTTCCCTGCCGCTGCGCGGCACGGCGACGATGACGCCGCAGGCGCTGATCGAATTCCGCGCGGCCATCGAACCCGCCTGGGCCAGCCTTGCCGCGATGCGCATCGACGACGGCGGCCGCGAACGCCTCAGCGCCATCCAGCGCGGCATGGAAGAAGCCCTGAACGTCGGCGACCTGGTGATGGCGTCGGACTGGGACCTGCAATTCCACCTGCTGCTGGCCGAGCTTTCGGGCAATCCCGGCCTCACCGAGATCGCGCGCCACTTCCGCGACCAGATCAGCCACAGCCTGCGCCTGCCCTTCTCGCGCACCGCCAGCATCTGGGAACCGGCCGACGAGCACCGCCACATCACCGACGCCATCCTCGCCGGCGACAGCGCCGCCGCTGCCGCCGCAATGCATGCCCACCTCGGCGGCTCGGCCCGCCGCATCAGCATCGATTACCGCCCGCCGGGCTGAACGCCCGAACTCCCTTCCCTCCCCTCATCCTTCACGGAGCCAGCAAGCATGTCCCAGCCCATTCAATCCACCCGCCGCCCCTTCCTGCGCAGCCTCTTCGGCCTTGCCGCCGGTATCGCCGTCGCCTCTACCATCGGCCTGACCGACGCCCGTGCCGACGTGCTCGCCAATGTGCAGAAGGCCGGCACCCTGCGCGTCGCGGTGCCGCAGGACTTCCCGCCCTTCGGCAGCGTCGGCACCGACCTCAAGCCGCGCGGCTACGACATCGACATGGCCAACCTGATCGGCAAGGAACTCGGCGTGAAGGTCGAGCTGATCCCGGTGACCAGCACCAACCGCATCCCCTACCTCACCACCGGCAAGGCCGACCTGGTGATCTCCAGCCTGGGCAAGAACCCGGAGCGCGAAGCGGTGATCGACTTCTCCACCGCCTACGCGCCCTTCTTCAACGGCGTGTTCGGGCCGGAAGACGTCAAGCTCTCCAAGGTCGAGGAACTGGACGGCAAGACCGTGGGCGTGACCCGCGGCTCGGTGGAAGACCTGGAGCTGACCAAGATCGCCTCGCCCAAGGTGACGATCAAGCGCTTCGAGGACAACAACGCGACGATCTCCGCCTACCTCACCGGCCAGGTGCAGTTCGTCGCCACCGGCAACGTGGTGGCCGCCGCGGTGAACGACATGACCAAGCTGCGCCGCCTCGGCGCCAAGTTCCTGATCAAGAACTCCCCCTGCTACGTTGCCACCGCCAAGGGCGAAACCGCGCTGATGACCAAGGTGAACGCCATCATCGCCAAGGCCAAGCAGGACGGCACGCTCAACGACATCGCCCAGCGCTGGCTCAACGCCCCGCTGCCGAAAGACCTGTAAGCGCAAGCCGCCGGGCGCGCGGGGCGCAGGCCCTGCGCGCATGCCTCTGATCCGCCTTCAACGGAATCCACGATGGCCTATCAATTCGACTTTGCACCGGTGTTCGACAATACCGGCCTGCTGCTGTCGGGCGCCGGTTTCACCCTGGCGCTGACCGCGGTGGGCGCGGTGTTCGGCATCGGCCTCGGCATCCTCGGCGCCATCTGCCGCGCCTGGAAGCTCGCCCCCTTCGACCGCATCTTCGGCGTGTATGTGGAGGTGATCCGCAACACGCCCTTCCTGGTGCAGCTCTTCTTCATCTTCTTCGGCCTGCCCTCGCTCGGCGTCAAGATGACCGAATGGCAGGCGGCGGTGCTGGCGATGGTGATCAACCTCGGCGCCTACTCCACCGAGATCATCCGCGCCGGCATCCAGGCCACGCCGCGCGGCCAGATCGAGGCGGCGCAATCGCTGGCGCTGACCCGCAGCCAGATCTTCCGCCACGTGGTGCTGCGCCCGGCGCTGGCCAAGGTGTGGCCGGCGCTTACCAGCCAGGTGATCATCGTCATGCTGGGTTCGGCGGTGTGCTCGCAGATCGCCACGGAAGAACTCACCTTCGCCGCCAACTTCATCCAGTCGCGCAACTTCCGCGCCTTCGAAACCTACTTCGTCACCACCGCGATCTACTTCGCGATGGCGCTGCTGATCCGCCAGTTGCTGATCCAGATCGGCCAGCGCTACGTGGTCGGGAGGGCACGCTGATGTTCGTCCAGTTCACCACCTGGGACATCGTCCGCAACCTGCTCGATGCCGGCAAATGGACGCTGGCACTGTCGCTGATCGCCTTCGTGCTCGGCGGCATCGTCGGGCTGGCCATCCTGTTCGCCCGCATCTCCAAGAACCGCGCGCTGCAGGCCTTCACCAAGGGCTATATCGAGGTCTTCCAGGGCACGCCGTTGCTGATGCAGCTCTTCATCGTGTTCTTCGGCCTGTCGCTGCTGGGCATCGACGTCTCGCCCTGGCTGGCCGCCGCGGTGGGGCTGACGCTCTTCACCAGCGCCTACCTCGCCGAGATCTGGCGCGGCTGCGTGGAGGCGGTGCCCAAGGGCCAGTGGGAGGCGTCGTCCAGCCTCGCCTTGTCCTACGCGCAGCAGATGCGTCACGTGATCCTGCCGCAGGCGCTGCGCATCGCGGTGGCGCCGACCGTCGGCTTCTCGGTGCAAGTGGTCAAGGGCACCGCGGTCACCTCCATCATCGGCTTTGCCGAACTCACCAAGACGGGTTCGATGCTCGCCAACGCCACCTTCGAACCCTTCATGGTGTTCGGCCTGGTGGCGGCCGGCTACTTCGCCCTGTGTTATCCGCTCTCGCTCTACGCGAAAAGCCTGGAGAGGAAATTCCATGTCGCTCGTTAAGATCGCCGGCCTGCACAAGCACTTCGGCAGCAATCACGTTCTCAAGGGTATCGATCTGGAAGTCGCACAGGGCGACGTGGTCGCCCTGATCGGCCGCAGCGGATCGGGCAAGAGCACCCTGCTGCGCACCATCAACGGCCTCGAAACCATAGATAAGGGCGAGCTGCGGGTGGACGGTGCCGCACTGCACGACGGCAAGGGCGACCTGCGCGCCTTGCGCCAGAAGGTGGGCATGGTGTTCCAGCAGTTCAACCTCTTCCCCCACCTCACCGCCGGCCAGAACGTGATGCTGGCGCCCACCGTGGTGAAGGGCACGCCCAAGAAGGAAGCCGAGGACATCGCCAAGGAAATGCTGCTGAAGGTAGGCCTGGCGGACAAGTTCGACAGCTTCCCCGACCAGCTCTCCGGCGGCCAGCAGCAGCGCGTCGCCATCGCCCGCGCGCTGGCGATGAAGCCCAAGGTGCTGCTGTGCGACGAGATCACCTCGGCCCTGGACCCGGAACTGGTGAACGAAGTGCTGGCGGTGGTGCAGCAGCTCGCCGCCGAAGGCATGACGCTGATCATGGTCACCCACGAGATGCGCTTCGCCCGCGAGGTCGGCAACAAGCTGATCTTCATGCACCACGGCCGCATCCACGAAAGCGGCGACCCGAAAACCGTGTTCGCCGCGCCGCAGACGCCCGAGCTCGCGGCCTTCGTCGGCGCGGTCAGCTGAAGGCCACGCCGGCGGGCGACACCGCCGGCACCACGCAGCGCCCGGGACAGGCGCCGGCCGCAGCCCACGCTGCGCGACCGGCGCCTTTTTCATCCCCACGCGCGGCAGGCGACGGCCCTCGCGCCTGGCCGGCGGCAAGCCGCGGACACCCCGGGCGGCAAACAGTGCGGGTATAGACTGTCGGCTCAAACGCAGACACCCGCACAAGGCCATGAAGATCGACCTCCTCCCCCTCGGCGCCCGCTTCCAGTGGAAAGGCATCACCTATACCAAGATCGGCCCGATGACGGCCTCCGGTGAGACCGGCGGCGTCGCCTTCATCCCCAAGCACGCGGTGCTGAAACCCGCGCCCGGCGAGGAATTCCCGCTCCCGCCGCCGGAGGCAGCGGGCCAGACGCTCGACGCGGCCAAAGTAAGCACGGCCTTCGAAAGCTATCACCAGACGGCACTGACATTGACCGACGAGGCAGGACGCGAGGCACTGGAGATGGCGCGCAAGCGGTTTCTCGGCGAGATTCGCTGAGGCCGGACTTCGCGGCCGCTATTCGACCGGAAGTAGCCGCGCCCGCGTCTCACGACCGAGGCAGGCTCCGCATCCTGAACACATATTGTCATTCGGATGGCAAGTTGTATCCTTGTGGCCGATACGAACTCCCGCCGCGCCCGCTCTCCTGCGACCAGTCATCGCGATGCATGCAATCGCGGGTGCGGCTTACCAGGTTTGTCGGCTTGTTTATTGGGGCTCATAAATGCGATCTGCCCAAGAAGAGCAATTCGTTCACTGGCTTCTGAATGTCGGGTTCCCCCGGATATATCGCAGGGGTCGGAACGAGTCCGCAGATCTGCGGGCGAAAACACGTTGGGCAATACGCTATGCATCCGAATAGCCTCTTCCTTATTCGCGTGCGGCAACTTAGTGAGTGTCTCGAAAGGCGAGATGCCGAGTCCATGCTTCTTCTATCTCAAGCACTTCGGCAACTCCTTGTAGACGGAAATCGGCTAGTGGACGTCGTGAATCGGGAGCACCGTGTACCGCTTGAGTTTTCTGTCGGGCTATCGTCAAAGGAAAGAGAAGCTGAAATGCGTGCTCTCGGGCTACCCGAAGTAATGCTGCACTTTCTCGGCGCGATTCCGCCGAACGAACCAAGGAAGATTCTGAAATTGGAGCAATTCCTAAAGTTTCCGGTTGCGAAATTCGAAGGAGAGCATTTTTCAGTCGTTACACTGATCAAGACGTGTGCCAATCGGCTTGGGGGCGTTCACGTTGGGGAGCCGACGAGTGATAGTGCGGAGGAAGCCAACATCCGCCATTTCGGTGAAATGCTTTCAGGATTGGGCATGCAGCACGCCTTCTCGACGCTGATCTTAATCGCAAGTGTGACGCTCGCGGCTCTGGCGCCGCTGGTCAGCAGAGTAACGTGTTCGCAAACGTGAACGTCGTGCCCAACTAGTGCTTGCAGCCGACCGTCAAAATGCTGTGCATTTTTCCGGCGGCTGAAGGCCGTCGTTAGTTGGACAGTGACTGCTCATCTTCACCCCGGTAAGGAGCTTTTCCGCATTGGATATTCCACGGATCTTCAACATCACCGAAAGCGCTCACCGCATCCATAACCCGTTCACACCCGAAAAGCTCGCCACGCTCGGCGCGGCGCTGCGTCTGGAGCGGGGAACCCGGGTGCTCGATCTCGGCAGCGGTTCGGGGGAGATGCTGTGCACCTGGGCACGCGACTACGGAATCACCGGCACCGGCATCGACATGAGCCAGTTGTTTACCGAGCAAGCGAAACGCCGCGCAGAAGAACTCGGTGTCGCCGATGAGGTCAGGTTCATCCATGGCGATGCTGCCGGCTTCGTCTCCGACGAGAAGGTCGGTGTGGCAGCCTGTCTCGGCGCGACGTGGATCGCCGGGGGAGTCGGTGGCACCATCGAACTCCTGGCGCAAAGCCTCCGCCCCGGCGGGCTCATCCTCATCGGCGAGCCTTACTGGCGGCGGTTACCGCCGACGGAAGATGTTGCCAGGGGCTGTCTTGCCGGCTCGATCTCCGACTTTCTCCTGCTTCCAGAACTTCTCGCCTTTTTCCGCCACCTCGGCTACGACGTGGTGGAAATGGTCTTGGCAGACCAGGACAGCTGGGACAGATACGAGGCAGCCAAGTGGCTCACCATGCGCCGATGGCTTGAAGCCAATCCGGACGACGAGTTCGCCGAGGATGTTCGAGCCAGGCTAAGCGCGGAACCCGAGCGCTACGCCGCTTACACGCGTGAATACCTGGGCTGGGGCGTGTTCGCGCTTATGAGGCAGTGATGAGGGAATTTGCGGGCATCCCGGATGGCGGGGAATAATCGCGCGCCATTTCTTTGACGAAGTGGTGAGTCTGGCTCGGCGGGACCATCTTCTGTCCTCGGATCATTTCACCGTCGATGGCATGCTCATCAAGGCATGGGCCTCATGCAACGGAGTCGCCATGGAGATCAATCGGAATCCCTCAGTTGATGTGGCATCCAGCGCTTTCGCATCGTCCTGTTAGCTCGCACGGGAGAAATTGAAGTCCGTCTATCGAAGGAGGTGCCCTATGGATTTCCGAGAGTCCATGATTCACGAGCGCTATAAGCTTGTTACTTCGCGCCAGCTCTACCTGGTTGATCTGACGAAGGACACATTCGCGTCATATGCGAGGACACTTGCAGCGTTCGTCGCTGGAACGATCACGCTCGTCTCCGCGGCGGAGAAGTTGTCGCTGTCGCAAGCCGTCGTCCTGGATCTGATACTTGCGATTGCCGTCTTCCTGTCCTTCGCCGCCTCGATCTCCGTAGCGCAGATACTCTTTTGCATCAAGCGTTGGTATGAGTATCGCGCAGCAGAATGCAAGATCAACCCTGATGCTCCGCGGGCAGAGTGGTGGGCTTGCCTTTTTGAAGCCATGTACGCCGCGGCAATTCTGGGTTCTATTGGGCTCGTTTGGTGGGGATACTTCTACCTCGGCGCAACCGTGGGGAAGGTCGCGACGAGCACGACCTAGCCCCCTGTGTATGCGAGGCTGCGGATTGCCATTGGCGCATGACGAATACCGATGCCGACGCCGGATCGCTCCCAGCCCTCAACCACCCGCCCGCTGCGCCAGCCAAGCCTCATTGATCCGATCCGCCGCCTGTGCCGCCGGGCGCGCGTAGTGCCACGCCACATACGCTTCGAACGCCGGCCGCTTCTCGATGGTGCCGAACATCATGCCCCAGCCGAGGTGCGCGCCGACGTAGAGATCGGCGGCGGTGAAGCGGTCGCCGCACAGGTACGGCCCTGCCGACACCGCCTGCTCCAGCGCGGCCAGGGTGGCGGCGTAGCTGCCGAAGCCGAGAAATGAGCCCTTCTCCGCCGGCACTGGCCAGTCCATGGCCTTGACCGCCACCGCCATTTCCAGCGGACCGGCGGCGAAGAACAGCCAGCGGAAGAAGCTGCCGCGTGCCGGATCGCCCGGCGGGGGAATCAGGCCCTTCTCGGGGAAGCAGTCCGCCAGATAGGTGCAGATGGCCGCCGCCTCGGTGACGACGACCTCGCCGTGGCGCAGCGCCGGCACCTTGCCCATCGGGTTGATCGCCAGGTATTCCGGCGTTTTCATCGCCGGCCCGAAATCCATCCACACGGTTTGGTAAGGCTGCCCGAGTTCTTCCATCATCCAGTGGGTGATGCGGCCGCGCGAATGCGGGTGGGTGTACAGGACCAGATCGCTCATCTCCACGTCTCCTTGGAATTCAACGATGCACCCGCGCTGCAGCGGCCCGAATCAGCAGGGGTTGTGCCCGGAATGCACCGGGCATGCTACTACCATCAGCGTTGCGCCTGGCACCTCGCTTCACCCTCCTCCACCGCCGCTTCCGCTTTGGGCGCAGCGGCCGTGCGCGTACCCAAGGTCAGCAGGCTCACCACCACCAGCGCGCCGCCGATGAAGAGCATGCCCACCGATTCGCTGCCGCTCGGCTGTTCGCCCAGCTCCAGCCAGGCCGAGAGTACGCCGATGGCGGGCACCGCCAGCGAGGACAGCCCCGCCAGACCGGCCGGCAGACGGTCGAGGATGAATAGCCACAGCAGCCAGGCCAGCCCGGTTGCCGCCACGGCGCAGAAGACAAGCGCGCCGAAGAAATACGCGGTCGGCTCTATCGGCCGCGACGGCAGCACCCAGGCCACGGCCGACAGCGCAAGCGCGCCGAACAGCATCTGCCAGGCGGTGAGCGACAGCAGATCGACCTGGAAACGCTGGCGCATGCGCTTGGCCATGATGGAGCTGGCCGCCCACAGCACGCTGCCGCTCAGGGCCAGCATGTCGCTGAAGAGGCTGCCGCCGGCGGCATGCCACGGTTCGAGGATGAAGACCAGGCCGATCAGCGCCAGCACCACCGCGATCCACTGCACGCGGCCGACCCGCTCGCCGAACAGCCACCACGCCATCGGCAGCAGCCAGAAGGGCATCGCGTACACCAGCACCACCGTCTTGCCGGCGCCGCCGTTGACCAGCGCCCACTGGATCACCGCGGTAAAGCCGGCGGTCTGCACCAGCCCGAGCCAGATCGTCGGCACCACGGCCACCGGCCGCAGCGAGCCGCGCCTTGCCAGCAACACGCCGAACAGGGCGGCCGCGCCCAGCAGGGTGCGCAGCGCGGAGAAGTCGAAGGGATCGACGTACTGCATCACCTGCTTCATCACCACCCAGTTGTAGCCCCAGATAAGGGAAAGCAGGATCAGCGCCCCCAGCGCGAGGCGGGAGCCGTGGTTCGGGTTCATGGATCTTCCGGATAGGGTTGGCGATAGGCGCGGCGCATGGCGCGGCCGCGGCGGGGTCAGGGAGCGAGGGTATCAATAGCGGCCGCCGCCCGTAAGGCCCGGGCGCTTATGCCGCGGATAAGCCCGGCGTGATATCGCCCGTTTCCACCACCGGTGCAGGCTAGAATGCCCGCCAAGGAGGTTCCCATGAATCTGGAATGGTGGCACTGGGCGGTCGGCGGCATCGTCCTCATCCTGCTGGAATTGGCGATTCCGGCGTTCTTCGTGATCTGGTTCGGCCTTGGCGCCCTGCTCGTCGCCCTGGTGGCGCTGCTCGCCGGCGAGATGTCGCTGACCGTGCAGCTCGCCCTGTGGATGCTGGCCTCGATCGCCATGACGGTGCTGTGGTTCCGCGTGTTCGACCGGCGCCGCCACAAGACCCTGGCCGGCACCGCGGCCGGCGAAGTCATCGGCGAGGTCGGCCTGCTGGTCGGCGCCATCGAACCCTACGGCCGCGGCAAGGTGCGCTTCCAGCGCCCCATCCTCGGTTCGGACGAATGGAGCTGTCTTGCCGAAACCGCCATCCCGGCCGGCGAGCGGGTGCGCGTGGTCGCCATCGAAGGCAGTTTTCTCAAGGTGGCGAAGGTCTGACGCCACCGCTTCACAACCGATTTCACATCACCGGAGTTCCCGCATGAGTGCAGGTCTGATCATCGTCATCGCATTGCTGATCTTCGTCGCCGTCACCATCGCCAAGGGCGTGCGCGTCGTCGCCCAGGGCGAGGAATGGATCGTCGAGCGGCTGGGCAAATACCACGGCACCCTCAAGCCCGGCCTCAACATCCTGATTCCCTACCTCGACGCGGTGGCCTACAAGCTGGTGACCAAGGACATCATCCTCGACGTGCAGGAGCAGGAGGTCATCACCCGCGACAACGCGGTGATCCTCACCAACGCCATCGCCTTCGTGAAGGTCACCGACCCGGTCAGGGCGGTGTATGGCGTCACCGACTTCTCCGAGGCGATCCGCAACCTCATCATGACCACACTGCGTTCCATCGTCGGTGAAATGGAGCTGGACGAAGCGCTGTCCTCGCGCGACAAGATCAAGGCGCGGCTGCGCGAGAGCATCGCCGACGAGGCGGTGGACTGGGGCCTGACGGTGAAGTCGGTGGAGATCCAGGACATCAAGCCGTCGCAGTCGATGCAGCGCGCGATGGAAATGCAGGCCGCCGCCGAGCGCGAACGCAAGGCCGCGGTCACCAAGGCCGAGGGCGAGAAGCAGGCCGCCATCCTGGAAGCGGAAGCGCGGCTGGAGTCGGCCAAGCGCGACGCCAACGCCCAGGTGATGCTCGCCGAAGCCTCGGCCGAATCGATCCGCCGCGTTGCCGTCGCGGTTGGCACCGAAACCACGCCCATGCTCTACCTGCTGGGCGAAAAGTACATCGCCTCGCTGGAAAGGCTCGGCCAGGGCGAGAGTTCCAAGGTGGTGGTCATGCCGGCCGACCTGCAGGAAACCCTGCGCGGCTTGGTCGGCAAGCTCGGCGCACGCGGCTGAGCCGGGCGCTCAGACCTTGAAGCGCTCCACCTTGCGTTCCAGGTCGCCGGCCAGCGACTGCAGGGTGGAGGCGATCTGGGCGGTGTCGCGCACCGCCGCGCTGTTTTCCTCGGCCATCTGCGCGATGCGCTCGACGTTGCGCGCGATGTCGGCGCTGGCGCTGCTCTGCTCGCGCAGGGCCAGCGAGATGTCGCTTACCGCCTGCAGCACTTCGCGGGCGCCGGTATTGATCTCGGCCATCGACTGACCGGCGCGGGTGGTGAGTTCGGCGCCGTCGCGCACGCGCGCCACCCCGGCTTCCATCGATTCCACCGCGCGTTCGGTGCCATGCTGGATCGAGCCCACCATGTCGGTGATCTCCTCGGTGGCGCGCGCGGTGCGCTCGGCAAGCTTGCGCACCTCGTCCGCCACCACCGCAAAGCCGCGGCCGCTCTCGCCGGCGCGGGCCGCCTCGATCGCGGCGTTGAGCGCCAGCAGGTTGGTCTGGTCGGCGATCTCGCGGATGGCATCCACCATCGAGCTGATGTGGCGCGCCTTCTGGCCCAGCTCGCCGATGGTGGAAGCCGAGGCATTGACGGCCGCAGCGATACGCTCCATTTCCTCCACCGTCCGCTTCATCACCTCGCCACCGTCGTTCGACAGCCTCTCGGAACGCTCCGCCAGCACCTGCGCGGTACCGGCGTGACGGGAGATTTCGTCTATGCCTACGGTCATCTCCTCAACCGCGGCTGCCATGCCGGAAGCCGCCTCGCTCTGGGTGTCCGAGCCTTCCGCCACCCGATGCGCCGCCCCGGAGACGTTGGCCGAAGCGGTGCCGACGCTCTCGGCGCCGTGCTGGATCTCGCGGATGAGTTCGGCCACGTCGTGCGCCATGGCGTTGAAGCGGTCGGCCACCTCGCGCAGTTCGTCCTCCGCCGAGAAGGCCACCCGCGCGCGGTAGTCGCCCTTGGCAAACTGCTGCGCGCCGGCGGACAGCTCGCGCACCGAGCGCAGGATGGACAGATAGACGCCGATGAAGAGATAGGCGGCGATCACCAGCGCAATGCCGGACACCACCGCATCACGGATCAGGCTGCGTTCGAGCTGCTGCAGGCGCGCCGCGAGCAGCTTTTCCGCCGCCGGCTTGACCGACTCACGGTAGTGCTTGAGCACCACGTCGATCGCATTGGTGCCGACCTCGAAGAAAGCCGTGGGCTGCATCGAGAAGCCCTGGTCCAGCACCTCGCCACGCACCGTGTCGCGCACGCGCTTGACCGCGGCGTCGATCTCGCCCAGCGCGCCGTTGAGCGGCCCGGCCAGGGACTCGTTCTCGCGCGCCGCGCGATTGAGCCTGTCCTTCAGCGCGTTCTCGGTCTGCCCCAGCTCCGCCAGCTGGGCAACGATGGCGTATTCGTCTTCCTTGGTGGCCGAGCCCTTGGCGATGATGCCGGTGGCACGCCCGCGCAGGCGGCCGAGGCGCTCGGTCATTTCGGGGATCGAGTGCAGCATCGGGTCGATCAGGTTGTAGCTGTCGCCTTCCGGATCGAGCGCCAGATTGGAGGCGTCGCCCACATCGCCTATCCAGGTCAGCGTGCGCTCGATCGCCGCGGTGTGCTCGCGGAAGTTGTCGCCGGCGCTCATGCCCAGGCCCTCGCCGGCGAGCTTCTGCAGCCTGCCCCGGATGTCGCCCCAGCCAGCGCGCAACGGCGCCCAGCCCTCGTCCTGCGCCAGCTCGGCGTCGAGCGTGGCGATCGCCTGGTTGAGGGCTGCCGCCTTCTCCGCGACCTTGGGCCGCAATGCGTCGCTGCCGCCCAGCACCCCGGCCGACAGGCCGCGATGCTGCTGGCTGAGCACCAGCACCGCAAAGCCCTTGTCGAGCAGGCTCACGCCGGCGATCTCGCGCTCGGTGAACACGATGTCCTGGCGCAAACCGGCGTAGATCTGGGCCAGCAGCGCAATCGACGCGGCGATGCTGACGAAGCCGATCAGGGCGAATTTGTAGGGATAACGAAGGCGGTCGAGCAGACCGATGACCGGGCGAAACAGCAGGTCCATGACGCGCTCCTGTGATTGAATGCAGTATGCCGCCCCCCGGGGCCAGGGCGCGGCAATACGATGATGAATTCATGATAGACAGCCAAAGCGCGCATGGATCCGCGGATAAGAGGGCAAAGCTGCCCGGTCCTCGCCGTTTTGCCTCGGGCGGGCTGCGCGAGCGTGCCGCCCGCGCAACAACGGTGGCGCAAGGCGTGGGCTAGAATGCAGCGTCCTGCCCCCGGTCCGGGGGCCGTTCAGCAAGTGCCCCTCCATGTACCAATACACCGAACTCACCTCCGCCTACGGCCCGCTGGTGCGCCGCATCGAGGCGGAAGCCACGGTCATCGGCGACCAGATCCTCAAGATCGACCACTTCCTCAACCACCGTATCGAACCCGGTTTCATCACCGAGATGGGCCGGGAACTGGCGCGCCGGCTGTCCGGCTACCAGCCCAACCTCATCCTTACGGCCGAAGCGAGCGGCATTGCGCCCGGCCTGGTGGTCGCGCAGGCGCTGAATGTGCCGCTGGTCTACGCCAAGAAATATTCGCCGCAGGTGGAATCGCCCGCGCTGTCGCGCATCATTCCCTCGCCCACCAAGGGCGGCGAGACGCGGCTGGTGCTGTCGCAGCGCTACCTGCCGGCAAGCGCCCGCGTCGTCATCGTCGACGACTTCCTGTCCAATGGCCGGACCGCGGTCGCGCTGGTGGAGATGGCGCGCGAGGCCGGCACCGATGTGCTGTGCGCCGGCTTCATCGTCGAGAAGCGCTTCAAGCGCGGTCACGAGGCGATCGAATCGCTCGGCGTGCCGGTGGCAACGCTGGCTCAGGTCGAAGGCCTGGAGAACGGCAGAGCGATCCTCAACCAGCCGTCCTGAAGCGCCCGCACGGCCGGTTCCGGCGTGAACACGGCCACGAACGGGCCCAAAGGTTCGCCCGTGCCCGCTCCGGCACGATAAACTTTGACGTCACCATTTCCGGCGAGCTCAGCAATGCACGATTTCGATGCGCAGGCACAGGCATTTTCCGAACAGATCGAGGCCGAACTGGAGGAAGGCCGGCTGAACTTCCCGACCTCGCTCGACGTGTCGCTGCGCATCAAGCGGCTGGCGGACGATCCCGCCTCCACGCTGGAAGACATCGCCAACGTCGTGCGTGCCGAACCTGTGCTTAGCGCCAAGGTGGTACGCATGGCCAACGCCGTGCTGCTCAACCCCTACGGCGCGCAGATCACCAGCGTCAACGATGCGGTCAAGCGGATCGGGCTCGCCTCGCTGCGCTGCCTCGCCTTTGCGGTCGCCGCCGAACAGTTGTCGCAGGATCACCGCTCCAAGCACATCCGCCTGATCGCGTCCGGCCTGTGGATGCACTCGGTGGACGTGGCCTCCTGGTGCTACGCCTTCTCGCGCCAGCTGCGCACGGTCACGCCCGACACCGCGATGCTCGCCGGCATGATGACGGACATCGGCCAGTTCTTCCTGCTCGCCCGCGCCTCTGCCTATCCGGCGCTGGAAGAGCATCTGGACCGCTTCGCCGAGTTCATCTCCACCTGGCGCGAACCGGTCGCCCGCGCCATCCTCGAGGTGTTCGAGCTGCCGGAAGCGGTGCTAGACGCCTACGAATACGAAGATCCGTATGGCGGCTCGTGGCCGCCGGCCAGCCTCGGCGACATCCTGTTCGTCGCCAACATCGCCGCCGAGACGCCCAACCCCTTCGACTCCCTGCTCGGCATCCAGCGCCGGCCGGAGCTGCTCGATTCCTGTATCGCCGGCATCGAAAAAGGCAAGTTCGACGCCCTGCTCGACGCTGCCCGCAGCAACAAGCAGGAAATCCTCGCCGCCGTCTGCGGCTGATCCCCGGCTACGCCCGCCCGCCTTCGGCCCGGATCACCCAGCGTGGTCCGGGCCGAAGGCGTTTTGAGGCGGCCTGCGCGCGATGGGCGCTCAGAGCTCGACCTGGGTGCCGAGTTCGACCACCCGGTTGGGCGGGATGCGGAAGTAATCGGCCGCACTGCCCGCATTGCGGAACAGCACGATGAAGAGCTTCTCGCGCCAGCGCGGCATGCCCGAGCCGACGCGCGACACCAGGGTTTCGCGGCCGAGGAAGAAGGACGTTTCCATCATGTTGAACTTCATGCCGGCCTGCGTGCATAGCGCCAGCGCCGCCGGGATGTCGGGTTCGTCCTTGAAGCCGTACTTCACCCGCACACGGTAGAAACCGTAGTCGATCTCTTCCACCTCCACCCGCTCGCTCACCGGTACGTGCGGCACGTCGGCGGTATCCACCTTGAGCAGCACCACCCGCTGGTGCAGCACCTTGTTGTGGATCAGGTTGTGCAGCAGCGCGCGCGGCACGCCTTCCAGCCAGGTGGTCATGAACACCGCGGTGCCTTCGACACGCGGCGGCGGATTGTGGAACATCGACTGGATGAAGAGGTCGAGCGGCATCGTGTCGCTGCGTATCCGCTCGCCCAGCAAGCTGCGCCCGCGCTTCCAGGTGCGCAACAGGATGAAGATCGCCGCGCCGATCAGCAGCGGGAACCAGCCGCCCGCCATGATCTTGACCGTGGTGGCCGAGAAGAAGGCGAAATCCACAGTCAGGAAGACCGCAAGGAACAGGATCGCCTTGCCCCTGCCCCACCCCCACAGGCTGCGCACCACGACGAAGGCGAGCACGGTGTCTATCATCATCGTCAGCGTCACCGCGATGCCGTAGGCCGAGGCCAGCGCGCTCGACGACCGGAAGCCGACCACCAGGGCGATCACTGCGCCGAGCAGCATCCAGTTGATGCCGGGGACGTAGATCTGGCCGATCTCGTGTTCCGAGGTGTGCAGGGTCTGCATGCGCGGCGCGTAGCCAAGCTGCATCGCCTGGCGCGTCAGCGAGAATGCGCCCGAAATCACCGCCTGACTGGCGATGATGGTGGCCAGCGTCGCCATGCCCACCATGGGGTACACCAGGGCATCCGGCACCAGCATGTAGAAGGGATTGCGGACGTTGTCGGGGTGATCGAGGATCAGGGCGCCCTGGCCGAGATAGTTGAGGTAGAGCGCCGGGAAGACCATGAAGAACCAGGCGAGCTTGATCGGCCTGCGCCCGAAATGGCCCATGTCCGCATACAGCGCCTCGCCGCCGGTGATCGCCAGCACCACCGCACCCAGCGCCAGCCAGCCGATCAGCGGTTGCTCGGCGAAAAAGCCCAGCGCCCAGCGCGGATCGAGCGCACCCAGGATTTCCGGGTGGAGCATGATGCCATTGACGCCCAGCACCGCCAGCACCACGAACCAGCACACCATCACCGGCCCGAAGATCGCACCGACGCGGCCGGTGCCGTGGCGCTGCATCAGGAAGAGCCCGACCAGCACCACCAGCGCGATCGGAATCACGAAGGGCCGGAAGGCCGGCGTCGCTACCTCCAGGCCTTCGACCGCGGACAGCACCGAGATCGCCGGCGTGATCATGCCGTCGCCGTAGAACAGCGCCGCGCCGAAAACGCCGAGCACCGACAGCCACCAGGCCTTGCGCCCCGGCTCGACGACGCGCAGCGCGAGCGAGGTGAGCGCCATGATGCCGCCCTCGCCGCGGTTGTCGGCACGGGTGATGAAGATCACGTACTTGGCGGACACCACCAGCGCCAGCGCCCAGAACACCAGCGACAGGATGCCGTACACATTGGCCTCGGTCACCGGCACCGCGTGCGGGCCGTTGAATACCTCTTTCAGCGTATAGAGCGGGCTGGTTCCGATGTCGCCGTAGACCACGCCGATCGCAGCCACCGCGACGCCAAGCAGGCCCTTGCGCGAACCATGGCCAGGGGACGCCGCCATTTCAGCCTGCGATTCTTCACGTTCCAACTGCATCGGTGTTCCCCTCTGTTGCGCCGGCCACGCCGGCCGGCGCCTGCGGCGACGATTTCGGAGCCGCCGTCACATCCCGGTCGTACGAAGGTGCACGACCGTTCGATTCAAGCCAGCCGGCGCCCGAGAGTATCGGCCAAAAGTCGTACCGTTTCGTTGGCTTCGGGGAAATACTTGCCGAGCGTCAGGAAGCCGTGAACCATACCCGGCATGCACACCTCCTCGATCTCGCCGCCCTCTTCGCGCACACGCGCACCGAAAGCCGCGCAGTCGTCCACCAGCGGATCGAACTCGGCGCTGACGAGCAGCATGGGCGGCAGGCCGGCAAGCGAGGCCGCACGCATGGGCGAAGCCCGCCAGTCCTCGGTCTGGCCTTCCGGCAGGTAACGCTCGAAGAACCACACCAGGCTCTCGCGGTCGAGGAAATAGCCGTCGGCATAGCGCTCGCGCGAAGGCCGCTGGCTGACGATCTCGGTGCTCGGATACACCAGCGCCAGGCAGTGTGGCTGCGGGCCGCCGGCGTCGCGCAGCGCCAGCGCGGTGACGATGGACAGATTGCCGCCGGCGCTGTCGCCGCCGAGCGCGATGCGCGCCGGATCGATGGCGAGCAGGTCGGCATGGTCGCAGGCCCATTCCACCGCGAAACGGGCATCGATCACCGCGGCCGGAAAGGGATGCTCGGGCGCCAGCCGGTAATCGACCGACAGCACCGCGCAGCCGGCGCCGTTGGCGAGTTCGCGACAGAGCACGTCATAGCTTTCGATGTCGCCGACGCACCAGCCACCGCCGTGGAAGTAGACCAGCAGCGGCAGGGTCTCCTGCGGGCCGCGCTGCAGCGGGCGGTAGTAGCGTGCCAGCAAGGCGGAGCCGTCGGCGCGCGCCATCGGCACTTCGATGACCGAGGCCACCGCCGGCACGTCGGGCCGGAAGGCGTACTGCAGCTTCTGGAAAGAGTGCCGCGCCTGCGCCACCGAGAGTTCGTGGAAGCGTGGTGCGCCCACGCGATACACCATGTCGAGCAGCGACCGGGCCTGGGGAGTCAGCGGCATGTCGGGGTGCAGCCGCGCGCACTCTTGCGGGGCGCTGCGGCGGGAAATTGTTGGGATGGCGGATTCTAATCATGCCGCCCCGACTTTTGTGCACCGCATCCAGAAAAGAAATGCCCCGCCGGGGCAGACTGCCACGGCGGGGTGAAGATAGTGCGAAAGTATCAGCGACCGGCGGTATAGATCTGGTCGAAGCTGCCGCCGTCGGCGAAGTGGGTCCTGGCAGCCTGTTTCCAGCCGCCGAAGGCGTCGTCGATGGTGAAGAGCGTGACTTTGGGGAACTGGCTCGCGTACTTCTTCGCCACCTTGTCCAGCGTCGGCCGGTAATAGTTGCGGGCGGCGATCTCCTGGCCTTCCTCGGTGTAGAGGTATTCGAGGTAGGCCTGCGCGACCTTGCGCGTGCCCTTCTTGTCGACGTTCCTGTCGACCACCGCCACCGGCGGTTCGGCCAGGATGGACAGCGAGGGCACCACGATGTCGAACTTGTCCGGCCCCAACTCCTTGATCGCCAGGAAGGCTTCATTCTCCCACGACAGGAAAACGTCGCCGATGCCACGCTCGACGAAGGTGATGGTCGAGCCGCGGGCGCCGGAATCGAGTACCGGCACGTTCTTGTACAGCTTGCCGACGAAGTCCTTGGCCTTGTCGTCGCCACCGAACTTGCGCTTGCCGTATTCCCAGGCCGCCAGATAGTTCCACTGCGCACCGCCCGAGGTCTTGGGGTTGGGCGTGATGACGCTGATGCCCGGCTTGACCAGGTCGTCCCAGTCCTTGATGCCCTTCGGGTTGCCCTTGCGCACCAGGAAGACGATGGTCGAGGTGTAGGGCGTGCTGTTCTGCGGCAGGCGCTTCTGCCAGTCGGCCGGCAGCAGCTTGCCCTTGTCGGCGATGGCGTCGATGTCGTTGGCCAGCGCCAGGGTCACGACGTCGGCCTCGATGCCGTCGATGACCGCCCGCGCCTGCTTGCCCGAACCGCCGTGCGACTGTTTGACGCTGATCTTCTCGCCGGTCTTGGCTTCCCAATACCTGGCGAAGGCGGGATTGAATTCCTGGTAGAGCTCGCGCGTCGGATCGTAGGACACATTGAGCAGCGCGGTCTGCGCCTGGGCGGCGCCTGCCGCGCCGAGGCCAAGGACGACAGCGGCAATCAGGGATTTGAAGCGGAACGGGGCGGACATCTGCGCTCTCCAGCATTTAAATAACGTGGAGACATTAGATATTCGACTCTTAAGAACTCAAAATAACAAAAACTGCGAACATTATTCACCGCACTGCTTGCCCGACAACCACTGCAAGCCTCGCTTCGCCCTAGCCCCGCGCCCGCCGCGCCGCGTCGAGGAAGTCCTGCAGGATGGCACCGCCGTCGAGCAGGCCGGCCGCACCATGGAATTCCGGATGCCACTGGCAGCCGAACATGTAGCTGCTGCCGTTCCAGCGGATCGCCTCGATCACGCCGTCGCCCACCGACAGCGCCTCCACGCACAGATCGGCGCCGAGCTCGCGCACCGCCTGGTGGTGGATGCTGTTCACCCGGCCGACGCGGGCGGTCGGGTACAAGGCTTCGAGGCGGCTGCCGGGCAGCAGTTCGACCTCGTGGTGATGGCTGTCGTAGAGGTCGTCGTTACGGTGTGTGCCGGCGCCCGGCACGTATTCGGCGATGTCCTGCCACAAGGTTCCGCCGCAGGCGACGTTGATGAGCTGGGCGCCGCGGCACACCCCCAGCACCGGCTTGCCCTGGATCACGAACTCCCACAGCAGCTCGATCTCGTACAGATCGCGTACCCGGTCGCCGCTCCATTCAGGGCGCAGCGGGGATTCGTGATAGGTGGTCGGGCTGACGTCGGCACCGCCCTGCAGCACTAGGCCATCGAGCACGGCGACGTAATCGTGCACCGAAATCTGCGCTCGGCGCAGGCCGAGGTGTTCGCCTATGGTCGGCACCATGAAGGCGAGCGCGCCGTGGGCCATGACCCAGTGCGCCATCGACTGCTCCAGGTACTGCAGCGTCTTGCCCGGAAAGCCCAGCTCGGCCGGCGGCCTGTGCAGCAGGCGGGCCGACAGGCCGATGCGCAATGGCCCGTCACTCACATTCCCTCCCCGTTCATCCAGCGCTGGCATTGCGCCATCACCACTTCGGGCAGCACGCCGTGCGGTTGCAGGCTCTCGCGCAACCACGAAGCATCGTTGCGGCCGGCCGCCACCTCGGCCCGCAAGCGGGCGATCGCGCCATCGGCGCCGAGTTCGACCGCATGCTGTTCGATACGGCCGAAGCTCGCTTCTATCGCCTCGCCGACCGACATGTGGGTATGGCTTTCCGGATCGACGTAGGTACCGGCATAGCCGAAGCGGCAGGCCTGAAAGCGATTGAAGGTGTAGACGAGATAGTCGTCTTCGCTCGGGCGGATCGGCCGCTCTATCATCAGGTGGCGCGCCAGCGCCTGGATGTAGGCGGCGATCGCCGCGGCGCGTTCGACGGTGAGCGGCGTATCCATCACCCGCACTTCCACCGTGCCGTATTCGGGCTTGGGCCGGATGTCCCAGTAGAAATCCTTCATGCTGCTGACCACGCCGGTGGCGGTCATCTTGTCGAAGTACGCGCCGAAGTCGCTCCAGCTCTCGACGAAGGGCGCCCGGCCCGACAGCGGAAAGGCGAACACCGAATTGAGCCGCGCCGACTGGAAGCCGGTGTCCCTGCCCTGCACGAAAGGCGACGAGGCCGACAGCGCAATCAGGTGCGGGATGTAGCGCGACAGGCCATGCAGCAGGTAGAGCGCCGCATCCGGCCCCGGGCAACCCACGTGCACATGCTGGCCGAACACGGTGAACTGCTTGGCGAGATAGCCGTAGAGTTCGTGCAGATAATGAAAGCGCGGCTTGTCGAAGATGCGCCGCTCGCCCCACTGCTGGAAGGCGTGCGTACCGCCGCCGCAGATGCCGACGTTGAGCTTGCGGGCGATACCCGACAGCGCCGCACGTATCGCCTCCAGCTGCGCCAGCACCATCTCGTGTCCGTCGCAGATGCCGGTCGAGATCTCAATCATCGAATCGGTCATTTCCGGCTTGATTTCGCCGGTGATGTCCAGGCCGTCGGTCAGGCGCAACATGTCCTCGGCGACGCCGACGAGGTCGTAGTCGTGCGTGCTGACCAGCTGGAGCTCGAGTTCGACGCCCAGCGACAGCGCGCGCGAAGGCGAAAAGGCTTCCAGGCTCATGACTTATCTCCGCTGCGATGCTCACGGGCGTGGATCAGCGCGCGCTGGGTGGCGACAGGCCCGACCAGGCCCAGCACCGCGACCATGCTCATCACCACCGGGGCGAGCTGGTCGGCAAAGCTCGGATAGAGCATGCGCACGTCTTCCACCAGCAGCACCGCGACGGCGGACAAGGGCAGCAACGCCACGCCCAGCGCAAAGCTCTTGCGCAGCCCCAGCCCGCTCTTCGCGCCGAACATCATCACGCCGCCCAGCTTGGCGACGATGCGCACCAGCACCGCCACCAGCGCCGCAGCCAGCCCCTGGGCGAGCTGGGTGGCGCTGACCGCCGCGCCGCTCAGCATGAAGAGCGCGATCACCAGCACGCCGCCGGCGGTCCCGAGATGTTGCGGCCAGCGATGCGGACGTGGGTCGTGCCACTTCACCAGCAGGCCAGCCAGCAGTGGCGCCAGCAGGGTCGGCAGGCGCAGCGCGGTAAGCACCGCGATCGCGGCCAGCAGCAGGCCGAAGATCGCCACCGCGCCCTGCTCGGTGCCGGGATCGACCGCCCGCCGCAGGCCGACGAAGGCGACGGCCACCAGCGTGCCCACCAGCAGCGACCCGGCGAAGAGGTAGAGCGGGTGCAGCACCGCCACCCACCAGGTCTGCACCTCGGCGCCGTAGAGGGCGCCCATCACCAGCTTGAACAGGATCACCGAATAGCCGACGTTGAGCGCGCACAAGGCCTGCAGCCTTTCGGTCACCTGCCCCGCCGCACGCAGCTCGGCGGTCACGCGCATCACGATCGCCGGCGAGGTCCCGACCGAGATCGCCGCCACCGCCAGCGCCACCTCCTTGCCGACACCGATCGCCAGCAGCGCGCCCAGGGTCAGCACGAAGCTGAGCGCCGCCTCGGCCAGGCTGGAGGCGAGTATCCAGGGGTTGGCGCGGAACCAGCGCAGGTCGAGGCGGATGCCGAGCTCGAACAGCAGCAGCGCCAGCGCCAGATCGAGCACGCCGCGCCAGGTCACCAGGTCGTCCTGCGCGAAACCGCCCAGCACCAGCGGACCGAGCACCAGGCCGCACAGGGCATAACCGGTGACACGCGGCAAGCCCGCGCGACGGCCTAGCAGTTCGCCGACCAGCGCCGTTGCCAACAGCGCCACCGCAAAGAACAGCAACACGCCGAAGCGCGGCGGCCATTCCGGCCAAAGGGGAAGATCCATCAGCAAAGTCCTCCGGAAGGGGTGTCCCCACCCCGGTGCCTGCTCCCGCGATGGCGTGATTATAGTTCGTGCAAATATTTCGAGCGCTTGCGGCAAACCCGCAAACCGGCAATGGACGGCGTTTTGTCGTTTCAGCTTGGCTTCAGCCACCCCACGGATACTTGGCAACACCGGGCCGCCGAGCCCATCCACTACACTTCCGACCGGAGGGAACGCCATGAATTCAACCCGCACCCGCATCGCCACCATCGCTGCCACCGTCCTTGTCAGCGTGGGCCTGCTTGCCAGTCCTGCCGGCCACGCCGACGACAAGCTCGACCAGGGCGAAGTCCGCCAGTTGCGCGAGACCGGCAAGATCCTGCCGATGGAAGACATCCTCGCCCGCAGCCGCGCCGCCCAGCCGGGCCAGATCGTGGAGGTCGAACTCGACCGCGAAAACGGCAAGTATGTCTACGAGGTCAAGCTGATCGACGAGCGCAACGCGATACACAAGCTAGAGCTCGACGCCGCCAGCGGCGAAGTGCTCCGCCGCCGGCAGAAGTAAGCCACGATGCGTCTGCTGATCGCAGAAGACGACACGGCGCTGGGCGAGCAGTTGCGCCAGCGCCTGGTCGCCGAGGGCTACGCGGTGGATCTCGCCGCCAACGGCATCGACGCCGGCCACCTCGGCGCCACCGAGCCCTACGACGCGGTGGTCCTCGACCTCGGCCTGCCCGGCCGCGCCGGCCTGGACCTGCTGCGCGACTGGCGCACGGCCGCCAACCACGTCCCGGTGCTCATCCTTACCGCGCGTGACGGCTGGAGCGAGCGCGTCGCCGGCCTGCAGGCGGGCGCCGACGACTACCTCGGCAAGCCCTTCCATGTCGAAGAACTGCTCGCCCGCATCCAGGCACTGCTGCGCCGGGCAGCGCCGGTGCGCAGCCCCGAACTGCGCGTCGGCACGGCCCGACTGGACGAAGGCCGCCAGTGCCTGATCGAGGCGGACGGCAGCAGCCGTGCGCTCACCGCCACCGAATTCCGCATGCTGCGCTACTTTCTGCGCCACCCCGGCGAGGTCATCTCGAAAACGCGGCTGGCCGAACACGTCTACGACTACGACGGCGACCGCGACAGCAACGTGATCGAGGTCTACATCCGCCGCCTGCGCGTGCTGCTCGGCCAGGACTGCATCGAAACCCGGCGCGGCCAGGGCTACATATTCCACCCGCCGGTCGCCGCACCATGAAATCGCTGCGCAATCGCCTCAGTCTCGCGCTGTCGCTGGTGCTGATCGGCGCCGGCGCCCTGCTCGCCTTCGGCCTGCAGGACTTCCCACGCCGGCTGGTCGAGGACTACGTGCGCTCCCGCCTCGAACACGACGCCGATCTGCTCTACGCCCGCGTGCTGGACGCCGCCGATGCCGCCACCGCGGTCCAGGCAGCCACCGGCACTGTCTACCAGCTGCCGCTGTCCGGCCACTACTTCGTGGTCCGGCGCGGCGCCGAACTGCTCCGTTCGCGCTCGCTCTGGGACGAGGACTTGCAGTTGCCTGCGACGCTGCCCGCCGGCGAAGCAAGCTTCCGCCTGCCCGGCCCGGCCGGACAGACGCTGCTGGTACTCACCAAGCGCAGCGCGGACGAAACGGGCGTGCCGCCGCTCCTGGTCGCCGTCGCCGAGGACGTGTCGACGCTCGACGTCGCCATCGCGCGCTTTCGCACCGGCCTGCTGGCCGGGCTGTTCGCAGCGCTGCTGGTGCTGGTCGTAGTGCAGCGACGCCTGCTGATCCGCGGTCTCGCCCCGCTGGACGATGCGGTCGACGCCTGCCGCCGGCTGGAGCGCGGCGAAGACGTGGCGGTGGACACCCGCTCGCCGAGCGAGGTCCGGCCCATGCTCGACGCCGTCAACCGCCTGGCCCGCCACCAGGCCCAGCGCCTTGGCCGCATCCGCCACGCCGCCGGCAACCTGTCGCATGCGCTCAAGACGCCGCTCGCCGTGCTCGCCCAGCGAGCCGACAGCCTGCGCTCGCGTGGCGACCCGGCGCTCGCGGACGAACTCGACGCCCAGATCGCCACCATGCGCGACACCATAGAACGCGAACTGCGCCGCGCCCGGCTGGCCGGCGGCGGGCCACCGGGCGCCGGTTTCGATCTCCGGCCCCAACTGCAGGCGCTCGCCGATGCCGTCGGGCGGCTGCACGACGGCCGCGTCGCCATCGGCCTCGACCTGCCCGAGCGCTGGGATCCGCTCGACCGCGAGGACATGCTGGAACTCTTCGGCAACCTGCTCGACAACGCCTGCAAATGGGCGCGTGGCGAGCTGCGCCTGCGGGTGGCGCCGCGCGACGAGGCCAGCGATGCGCTGGTGTTTCGCGTCGAGGACGACGGCCCCGGCGTGCCCGACGACCTGCTCGGCCGGCTCGGCACCGCCGGCCTGCGTACCGACGAGAACCGGCCCGGCCACGGCATCGGCCTGGCCATCGTCGGCGACATCGTCAGCCAGTACGGCGGCACACTGCGCTTTTCCCGCAGCGCCAGCCTCGGTGGCCTGCAGGTGGACGGACGCCTGCCCTATCCGGGCGATCCGGACGCAATCCCGCGCTGACGGCGAGCGCGGCAAACCGCATGTGCCCGGCCGGCTGAAAGTGATATAACGACAGGCTTTCCAAACCGCCTGCCGCCGCATCCCGGCGCCCGGCCCCGACCCCGGAACACGCGATGGACATGAGCGCGCTTACCGCCTCCGAACACAACGTGAACTTCCGCGATCTCTTCCAGCTCGCGCCGATCTCCTTGTGGCTGGAAGATTTCTCGGCGATCAAGACCCTGTTCGACGAGTGGCGCAGCAAGGGCATTTCCGACATCGAAGCCTACTTCGCCGCCTACCCGGAACAGGTCGGCGCCTGCTCGGCCGGCATCCGCGTGCTCGACGTCAATCAGCGCACGCTGGAAATGTTCTGCGCCCGCGACCTCGCCCACCTCGTCGCCAACCTCGACAAGGTCTTCCGCGACGACATGCACCGCCAGCACGCCCACGACATGGCAGCCCTGTGGAACGGCAACGGCGGCTTTTCCAGCCAGTCGGTCAACTACGGCATCGACGGCCGCCGCATCGATGTGCGGGTGAACGCGCGCATCCTGCCGGGCCACGAGGACGACTGGAGCCGCGTCATGGTGTCGCTGGAAGACATCACCGACCACGTCCGGGCCCAGCGCGGACTGAAGTTCTCCGAGCAGTACGCGCGCGGCCTGTTCGAGCATTCGCCGGTATCGCTGTGGGTGGAGAACTTCAGCGGCGTGCGTCACCTCATCGAAGGCGTGCGCGACGCCGGCATCTCGGACTTCCGCGTTTTTCTCAACGTGCATCCGGAATTCATCACCCGCTGCATGCAGGAGATCCAGGTCATCGACGTGAACCGGCAGACGCTCAAGCTGTTCGGTGCGCGCAGCAAGGATGAACTCTTCGGCAACCTCGACCGCGTCTTCCGCGACGAGATGCGCGAACACTTCATGGAGCAGCTGATCGACCTGTGGAACGGCAAGCTCTTCCACCAGCGCGAAACGGTGAACTACTCGCTCGCCGGCAACGAGGTGAATGTCTTCCTGCAGTTCTCGGTACTGCCCGGCCATGAAGACAGCTGGGACCGCGTCCTGATCGCGCTGACCGACATCACCGCGCGCAAGAAGGCCGAAGCCTACCTGGAATTCCTCGGCCGCCATGACGCCCTCACCAAGCTCTACAACCGCGCCTACTACGACGAGGAACTGATGCGCCTCGGCCGCAAGGGGCCATTCCCGGTCAGCGTGATCGTGGCCGACCTCAACGGCCTCAAGCTGGTGAACGACGGCCTCGGCCACGCCGCCGGCGACGCACTGCTGCGGCGCGCCGGCGAGGTACTGAAGAAGGCGGTGGGCGACGAGGTTTGCAGCGCACGCATCGGCGGCGACGAATTCGCCGTGCTGCTGCCCGGCTGCGACGCGCACAGCGCCGAAGAAGTCGTCGAGCGCATCCTCGCGGTCACCGTGCTCAATAACCAGTTCTATACCGGCACCGCACTCAGCTTCTCGCTCGGCATCGGCACCTGCACCCAGGGCGAACCCTTGTCCAAGGCCATCCACGCCGCCGACGCGCAGATGTACGCCGTCAAGCGCGAGTTCTACCTCGGCGAGGGCAAGGACCGCCGCAGCACAGACTGACGACCGCGGACCGCGCCTGTCGGAAAATCGACAAGGCCCGGCCCGTCGTCGCAATACACGCGACACTGCGCGCCGGATCGGCGCAAAACCCTTGCCGCGCCGGCGCCTTCGGGCTGGTATCAGATTTGCAACGGGCGAGGCATGAACCTCGCTGCCCAACGCCCGCCCCATACCGACGCCCCCGCCGACCGCCCGCCAGCGCAGGCGAGCACCGGCGGCATCGAACTATCGCCCGCCCTCGTCGTCCGCCTTTACCACCGCCGCACCAAGCACCGCTTCCAGGCCTATGCGGTGGGTCCGGGCGTGCTCGACTGGGATGCCCAGCCCGCTGCGTTCCGCCACTATGAAGGGGCCAGCGCCGTCGCGCTGCCGCTGATCGACGAGCTCGACGCCGACGCGCCGCTGCGCCAGGCGCTGGTGTCGCCCTTCGCCTCGCTGCCGCTTCCTCCCCCGGCCCAGCCGGTCGGGCTTGCCAGTCTGGGCGCCCTGTTCCAGTTATCACTTGGCGTCACGGCGTGGAAGACGCTGGGTCCGGACCGCTGGGCGGTCCGCGCCAACCCGTCCAGCGGCAACCTGCATCCGGTCGAAGCCTGGATCGTCAGCCACGCCGTGCCGGGCCTCGCCGATGGCGTGCACCACTACCGGCCGGAAGACCACGCCCTCGAATGCCGCGCCTCGGACCGGGCCGCCGCGCCCGGCAGCGCACCGCGCCTGCAGATCGCACTGTCCAGCGCCATGTGGCGCGAAGCCTGGAAGTACGGCGAACGCGCCTTCCGCTACTGCCAGCTCGACGTCGGCCACGCCGTCGGCGCCTTGCGCTACGCCTGCGCGATGCTCGGCTGGCGCATGCTCGAACAGCGCCAGATCGGCACCGCCAGCCTCGCCGGCCGCCTGGGCCTGGACCGCAGCGCGGACTTCCCTGCACGCAAGTACCCCGAGACCGAGCTCGAGGAGGCCGAAATCCTCTTCACCCTGGAACCGCTGGACGCGCCCGCTTCGCCGGCGCTGCTGCCGGCCGCGCTGCGCGCCGATACCGCCGCGGCGCAGTGGCACGGCACCGCCAGCATGCTCGACCCGCGGCCGATGTTCCGCTGGCCCATCATCGGCGAAGTCGCCGTCGCCACCCGCCGTGCCGACGACGACGCCCCCCGTCAGTCGCGCCTGCAGTCCGTGCCCTGCTCGCGCCCGGTGGCGACGCCGGGCGGCGAGCGCGGCGGGGCAGAACTGGTGCTCGGCCGCCGCAGCGCGCAGCGCTTCACCCCGGAATACGTGATGCCGCGCAGCCACTTCGCCAGCCTGCTGCGCGCCCTCGAGCCGCGTGCCGGCCTGCCCTGGGACGCGCTGCAGGAGCACAGGCGCATCACCCCGGTACTCTTCATCCACCGCGTGGAGGGCATGGAACCCGGCCTCTACGTCTATAGCCGCGACAGCGCCGCAGCCGCGCCGCTGCTGGCGCGCCTGCAGCAGCCCTTCTCGCCGCGCCGCGTAGACAAGCTGGGCGAGGACATCGACCTGCGCTTCCTGCAGGGATTCGAGCCGGTTCAGCTGCACCGGCTGGCGCGCAGCCTGCACTGCCACCAGGACATCGCCTCCACCGCCTGCCTCGCGCTTGGCATGATCGCGCCCTTCGACGGCGTCATCGCCGAGGACGCCGCAGCCTACCGCGACCTCTACCGCGAAGCCGGCCTGCTCGGCCAGGTCCTCTACCTGCAGGCCGAGGCGCTCGGCCTGCGCGGCACCGGCATCGGCTGCTTCTTCGACGACCCGGTGCACGAATTGCTGGGCCTGGACGGCGAAGTGTTCCAGACGCTCTACCACTTCACCATCGGCAAGGCGGTGGACGATCGGCGCATCGAATCCACCCCCGCCTATGCCAAGCGCCCCACCCCCGGCAGCGCCGGCTGAACGCCCATCGACGAGACCGCGACCATGACGCAGACCGCCTCCCCCTCCCCGGTCACCAGCCGCAGCGACCGCCGCATCTCCGCTGACGACGCCGCCGACCTCTACCTGCGCCACCGCGACGGCATCCTGCCGGCGCTGGCAGTGTTCGACGTGCGCGACCCGGCCCGCTACGGCACCAGCCGCATCCCCGGCGCCGACCATCTCACCGAGTCGGGCTTCATGGGTGTGGCGCGCCGCCTGCCCAAGACCACTCCTGTGCTGGTCTATTGCTACCACGGCAACGCCAGCCAGACTTACGCGCAGATGTTTGCCGACTTCCGCTTCGCCGAGGTCTACAGCGTCGATGGCGGCTATGAGGTGTTCGCCGCAGCACTCGCCAAACTGGAGGCGAGCCGCAGCGGCGCCCCGCGGCACAGCGTCGCGCCCAGCCCTGCGCTGACGGAGTTCCTGGCACATCACGGCTTCGACGCGGACGACCTCGACGCCACCCGCGAACACGGCCTCACGCCGCTGATGCGCGCCTCGCTCGAAGGCCGCGCCGACATCGTCGAAGAGCTGCTGGCCCATGGCGTGTCGATCGCCCGTCGCAACATGGACGGCAACAACGCGTTGTGGCTGGCCTGCGTGTCGAGCAATGCCCAGGTGGTACGCCAACTCGTCGCCGCCGGCATCGACGTCGACAACCGCAACGACATGGGTGCCACCTGCCTGATGTACACCGCTTCGGCCGGCAAGGCCGACATGGTGGCACTGCTCCTCGAATGCGGTGCCGATCCGTCCATCCCCAACTTCGACGATGCGCGCGCGGTGGACCTGGCCGCCACGCTCGCATGCCTCAAGCTGCTCCGCCACACCGCCCGCTGAGGCTCCCATGCCCACCACCAGACAGCCCGTCAAGTACCGCTCGCTGCTCGCCCTGCTCGACGCCCTGGCCGAGCTGATCGACAACGGCCGACTCGCCGTAAGCGACGGCTGGCACGACAACGAACAGGCAATCCGCTTCCATCAGCCCGGCGAACCCAAGCTCGGTGCCTACGTCTTCATCTACGGTCAGGCCCAGGGCCACTACGGCGTGGAACTCGACTTTCCCGAACTCGCCGACATCGCCACCGCCAACGTGCCGCTGTACCGGGAAGACCTCAGCCTGGAGCAACTGCTCACCGTGATCCGCACCCATTTCAACCTGCCGGGGTACGCATGAGCGCTTCCGCCCGGCCGCCCGAAGGCTGCGCTCCCTCACTCCGGAAGAATGTCGCGCAGCGACACGAGGGTAGTCCGATGAAGCGCCGCCTCCCGTCCTGTCCACCGGTCCGCACGCGCGCCTGTCCGGGCAACGCGTAGCGGACCCAGTCTTTCCCTGAAACGCAACGGAGCACACCATGGCAAAAATCGGCATCTTCTTCGGCAGCGACACCGGCCGCACCCGCAAGGTCGCGAAGTACATCGCCAAGCAGCTGGGCGAACTGGCCGCCGACCCGGTCAATGTGAACAAGGCCACGGTCGACGACTTCCTGTCCTACGACGCACTCATCATCGGCACCCCGACGCTGGGCGAAGGCGAACTGCCCGGCATCGAGTCCGGCGCGCAGAACGAAAGCTGGGCCGAATTCCTGCCGCAGCTCGACGGCGCCGACATGAGCGGCAAGGTGGTCGCCATCTACGGTCTCGGCGACCAGGACAAGTACGGCAACGAATTCTGCGATGCGATGAGCTTCCTCTACGACACCGTCACCACCTGCGGCGCCACCGTGGTCGGCCCCTGGCCCACCGAAGGCTACGACTTCAAGGTCTCGCAAGCGGTCATCGACGGCCAGTTCGTCGGCCTCGCCCTCGATAACGACAACCAGGCCAATCTCACCGACGAGCGTGTGAACACCTGGCTGGAGCAGATCAAGCCGGCGCTGCTCGCGGCCTGAGTCAGCCCTCGAACCACCGGCGCAGCCCCCACCCGCGGGCTGCGCCGCCATTTCGCAGCGCGTTATCATGCCCCCATCGAGGATATCCCGGATGGATTGCGCCATGACTGACCGCAGCGCCAGCTGGAGCCCTGCCAGCGAATTCCGCCTCACCCGCCTGGCCGACGACATCTGGATCGCCCGCCAGCCGCTGGTGTTCTACGGTTTTCGCATGACGACGTGCATGACCGTGTGCCGGCTCGGCAACGGTACGCTCTGGGTGCATTCGCCGATCGCGCCGACGCCCGAACTGCTCGCCGAACTCGCGCCGCTCGGCAGCGTGCGCCACATCGTCGCCCCCAATCGCCTGCATCACCTCCACGCGCTGGACTTCCTCGCCGCAAGTCCGGGCGCCACGCTATACGTCGCCCCCGGCCTTGCGGACAAGAACCCCGCCTTCGCCAGCCATCCACCGGTTCCACCGCGCGCGGCGCCGTGGGCTGCGGATATCGACTCGGTGTTCATCGAGGGCAACAGCGAACTCAACGAAACCGTATTTTTCCACCAGCCCAGCCGCAGCCTCGTCATCACCGACCTCGCGGTGCACATCGGCCCGTGGGACTCCTTCGGGACGCGAACCTACGCACGGCTGAACGGCTTCTACGACCGCTTCGGCCTATCCTTCCTGCTCAAGCGCTTCTTCCGCGACCGCGACGCGGCACGGGCCTCGCTGCAACGCGTCCTTGCCTGGGACTTCGAGCGTATCGTGCCTGCACACGGACCGGTGATCGCGGCCGACGCCCGCAGCCGCCTCGAGTCCGCCTTCGCCTGGCTACGCTAGGCTCTTCGACCGAACCGCCAACGGCACATGCCCGCCAGCCAGATCGCGGACACGGGCGGAGCAACACCCACCCCGTCAGCGCGCGCCTGTCGCAGCTTTGCCCCGCCGACCGTGCGCCCGGTTCTTGCTTTCCTCGAACACACACCTCCCACGCCAGGACACAGCGTGCAATGACCACCTACAAAGGCATAGAGATCGACTCCCGTCTTTGCCCGCTCATCCGTCACATGGCGCATGTCGAGGAATACCGCGAAATGCTGCAGCGCCTGCAGGCCGTATGGGACAACCTCGCCCTGCTGGGCCAGCTCTCGGGCATTGCCACCGACATGAACAGTACCCGCCAGGCGTTTTCCCAACTGACGGCTACCCTGCTCGACAACCTGGGCATGGAAACCCGCCGCAAGGTCGTGCTCGAAATGAGGTCTCGCGCGCAGGTCGCGGTGGACATCCTGGTGCGCAACCTCTTCGAACGCACCGCCGACATCGGCTTCCTGGCAATCGATGACGAGTTGCGCCGCTACGCCGGCAAAGCCTCGTCACCCCAGGGGGCAGACCCTGCCGAGCACGCTGCCATCGTCGAACGCTTCCAGGCCTACGTCGAGAAGTACTCCGTCTACCACGACATCGTGCTGCTCGACACCGGCGGCCGGGTGCTCGCCCGTCTCGACCAGACACAGGCGCTCGAACACTCCAACGATCCGCTGGTGGACGAAGCGCTGCGGACAACCGCGCCCTATGTCGAACACTTCCGCGTTTCCGACCTGCAGGCGGGTGGCGCACCGGTGCTGGCCTACGCCTACCGTATCGAGAACGCCGGCGGTGACACCCCGCTCGGCGTGCTCTGCCTGTGCTTCCGCTTCGAGGACGAGATGCGTGGCATCTTTGCCAACCTGCTGCGAACCGGCGACTGGTACCTGCTGAGCCTGCTCGACGCCGACGGCATCTGCATCGCGAGTTCCGACCCACTGCAGCTACCGGTCGGCACCCGTGTCGAAATGGTGCTGGATGCCGACTGTCGGATCGTCCGCCTCGGCGGACGCGAATATCTCGCCACCTCGGCCAACACCCGCGGCTATCAGGGCTACCTCGGGCCCGGCTGGCTCGCCCACGTGATGGTGCCGCTCGAACACGCCTTCGGCCGCGATGCCGGCGACCGCCTGGCCCGCGTGCCACCGGCGACGCTCCACGGCGTGATGCACAGCCCGACGCTCTTCTCGGACGAGCTCCAGCGCATCCCGGATCGTGCCGATCTCATCCAGCGCGAACTCAACCGCTCGGTGTGGAACGGCAGCGTCAGGCAAGGCAAGGGCGGCAACACCATGAACAGCACCTTCTCCAAAGTGCTGCTCGGCGAGATCGGCAACACCGGCGTACAGACCCGCGACGTGTTCGCCCGCTCCATCGGCAACCTGCACGAAACGGTGGTGTCGTCCATCTTGGGCGACTGCGAATTCCAGGCCGCGCTGGCCATCGACATCATGGACCGCAACCTGTACGAGCGGGCCAACGACTGCCGCTGGTGGGCGCTCAACCCGGTGTTCCGCGAAGCGCTCGGCGACGACGCGCCCGACGCCGCCCACGGCAGCGCCATGGCCGCGACGCTGGCGCAGATCAACGCGCTCTACACGGTGTACGACAAACTCGTCGTGTTCGATCGCCGCGGCCGCATCGTCGCCGTCTCCAGCGAGCGCTGCCAGCACCTGGTCGGCCTGACCCTGGGCGACGAATGGGCACGGCGCACGCTGGCGCTGGACAACCTGCGCCACTACGTGGTGTCGCCCTTCGAAGCGACGCCGCTCTACGATGGCCGCCCCACCTACATCTACGCCGCCCCGATTCCGGCAGCGGGGGCCGCACTGCGTGTGGTAGGCGGCATCGCCATCGTGTTCGATGCCGAGCCGCAGTTTCGCGCCATGCTGTGCGACGCCATCGCCCACGACGCACCGGCTGCCGGCGACGCATCGACGCCCTTCGCCGCCTTCGTCGACGACAAGGGCAAAGTCGTGGCCTGCAGCGACCACACCCTTGTGCCGGGCGATATGCTGGAAGCGGACGGCGCGCTGCTCGCGCTCGCACCGGGCGCCACCTACTCCAGCATCGTCGTGCGCAACCGAGCCTACTACGCGGTCGGATCGCGGATGTCGTCCGGCTACCGCGAATACAAGGGCCCGGACGACGCCTACCGCAACGACGTGGCGGCGCTCGTCTTCATGCCGCTCGGCGCCGAGATCACCACAGGATCGGGTGCCACAGCCCCCGTCGACCGCATCCGCGCGCCCCATCGCCACGCCGCGGACGACGGTGCCGAGACCATGGAGATCGCCAGCTTCCTCATCGGCGAGGAATGGCTGGGCATTCCCTGTCGCGACGTCGTGGAAGCCGTCGGCCTGGAGCACGTCACCACGGTTCCCGGCATGCCGGACCACGTCCGCGGCGTGATGATGTTCCACGGCAACCCTGTGCCGGTGTTCGATCTGCGTAACGAGCTGCGCTTCGGCAAACCGGCAGATCCCGACACCTACCGGCAGATCGTCATCGTGCGCGCATCGGACGACAGCGTGTTCGGCATCCTCGTCCACGCACTTGCGGAAACGCCGGAAATCCCCCTGCACCTGATCGACCCGATCGCCAACCTCTTTCCCGGCCAGGCGGTGCTGGCCGAAAGCGTGGCGCGGCCGGACCCCTCGCATGGCCGCAACGGCATCCTGGTGATTCTCTCGGCGCATCGCATCCGCGACCGCCTGCAGCGACAGGGCGATGCCATCACGCAGGCCGCGCGCGCGCTGCCGCTGGACGGAGAACGTCTGGTCCTCGGATGAGGCGTCGGCCGGCGCGCGCCGGCATTCCCCTGCTGTTCGTTGTGGCGCCTCGATGCATATGGTCTAGATTCAAGCGTATCCCCGTCATCGACGGGGTTGTTTGTCATCCAGGACCAAACGGGGGGAGATCATGTTCTTCGTCACCAACCGCGAAATCGTCGCCGGGGAGACCGGCATGGGCCAACTCGGTACCACACCCAACAGCAAGGGGCCCAACGAACTGCGCCTGGTCGAGGCGGTCAAGAGCGGGCGAAGCTGGTCGGTCAGCGTGCTGCCCGATGTCGTCACGCCGGACATGCGCAGCAGCGCAGGCATTGCGCCCTCGGACCAACCGGTTTATGCCAGCGCCTACGTCGCCCGCGTGCTGCTCGAGCGCATCCGCAAGGAAAAGAAGAACCTGCTGTTCTTCGTTCATGGCTTCAACAACGACGTCAAGGCGGTGCTGGAACGCGCCAACAGCCTGCAGCAGCTCTATGGCGTGGAGGTGCTGGCTTTCTCCTGGCCCGCCAATGGCGGCGGACTCAGCGGGGTGGCGAGCTACAAGAGCGACCAGCGCGACGCGCGCGCCTCGGTCGGCGCCTTCGACCGCTGCCTCGGCCGCATCGGTGAACTGCTCGCCGAGCTGACGGTACAGGAGGGCATCCGCCTGCAGGAAGAAGCCCGCCTGCGCCACCCCGACGACGCCGAGAAGCGCGAAGCCTTCTTCGCCCGCCTGCAGGAGAAGCACTGCCCCTTCACCGTGAACATGATGCTGCACAGCATGGGCAACTACCTCTACAAGCACACCCTGCTCTCGACCGCGAGCTACGCCGACCGGCTCGTGTTCGACAACATCGTGCTGCTGGCGGCCGACACCAACAACCTCGACCACGCGCAATGGGTGGACCGCATTCCCTGCCGCAAATCGGTGTACATCACCATCAACGAGAACGACGGCGCCCTGCGCGCCTCGCGCATGAAGACCGGCGAGCAGCAGCAGGCCCGGCTCGGCCACTACCGCCACCGGCTGGACGCGCGCCAGGCGCTGTACGTGGATTTCACCGGCGCGCCGCAGGTAGGCAGCAGCCATGCCTACTTCGAGGACGACACGGTGCGTCTCAAGACCGCGGTCGCCCGCCAGTTCTTCCAGCGCGCCTTCAACGGGGAACGCGCCGAAGACGGCCTGCCCTTCGATCCGGCCACCCACATGTACCGTATCCCCGGTGCCTGACTGAGCGCCGCGGGTCGGCGGGTGTGCTAGCGTAGCGCCTCGATCAATTCCGCCGGGGGCACGCGCCCGGCCCGCCCTCGCCCATGCCGCTCAACATCGACATCGTTTCCGACTTCGTCTGCCCCTGGTGCTTCATCGGCAAGGCCAGGCTGCAAGGCGCACTCGACGACCTGCGGGCCCAGCGCCCGGAACTCGACGTCCGCATCAACTGGTTGCCCTATTTCCTGAATCCGGACACGCCGCCTGCCGGCGAGCCCTACCGCGCCTTCCTCGAGGCCAAGTTCGGCGGCGCGAAGCAGGTCGACGCGATGCATGCGCGCGTCGCCGAAGCGGGCGCACCGGATGTGAGTTTCGCCTTCGAACGCATGACGATACGGCCCAACACCCTGCGGGCGCATCGCCTGATGTATCGCGCCCAGGCCCAAGGCAGACGGCAGACCCAGATCGCCGCACTGGCCGATGCCTTGTTCGCCGCGCACTTCCTGGAAGGCCGCAACATCGGCGACATCGACACGCTGGCGGACATCGCCACGGCCTGCGGCGACAAGACCGACGCCGTGCGCGCCTACCTTGAAAGCGATGCCGATACTGCGGTGGTGCAGCGGATGGCGGCGCAGGTACAGCAGCAAGGGGTGACCGGAGTGCCTTTCTTCATCCTCAACCGCAAGCTGGCGGTTTCGGGCGCACAGTCGGTGGCGGCCATGGGTGCCGCGCTGCTGCAAGCGCTGGAATAAGCGGAAACCGCCCCGCGACCGCCTGCCGGCCGCGGGGCGCCATCGCTCAGCGGCCGTTGCTGAACAGCGGCTTGAGCTTGGCGGCGTTCTGCGGGCTGGCCTGCTCGATGCCCTTCCAACCCGCCTCGTAGGCCTTGGCCACGAACAGGTTCACCTGGTCGGCCGGCAACGCGACCGCTTCGATCCCCGCCTTGCCCTGGCGCGCCTTCTCTTCTTCCGCCTTCTTCAGATCGCCGGCGTTCTGCGATTCCACCCAGGCGATCTGCTTCTCCAGGAAGGCCCGCTGGGTGGCATCGAGCTTCTTCCAGGTGTTCTGGTTCATGAAGAAGCTGACCTCGACGTTGTAGAAGCCGGGCTCGACGCGGTACTTGGTCTTTTCCTGCCAACCGAGGTCGAACACGCCGATCGACGGCCAGCCGTAGCCATCCACCACGCCGCGTTCGAGCGCGGTATAGACCTCTCCCGGCGCCACCTGCAGCGGCGAAGCGCCAACCGACTGGAAGAAGGCGCGGTACACCGGCACGCTGCGCAGCTTGAAGCCGGAAAAGTCGGAGCTGGCGACCTTCTTGTTGGAATAGATGTGGTACTGCAGGCCGTCCGACACCCGCGCCAGCCACACCATGTTGGCCTTCTCGCGATGGATCTGGTCGAGCAGCGCGTAGCCGCCGTTGGCGCGCAGTTCGGACATCGGCTTCTCGGCCAGCGTCATCGCCAGCGCTTCCGGCACCAGGTTGGCGTGGAACACGCCGGTACTGTTGGCGAGGTCGATCACGCCGGCCCGCAGGGCGTTGCCGACCTCGAACGGTGGCATCGACTCCGGCCCGCCGACCACCTGGATCTTCATGACGCCCTTGCCCTCGGCATTCACCTTCTCGACGAAGGCCTTGAATCGCTGCGCGAAAAAGGTGTCCTGGCCGAAGGCGCTGACGGCCTTGAGGGTGATTTCCGCACCCTGTGCGGTCGAGGCGACAATCGCGAACAGCAGGCCCGCGGCCAGTTTTCCGGTTTTCTTCTGCATCTTGGTTCTCCGTGGGGTATCAACGACTGCAAGGGGAAAACATCAGCTCATCAGCTTGGGCAAGCCTATCGCCAGCCCTGGCACCGCGATGATGAGCACAAGCACGACCAGCTCGATGGCGATGAAGGGAATCGCCGAACCGTAGATCTGCTGCAGGCGGATGTGCGGCGGCGCCACGCTCTGCATCACCATCAGCAGCAGGCCGAACGGCGGCGTCAGCAGGCCCATCTCGATGGCAATCAGCATCATCACGCCGAGCCACACGGTGTCGATGCCGGCGGCGTGCGCGAGCGGCATGAAGAAGGGCAGCGTGATCATCATCATGCTGACCTGGTCGATCACGCAGCCGAGCACCAGCAGCAGGAACAGCATGCCAAGCACCAGCAGCAGCGGCGACAGGTCCATGCCGTTGATGAGGCCCAGCAAGCCGGTGGTGGCACCGGAAAAGCTCAGCAACTGCGAGAAGGTCGTGGAGGCCACCATCACGAACAGGATGATCACCGACACGCGCGCGGTCTCCATCAGTGCCTTGTAGAGCGCATGCAGGGTGAGCGCGCGGTAGGCCATGGTGGCCACCACCGAGGCCAGCGCACCGATGGCAGCGGACTCCGTGGGCGAAGCCCAGCCGATCAACATGCTGCCGACCACCGCGACGAAGATGGCGAACAGCGGCACCACGTCGCGCACGAAGGGCTTCCATCGCTCCCAGCCTCGGACATCCACCACATTGTCGTCGGCGGGCGCCAGCTCCGGGTTGGCGCGGCAGCGCAGCACGATGTAGCCGAGGAAGCCGATCGACATGACCAGGCCAGGCACGATGCCGCCGATCAGCAACTGCGAGATCGAAATGCCGCCCAAACTGCCCAGCATCACCGCCAGCGCCGAGGGCGGGATCAGCATCGCAATGCCGCCCACCGCCATGATCGGGCCGATGGACAGTGTCGGGTGGTAGCCGCGTCGCAGCATCTCCGGCAGCAAGGTACCGCCCATCATCGCGGTGTTGGCGATGGTCGAGCCGGACAGCGTGGCGAACACCGTGCCGCCCAGCACCGATACCACCGACAGGCGGCCCGGGACGCGCGAGATCAGCCGTTCGATCGCCTCGATGGCCTTGAAGGCAAGGCCGGTGTGGAACAGCACCTCGCCCATCAGCACGAACAGCGGGATAGGCGTCAGCGAAAAGCTGCTCACCGAGCCGACCGAGTTGCGCACCAGCTGTCCGAGCCCGGCCTCGCCGCCGAGGAAGATCCAGGCTCCGATCAGATTGACCCCGAGGAAGGCAAACGCCACCGGCACGCCAATCAGCATCAGCGCGAACAGGCAGCCCATCATCAACAACAGCGCGGATTGCCATTCCATGTCAGGCCTCCCGGCGCACGAAGGCGGCACGCAGGCGGCGGGCAAACTCCACCGTCAGCATCACACAGGCAAAGCCCATGGGCAGGTTCAACCACCACTCCGGGAAGATCAGCACCTTGAACACCACGCCGCCCTGGGCTGCGGCGTCCTGGGTGACGACGAAGCACTGCCACGCCAGCACCGCGCAGATCACCAGCCCGGCCAGATCGGTGACGACCTCGAGCAGCCAGCGCCCGGCGGGCGATGCCGCGCGCAGCAGCATGTCGATACGGATGTGATCGCCGACGTAGAGCAGCCAGGGCGCAGCGACGAAGGTCGCGACCATCAGCATGTACTCGGTCATCTCGACGCTCCACGGCAGCGTGCCGAGACCGAGATTGCGCATGAACACGTCGACGCTGACCAGCAGCGCCATGCTGCCGAAGAGCGCAGCTGCAGTCACGCCGCAGCTCGCCATCAAGGCGTGGTAAAGCCTGTTGGCCGGCGCTCTGAACGCGGCCGGGGCCTGTTGGGTTGCCATGCTCTTACCCCTGCTATTAATTCAGACTTAAACATATCAGGGGTAAATTTTCGTGTCCACGCGTTTCCGCGTCTTTTTGAAACCTATGACTTTCAACCTATTGGCGTCATGGTTTTCGGCACAGTGGCAGTGCGCATTTCAGTTGGTCGGCCCCAACTTGGTTCCGTAGGCGTGGGCCTTGAGCGTATCGAGATCGACGATCTTCAGTGCCGCTTCGTGGGTGGCCTCGAGCACCACCGGCGGTGCGAACCCGGCGCGCAGCGCCTCCACCCAGCGCATCGCGCACAAGCACCAGCGATCACCGGGTTTGAGGCCGGCAAAGCGGTACTCGGGCCGCGGCGTCGAGAGGTCGTTCCCGGCCTGCTGGGAGAACTTCAGGAACTCGGCGGTGACCCGCACGCAGATCAGGTGACGGCCATGGTCATCGGGCCCGGTCTCGCAGCAGCCGGTACGGTAGAAGCCGGTCAACGGCGCGTAACTGCAAGCCAGCAAGTCGCCGCCGAGCACATTGCGTGAGGAGGGCATGTCTTACTTTCCGGTGAGTTGGTCCTGTGCCAGTTAAACCGAATCGCGGACCGCCGGCAAGGGGCCGGAAGGCTCAGGCAGCAATGGCAGGAAAGCGCTCGCCCAGGGCGTCCTCACCGGCAGCCAGATCGAGGCACACGGCGAGCTCGCACTGCAGGGTCGCCACCACATCGCGATCCAGCCTTCCATCGGCCACCAGCGCCCGGATGCGGCTCATCACCTCGTCGCCGGACAGGCGCGCGCGATAGGGGCGATCCTGCAGCAGCGCCTGGAAAATATCGGCGACAGAGATGATGCGGGTTTCGAGATCGATCTCGCCCGCAGTACGGCGAAACGGATAGCCCAGCCCGAGCAGGTTCTCGTGGTGGGCGCCGGCCCAGTCGGGTATGGGCGTCGCCGGGAAGATGCGTGCGAGAATCCGGTAGGTGTCGTAGCTGTGACGGGAGATCCACGCCCGCTCTTCACGGGTGAGTTCGCCCGCCTTCTCGATGATCTCGTCCGGCACCCGCAGTTTGCCCATGTCGTGCAGCAGGCCGGCCAGCTCTATCATGTCCAGGGTCTCGCGATCGCGCCCCATCACCTCGGCAAGATGGCGGCTGATCAAGGCGACGCGGCGGGAATGGTCGTCGGTATAGGGACTCTTGGCATCGACCACCCGCGAGAACATCAACGCCAACTCGCGCAGTTCCGGCGCGGAAAGACACACCGGGGGAATGTTGCGCCCGAGCGATTCCATCTCCTCGTTGAGATAGAGCGGGTCCATCCCCAACCAGAAGGCTTCGGACTCCGCCACGCGCACGAAGGCGTCGACCAGTTCCGGACAGAACAAGGTGCCCGCCAGCCCCTGCAACCGGGCGACGATGGCATCCTTCTCCCACATGATCGCGTTGTTGAGGTGGCCGCCGTCCATCCAGGGCGCAAGCAGGACGTCCGCCCTGTCCACCAGATAGACGAGATTCGCCTCGAGCTTCATCGCCGGGTCGAGTTCCGGCATGGTTTCCAGGGTCGCCCAGCGCGTATGGTGATAACGCACGATGTCGGTGAAATGCGCGAGGATGGGGCAGGCCTGCAGGTAGGCGGCACCGCGGATGCAGTGCTCCTCCTCCCCGTCCCACTCCAGCGTCTCGGTGAGATGGCGATGCTCCCGCACCCGCGAGACGCCGCAGTCGTGCAGCATGCCCGCATGCAGCAGATTCCAGCAGCGCTCGTCCGACCAGCCCAGCGCCTGCGCCACCGTGCGCGCCATATAGCCGACACGCTTGCCGTGTTGCACCTCGTCGATGCCGACGAAGTCGAAGGAAGTGGTGAGCGCGGTGATCGCGTCATGCAGATTCAGTGGGACCATTGCCGCAGGTTCTCTTGGGGATGAATGCGTTGTTCTGACTTCTTTGCCGTGCAGGAACTGCGCCGGAAACGGTCCGCTCCTGTCTTATTGCCGTCATTTTACCCCGACCTCCCCCTATCGCCGTGACGAAGGCCCACGTTCAGCTCACCGGAAACTTTCGCGCGAAACGCCTTCCCACTCCGTGGAAGCAACGCTATAATGCGCGGCTTCCACGGAGAGGTGGATGAGCGGTTTAAGTCGCACGCCTGGAAAGCGTGTTCAGGGTAATACCCTGACGCGGGTTCGAATCCCGCCCTCTCCGCCAGAACAAATAGAAAGGCCGTTGATTATCAACGGCCTTTTGCTTTCCTGAAGCCCGACGCAGCCAATCACCACCGGCGCTCCCGGTCGCTGCCCTTCGCGTACGACTTCTTCCTGGTAAACGGGCTGAGCTTCTTCAACAGTTTTTTCGGCATACGCATTCCCTGGGAATTCACGCATGACGTCCATGACGTTTTGATGACATCCGTGTGCATCCGCCGTGGTCGAGATCCTCGGGCCGCCGCTAGTCGGCCTTGTGCAGGTCCATGCCGACGACTGTTTGCATGAGTTCGGTGGCGTAACGCACGATGGGACCACCCATGCCGTCGCTTGCCATCGCCTCGATCGGTCCCTCGCCAAAGTACATGCCGTCGGAGGTAAGGAAGGTGAAGCGGATGAAACCGTTCGCCGGCGGCGCCCGGCGCGCCGCCGCCCACGGCTTCAGCGTGTCTACCGCGACCTGGGCAGCAGCGAAAAGCCGGGGCAGGAGTTCACGCGTTTGCGGAACCGCGCCTTCGACGAACACCATCTTGCCGCTGAAATTGAGGTAGCGCACCCCGCCCTCGGAGAATGCAGCCAAGGTATCCAGCCCCTGGGGCAGCCCGACCTCGGTGATCACCCCCAGCAGAACGCCGCGCGGCACCGTCGCACCGGACACGCGCAGGCGCCGGTAGGCCAGCGCGCGAACGCGGCCATCATGCCCGGCATTTTCCGCGAGCGCCCGAAGTGCCTCCCTGTCCGCGGGCTCTGCCTGCAAGGTGGCTTTCCACCGCGCGGGGACGCCCGCGGCCTCAGGTTCGAACAGCGCGGGAAGGTCACAGAACAGCATGTTGTAGATGCTATTCGCGGCATCGTCCGCATAAGGGGCGTAGGGAGGGCTGGCGGACGCGGCCGCCGTTGTGGCGCTGAGCCCGATGGCGGCGAGGAAGCGCTTGAGCATGGGGTGTCTTCCGAGGACGGGTTCAGCCCGACATGAGCGTCGAAGCCCGCGATTCGCGCAGGAAGGGGGGCGTTTCGGGGCGGGCGCGGGCTGACATCAGTTGCGACAGGATCATCCGCGGTTGCATAGGCCCTTCGAACTGGGCGAGCGAAAAATTGCCGTAGCGCGGATCGTGCGTCACTTCCGGCCCTATCCAGGGTGGCAGGCTTACCACTTCCCGTTCATGGCCGAGTTCGACCTCGGCAACGACCAAACCCGTATGCCGGCCTTCGAACACGTCAACCTCGAAACAGTGCGAGGCATAATCGACCAGGTAGCGGACTTTCTGGATGAGGCGGCCAGCGCAGTGGCTGGCGAGAATCTGGCGGGCGTCTTCGACCGGGATGAGGTATTCGTATTCGTCGCGACCGATGCCCAGTCGCGGCCCCTTGAGGGTGAGCCAGGCCTGGGTACCACGCAGGCGCACCCGGGTGGACATCGCACCGGATTCCTTGGCTACATAGCCTTGCAGGATGCGCTCCCCGACCAGGCCGTTCAGGAATCCGGTATCGCGTACAAGGAACTTGCGCTCGATCTCTCTGGCCATGCGCTCTGCCGTCTATTTGAGCAAAACGCATTGTAACAAAACAAAACGTTCGAAATGTTACAGCGCGCCCAAGCCTGCGGCCAGGCTTCGTCCACTGTGCGCTACGCCGGCCTCAGCTCCGCCAGGGCAGTTCGAGCATGTTTCCGTCGGGCAACACCACGGTCACCGGGGACACCGAAAACGCCGCCGTCAGCCGGATGGGCGCGTCGCCGGTATTGATGATCTGGTGATCCAGGTTGGGCGGAATCACCAGTGTCGAATCCGGGCCGAACGCAAACACTGCACCGGCGGCGTGCAGTTCGCCGCGGCCGCTGTCGATCACCACCACCTCCTCGCAGTCATGCCGATGTGGCGGCGTGGCCTCGCCTGCCGCGATGGTCTGGCGCCACACGGAAAGATGGCGCAATCCGTTGTCGCTGCCAGCCAGCGTCGTGTGCTGGATACCGGGTAGTTCCGCCTGCGGCAGGCGGGCGTTATCGAGTACGAACATGCTTGCTTCCTCCAGACGGATCGGCGTCGCCGGGCAGCGCGCCCCAGCGGCATGTCGCCAGTGTGCGCATCACCAAGCCGGAACAGAACGGAGGGACGTGTCGTAAGATTGCCGACGAATATTCGGCAATGACGCGAGGGCACCATGGCGGGACTGCAGACCTATCTGGCCTTTGCCGAGACCGTGCGGCACGGCAGCTTCGCCGAGGCTGCGCGCAGGCTCGGTCTCTCCGCATCCGCCGTTGCCAAGAGCGTGGCGCGGTTGGAGGAGGACCTCGGCGTACGGCTGTTCCAGCGCACCACGCGGCAGGTGAGCCTGACCATCGAGGGCCAGACGCTTTACGAGCGGGTCTGCCGGATTGCCGACGAGATCGAGGCACTGCATGACGAAGCCTCCGGCGCACGCGCCGAGCCGACCGGCACCCTGCGGCTCAATGCCCCGGTGGTGCTGGGCCGGATGCTGATCCTGCCGGCACTCGCCGCCCTGCGGCGGCGCCACCCCGCGCTGGCCATGGAAGTCGAATTGTCCGACCGTCAGGTGGACATCGTCGGCGAACGCGTAGACGCGGCGTTGCGCATCGGCCCGCTGGCTGACTCCACGTTGAGCGCCCGCCGCATCGGCCAGCACCAGATCGTCGTGATCGCCGCACCCCACTACCTCGAGCAGCACGGCCAGCCGGCCACGCCGGCCGACCTCGCCGGCCACGCCTGCCTGCGTTTCCGCATGCCGTCCAGCGGCCGGGTACGGCCCTGGGACTTCATCGTGGATGGCAGCTTGCTGGAGCTGAACCCGCCATCCGCGGTGACCATCAACGACGGCGAGGCGCTGGTCGCGGCAGTAGCCGAAGGCGTCGGCCTTGCGCAGGTGCCGGACTACATGACCACCCGCGCCATCGAGGCGGGCCGCGTGGTCGAAGTGCTCGCCGCCTTTCGACCGCCGCCGCTGCCGATCTCGCTTGTGTATCCGTCGGCCCGGCGGATCACGCCACGGCTGCGGGCATTGATGGAGGCACTGGCGCCCGGCGAACGGTGAGGATCTGTGGCCGGGAGCGCCCGCCGTCAGGCGCCCCCACCCAGGGGCAGGCGTGCCACGCTGGCCTTGAGCACCTCGAAACACACCGGGTCGATGGCGCTGCCGACGTTCTCGCTCATGATTTCGAGCGTCCTCGGGATCGGCACCGCGCCGCGGTAGGGCCGCTCGGCGGTGATCGCGTCGAAGATGTCGGCGCAGGTGATGATGCGGGTTTCCTGGCTGATTTCGCTCGCCATGAGCCCGCGCGGGTAGCCCTTGCCGTCCAGCCGCTCGTGGTGCGCGCCGGACACCCGCGCCAGTTCGGCAAAGGCCGTGATGCGCCCCAGGATGGCCTCGGTATACGCCGCATGCGCCTTGACTGCCGCCCATTCGTCTTCATCGAGCTTGCCCGGCTTGTCGAGGATGCTGTTGCTCACACCCAGCTTGCCGATGTCGTGCAGCAGCGCACCGCGTCTGAGCCAGCGCCGGCGTTCGCCATCCATGCCCATGGTCTCGGCCATGAGGTCGGTGTAGAGCGCGACACGCGCGCTGTGGCCGCTGGTGTAAGGGCTCTTGGAGTCGACCACCTGACCAAAGGCAGTGGCGATATCGTCGAGGTAGTCGTCATCCAGCGTCACGACATGGGTGGCCGGCTCCAGCGCAAGGACATCGCGGACGATGTCGAGTGATCCCAGCGTGGCCCAGAAAGCCTCGTCGGCAACGGCCTCGAAGGCCTCCACCAGTTCCGGGTCGAACCAGCGGCCGGCCCGCAGCCTGGCCTCGTCGAGCGCCGCCTGTGGCCCGCCGGCGGTGTGGAAGACGTCGATCACCTGGGCCAGCAGCGCCACCCGCGAATAGAGCGGGATCGCCTGCCCCGCCAGCCCCTGCGGCCGGCCCTTTCCGTTGTAGTGTTCGTCCAGGCTGTAGATGCCGGCCGACACGCTTTCCGGGAAGCGCAGCAGCCGGGCGATCTCGGCGCCGCGCTGGCAGCGGGTCTGGATGAGTTCCCGCGCCAGCTCCCCACCATTGCGCAGAATGTTGAGCACGCTGCGGAAACGCTCGGCCAGCGGAGCCTTCAGGCCGGTGTGCGACAGCACGAAGTCGAGCACCCTGGGCAGGCTGTCTCCCACCACCTTGAAGTCGCGCTTGAAGGAAAGGTCATCGGTCAGGTACAGCTCGCAGATGCGCGCGGCGTTGCTGCTGCAGCCGAGATCCTTGAGCAGCAGTGTGTAGTAAAGCCCCCACAGCGTATCGTCGGGCAGTCCAAGCCGGCGGCCGATCTGCATGCCTATCCAGCAGCAGCGCACGCAGTGCCCTTCCGGCTGGCCCTCGGTGATGTCGAGCGCGTGGCTTAGGGCAGAGATCAGTTCGGAAAGTTGCAGCCGCGTTTCGGCGCGCTGCATCACGGCGGGGGGCAGGATGTCGTTCATCGATGCGCGGTGCGGCCGCGCGCGGCGCGGATTCGTGATCCGTACCGCGCGCGGCCGCAGTGAATGGCGAGGTCTTCACTCTATCCACTTTGTCGGGCGACGGCACGCCAACCGCCCGGTCGCAAGGTTCAAGCCGCTTTGCGCCGCGGGATGAACATCAGCACCAGCGCCAGCGTCAGGGCCTCCACCGCAGCCACCGCCAGCAGCCCGCCGACGAAGGAGCCGGTCTCGGTCTTGACCACGCCGAGCATCCACGGCGCGCCGAAGCCGGCGAGGTTGGCGATGGAGTTGATCATCGCGATGCCGGCCGCCGCTGCCGTACCCGACAGGAACTGGTTGGGCAGCTGCCAGAACACCGGTATCGCGCTCATCGTCCCGACCACGGCCACCGCCAGGGCAGCCAGGGCGAGCGCCGCGTTGTCGGTGGAGACCGCCGCCACGCCGACCCCGACCGCTCCGATCAGCGCTGCGAAGCCGCAGTGCAGGCGGGATTCCTTGCGGTGATCGGAGTGGCGGCCGTTGGCGATCATGCCGATGGCGCCGAGCAGGTAGATACCCGCCATGATCCAGCCGATCTGCATCGTGCTGGTATAGCCCAGCGCCTTCACCAAGGTCGGCGCGAAGAAGGTCAGCGAGGAGTTGGCCGCGATGATGCAGAAGTACACCAGGACGAGCATCCAGATCTTCGGGTTGCGCAGTGCCGCCATCATGCTGTGGTCGCGGTGTCCCTGGGCGCCGTGGTCCGCCTCGAGGTCGGCGAGCACCATCCGCTTTTCCTCGTCGCTCAGCCAGTTGGCCTTCTGCGGCTTGTCGGTGAGGTAGAACAGGGTCACCACGCCGGCGAGCACCGAGGGGATGCCCTCGATCAGGAACAGCCACTGCCAGCCCGACCAGCCGTTGGCGCCATGCAGCCCGGTCATGATGGCACCGGCCAGCGGCCCGCCGATCACGCCGGCCAGTGCCGACGCCGACATGAAGAGGCCGAAGGCGCGCGCGCGCCGCACGCTCGGATACCAGTAGGTGAGGTAGAGGATGATGCCGGGGTAGAAACCGGCTTCGAACACGCCCAGCAGGAAACGCAGCACGTAGAACATTTCCGGCGTGGTGACGAACATCTGCGCGATGCACACCAGGCCCCACCCTATGGTGATGCGCATGATGGTCTTCTTGGCGCCGATCTTCTCCAGCAGCAGGTTGCTCGGCACCTCGAAGAAGAAATAGCCGAGGAAGAAGATGCCCGCGCCCAGGCCGTACACCGCCTCGCTGAACTGGAGGTCGTCCAGCATCTGCAGCTTGGCGTAGCCGATGTTCACCCGGTCTATCCAGGCGAGTACCCACAGGGTTGCGAGGAAGGGGATCAGCCGCCAGGTGATCCTGGCGTAGATCCGGTCCAGCGTCGGCGCCGTCGACACCGCGTTGCCGAGCGGCAAGGTGCTTGCATTGCTCATGCTCATCTCCTTCTGCTACCTGGGCTGATTGGCACATGCTTCATGGTTGTCTCCTCGGTCTCCGATCTAGTTATGTGCTGCGTGAAGCGGGTGTTCAGCTGCCGCGGTAGGTTGCGCAGCTCCAGGGCGTGGCCAGCATCGGCACGTGGTAGTGCTGCTTGGTGTCGAACACCGCGAAGCGCACCGGCACCTGGCCGATGAAGGACGGGGTCGGCAAGGCCAGCCCCTGGGCGCGGAAGTAGTCCTCGACGTGGAACAGCAGTTCGTATTGGCCGACCTGGGTGTCCTCGGGCTTGAGGATCATGTGGTCGGTACGGCCGTCGGCGTTGGTGGTGACCGTCTTGACCAGCCGGTAGCTGCCGTTGTCGAGCACCGAGAAGTCGATGCGCATGCCAGCGCCGGGCTTGCCGCTGGTGGTGTCGAGCACGTGGGTGGTGATGCCTGCCATGGTTTTCTCCTGTCGCGTTCGGAAAATGCTGGATGCGGGGTCGGCGTGCGCTCAACTGCCGCGGTAGTAGGAGTAGCTCCACGGGTTGAACAACACCGCAATGTGGTAGCGCTGGCCGGCGTCGTGGATGCCGAAGCGCAGCGGCACCTTGGACAGGAAGGTGGGCGACGGCAGCTGCGTGCCGAGCTTGCCGAAGTAGTCGTCCACATGCAGCAGCATCTCGTAAAGGCCGGGGGTCAGCGCCTCACCCTCGATCACCGCGCCGTCGGAACGGCCGTTCTTCACCGTGTCGAAGCTCTTCACCAGACGGTACTGGCCGCCTTCCAGGCGCAGCAGATCCACCCGCAGCGTGCCGACGGTGGCGCCGTGGTGGGTGTCGATGGCGTGGAAGGTGATCCGCCCAGGGCCGGGCGTGGCGGCCTGTGCCGGCGCTGCCGCCGGTTTGGTGGCGGCGTCGGCCGCCTGCGCCTGCTGGGCCGGCAGCAGCGTGGCGGTGCCGATCGCCAGGCCAGCGGCAAGGAAGTTCCGCCGCGTCGGTTCATGAGTGCTCATGGTGTTCCCCTTGTGGTGAAGATCGGTGTGCCGGATGCCGGCCGCGTCTGGGCCCGGTTCGGGCGGCGTTCAGACCGTGGCTTGCGCCTGCAGGCGCAGCCAGGTGATGTCGAAGATCTGCGTCAGGCATTCCTGCAGTTCGCTGCGGCTGTCGTTGCCCACCCGCCGCTCGAACTCGGCGAAAATGCCGTTCTTGGTGTGGCGGCGCACCGCGATGATGAAAGGGAAGCCGTGCTTGGCGCGATAAGCGGTGTTGAGGCGGGTGAGCTGCTGCAGCTCGGCCGAGGTGAGCGCGTCGAGGCCGGCGCTGGACTGCTCGGAAACCGAATGGTCGGTCATGGTGCCGGCCTGTGCCTCCTTGCCGGCAAGGTCGGGGTGGGCGCGCAGCAGTATCAGTTGCTGCGTTTCCGGCGCTTCGGCGACTACCGCGCGCATCGCCGCGTGCAGCGCGGCCAGATCGGCGAATGGACGCTTGCTCCAGGCGCGTTCGGCGACCCAGGCCGAATGTTCAAAGATGCCACCGAATGCGTTCACGAATTCGCTGCGGTCCATGGCGTTGATGTGGGCGATGTCGAGGCTCATCTTGCTTCCTTTGGTATGCGGCAGCGTCTGCTGCGCCGCCGGCTGGATGACTTGCGAGCCAGTATATGGAGCGCCCGGACGCGCGAAACGCGTCCGCGTCTATACGTGTTATAAGCTGCGCCGATATACCCACAAACGATTCGGTGGCCTGACGATGCCCCGTGCGGCAGCCCCCCTCGATACCCATCTGCTGCGGGTGCTGTGCACCCTGATGGCGGAGCGCAGCGTGTCGCGTACCGCGATCAAGCTGAACCAGTCCCAACCTGCGGTGAGCAATGCGCTCAAGCGCCTGCGCGAAATCTTCGACGACCCTTTGTTCAGCGTAGACAAGGGCCGGCTGATTCCCAGCGAGCGAGCGTTCGATCTGCACGAACGCGCCCGCAGCGCGCTGGCCGAGATCGACGGCATGTTCAGCGCACCCAAGCAGTTCAACCCGGCGCGCGCCCAGCTCACCTTCCGTGTCGGCTCGCCGGACTTCCTCTCGGTGGTGTTCCTCGCCCGCGTGGTGGAACGCCTGCGCCGTGAGGCGCCGCATGTACACCTGAGCGTGCATGCACTCGGGCCGGATTTCGACTATCAGCGTGCGCTCGCTGACGGCGAGCTCGACGTGGTGATCGGCAACTGGCCGGAGCCACCCGGCAACCTGCACCTGGCGATGCTGATGGAAGACGAGATCGTCTGCGTGGTCGGCCGCAACCACCCGTTCGCGCGCAAGGGCCTCACCGCCGAGGAATACCTGCGCGCCGCGCATATCGTGCCCATGCCCTACTCGGTAGCGCACCGCGGCGTGGTCGAGACCCATCTCGCAAGCATGAAGCTGTCGCGCAACGCGGCGGTGGTACTGCCCTACTTCGGCATGGCGATGCACCTGCTGCCGGGCACCGACCTGGTCTTTACCACCAGCCGCCATTTCGCCGAGCACTTCGCCGCCTACCTGCCGCTGGCTGTGCTGCCCGCACCCTTCGACTTTCCGCGCATGCGCTTCTACCTGCTATGGCACGAGCGCACCCACCATGTGGAAAGCCATCGCTGGATGCGCGAACTCTTGGGTGCGGTCGGCCGGCAGCAGCTGGCCGGGTGACAGGGCCGGCCCCCGCTTCCGACCGCTCACTTTCCCAACCGCAAGGAGGACTTGACGACCGTTATGGTCCTTTGGCTATAATCCGCCCCCTTTCCGCAGCCGCGAACTCTTCGCGACTCGAAAGCCTTGGTGGTGAAATTGGTAGACACGCTATCTTGAGGGGGTAGTGGCGAAAGCCGTGCGAGTTCGAGTCTCGCCCAAGGCACCAACGGTTGTTTTTCTGCAACCACAATAAACCACTATGTAACGCATTCCCGTTTTATATCAAGGGTTTGCTTGTTTGCCTCGCTTCTTGCGTGGTCCGATGTGTTGCGTTGTGTCGGATGTGCTTACGACACGGCTATGACATTGATTACGACAAGGGGTGTGTATGGCGACGTTTCGCAAGCGTGGTGCTGTCTATCAGGTGCAGGTCTGCCGGTTGGGTGTGCGCAAGTCGGCGAGCTTTAGCCGGTTGTCTGAGGCTAGAGCCTGGGCGGCGACTGTCGAGGCGGAGATTTTTGCAGGCGTTCGTGGTGTGGTGCTCGATAAGCCGGTTTCGGCGCTTTTGGAGCGTTACCGCGATGAGGTTTCGGTTCGTAAGCGTGGCGAGCGTTGGGAGCGGATGCGGATCGGTCTGTTTCTGCGGGACAAGCTTGCGGATGTTCGCCTTCCGAATCTGTCGCCTGCGGATGTTGCCGCGTGGCGGGATAGGCGGTTAGCGCAGGTTTCGGCGGCATCGGTGTTGCGTGAGTGGGTTTTGTTGAGTCACGCGTTCACGGTGGCGGTTAAAGAGTGGCGTTGGTTGCGCGAGAATCCGTTTCAGGGGGTCGCGCGTCCTAAAGCGCCTCCGTCTCGTGATCGGCGTATTTCGCAAAACGAGATTGATCGTCTGTTGCTGGGGTTTGGGTATCGCTTGGGTGAGGTTCCGGATACCGTGACTGCGCGGTGTGGTGCGGCGTTCTGCTTCGCCATTGAAACAGCGATGCGGGCAAGCGAGATATGCGGGCTTACCTGGGCGAATGTGTCCGGGCCGGTGGCGAGGTTGCCGCTAACTAAGAATGGTTCGGCTCGTTCGGTTCCGTTGTCGCCTGTTGCGTTGTCGATCTTGGATACACTGCCTCGGGGTGATGGGCCGGTGTTCGGACTGGTGCCGAGTCAGATCGATGCGCTGTTCCGGAAGGTGAAGCGGCGAGCCTTGATTGATGATCTACACTTCCACGATACGCGGCATGAAGCAATTACGCGGCTGGCTCGTAAGCTCGATGTGCTCGATCTGGCGCGGATGGTCGGGGTGCGGGACTTGCGGATTCTGATGGTCTATTACAATGCAAAGCCGGATGAGATTGCGGCCCGGCTTGCAGTGTAATTACGTAATGCTGTAATTACGTTAATCGAAGTTGCTGCAGCCGAGTTCGTTGAATCGCTTTACGGCTTGGCGGCGTTGTTCGGTTAGATATTCGGTGGAATTTTTGCGGGCGGCTTCGTCAATGCGTTTGATCTGCGCTTTGAGGGCTTTGCATTCGCTGTTGTTGTTCGGGTCGGCTGCTTGTGTGGTGGTAGCAAACAGGGTCAGGGTAGCGAGTGCTGCGAGCGTTGCGCTTTTCATCTTTGCTTCTCCTATTAAGGGCCGTCAGTGATTGACGGCCTTTTTCAATTCTTCAAGCTGTTCAATGTCCGGGCTGGTCTGTCCGGCGTCTGGGGCGGTCTGGCCTGTCATAAGCCATAGGGTGTAGCGAGGATAGAGTCGACATAGGTGTTCTAGGTGTTCGGCGCTTGGTTTTACGCGTCCGTGATAGACGTGATTCCACATTGCAGCACTCACGTCGGTTTTCTTTGCGAGTTCTGCAGAGGCTTTTGACGGCAGCTGCCTGTCAATAATTCTTTTCAATCTGTATTGAATATCTGATAGTGACATATCATCACTAAGATTCTTAGTTTTTGCTAGAATCCTTAGTAATTAATCGATTGTGGTTCACAGTGGTGAACAGTGTCAGATATGAGCGATTCCATCAAGGTTGTGCAGGCACCGTCTGTGCCGGTCATGCACTGGCGGCTGTTCGCGGAGCTTGTTGGTGTTGAGGAAGGGGTAATGCGGGGCATGTGTGAGAAGGGGCATGTTCCGGTTGTTCAGATCGGGAAGCATCGGTTTATCAATCTGGCGAAGCTTCACGCGGACTGCATGTCTGCGCCGGATCGGGACTTGTGATCAATCGCGGGGGCGAATGATGAACATCGGGCGGGCGTATATGAAAAGCGTTGAATTCCTGTCGAGGCAGTTGAAGCTGGAATTGATCCGCGATGTTCAGCGCGTCGGCATTGATCCGCTCGGGGTGGCGCGTGCTGCGGTGGCGAGGGCGATTCGCGGGATTGATCGGGTTGCGGGTGTTCAGGGGCCGGAACGGGCGGCTTGCATCCTGCGGGATGTATTTGTGCCGTTCTTCGGCAAGGCGGATACGGCTCGAATCGGGGCGATTCTTGCCGGGGTGTGCAAGTCGTAATCAAGCGGGGGATTTCAGCATGGCAATCACGAAACAGGATGTTTTCCGGGTTGCGTCGGAGATTGACGCGGAAGGCGGTAAGGCGTCTGCGCTGGAAGTTCGGCGGCGTCTTGGCTCTGGCAGTTACAGCACGATCACGGCGGCGTTGAAGGAATGGAAGGAATCAGCGGAAGCCGCGAAGGAAGGGGCGGAGCTGTCTCCGGTTCCGGCTGAAGTGTTGGAAAAGCTCACCTTGGCGGCGGGCGATTTGTGGGCGGTGGCCTCTCGAGTGGCGCTTGGTGTTGCGAATGAAGCGCGTCTGGTGTGGGAAGCGGAAAAAGCGGAGCTTTTGGAGCAAGTTGCGGCGGCGAATCAGTGGGCGGATCAGGTGCAGGCGGACGTAGAAAGCTGGCGGCAGGCAGCGCATGACGCGGAGTTGTTGCGGGACTCGTTGCGGGCGGATGCGCAAACGTCGCGGGGTTTGCAGTTGGCGGCGCAAGAGGCGGCGGAGCGGGAGCGTAAGCGGGCGGATGCGGTGGTTGCAGAGCTCACCCAGGCACGGGTTCAGGTGCAGGTGCAGCAGGCGGCGCTGGATGCGGCACAGCGAGAGCTGGAGGAGTTCCGCAGGAAGTTCGGAAGCGGCAGCGGCGGGACTCGGAAGCGTTCGGGCGGGAGCAAGAGCGCGAGTCCGGCGGCCTCGGAACAATCGGCAGCGGATGTGCATTGACGGAGCTGCGCCGAGCGTGCGCCGGTTTTGGGGTTAGGGCGCGCAGCTCGGCCGGCTACCGTCAAGGGCGGTCGGTCTGGTTGTGTTCGGGGCAAGCGGGTCGAGTGGCGGGGGCGATCCTGACGAAAGAAGCAAGGGTCCCGCCGCTGCCGCGAACAAGCGAACACGGCCAGTCCGAGCGGCGAAGCGAACTCTTGATCGGCGCAACACTAAAACGCTCCCGGCTGCTGCCGGGGGAAGGGGTTAATTCCCCCGGCGGCTGCCTCACGGCGAGTGCGGGGTTTGGGGCGGCGCCCCAAGGTTTCTGCAGTTACCGGCGCGAGTCTTTCCTGTCGGATTTCCGCAGGAATTCCGACAGGAATAGCGGTGATGACTGCAGTGCATGTTACGTGCGACACGGCGAAAACCCGTGCAGGGTGCAGCGTGAAACGCGGTAAGGGAAAGATCGATGCAGCCTGAGCATGCGAAGGCTGCATCAGCAGAATCAAAAGTTTTCGGTGCCGCGCGCATATCCCGCAGCGCGATAACGGCCAAATCGAGCGGGGTTTTCTACTGAGTTCGGAGATTCGCAAATGTCTTACGTCACGAAAGGTCTGGTTCTTGGCATCAAATCGTTCTCGGGGATCATCGATGGTCGCAAGTTCGATACGACGACGGTCTATGTTCAAACGATGCTCGATGAATCGCAGGGCACTGCCAAGGGGTTCGCCGGTGCGTCCTACCAGTGGGGCGACTCCTCGAACTTCGAGAAGGTGAAGCATCTTCCCTTCCCTATCGAAGCGGAAATGACGATGGAAACCGTCACGTCGGGCAGCAAACAGAAGCAAGTCTGCATCGCGTTCAAGCCGGTGGGTCGTGTTCCGGACCAGAAGCCTGCTTCCTGAATACCCCCGTAAGTCACCTGTAAGGCGGTCAATCTCTACCGCCGAGTCAGGGCCGGAAACTGTAACCGGCACCTTTTCAATAGATCGTGATGCGGCTTACTGAAAGGGGGTTGTGATGTTGGAGCGGCTGACTTTGGGGTTGATCTTGATCGGTAATGCGGTGGTTTTGGCGTGGTACATGGGTTGGATTTAGGGGTTGATTATGTTGTGCGTGGCTGTGGATGAATCGGGCGTGCTGGTTGCGGTTGATCCTCAGCCGGTTGAAGTAACGGGGTGCAGTCTGGTTGTTCAGAGTGCGGCGGAGTTGAGTGTTTCTCCGTTCGCTTTGACGCCGGAGCAAGGTTCAGAGGTAGCGGGTTCGATCCTTGCGCTTTGGGCGCTTGCTTACGTGTTCCGGTTGTTGATCCGGACTTTGAAAACTGTCGATGAAAAGGAAAGTGAATCATGATCAAGAATCTGATGAAGCGTGCCGGCATTCCGGCGATGGGTCTGGTTTCGCTGGTGCCGGTGTCCGCGATGGCTGCGGCTCCGGATGTCACCGGTGTGGTCACCGAGATTGCCGGTGCTGCGGCTCCGATCGCTGCGATCGGTTCGGCGGTGCTGCTGGTGATCGTGGGCATCAAGGTCTTCAAGTGGGTCCGTTCGGCGATGTAATTCGCTGCGGCCCGTAGTTCTACCCCAGGGCGCTTATGCGCCCTTTTTTTCTGAGGTGTGGAAATGGGGACTTGGGTGCTGATCGGGATACTGGGGGCGGTATGGCTAATCTTGGCGGATTGATCTGGCGGGCGTGGTGTGGCCTGTCGCGCGGCGGGCGTAACGCTGTCGCGTTTTTGCTTCCGTTTGTCATTATGTTTGCGGCGTCTGCGGCTTGGGCGGGGACATATCGGATAACAGGCGTTGCGGCTTCAAATTCGGGGCATGAGTTGGCGGTTAAATCGGCGACTGCGAATCAGCATTTGGTCGGTCGGCAGTGGGACTCTACGTCGGCACCGTGGTCATATATACAGGGTGTTTATACGTTGGGCACAACTCATGTTTCCGGGGGCGCGACGTATACGACAGATGGATTTGGCTCGCCTACTAGTTCGCAGATCAATGTTAGGTACACATCATCGGCGGGTGGCTCTCAATATTTTTATGTGACTGTCACTTTTAGTTCCGTTTCTCAGGCATGTTCGTCGGGTCAGGTCCGTAATACTACGACAGGCTTGTGTGGCGTGCCTCCGCCTCCGCCGTGTGTTGCGGGAGAGGTCACGTCGTCGGGCTATTACGACATTGGAATCAGGCCGGAAATAAGCTCTTCGATGCGCGTTGCGTGCTCTGGTAGCTGCGAAGTCGTCTTGACCGGTGACATCAGTAGTCGCGCGCTCGTCGGCGGCGAATATCACTACTACATGAATGGGGAATATCAAAAGACTGGCGGTACGTGTTCAACGGGGGAAACGGCGTCGAGTAGTACGACTGATGTTCCTGACGACACGTGTCCGGCCGGCTGGGTCTCGTTGTATTCGAACGGGCAGAACATTTGTTATGACCCTAATACGGGTGCGGAGAATGATCCGCACCCGGACCCGGTTCCGACTGCGCCTAAAACATCCACAAAGGATACGACGACGACGGATAACGGGGACGGCACGATTACGACGACGACGACGGAAACCGGGTCGGATGGATCAACGACGACAACGACACGAACGTGTGATGCGGCGGGGAATTGCTCGGAAACTACGACAACGACTGCCGGGACTGGTGGCGGTAGTGGCAGCGGGAGCGGCGAGGATCAAAGCGACGATCCGCTAGAAGACTTTTGTAAGGATAACGCGGCGTCGGCGATCTGCAAGAAAGAGCCGGAGCGCAAATGGTCCGGGGACTGCAGCGCGTATCAATGCGAAGGCGATCCGATTGATTGTGCCGTTGCCAAAACCTTGCATGAACAGCGTTGCGCGATGAAGTGGGCGGAAGAGGCGAATCCCTTATCCGAGATTTATAACGAAACGCTGGCAGCGGTGCCGGGTCAGGGTGTGATTGACGCGGCGATGAACAAGTCCGGTGATCTGGATATTGACTTGGGCCAGAAGTTTGAAGAGGCGCGGCAGGACTACGTGACTTTCACAAGCGAATGTATGCCTCCGCCCTATTTCGAGTTCAAGGGCACCACATATACGTTCAATACGGAGTTCCTGTGCCAGATCGCTGATTACATTCGGCTGATGGTGCATCTGATCGCGTACATGATCGTTCTTCGCGGTTTCATGAAATTGGATTAAGGGGGTGTGCGATGGCTGTTCCGCTGCTTGCTGCTACGTTTATTGGTGGTCTGATTTCGGGCTTGGTGCAATTCTTCGCATCGAAGGCGGGTGCAATTCTCGTGGGTGCTGGGCTTACGCTGGTAACGGCTAAGGGGCTTGAACTGATCGTTGGCTTCATGATTGCGGATTTCAATACGGTGGTTGGCGCGTTCTCCGGTTCGTCCACGCACTGGGGCGCAATCATGCTGAAGTTCGCGGCATATTGTGGGTTGTTCGATGGAATCAACATTGTGCTTGCCGGCTACATGGCGATGGCGTATGTCAAGGCAGGTCGTGTGTTCTTGGCGAGGTTGGCGCAATGATTATTTTGGTTACCGGTGCGCCGGGTGATGGAAAAACGTTGTTGACGCTGGCTGCGGTGATGAAGCGAGCGGCGAGTGAAAATCGAGCGGTCTATTATTCAGGGATTGAGATACTCAAGCCGGAGTTGTTTCCGGGCTGGGTCAAGTTGGATGATCCGGAGAAGTGGTATGAGTTACCGGACGGCGCGATTGTTTTGCACGATGAATGTCAAGAGCTTTACCGTCCTCGTCAGAATGGTTCGCGGGTTCCGAAATATGTTTCAGAACTGGAGACGCATCGGCATAAAGGTTTTGATATTTATTTCATTACGCAACATCCGGGTTTAGTCGATGTGAATTTGCGTCGGCTTGTCGGGGAGCATATGCACGTTGTGCGTGCGTTTGGTTCGAAGGTGGCTACGGTCCATCGTTTTAAGGGTGTTCGGGATGAGGTTGTAAAGTCGAGGGCTGGGAGTCTGAAAGAGCAAGTGGTGTATCCGAGAGCGCTTTTTGATGCGTATGTCTCCGCTACGGTACATACACATAAGATGCGGTTGCCGGCCCGTTTGGTGGCGTTGCCGGTGTTTTTTGTCGTGGCTGGTGTGTTGGTTTGGTTCGTGGTGTCGTGGGTGCGTGGGTCGGCGGGGAAGGGTCAAGAGTCGGTGGCGGTGGCGGGTAAGTCGGGGGTGGTGTCTGCGTCGCCGTCTCCTGGTCAACCGGTGACGGCCGGGCTGGATTGGGCTGAGGATCGTAAGCCGCGCGTGGTCGGGTTGCCGCATACGGCGCCTGTTTACGACAAGGTGACGGTGCCGGTGCGTGCGCCGCATCCGGCTGGCTGCATTGCGAGCGCTTCGGCGTGCGTCTGTTACACGTCGCAGGCAACTCGGCTCGGCATGGCGGATGCGTTGTGCCGCGAGATTGCGGCGCATGGTTACTTTGTGGCGTGGGATGACGGTGCGCGGCCTCAGGTCGGGCGCGCGGTGCGGTCCGAGGGTCAGGGGGCGTCCGGTGCTCCTGCGGCTGCTGTGGGCGTTGGTGGCGGTGCTTGGGGTGGTGTTGCTGCTGCGGATACGTGGGGCGGCGTTCGATAGTTTTGGGTTATGGGTTTTCGCGGTACCGGCGGAGCGTGCGACGACGGTACCGCGAAAACCGGGGTGGCTGAGACGGGCCTGTAGCACGTCTCATGAACATACGACATAGCGTTTCAGTCTGACACATTGCAACACAATAGATCGGGGATGGTATGAATAAGCTTGTGAAGCGGTGGGAGCGATTCAGCATTGCGAGTCTGGTCGAGGGGCATTCGGACGATAGGGGTAGGCTTTTCCTTTCTGAACTTGGACAGGAAAACTTAGAAGGGGTCCGGGTGCTGCATCACGGTTTGGATACCGTGAAACAGTTGTATTCCGGTGTGTTGCGGGTGGATGTGTTGGCGGATGTCTCGGAGCGTTTTCAAGCCGGTTTCGGCGAATGTATCGAACTTGGCGGGCATGTGTGGGCGGTTGGGTCGGGCGGGGCTTCGGGTTATCAGTATCGGCTGCAGAATTCTGATCTTGGCTTGATCTGCTTTCTGAAAAGCCGGTATTGCGAACAAACCGATGAAGGTTCGCATGTCAAGATCGAGGCATCACCGCATTGGATTTATCCACGGTCGGATGAGCAAATGCACGCGGAGCTTGGAGTGTTGGCGGGGTGTTTTCTTGAGCGTGCGGTTCCGTCCGGTGTCGCGGTGCATCTATGCGTGGATGTGCAGGGCTGGGAGCCTGCTAAGGACTTTCAGGACACTTTGATTACGCGTGCTCGACGTTCGTCGGTTCACTCGGGTGGGAACGTGTCGTACATGAACATGGGTGAGATTGCATCTGTGTTCGGCAATGGTCAGTCGTATTTGTTTGGTTCGGCGTCGACGGTGCAGTTTGCGATGTATCGCAAGGATGTTCAGGCGAAAGCGGCGGATAAGATGGATTTTTGGGCTAATGTCTGGTCGCAGGCTCCGGGGGAGTCGTTTGACCGGTCGGCGTATGACCCTGAGCGTCCGGTGTGGCGGCTGGAGTTCCGGTTTCATCATTCCGTGCTGGCTGATTTTGGCCGTGGGATGGCTCAGGATATGGATTACGGGTTTAGTTTCCAGTCGGCGGTGTGGGCTGGTCTCCGGGGCGTTTGCGGGCATCTGCAGGGGTTGTGGGCCTACGGCCTTAACTCGTTCCGGTCTGAGCGTCGGGTGTCGGCGCGTGGTGCGCGTTATTACGCGCCGATGTGGCAGTTCCTGCTTGATGATGTCCGGTGGTCGTGTCCGGATGGCGACTTTGCCTACCGTCGGGTTAAGAAAACGCCCGGGGTCGGTAACGAGAAGAATCTGATGCTGGCGTTGGGTAATCTGTTGTCGGTTTATGCGCGCAATGGTTTTAACGCGACTCGTGCGTATGCGTGCATCAAGGCGTCAGGCATCTATGATGATCTCTACAACTACTTCGAGAAGCGGGCGTATTTCCGGCTGCAGTGCTTTCAAGAGTCGGACATATACCAGTTCGTGGAGAAGGCGTTAAACTTGCGCGTGTTACAGGGTCGGGCCGCGTAACGACGGAATTACGACATAGCGTGTTTTAGTGAGTGTTTTCGTGGGCTATCGAGTCTCGCCCAAGGCACCAGATGTTCGGCGTGGTTTTCACCGATACCGGACTTCCATCCCATGAACGAATACGTCGCTTACCTGGAAGAGGTGTTCGAACGCTTCGGTGCGGTTTCTGCGCGCCGGATGTTCGGCGGCTACGGGATCTATCACGACGGCCTGATGTTCGGCCTGGTCGTGGACGACACGCTCTACCTGAAGGCCGACGCGCAGAGCGTCGGCGAATTCGAGGCGCAGGGCCTGCTTCCCTTCGAGTACGTGCGCAGCGGCAAGCCGATCCGGCTTTCCTACTATCGCGCGCCGGACGACATCCTGGACGACCGCGACCTCGCGGCCATATGGGCGCAGCGGGCGCTGGCCGCCGCCCTGCGCGCCGGCGGCCGCAAGCCGGGGCCGTCGAAGCGACGCCCGCTGAAGGACTGAACGCCGCGCGCCGGCGCTACATCCGCCGGCACTGCCCTTCCTGATTGCCGCGAACCCGGTTGCCGCCGCCGTCGGGCCACGGCCGGTTGTTGCCGCACTGCAGATTGCCGTCGATGCGGTTGCGGTAGATGCGCAGGCCACCCCGATTGCCGACCGCCTGCACATTGCCAGCCACCTCGTTGCGACCGATGCGCAGCGCGCCGCGATTGTCTTCCAGCTGCAGGTTGCCGGCGATCCCGGCGTCGATCACATCGGCGGCCCAGCTGCGACGGATGCGCACATTGCCGCGCACATCGGTATCGGCCACCAGCCTGACCCCTTCCGCACGTTCGGCATTGAGGTTGCCCGCGATGCGCGCACCGCGCGCCTCCAGCGTGGCGCCCCGCTCCACCGCCACGTTGCCGCGGATGACGGTACCGTCGAGCACACAGGTCTCGCCCTCGGGTACGACGAGATTGTCGTCCAGCCGGACCTCGCCCAGATAGCCGACGCACACCAGCTCACGCGCCTGCGCCGTACCCATGTGCAGAAACAGGGCCGCGGCGAGCATCGCGATGCGCCCTCCCCGTCCGCCGAAACGATGAATCCACGAATCTGCCGCCTGCATGCTTTACTCCCCTGTCCGGTGCCGGCAAGGCGTCGTCGCCCGACGACACGCCGTATCAAGGGGGAAGCTTAGCGCCGGCCGCAGCGGCGACGCGGGTGCAACTGTTGCCGCGCATTGCAGGCTGCCTGCGGCCTTGAGCCGGCTCAGCCGCGATCGCCGGCGATGTAGTGCTCCAGCTGCTCGATGATGAATTCCTGCTCGGAGATGATGTCCTTGACCAGGTCGCCGATCGAAACCAGTGCGATCACGCGGCCATCCTCCACCACCGGCAGGTGACGCAGTCGCCTTTCGGTCATCAGCTGCATGCATTCCTCATTGCTCTGGTCGCGCCGCACGCACAGCACCGGCGAGGACATGATGCTGCGCACCGGGGTGTCACGCGACGAGCGCCCCACCAGGACGACCTTGCGGGCGTAGTCACGCTCGGTAACGATGCCGACGAGATCTTCGCCGTCCATCACCAGCAAGGCGCCGATCGCCTCGTCCGCCATCAGCTTGACCGCCTCGAACACCGAAGCCTGCGGCGCGATGCGGTGCACCGTCCAGTCGGCCTTGGCGCGGAGCACGCTACCCACGCTCTTCATGGCAAATCCTCCGATCGGTCCGACCCTCTGATCGTAGTAGGCAGGCTCAAACCGCGCCAGTTACGCCGCTTCAGTGCAGATGGGCGCGCAGGGCCGACGGTACCTTCTGGCGGTTCAGCCCGCCGTGGCTCAGCCAGCGCTGCGTCTGCTCGGCAGACCGCTCGATCAGTGCGCCGGCCGCGGAAAAGTCGTAGGGCGAAGACGACAGAGGGCACAAGGGCGGCACGGTGACGATCTCCGCCTGGTCGCGGCAACGCTCCAGCTCCATCACCAGCTGATGCGCCACCAGCAGGGTGATCGCGTGCAAGGCGCTGGCCAGGGCGCCACGCGGCGGTGTTTCCAGCGAGCAGGCAAAACCGGTCGGCAACACGATCACCCGGCGTGCTCCCAGCGCCACGGCCACGCTCACCGGCGTGTTCTCCGAAACGGCGCCGTCTATCAGATACCGGTTGTCGATGCTCACCGGCGGCAGGATGGCCGGAATCGCACAGCTCGCCAGGATGGCGTCCACCGCCGGTCCGTGCGACAGGCACACCGAAACGCCGCCGAGGAGATCGGTGGCAACGATGTGCAGCGGCACTGCTGCGTCCTCGATGTTGCGGTAAGGCAGATGGCGCTCCAACACGCTGCGCAAGCCACTGGAATCGGCCACGAAGTCGTTGCGTGCGAGCCGGGCAAGGCTGCGCCAGGTGACGGGAAACACCTCGCTCCGCCGCAGGCCCATCCACAGCGCAGCCAGCCGCGCCACGCCAGCGGCATCCGGCTGGGCGGCGAAATAGGCGCCGTTGATCGCCCCGACCGACGAGCCGATCACCAGATCCGGCGCTTCGCCATAGTTCACCAGCGCCTGCAGCATGCCGACCTGCACCGCGCCGAAACTGCCGCCCCCCGCCAGCACCCAGGCCGTTGGGCCGTGGCGTACCCCACCCTCGTTCGACATGGTCACCGCTGTCTCCTGCCGGTCTTCCGTTACTCCCAGCGTAGCTGCCTGCGCGGCGCGTGCCACTTGCGGCAGGCGTACCGCTTCACACAGATGCAATGAAGACCCCAGTCGGGCGATACTGATAAACGGAACTAATCAAAAGGATGCCCGACATGCATTTCGACATCGTGATCGTCGGCGGCGGCGCCGGCGGTCTGGAGCTGGCTGCCCGCCTCGGCCGCAAACTCGGCCCCCGCCAGGGCCGCGAGCGCGTATTGCTGGTGGATCGCGCGGTCTTCCACATCTGGAAGCCGACCCTGCACGAGGTGGCCGCCGGCACGCTGGACGCCCACCAGGAGGGCTTGTCCTACACCGTGCTGGCACGGCGCAACCACTTCAGCTTTGCGCTCGGCGAACTCGCCGCGCTCGACGGCGAGCGTCGCCTCATCACCCTGGGGGAGACCCGTGACGAACGTGGCGAAGTGCTGGTGCCGGCACGCACCGTAAGCTTCACCCGCCTGGTGCTGGCGATGGGCAGCGGTTCGAACTCCTTCGGCACGCCGGGCGCAGAAAACGCCCATGTGCTGGAACACGCGAGCGACGCCCAGCGCTTCCATGCCAAGCTGCTTGCCGCCTTCGCCAAGGCCTCCTTCTCCACCGAGAAGACGCTGGGCGTGGCCATCGTCGGTGGCGGCGCCACCGGCGTGGAGCTTTCCGCCGAACTGATCGAGGCGCACAGCGAGCTGCTCGAGAGCTTGGGCAGCGAACAGCGTTTCCGCCTCGACATCGCCTTGGTCGAAGCCGCCGACCGCATCCTCGCCGGTCTGCCGGAGCAGATATCGGCCCAGGCCCGGCTGGCGCTGGAGCGCAAGAACGTGCGCGTGTTCACCAACACCCGCGTGACGGAAGTGAAGCGCGACCGGCTGATGACGAGCGCCGGCGAAATCCCCGCCGACATCATCGTCTGGGCCGCCGGCATCAAGGCGGCGGACGCCAACCGCAGCCTTGGGCTGGAAACCAACCGCATCAACCAGTTCGTGGTGAACGACAGGTTGGAGACCTCGGTCCCCGGCGTCTATGCGCTGGGCGACTGCGCCGCCTGCATCTGGCACGACGACAAGCTGGTGCCGGCGCGCGCCCAGGCCGCCCACCAGCAGGCCGACTACCTGGCCGGCGTGCTGCTCGCCGCCCAGCAGGAACGCCGTGTCGATGCCCCCTTCGTCTATCGCGACTTCGGCTCGCTGGTGTCGCTCGGCGAGAACAAGGGCATCGGCAACCTGATGGGCGGGCTGTCCGGCCGCAACTTCTTCGTCGAAGGCTTGATCGCCAAGTGGATGTATATGTCGCTGCACCTCAACCACCACCGCGCCATCCTCGGCACCGGCAAGACCGCGGTGCTGGCGCTGGCACGGCTGCTGCAGCAGCGGGTATCCGGCCGGCTCAAGCTGCACTGAGACAAAACAGCCTCCACGCTCACTGCGTGCGCGTAGGGCCGGCTTTGCACAGCCGGCCCGCTCGGCAGGCACAGCGTGGTACGCCGCGAGACCCCTGCCTCGCCCCCCCAAGGGGGCGTTCAGTGGCTTCGGGTGGCCGGGCGCCACTGAAACAGCCCCCACGCTCACTGCGTGCGCGGCCCCAAGGGGGCGTCAGTACGCTTGAGGCGGCTCGACGCGTACTGAGGCGGCGGTTCAGCCGGGCACTACCCGGCTGCGCCGCGTGTAGTCAGGCAAGGTGGACACCCGCCACAGATACCAGGCGGCGATGGTGCGATAGGGCCGCAGCGGCAGTGCCGCCTCGGCCATTTCACGCCGGCCCGGCAAGGCGGCGAGCGACTTGAGGTGGCGGTAGCCCTCGCGCACGCCGAAGTCGTCGGCCGGCATCACGTCCATCCGCGCCAGGGTGTAGATCAGCAGCATCTCGACCGTCCACCGGCCGATGCCGCGCAAGCTCACCAGCCGGGCGATCAGGGCTTCGTCCTCCATTGCATCGGCCTCGTCGCGATCCGGCACCAAGCCGGCCAGCCGGCCCTGCGCCAGTCCCTGTATGGTTTCGATCTTGCGGGCGGAAAAACCGCAGGCCCGCAGTTGATCGAAACCGGTCGCCAGCAGCTGCTCCGGCGCCGGAAATTCGCAGCCGGGATAGAGGTCGAGAAAACGCGCCACGATGCGGTCAGCCGCCCGCGTGTTGAGCTGCTGATAGGCCACGGCGCGCACCAGCGCCTCGTAGGGCTCGCGCGCCGGCCGCGGCTCGTGGGTGCAGGGGCCGACCGCAGCCACCAGCCGGGCCCAGTCGCCATCGATGGCGGCGAGTTGCTCGGCGGCCTGCCGGTAGAGCCGGTCACGGAATTCGGTTTCTGCCATGGCGGTCCTGCGCGCTCGCGACGAGCCCTGCATGATGCCGCAGGCGCGATGGGCCGGCCTCCCGTTTCTTGCGACGCTGGCGACGGGCAACCCGACCCCGGCCGCGACGGTCGAATTCGGCAGCAAGACGCGGGATGCGCGCCGCCGCATCCGCGGCTAGATTTGCAGCCATCCCGTAGAAACACGAGAAACCCGACATGAACGCCCCTCTCGGCAAGGCCGCACTCAAGGCCGAACTCGCCGCAGCCACCGAGCGCGACCCGCGCTGGGCGGCGGTGGTGGCGCGCGACCCGGCGGCCGACGGCCGCTTCTTCTACTCGGTGGCGACCACGGGCGTATATTGCCGGCCGTCCTGCGGTGCGCGACGGGCACGGCCGGAGAACGTCCGCTTCCACGCCAGCCGCGAGGCGGCCGAAGCGGCCGGCTTTCGCCCCTGCAAGCGCTGCCGGCCCGACCACCCTGCGCTCGCCGAACAGCACGCCGCCGGCGTCACCGCCGCCTGCCGGCTGATCGAAGAGGCGGAAGCGCCGCCCACGCTGGCAGCGCTCGCGGCTGCGGCTGGGCTCAGCCCGCACCACTTCCACCGCATCTTCCGCAAGCTCACCGGGCTCACCCCGCGTGCCTACGCCGCCGCCCACCGCGCACAGCGCCTGCGCGCCGGGCTGGACAGCGGCACCACGGTAACGCAGGCCATCTTCGACGCCGGCTACAACGCCAACAGCCGCTTCTACGCAGAGGCCGACGCGGTGCTCGGCATGCCCGCCAGCCGTTACCGGGCCGGCGGCGCCGGCACCGAGATCCGCTTCGCCATCGCCCAGTGCTCGCTCGGCGCCATCCTGGTCGCAGCCAGCGAGCGCGGCGTCTGCGCCGTGTTCATGGGCGACGACCCGGAAGCCTTGCTGCGGGATCTGCAGGACCGCTTCCCGCGCGCCCGCCTGGTCGGCGGCGATGCCGGCTTCGAGCAGACGGTGGCGACGGTGGTGGGCTTCGTCGAGGCCCCGGCGATCGGCCTGGCGCTGCCGCTGGACGTGCGTGGCACCGCCTTCCAGCAACGGGTGTGGCAGGCCCTGCGCGAAATTCCGGCAGGCCGCACGGCAAGCTATGCCGAGATCGCCGAACGCATCGGCGCGCCCAGGTCGGTACGCGCGGTGGCCGGCGCCTGCGCCGCCAATCCGGTGGCGGTGGCGATTCCCTGCCACCGGGTGGTACGCAGCGACGGCGGCCTGTCGGGCTACCGCTGGGGTGTGGAACGCAAGCGCGCGCTGCTGTTGCGCGAGGCGGAATCGCGGGACGAGCGATGACGCCGGATCTGTTCGCCGACAGCTGCGCGCCCTGGCAGGAAGCCGTGTGCGAAGGCGCCGTCGTCCTGCGCCGCTACGCCCTGGCGCAGGACCGAAGCCTGCTGGCCGCCGTGGATAGCGTGACCGCCGCTGCGCCCTTCCGCCACATGCTCACCCCCGGCGGCTACCGCATGTCGGTGGCGATGACCAACTGCGGCCCGCTCGGCTGGGTGTCCGACGAAAGCGGCTACCGCTACGACGCCTGCGACCCGGTCAGCGGCCGTCCCTGGCCAGCGATGCCGACGGTCTTCGCCGAATTGGCGACGGCAGCGGCCACGGCGGCCGGCTTCCCGGACTTCATGCCCGACGCCTGCCTGATCAACCGCTACGAACCTGGCGCGCGGCTGTCGCTGCATCAGGACCGCAACGAGCGCGACTTCCGCCAGCCCATCGTGTCGCTCTCGCTCGGCCTGCCGGCGGTATTCCTGTTCGGCGGCCTGCGGCGCTCCGAGCCGGCACGGCGCATTCCGCTCGAACACGGCGACGTGGTGGTGTGGGGCGGGCCGGCGCGGCTGCGCTATCACGGCGTGCTGGCGCTCAAGGAAGGCGCACACCCGCTGCTCGGCCGGCGACGGCTCAACCTCACCTTCCGCAAGGCGGGCTGACACCGCCCTAGGCCGCGACCGCAAGTGAGAAGGACTTCACCACCTCCACCACCCGCTGCGCACCCTGGCGGATCTGGTTGATCGAAGCGCCGGCATCGTTGGCCAGGTTCACGCCTTCTTCTGCAGCGGCCTGGCTGCTTTCCATACTGCCTATCACGGCCCGGCTTTCGTCCTGGATCTGGCGGACCATCGCGGCGATCTCGCTGGTTGAATTGCTCGTCCGCTCGGCGAGTTTGCGCACCTCGTCGGCCACCACTGCGAAGCCGCGGCCGCTGTCGCCCGCACGCGCGGCCTCGATCGCGGCATTGAGCGCCAGCAGATTGGTCTGGTCGGCGATTTCCCTGATGGTATTGACGATGGAGGTGATGCGATTGGCCTGCACCGCCAGGCTTTCGACCTGGCGTGCGGACACGCCCACCTGCCCCGACAAGGCGTGCATCTTGTCGATCGCCTGCAGGATGATGCGCTCGCCGGCGGTAGACACCTGCTCGGTTTCGACCGAGGTCTGGTAGGCGACGCGGGCGCCGTCCTGCTCCGCCCGGTGGCGCAGCACCCGCTCGGTGATGTCGGCCGCGAACTTGATCACGCGGTAGGGCTTGCCGGATTCGTCCAGCACCGGATTGTAGGTCGCCTCCATCCACACGCTGCGGCCATTCTTCGTCACCCGCTCGCATTCTCCGGCGTAGTAGTCGCCGCGGTTCAGCCGCTGCCACAGCGCCTGATAGTCCTTGCTGCCCGCGTAGTCCGGCGTGCAGAACATGCGATGATGGCGCCCGCGGATTTCCTCCAGCGAGTAGCCCATGGCACGCAGGAAGGTGGGATTGGCGGTGATCACCTTGCCCTCCATGTCGAACTCGATCACCGCCATCGAGCGGTTGAGCGCGCTCACCAGATTCTGTGCATAGGTGCTCTCCTGCACATGCGCGGTGATGTCGCTGGCGAGCTTGACAACCTTGGTGACGGCGCCGTCGCGATCGGTCACCGGCACGTAGGACGCCTCCAGCCACACAACGCCGCCGCCCTTGCCCAGCCGCCGGAACTTGCCGCTGACTGCCTCGCCGCGCGCGAGACGGCGCCAGAAATCGGCATATTCGGCGGAGCGCGCATAGGCCTCGTCGCACAGCACGCGGTGGTGCGCGCCGCGAATCTCCTCGGCTGCATAGCCCATGCTGCGGCAGAAATTGGCATTGACCTTGAGTATCCGCCCATCGGGCGAGAACTCGATGATCGCCATGGTGCGATCCAGTGCGCCGAGCACGTCTTCCATCTGCTGCAGGGCCTGCTGGGATTCGGCAAGCTGGCGCCGGATCTGACTGGACAAAGCGAACATCGATGAGCTCCTTCGAAAGGGATGCGACGCCTGTCGTACCGGGGAAGCCGGCCGCCGCTGCCTCGTTCCCCTTGCTGCCGGCTAACCGGCCTCTACCACTAAAGTAGTGAAAATACTATTCAAGGCTGTCTATTTTGTCCAGGACAATATAGATTAACTCATCACTTCTACCCACAGCCCTCTTGCTCACTGAATGCGCTATTTTTAAGTAGAAAATTAAATTTCATCTTGATATCGCCATTCTGAACACCGTCTCCAGACCTACTTTTGACCATGACAAATATCAATTCCCTCCACTTTCCAGAAGTTGGCCGGAAGCTGCTCCACGGCATCCTGTTGGCGGGCATCCTCGCGCTTGCCGCGTGCGCGACGCAGCCTCCCGAAGGCATCCATGTGGTCGACGGCTTCGAGCTGGCGCGCTATGAGGGCCGCTGGTACGAAATCGCCCGGCTGGACCACCGCTTCGAACGCGGCCTGACCGACGTCAGCGCCCGGTACCAGCGCCAGCCGGACGGCAGCGTCGAAGTCATCAACCGCGGCTACGACCCGGTGCGCGGCAAATGGCGCGAGGCGGTGGGGCGGGCGCTGTTCACCGGCGATCCGGAGCGCGCCTCGCTCAAAGTCTCGTTCTTCGGCCCCTTCTACGGCGGCTACAACATCATCGCGCTCGACCGCAGCGCCTACCGCTGGGCGATGGTGCTCGGCCCCGACCGCGACTACCTCTGGATCCTTGCCCGCGACAGGCAAGTGCCGGAGCCGGTGCGCGACGAACTCCTCGCCCAGGCGCGCGCCGTCGGCATCGACACCGACAGGCTGATCTGGGTCAGCCACACGCGAGACGACGCCCCCTGAGGCCCTGCGTTTCGCCCTCGTGCCCATGGCACGAGCCGCGCTCGAGGGTGCAGGCCGCAGCGCTCGCAAAGCATGCTTGACCGCCTCCGAAGCCGAACCTATAGAGAAGCAGAAGGCCGAATCCCGGCGCCATCTGCCCGACAGCCGCGGCGAATCCCTGCTAGCCACCGACCCGCCGCCACGATCCCACCCCCGGCGCTGCAACCCTCTGTTCCAGGAGAACGCCATGAAACACTTCAGGGCACGTCTGATGGGGGCGGTCTGCTGCGCCAGCCTGCTGCTGTGGCCGCTCGCTGCCGCCAGCGCCGCTGGCAGCGGCTCGGATGCCGCATTCAACAGTATGGTGTCGGAACTCGCCGGCCGCGATACCGGGTCGATGTGGTTCGACTACTACGTCGAAACGCTCAACCAGGAGATCGCCGCCAAGGACGCGCAGGAAGCCTATGGCGTCGCCGGACCGGAAGGCCCGATGGCGGGCTTCGACGGTTACGTCTCCAACTTCGTCCAGCTCGACACCGGTTCGGTGTGGTTCAACAACTACATCGACAACCTCAACCGCTATCTGCGCGAGAAGGAACAGGCCGTCCGCTTCTGACCGGCTGACTCGCCGCCGCGCCGGGCGCCGCCACCGCGGCGCTCAACGCAGGAGGAAGCTCGGATCGGTAGAAGCCGCAGCGCCTGCGGTCGCCACCTCGGTCAGGCCGAGCACCGCCATGGTGTCGCGCACCACGGCCCGGCTTTGCTGCGGGCAGGCTCTCAGCCAGTCCGCAAGGTAGCCCGCCAGCGGCTTGCCCGCACTGGCCGTGTCGGCATTGAGGTAGGTGATCGCCTGCCAGCGCGCCGGATCGCGCTCGAACAAGGGCAACAGCACGGCGGCGAGGAGTTCGTTGCTGTCGCGCAGGTAGGGATCGGCCTCCAGCAGCGGTCGGTTCTCCCGGAACCACGCGTCGAAGGTCCGGCCCGGCGGCAGCTGGCGGTGGGGCGCGGCCAGCAATTGATCGGCGTAGGCCGCAAACGCCGGCGCATAGCCCACCCACTTGCGCGCCGGCGGCGAGGTCTCCCAGCTGCTCGCCAGTCGCCGCAGCGTGAACAGCGACGCCGTTTCGCACAGTGTTTCCTCGAACCACTGGTTGGCCTTGGCATGGTCCGCAGCGCCGCCATCCTTGTGGTCGAAATTGGACAGGATGTGGCACAGCTCATGGGAGAACTGGTAGGCGTACTGGTACCAGCGCTGGTTGCGCGCGGTAAGGTGCACGATGTACTCGCCCTCGCCCCCACGCTCGAACAGCACCCGCGGTGCCGTGCCGCGCGGCATCACCCGCAGCCGGAGTTCGCCGCCGTGCCCGGCGGCTACGTGAGACAGGAACTCGCGCGCAACCGATTCGAGCACCAACTGCACGTCCGCGACGTCGGCCTCGCCCCAATTGCCCGGCGCCACCTCCAGCATGACGCGCAACGGGGCCGGACGCACCTCGCGCCCCGGCGGATTGAACTCGGCCGCCGCCGGAACATGCGCCAACAGCAAGGCATTGGCGCCCACCAGCAGCGCGCAGCGGGAATAACGGCCTACCGAACGTCGACCTGCCGAACGGGTCATGCTTTGCTCACTTTCCGGCCCGGGTCCGCGCCGGCAACCCCATGGCTGCCACCGCCACCCGAACAAGCCTGTCAAATCGCAAGCTAGTCAAAGACCGGCACCGTTTCAAGCCGGCAAGCCAAGGGCCCACCGCATACATTGATTTTCGGCAACGGCTGACCCATGTTTCATTGAACCGGCCCCTTGTTACCGCCCCTTCCCCTGCCGCCGGCGCTACTGCGAGCGCTTGCATGACCACCACCACGTCCCGCCCCTGTCTGCCAGCCGACACCGCACACCCGTCCGGGCGCGACGTCGCCGCGCCGGAGGCCGACCCGCTGGAACTGGCAGAGCTCCAGCGCCTCGTCGATCACCTGGACGGCGCCATGGAAGCCCGGGTGGTGTGCGAGGTCGACGCCGGCCGCGCCGGCGCGAGGCCGCTACCGGTGTACGCCATCACCCTGGGCAATCCCTCGCCGGATGCGCCGGCCGTCGGCTACTTCGGCGGCGTGCACGGGCTCGAACGCATCGGCGCCGCGGTGGTGATCAGCTTCCTGCGCAGCATTGCGATGCGGTTGCGCTGGGACGCCACCCTGCAGCGCCAGCTCGAACTGATGCGCATGGTCTTCATGCCGGTGGTCAATCCTGGTGGCCTGCTGCGCGGCACCCGTGCCAATCCCCAGGGCGTGGACCTGATGCGCAACGCCCCTGTCGAAGCCAGCGAGCGGGTGGCGATGATGGTCGGCGGCCAGCGCCTGTCGGCCCGCCTGCCCTGGTATCGCGGCGTGCGCAGCGCACCGATGCAGGCGGAGAGCGCCGCCCTGTGCAAGGTGGTAGAGGACGAACTGCTCAGCCACCGCTTCAGTATCGCGGTGGATTGCCACTCCGGCTTCGGCCTCAACGACCGCATCTGGTTTCCCTACGCCCACACCCGCGAACCGATCGCCCACCTGCCGGAGATGCACGCACTGTGCGAGATCCTCGACCAGACCCAGCTGCACCACCGCTACGTGTTCGAGCCGCAAAGCCGCCAGTACCTCGCCCACGGCGACCTGTGGGACCACCTCTACCAGCGCGCCTGCGCCGATCCCGGCCGGATACATCTGCCGCTGACGCTGGAGATGGGCTCGTGGCTGTGGGTGAAGAAGAATCCGCGCCAGATGCTGTCGCTGCAGGGCCTGTTCAATCCCTTGATCGCCCACCGCCAGGCGCGGGTGCTGCGCCGCCAGGTGAACTGGCTGGATTTCGTCGGCCGCGCAACCTGCGGCCATCGCGGCTGGCGGCCGACCGGCGCCGAACGCGAACGCCACCGCCGCGACGCGCTGGTGCGCTGGTATGGCTGGGCGCCGGCATGAACCGGCTACCGCGCCGTCCGAAGAGGCCCCGCCGATGAGCACCTGGGTGCTGCTGCGCGGCCTCGCCCGCGAGGCCGGCCACTGGGGCGATTTCCCGCGCCGGCTCGCCGAGGCCCTGCCGGACGCGCGCATCATCGCCCTCGACCTGCCCGGCAGCGGCAGCCGCTACGCCGAAACCAGCCCGCTGCGGGTCGAGGCCATGGCGGCGGACTGCCGCACCCGGCTACGGGCCCTGGGCATCGTCGAACCGGTCTTCCTGCTGGCGATGTCGCTTGGCGGCATGGTGGCGGTGGCCTGGGCGGATGACTGGCCGGACGAACTCGCCGGCTGCGTGCTCATCAACACCAGCCTGCGCGGCATCAGCCCGCTACGCCAGCGACTGCGGCCGGCCGGCTGGCCCGCCCTGCTGCGCGCGCTCGCCAGCCGCGACGTCCGCACCAGCGAGGCCGCCGTCCTGCGCCTCACTACCCGACAGACGCCGGCCACGGTACTGGACGACTGGGTGGCGCTGCGCCGCCAGCATCCGATGCGGCGCGCCAACGTGCTGCGCCAGCTCGCCGCGGCTGCACGCTACCGCGCGCCCCGCCATCCGCCGCCGGTGCCGATGCTCATCCTCGGTTCGGCGGCAGACGGCATGGTCGATGTACGTTGTTCCGCGGAAATCGCCGCGCGCTGGCACCAGCCACTGGTGCTGCACCCGGACGCCGGCCACGACCTGCCGCTGGACGATGGCGCCTGGGTGGCGCAGCAGGTACTGCGCTGGCTGCGCGGCGAAGCCGCATCGCCTCAGTCGCGCTTTTCCAGCACGCTGGAGAGCTGACGCTCGGCAATGTGCTCCCCCAGCCGCCGGTAGCTTTCGAACTGGCTCTCGGAGAACCACTGGTCCACCGTGGTTTCGTGCGGAAAACGCGCGTTCTGCGACTGGTAGTGGATGATGTCCTCCGGCTCGGTGCCGATCAGCGCCGGCTTCACGTATATCAGCATGCCTTCCGCGGCCCCCTGCGGATAGACGATGCGCCCGACCGCGACGGCCGCCGACGAGCGCCCGTCCGCGCCGCGCTGCAGGCGCTTGAGCGCGCCGTCGGCAAAGGAGATCTCCACGCCGAAATCGACCCTGCACTTGTGGATGGCGTTCGCCAGGTCGTCGAAGGCGTAATCCGGGTCGGCGCTGACGTCGATCGCTACGATGCGCACGCAGCCGCGCCGCACCAGTTCGTAGATGCCGAGGTTCTCGAAATGGCCGCCGTCGCTGAGGTACACGTACGGCCGCGCTTCGCTGGTGCGGCCGAGCAGCTCGTCGACCAGCAGGCCGAGCGAATTGCGCGGCGCGGCATGCTTCCACGTCTTCGCCACCCCCGGGTTGCTGCACCAGCGTCCCAGCCGCACGCCGAACACCGTCAGCAGGAAGGTCATCCACGGCGTGGTGTGAAAGCCGGCGTTGCCGGTGAAGGCGGCGCCCGAGATCGCGACCGGCAGGCCGAGCTTGGGGCCGTCGTTGCCATCGAACAGGTAATGGCGCGTCGGCCGGTAGCCGCCGGCCACCCAGCGCCCGGCGGCCGGCGGGCCGAACAGTTCGGCCGCCGGGGCGCCGTCGAAGCACAGCGGAAACTGGAAGCCGCTCAGCAGCGGCGTGAAGGCGAAGGACGCCGCCTTGCGATGCTGCCAGGCCGTCTCGCTGCTGACGTTGAGATTGAGCGCGGTGTTGACGATGGGGTAAGGCCGCACCCGCCGGAGATCGGCCAGCCGCATGTCGTCCTCCGGGTCGAGGTCGGTGGGCGAATGCGGGGTGCGTCCGCCCATGCCGCCCCAGCGCCGGCACTCCACCTTCTGCGCGTCGTCGACATCGACGAAATGCGAGGCGCCGAGATAGCAGCGCGTCAGCCGGTTGCGGTAGAAGCTCTGGAAAGAGAACAGGTTCACATCCACCGCGAAGCCGGCGACAAAGGCGAAGCCCACCGGCAGCGCGCACAGCAGCGCGAGGCTCGCCCAGTCGATCCGCCACACGCCGATGTCGGCGATCTGCTGGGCGATCACCGTGTCGCTCCAACTGGGCGAAACGCCCAGCGCCAGCGGCGACGGCCTGCCGCCCGCCGCGACCGCAAACTCGAAATTGAGCAAGGCCACCAGCACCAGCGCACCGGCCACGAATACATAGGGCCCGAGCGCAACCAGCAGCCGGCGCTTGACCCCGCCGCCTGCCGTGGGCGGTGCATTGAGCGCGTTGGCGAAACGCGCCGTCATCCCGCTCGCGGCCAGCCAGGCCAGCAGCGCGCCCCAGCCTATCTTGCCGGCTGCATGCACCAGCGGTGGCGTTGCCACCGCCAGCAGGCAGGCGCTCCACCACAGCAGCAGCAGACGTCCGCCGGCGGCGATCCAGCGCGCGCTCCATTCGCGGTCGTGCTCGGTCAGCAGGCGCCGGCACACCGCCACATGGATGGCCAGGGTGCAGAAGCCCGCCAGGAACATCGCCGGACTCACCAGCAGCGCAGCGATCACGTGCGAGGCCTGCGGGTCGGCCTGGTAAAGCTGCGGCAGCAGGCTGGCGAACCCCGGCGTACCGGTCGGCGGCGCAGTCGCCAGCCAGCCGGCCAGGTAATGCTGGATGACCCACAGCATCGCGCCACCCAGGCTGCCTGCCAGCAGGGTGAACAGCGCATGCTGCGCGAAGATCCTCAGCGAGAAGGCTTCGGGCGAATCGAGCAGCTCGCGCTTGCGCTGCGCCTCGGCCGTCTGGGCGCTGACGAAGAAGCGGCCGTAGCGGGCCTTGCTCCAGGCCAGGTAGGCCACCAGCGACAACACGCCGTAAGCGACGGCCCCGGCGAGGACGAAACTCCCCAGCACGCCGCTGGCCGGCACCCCGGCCATGCTGCGGCTGTAGGCCATCAGGCCGTGCGCTTCGAGCAGGAAGGCGGGCAGCAGCGGCAGCGAGATCGCCAGCCCGGCGAAGTGCTCGCGCCGGAAGCGGCTGCGCGGCGGCGTGCTGCTGGGCCCGGCGTAGCCCACCCAGAAGGCCACCCACAGGAACAGCACCGCCGCCAGCCAGGCCGCGACATGATGGCCATAGCCCACCAGCGCCGCCGTCAGCGCCGACAGCAGTATCGGCGCGAACAGCGCGGCCGACAGCACCGCCACCAGCATCGCCGCGTTGAGCAGCAGGTTGCGCAGGTAGATCGCCGCGCCGGCCAGGGCGTCGAGCGAGAACAGCCCGGCGTGCGGCGTCAGGTAGTTGCTGTAGCGGCGCAGGTAGGCGACGCTGGCGTCGAGCCGCCAAGCGGTAAGCCGGTCGAGGCTGCCGAAGCGGTGCAGCAGCGCCACCAGCCAACCGCCGATATAACCGCCGCCCGACACCGTGGACAGGTAGTCGAAATCGGCGATGCGCCGGCTGCGTACCAGCCACTGCAGCACGCCGAGGCAGAAGGTGGCGCTGCGCACGCCGCCGCCGGACAGCGCCAGCCCCCACTCCCCGCCCGAGGCGATGCCCTGCGCCTTGCGGGCGCGCGCATTGCACCGACGCTCCATGCGCAGCACATCGGCAAAACTGCGCGGCCCGCGCTCGGCGCGCGGTTTCTTCTGTTTGCTGGCGTCCATGGCATCGCCCCACACGATCGGAATATTCCCCTGATCTCGATATAGGCGACTGCCGATGCCGTAGCCATGCGGATTCATGACCCGCGCCTTGCCGACCCGCTGCGATGCCCCTCAGAGGCCGGCGCAGCGTCGCGCGCGGTCCAGCAGCAGATTGCGTTCGCGCAGGTTGCGGGTGAGCGTGGCGGCGCGCCGGAACTCGACCGCGGCCTCGGCATCGCGCCCCAGCCGCTGCAGCAGATCGCCGCGCACGCTGGGCAGCAGATGGTAGTGGCGCAGCGCAGGCTCGTCGGCGAGCGCATCGACCACATCCAGCCCGGCCGCGGGACCAAAGGCCATCGCCAGCGCCACTGCGCGGTTGAGTTCCACCACCGGCGAAGGCGTGAGCTGGGCGAGCGCGTCGTAGAGCGCCGCGATCCGCACCCAGTCGGTCTGCGCTGCATCGGCGGCGCGCGCATGGCAGGCGGCGATGGCGGCCTGCAGCGCGTACGGCCCATAGGCGCCGCCGAGCGCGTCGGCCCGGGCCAGCGCGGCCAGGCCGCGGCGGATCAGCAGGCGGTCCCAGCGTGCGCGGTTCTGGTCCATCAGCAGGACGGGTTCGCCGTCGGGTCCGAGCCGCGCGTGCAGGCGCGAAGCCTGGATCTCCATCAGCGCCACCAGACCATGCACTTCCGGCTCGTCCGCCATCAGCCCGGCGAGGATGCGGCCAAGCCGCAGCGCCTCGCCGCACAGTTCGGGCCGCGTCCAGTCGTCGCCCGCGGTGGCGGAATAGCCTTCGTTGAAAATGAGGTAGATCACCTCCAGCACCGACGACAGCCGCTTGGCCAACTCGCCCGCCTCCGGCACCTCGAAGGGCACCCGCGCCTCGGCCAGGCTGCGCTTGGCACGCACGATGCGCTGGGCGACAGTCGGCTCGGCCACCAGGAAGGCGCGGCCGATCTCGTCGGTGGTAAGACCGCCGAGCAGGCGCAAGGTGAGCGCCACCCGCGCCTCACGCGACAGCACCGGATGGCAGGCGATGAAGACCAGCCGCAGCAGGTCGTCGCCCACCGGGTCTTCCAGCGAGGCCCCCGGTGCCGGCGGTGCGCCGTCCGCCAGCTGGGCCTCGATCTCCCAGGTCAGCTCGGCTTCCTTGCGCTCGTGCAGCGCGCGGTGGCGGAAGTGGTCGATGGCGCGGTGCTTGGCCGCAGCCATCAGCCAGGCGGCCGGGTTGACCGGCACGCCATCGCGCGGCCACTGCTCGAGCGCCGCCACCAGCGCATCCTGCGCCAGCTCCTCGGCCAGGCCGACGTCGCGCACCCGGCGGGTGAGCGCGGCGATGATCTTCGCCGCCTCTATCCGCCAGATCGCTTCGATGCTGCAATGGGTTTCGCTCCCCATCGGACCCGGTCAGCCCGCCGTACCCATGCCGATCTCGCGCATCCGGTCTACCGCCTCGCTCGGGCCGAAGTCGTCGAGTTCGAAGAGCTGGCGCACCTCGATCTCGGCGTCCATGCCCTCGCCCACCGGGTTGGGAAAGCGCCGCGTCCATTCCAGCGCCTCCTCGCGCGACTTCACCTGGATCAGGGTATAGCCGGCGATCAGCTCCTTGGATTCGGTGAAGGGCCCGTCGATCACGCTGCGTTCCTTGCCGTGGTAACGCACCCGCCAGCCCGCCGAGCTCGGCTTCAGGCCGGTGCCGTCGAGCAGCACGCCGGCCCTGGCGAGTTCCTCGTGGTAGGCGCCCATCTCGGCGAGCAGCTTTTCCCCGGGCATGACGCCGGCCTCCGAGTCCCTGGTTGCCTTGACGATGATCATGAAGCGCATGGTCTTCCTCCTAAGCAATGCGGGTGTATTGGGCGCTCATGATCGGGCGCCATTCGCCGTCCTCGCCCTGCACCCGCGAAGTGAGCGTGCGCTGGCCGTCGTCGCCCAGCGTGATGATGTCCTGGTAGTTCGCGAGCTTGCCCTCGGCGGTGAAGCTCGGCCCCTCGGTGTCCAGCGTCAGCACCCGGCGTCCGGCGTCGAGCTGGCCGTCGTAGCGCCACATCCAGGTCATCATGGAGCCGATCCAGCTGCCGACGAAGCGGCCGCGCTGCGGGTCGAAGCCGAGCGTCATCAGCATCGCGGCACGGCCGCCGTCGGGCATGTCGCCCTCGCCTTCGCACAGCACCCACAGCTCGCCCAGCTTGCGCACCCGCTCGCTGCCCTCGCAGATCTGCGCCGGCTGGCCGGGCTCGCAGGCCATTTCGCACGCGTAGCGCCACTCACCCACCAGCCGCTGCAGCCAGCGGTGTTCCTCGCCTGCTTCGATATTCATGTTCATCCTCGTCCTCCTCCCCGGGTCTCAGGCCTGCCCCGGCACGATCACCATCCAGCCGACGCCGAAGCGGTCGACCACCATGCCGAAGCGCGGCGAGAAGAAGGTCTGGCCCAGCGGCATCTGTACCTGGCCGCCGTCGGCGAGGGCAGTGAACACGCGGTCGGCGGCGGCCGCGTCGTCCACCGTGATCGACAGCGAGAAGCCCTTGAACTCGGTCTGGCTGCTGCAGCCGCCGTCGGAGGCCATCACCGTGGTGTCGCCGATGGTGAAGGCGGCGTGCATGATCTTGTCGCCGGAGCCGGGCGCCACCGCGCCGGGCGGCGGCGGTTCGGGACTTTCCTTGAAACGCATCAGCATCGACACCTGGGCGCCGAGCGCGTCGCGGTAGAAGTTGATCGCCTCTTCACAGCGACCGTCGAAGAACAGATAGGGCTGGACCAGCATGGTTCGTCTCCTTGGGCTTGAGCTCCGGCACGGCGTGCCGGACGCTTGGCAGGACTGTGCCCTGCTCATCCCTACGTCGAACGGCGCGCAGCGCAATCGACACGCCGCCGAAAATATTTCTTATCAGCCGGCGTAGCAGGGTCCGAAGGCCCGCACTTCGACCGTCGCCCACTCGGCCGCCGGGCAGGCCGCGGCGATCTCCACCGCCTCGGCACGCGATTCGCAGGCGAGCAGGAAGAAGCCGCCGACCATCTCCTTGGCTTCGGAAAACGGTCCGTCCATGACCATGCGCCTGCCTTCGCGCACCTGGACCCGCACACCTTCCGCGTCGGAGTGCAGCGACTCTGTCGCCAGCAACAGGCCACGCGCCTCGAGGTCGGCGCCGAAGTCCAGCATGCGCTGGTAGAGCGCGCGCCCCTCGTCCTCGGTCCGCGTCTTGCGCTGCCCGGTCGGTTCCATGATCAACAGCATGTACGGCATCGACTTCCTCCTGGCTGGTGGCGCGCGGCAGTGCTGCGGCCCGTCCGCTTCCCTCTTTGTAGGTCGCGATCCGCCGGCGCGCGGGTTTTCATTTTGCCCAAATTGAAACAGCCCGACCCGGCGGCAGGAGCGCGGCCGAGCGCGAACGCACCAGCAACATCGGCAAAACTCGCCAGAACCCTTGCCACGCACGCTGTCTACAGCCATGGGGCACGGCGGTTCTCCTTTGACACCGCCTCCCCGACGCATCAGCCGGTCACGACCGCGTGCGCCACCTGCGCCGCGGCAGCCCGCCCGAAAGGGGGCCGCAAGGCCTCGTCGTCCCTTCAGGCCGGCGGTAGCGCGCGCGGATCGGACCTGTTGTCTTCTTTCAACTTTGCGAACGAAGGCGAGGTTCCCCATGCGCGACGAACTCTCCACCCGGACCTGCACCCCCTGCCAGGGTGGCATGCCTGCCCTGGACCGCAGCGAAGCCGAGCGCTATCTCAGCCATGCGCCCGGCTGGGCATTGGCCGACGACGGCCGCCGGATAGAGCGCCATTTCAATTTCCGCGATTACCGCAGCGCGCTGCGTTTCGTGGTCGATGTCAGCCAGCTCGCCGAGGACGAGGGCCATCATCCCGACATCAGCTTCGGCTGGGGGCGTGCCACGGTGTCGTGGCAGACCAAGAAAATACGGGGCCTGCACGAGAACGATTTCATCATGGCGGCCAAGACCAACGAAATCGCCGGCACGCCGGAGGAATAATCCGGCGGAATTTCCTACACTGCAGTCATCGCCCCGCCGGTGCCCGCCATGCCGCGTGTCGTCATCGCCCCCGCCATCCAGCGCCACGTAGCCTGCCCGGCCTGCGAGGTCGACGCGCCCACCGTGGGCGAGGCGCTGGCCAGCGTGTTCGCGCTGCAGCCGATGCTGCGCGGCTACCTGCTCGACGACCAGGGCGGCCTGCGCCGCCACGTCGCCGTGTTCATCGACGGCGTCGCGCTGCGCGACCGGCGCCGGCTGGACGAGGCCGTCCCCATCGACGCTGAAATTTACGTGGCCCAGGCGCTGTCCGGCGGCTGAGGCACCCCAAGGGAGGCGCATGTCATGAACGATCGCTTGCTCGTCGCCAGCCGCAAGGGCCTCTTCATCCTCCATCGCAGGGCCGGCGGCTGGCAGCTGACGGCCCCCCACTTCATCGGCGAACCGGTCAGCATGGCGCTGGCCGATCCGCGCGACGGCACGCTCTACGCCGCGCTCAACCTCGGACACTTCGGCGTCAAGCTGTGGCGCAGCCGCGACGGCGGCGCGCACTGGGAGGCCTGCGCGGTGCCGGTCTATCCGCCCCAGCCGGAAACCGCCGACCCGCCGCCACCGCCCACGCCCGACCAGCCGCCGGCGGCCCCCTGGTCGCTGCAGCAGATCTGGTCGCTGGAAGCTGGCGGCGCCGACGAGGCCGGCGTGCTGTGGGCCGGCACCATCCCGGGCGGTCTGTTCCGCTCGGCCGACGGCGGCGACAGCTGGACGCTGAACCGTCCGCTGTGGGACCGCCCGGAGCGCGCCCTGTGGTTCGGCGGCGGCTACGACTACCCCGGCATCCACTCGATCTGCGTCGATCCGCGCGACAGCCGCCACCTCACCGTCGCCGTCTCCTGCGGCGGCGTGTGGCAGACCGACGACGGCGGCGAACACTGGACTTGCACCACGCTCGGCATGCACGCCGACTACATGCCGCCCGAGCGGCGCGACGACCCGACCATCCAGGATCCGCACCGCCTGGTCCAGTGTGCCGCCCAGCCCGAGGTCATGTGGGTGCAACACCACAACGGCATCTTCCGCTCGGTCGACGCCGGTCATCACTGGGAAGACGCGGTGGCGCAGCCGTCCAGCTTCGGTTTCACGGTGGCGGCGCACCCGCTGCGGCCCGACACCGCCTGGTTCGTGCCGGCGGTGAAGGACGAATGCCGAATCCCGGTCGAAGGCCGGCTGGTGGTCACCCGCAGCCGCGACGGCGGCGCCAGCTTCGAAGCCTTGTCGGAAGGCCTGCCCCCGGCCCCCGGCTACGACCTCGTCTATCGCCACGGACTGGCGGTGGATGACAGCGGCGAGACCCTGGCGATGGGTTCGACCACCGGCGCGCTGTGGATCTCGGAAGACGGCGGCGGACGCTGGCAGTGCGTGTCGGCCCATCTGCCGCCCATCTATTGCGTCCGTTTCGGTTGAAGCCCGCGGCGCGCCCGGCGTGCCATCCGAAAACCCGCCCGCTGGAGGAACCATGTGGGAAACCCATGAGGTGTTCAACCAGGTCCCGGATCTAATCGACTACAACCTCTTCGCCACCGACACCGTGCTGCGCGAAGCGGTGGTGCGCGAAGGCGCCGCCTGGCGGGTGCCGGCGCTGGAGGCGCAGGGCGAACGTCTGGGGCGTGCCGAGACGCAGCGTCTGGCCGAACTCGCCAACCGGCACCCGCCGGTGCTGCAGACCCACGACCGGCTTGGCCACCGCGTCGACCGGATCGACTTCCACCCCGCCTGGCACAGCCTGATGGGACTGCTCTACGCCGACGGCGTGCACGGCGCTGCCTGGACGGAGCCGGGTGCCGGCGTGCACGTGGCACGCGCCGCCAGCTTCTTCCTGCATGGCCAGGTAGAGGCCGGCTCGCTGTGCCCGGTGACGATGACCTTCGCCGCCATCCCGGTACTGCGGCGCGAGCCGGCGCTCTACGCCGCGCTGGCCGACAAGCTCGCCACGCGCGACTATGACGGCCGCGACCTGCCGCTGGCGGCCAAGCGCTCTATCACGCTGGGCATGGGAATGACCGAAAAGCAGGGCGGCTCCGACCTGCGCGCCAACACCACCCGCGCCCGGCCGCTGGACGGCAGCGGCCGCAGCCGCGACTACGCGCTGGTAGGCCATAAATGGTTCTTCTCCGTGCCGACCTGCGACGCCCACCTGGTGCTGGCGCGTACCGAGGACGACACGCTCGGTTGCTTCTTCGTGCCGCGCTGGCTGGACGACGGCCGCCGCAACGCGGTGCGCATCCAGCGGCTCAAGGACAAACTCGGCAACCGCTCCAACGCCTCGGGCGAAGTGGAATTCCAGGACGCGGTCGGCACCCTGATCGGCGAGCCCGGACGCGGTATTCCGACGCTGATCGAGATGGCGGCGCAGACCCGGCTCGACTGCGTGCTCGGCAGCACCGCCCTGATGCGGCGCGCGCTGGTCGAAGCCCTGCACCACGCCCGCCACCGCAGCAGCTTCGGCCACACCCTGATCGACCAGCCGCTGATGCGCAACCTGCTCGCGGACCTCGCATTGGAATGCGAAGCGGCGACGATGCTGGCGATGCGGCTGGCCGCGACGGTCGACACCGACAGCGGCAACACGCCCGACGCAGGCGCCGAACGCTGCGCCCTGGCCCGCGCCTGGCGCCGCATCCTCGTCCCGGCGGCCAAATTCTGGATCTGCAAGCGTGCGGTCGCCTTTACCGGGGAGTGCATGGAGGTGTGGGGCGGCAACGGCTACGTCGAGGACGGCCCGATGGCGAGGCTGTTCCGCGAGGCGCCGGTCAATTCCATCTGGGAGGGCTCGGGCAACGTCATGTGCCTGGACGTGCTGCGCGCCCTGGCCCGCGATCCCGAAGGCGCGGCGCTGCTGTTGCGCGACTTCGGCGACACCTGCGCCGGCGAACCCGTTCTGGCCACCGCGCTGCATACCCTCGCCAGTGCCCTGCGCGCAGCCGCCGACAACGAATGGCAGGCGCGCTGCGTCGCCATGCAACTGGTGCTGATCGCCCAGGCCTGCCTGCTGCTGCGCCACGCGCCCCAGGCAGTGGCGGACGCCTTCATCGCCAGCCGCTTCGACCGCCGCCGCGGTCAGGTGGCCGGCCTGCTCGACGCCACCCCGGCGGCTGCCCTGCTGATCGAACGCGCCTGGCCGGATCTGTGAGCGGCGCCCCGCCCCGCGGCCGTCGCGCTTGGTGAATGCCCCCCGGCTTGTGTAAGCTTCGCCCCGGGTGTTCGTTCGGCGCTTGTCGGGCGAACAGGTTTCTCGTGTCGGTCGGGCCGCCGCACGGTGCATGAGTACGCCCGTGAACCGACACCTCGCCCTCCAGGTCCGGCTGCGCCTGCAGCCCTCCGCCGACCCCGCCCCGCCCGCCGCAAGCGCGCGCCCTGCGCCGGCTGCCCTCGCCCTGTCGCCCTGCATTGCACGCGGCCGGCTGCGCCCGCCACCGCGCGAGCCGCCCGCACCCGCCAGCGCCGTATCTCCCCGTAACGCCCGCACGCTGCAACCCACCGGCTGCGGCGCAGCCCGCTCCCACTCACCCCGATTGCCAGGAAACGCATGAATCCAACGACCATCCAGCTCGTCGGCGCGACGCTCTTCGCGCTCGCCATCGTGCACACCTTCTCCACCAAGTTCTTCGAGCACCTCGCGCATACCCGGCCCAAACATGCCGGCCTGTGGCACCTGCTCGGCGAGGTCGAAGCGGTGTTCGGCTTCTGGGCCATCGTCCTGATCGTCTTCATGGGCTTCGCCGTCGGCAAGGACGCCGCGGTCGAATACCTCGACACCCGCAACTACACCGAACCGATGTTCGTGTTTGCCATCATGGTGGTGGCCGCCAGCAAACCGGTGATGCAGTTTGCATCGGCCATCGTGCGCATCGCCGCGCGCAGTCTGCCGCTGGCCGAACCGGTGGCGGTGTTCTTCACCATCATGGCGGTGGTGCCGCTGCTCGGCTCCTTCATCACCGAACCGGCGGCAATGACGCTGGCAGCGCTGATGCTGCGCGAGCGCTACTACAGCCAGGGCATCTCCAGCCGGCTGATGTATGCCACCATCGGAACGCTGTTCGTGAACGTCTCCATCGGCGGCACGCTCACCAACTTCGCCGCGCCGCCGGTGCTGATGGTGGCCACCACCTGGAACTGGGATTCGCTCTACATGCTGTCGCACTTCGGCTGGAAGGCGGCGGTCGCGGTCGTGGTGAACACCCTCGCCCTCACGCTGATCTTCCAGCAGGAACTGCGCAAGCTGCCGCCGGCCGAAGTGGGTGCCGGCCGCGAGGTGCCGCTGACCATGGTGGGCGTGCATCTCTTCCTGCTGTTCCTGATCGTGGCCTTCGCCCACCATCCGCCGGTCTTCCTCGGCGTCTTCCTGCTGTTCATGGGCCTGGCCACCGCCTACCCGCGCTACCAGGAAAGGCTGATCCTGCGCGAAGGCCTGATGGTGGCCTTCTTCCTCGCCGGCCTGGTGGTGCTGGGCGGGCAGCAGGCCTGGTGGCTGCAGCCCATCCTGACGCAGATGGACGCGACCACGGTGTACTTCGGCGCCACCGCGCTCACCGCCATCACCGACAACGCGGCGCTGACCTACCTCGCCTCGCTGGTGGATGGACTGAGCGTCGAATTCAAGCAGGCAGTAGTGGCCGGCGCGGTGACCGGCGGCGGCCTCACGGTGATCGCCAACGCGCCCAACCCGGCCGGCATGTCCATCCTGCGCAAGAACTTCGACGAGGAAGCGGTCAATCCGCTCGGCCTGCTGTTCTCGGCGCTGCCGCCGACGCTGGTGGCAATCCTGGCCTTCCGCCTGCTGTAGTCCGCATCGGCCGACGAAGCCGGGATCGATGAAGGAATGGCACGGTCCGTTCCCGGTTTTCGTCGGCGATGTGTAGGCAGTTATCGGCGCGGTACCGGAACGCCAACAATCCGAGGCGGCGAGCGCCCGCAAAAACCGCGCCGCGCCTGCGCGCTGCCGTCTGGCGTACCATCGCCGGCGATGCCGTTTGTATCCGTCATCGCACTTGAGCCGGGCCATGCGCATGCGCTAGCCTGCCGCTGCTCCGATTCCGCCGCATCGCGGCACCTTGCCCGCACTGCCGATGACCACCCAGCTCTCCCCCGCCGCCCGTCCCCGCCTCAGCGCCGAAAGCATCCTCGACGACCTGCTCGCCGCCGGCCAGATCGCCCGCAAGGATCGCGACGACACGCTGGCCGTGCTGCGCATGCGCAGCCGCAACGACCTGCATCCGCTGCAGCTCATCGGCGAACGCCGGCTGGTGCGCGCAGTGGCGCCGCACGACGTGCTCACCACCGAGGTGCTGACCGAATGGCTGGCCGGGCAGACCGGCGTGCCCTACTTCCACATCGACCCGCTCAAGATCGACGTGTCCTCGGTATGCGGTCTGGTATCGCATGCCTACGCCACCCGTTTCGGCATCCTGCCGGTGGCGGTACAAGGCAACGAAGTCACCATCGCCACCGCCGAACCCTACGAGACCGAATGGGTATCGGTACTGGAGCAGGTGCTGCGCATCCGCATCCACCGCGTGCTGTCCAACCCGGCCGACATCCTGCGCTTCCTCGCCGAGTTCTACAGCCTGGCTCGTTCGCTCCGGCAGGCCACCGACAAGCACCAGGACATTCCCACCGGCATCGGCAACTTCGAACAGCTGGTGCAGCTGGGCAGCAAGAAATCGCTCGATGCCAACGACCAGGCCATCGTGCACATCGTGGACTGGCTGCTGCAATACGCCTTCGAGCAGCGCGCGAGCGACATCCACATGGAGCCGCGGCGCGAGATCTGCAATGTGCGCTTCCGCATCGACGGGGTGATGCACCTGGTCTACCAGACGCCGCCGCCGGTGATGGCCGCGATCACCAACCGCGTCAAGCTGATGGGCCGCATGGACGTGGTGGAGAAGCGCCGCCCGCAGGACGGCCGCATCAAGACGCGCTCGCCCAAGGGCGACGAGATCGAGCTGCGCCTGTCCACCATGCCCACCGCCTTCGGCGAAAAGCTGGTGCTGCGCATCTTCGACCCCAGCCTGCAGCTCAAGTCCTTCGCCGACCTCGGCTTCGGCCGCGACGACGAACTGCGCTGGCGCGGCCTCTACCAGCAGGCCCACGGCATCATCCTCGTCACCGGCCCCACCGGCTCGGGCAAGACCACCACGCTGTATTCCACCCTCAAGGAAATCGCCACGCCCGAGATGAACGTGTGCACGGTGGAAGACCCGATCGAGATGATCTATCCCCACCTCAACCAGATGCAGGTGCAGCACAACATCGGGCTCGACTTCGCCAGCGGCGTGCGCACCCTGCTGCGGCAGGACCCGGACGTGATCATGGTGGGCGAGATCCGCGATCTCGAAACCGCCGAGATGGCGGTGCAGGCCGCGCTGACCGGCCACCTGGTGCTGTCCACCCTGCACACCAACGACGCCCCCACCGCCATCACCCGGCTGATGGACCTCGGCGTGCCGCCCTACCTGATCCGCTCCACCCTGCTCGGTGTGCTCGCCCAGCGTCTGGCGCGCACGCTGTGCCCGCACTGCAAGCAGCCGACGCCGCCGTCCGAAGAAGAATGGAACGACCTGGTGAAGCCGTGGAAGGCGCCGGTGCCGCAGCACGCTAAAGGCCCCAAGGGCTGCCTCGAATGCCGCATGACCGGCTACATGGGCCGCACCAGCATCCACGAGATGCTGGTGATGTCGCCCGCCCTGCGCCGCATGGTCCAGCCCGGCATGGACCTCGCCCCTTTCCGCGAACAGGCGGTGCGCGAAGGCATGCAGCCGCTGCGCCTCGCCGGCGCCCGCCACGTCGCCGCCGGCAACACCACCGCCGACGAAATCGCCCGCTGCACGCCGCCGGCGAACGAGGGCTGAAGCGGCCTCCGCCGCGCGTCGTCGAGCACAACGTGGAGCCCCGGCGGCACGCTCGAAAATCGCGGTTGCCCCCGCCCCTGCGCTGTCCTATAACCGGAGTGCAGCCCGGTTATCAGACGATAAAGGACAAGGACGTGGGAAGGAACACTGCGTGTTCGCCCTGCGACCTCCGACCCGGTGACGCCGAAGAACGGAACATTGACCCTTCCGTTGGCGCCCGGCAGGCAACACGTCGATAGCCGGGTTGTTCGTTTGTCCGGGCCTAGGGCCTGGCGTCGCGCGCTAGCCGGGGCTTCATCCGCAGGGCCGCGAGCAGCGCCAGCACGAAGGTGAGGTGCCCTACGTTTTCCGCCTTCTAAGCAGTCGCCTTCATGCAGTCATTTCCTGCTGATCCTGCCGTTCGATCCAGTTCTGAAGGAACGTGGTCGGTGACAGATATCCCAAGGTGGAGTGGCGGCGGCTCCGGTTGTAGAACACGGCGATGTACTGGAACAAATCACTCGTGGCTTCGTTGCGAGTCGCATAGCTCACGCCATGAACCTGCTCGTTCTTAAGGCTGTTGAAGAAGCTCTCGGTCGGGGCGTTGTCCCAGCAGTTGCCCTTGCGCGACATCGATCTGCGCATGCCGTAGGTAGCCAGGCAGGCCTGGTAAGCATGACTAGCGCATTGGCTTCCGCGGTCAGAGTGAAACAGCACCCCGGGTTCGGGCCGACGGCGGAACCACGCCATCGACAGCGCATCGAGTAGCAGGTCGGTCGTCATCCGCGACTTGATCGACCAACCGATCACCTCGCGGTTGAACAGATCGATCACAACTGCCAGATACAGCCGCGGCGATGTAGGTGATGTCGCCCGTCCACACGCGATTCGGGGCTTCAGGTGCGAAGTGGCGATCCAGCACATGCCGCCACGGGCAGGCTGTGCCTGGAGTCCGTCGTCGCCTTGTAATGCCGCTTGTGCCGCGCCCGGATGCCGTTCTCACGCATCAGGCGTTCGATGCGCGGCAAACCGATCCGGTAGTCACGCCCACGCAACTCGGCGTGAATGCGCCTGGCGCCGTACGCCTGCCGAACCTCTTGGTGAATCGTGCGGATCAGAACCAACGCCTGGCCGTCGGTCAGTCGTCTGCGGTCCGGTGTGGCGCCGCCCTGCCAGGCCCGAAAGCCGCTCTGGCTCACTATCACTCAAGCTCGTTTCTTGCCTCTCAACAGAAAACCAGACACTAGTTCTAGAATCCACACAGCAAAAAAATAGATCGACACCATCAATGCAAACCCACCCTCCCGCCATACATAAGCAGAGAAGGCTGAAACCATCACAAGAACAAATTGCTTCTTAACCCCATCACTTGACCTCTCTTGGTAGGCACCAAACCACACAAAAGCGAGTAGATACCTTACGCATGCAAGAAAAATCAAAATAATGACAAACTCAAGACCACTATCTTCCTGAAAAAAAAATAAGCGATAGAAGGAATTGCAAAATCCAAAACACTCGGGTAACGGAAGACTCTCACCTCTAGATCACCCCAATAAAAATCAGAATTTCTATAAAATTGCATGCCCCGGCATCACACAGCCCGGAGAAATACTAAGAACGACATCACCATTGCATCATCACATTGAGATTATTCGCTAGAGTAGCCGCTTCCCCGACACAGACAATGCTAATTTCATACACCTCCCTTACCAACCAGGAGGAACACAGATGCGCAAGCCATACCACCGAAGAATGCATTCATTAATCTAGAAAGCGCGAACAGAACACACATTCTCCTAATACTAACGTCCCCCGAAGCCCAAGCATTGCAAACAACAATCTGAATATTGTCATAGCTGACATCACCACCCAATACGCGGCCTTGCACCCGGATATATATACTCAAGGAAACAATAAGACCCAACATAGAAAACAGCGCAACTATTTTAATGACATTTTCTGGCAGACCACCGAAAAAAAATATGCAAAAAGATAGACTCCAATCCATCCAAACAAAGACAGGATTCCAACGCACTCATTAATTTCAACAGATCGGTTGACGTACCAATCAACACCCTTTCTTATATCTCGGCAAAATAAATCGTATCCCCCTATTCTCCTCATCAAGCACTACCTCCCAATATTAAAATCCCAAACACTGCTGTTGACCTCATCCGAGTTCATGGCACCGAAGCGCTTGCGCCACGTGTAAATCATCTGCTCGCTCACGCCGTGCTTCTTCGAAACCTCCGCGACCGGCGAGCGATCCGCCTCCCGCAGGATCTTGACCATCTGTTCTTCGGTAAAACGGCTCTTGCGCATGACTTCCTCTTCCTCCTGGAAGCCATCCTCTTAGTTTCAGATGGTCCGAAAAGCCCGGAGCAGGTCAATCCCACTCGTCCTCGATTGAGATTTCATCTACCGAACACAACCGCAACGACTGCCCTGAAGTAATGCCCGACAAACAGGGAAAATTGGGCCGACAACAATGAAAAGCCCGCAGGAGTGCTTTCGAACAGCCGACCGGGCCCTCTGACGTTCAACCCCAGGAAAGCCAACGCGAGAATAAGCACGGTATAGAAAACCATGAATACGGCGGTATTTTCCACGCCCCTCTTCCGGACACTAGCGAACACCTCATCGCCCCTGACGACGAAGTACGTCGCAAACACGACGGGTATCAGGCACACCATCAATGCAGCCTGAGATTTCGCTGCCGCGACACTGAAAAGCGCGTCGTTTTCCATTCGGCGCAGAGTTGGCACATATCCCTGGAGTACATCGGCCAGAAGCGCCAGCTCGTCGGCGAAATATCCTCGCAACACCAGCTGCATCACCGCCTGACTGATAAGCAGCCACGCGACGATTACCGCCTCATTCCGGTAATTTCCGACAACTTCGCGAACATCCATACATCCATTCATCCATAGATCGGCACTCGCCTAAGACAGCGCCTCCTGAGCCAGCCAGCCATCGCAAACCCGTTCCGCGACATGACACTCACGAAGCATCATGCCTATGGGATTATCGATAGTTGCATGGTGCCCGATACAGGCACCTCCGGTAATGACAGATGTCACGCAATAGCGCCTCGCCATCCCGGCACGATGCTCTTTACATCCGCGAACGCCGCCACAGACCGGCGCCTTGCGCCCGATGCCTGAGGGGCGGCCGAGCGTGGCCATGCTGAAGCCCTTGATAGTGCAAGCAGCCTCGGAATAGCGACCTACACGCTTACCGACCTGACGATGTGCTCGCGCAGCCATTGGTGCGCCGGGTCGCGGTGGACGCGTTCATGCCAGAGCATGAGCATTTCGAAGCCCGGCACCTCCAGCGGCGGCTCTACCACCTGCAGCGCGGGATTACCGCGCACCAGGCGCGACGGCACCAGGGCCACCAGATCGGTGCTGCTCAGCACCGCACCGAGGAACAGGAAGTGCGGCACCGACAGCACCACCCTTCGTGTCATTCCCAGCGCGGTCAATGCGGTATCCGTCACACCGTGAAAGCCGCCGCCGTCCGGTGACACGATGACGTGATCCAGTTCACAGAACTGCGCCAGCGTCGGGCGCCGCTTCAAGCGGGGATGCCCGGCGCGGCCGGCCAGCACATAGCGCTCGGTGAACATCGACCTGCGCCGCAAAGCGGGCGGCGCTTCCGCGCTGATGTGGAAGGCCAGATCGATGCCGCCCTGCTCGGCCTGCCGCGCCAGCATCGGCGGATTCAGTTCCAGGATCGCCAACCTCGCCGCCGGTGCGGCCGACCGCAGCCCGGCCAGCGCCGGCAGCAGGATCGTGGATTCACCGTAATCCGACGCCGCCACCCGCCAGGTATTGCTGGCCTGTGCGGGATCGAAGGGCGTGGAAGGTGCGACCGCCTGCGCCAGTGCTTGCAGCGCCTGCCGCAGCGGCTCGCGTAATTCATCGGCGCGGGCGGTAGGCCGCATGCCCCGCGGGCCGGGCAGCAGCAGCGGATCGCCGAAGAGTTCCCGCAACTTCGCAAGCTGCACGCTCACCGTTGGCTGCGCCAGATGCAGGCATTCGGCGGCGCGGGTGACGTTGTGCTCGGTCAGCAAGGTGTCGAGCGTAACCAGCAGGTTCAGGTCGAGACGGCTTAGCGAATTGCTCATGGCAATACCAGATATTCGAGGAATTCATTTCAAGAATATCTCAGGCACACCTATCGTGCGCTCATTCCCTGACGGAGCCCCCAGCCATGAACGTCCTTCTCGTCTATGCCCACCCCGAACCACAGTCCTTGAACGGCTCGCTCAAGGACTTCGCCGTCCAGCGTCTGGAGCGTGCAGGCCATCGCGTTGCGGTGTCCGACCTGTACGCCATGAAGTGGAAGGCGTCCCTGGATGCGGATGACAATACCGCGCGGCAGGCCGACACGCGCTTCGACCCGTCCCTGGATTCCATGCAGGCGTTCCGGAACGGCACCCAGAGTCCGGACATCCTGCGCGAGCAGGACAAGCTGCGCTGGGCGGACGCTGTCATCCTGCAATTCCCGCTGTGGTGGTTCTCGATGCCGGCCCTGCTCAAGGGCTGGGTCGAACGCGTGTATGCCTACGGCTTCGCCTATGGCGTGGGCGAGCATTCCGACACGCACTGGGGCGACCGCTACGGCGAAGGCACGCTGGCCGGCAAGCGCGCCATGCTGGTGGTCACGACCGGCGGCTGGATGTCGCACTACGAGCCACGCGGCATCAACGGGCCGATCGACGACATCCTGTTCCCCATCCAGCACGGCATCCTGTTCTATCCCGGCTTCGACGTGCTGCCGCCGCATGTGATCTACCGGACCAGCCGAATCGACGAGGCAGCGTTCCCGACGGTGTGCGCGGCGCTCGGCCAGCGGCTGGACGATCTGTGGAGCACGGCGCCCATTCCTTTCCGCCGGCAGAACGCCGGCGACTACCTCGTTCCGGAATTGACGCTACGGCCCGAGCTTGCACCGGGCCAGTCCGGTTTCCACATCCATCTCTCATGACCGAGCGGACGTCGGGATGGCGCCTCCTCAATCGCCGCCAATCCGGTAAACCCGCGCCTCGAACGGCCGCAGCCGCAGCGCCCGCAGTTCGCCATGCGCTTCGACCGGGTAGTTGGCCAGCAGCAGGCCGTCACCGTGCAGTGCGAAGCCGCGGTGGCGGTAGTGCGCGGGGCTGGGGCTGAGATTGCAGATGACGGCAAAGCGCACGCCCTCGTGTACGCGCAGGTAGGCGTAGATCTGCCGATGCGTCTTCAGCAGCGGGCGGTAACGGCCATGAATCAGCGCCGGCTCGGCCGCACGCAGGGCGATCATTTCCCGATAGAAGTTGAGCACCGAGCGCGGATCGGCCTGCTCGCGCGCGACGTTCCATTCGGGATAGTCGGGATTCAGCGGCAACCACGGCGTGCCGGTGGTGAAGCCGGCATTGGGGCCGTCGTCCCAGGGCATCGGTGTGCGCGAGTTGTCGCGCGCGGTGATGGCCATCTCGGCGAGGATGTCGGCGTCGTCCATGCCGTCGGCGCGCATCTGGGCGATGCGGTTCTGCGCGTAGCGGTCCTGGAAGTCGGCCAGGCTGGCGAAGCGGGTGTTGGCCATGCCCAACTCCTGGCCCTGGTAGAGATAGGGCGTGCCCTGCATCAGGAAGTACATCGCCGCCAGCGCGGTGGCGCTTTCGTTGCGGTAGCGTTCGGGATCGCCCCAGCGCGACACCACCCGTGGCAGGTCGTGGTTTTCCAGGTAGAGCGCATTCCAGCCGCGCCCGGCGAGCGCTTTCTGCCAGCGGCTGAGGATGGTCTTGAGCGCACGCACGTCGAGTGCCGCGCGCGGCTGGCTGGACCACAGGTTCCAGTGCTCGAAGTGGATCAGCATGTCGAGCCGGCCGCGCCCGGCGGCGTTGTCCTCGCCCACCCAAGGTGGCGCGTCGGAGGCGGAAACGCCGTTGGCTTCGCCCACCGTCATGATGTCGTAGCGGTGAAAGACATCGCGGTCGAGCTGGTCGATGTAGTCGAGCAGGCCGGGCACGCACATGTGCTGGCCGTAGGCCGGCGCGCAGGCCAGCCCCAGCGGGTTGGGCGCATCCGGCAGCCCCGGCGCCTTCTTGAAGTGGGTGACGGCATCGAGCCGGAATCCGTCCACGCCCTTGTCCAGCCACCAGCGCGCCATCTCGCACAGCGCCTCGCGCACCGCGGGGTTGTCCCAGTTGAGGTCGGGCTGGCGGGCGGTGAAGAGGTGCAGGTAGTACTGGCCGCTGGCCTCGTCGTACTGCCAGGCCGGCCCCTTGAAGATGCTCTCCCAGTTGTTGGGTGGTCCGCCATCGCGGCCGTCGCGCCAGATGTACCAGTCGCGCCTGGGGCTGTTGCGCCCGGCGCGCGATTCGAGGAACCAGGGGTGCTGGTCGCTGCTGTGGTTGAGCACCAGGTCGAGGACCAGGCGCATGCCGCGGCGATGCAGTTCGGCGAGCAGGCGGTCGAAGTCGGCCATGCTGCCGTACATCGGGTCGATGTCGCGGTAGTCGCTGATGTCGTAGCCGTTGTCGTCGTCCGGCGAGCGGTACACCGGGCACAGCCAGATCACCGTCACGCCCAGCCACTGCAGGTAGTCGAGCCGCTGGAGGATGCCGGGGATGTCGCCGATGCCGTCGCCGTCGGCATCCATGAAGCTGCGCGGGTAAAGCTGGTAGACCACCGCCTCGCGCCACCATCGCTTTTGCATGATCGGCCTCCGCCGCCGCTCCCCGCCGGACGCGGGGGCGCGTATGCTGTCATCAGACCGTGACAGGATACGCGCCCCCGCGCCGCACGGCCGTTGCACACTGCATGAACCGGGGCAAGACAAACGGGAGACGAATAATGAAAGCGACAGGCATGAAGCTGCGCGGCGTCAATCTCGGAAGCTGGCTGCTGCTGGAAAAATGGATGGTGCCCAGCTTGTTCGAAGGTCTGGAGGCCACCGACGAAACCACCTGGTGCGCCGAGCTCGGCAGCGCCGCCACCGACAAGCTGCGACGCCACTGGAACAGCTTCGTCACCCGCGACGATTTCGCCTGGCTGGCCGAACGCGGCATCAACGCCGTGCGCATTCCGGTCGGCCACTGGATTTTCGGCCCCGGCTACCCCTATCACCCGAAATACGGCAGCAACCCGCATCCCTTCGTCACCGGCGGCATCGAGGTGCTGGACCGCGCGATGGACTGGGCGCGCGAATTCGGCCTGCACGTGGTGCTGGACCTGCACGCCGCGCCCGGCTGCCAGAACGGTTTCGACAACGGCGGCATCATGGGCGTGTGCGAATGGCACACCAAGCCGGAATACCTGGAGCATGCGCTCGACGTGCTCGAACGCCTTGCCGAACGTTACCGCGCCCACCCCGCGCTGCACGCCATCGAAGCGCTCAACGAGCCGCGCTGGGACGTGCCGACCGACTACCTCAAGGCCTATTACCTGGCCGCCTACGCGCGCATCCGCAAGCACTGCCCGCCCGAGCGCGTGGCGGTGGTGTTCCACGACGGTTTCCGCTCCTTCCGCGAATACCTCGGCTTCATGCAGGAGCCGGAATACCGCAACGTGATCTTCGACATCCACCGCTACCAGTGCTTCGATCGCGCCGAGATCGACATGGACATCTACGGCCACATCCGCAAGGCTACCGGCGAGTGGAAGCAGGAGGCGGACGAGATCATCACCGAACTCGGCCTGCCCACCTTCTGCGGCGAATGGAGTCTGGGGCTGGACCTGCGCGTCGTATCGCTGTGGGCCGAAGGGCCGTTCAACCACGCGCTGGAGTACATGGATGACTTCCAGCAGAACGTCGCCACCCGCGGCTATGCCGCCGGCCAGCTGGCGACCTTCGAGAAATACCTCGGCTGGTTCTTCTGGAGCTACAAGACGGAGACCACGCCGGCCTGGTGCTTCCGCGACAGCGTCGAACGCGGCTGGCTGCCGTCAGACTTCCGGTAGCGCCGGCTCTTCTTCGGCCCGGGGGAGCGGCTGCGCCTCCCGGTGCCGCTTGAGCACCAGCTTGCGGTCGTAGAAGTGGAACAGGCCGTTGTGCAGGCTGATGTTGAGCAGGGTGGAATTGGGCAGTTCGTGGTGCAACATTTCCATGGTGCACACCTCGTCCTTGAGGTCGAAGGCGTCGGTGGCTTCCTCGATGAACACCCAGCCCGGCTGCTGCAGGAAGAGCCGCGCCATGCCCAGGCGCTGCTGCGCCCGCAGCGGCAGGCTGCGGCCCCAGTCCTCGCTGTCGTCCAGGCGCGGCGCCAGCCAGGCGATGCCGGCGCATTCCAGCGAGCGATGCAGGCAGGCGGTGCTGTAGTGGTCCGCCTCATGCGGATAGCTCAGCACCGAACGCAGCGTGCCTTCCGGCAGGAAGGGGCGCTGCGGCAGGAACATCATGTCGCGCCCCTCGGGCAGGCTGATCTCGCCCTGCCCCCACGGCCACAGGCCGGCCACCGCCTTGAACAGGCTGATCGACACCCCCGGATCGCCGGTGATGAGGATGCGCTCGCCGCGCCGCACATGCAGGTCGAAATCTTCCAGCAGCAGCTGGCCGCTCGGCGTCGTCAGCCGCAGCTTGCGGATGCTGAGCTCGGGATGGTGGGAATGGCAGAGCTGGATGTGCTCGCCACCGCTGTGGTTGCTCCAGCCGCCCTGCTCCAGCGCCTCCATGTCCTGGTAGAGCGCGACGATGCGGTCGATGGAGGCGCGGCAGCGGGCGAGATCGCCGAGGTTGTCCACCGGCCAGGACAGGGCCGAGGTCAGGCGCTGGAAGGCCTGCGCTGCCTGCATCAGCAGGCCCAGGCTCATCGCCCCGGCGATGTACTGGGGCGCCGCGATCAGGATGGGGAAGACCGGCAGCAGCGTGCCGTAGCCGGTGGAAAACGAGACGATGCCCAGGTAAGCCACGGTCTGCAGGTTCCAGCCGCGCCCCACCTCGGCGAACAGGCGGTCGGCGCCCCGCCGCTCGTAGCGCTCGCCATGCATCAGCGCGATCGCCTCGGAATGTTCGCGCGCGCGTGCCAGACCGTAGCGGAAATTCGCCTCGACCGCCTGCAGCCGGTTGGTGGTACGGATCAGAGGCCGACCCAGCATCAGCCCCAGCACCGTGCCGACGCCGGCATAGATGAAGGCCATCACCACCAGGTAGCCCGGCACCGCCAGGGTGGTGCCGGGCACCGTGGCGGTGCCCGAGACTTCGAGCAGGATATCGATGAAGGAGCCGAGGATGAGCAGCGAAAACAGCAGCGAGTGCGCCAGCGTGATCGCCATCTCGGTGGCGATGCGGATGTCTTCGGCGATGCGGCCGTCGGGGTTGTCGTGGTCGCCGTCGGAATAATGCAGGCGATAGAGGTGGGCGTGCGCCATCCAGCCATCGAGCAGGCGGCTGGTCATCCATCGTCGCCAGTCGAGCTGCACCCAGCGCTTGACGTACAGATGCACCGCGGTGACCAGCATCGTCAGTCCGAAGATCAGCAGGAAGATCAGCGCCTGCCGCAGCAGGTCCGACAACGAGCGCGCCTCGAGCGCGTCGAACAGTTCGCGGTGCCAGTAGCTGATCCAGATGGCAAGGGCCACCTGCGCCATCGTCAACAGGACGAGCAGCATCACCTGGCCACGCACGATCCACTTGCGGTCGCTGCGCCAGTACGGCGCAACGAGCAGCCGGAACTGCAGGACCAGTTGCGACATACGACTCGGGGATGATGGGCTGGTCGCTTGCATGATGGCCTAATCTACACTGCCGGCGGGCGACGCCGCCAGCGGCGGCGCACCGCAGCTTCGCGGCGGGGGGCCATCCCTCCGCCGCAGCCGGAAGGCTTGTCGATGACATCGGCGTGCACGAGGTATGCGCCGGCCATGTGCTCTTCAGGCCAGGGCGAACCGCTGCCCGCCGTGCGGCGAACAGTCGGCAGGCGCGACCGGAGTCGGCCGAAGTACGCCGCCGGTATGTTCATGGCTGCCCTGCCCTTCGCAAACGTGTCGCTACGAATGTCAGACTAGTCCACCGCCACGGCGGATTAGCGGTCGTAGTTCCTCGTCGCCCGCAAGTTGCAGGCGGTGAGGGCACGCCGCGGTGGCCGGCTGCGGCGCGGGCACCTTCACAAAGCGCTCACACTCGGCGCCCTACAATCGCTCGCCGATGCTAGCCACCACCTCCATCCTCACCGACCGCCCCGCCGCCGACCGCACGCTGGCGCGGGTCTTCTTCGCCTGCGTGGCGCTGGTGACCGCCTATCGGCTGGTGGCGCTCGGCCGGCTGGATCTCGACCCCTATGTAGACGAGGCCTACTACCGGGGCTGGGCGCAGGCGCTGGACTGGGGCTACTACTCCAAGCCGCCGCTGATCGCCGCCCTGCTGGCGCTGTCCGAAAGCCTGTTCGGCGATACGCTCTTCGCGCTCAAGGCGCCCTCGCTCATCCTCTACCCGGCCACCGCGCTGCTCATCCACCGGCTAGGCTGCACGCTGTTCGATGCCCGCGTCGGGTTATGGGCGGGGCTGGCTTTCCTGACGCTGCCGGCGGTCTCGGCGCTCGGCCTGTTCGCCAGCACCGACGCACCGCTGCTGTTCTGCTGGGCGCTCGGCCTGCTGCTGCTGTGGCACGCTCTGGAACAGGGCAGGCTCGGTCAGTGGCTGGGCGTCGGCCTGATCGCCGGGCTGGGGCTGATGTCGAAGTACACGATGATCGCCTTCGTCGGCACGACCTTCCTCGCCCTGCTGGCGCACCCGGCCGGCCGCCGCCAGATCCTGCGGCCGGCGCCGTGGGCCGGGCTGCTGCTGACTGCGGCGATCTTCGCGCCCAACCTGTGGTGGAACTGGCGGCACGGCTTCCCGACCTTCCAGCACACCGCCGAGATCACCCGCGTCGGCGCGCGCGGCTGGCACCCGGAAGAACTGGGCGAATTCCTCGCGGCCCAGTGGTTGTCCTTCGGTCCGCTGCTGGGCCTGGGCCTGCTGTTGCCTATGCTGAAGCCGCAGCGGCTGTGGGCCGAGCCGCGGCTGCGCTTCCTGCTGATCTTCGTGCTGCCGCTGTTCGCAGTGGTCTGCGCACAGGCGCTCACCGGCCGCGCCAACGGCAACTGGGCCGCGCCCGTCTTCGTCGCGGCGAGCGTGCTGGTGGCTGCGGACGCCGCCCCGGGCGGGCGCCGCCGCCTGCTGCTGGCTGCGATCGCGCTCAATGTGGCACTCGGCCTCGGCCTCTACCACTGGCAGGACATCCTCGCCGCCGCCGGCAAGCCACTGAGCGGGCGCAGCGACCCCTACAAGCGCGCCCGCGGCTGGAGCGAGATGGTGCAGGCAGTGGCCCCGCGGCTGGAAGCGCAGCGCGCCATCGCGCCGGACACCATCCTCATGGGCGACGACCGCGAGCTGCTGGCCCAGCTCATCTACGGCCTGCGCCCGGCGCGTTACGCGCGCTGGCAGGCGGACCCGCACATCGTCGATCACTACGGCCTGACCGCGCCGCTCACCGCGGCCGACACCGGCCCGGTGCTGTTCGTCTCGATACGGCGCGACGCTGCCGCGCTGGCCGAGGTGACGCAGCGTTTCGACTCCGCCGAACACCTCGGCGACATCGACGTGGCGCTGTATCCGGATTTTCACAGAAGGGCGTCAATATGGCTGCTGAAGGGCTTCAAGGGCTACTGAACGAATCCGGCATGAGCATCGCGCTATCGACCCCCACCCGCCGGCTGCGCGCCTGGCTGGACATGCACCTGGTGGATCACGGCGCCATCCGCGCGGTGTACAACAACTTCCACGCCCTGGGCGGCGGCATGTACCGCTGCAGCCAGCCCAGCCCGGCGCAGATCCGCCGCTACCACGTCCGCCACGGTATCCGCAGCATCGTCAACCTGCGCGGGGTACACGACTACGGCTCCTACTTCTACGAGGAAGAAGCCTGCGCCCGGCTCGGCATCGAACTCCACAGCGTCAAGCTCTACTCGCGCACGCCGCCCTCGGTGGCAGAGATCCACCGCATGCGCGAACTCTACGCCCGGCTGGAATACCCGGCGCTGCTGCACTGCAAGTCGGGCGCCGACCGCGCCGGCCTGGGCGCCGCGCTGTTCCGCATCCTGCAGCTGGGCCACCCTGTGCGCGAGGCGATGCGCGAGCTGTCGTGGAAATACGGCCACTCCAGGCGCGCCCGCACCGGCATCCTCGACTTCTTCTTCGCCAGCTACCTTGCGTGCGATGCCCGCCGGCCGATCGCCTTCATCGACTGGGTGGACACGATGTACGACGAGAAGGCGCTGAAAGCCGCCTTCCGCGACGACGGCTGGGCCAGCGTGGTGGTCGACAAGGTACTGCACCGCGAATGACGGACTCCCTCGCGCTTTACCGCCGGCTGCTCGGCAGCCTGCGCCCCTACCGCGGCGTGGTGGCGCTATCGCTGCTGGCGATGGTGGCCGCCGCCGCGCTGGAGCCAGTGCTGCCCGCGCTGTTGAAGCCGCTGGTCGACGACAGCCTGATCGCCCGCAGCGCCACCGCCCAGTGGCAGGTGCCGCTGCTGCTGATGGCTGCCTTCCTCGGCAAGGGCATCGCCGAATACGTCGCCAGCGTGGCCAGCCAGTGGATCGCCAACAAGGCCATCACCGACCTGCGCCGCCAGGTCTTCCATCACCAGTTGCAACTGCCGCTGGCGGTACACCAGGCCGAAGCCGGCGGCCGCATGCTGTCGCGCATCCTCTACGACATTCCTCAGGTGGGCGCGGCGCTGTCCAATGCCTGGATCGTGGTGATCCGCGACGCCTGCATCATCGCCGGGCTGATCGGCTATCTCGTCTACACCGCCTGGGAGCTGACGCTGCTGATCGTCGCCGTCGCACCGCTGGTCGCCTGGCTGGTGCGGGTCGCCAGCCGCAAGCTGCGCGGCACCAACCGCGAGATGCAGGCCACGACCGGGCAGGTCACCGGCGCGGTGGAAGAATCGCTCGCCGGCATCCGCGAGATCAAACTCTTCGGCAGCCACGACATCGAAGACGCCCGCTTCGCCGCGCTGACCGAACGCCTGCGCAAGCAGACCATGCGCAGCGTGCGCGTGGCCGCCGCCAATGCGCCGCTGGTGCAGATCCTCGCCGCCGCCGCGGTGTCGGCGGTGATCTGGGTGGCTTCGCTGCTGTCGGCCGACAATCGCCTGACGCCGGGCGAGTTCGTCGCCTTCGTCACCGCGATGGCGATGCTGTTCGAACCCATCCGCCGGCTGACCAACATCAACGCGGTGATCCAGCGCGGCCTGGCCGGTGCGCAAAGCCTGTTCGAACTGCTCGACACGCCGGTGGAAGCAGACAGCGCCGGCCCCGCGCGCGCGCCGGCACGCGGCGAACTGCGGCTGGAAGGCGTGTGCTTCCGCTACCCCGGCCAGGATGCCGCAGCGCTCGCCGACATCAGCCTGATGATACGTCCCGGCGAAACGGTGGCGCTGGTGGGCGCCTCCGGCAGCGGCAAGAGCACGCTGGTGAACCTGATCGCGCGCTTTTTCGATCCGCAGCAGGGCCGCATCCTGCTCGACGGCGAGCCGCTCGCCGACCTCCCGCTGGCATGGCTGCGCCGCCAGATCGCCTGGGTCGGCCAGCAGGTGGTGCTGTTCGACGATACCGTCGCCGCCAACATCGCCTACGGCCGGCCGGATGCGCCACGCGCCGCCATCGAGGCTGCCGCCCGCGCTGCCCACGCCTGGGACTTCATCGCCGCACTGCCGCAGGGGCTGGACAGCCGCATCGGCCACGACGGCGACCAGCTCTCCGGCGGCCAGCGCCAGCGCATCGCCATCGCCCGCGCCTTCCTGCGCGATGCGCCCATCCTGCTGCTGGACGAGGCCACCTCGGCGCTGGACAACGCTTCCGAGCGCGCGGTGAAGGACGCACTCGACCGCCTGCGCCGCCAGCGCACGACGCTGGTGATCGCCCACCGCCTGTCCACCGTGCGCGACGCCGACCGCATCGTGGTGATGGCGCAGGGCCGCATCGTCGAGAGCGGCTGTCACGCCGAGCTGGCCGCGGCCGGCGGCGCCTATGCCGGGCTGCTGGCAAGTCCGGCGGAGTTCGCCGCCGCCCCGCGAACACAGGAGGCGGCGCAGGCAGCATGAACCCCGTCGCCCTCTACTTCGTCGCCTCGCCGCTGCAGTACCTCGCCGCGCGCCGCATCGCCGCCAGCTTCGAAGCCGGCAGCCGGCAGGTGCTGGTGTGGTACAAGCACGGCGTCGCCAGCATCGTCCGGCCGGAAGAATGGGATGCGGCCAGCTTCATGCCCTGGCCGCGCTGGGAGCCGCTGCCCGGCCCCTGCGGCCGCCATCGCCGGCTGCGCGCCAACATCCGGCTGGTGGCGCAACTGGTCGGCCGCTGCGACGACATCCGCATCCACAGCGCGGTGTTCGACACCGAGGCGATCAACTACTTCCTGCGAGCGCTGCCGCCGGCCTGCGGCGCCCGCCGCATGCGCGCCCGCATCCTGCCCGACGGCATCATCAGCACCCGGCGCTATCCCCTGAGCCTCGCCAGACGCCTCGCCCAGTACGGCCGCAAGCTGCGCCGGCTGGCGGCACCGGAACTCGACTACTGGTGCTTCGGCGGCGACCGCATCGGTTCGGACGCGCCCTTCTGCGACCGCATCTACGTATTGCCCGGCCTGCCGCACGAATACCCGGCGGACAAGGTGGCGGTGCTACCGCCGCTGGTCGAAGCGACAGTCGGCGGCGATGAGGAAGCGGGCGGGGCACGCCGCGCCCTGGTCATCGGCCAGCCGCTCACCGGCTTCGGCCTGATGTCCGCCGCCGACCTCGCCGCCGTCACCGCCGAGATCCGCGCCCGGCTGACGGCGCTCGACATCGGCCAGGTCGACTACAAGCCTCATCCCAAGGACGGGAAGCGCGAACTCTGCCACCCGGACTACCGGACCATCGCCCCGGCCGAGCCGCTGGAGCGCTTCATGGCCGGCCGCCGCTACGATGCGGTGATCGGCGTGCGCTCGTCGGCGCTGCTCTTCGCCCGCCAGCTCTACGGCCCCGACACCGCGGTGGAAGCCTGCGGCTGGTCGCGCATCCGTTTCAAGTCCGCGGCCGAGAAGGACGACATGGCACGCAGCTTCGCCGCGGTCGGCGTGGAGATCCGTTCTTGAGGATGCCGGCCGCGACCAGTACGCAGTCCGCCCTCGCACCGCCCTTGCTGCGCCGGTTCTGCAACTACGCGGTGTTGATCGCCTTCGCCGGCCTCGTCACCCTGCGCGGCCCCTTCAGCCCCGGCAGCATGGGCGCGCTGCTGGCCTGCAGCGGCATCGTGCTGGCGCTGCGCGAACGCCATCTGGACGCCGACGATCTGCGCGTCGGCGCGCTCTTTCTCGTCCTGCCGCTCTACACCGCGCTCAACCTGGCCCTCACCGGCTGGGATGCCGAACTGCTCGACAAGCCCGGCCGCATGCTGCTCGGCTTCTTCATCTATCTGGCGATCAGCCGGATCGGCCTCGATGCGCGCCACCTGCGCCTCGGCGTGCTGATCGGCTGCCTCGCCGCGGCGGCGCTGGCGGCCTGGCAGCTGTACGGCCTCGGCTACGAGCGCGCCAGCGGCACGATGAACGCCATTCCCTTCGGCAACGATGCGCTGCTGCTCGGCTTCCTGGCCCTGGCCGGCTGGGTGGCGAGGCCGCCCGCCGCCCGCCGCCCCGGTCTGGCCACGCTCACCGCACTCGCCGCGGCCGCTGCACTGTACGCCTCCTTCGCCTCCGGCAGCCGCGGCGGCTGGGTATGCATCCCGGTGCTGGCCTGGCTGTTGAGCCTGGGCGCCGCCGGGCTCCGGCCCGGCCTGCGGCTGGCGGTCGCCGCCGCCGGTCTCGCCCTGCTCGCCGTGGCCGCGGCCACGCCGGCCATCAACGAGCGCACCCTGGCGGAATTCGACAGCCTGCACCGCCTGTGGAGCACATTCCCGGCCGAGGCCGCCGGCACGGCGCTGTCTTCCATCGGCACCCGCCTCCATCTGTACCGTCTCGGGCTCGATGCCTTCCTCGCCCATCCGCTGCTCGGCATCGGTTTCGCCAATCTCCACGACTGGCTCGCGGCCGGTGCCGCCGCCGGTACGGTCAATCCCTCGGTGCTGCATTACACCCACCTGCACTCGGCCCCGATCGACATGGCCGCCCGCGGCGGCGTGCTCGGGCTGGCCGCGCTGGCGGCCTGCGTGCTCGGCTTCCTGCGCTACTTCCACCGCGCGCTTGCCGCCACCGACGCCGACAGCCGCTATTTCGCACTCGTCGGTCTGCTCGCCACCGCTGCGGCGGCGATGTTTTCGCTCACAAACGTGTTTTTTCCCGCGATCGCCGGCACCAACATCCTGATAATGAGCCTGGCAGTCCCGGCCGGCGCGCTCGCTCACCGCCAGCGCCAGCGCCCCATCCAGGCAGTCGGACAGCGAACATGAACAGCGAAACACCCCAAGGCATCGCCGCATTGCGCCGCGCAGTGGCAGGGCAGCGAGTGGTCGTCGTCGGCAACAGCGAAAGCCAGTTCGGCCAGTCGCTCGGCACGGTCATCGACGGCTACGACCGGGTGGTACGGATGAACCTCGGCCTGGTGCGCGATCCCCGCCACCAGGGCAGCCGGACCGACATCGTGCTGACTTCCACCGACAAGCTCGACGCCGCGACCATCCGCAGCGCCTACCGGCCCGAGTGGGTGATGTGGGCCACGCCCAAGCGCGAGAAGATGCCCGACCTCACCGCCTTCGGCGACCGCCTGGTGATGCATCCGCTCGACATCTGGGAAGGGCTCTACCGCCGCATCGCGCCGGCGCGCCCCTCCACCGGGCTGATCGCGCTCAACTTCTTCCGCAACCACTGCGACTGCGCCGAGCTGGCCTTTGCCGGCTTCGACTTCTTCGCCAGCGGCACCTTCTACAACCGCCGCTTCTTCGGTCTTTTCAAACATCCGCGCAAGGCCTCGAAGCCGCACGACGGCGACGCCGAAGCACGCCTGGTAGGCGAGATGATCGCCGCCGGCGGCTTGCGCAAACTCGCAACGGGGGCTTGATCATGCGTCGCCTGCACCGTGTTGCCATCTTCAACGACACCCGCCGCACCTCGCACTACGGCTGCGAGTTCGTCATGGAAACGCTGATCGCCGAGCTGCGGGCGCGCGACATCGACCCCGTGTTCTTCTGGCCGATGGGCGTCGACTGGCGCGGCCGGCCGGAAGTCGAGCAGGCGCTGCGCCATGTGGATGCGGTGATCGTGAACGGCGAAGGCTCGATCCACGACAGCGCCGAACGCGACCGCGCCCACTACCTGGCCGAGATCGCCGGCTATGCCCACCACAGCGCCAGCATCCCGGCCTACCTGGTGAACAGCTCGCTCTACGCGCTGGAAGACAGCGTGGTCGACAAGCTGCGCTACTTCGACGCGATCTACCTGCGCGAAAGCCGCTCGCTCGACGCGCTTGCCGGCAGCGGCATCGCCGCCAGCGTAGTGCCCGACCTCACCCTGCTCGTCGCACCGCCGCCGCCCGCCGAACGCAGCGGCGTGCTGGGCACCGATTCGGTCAAGAGCGAGGTGGCCAGCAGCATGAAGGCCTTGTGCCGCGCGCACGGCTGGCACTACAGCAAGCTCACCCACGCCGCCCGGCCGCGGCTGGCCGACTGCGGCCTGCGCTACGACTACGTGCGGCGCCAGGCCAAGTGGCTGCATGCCACCCTCACCGGCCGCAACACCCGCAACCGGCAGGAATTCCTCGCCTACCTCGCCAGCCACCGCCTGCTGTGCACCGGGCGCTTCCATGCCGTCACCCTGGCGCTGGCGACACGTACGCCCTTCGTCGCCGTCGAATCGAACACGCCCAAGATCTCCGGCTTGCTGGAAGACGTGTTCGGCAGCACCCGGCGGGTGGTCCCGCTCGCCGAGGTGGACGAGATGGCCGACCCCGCTGCCCAGGGCTGGCACGCCGACGAGGAAGCGGCGCTGACCGAATTCCTCGTCTCGGCCCACTGCCGCAGCAAGGCCATGTTCGACACCATCCGCACCCGGCTCGACGCCCGCCGCATGCGCGGCTGAATCCCCCCCCGGCGGCCACCCGGCCGCTCACGCTTCAACGGCTTTTTCACACACAAGCCGCTTTTTCTTCACACCCATCCCGTCACATTGCCACCCGGGGCCGACAGCAGCGGAACCCTGCGGCACCGCGCACCCTCGGGCGCCGGTTGCCGCACCCGGACACGTCACCAAACCCAAACACGGTGGACATCGGTGCGCAAAAAACGGACCGCAGACTCGGTATCCAAGCAAACGCCCGCCGCATCCGGCAAGGGGCGACCCATTTCGCCACACGCATCGAAACCGCAAGAACCGAACGCTGCATGAACCGCATCCTCCTCGTCCGCACCTCGGCCATCGGCGATCTCGTCTTCGCCTCGCCCTTCGTGGCGGCCCTGCGGCGGCGCTACCCGGATGCCCACATCGCCTGGCTGGTCGAACCCGGCCTCGACGGCCTGCTCGCCGCCGACCCCTGCATCGACGAACTGATCCTGTGGCCCAAGGCCGAGTGGAAGCGGCTGTGGCGCGAACGGCGCCTGGCCGAACTACGCCGCGCGGTGCGCGCGTTCGCAGCCACGCTCAAGGCGCGCGACTTCGACACCGCGATCGACATGCAAAGCCTCTTCAAGAGCGGCTGGCTCGCCTGGCTGTCGGGCGCGCCGCGCCGCATCGGCCTCGGTTCGCGCGAGGGCAGCCGCTGGCTGATGACCGAAGTGGTGCCCGCCGGCGGCACGCCCGGCCAGATCAGCTCGGAATACCGCCACCTCGCCCGGCACCTCGGCCTCGACACCGACCACTTCCTGCCGCGCCTCGCCGTCGCCGACGACAACACGCGCAAGGCGCGCGCCCTGCTTGCCGAGCACGGGCTGGCACCGCGGCGCTACGCGGTGTTCGCCCCCTTCACCACGCGGCCGCAGAAGCACTGGTCGGAAGACGGCTGGCAGGCGCTGGCACGGCGGGTGCGCGAGGAGTTCGGCCTCGCCGCAGTGATCCTGGGCGGCCCCAGCGAACGCGAAGCCGCGCGCCGCATCGCACTGGCGGCACCGGGCGCGGTCGCCCTGGCCGGCGCCACCAGCCTGCCGGAAGCCGCCGCGCTGGTCGCCCAGGCGGGTCTGGTAATCGGCGTCGACACCGGCCTCACCCACATGGGCAGCGCCTTCGGCACGCCGACCGTTGCCCTGTTCGGTTCCACCCGCCCCTACCTCGACGCCGGCCGTCCCGATGCCAGGGTAATCTGGCTGGGCCTGGCCTGCTCACCCTGCCGCCGCCGCCCCAGTTGCGGCGGCAGCCACGACTGTCTGCACGACATCCACCCCGGCCGCGTCATGGACGAAGCGCGCACGGTGCTGGCGCACCAAGCGCAGCGCCGCGGACACCACAAGGAGAAGGCAGCATGAAGATCCTGCATATCGAATCGGGCCGCTTTCTCTACGGCGGCGGCATGCAGGTGCTCTACCTGATGGAGGGTCTCGCCCGCCGCGGCATCGACAACCTGCTGGCCTGTCCGACCGGTGCGCACATCGCCGGACCGGCGCGGGTGCACGGCCGGGTGGTCGAGATGCCCATGCACGGCGACCCCGACATCGGCCTGGTGTTTCGTCTGCGCCGCCTGATCGCTCGCGAGCAGCCTGACCTGATCCATGTCCACAGCCGCCGCGGCGCCGATCTCTGGGGCGGACTCGCCGCGCTCTTCACCGGCACGCCCTGCGTACTGTCGCGCCGGGTGGACAACCCGGAGGCGCGCATCCTGGCGGCGGCCAAGTACCCGCTCTACAACCACGTCGTGACCATCTCGGAGGGCATCCGCCAGGTACTGATAGGCACCGGCGTCGCCACCGATCGCATCAGCTGCGTGCGCAGCGCGATCACCGCCCAGCCCTACCTGCGCGACTACGACAAGGCGGCCTACCGCGCCGCGCTCGGCCTGCCCGCCGATACGCCGCTGCTCGGCATGGTGGCGCAGCTGATCGGGCGCAAGGGCCACCGCTACCTGCTGGCGGCGCTGCACGACATCCTGCCCCGCCATCCCGGCCTGCAGGTCCTGATCTTCGGCCGCGGCCCGCTCGATGGCGAGCTGCGCCAGGCCATCGCCGACCAGGGCCTGGGCGACAGGGTGCGCATGATGGGCTTCGTCGACAATCTCGCCGAGACCCTCGGCTGCCTGGACGTCCTCGCCCACCCGGCCGACATGGAAGGTCTGGGCGTGTCGCTGCTGCAGGCCTCGGCCGCACGCGTACCCATCGTCGCCAGCCGCGCCGGCGGCATTCCCGAAGCGGTACGTAACGGCGAGAACGGCCTGCTGATCGAACCGGGCGATGTCGCCGGTCTGGCCGCGGCGCTCAACCACCTGCTCGACAACCCGGCGCTGCGCGAACGCATGGGCGAAGCCGGCCGTGCGCTGATGCTGCGCGAGTTCTCGGTGGATGCCATGTGCGAGGGCAATCTCGCGGTCTATCGCCGCGTGCTGTCGCCGGCGCTGGCCGACGTCGAGCTCGCCGGCCGCCTGCTCTGATCCGCCCCGACCGCCCATGCACGCGATGAAATCCCTGCACATCATCGGCAGCAAGGAAATGGGCGGCGCCGAACGCTGGTTCGCCCGCTTCCTCGCCGCCATGCAGCGCCACGGCGCGCCGGTGGCGGCGGTGGTGCGGCGCGGCTCCGACCTCGCCCGCCGCCACCTCGACGGCCTGCCCGTCGACCAGCTGCCCTTGCGCACCGTGTGGGATCCGCTGTCGCGCTACGAAGTGGCGCAGTTGATCGCCCGCAGCGATGCGCCCATCGTGCAGACCTACATGGGCCGTGCCACCCGCCTCACCCACCTTGCGCCCGGCCGCGGCAAGGTCCATGTGTCGCGCCTGGGCGGCTACTACCGGCTGCCGCCCTTCGCCCACGCCCATGCCTGGGTGGGCAACACCCGCGGCCTGTGCGACTGGATGATCCGTGGCGGCCTGCCTGCCGACCGCGTCTTCCACATCACCAACTTCGCCGACCCGGCCCGGCCGGCGACGGCCACCGAACTCGACGCCCTGCGCCGGCAGATCGCCCTGCGCGCCGACGACTGCCTGCTGCTCACCGCCGGCCGGCTGATCGACGTCAAGGGCCAGCGCTACCTGGTCGATGCCTTCGCACGGTTGCCGCAGGAAATCGGCGGCCGCCGCCTGCGCCTGGCGGTACTCGGCGACGGCCCGCTGCGCGAACAGCTGGAACAGCAGGCGCGCCAGCTCGGCGTCGCCGACCGCATCCTGTGGGCCGGCTGGCAGCACGACCCGGCGCCCTGGTTCCACCTCGCCGACATGGTGGTCTTCCCCTCGCGCGATGCCGAGACCCTGGGCAACGTCATTCTCGAGGCCTGGGCTTACGGCAAACCGCTGGTGGCCACCGCCTTCCGCGGCGCGCGCGAGATCGCCCGCCACCAGGACGACGCCTGGGTGGTGCCCTGCGACGATGCCGCAGCACTGGCCGCCGGCATCGAGCAGCTGCTGCGCGACCCGGCGCTGCAGACCCGGATGGTCGAGCGCGGCCTCGCCCGCATCCGCCAGGACTTCTCCGAAGCCGGCGTGGTAGCGCAATACCGCGCGCTGTACGCACAACTGGCGGACCGGCGCTGATGACAAGCAGCGGCATCAACATCCTGATGTACCACCAGGTCGGCGACTTCAGGCAGCGCAACATGCGCGGGCCGCGCCGGGCGCATCCCTCCACCTACTGCGACCATCGCCGCTTCGCCGCGCAGATGGCGTGGCTGGCCCGCCACGGCTACACCGTGCTGGGCATGGACGCGGTGCTCGCCTGCCTGCGCGGCGAACGTCCCATCCCACCGCGCGCGGTGGCGCTGACCTTCGACGACGGCTACGAGAACTTCTACGAATACGCCTGGCCGGAGCTGGAACGCCATGGCTTTCCGGCCACCGTGTACCTGATCGCCGACATGCTGGGCCATCCGGCGCGCTGGTTCGCCGCCGACGGGCGCGACACCCCGCCGCTGATGAGCGCCGCCCGCATCCGCTGCCTGCATCGCAACGGCATCGGCTTCGGCTCGCACACCGCCGGCCATGTCAAGCTGGCGCAACAAAGCGAAGCCGTCATTCACGACGAGGTCCATCGCTCGAAGGCGGTGCTGGAAGACGTGCTCGGCGCACCGGTGCACCACTTCTGCTACCCCTACGGCAGCCACGACCTGCGGGTGGTGAACGCCGTGGCCGCCGCCGGCTACCTCACCGCCACCACCTGCAGCCGCGCCCCGGCCACGCCCGGCGACGACCCCCTTACCCTGCCGCGCAAGGCGGTGGCCTACGGCGACAACCTGATCGGCTTCCTGTGGCGCCTGCATGTGAAGAACACGCCGCGCAAGCCGCCGCTGCGGCGTGCCGACTTCAGTCTGAACGCCGCAGCGGCGGCCGCGTCGGCTGTTCCTACAAGGCCATGATCACCGACTTGGTCTCCAGGTAGGACTCGAGCGATTGCCGCCCCATGTCGCGGCCGAAGCCGGACAGCTTGTAGCCGCCGAAAGGCATCGCGGCGTCGAGCACGTTGTGGCAGTTCACCCAGACGGTGCCGGCCTTGAGCCGCGGAATCAGGCGATGCACCCGAGACAGGTCGTTGGACCAGATGCTGGCGCCCAGGCCATAGGGCGTGTCGTTGGCACGACGCGCCACCTCGTCGATGTCGTCGTAGGGCATGGCGACCACGACCGGGCCGAAGATTTCCTCCTGCACGATGCGCAGCGCGTCGGTCTCGCTGGTGAACACCGTCGGCCGCACGAAATAGCCCGGCCGGTCGGCGCGACCGCCGCCGGCCGCGACGCGGGCACCCTCCTGGCGGCCGATGTCGATATAGCCGCACACCCGCTCGGCCTGCTCGCGCGACACCAGCGGGCCGAGCTGGGTCTCCGGATCGAGGCCGTGGCCGATGCGCAGCGCGTCGGCATGGACGGCAAGGTCGGCTACCACCCGGTCGAAGTGCTTCTTGTGAACATAAAGTCGCGAACCGGCGCAGCACACCTGGCCGTGGTTGAAGAAGATGGCCTGCGCCGCACCGGCCGCGGCCAGCGTCGGGTCGGCGTCGTCGAGCACGATCATCGGGCTCTTGCCGCCGAGCTCCAGCGTGACCCGCGTCATGTTGTCCATCGCCACCTTGCCGATCAGCTTGCCGACCTCGGTGGAGCCGGTGAAGCTCACCTTGTCGATACCGGGGTGGGCCACCAGCGGCGCACCGGCCGACGGACCATCGCCGGTAACGATGTTCACCACCCCGGGCGGAAAGCCGGCCTCCTCGATCAGCCGGCCGAGGTAGAGCGCCGACAGCGGCGTCTGCTCGGCCGGCTTGAGCACCACGGTGCAGCCGGCCGCCAGCGCCGGCCCCAGCTTCCACGCCGCGACCAGCAGCGGGAAGTTCCACGGCACGACGGCGGCGACGACGCCGACCGGCTCCTTCTTCGTGCAGGCGAAGAACTCGCTCTCTCGCGGCATGAAAGGCACCGACACCTCGTTGGTCGAGCCCTCGATCTTGGTCGCCCAGCCCGCCATGTAGCGGAAGAACTCCACCGTGACGCCGACGTCGACCACGCGGGCGATCTGTGCGGCCTTGCCGTTGTCGATCGATTCGATCTCGGCCAGCACCTGGGCGTCGCGCTCGATCAGGTCGGCCAGCCGCAACAGCAGGCGCTGGCGCTCGGACGGGCGCAGCCGGCTCCAGCGGCCGTCGTCGAAGGCCGCGCGCGCGGCCCTTACCGCACGGTCGACATCGGCCGCGCCGCCGGCCGGCACCCGGGCAATGATGGATTCGTCGGCCGGATTCACCACCTCCAGCCAGCCACCCTCGGCGGCTTCGGTCCAGTCCTGGCCGATCAGCATGCGGTGGCGGGCCTGCGCCAGGAAATCGCGGGTGCCTTCGGCCAACCGCGCGAACAGTTCATTGGGGGCTTGCATGTGCGTCTCCTCGGCACCGCATCCTGCGGTGCCTGTCGTTCGGGATTCGGAAATGGGCGGGCGGGCAGCCCGCCCGGGACGAGGCTCAGTTCTTCGGACGTACGGCATCCGCCGTGCCGAGGATGAAGGCCTTGATCTTCTCGACTTCGTCGGCGCTCAGCTTGCCGGTGAAGTCCGGCATGCCGCGCGACACGTAAGGGCCGTTGAAGACGAAACGGTCCAGGTGCTCGATGGTGGCCGCCGCCGAGTAGCCGAGGTTGGGCAGGTTGCCGCCCTTGTCGACGCCGGGCACGCCGTGGCAGAAGGCGCAGTTCATGACGTACAGGCCGGTGCCTTCGTCGACGTGGTCGGCGTTGTACTTGACCCCGCCCACCAGGCCGTTGCGCTGGTACTCGGTGAAGGCCGGCAGTGCCGCCTTGCCGCCGAGGGCGAAGGTGTAGACCGTGCCCGGGGTGTTGCGCTCGGACGCGCGCTGGGTCTGGCCATAGACACCGCCCCAGCCGACCGCGACCGAGACGTACTGCTTGCCGTCGACCTCGTAGCTGATCGGCGCCGCGATCACCCCGGTGCCGGTCGGCGAGGACCACAGCTCACGGCCGTCGCGCGCGTCGTAGGCGATCAGCCGGGCATCGGCCGTGCCCTGGAACACCACGTTGCCCGCAGTCGCCAGCGTGCCGCCGTTCCACGGCGAGACATGCTCCTTGCGCCACACTTCCTTCTGCCTGACCGGGTCCCAGGCGATCAGGCGGCCGAAGGGCTTGCTGGTGGGCGGCCGGGTGTTGACCTGCATCGCGAGGTTCCAGCCGATGTTGGCCATCGCCTGGCCGGGCTGCGGCTTGTTGTAGGCCCAGGCCTTGTCCTCGGCCAGCACCAGCGGCACGTTCTGCGCCGGGAAGTAGGCCAGCCCGGTCTGCGGGCTATAGGACATCGAGTGCCAGTTGTGCGCGCCGAAGGGGCCGGGAATCGCGTCGAACGGCTCTTCGGTCGAACGCGCGCCGGGCAGTTCGATCGGCCGGCCCTTGCTGTCGTAGCCCTTGGCCCAGTTCACCGGCACGAAGTTCTGCGCCGAGATGAAGGCACCGTTGCTGCGGTCGATGACGAAGAAGAAACCGTTCTTGGGCGCATGCATCACCACCTTGCGCGGCTTGCCGTCGATCTTGAGGTCGGCCAGGATCAGGTCCTGCGTCGAGGTGTAATCCCAGTTGTCGGCAGGCGTTTCCTGGTAGTGCCAGACATAAGTGCCGGTGTCCGGCTTGAGCGCGACGATGGACGCGGTGTAGAGGTTGTCGCCGCCGCCCGGACTGCGCTTGCGATGCGACCACGGCGAGGGGTTGCCGGTGCCGATGTACATCAGGTCGAGTTCGGCGTCGTACACCATCGAATTCCACACCGTGCCGCCGCCACCGGCCTCCCAGTAGCGGCCGGCGGGGTCCCAGGTCTTGGCCGCCTTGGCCATCGACTCGTCCTCGAAGGGTTTGGACGGATCGCCCGGCACCGCGAACCAGCGCCAGGCCTGCTCGCCGGTCGCGGCGTCGTAGGCGGTGATGTAGCCGCGCACGCCGTACTCCGCGCCGCCGTTGCCGATGATGACCTTGTTCTTGATCACGCGCGGCGCCCCGGTAACGGTATAGGGCTTGCTGCGGTCGATGATGGTGTCCTTCTCCCACACCTTCTTCCCGCTGCGCGCGTCGAGCGCGATCAGCCGGCCATCGAGCGACCCGACGTAGACGCGGCCCTCATGCACCGCGACCCCGCGGTTCACCACGTCGCAGCAGGCGTTCTTGCCCACGGCACGCGGCACCTCGGGGTCGTAGGACCACAGGGCCTTGCCGGTGCGTACGTCGATCGCATGCACCACGCTCCAGGGCGCGGTCACGTACATCGTGCCGTCTACCACGATGGGCGTGGCCTCCACGCCGCGCGTCGAGCCGAGGTCGTAGGACCAGACCAGGCCGAGTTCCTTGACGTTGTCCGGCTTGATCTGCTTGAGCGGGCTGAAGCGGGTGCCGGCATCGTCGTAGCCGTGGGTGCGCCATTCCGCACCCTGCGGCGCCGCGCAGGTCAGACCTGCCAGCGCCAGCCAGCCCAGCCCCACTGCGACACGGACGCGGCGCCCCCGTCGGTGCGCGGCAGATGAAGCGCAGGTATCGATATGCAGTCGATTCACGGTGTCTCCTCGTTTTTTCTTGATTGTTCGGGGGCGAGGCCGCCCGCCTCGCGGCCGGCGCCCGCCCCGGTGCGGATCAAAAGACCTTGAGCAGTCTCAGGTTGAAGCGATTGTCTTCGCGCAGACCGCTGCGGACCGAAAGGTCGCGGCCGTAGTTGAACATCAGCTGGACCGAGGGCGTGACGAACCAGGCCGAACCGAGGGTGGCCTTGGTGGTTTCCAGGCGGTCGTGCTGATCCACGCCGGCGACGCGGGTCTCGCCGCCGAAGCTGTGCGACACACCGGCGCGCAGATCCAGACCGGGCGAGAGGTGATAGCGCAGGAAGCCCTGCACCTGGTAGGCCGGATCCTGCTTCATCGTGACGCCGGCGGCGCCGAACTTGTCGTTGTCGCCGTAGACGGTGACGTCGCCCACCAGATCGAGGGTAAAGTTCTCCGACAGCTTGGTGATGAAGCCGGCCTGCAGCGCGAACTTCCACCGGTTCTCACCGAGATTGAGCGCGTCCTTGCGGTCGTACTCGCCGGTCGGGAGGTAGAGGAAGGGCGTAATGCCGAAATAGGTGCCGCTGTCCGGCCGGTTCACCAGCCATACCGTCGCCGCCAGGATCAAGTCGCCGACACCGCTGGCGCTGCCCAACGGCGACAGGTCGTCCTTGCCCTCCAGCCGTCCGAAAGGCAGCAGGAACTGCGGATCGACGATGTAGCCGCCGATCTCGGTGAAGTGAACGCCGCGCAGGATGCCGACCTGCGAATCGAGCCCGGCATCGATCGGCACCCGTTTGCCGGAGGCGTAAAGCGCATCGCGCGTGGCCTGCTGGTAATAGACGAGCGCCAGATTGGTACCGGCCGGCAGCGCCGTGTAGTCACCCGCATCGACATCGACCGCATGGGCCGGCCCCACCGCCGCCACTGCGAGCGCTGCCGCGGCGCCCAGCCGTCCGAGTGTCGATGCGCACTGTCGGCGGCCGACGGCCACCTCCCCTCTTCGCTTCATTGCCTTGTCTCCGTTAGTATGTTTTGACGGCAAATGCTTCATGGTGTCTGGATTGCATACCCGCGACGAAGCGGGCGCAGCCTCTATCGCAGGCACCGTGCCAGAAAACAAAAAACCATTAAAAAACATATGCCTGGATATACATCCGGGCACACCATGAAGGCACTGCGAACGGAAACCGTATCGTTCCTGGTCAACGCCGCGAGGCAACTGGATCGATACGAGCCGGCCGGTGCAGGAGGAGACATGAACCACCCCAGTTCGGACTTCGACCGCAGCATCCAGCACGCCCGCCGCCTGTTCCGCGAGGGCCGCGAGATCCCGTCCCCCATCGTCGCCGACGCCGTCCAGCGTTCCTGGCTGCGGTCGCGCGACTACGGCCTGGACGAAGACGCTCGCATCGTCTTCGAGCCGCTTTCCAGAACGCCGCTGCGCAATCTGGAAGAGGAGCACCGTCTGCTCGCCTGCCACGCCGAGCCCGAAATGCGGCGCCTGTTCGCGGCACTGGGCGGGGCGGACTGGATCGTCGCCTGCCTCGAAGCGCAGGGGCATGTCATCCGCGCGCTGGGCGGCGACCGGCCGGAACTGCGCGGCATCGCCACCGCGCTGCGGCCGGGCGTCAATCTGAACGAGCGTGTCGTCGGCACCAACGGCCCCGGCTGCGCGCTGGCCGAACAACGTGTGTCGGTGATCTGCGGCGCCGAACATTTCCTCGAGGAAATACGCAAGTTCAGTTGCGTGGCGGTGCCGATCTTCCATCCCGACGGCCGCCTGGCCGGTGCGCTCAACGCCTCCCGCAATCACGACGGCCGCCCGCTCGGCATCGTCGAACCCCTCGCGCTCGCGGCACGCGCGATCGAAAACAGCATGCTCGCCGGCATTCCGTCCGCCCATGTGCTGCACCTGCACTACAGCGCCGAAATGGTGCTGTCCGGCTTGGCTGGCCTGCTGGCGATCTCCGCAGAAGGCCGGCTGCTCGGCGCCACGCCCACCGCGCGGCAGTTGCTCGGTCTGGAAGCGGCAAGCGGACAAGCGGTCGAGACGCTGTTCGCCGAACCGCTCGGCCGCCTGCTCGACCGCCTGCGGCACGCCGGCGGCCGGCCTGAAGCGGTCCGCTGCAGCAACGGCATTGTCCTGTACGCCCGTTTGGAAGAGCCGGGTGGCGCGGTGCGCAGCCACGCAGCGCGCACGGCAGACGCCAAGGCGCCCGCCACGCTGCGGGCAATGTGCATCGATTCAGGCAGCGAACCGGCCATCCGGCAGGCGGAACGGGCCTTCGCGTGGGATCTGCCCATCCTGGTCAACGGCGAAACCGGCACCGGCAAGGAGATGCTGGCGCGCCACCTGCACGACAGCGGCCCGCGCAAGCGCGGCCCCTTCGTCGCGATCAACTGTTCGGCCATCCCCGCCGGCCTGATCGAATCCGAGCTCTTCGGCTACGAAGGCGGCGCCTTCACCGGTGCACGCCGCACCGGCATGGCCGGCCGCATCGAACAGGCCGACGGCGGGACGCTCTTCCTCGATGAAATCGGTGACATGCCGAAGGAACTGCAGGCCCGCCTGCTGCGCGTACTCCAGGAACGCAGCCTGACCCGGTTGGGCGGCAGCCGCGTACAACGCGTCGACTGCTCGCTGATCTGCGCCACCCACCGCGACCTTCGCACCCTCGTCGAACGTGGCGAGTTCCGCGAAGACCTTTACTACCGGATCAACGGGCTGCGGGTGGAACTGCCGCCGCTGCGCAAACGCGATGACTTCGACGCGCTGGTGGGCCACCTGATGCGCGCCGAGGCCGGCGGCCGTCCAGTACCCGCGCTCTCGCCCGGTGCGGCGGAAATGCTGCGGCGCCGCCACTGGCCGGGCAACATCCGCGAACTGCAGCAGGTACTGCGGCTGGGAATGGCGCTGGCCGAACACGAACGGATAGCGCCGGAGCACCTGCCGCGGGATCTCCTCCGCCCGGCACCGGCCGAGCGCGACGACGGTGTCGCGCCGCAGACGACGCTGGAACACGCGGAACTGGAAGCGATCCGCGGTGCGCTGGAACGGAATCGCCGCAATCTTTCCGCCACCGCACGCGAACTCGGGATAGCGCGCGCCACGCTCTACCGCAAGCTGCGGCATTTCGGCCTGATGACCGGCGACGAACACGAGCGCACGCGGCGGTGAAGCCCTGCGGCCGGAGCGGTCACCGTCTACTAGACTTCAACGACAAGCACGGGGCGCGGCCGCCAGACGCGGCAAACAGGGCCGGCCGCACCTGTCCTTAAATCCCGCACAACGAGGGAGAAGCCCGATGAAAGCCATCATCCTGGCCGCGGGAGCAGTGGCGCTCCTGTACGGCACGGCGGCAGTCGCTGCGGCCGGGAAACTCTCCGCCGCCGACGAGGCAGCCGCCTTCAAGGCCGCCGGCTTCAAACTCAAGGGCAAGCGCTGGCAGGCTTGCGACGACCCCACCCCGGGCTACAGCGCCGGCGTCATCGAAGACGTGCGCGACGCCAACGGCGACGGTCTCCCCGAGGCGGTGATCGCCGAAGGCGGCAGCTTCTGCTACGGCCACACCGGCTACGGCTACAGTCTTGTCAGCAAGCAGGCGGACGGTCGCTGGAAGCTCGTCAGCAACGGTACCGGCATCCTGCAGTTCCTCGACGCCAAAGGCGCTGGCGGCTGGCCGGACATCCAGATCGGTGGTCCGGGCTTCTGCTTCCCGGTGCTACGCTGGAACGGCCGCGCCTACGTGCAGCACCGCCATGAGTACGAGGGGAAGCCCTGCCGCAGCCGCTAAACGGCTCCGACACCATATTTCGCGGAGCTGCAGCGCCGGATTTCACACCCGGCACCGTTTCGGGCGGCCGGAAAACCGGGCGGATCGACTAAGATCCTGCCCCATGATGCTGAAGCGCATTTCCCACAGCCTGCTTACCCGCCTGATCTGTTTCGGTTTGCTGCTGGTCGTCCTGGGCGGAAGCGCTCGGTTCTATTTTCAGGCCAAGTTCCTCCGCGAGGATCTCACCCAACTGGTGTCGGCCCAGCAACTCGCCTTCGCCGAAGCCGTCGCCCAGGATATCGATTTCAAGTTGCAGGACAGGCTGCGGCTGCTCAACCGCCTGTCCGCCACCCTGCCCCAAAGACTGCTCGACCAGCCGGAGGCGCTGCAGTCCTGGCTGGCGGAGCGCTATCAGCTGAACCCGGTGTTCTCGCTCGGCATCATCGTTGCCGACTCCGCCGGCCGGGTACTCGCGGAATACCCCCCTTTCCCGGGACGCCTGGGTGCCTCCATCGCCGACAACCCGGACTTCATCCGCGCCGTTGGCGGCCAAGGCGGAATCGGCCGGCCTCAATTCGGCATCTTCACCAAACAGCCGCTCCTGCCGATCGGTGCGCCGCTCAGCGGCCGCGATGGGCGCGTGCGTGCCGTGCTGATCGGTCTCACCGAACTGTCGGCACCGGATTTCCTCGATCGCATTTCCGCCGGCCGCATCGGCGAGACCGGGGGCTTCCTGCTGGTGTCCCCCGCGGACCAGCTATTCGTCGCAGCCGGCCGGCCCGACATGATCATGAAGCCGACCCCGCCGGGCGGCGTTAACCCCCTGCACGACCGCGCCATGAAAGGCTTCCGCGGCAGCGGCATCACCACCAACGCGCAGGGCGTCGAGGAAGTGTCGGCCATCGCCAGCGTGCCCACCACCGGCTGGTTCGTCGTGGCGCGGTTACCGACGGCCGAGGCCTTCGCCCCGGTGCGGCGTGCGCAACAGGTCGTGATCCGCCACAGCTTCACCGCGATGCTCATCGTGCTGCTGGTGGCCGGCTTCATCATCCGCCGGATGCTGGGTCCGCTGCACCGCGCCGCCCATCTCGCCGACCGCATGACCCACGGCGAGATTCCGCTGGCACCGCTGCCGGTGGTGCGCGACGACGAGGTCGGCCACCTCACCCGCGCCTTCAACCAGCTGTTGTCCAAGCTGAGCCGCAGCCAGGCCGAGCTGCAGCGGATGGCCCACCACGACGAACTCACCGGCCTGCCCAACCGCGTGCTGCTCGCCGACCGCATGCAGCAGGGCCTGGCGCGGGCGCGGCGCAAGGGCACCCGCATTGCCGTCCTCTACCTCGATCTGGACGGTTTCAAGCCGATCAACGACGAACTCGGGCACGAGGCGGGCGACCTGGCTTTGCAGGAAGTGTCACAGCGACTGACGGGCGTGCTGCGCCAGAGCGATACCCTGGCCCGCGTTGGCGGCGACGAATTCGTCTTGCTGGTCACCGACCTAGCCGACGGCGAACTCGACGGCGTGGCCGAGCTCGCGCGCCGGTGCATCGACACCCTTTCACCGCCGCTGCTACTCAAGGGCAGCCTGCGCATGCTGGGCGTATCGATCGGCATCGCATTCAGCGAGGGCGAGGACGACGCCGACCGCCTGTTGCTGGCGGCGGACGAGGCCATGTACGCGGCAAAGAAAGACGGCCGCGGTCGCTACACGATTGCGCCGATGCGCGCGGACAGGCCCGCCCTTGCATCGGTCCTGGCAGTGGGCGCGGCCGCTCCTTCTGCCGTCCCCGAGCCGCAGACGTCAGGCAACTGAGGCCCTTCACGCCGGCGGTGACGGCAGCGCAGGCCGTCGCCGTCCACTATGCTGTCTGTAGTCTCACGCAAGCGCTTCGTACCAGCCCGCCGGAGGACGTGCCATGACCATACAGCTCGACCACGTCATCGTGCCCTCGCACACCCGGGACGCTTCGGCCAGACGCCTGGCCGAACTGCTGGACGTGCCCTGCGGGCCCGCCCGGGCCGGCCCCTTTTACGCCGTATATGTGAATGACGGCCTGACTCTCGACTTCGTCGAAACCGAAGACTCCTTCCCGGTGGAACACTTCTGCTTCCGCGTGGACGAGGACGACTTCGACCGCATTCTCGGCAGGATCCAGGCCGCCGGCATCGACTATCGCAGCGCCGTACGCGGCCCCACCGACTGGCGGATCAACACCGACTACGGTGGCCGCCAGATCTACTGGAACGTGCCCGACGGGCATCAATGGGAAATACTCACCGTCAGCTACGCCCGCCGGGGCGGCTAAGGAGTTCTCCATGCTGCAAACCTATCGCGGCAGCTGCCACTGCGGCGCTGTCCGTTTCGAAGCCGACCTCGACCTGACCCAGCCGACCTTCCGCTGCAACTGTTCCATCTGCCGCCGCACCCGTTTCTGGGCCGCGGTCGCCAGGGCGGACGGCTTCCGCCTGCTGTCCGGCAAGTCGGAACTCACCCGTTACGTCTTCAACTCGATGAAGAACGAACACTTCTTCTGCCGCCATTGCGGCGTGCGCGCTTTCGGCGTGGGCAACGACACGCCTATCGGCAAGATGTACGGTGTCAATCTCGGTTGCCTGGACGATGTCTCGGACGAGCAGCTCGCGACAGTCCCGATCACTTATGTCGACGGCCTGGAAGATCGCTGGCAGCAGGCGCCGGAGTTCTGGCGGCACCTGTAGCGCCGGGTGCCACTCCCGGACGGGGACCGTGCGGCGTCACCGGCATCGCGGCAGTCTTCGACATGCCGGGCGGACGCGCGCGCCACTGACCATGCCACCGCAGATCGCCGCCGGCTGCCGCAAGCCGAGATTTACGGGAATGCCGCCAGAGTGGAAAATCCGGTCCTGACCCGCGGGCCGACGCGTCATTCGCCACCGTCCCCGCCGCCTGCACACCCAACATAACGATCCGATGCGCACCCTTACTCCGCAGCAGGCCCTGCTGCTCTCGCTGGCCGCGGCCGTCAGCACCATAGGCATGAAGACCGCCGCCTGGTGGCTCACCGGCTCGGTCGGTTACCTTTCCGACGCGCTGGAATCGCTGGTCAACCTCGCCGGAGCCGGCTTTGCGCTGGTGATGGTGTCCTACGCACAGGAACCGGCGGATTCGCGCCACCCCTACGGCCACGGCAAGGCCGAGTATTTTTCCGCAGCCTTCGAAGGCGGGCTGATCTTCCTGGCCTCCGTCGCCATCCTGTACACCGCCGGCGAACGCCTGCTCAATCCGCAGCCCCTCGGCGAACTCGGCATCGGCACCGCGCTGTCGGTCGGCGCCAGCCTGATCAACTTCCTGGTGGCGCGCGTGCTGTTCCAGGTTGGAAAGGCGAACCGCTCGGTCGCGCTGGAGGCCGATGCCCGCCATCTGATGACCGACGTATGGACCACCGCCGGGGTCGTCATCGGCGTCGCGATCGCCGGCTTCACCGGCCTGACCTGGCTCGACCCGGTGATCGCCGCCGCGGTGGCGCTCAACATCCTGCGCGAAGGCTGGCAGCTGATGCATCGCTCGGTGGACGGCCTGATGGACGGCGCCCAGAGCGAGGAGGAGATCGCCGCCATCGAGACGGTGCTGCAGTCCTTCGCCGCCGAGGGCTGCCGCCACGCCAATCTCACGACCCGCGTTGCCGGCGCCCAGCGCTTTGCCGAAGTGGACATCCGCGTGCCGGGCGACTGGAGCGTCACCCGCGCCCATGCGCTGGCGGACGCCGTCGAACGCATGGTCGAGCAGCAGACCCGCACGCGCCTCAAGACGCATATCGAGCCGATCTGAGGTCTCAGCGCGGCGCATCGATCAGCGCGTCGACCTCCTCGTCCGAAAGGCCGGCGCCGTCGCACAGCGCGTAGCCCTTGTGGACACTCACCAGGTAGGGCAAGCGGATGAAGAAGACATTCATCGGCCGCAACTCCTCCACCACCAGCGCCTCGACCCGCCGCTCTCGATAGGCGGTCTGGCAGACGCGCGCCGCCACCTCGCGCCACTGGCCCGCGACCGCGTCCTGGTTGGTCCAGGGAGCAACGTTGGACTTGATCACGATGTAATGCAGACCCGGCCGCAGCACCTCGTGGAACACCCCGCCGCCCATCGCGCTCGGACCGCTGCCGAGATCGTGGGTCGAGGTGCAAGCAGCCGCCAGCGCGCACGCCACGGCAATCCGGCCCTTCATGGCGCCGCCGGCCGCAGTGCCGCATTGTCGGCTTGCATCATGCGGGGCGCGAAATCGACGACGCTGTCGCCGGCCTGCGCTTCGCCACGCGCCTTCACCACGGCGAGATCGTCGGCGAGCCGGTTCGACACGGTGAAAAAGGCGCCCTGCACTTCCGGCACCCTGTGCGCATCCCGTCCCATCCGCAGATGGCTGACGAAGCGGCCCAGGTAGGCGAGCCCGCCAGCCTCCACACGGAACGGCACCGCACCGGCATCCGCCTCGTAGAAGTGCGCGGCCCAACCGCCCATGGGCGCGTTCCCGACCATGATGCTGACCAGCTCGTAATCGCCCGCCGGCAGGGTGGCGACGAAGACCGTGCCGTGCGCCGTCGCATCGCGAAAATCCACCGGGGTACGGTACACGAGCGACAGCACCGCACCCATCACGCCCACCGGCGAATAGAACAGGAACTCCCCCTGTCGGCGGGTTCTATCGGCCGATGCCGGACGAAACTGGATGCTGCTGAAATCGACGGTGGGCGCATCGCTCGACACACCGATGCTGCCGAAGACGCGTCCCACGCCCGGACTGCCCGCCGCCACGGTCGCGGGCGGCAGCTGGACGTTGCCGACGCAACCAGCCAGCACGCTGGCAAGGCAGCTCGTCAACAGACTGTGGCGGCGCATCGCGTCCGGCCTCGCCGCCTGCTGCCTGCGCCAGACACCGCCGCGGGCAGTGTGGCGCGCTCGTGTATGCCCATCGGCCGCTCTCCGCAGTGAGATGGAAATCATCATCCCACCGCTCGCCGACAGCCGGTTTGACGGCGCTCAATCCGCCTTGCCGCGAGCGGACCGACGCCGGTGCCGGCCCCCTCAGCCCGTCCCGAGCGCCGCCATCGCCTTCTCGGGCGATCCTTCCAGCCCGGCGGAGCCGGCGCCGGTCTTCATCGCCGTCGCCATGGTGAACATGTGCTCGATCGAGGTGCAGTCGTGGTAACCCAGCCGCGCCGGCGGACGGACCTTGAGGATGTCGATGCGGCCTTCCGGGGTCAGCGCCCAGTCGGCGATGTGCACCGCGATCACCTTGCCGAACACCACGTCCACCGCACCCATGGCGCCGTTGCCCGGCAGGCGCAGCGTGGTCATGTATTCGCATTCGAACTGGACCGGCGATTCCGCCACCCGCGGCGGGCGGATGCGGGTGGCGGCCGCCTTGGTCAGCCCCGCGACGGCGAACTCGTCCACCTCGGGCGGCAACTCTTCCGAACTGATGTTCACCGCCTCGTCCAGGTCATAGGTCGCCATGTTCCACACGAACTGGCCGGATTCCTCCGCATTCACGGTGGAATCCTTGCGCTTGCCCTTCGAGGTCTGTTCACTCCCGGATTTCCGGCTCGACCAGCAGGGCAAGTTGCGCCAGCGATTCCTGCCAGCCCAACGTGCACATTTCGACCGGAATCACTGCCGGAATACCCTCCTGCACGATGCCCAGCTCGGTGCCGCAGGACACCGGCTTCAACGTCACCGTGGTCTGCATGACGCCGGGCAGGTTGGGGTCGTCGAAACGGTCGGTGTAACGGATCAGCGAACCGGGTTCGAGCGCGAGGTATTCGCCGCCGAAGCTGTGGCTGTGTCCGGTGGTGAAGTTGGTGAAGGACATGCGGAAACTACCGCCGACACGGGCATCGAGTTGCTCCACATGCGCGGTGAAACCGTAAGGCGGCAGCCACTTTGCGAGGCCATCCGGATCGAGAAAGGCGCGGTAGATGCGCTCGGCCGGGGCGCGCAGGACACGATGGAAACGGACGGTACCGGTGTTCATGATGTGCTCTCCTTGCTGGGGTCTGGATTGCCGGGGACGGGATAGCGGAGCGCCCCGTCTCATCCCTACGTCGAACGGGCAAACCCGGAATCGACAAACCCTTCACGGTGTACCCCCGGCACGGAATAATGCTCCACCTCGCCCAGGCCCGCAGCCTCGGCACCAGCGATTCGCTACCGCCTCGCTGGCGCAGCCGGCGACAAAGGCCCCCGGCAGGCACCCGCACAGGCCACCCGCATCAGCACGGCAGCAGCACGTCGAGATAGCTCGCCAGCGGTTCGTCGTCGCCGACCGGGCGGGCCAGCGCCACCTCGTTGGATTTGAACACCGCCACCACCTCGGCACCGACCTCCAGCGGATGCTCGCGCAGATTGCGTACCGTCAACGTCGATACGATGGTGTCGCGCACGCCACGGCGGTCGAGCACCTCGATCTCGACCTCGGCCAGCACCGCGTCGGCGCGAATCGCGATGACCTTGCCGCGCACCTGGTTGCGCGCATTGAGCGCCTGCACGGTGAGCAGCCGGTCCAGCACCCTGCCCTCCAGCGCGGCAAAGGCGGCATCGCCGCGGGCACGCGGGCGCGGCAGCTCGACCTGCTGGTCGAGCGCGATACGGCCGTCCTCGATGATGACGATGCGGTCGGCCAGCGCCACCGCCTCGCTCACGTCGTGGGTCACCAGCACCGCGGTGAATCCGTGCTCGCGCCACAGCTGCTCGATCAGGCGGTGCATCTCGATGCGGGTGAGCGCGTCGAGCGCGCCCAGCGGTTCGTCGAGGAGCAGCAGGCGCGGCCGGTGCACCAGCGCGCGCGCCAGCGCCACCCGCTGGCGCTGGCCGCCGGAGAGCCGCGCCGGCCACTCCTCGGCGCGGTCCACCAGGCCGACCTGGGCCAGCGCCTGGCGCGCCAGCTCGTTCACCACCCAACGCTTGCCGGGCAGGCCGAGGGCGACATTGTCGATCACCTTCCTCCACGGCAGCAGCCGGGCATCCTGGAACATGATGCGGGTGTCGTCGTCCAGACCGTCGAGCTCACGGCCATTCACCGCGAGGCGGCCGCCATCGGCCTTGTCCAGCCCGGCGAGCAGGCGCAGCAGCGTGCTCTTGCCGCAGCCGCTCTTGCCGACGATAGCGACGAACTCGCCCGGCCGGATGTCGAGATCCAGCTTGTGCAGCACGGTGCGTTCGCCGAAGCGGCGCTCCACCTGCTCCACCCGCAGCGCCACGCCCTGCGCGCCGCGCTGCCCCTGCTCCGCCACATGGGCGAATTCCTTGCTGTCGATTGCACTCATCGCTGTCATCCCGAATCTCAAACCGGCTGGTAGGCGGTGTTCCAGCGCAGCCACACCCGCTCCAGCCCGCGCGCCACCACGTCGGCCAGCTTGCCGAGCACCGCGTACAGCAGGATCGCCAGCACCACCACGTCGGTCTGCAGGAATTCGCGCGCATTCATCGCCATGTAGCCGATGCCGGAGGTCGCGGAGATGGTCTCGGCGACGATCAGCGTCAGCCACATGAAGCCGAGCGCATAGCGCACGCCGACCAGGATGTTGGGCAGCGCGCCCGGCAGGATCACCTGGCGGAACAGCGCCCAGCCGGACAGGCCGTAGGAGCGCCCCATCTCCACCAGCGCGGCATCCACCGAGCGGATGCCGTGGAAGGTGTTGAGGTAGATCGGGAAGAACACCCCGAGCGCGACCAGGAAGAGCTTGCCCTCCTCGCCGATACCGAACCACAGGATGACCAGCGGGATCAGCGCCAGGTGCGGCACGTTGCGCACCATCTGCAGCGTGGTATCGAAGAGCTTTTCCGCCAGCCGGTAGCCGCCGTTGATCAGCCCGAAGAAGAAACCGATACCGCCGCCGATGGCAAAACCGGTGGCGGCGCGGGCGAAGCTGGCACCGAGGTGGGTGAAGAGTTCGCCGCTGGCGGCGAGCGCGTAACCCGCCTGCAGCACCGCCAGCGGCGCCGGCAGGATGCGGGTGGACAGCCAGCCGGTCTGCGCGGCGAGCTGCCACAGCACGACGATGGCCACCGGCACCAGCCAGGGCAGCGCGGCGGCAAGAGCGGGCCGGCTGCGCCAGCCGGTGGTCGCGTTACTCATGATGTTCTCCTGCTGCCGGAGGCGCCCGCCGGATCAAGCCGGTTTCCATAGTCGTACCTCGGTCGCCACCACCTTCTTCGGCAGCAGCTTCTCGTCGAAGAAGGCGTCCGCGATGCGCTGCTGCTCGCCGAGCTGGTCCGCCGCCACCGCGCGCACGTCGTAGCTGCGGCGGCCGTTGGCGAGTTCCACCGTGTCGGCGTCCAGCCCCCACACCGGCGCGAGCTGCGCCGCCGCTTCCTTCGGGTTGGCCTTGACCCAGCGTCCGGTCTGCTTCAGTTCGTCGAAGATCAGCGCCAGCACGTCGGGCCGGGCCTCGGCGAAACTGTCGGCGGCGAGGTAGTAGCGCTTGTACTCCGCCACCGCCGGCTCACCGGTGAGCCGCCGTACCTTGGACTGGCGCTGCACGCCGGCGAGGAAGGGATCCCAGATCGCCCAAGCATCGATCGCACCCTTCTCGAAGGCGGCGCGGCCATCGGCCGGGGTGAGGTAGGCCACTTCGACGTCGCGCGGCGACAGCCCGCCCTTGGCAAGCGCGGCGATCAGCAGGTAGTGCGCGCCCGAGGCCTTGGCGACGCCGATCTTCTTGCCCTTGAGGTCGGCCAGCGACCGTATGGGCGAGACTTCCGGCACGACAATGGCCTGCGCGGTGGGCGACGGCGCCTCCTGTGCGACATAGGTCAGGCGCGCGCCGGCGGCCTGCGCGAACACCGGCACGGTGTCGGCCACATCGGCGCTGAAGTCGATGCTGCCGACATTGAGCGCTTCCAGCAGCGGCAAACCGCTGGTGAATTCGAACCACTCGGTCTTGAGGCCCAGCGGCGCGAGACGCTTGTCGAGCGCCCCACGCGCCTTGGCCAGCACGGTGAGGGTGGAGGACTTCTGGTAGCCGATGCGCACCGCCTTGCCGTCCCAGGCCGCACGGGCGAAGGACGGCAGCAGCGCGGCGGAGGCGAGACCGCCGAGGGTGATGAGGCTGCGGCGGCGGGTGGGGGAGAAGGGATTAGGCTTGTGCATGCTCATGTTCGATCCTGTCGGGGTTAGGCTCAACTCGCCGACGCCTTCGGATAAAGATCGTTCGCCACCATCTCCCCGAACGGGCTTACCAGCGTCGGCGCCTTGCGCAGATTCCCGGCGGTGGCGTTGGTCAGCCCCGCCGCCACGTCGGTGTCGAAGCGCGGGTTCGCCACGTTCAGATGCGGGAACACCAGTTCGGCGAAGCGGTACGCTTCTTCCAGGTGCGGATAGCCCGACAGCACGAAGGTGTCGGCGCCGATCGCGGCGTATTCCTTGATGCGCTCGGCGATGATCTTGCCGTCGCCCACCAGCGCGGTGCCGGCGCCGCCGCGCACCAGTCCTACGCCGGCCCACAGGTTGGGGGCGATCTCCAGCTTGCTGCGGTCGCCGCCGTGCAGTTCGCGCATGCGGCGCTGGCCTTCGGAATCCATGCGGCCGAGCGAGGCCTGCGCCTTGGCGATGGTGTCGTCGTCGAGGTAGCGGATCAGCTCGTCCGCGGCCTGCCACGCCGCCGCCTCGGTTTCGCGCGGGATCACATGCAGGCGCACGCCGAAGCGCACCTGGCGGCCCTCCTTCTCGGCGCGTTTCCTCACGTCGGCGAACTTCTTCGCCACCTCTTCCGGCGCCTCGCCCCACGACAGGTAGAGCTCGACGTGCCTGGCCGCGGTGTCGTGGGCGCGGTCCGACGAGCCGCCGAAGAACAGCGGCGGATGCGGCTGCTGCAGCGGCGGGAAGAGTTGGCGCGCGCCCTTTACCTTGATGTGCTTGCCGTCGTAATCGACCGTCTCGCCGGACAGCAGGCGCTTCCACACGTCGAGGAATTCGTCGGCGTGCGCGTAGCGTTCGTCATGGTCGAGGAAGATGCCGTCGGCTTCGAGGTCGGAGGCGTCGCCGCCCGCCACTACATTCACCAGCAGCCGGCCTTCGGACAGACGGTCCAGCGTCGCCGCCTGACGCGCCGCCACCGTCGGCGAAATCGTCGCCGGGCGCAGCGCGACCAGGAACTTGAGATGGCGGGTTACCGGCACCAGGCTGGAGGCGACGATCCAGGAATCCTCGCACGAGCGCCCGGTGGGTATCAGCACGCCGCCATAGCCGAGGCTGTCGGCCGCCTGGGCGATCTGCTTGAGGTAGTTGTGATCCACCGCGCGCGCCTGATGCGCGGTGCCGAGGTAGCGGCCATCGCCGTGGGTGGGCAGAAACCAGAAGATGTTGAGCTTGTTGTCCTGACTCATGGGTGTGCTCCGCAGGTATTCGTCGTGCGCGAAATCAGGGCGCCGGGCGCCACACGGCACCGGCAACGTCCAGCTTCTTGGGGATGAGCTTCAGTTCGAACAGCGCGTCGGCCATCTGCTGCTGGTGCTTCACCACGTCGTTGGTGAGCGGCTTCACGCCGTAGCCGTAGCGCGACACCGACACCGCGGCGACCTCCACCGGCAGGCCGATCTGCGGCGCGACGATGGCGGCGGCGTCCTGCTGGTTGGCGCCCACCCAGGTGCCGGTTTCGTTGATCGCGACCAGCGCCGAGGCCAGCACTTCCGGATGCTTGTGCACGAAGCTGCGCGCGGCGATGTAGAAGTTGTAGTTGTTCACGATGCCGCTGCCGTCGGCAACGATGCGGGCGCCGATCTGCGCTTCGGCGGCGGCGCCGAACGGGTCCCAGATCGCCCAGGCATCGACCGCGCCCTTCTCGAAGGCGGCGCGCGCATCGGCCGGCGGCAGGAACACCACCTCGATGTCGCTGTACTTGAGCTTGGCGGATTCCAGCGCCTTCACCAGCAGGTAATGCACGTTGGAGCCCTTGTTGAGCACCACCTTCCTGCCCTTGAGTTCGGCCAGCGACTTGATCGGCGAATCCTTGGGCACCAGGATCTTCTCGGCGCGCGGCGCAGGCGGCTCGTTGCCGACATAGACCAGATCCGCACCCGCGGCCTGGGCGAACACCGGCGGCGTCTCGCCGACCACGCCGATGTCGATGCTGCCGACGTTGAGCCCTTCCAGCATCTGCGGCCCGGCGGGGAATTCGGTCCACGTCACCTTCACGCCTTCGGCCTTGAGACGGGCGTCGAGGTTGCCGCGCGCCTTAACGATGGACAGCGTGGAACCCTTCTGCCAGCCGATGCGGATTTCCTTCTGCTGCGCATGGGCCGGGCCGGCGGACAGCACGGCGAGGCCGGCAGCCGCGGCGGCAAAGCGGATGAAGCGGCGGCGATTGTTTGCATGGCTCATGTTGTTTTCTCTCCCTTGAATGCGCTCAGACCTTGGCGATCGACACTTCGGTCGACTTCACCAGCGCAATCACCTCGCTGCCGACTTTCAGTTGCAGCTCCTGCACCGAGCGCGTCGTAATGACGGAAGTGACGATGCCGTGGGGCGTCTCCACGTCGATTTCCGAGACCACCGGGCCGTTGATGATTTCCTTCACCTTGCCGCGGAATTGATTGCGGACGTTGATCGAATGAATGGACATGACGCTATTTCCAAAAAAATAATATCGATATCTGAATCAATTAGACCCGCTCCTCGCGAGCGGGAAATGAAGTACTCAATGCCGTGCCTTCCGGCGGCTGCCGGCAGCCTTTTCCTTACGTACCGGACAATCGACCGCGATGCAGTCCGATTCGGCCGGCACCACGAAACGCGCGAGTTTGTCGCGCATGTCCACCAGCGAATGACGGCAATACACCACCGGCACGCCGCGGCTCTCGGCCTGGCGGCGTACGCTGTAGAGGAGGTCGTGGTTGATGCGGTCGCACAGCACCACCACGAAACGGGTGTCGCTCGGGATCGCCCGGCGGTTGTCGCCCACCTGGCGGCCGGACCAGTGCTCGGTGCGGGTCACGCCAAGATGGGCCGATTGCTCGAGTTCCGCCCGGATCGCGTCGACCCGGTCCGCACCCACCACCAGGGCCCGCGTTGCGCTTGCTTTCATCCTTGCCTCCCGTTGTCTCTGCGGCCTGCGCACCCGCCATCGGGCAGCACAGCCATCGCTCTGGCAGCCAATTTGCAGCAGGGGATTTATCCGGAGCCAATACTATTTATTGCGTTGCTTATTCCGCGACATTGGAAATTCCGCCAATCGCTGTGCATTCGAGCAAGATTCCGGCATGCCGCCAGACAAAAGAATTCGATATGCGGAATACCGATATGGAATTCCCTTTTTATTGGTTCGTGGGCGACGGCCCGGAAACTAAGCTTTTTCGCCAGTGATGCCGCCGCCAATACGGCGGACATCGAATCCGATCCGAACCAGGGAGTTTTCATGCGTACCAAACCGCTCGTCCGCGCCGGCCTCGCCGCGCTTGCCTTTGCGTTCGCCTCCGGCGCCGCGATTGCCGAATCGATCAAGGTCGGCTACCTGCCGGTCACCGGCCATGCCAAGTTCTTCGTCGCCAAGGAACAGGGCTTCTTCAAGCAGGAAGGGCTGGACGTCGAACTGGTGGAATTCGTCAATTCCGCCGACGGCCTCAACGCGGTGGTCGCCAACAAGCTGGACATCGGCGCCTTCGGCACCACCGCGCCGCTGGTGCATTACTCGCGCGGCGCCGATCTCAAGATCATCGGCGGCATCATGGGCGAAGACGCGGCGATCATCGTGAAGCCGGAAAACGCCGACAAGATCCGCAACGTCGCAGACCTCAAGGGCAAGAAGATCGCCACCATCCGCCTCGCCACCGGCGACGCGGTGCTGCGCGCGGCGCTCAAGGACCAGAAGATCGACTGGAAGAAGGACGTCGAGATCTTCGAACTGAAGAGCCCGCCGGCGGTGCTGGAGGCGGTGAAGTCCGGCCAGGTCGATGCCGGCGTCACCTGGGGCCCGCACGACATCCGCGCCGAACGCCAGGGCCTGAAAGTGGTGATCCGCACCGGCGAGCTGCAACCCGGCCATCCGTGCTGCCGCCTGGTGGTGAAGTCCGAGCGGCTGAAGGAAGGCGACACCTGGGATCGCTTCCTGCGCGCCATCCTGAAGGCCGAGAAGTTCGCCGCGCAGAACCGCAAGGAAACCATCGATTCCATTCAGAAGTACGTGAAGCTCGACCGCGACATCCTCGAGCAGGGCTACTACTCGCCGCACCTGGAACAGGGCACCGACCCCAACGTGAAGGGCACGCAGAAGTTCTGGACGACCATGGTGTCCTCCGAATTCATCGAGGGTAGCCGCCCGCTGCAGCCGGCGTTCGCGCTCGATCCCTACCACCGTGCGCTGCAGGGCCTCGCCAAGGAACAGCCGAACGACCCGTTCTGGAAGCAGAAGCTGAAGGCGGAACAGGAAAGGAACGTGCTGTGATCGTCGCTGCACGGCCGTCCGCAGGGAGAGTGTGATGACAACCGGCAACAGCCTGCGCGTCGAAGGCCTGGCCTTCGCCTACGGCGAGCGCGAGATCCTGCGCGGCATCGAGCTGAACGTGGCCGAGGGCGAGTTCGTCGCCCTGCTCGGCCCCAGCGGCTCCGGCAAATCCACCCTGCTGCGGCTGATCGCGGGGCTGGAGAAGCCCAACCGCGGCCGCGTTGCCGCCGCCGGCAAGCCGGTGGCCGGCCCCGGCCCGGACCGCGCGGTGGTGTTCCAGCACTACGCGCTGTTTCCGTGGATGACGGTAGCGGACAACGTCGCCGAAGCCGTGGCCAAGTCTCACCCCGGCCTCGGCCGCGCCGAGCGCCGCCAGCGCGCCTGGGAACACCTGGAGCGCGTCGGCCTCGGCGACGCCGCCCCGCGCCATCCGTTCGAGCTGTCCGGCGGCATGCAGCAGCGCGCCGCGATTGCCCGCGCGCTGGCGCTGGAATCGCCCTTCCTGCTGATGGACGAACCCTTCGGCGCGCTCGACCCGATCAACCGCGCCAGGCTGCAGGACCTGCTGATCGAGGTCTGGCAACGCGGCCGCCCGCGCCGCACCGTGGTGTTCGTCACCCACGACGTCGACGAAGCCCTGCTGCTGGCCGACCGCGTGGTGGTGATGGGCGCCTCGCCGGGGCGGATCATCGCCGAGCACGTGGTGCCGTTCGCGCGGCCGCGCAAACGCGCGGCGCTGTTCGGCGAGACAGCGTTCCATGAACTGCGCGAGCGGATCGCGGAGGCGCTGGATGCGGACACGCTGGCGGGGTTGGAGGTGGTTTGAGCGGTCAGGTACTGAGCGTCGCGGTATTTGAGCACCAACACAACGCGCGCCGTGGGTTCTGTTCCTCCCCCTTCAAGGGGAGGGAGACACACGGCACGCCCACTGAATTTCTGGAGCACCCCATGAGCGCCCAACAAACCGCGCTTGACCACCCCACCACCCCGGCCGCCGAGCCCGCAGCGCCCCGCTTCCGCCTCCCCTTCGCCTGGGAACCGTGGGCCTTCGCCGCCGTGCTCGTCGCCATCTGGCAGGCGATCGGCAGCGCGCTCGCCGGCAGCGGCAACCCGTTGCTGCCGCCGCCGATCACCGTGCTGCAGGCACTGTGGGATTCGCTGCCGGAACTCGGCCGCGGCACCGTGTCGTCCCTCCTCATCCTCATCCCGGGTTTCGGTGCCGCGCTGGTGCTGGGCGTCGCGCTCGGGCTGGCTGCCGGTACCACGCCGCGGCTGGCGCGGGCCTTCTTCCCGTTCGCCAAGGTCGCCGCGCCGGTGCCGCCGACGGTTTATATCCCCTACGCGATCGCGGTGCTGCCAACCTTCCACCTGTCGGCCACCTTCGTAGTCTTCGTCGGCGCCTTCTGGCCGATCTTCCAGAACGCCGCCGCCGGTGCGCTGGCGGTGGAAGGCCGCCACCGCGACAACGCCCGCGTGCTCGGCTTCGGCCGGCTGGAAACCCTGCGCAAGGTGATCTTCCCGGCCGCGCTGCCGCACGTCTTCTCCGGCATGGCGGTGGGCCTGGGCTTCTCCTTCATCCTGCTGACGGTGGCCGAACTCTTCGGCGCCAACGCCGGGCTGGGCCGCTTCGTGCAGTACTACGCCGACTTCGCCGACTACCCGCGCATGGTCGCCGGCATCCTCTACACCGGCGCGGTGACCTGGGCGGTGATGAGCCTGCTCGACGCCCTGCGCCATCGCGCCTTGTTCTGGCTGCGCTGATCGCCAGGGAGACCGCCATGTCCAAGCCCCATCGCCCACATCGCAGCCCCTTTGCCGACGCGACGGTGCCCGAGCTGCCCAACCCGCTTCCCGATGCCATCCCGGGCGAACCGCTGCCGCCCGCGGACTTCACCGCCGAGCGCGAAGGCCTGCTCGAGCGCAGCCTGTGGATAGGCCTGATCGGCATCCTGCTGCTGCTCGCCGCGCTCTTCGCCGATGGCAGCGTCGGCGCAGCCAGCGCCGCACCGGCCACCACCGCGGCCAAGCACGACGACGGGTTCTTCCCGCCCACCGCCGATCTCGCCAGGGCGCTCGCCCAGGCCCGCAAGGATGGCAAGCACGGCGTGGCGGTGCTTTACGAGATGAACGGCTGCAGCGACTGCGCCCGCCTGCGCGCCACCAGCTTCAAGGACGCCGGCCTGCGCCGCGACTACCAGCGCGACTTCGTTGTCGCCAGCGTGATGGCGGACGAACCCACCGCGCTGCGCGACTTCGACGGCAAGCCCACCAACCAGGCGGAATTCGCCCACGCGCAGCGGGTGTATGCGCTGCCGACGGTGGTGTTCTACGACCTCGACGGCATCCCGGTGGCGCGCCAGGTCGGCAACACGCTGGCGCTGGCGGACTGGCTGCGCCTCGGCCGCTACGTGCGCGAAGCCGGCTACGAGGAAGCCCCTTTCTCCGCCTGGAAGCCCGCCGCGCGCAAGGGCAGTTGAACCACCGCACACAGGAATACCGATGACGCACGCGAACGACCGCAAGTACTGGGACCCGCAACTCGAAACCCAGAGCCGCGCCGACTGGAACGCGCTCAAGCTCGGCCTGCTGAAGACGCATCTGAAGCACGCCTACGACAACTCGCCTTACTACCGCAGCAGCTTCGACGCCGCCGGCGTGAAGCCGGAAGACCTGAAGACACTCGCCGACCTGCAGCGCTTCCCGACCATCGACAAGAAGATCCTGCGCGAACGCCAGGAAGCGAAGCCGCTGCTCGGCGACCTCGCCGCGGTGCCGGAACGCGAGGTGGTGTATGTGTCGGCCTCGTCCGGCTCCACCGGCGTGCCCACGGTGTCGCCCTTCACCCAGCAGGATTTCGACGACTGGATAGCCTACGAGGCGCGCCAGTTCTGGTCTTCCGGCCTGCGTCCGGAAGACCGCTACGCGCACTCGCTCAACTTTTCGCTCTTCATCGGCGGCCCCTGCGTGCTCGGCGCGCAGAAGCTCGGCGCGCTCAGCATCCACGCCGGCACGGTGCCGTCGGAGCGCCTGCTCGCCATCCTGCGCCAGTTCCAGGCCACCGCGATCTGGACCACGCCGTCCTACGCCTGGTACCTGGGCGAGACCGCGCAAAAGGAAGGCATCGACCCGAAGAAGGATCTGGCGGTGAAGCGCATCTTCGTCGCCGGCGAGCCCGGCGGCTCCATTCCCGAGACCCGCGCCCGCATCGAGGCGCTGTGGGGCGCCGAGGTGTACGACTACTACGGCCTGTCGGACATCTTCGGCTCCTGCGCCGGCATGTGCGAGGAGAAGGACGGCCTGCACTGGGCGGAAGACCACATCCTGGTCGAAGTGCTCGATCCCGAGACCGGCGAGCCGGTCGCCCCCGGCGAACGCGGCGAAATGGTGCTGACCACGCTGAAGAAGCGCGCCCGCCCGCTGATCCGCTTCCGCACCGGCGACATCGTCAGCTTCACCGATGAGCCCTGCGCCTGCGGTCGCACCAGCCAGCGCCTGCTCGGCGTGCATGGGCGCCGCGACGACATGCTGATCGTGCGCGGGGTGAACATCTTCCCGAGCGACGTCGAGGCCATCGTGCGCAAGGACCACGACTTCAGCGGCGAATACCGGCTGGTGATCGAGCGCATCGACCACCTCGACCGCCTCACCATCGAGGTCGAGCGCGCCGCCGCCTTCCCCGGCACAGCCGACGCGCTTGCCGACCGCCTCGCCCACCGCGTCAAGGCGATCACCGGCGTCGGCGCCCACATCGCGGTGCTCGACCCCGACACCCTGCCGCGCGCCACCCACAAGGCGAAGCGGGTGGAAGACCGCCGCGGCCAGGTGTGGACTGCCTGAGCGACGAGCCGGCCAAACGCCTGCGTCCTTGATCCGTCGCCGCTTGCCCGCGGCGACGAAAAAGGTTTGACCGTCCGCGGCCGCGCCACCTACACTCGCCGCCGTTGAAGGTTCCCCGCCCGGGGATTAAATGGGAAGCCGGTGCCGAGCCCTGCTCGAATTCCGGCGCTGCCCCCGCAACTGTAATCGGCGAGCGCTTCGCCACCCCATGCCACTGGATGCGTTCCGGGAAGGCGGGCGAAGCGCGACGACCCGAGAGCCAGGAGACCTGCCGCAACGTCCATCCTTGAAACAGACGGGGCGGGGTGTCCCTGGCAGAGGTTGCGCGTGTTTTTCCTGCGATACGTTCGTAGCGGCAGTGTTCGCCCGGCCACCGGCCAGGCCGTTGCCGCGCGCGTTTCGCGCCCCGGACCGCCGCCGACGATGCTCCGCCCCCCACAACGGAGACGAGTCGTGCATTGCTACCCCCTGGCGCCCGGCGCCTGCGCCCATAACGAAACCGCGCTCAACGCCCTCCTGCGTACCGGTGCGCTGCTGCCCGCCACGCTGCGATCGCTCAGTTTCGCACTGCTGTCGGGATGCGCCCTGCCCGCCTTCGGCGCCGGCATCCCGACCCTGCAGGAAGTAACCGTCGCCACCGACGGCAAGGACCTGATAGGCGTCGCGGATTCGGCCAGCGAAGGCACGGTGACCGCCGGGCAGCTCGCCACCCGCCCGCTGCTGCGCCCGGCCGAGGTCATGGAGGCGGTACCCGGCATGGTGGTGACCCAGCATTCCGGCGACGGCAAGGCCAACCAGTACTTCCTGCGCGGCTTCAACCTCGACCACGGCAGCGACTTCTCCACCCATGTGCTCGGCATGCCGATCAACATGGCCTCGCACGCCCACGGCCAGGGTTACATGGACCTCAACTTCCTGATCCCGGAGCTGATTTCCAGCGTGAAGTACCGCAAAGGCGTGTATGGCGCCGAGGACGGCGACTTCGCCACCAGCGGCAGCGCCCGCATCGACTACGTCCGCGAGCTCGATGCGCCCTTCGTCGAGTTCGGCTTCGGCCAGAACAACTACCGCCGTCTGCTCGCCGCCGGCAGCACCGCGCTCAACGACGACCTGCGCCTGCTCGCCGCGGTGGAATTCACCGGCAACGATGGCCCCTGGGATCAGCCGGAAAACCTGGTGAAGAAGAACGCGCTGCTGCGGCTGTCCTCCGGCACCGCGGCCAACGGTTTCGCCATCACCGGCATGTTCTACCGCGCCGACTGGACCGCCTCCGAGCATGTGCCGGAGCGCGCAATCGACAGCGGCGAGATCGACCGCTACGACACCCTCAGCCAGAAGGACGGCGGCAAGACGCACCGCTACAGCCTGGCCGGCGAATGGGCGCGCAGCGATTCCACCGGCACCACCCGCGCCAGCGCCTATGTGGTCGATTACGGCCTCAACCTGTATTCGGCGCCGTCGGGCTACATCAGCGGCCTGCAGGGCGACCAGCACGAACAGGCCGACGACCGCGTGCAGTGGGGCGGCGAACTGCGCCGCAGCTGGTTCCTCGGCCCGCAGTGGAAGGACACCGAACTCGCCGTCGGCGCGCAGCTGCGCCAGGACCGCATCGACAAGGTCGGCCTCTACAACACGGTCAATCGCCAGCGCACCGAGGTGGTCCGCGAGGACCGCATCACCGAGACCGCGGTCGGCGTCTTCGTCGATACCCGGACGCAATGGACGCCGTGGCTGCGCACCGGGCTGGGCGTGCGCTACGACGAGATCCACGCCCGCGCCAGCGCGCTCGCCGGCACCTTCAACATGGACAACGGCGGCCATACCGAAGCGCGCCAGACCAGCCCCAAGCTCGGCGTGGTGCTCGGCCCCTTCGAACTGCTCGGCCAGACCGAGTTCTACGCCAACTGGGGCCACGGCTTCCACAGCAACGACGTGCGCGGCGCCACGGCGCGGACGAATCCGCAGGACGGCAGCGCGGCCGAACGCGTGCCGCTGATCGTCAAGGCGCGCGGCAGCGAACTTGGGGTGCGCGCGGCGCCGCTGCCGGGCTGGAACACCAGCCTGTCGGTGTGGCGCATGACGCTGGATTCCGAGCTGGTGTTCGTCGGCGACGAGGGCATCACCGAACCCAAGGGCGCCTCGCGCCGCCACGGCGTGGAGTGGTCCAACTACTTCGCCCCCACGCCATGGCTGATCGTCGATGCCGACGTCGCCTGGTCGCGCGCCCGCTTCCAGGACGCCAACCCGGATAACGGCGGCCGCCGCGTGCCCAACGCGATTCCGCTCACCGCCTCGCTCGGCCTCAGCGTGGATGACGGCGGCAAGTGGTTTGGCGGCCTGCGCCTGCGCTACCTCGGCGCCTACGACCTGGAGGAGACCGGCGCGGAGAAATCCACCGCGTTCTGGATGGCCAACCTCAAGCTCGGCTACCGGGTGAGCAAGCAGATCGAGGCGACGCTGGACGTGCTCAACCTGTTCGACAAACGCGCCAACGACATCGAGTACTGGGGCGGCGCCTGCACCCGTGGCGAGGCCATGGCGGGCCTGGACGGTTGCGGCAGCGGCTCGGCGATCGACGGCCGCCTGGTGCATCCGCTCGAACCGCGCACCCTGCGCGTCGGCCTGCGAGTGAGCTTCTAGGCGGCCAGCACGCTGCGGCGCGGCAGTTGCACCGACCGGGGCAAGTCGACCTCGCCGTAGGCGAAGCCCTGCGCCCAGGCGCCCGCTACCGTCGCCAGCACGGCACGCTGCTCGGACCGCTCGACCCGGATGAACACCGGCCGCGCGGAATGCGACAGCGCCAGTTCGGCGAAGGCGGCATAGTCCGCCAGCCGCAGATGGCGCGCATCGACCTTGACGAAGTTGGGCCGCACTTCCGCGAGCAGGCGGGTCAGTTCCGCCAGCGAGCGCACGTTGGCAGCAACCTTGAAGCCGTTGAGCCGATAGTTGGCCAGCACGAAGCCGAGCAGGCGCGGATCGGCGCAGGCCGCTTCCGGCGTTTCGATCACCACCCGCGCCGCCAGCCGGCGGTCCACCAGGTCGAGGATGCGACGGAAGGCGTGGCCGTGGTCCTCGCTCACGGCTGCCAGCAAGCGGCCGTGGACGTTGAGGAAGAGCAGCTCGTCGGCCGCCTCGGCGACGCCGGCCAGCGGATCGTTGAGCACATGCAGGGTGCGGCACAGGCGGTCGAGACCGACCAGCACCGCGTCGTCGGCCACCATGGAGAACAGGCTCCAGGGCGACAGGCTGAGGTCGCCGTTGGCGTGACTGCGCACGAAGGCCTCGCGCCCGACCCGGCGCGCATCGGCGGCATCCACCACCGGCTGGTAGATGCTGGACAGCTCGGCGCCGTAGAAGCGGCCGAGCACGCCACCGTCCGGGGCGCGCCGCAGGCTGAAACCCGGCCGCCAGTCGAGCGGCAGCCATTCGAAGTCGTCGCTGTCGGCTCGCTCCTTGTCGCCACGGTTCATGGCCAGTCTCCCGGTGTGGATGCAGGGGAGGCCAGTCTAAGGATCGGGCCATCCGCGCCAAACCAACAATATCTGCAATGTTTTCCAGCACTTGCCGGGAGCCTTGTTTTGCCGTTCGGCGAATATGCAATGCGGAAAATCTTCGTTCGCCGCCGTGCTGCGCGCGCGCAAACTGCAGTGCAACATCGTGTCCAGGTAGCTCGCCATGACCACCACACTCGTCGTTCCCGGACTGCACGGCAGCGGTCCGACCCACTGGCAAAGCTGGTTCGAAGCGATCACGCCGCAAGCGCGTCGCGTCCACCAGGCCGACTGGTCGCGGCCAGCGCTCGATATCTGGGCAGAAGAGGTAATCGATGCCATCGACGCCGCAGCCGGCGACGTCGTGCTGGTCGCCCACAGCTTCGGCTGCCTCGCCTCGGTGGCGGCCTCGGTGCACAGGCGCGACCGCATCGCCGCCACGCTGCTGGTGGCGCCGGCCGATCCGGCCAAGTTCGGCGTCGAAGCACTTCTGCCGGTCGCGGCACTCGGCTTCGACAGCATCGTGGTCGGCAGCACCAACGATCCCTGGGTCAGCCTGAATACTGCGCAGACCTGGGCCGCCCGCTGGGGCAGCCGCTTCGTCGACGTCGGCGCCAAGGGCCACATCAACGTCGATTCCGGCTTCGGGCCCTGGCCCGAGGGTTATGCCCTGTACGAATCCCTGCTGGGCGGCGTCGCCGTCGGCAGCACGCATGTCCAACCGCCACCCGGCGCAGCGCCGCCCCGTCCTATCGCAGGCCGGCCCGCGTCGCGGCTGACCCGCAAGGCAGGCGCGTTTGATATTCTCCCGTCACCCGGATGCAGGCCAGACGCCCACCTTGGCGGCGACACCGCACTGCCCCCGGCTCCGTTCCAATAACCACACCCACAAGGACCCGCCATGACCACCTGGTATGCAGACAATGCCCGCTCCATCGGCCACACCCCGCTCGTCCGCCTCAATCGCGTGACCGACGGCGCGCCGGCCACCATCCTCGCCAAGATCGAAGGCCGCAATCCGGGCTACTCGGTCAAGTGCCGCCTCGGCGCGGCGCTGATCTGGGACGCGGAAAAGCGCGGCCTGCTCGGCCCCGGCAAGGAAATCGTCGAACCCACCTCGGGCAACACCGGCATCGCGCTGGCCTTCGTCTGCGCGGCACGCGGCATTCCGCTGACGCTGACCATGCCGGAAACCATGAGCATCGAGCGCCGCAAGTTGCTGCTCGCCTACGGCGCCAAGCTGGTGCTGACCGAAGGCCCGAAGGGCATGAGCGGTGCGGTCGCCAAGGCGGAAGAGATCGCCGCTTCCGATCCTTCGCGCTACGTACTGCTGCAGCAGTTCAAGAACCCGGCCAACCCGGCCATCCATGAAGAAACCACCGGCCCGGAAATCTGGAACGACACCGAAGGCACGGTCGACATCTTCGTCTCCGGCGTCGGCACCGGCGGCACCATCACCGGCGTCAGCCGCTACCTGAAGAAGACGCGCGGCAAGAATGTGCTGTCGGTGGCGGTGGAGCCGACCGCCAGCCCCATCCTCAGCCAGAAGCTCGCCGGCCAGGAACTCAAGCCCGCGCCGCACAAGATCCAGGGCATCGGCGCCGGCTTCGTGCCGGAAGTGCTGGACCTCACGCTGGTCGACCAGGTCGAGACGGTGAGCAACGAGGATGCGGTCGACTACGCCCGCCGCCTCGCCCGCGAGGAAGGCATCCTGTCCGGCATCTCCAGCGGTGCCGCAGTAGCGGCCGCGGTCCGCCTGGCGCGCGATCCGCAGCACGCCGGCAAGACCATCGTGGTGGTGCTGCCGGATTCGGGCGAACGCTACCTCAGCTCCATCCTGTTCGAAGGCGTGTTCGACGCGGCAGGCTTGCCGACGAGCTGATCGCACCGACTGCCTGAGCGCCCCTGGCGCCGTGCCCGGCCACCCCGCGTGGCAGGCACGGCGCTTTTCTTTTGCGGCCCGGAACGCCCCGGCCACGCGGCATGCGCGGCGCGTAGCGGCGCGGTCGCATGCCCGCTGGATTGCTTTTGTAGCATTTTTGATGTATCTCGACGCCCGGCACCTGAAATACAGCTGTCGTATCCGGTCGAACGCGCGGTGAGGGATTCATCATCGCAACATCGAACAAGAACAATCCATCCACGGACACCCTGCGGGGTGCCGCATCGGGCGATAACGCGCGAATGAAGACTCCAGGTTCAGGGACCATGCCGAAGGTGCATCTGTTGGCCGGCTGCCTCACGCTCGCCTGTCTTTCGCATGCGCCGTCGTCACGCGCGGCCGGTCCGTCCGATGCCGATCTCGACAAGCTGATGTCGCTGTCGCTGACCCAGCTCATCGAGACGCCCATCATCACCGCATCGCGCCAGTCCGAGACGCGCGACCAGACGCCCTCGCACATCATCGTCGTCACCCGCGAGCAGATCCGCGAGCGGCGCTACAAGAACCTCGCCGACCTGCTCGAGGACATGCCGGGCGTAGACTTCCAGCGCGGCACCAAATCCTCCCAGTACAACCAGTTCGCGGTGCAGGGCTATCTCGGCCCCAGCCGGCTGGTGATCATGCTCGACGGTGTGCGGATAGGCCATCCCTCGGGCGGCAACATGCCGATCGCCGAGAACCTGGCGCTCTATCACGCCAAGCAGGTGGAATTCCTCTACGGTCCGGCGGCGGCGCTGTATGGCGCGGACGCGGTGGCGGGCGTGATCAACATCATCACCGACCGCGCCGGCAATCTGCCGGGATCGTGGGTCCAGGCCGGTGCCGGCGACTTCGACACCCAGGAGGCCTCGTTCATGGCCGGCTACAACGGCCAGGGACTCGCCTTCACCGTCGGCGGCCACCGCCAGCGCTCCGACCGCGCGCCGCTGGACAACTACTACCCCGACGAATTCCGCAAGGTGGACGCCAGGGCCGGCAACACCACGGTGGTGCCGGCCGCCGCGCGCGAGGACTACGTCGGCGACATCGCCAGCAGCAGCCTGTTCGCACGGCTCGACGTCGGCGAGCAGTTGAGCTTCGGCTACTACCGCAACGTGTTCCGCAGCCTGACCAGCACCGGCGACCCCCCGGCCACCGCGCTCTATCTCACCGATGCGCACTGGACGACGACCAGCGAGACCACCTATGGCAAGTACCGCTACATGCTCGATCCGGATCTTTCCGGCGAGCTGGTGGTGGACTATTCGCGCATGGAAGTGGATCCGGACTCCCGCTACAACAACAGCTACAACAACTTCACCCCCGGCTATTCCTACGTGCTCGGCGAGCGCATCGGCATCGAGAACAACCTCAACTGGCGCGTCGACGACACCCATCGCGTACAGGCCGGGCTGGGCTACCAGAAGCACTACGCGATCGAAACGGCGTCGCTGCCCGCGCCCTACGACACCGACCGCGGCGCCGGCAGCCAGGGCTATTACTATCCCAACACCACGCTGCCGCTGCGAATCTACGACGCCTCCTTCGAAAACCTGTCGATGTATGCCCAGCTCCAGTCCGAGTGGAGCCAGGCCTTCTCCACCATGGTCGGCGTGCGCCTGGACAGGCATTCCGACTACGGCCAGACGGCCAATCCGCGGCTGGGTGCCGTGTGGCGGGTCAATCCGCAGCACGTGCTCAAGGTGCTCTACGGCGAAGCCTTCCGCGCACCCTCGCCGGAAGAATCGCTGAGTTCCTTCGGGATCTTCGACGGCTCCACCGAGAACGGCCTTTACCGCGGCACCGGCTTCCGCATCCCCAACTTCAACCTCGATCCGGAAGAGGCGCGGACCACCAGCCTGACCTGGGACTGGCGGCCACGGACCAACTTCAACTTCGTGGCCAACCTTTACCATAGCCGCGTCGAGCGTCTGATCGTCACCCAGCCCTCCGCCGACACCCATGCGATTCCCGGTGCGGTGCTGGTCAATCCGGAAACCAAGGGCAACGCCGGCGTGCAGCGCCAGTACGGCCTCGACCTGATGGCGCAATGGCGCTTCAAGCTCGACGGGGCGTGGTCCGGCGACCTGTGGGGCAGCGCGAGCTGGATCCATGGACGCATCGACGAAGGCGATGGCGTGGAATGGGAGATTTCCCATGTGGCAGAGCGCAAATTCAAGCTCGGCACAACCTTCCGCTACCACGACATCCTCAGCATCACGCCCCAGCTGCTGGTGATCGGCGACACCACCAACGGCCGCAAGCAGGCGCCCTCGCCCGCACTGCAGCTGCCGCAGTCGTGCAGCGCCGACGGTGCGCCCGAACGCTGCCGGACGGACGGCTACACGGTGGTGAACCTGCATGTCGGCTGGCACAAGCTGTTCGACGGCAAGGCCACGCTGTGGATGGACGTCTACAACCTTTTCGACGAGCGCTACTACGCCGCGCACGGCTCGGGCAGCCGTACCTTCTGGAGCATGCCGCAACAGGCCCGCAGCTGGATGGTTTCGCTTGAATACCGGTTCTGAGCGGTCGGCGCTGCAGCCATGAAGCGGACACTCCGTCACACCCTGGGCACGCTTGCCTGCCTGGCGGCCCTGCTTGCGCCGCCCGGTTTCGCACAAGGCACGCCGGTGCCGGAATACGCGCTGAAGGCGGCCCTGTTCTTCAAGCTGCCGCCCTTCGTGTACCGGCCGGATACCGACCGCGGCACGCCGCTCGGCATGTGCCTGTTGGGCAGCAATCCGTTCGGCAACGCGTTGCAGAAGCTGGCGGCGTCCCCCATCGACGGCCGCCCGGTCAGGCTCAGGTTCATCGATGCCGGCAAGGAGGCCGCCAGCTGCGAGTTCGTGTTCATCAGCCGCAGCGAGGCCGACGATCTGGACACCGTGCTGCGGCGCCTGAGCGGCTATCCGGTGGTCACCGTTTCGGACATCGAAGGCTTTGCCCGCGCCGGCGGCATGGTCGAATTCGCGGTCGGCACCGAGGGCGCGATCGCCATCCTGATCAACCGCGCCGCGGGCCAGAAGCTCGGTATCGAGTTCAACGCCCAGCTGCTGCGCCTCGCCCGGGTGGTGACGCCATGAGCATGCCCCGCTCCTTCACCGACCTGCTACACCCGGAAACCATCCGCGGCAAGCTCATGGTGCTCTCGGTGGCCGGCCTGCTGTTCGGCGTGGTGCTGGTCTTCGCGCTCATCATCCATCAGCAGCAGCGCCTGATCCGCAACGAGTGGGCCGACTCGCTGAGCGCCCAGGCCCGTCTCATCGCCACCAACAGCGAGGCCGCACTCGCCTTCCAGGACCATGCCGAAGCCGGCCGCCTGCTGGCCGTGGTGCAGGTCAACCCTTTCATCCTGCGGGCCCGCCTGCTGGCCGGCCCGGAGCGCAGGGTGTTCGCCGAATACACCCGTGACGACGCGCCGCCGATGCCGCCCTCGCCCGCGGTGCGCGACGGCAGCGGCGACGCGCACTTCGCCGAAGGCTGGCTGATGGTGCATGCGCCGGTGCGCAGCGGCGACAACGGCCAGGCCTGGGTGGAGCTGGTCGCCTCGCTCGACGCCATGCGCCAGACCGAACGCAGCCTCGCGCTCGAGACCGCCACCTCCCTGCTGCTGGCGCTGATCCTGTCCTTGTGGCTCGCGGCGCGGATGGCGCACCGCCTGTCGGCGCCGATCGAGCGCATCAGTGCCCTCCTGTCGCGCATGTCCTCGAACGCGGCGCTCGACGAGCGTCTCGACGTACGCGGCAACGACGAGATCGCCCGCCTCGCGCACGGCCTCAACAGCATGATGGACACGCTGCAGGCGCGCGATCGCGAGCTGAACCAGTATCGCCTGCACCTGGAAGAGCTCGTCGCCCAGCGCACGCGCGAACTGTCCATCGCCACCGCCGAGGCCCAGCAGGCCAGCCGCGCCAAGTCCGATTTCCTCGCGCGGATGAGCCATGAGATCCGCACGCCGATGAACGCCGTGATCGGTCTTGTGCACCTCGCCCTGCGCACCGAGCTGTCGCCGCAGCAGCGCGATTACCTGCGCAAGATCCGCGGCTCGTCGCAGGCACTGCTCGGCATCATCAACGACATTCTCGACTTCTCGAAGATCGAGGCCGGCAAGCTGCACCTCGAGCACATCCCGTTCACGCTGCACGACGTGCTCGACAACCTCGCCAACATCATCACCGTCAAGGCGGCCGAAAAGGGTCTGGACGTCCTGTTGTCGCTCGATCCGGACATCCCCGACCGCATGTGCGGCGATCCGCTGCGGCTGAGCCAGATCCTGATCAACCTCGGCAACAACGCTGTCAAATTCACCGAACGTGGCGAGGTCGTGGTGGCCTGCCGGCTGATCGACAGGACGGAGGACGCGCTGCGCATCCGTTTCGCCATCACCGACACCGGCATCGGCATCGACGAGGCCCAGCGCAGTCGCCTGTTCCAGTCCTTTCACCAGGCCGACGGCTCGATCACGCGGCGCTTCGGCGGTACCGGCCTCGGCCTGGCGATCTCGAAACAGCTCATCGAAATGATGTCGGGATCGCTGGAAGTCGACAGCAGACCGGGGCAAGGCAGTACATTCTCGTTCGTCATCACCTTCGGCACCGTCGCCGGGGCACGGGAGCGCCATTACCTGGCGCCTGCCGAACTCCATCACAAGGCGGTGCTGGTGGTCGACGACAACGCCACCGCGCGCACGATGCTGCGCGCGACGATCGAACGCTTTCACTTTGTCGCAGAGACCGCCGCCAGTGGAGATGAAGCCATCGCCAGGATCAGGGAACGCGAAGCCGCCGGCGAGCCCGGCTATGCGGTGGTGCTGATGGACCGCCACATGCCTGGCCTGGACGGCATCGAAGCCGCGCGCCGGATCAAGCAGGATTGCAGCCTGCGCACACCGCCGCGCATCCTGCTGATGGCGGCCTACGACAAGGACCATGCCCTGCAGGACGCCGAGCACGGCGCCGGGCTGGACGGCATCCTCACCAAACCGGTCGGACCATCGTTGCTGTTCAACTCCCTGCTCAAGGTGCTCGGCCACGCGCACCACGCCGACCCGGACGAACTGCTGTTCGCCGAACTGCCGCCGCCGGGCATGGCGGGCATCCGCGGCGCACGCGTGCTGCTGGTGGAAGACAACCCGATCAACCAGCAGGTGGCGGCCGAGTTCCTGCAGCAGGCCGGGCTGCATGTCGACATCGCCATCAACGGCCGCGACGGCATGGAGCAGGCCTGTCGCGGCGACTACGATCTGATCCTGATGGACGTGCAGATGCCGGGCATGGACGGGCTGGAGGCTACCCGCCTCATCCGCGCGCAGGGCCTGCACACGCCCATCGTCGCGATGACGGCCCACGCGCTGGACGCCGACCGGCAGCGCAGCCTGGCAGCCGGCATGGACGATCACCTGACCAAACCGATCGATCCTGCCGAACTCGAAGCCACCCTGATGCGCTGGATCCAGCCCGCCGAGCGCCCACTCGATGCGGTGGCCGATGTTGCGGTGGCCGACACCACTGCCGCCCACGAACTACCGGCCATTGAGGCGCTGGATGTATCGGAGGGGCTCAAGCGCGTGGGCGGATCGACCCGCCTCTACCTGGACCTGCTGCGGGCGTTTCTCAAGGGGCATGCAGGCGACGCCGAGCAGATCGAAGCGCAGGTGGAGGGCGGCCAGTGGCAGTCCGCCGCGCGCGTGGCCCATACCGTGAAGGGCGTAGCCGCGGCCCTCGGCGCCGTGGAACTGCAGCCCGTCGCCGCCCGCCTTGAAGACGCGCTGCGCCAGAACAAGCACCTTGCCGCTACCGAAGCCTTGCCACCCTTCGCCCGTGCGCTCGACGACCTGTGCGCGGCGCTGGCCGCACACTTCGCCCGCGCGACCGAAATGCCGGACAGGCTGCCGACGCCGGAAGCTACGCAAGACGACGGCGAGACGCTCATCGCCGCGCTGGAACACGCGGCCGAACTCCTCAGCAGCGGCAGTTCGCGCGCCGAGCGAGCGATCGAAGCCATCGCGCCGGTGGCCAGGCTGCAGGGCCACGGCGCCGAAATCGAGGCCATCCTGGCCGCGATCGAAGATGTCGAATTCGAAACCGCCCATGCGCGGGTGCACGACCTGCTGGCACGATTCGAAAGGAAGCCATGATGCTGGAACGACAGAGAATCCTGGTCGTCGACGACGAGCGCATCAATCGCAAGCTGCTCTCCGAGCTGCTCGAGGTGCATCACGACGTGGTCGTCGCCAAGAGCGGCGAGCAGGCGCTCGAACGCATGCAGGCCGACACCGGCATCGACCTGATCCTGCTCGACGTCATGATGCCGGGCATGAGCGGCCACGACGTCCTGCGCCGTCTCAAGGGCAACGACGCCACCAAGGACGTTCCGGTGATCTTCATCACCTCGCTGAACTCGGTCGACGACGAGGAGATCGGCCTGGACCTCGGTGCGGCCGACTACATCATCAAGCCCTTCCACCCCGGCATCGTCCGCCTGCGGGTCGAAAACCACCTGCGCTTCGTCCGCCAGCGCAAGATGCTCGAAACCCTGGCCGGCCGCGACTGCCTGACCGAGATCGACAACCGGCGGCGCTTCGAGGAAGTGCTGGAACGCGAATGGCGACGCGCGGGGCGCGGCACCGGCCCGATGTCGCTGGCCATCCTCGACGTCGACTACTTCAAGCAGTACAACGACCATTACGGCCACGCCCGCGGCGACCAGGCGCTGAAGGCCGTCGCCAAGGCGCTGTCGGGCGGTCCGCACCGATCCACCGACTTCGTCGCGCGCTACGGCGGCGAGGAGTTCGTGATGCTGTTCCCCGGCACCGGGGCCGCCGGAGCGCGCGAGCTGGCCGAAACCGTACGCCGTGCGGTCGAAACCCTTTGCATTCCCCATGAATATTCGGCGATTGCGCCCCACCTCACGGTGTCCATCGGTGGCGCCACCAGCGAGGACTTCCAGGCGCCGGCGCTTGCCCTGGTCGAAGCCGCCGACAGCATGCTCTACCGCGCCAAGGCGGAAGGCCGCAACCGCGTCGTCTGGCTGGCCTAACGCCGCGCCGCCCGGCCGACACCGCTCGCCGGCCGCAGGCGCGGTTTTCCACTTGGCGGCGGACAGCCGGCTTCGGGTATGCTGGACGCAACGACAAGGTCTGGACCCGAGCCGTGATCAAGCGCCCACTGCCGTCCGCTCATGCGCACCCAGCCGCTGCCGCGCCCGCCGGCGGGCAGGCGTCGGGCGCGGTCTGCACCGACACCCGCGTACGCGCCACCGCGACCGGCCAAACCGGGGCATGGCGCAGCAGGATCGCCACCGTGCTGGCACTAGCCGTGGTCGCCTGCAGCCCCGCCGCCGACCATGAAACCACGCTGGACAAGGCCGAACTGCGCGCGGTGATCGCCGAGCTCGACAGCATGGCAAGGCACCCCGACCGCGCGGCCGATCGTCTCGTCGCCCGCAACGCCACCCCGGAACGCATCGACAAGCTCTTCCGCATGCCGGAGCTGACGGCACAGCGCTTCGAGGTCCGCCGCCAGGCGCTCGCCCTTGCCGGCCGCGGCAGCACGCTCGGCTTCGACCGCCCCTCCGAAGTGCTGGGCAAGCTGGCGGGCTGGTTTCCGGAACGTTTCGGCACGCCACAGGCGCGCAAGGGACGGCTGGGCAGCGCCGCCAATCGCCTGTACGGCCCCTATCCCGACTGGAACGCGGAGGCCACCGCCTTCATGATGCTGTGGGAATGCATGCCGCAGATCGCCTGGGAAGAGCCCGAGGCCAATCCCTTCCTGCAGCGCCGGAACGACAACAGCTTCGCGCCGCTGGCCGCCACCAACGCCAGCCAGCGCGAGATCCGCAACTGTGTCTTCGAGCTGTCCGGCGAACCGGACCACCTCGACATCCGGCAATCGCGCCAGGCTGCCAACGCTCGCGCCGCGGCGATCGGCGCCCGCGCCGCGCCGGTGCTGGCACAGAAGTTCGACGCCTACCTGCACGCCTCGGGCTGCAGCGGCAAGGGGCCGGACGACTGCGTGCTGCTGATGTGGATGTGGGCCGGCCTTGCGCCGGACGACGCCCGGCTGGCAGAAACCCTGCGCTGGCTCGAACCCGCGGTACGGCCCACCGGCGAACCGCCGCCGCTGAGCAAACCGGCCGAGGAATACGGCCCCGCCCCCCAGGAAAACAACGAGCCGCGTTTCGACGAAGCGATACGCAAGGCCGCCTTCCTGCGCGCCAAGCTCGACGCGGTGCTCCTCGGCCCGGCAAACTGGCCGGCCGATGCGCGCACGGAGTCCTTCCTGCAGCTGGCGCAGCTGCAGGCCTGGTTCGACGCCAACGTCGACCAGCGCTGGCACCCGCTCTATGCGATCGAACACCAGCACGACGCGCTCAACCCCTGGAAGGCGCTGGGCCAAGGGACGATAGACGTGCCGGTACTGCTGGACGAACTCGACGCCCTGCCCGCCGACACCGATTGTGCCACCCGCGAGGTCTGGTTCCGCCACGGTGGCCCCGCGGTCAAGGCCGGCCACGTTCTCCGCCAGCTTCGTCGCAACGCTACCCTCGTCTGCGGCGGCCCGGACTGGGCCTGGCTCGCAAAGGGCGAGACGCCGGCCGCCGCCACTTTGCGCGGACAGTTTCTGGAGAATCTCGGCGACTTGCGCGCCGGATTCGCCTTCGAAGGCATCGTCGACGGTCTCCTGGCTGGCTGCATGCCCGATCGCGGCACGGTATGGGCAGACCCGGCGTGCGCCGCCAACGTATCGCAGCCGATGACGGTGTCGGCGGACCGCCGGCACGACCTGCTGCACACCGCAGTCGCCCGCGATTGGCCGGCGCTCTCCCTGTCGCCGCCACCGCGCCACGGCGAGGCCAGCGCCGCCGCATTCGCAGAACAGACAGCTTGGCTGCAACAACTGGCACTGACTCACGGCCCGGAAGCGGCGACGCGCGCGGCTCGACTCGCGGCGGCCCTCGAACTGCGTGGCAGCCTGATACACGACGCTGCGGCCTGGCTATCCCCCAGCGGTATCCAGAGCGTGATCGAGCTGCAGTTGTCGCCGCATTTCGCCGGGCTTGCCGTCGACGGTGTCGGTCTGCAATCGTCACGCGTGCTCGTCCTGCTCGACGCCGACAGCCTGAGGACGGTCAGCGTGCCCGCCCGCTTCAGCTACCCGCAGGACGACGGCGGGCTCGCCGCCGTCACCGACATCGACGGCGACGGCTGGCCGGAAGTGTGGCTGGCGCCCAGCCACGCGTGCGCCGACCCGACACGTCCCTCAGGCCAGGATTGCACGACCGCCCCCCTGCGCATGGGCGAGGTCCGCGACGAAGTCCTGAGCTACTACAAGGACCACCGCCCTGCGCAAACGCCGCCCCACGCTGCCGGACCGCACTGAACCCCGCGGCGCGGGCGATCGGAGCGGCCGGCTGCCGTCGCACGCTTGCCGGGGCACGCCACCGGGCTATGCTGAAACCGTACAGCCATGCTCAGGAGCGCCAGATGAATACGCCTCAAGGCCAGGTCACGGAACATGAACTGCTGGTTCGCATCAACCAGAAGCTCGCCCGGCGCGGCCAGGTGATGCGCAGCAGCGGCCCGGACACCCCCGACCGCGACGGCTTCGCCGACTATCACCTGATCGACATCAACACCAACCAGCCCGAACAGGAGCACTGCGACCTAGTGTGGTGGGGATACGAACTGGGTGTACTAGCGGACGGCGAGGTGCCGGTTGCCGGGCGATAGGACCGCCACGAAGAGAATTCGTCATCTCCATCATCTTTCACTATCGACACCATGACTTAAATTCGTTAGAAACCGACATGCCTTACGGCTAACTTGAAGGGCCAGAACACACGATTCACGCCCCGTAGGAGGAGTCAGCCATGAGCAGCGAAAACAAGTGTCCGTTTAGCTGGATGCACGGTGCCCGCAGCACCCTGGGAACCCAGTCCAACCGCGACTGGTGGCCGAAGGTGTTGAACCTCAACATCCTTCACCAGCACGCCCCGGCGTCCAACCCGCTGGGCGCGGACTTCGACTACGCCGAAGAATTCGGCAAGCTCGACTACGCCGCGCTCAAGAAGGATCTTTACGCGCTGATGACCCTGTCGCAGGACTGGTGGCCGGCCGACTGGGGCCACTACGGCGGTCTCTTCATCCGCATGGCCTGGCACAGCGCCGGCACCTACCGCACCGCCGACGGCCGCGGCGGCGGCGGCACCGGCAACCAGCGCTTCGCCCCGATCAACAGCTGGCCAGACAACGGCAACCTCGACAAGGCCCGCCGCCTGCTGTGGCCGATCAAGCAGAAGTACGGCAACAAGCTGTCCTGGGCCGACCTGATGATCCTCGCCGGCAACGCGGCGCTCGAATCCATGGGCTTCAAGACCTTCGGCTTCGGCGGCGGCCGCGCCGACATCTGGCAGCCGGAAGAGGACATCTACTGGGGCGCCGAGAAGGAATGGCTCGCCACCAGCGACAAGCCCAACAGCCGCTACTCCGGCGAGCGCGAGCTGGAGAACCCGCTCGCCGCGGTGCAGATGGGCCTGATCTATGTGAACCCGGAAGGCCCGGACGGCAATCCCGACCCGGTGGCCTCGGGCCGCGACGTGCGCGAAACCTTCGCCCGCATGGCGATGAACGACGAGGAAACCGTGGCCCTGGTGGCCGGCGGCCACACCTTCGGCAAGGCCCACGGTGCCGGCGACCCGAAGCTGGTCGGCCCCGAGCCGGAAGCCGCACCCATCGAGGAACAGGGCCTGGGCTGGATCAACAAGTTCGGCAGCGGCAAGGGCGGCGACACCACCACCAGCGGCATCGAAGGCGCCTGGAAGCCCAACCCCACCCAGTGGGACAACGGCTACTTCGACATGCTCTTCGGCTACGAGTGGGAACTGGTGAAGAGCCCGGCCGGCGCCCACCAGTGGCGCGCCAAGGACGTCAAGCCCGAGCACATGATCCCGGACGCCCACGACCCGTCAAAGAAGCATCCGCCGATGATGACCACGGCCGACCTCAGCCTGCGCTTCGATCCGATCTACAAGCCGATCGCGCGCCGCTTCCACCAGGATCCGGCCGCCTTCGCCGACGCCTTCGCCCGCGCCTGGTTCAAGCTCACCCACCGCGACATGGGCCCCAAGGCGCGCTATCTCGGCCCGGAAGTGCCGGCCGAAGACCTGATCTGGCAGGACCCGGTGCCCGCGGTCGATCATCCGCTGATCGACGCCGCCGACATCGCCGCGCTCAAGGCCAAGGTGCTGGCCTCGGGCCTGTCGATCGCCGAGCTGGTCGCCACCGCCTGGGCCTCGGCCTCGACCTTCCGCGGCTCCGACATGCGCGGCGGCGCCAACGGCGCACGCATCCGGCTCGCGCCGCAGAGGGACTGGGAAGCCAACCAGCCGGCGCAACTGGCCAAGGTGCTGGGCGTCCTGGAGGGCATCCAGCAGGCCTTCAACGCGGCCCGGACCGGCGGCAAGAAGGTATCGCTCGCCGACCTCATCGTGCTCGGCGGCTGCGCCGCGGTCGAAGCGGCGGCCAAGGCGGCCGGCCACGACATCCAGGTGCCCTTCACCCCGGGCCGCAGCGATGCCTCGCAGGCGCAGACCGACGTCGAATCCTTCGCCGTGCTGGAACCGGTGGCCGATGGCTTCCGCAACTACCAGAAGAAGGCCTACACCGTCGCTGCCGAGGAATTGCTGATCGACAAGGCCCAGCTCCTGACCCTCTCCGCCCCGGAGATGACGGTGCTCGTCGGCGGCCTGCGTGTGCTCGGCGCCAATGTCGGCGGCTCGCAGCACGGCGTGTTCACCCAGCGGCCGCAGACGCTGAGCAACGACTTCTTCGTCAATCTGCTCGACATGGGCACGGTATGGAAGCCGGCCACGGATGCCGCCGACAGCTACGAGGGCCGTGACCGCAAGTCCGGTGAGCTGAAGTGGACCGGTTCCCGCGTCGATCTGATCTTCGGCTCCAACTCGCAATTGCGCGCGCTGGCCGAGGTCTATGCGCAGGACGATGCGAAGGAGAAGTTCGTGCGCGATTTCGTCGGCGCGTGGCACAAGGTGATGGAACTGGATCGCTTCGATCTGAAGTGACACCAGCAGGCATTCCGGATGCACCTGCGGCGCAGGCAGGAAAGCATCCGGAACGCCTGACCAGGGGCCAGGCGCTACTCAATAGAGCGAGCCGCGCAGCCGCGCCGTGATCGCGCCGGGCCCGAACTCCGCTTGCACTTCGTCCTGCTTGTCGGCCGCCCAGGACACGGCGCGCTCGGCATTGTCGATGCGCCTGTCCAGCAGATGCCCATCGGAGACGAGCATTTCGGCCGCCTCGCCGAAGGCATTTGCCGCGTTGTTCAGGGTACGCACTGCCGCGTCCCGACTGGAAGCCAGCGCGGCATCGAAAGCGGCTTCATCCAGCACCATCTGGCCGTCCGGGGTAAAGCTCACGCCCATGTCGGTCAATCCCAGCGCAATGCCGCCATTGCCGGCGCCGTGGAAGATCGAACCGACCTCCCTGCGCAGCGAGAAGCGGGCCACTTCGCCCGCCTGGTTGTCGTCCAGCAGCGCGCCCTGCTCGAAGTAAGGATCGAACTCGCTGTCCCAGGCGTTGTAGCGGGTGATGAAATCCTTCAGCGTGGCCTTGATTTCCTCGTCGCCCGCGGTGGCGGTCAGCTGTGCAAGCCCTTCGCTCGCGTTGCCCAGCTCGCCCACCCGGGTACGCAGCTGGTTCAATACCGTCGCTTCGTCGCCGATTTCCTCCACGCGGGCGTTATAGCGCTTGAGAAAGGCGGTGTTGCTCGCCTCGAGCTGGGACAGGACGGACGCCATGCGCGACGAGTCGCTGCCCAGCAAGCCGGTGGCTGCTCCACTACCTCCGGTCAGGCTCGCCGACAGCGCTCCTTGTGCATTCATCAGCGCATTGAGGAAGTCGGTATTGCCAGCGCCGCCCTGCCCAGTCGTCGTGCCTCCGGTCGTCAGCGTGGAGAGGGCATTGAGGCGGAAAGCGGCGAGGTCGATGTTCATCGCGGGCTCCATGACGTAAGGGGCATGCGCCGCAGTCTAGCAGCCCGACGCCGCCGCTCGTCATCGTCCTGATCCGGGCGCCATGCGGCGGGTGCGCTTGGGGCATGCACCAGCCGCGCGGCGCATGCCGGGGGCCGCCGTCACGGCGGCGGCTCGTGGCCTTACTTCGCCACCACCGGTATGCCCCGCAGCGCCTCGCCACCGCGTGGCGCCCTCTCCAGCAGATGGGCAATCGTCGGTCCATGCACCACGTCCGCGCCGAGCTTGTGCAGCAGCACCCGCTCGCGCTGCTTCACGGTGTGCAGGTTGGCGAGCTTGACCGGGCCGAAGCCGCGCACGCCATCCGCCAGTCCGGCGAATTCGACGATGGCATCTGCCGTGTCGGCGGCCAGCCGAGGCAGCAGCGCTTCGATGCTGCGGGCGTAGTCGGCGGCGAGTTCGCGTTCCATGCGGCGTTCCTCGCTGCGGCCGAAAACGTCGAAGGCGGTGCCGCGCAGGCCCTTTGCGCGCGCCAGCAGGCGCAGCAGCGGCATCAGGCGCGGACCGAAGCTGATCTTCTGCGGCCGGCCGTTGGGGCCGGGCTTGGCGAGCAGCGGCGGCGCCATGTGGAACTGCAGGCGGTAGTCGCCCTCGAACTGCGCCTCCAGCGCCCGGCGGAAGCGGCCGTCGGTGTAGAGCCGGGCGACTTCGTACTCGTCCTTGTAAGCCAGCAGCTTGCCGTAAGTCTTCGCCACCACCGGCGCGAGGCGCAGCGGCGCTTCCGCGCCGAAGGCCTGCCGTTCGGCCGCGGCCACCTTGTCGATGAAGGCGCTGTAGCGCGCGGCGTAGGCATCATTCTGGTAGCCGGTGAGGTGGGCGACATGGCGTGCGACGATGACGTCCAGCCCCTCGCCCTCGATCATCCCGGTCTGGGCCGGTGCTGCCGTGAGCGCTGCCAGCGCAGCCGGGTCCGCCGCAGCCAGACGGCCGATGCGGAAGGCGCTGCGGTTCATTGCCACCGCCACGCCGTTGAGTTCTATGGCACGGTCGAGCGCGGCGAGCGACACCGGGATCAGCCCGTGCTGCCAGGCGTAGCCCATCAGCAGGATGTTGGCGCCCATGGTGTCGCCGAGGAAGCGCGCGCACAGCGCCTGGGCGTCGCAGGTGTCCAGGCGGTCGTCGCCGGCGGCGTAGCGCATCTTGGCGAGCAGCGCGTCGACATGCAGGTCGGCGTCCGGGTCCTGCACGAAGCGCGCGGTCTGGATCTCGTGCACATTGGCGACGATGCGGGTGCGACCGTGGCGGGCGGTGAGCAGCGCGTCGTTGCTGGCACCGACCACGAGGTCGCAGGCGAGGATGGCGTCGGCCTGCTGGGCGTCGATGCGCACCTGGTTGAGCACGCTGGTGTCGGCACCGAGGCGCACGAAGGACAGCACCTGGCCGCCCTTCTGCGCAAAGCCCATGAAGTCCAGCACCGAGGCGCTCTTGCCTTCGAGGTGGGCGGCCATGGTGATGAGCGCGCCCACGGTGACCACGCCGGTGCCACCGACCCCGGTCACCAGCAGATCGTAGGGCGCATCCCAGCACCAGGCCTTGGGCAACGGCAGCGTGCCGACCAGCGTGTCCAGGCGGGCGGCGTCGAAGGCCGGGCCGGTGGGCTTCTTCAGGCTGCCGCCAAGCACCGAGACGAAGCTCGGGCAGAAGCCGTTCACACAGGAATAGTCCTTGTTGCAGCTCGACTGGTCGATGGCGCGCTTGCGGCCGAAGGGGGTGTCGACCGGCACGATGGACAGGCAGTTGGACTGCTTGCCGCAGTCGCCGCAGCCTTCGCACACCGCGTCGTTGATGAAGATGCGCCGCGCCGGATCGGGGTAAGCCTGCTTCTTGCGGCGGCGGCGCTTCTCGGCGGCGCAGGTCTGGTCGTAGATCAGCACGGTCACGCCCTTGACCTCGCGCAGCTCGCGCTGCACCGCATCGAGCTCGGCGCGATGGTGGAAGGTCGTGCCGCGCGGGAACAGGCCCTCGTGGCCGTCGTACTTTTCCGGCTCGTCGCTGACCACCACCACCCGGCGCGCGCCCTCGGCTTCGACCTGACGGGCGATGCCATCGACGGTGACGGTGCCGTCCACCGGCTGGCCGCCGGTCATCGCCACCGCGTCGTTGTAGAGGATCTTGTAGGTAACGTTGGTGCCGGCGGCGATCGCCTGGCGGATGGCGAGGAAGCCAGAGTGGAAATAGGTGCCGTCGCCGAGGTTCTGGAACACGTGCGGGCTGCGGGTGAAGGCGGAGTGCGCCACCCAGTCCACGCCCTCGCCGCCCATCTGGATCAGCCCGGTGGTTTCGCGGTCCGGCATCCACGAGGCCATGAAGTGGCAACCGATGCCGGCCTGGGCGTGCGAGCCTTCCGGCACCTTGGTGGAAGTATTGTGCGGACAGCCGGAACAGAAATACGGCACGCGGCGCACGCCGTCCGCCTCGTTGGAGAGCAGCGGCGGCGGCGTGAAGTCGGTGACGTGCTCGACCACGTGGGCACGCTGCTCGATCTCCGGCCGGTGTCCGGCCAGCCAGCCGGCGATCACCGGGATCACCCGCGACGGCCGCAGCTCGCCGAGCGCGGACAGCAACGGCGCACCGTCGCGGCCGCTCTTGCCGATCACGACAGGGCGCTCGGCCGGGTCGGCGTTGTAGAACAGCTCCTTGATCTGGCGCTCGATCACCGGGCCCTTTTCCTCGACGACGAGGATTTCCTTCAGCCCGGCAGCGAAGGCGCGCATGCGGCCGGTTTCCAGCGGAAAGCTCTGCCCCACCTTGTAGAAGCGGATGCCGGCGGCCTCCAGGTCGGCGAGGCTGACGCCCAACCGGCGGAAGGCTTCGAGCAGGTCGAGGTGGGCCTTGCCGCAGGAGACGATGCCGATGTCGGCCTGCGGTGCGGCGCAGATGGTCTTGTCGATGGAGTTGGCGCGGGCGAAGGCGCGCGCGGCGTCGAGCTTGGCGTGCAGGCGCTGCTCGATGACGAGGCTGGGCAGATCCGGCCAGCGGTAGTGCAGCCCGGTGGCCGGTGGCGTGAAGTCGGGCACGCTATCGAAGCGGGTGCGGATGGCATCCAGATCCACCGTGGAAGCGCTTTCCACCGTCTCGGAAATCGCCTTCAACCCCACCCAGCAGCCGGAGTAGCGCGACAGCGCCCAGCCGTAGAGGCCGAACTCCAGCATCTCGGCGACGCTGGCAGGATTGACCACCGGCAGCCCCCAGGCCTGCAGGGTGAAGTCGCTCTGGTGCGGCATCGACGAGGATACGCAGCCGTGGTCGTCGCCGATCACCGCCAGCACGCCGCCGTGGGGCGAGGCGCCGTAGGCGTTGCCGTGGCGCAGCGCGTCGCCGGCTCTATCCACGCCCGGGCCCTTGCCGTACCAGATCGCGAACACGCCATCGACGGTGCGTTCGGCGTCGCCTTCCACCTGCTGGCTGCCGAGCACCGCGGTGGCGCCGAGTTCTTCATTGACCGCCGGCAGGAAGCGGATGCGGTTGGCGTCGAGCAGCGCCTTGGCCTTCCACAGTTGCTGGTCGTAGGCGCCCAGCGGCGAGCCGCGGTAGCCGCTGATGAAGCCGCCGGTGTTGAGCCCGGCGGCAGCGTCCAGCGCCGCCTGCATCAGCGGCAGGCGAACCAGCGCCTGGGTGCCGGTCAGGAAGATCTGCCCGGACATCGCTTCCAGGCTGTCGACCAGGCGGTAGTCGGTGCGCAGCTGGTTTGCGGCCAGGGCGACGTTCTCGGCTTTCATCGGCGGTCTCCTCATCATTTCGTTCTTGTCGCCGGCACAGCCACCGCTGCCTGGCCGGGTGTGTTTGGCCCTTTGATCCGGTGCGCCCCGTTTGGCTCCCGGCGGGTGATCTCGATGAGAAAGATATTAATGAGCATCCCGCGCAATAGGCGTGCATTCAATGCACGAAATCGCCAAATTTGCGCAATACTCATGCACCAATTAACAACACTATGCACGTAAATGACAATCGATCTCGACAAGTTCGATCTGCAGCTGCTCGCCGAGCTGCAGATCGACGGCCACGCCTCCAACACCACGCTGGCCGACCTCATCCACCTTTCGCCCTCGCAGGTCAGCCGCCGCATCCAGCGCCTGGAACAGTCCGGCTACATCGAACGCTATAGTGCCCTGCTGCGCCCCGCGGCCGTTGGCCTGGGCGTGACCGCCTTCACCAGCGTGTCGCTGGAACGCCACGGCGAGGTGCATACCGACGCCTTCAACCAGGCGGTGAGCGAGATGGACGAGGTACTGGAATGCTTCGCCATCACCGGCGAGGCCGACTACATGCTGCGCATCGTCGCGCCCGATCTCGCCGCCCTGTCGGAATTCATGCTGCACCGGCTGATGCGGGTGAGCGGGGTGCGCAGCGTGAAGTCCAGCATCGTACTCAACGAGATCAAGCGCACCACCCGGCTGCCGCTGGGCCACCTGCAGCGCGGCGGCACATGAGGCCGGACGGACGCCGACGATGCGCTCCTGCCCAAAGCGGGCATCGAATTTCGCACATGGCGACGGGATGAATCCCTTACTCCTTCCGTTAGGGACTAACATTAGCTAAAGGTAATAGAAAGCGGGGCCGCAGCCTTGCAGGGGTTTCGCAGGCTTGCGGATTCGGGAGTGACGACGATCTATCTGTTCCAACGCCATTTCTGGCTGGCCATCGTGCTGTGGACCGCACTGATAGGCGGCTTCTTCACGGTGAGCCAGTTCATGCATCGGGACGACGCGCGCCGGCAGGCCGAGCTCGTCGCCGATGCCTACGTGCGCAAGGATCTCGCGTTCCGCCGCTGGGTGACGCAGCATGGCGGGGTCTATGTGCCGCCGAGCGCAAAGACGCCGCCGAATCCCTATCTTCACCTGCCCGACCGCGACGTCGTCACTACCGACGGCAAGGCGCTCACCCTGGTCAATCCAGCGTATGCCACCCGTCAGCTGCTCGAAACCTTTGCCGAAAGCGACGGCATCCGCGGCAAGCTCACCTCGCTGCGGCTGAAGAATCCGGGCAACGCACCCGAGCCCTGGGAGCAGGTCGCGCTCGAACAACTGGAGCGCGGCGACCGCAAGTATTCGAGGCTGGACACGGTCCGGGGCGGCCGGGTGCTGCGCTACATGCTGCCGGTGTATATGGAGTCGGGCTGTATGAGCTGCCACGGCGATCTCGGTATCCCGATCGGCGGTGTGCGCGGCGGCTTCAGCGTGTCGATGCCGCTGGGGCCGTTCGAGACGCAGAACGCCCTCGGCCGCCAGGTTTCGATCACCGGCCACGGCGTAGTCTGGCTGCTCGGCCTCGGCCTGCTCGGCTTCGTCCGTCGCCGCGCCCTCGAGCAACGCGCGATCGACGAGGCGACCGAACACACCCGCCGCCAGAAGGAACTGTGCGCCGCGGAGCTGCTCGACATCAACGCCCGCATCGCCGGCAACGGCGAACGCGCCTGCATCGAAGCGGGGCTGGAGGCGGCGCAGCACATCACCGCGAGCGCGGTCGGCTACCTGCATTTCATCAATGCCGACCAGCGCACCATCGAACTCTGCGCCTGGAGCAAGGACACCCTCGCCCACTGCGAGGCCGATTACGACCAGCACTATCCGCTCGACCAGGCCGGCATCTGGGCCGACTGCGTACGGCTCAGGCACGCGGTGCTGCACAACGACTACGCCGCGGTTGCAGGCCGGCATGGAATACCGAGCGGCCACATCGAACTGCGCCGCCATCTCGCGGTGCCGGTGGTCGACGGCAGCGAAGTGCGCATGATCATCGGCGTGGGCAACAAGGAGGACGCCTACAACGACAGCGACATCGAGGTGTTGCAGGCGCTCGCCGACGGACTGTGGGGCATCGTCACCCGCGTGCGTGCCGATACCCGGCTGCGCACCAGCGAACGCCTGCTGCGCGACGCCCAGGAGATCGCCCACCTCGGCGGCTGGGAGATGGACCTGCGCGCCGACCGCATCACGCTGAGCGACATCGCGGCCCGGCTGCTGGGCATAGACGCACCGGAAGACGCCCCCCACGCCACCCTTACGCTGGGCCAGCTCCAGGCCATGCGCAGCGCGGACGAGTGGAGCGAGGAAAGCCGGCGCGTCCGCGCCCAGGCCGAAAAGGACAACACCATACACCTCGAACTGCGTTACCGGCCGACCGGCCGCAACGCGCTGCATCTGCGCCTGCGCGGCACGGTGCTGCGCTCGCCCGACGGCAAGCCCCTGCGCGCGATCGGCACGCTGCAGGACATCACCTCGCACTCCGAGCTCGACCTGCTACGCATCAGCACCACCAACCTGTCGGCGCTGTTCGAGTCGGCCGACCGCATCGTCTGGTCAGTGGACAAGGAGAACCGGCTGATCATCGCCAACCAGGCCGCGCAGCGCTTCTTCGCACTGCGCTTCGGCAAGCGCATCCAGCCGGGCGACATCTGCCTGCCGCTGGCCGCCACCGAGCGCGAGCGCTGGTCCGAACTCTACGCCCAGGCCCAGGGCGGCCACAGCGTGTCGGTCGATCTGGACCAGGTGGCCTCCGACCGGCGCTGGCTGGACATGCGCGTCGCCCCCGGCGGCCAGGACGGCATGGCCATCATCTACGGCATCGACCTCACCGAGCGCAAGCGTGCCGAGCTCGAACGCCAGGAATCACTCGAACGCATGCGCAGCATGGTCGAACGCCTGGCCGAGCGCGACCGCCACAACGGCCTGCTCAACCGCCTGCACGACCTGCTGCAGAGCTGTCGCAGCGAGAACGAGGCGCACGAGGTGATCGCGCCCTTGTTCGCCGACCTGTTCCGCGGCTTCGACGCCGCGCTGCTGCTGGTAGACAACGAGGACAACACCCTGCGCCTGACCGCGCAGGCCGGCGAGGCCGGCATTCCCGACGGCTTTCCGCTCGACAGCTGCTGGGCGCTCAGGCGCGGCGAGGTTCACGAAATCCTCGCCGGCGGCGCCCCCGTGTGCGCCCACTTCAGCGTTCCGCCGGACGCCGGCTACTGCTGCCAGCCGATGATGGTCGATGCCGATGTCGTCGGCCTGCTGTCGGTACGCTACCCGCGCAAGGCCGACGAGCAGGTACGCGAGAACATCCACTTCCTGATGCGCAGCACCGCCGATGCGGTAAAGCTGTCGCTGTCCAACCTGCGTCTGCGCGAAGCGCTGCGCCAGCAGGCGATCCACGACCCGCTCACCGGCCTGTTCAACCGCCGCTACCTCAACGACATCCTCACCCACGAGCTCGTGCGCGCTCAGCGCGACGGCGCGCAGATGGCGGTGGCGATGCTGGACATCGACCACTTCAAGCGCTTCAACGACGAATACGGCCACGAGGCAGGCGATCTGGTGCTGTCGGAGATCGGCCGCATCCTGCGCGAGGAGCTGCGCCGCAGCGACGTACCCTGCCGGTTCGGCGGCGAAGAGCTGGCCATCGTCATGCCGGGCTCCAATGCCCACAACGCCAGCGAGCGGCTGCAGGAGGTGTGCTCGCTGATCGGCCGTCTCGACCTCATCTTCCGCGAGCGCCGCCTGCCAGCGGTGACCTTGTCGGCCGGCGTCGCCGAAACCCCGACCCACGGCAGCGACAGCGTGCAGCTGCTGCACGCCGCCGACCTTGCGCTGTACCGGGCCAAGGCCGAGGGCCGCAACCGCATCGTCATCGCCGCCACGCCGGCTGCCTGAGCACGCCTCTCCAACGCTCAGCCGCGTGGTTCGTCGCCGGGCGGCAGCTGCGGATAGCGCACGTAATCCACCAGGGCCTGGATCTCCGGCGGCGGCGGCGGCGTCAGCAGGCTCACCACGATGATCACGATGAAACCCAGCGGCACGCCGAACACGCCGGCCGAGATCGGATTGATGTCGAACCAGGCGTTGACCATCGATCCGCCGAAGAAGGGATGGGTGCGGGCCGCGTAGAACAGCGTGACGCCCAGCCCGGCCAGCATGCCGCACACCGCGCCGGGGCGGTTCGCCCGCTTCCAGAAGATGCCGAGCACCAGCGCCGGGAAGAAGGCCGCCGCGCCGATCGAAAACGCCAGCCCGACCATGAACAGGATGTTGTCCGGGCGCATCGACGCCACCCAGGCCGCCACCACCGCCACCACCAGCAGCTGCGACTTGGAGATCACCAGCCGGCGATGGGTGGAGGCGCGCGGATTGATGACCTTGTAGTAAAGGTCATGCGACAGCGCATTGGAGATCGTCAGCAGCAAGCCGTCGGCGGTGGACAGCGCCGCGGCCAGCCCGCCCGCCGCCACCAGGCCGGACACCACGTAGGGCAGCCCGGCGATTTCCGGCGTCGCCAGCATGATGACGTCGGTGTTGATGCTGAGCTCGGCCAGCTGCAGGATGCCGTCGCCGTTGATGTCCTCCAGCCGCACCAGCCCGACCTTGCCCCACGACGCCACCCAACCCGGCAGGATGGACAGGCTGGAGCCGATCACGCTGTTGTAGATCTCCCATTTGGCGAACACCGCGTAGGCCGGCGCGGTGACGTAGAGCAGGAAGATGAAGAGCAGCGACCAGAACACCGAGCGGCGCGCCTCGACGACGCCGGGCGTGGTGTAGTAGCGCGCCAGGATGTGCGGCAAGGCCGCAGTGCCCACCATCAGCACGAACACCAGGGCGAGGAAATTGTTGCGGGCGATCGCCGACTCCTCCGGCGTCTTGCCCGGATGGGCTTCGGCATGGCGCGGCGGCGGTTGCGCCTTCTCCAGCGCCTCGGTACGCGCCTTGTCCCAGCGCACCGCCGCCTCGGCGGGCGAACGCGGCAGGTCGCGCAGCGCCCGCTCGGTGAGCGCGATGTCGCGCGCCGGCGCATTGTCCAGCCTCAGCTCGTTCAACCGCTCGATCAGCGCGCGCCGCTCCGCCTCGAGCGAATCCGGCAGGTCGGCGATCTTGCTGGCGTAGTCCTTGGCACGATTGCGGTACATCGCGCGCACCGCCAGCTCGCCGCGGTCGGTGCTCAGCTCCTCCTCGCGCTCGGACAGCTTGCCGAGCACGCTGCCGTACATCACCTGCGGGACCGGCACGCCGGTGACCTTGTAGGACAGGATCACCACCGGCACCAGGTAGGCGATGATGAGGATGAGGTACTGCGCAACCTGCGTCCAGGTAACCGCACGCATGCCGCCGAGGAAGGAGCACACCAGGATCCCGGCCAGACCGACGAACAGACCGATCTCGAACTCGACGCTGACGAAGCGGCTGGTCACCAGGCCGACGCCGTAGATCTGCGCCACCAGGTAGACGAAGCTCGCCAGCACCGTGGCGCCGATGCCGACCAGGCGGGCGAAATCGCCCTGGTAGCGCGCACCGAGAAAGTCGGGAATGGTGTATTGGCCGAACTTGCGCAGGTAAGGCGCGAGCAGCAGCGCCACCAGCACGAAGCCTCCGGTCCAGCCGGTGACAAAGGCCAGGCCCTCGAAACCCGAAAAATACAGCGTGCCGGCCAGGCCGATGAAGGAAGCGGCGCTCATCCAGTCGGCGGCGGTCGCCATGCCGTTGAACACCGCCGGCACCCGCCGCCCGGCCACGTAGTACTCCGACACGTCGGAAGTACGGCTCATCACGCCGATGCCGGCATAGATGGCAATGGTGACGAACAGGAAGATGTGGCCGATGGCCCGCTGCGACAGGCCGAGCTGCTCGCCCACCGCCAGGAGCCCGACGAAGAGCGCGAACGAGCAGGTGTACCACCAGTAGTAGCGGCGCAGCCTGCGCGAGAAGGCAGCCGTCCCCTTCATGGTGCGCAAGTGCCTTCGCCGGACCCGTCGAGACGCTGGCGCATCAGTACTTGATCCGCGCGTAGTAGGACTTTTCCGCCGCCTCGCGTGCCTCGCGCAGGGTGCGGATGCCCTTCTCCGCCAGCAGCGGAACGAGCTTGAGGAAGACCTCCGCGGTGACGATGGCATCGCCCATCGCGGTATGCCGGCCGATGATGGTGATGCCGAGACGCTCGGCGATCGCCTCCAGCCGGTGCGATTCCTGGTTGGGCTGTATCACCGCCGACAGCAGCAGGGTGTCGAGCACCGGCTGATCGAAACGCAGGCCGGTCACCTCCTCCTTCAGCTGCAGGAAGCGCATGTCGAAGGCCGCGTTGTGGGCCACCAGCACGGTGTCCGCCGCAAAGGCGTGGAAGGACGGCAGCACCGACTCTATGGTCGGTTTGCCGGCCAGCATCTCGGCGGTGATGCCGTGGATCTGCGCCGACTCCGGCGGCAGCGAACGCCGCGGATCGACCAGCTGCTCGAAGGACTCGTTGCGCAGGGGCTTGCCGTTGAGTACCCGCACCGCGCCGATCTGGATGATCTCGTCACCCTGCGAGGGGTTGAGACCGGTGGTTTCGGTATCGAACACCGTGTAGGTCAGCTCGGTGAGCAGGCGGTCTTCGAGCGCACGCGACTTCTCCGACCATTTGAACAGGTCGAAGTCGTAATACTCCGGCCGGCTGTCGCCCTTGAGGAAGGCAGATTCGTCGAGCTGCTCCTGCGGCAGCGCTGCCGGCAGCAGGATGCGGAAGAAGGCGCGGTGGCGCACTTTCTCGCGCTCCAGCCACATTTCGCCGTCGTGGCGTTCGATCACGTCACGCACGGCGAGCGGGCTATTTTCGCCGGCGAAGTTCATCGGCTCCAGTTCCCAGCTCATCACCGTCTCGGTGCTCATCGCCTGGCCGGACCAGATCAGGTCCAGATGGACCAGGCGGCCGGCGCCGGACAGGCGGAAGCGCACCTCGCGCACCTCGAATTCGTCCGACAAGCGGCTGGCGAGGTAGGTCAGCGCCTGGATCAGCGAGAAACTGTCGACCTTGACCCACAGCGATTCGTCGACCTCCTCCAGCTTGGTCGGCAGCTTGATGCGGTTCTCGATGCGGCGCTGGGCGGCGGCGATGAGGTCGGCGCCCAGCATTTCCTCGAGCGGCCAGCGCGCCTTGAGCGAATCGGCAAATTCGTTGGCGGTCTGGTCGAGGCGCGTACTCATCGCCTGTACCTCGTCGCGGATCACCTTGCGGAAGCGCTCGCGCAGTTCGTCCTGCAGGTCGGGGTAATCGAGCATTTCGGCCGCGGCACGCACATTGGCCAGCGCCGAGCGGTTGCCCTCGGTCAGCGTGTGCAGCATCTGGTCGCGGCGCGACTCGGTCTCGAAATTGCGGGTGATGTTGTCCAGCATCAGGATGAAGCCGGTGATCACGCGCTCGGAGCCCTCCGCCTCCGCCGCGGTTTCGGCACCGGCCAGCACCGGCGCCATCTGCACCCGCAGCAGTTGACCGGCACGGGTGGTGGTGACGAAATTGGCCACCGGTTGCGCGGCGCTGCGGCGCAGCCTGTGCTGTATGGTTTCCAGCGCATGGGCGATCAGGTTGCGCTCGAACACGGTGTAGATGGAGCGCCCCAACCCGATCAGCTCGCCGCCGCCGGCCGCTGCCGGTGCCTCCGACATCGCGCGGAACTGCATGCGTGCGCGGCTGTTGTAGAGCAGGATGCGGCCATCCAGATTGCACACCAGCACGCTCTGGGTGAGTTCGGACATGAGCGCCGCGAGGCGGTTCTTCTCTTCCTCTACCGTGTTCTTGGCCTCGCGGATGCGCTGTTCGACGTCGTGCCGCAGGGCGCTGCGCTGCTCGGCCATCGCATTGAACACGCCAGCCAGCGCCTTCACCTCCGGACTGCCGACCGCGTCCAGGCTGCGGCCGGCGTCGCTGTTGAGCAGGACCTGCGCCGCCTCGACCAACCGGGCCGGTGCCGCGACGTAGGTCTGGTGCAGGGTCTTGACGACAGCCGCGGCAGCCATCGCCGCCATCGCCACGGTGATGATGAGCAGACCAGCGCGCGGCGCCAGCAGGCTGCCGAGCGCCTCGCGCTCGGCTACGCCGAGATCGGACCACACCGCAGCGCCGGCGAGTCCGAACGCGGCCAGGATGAAGAGCGCCGCCGCGGTCGCAGCGACACCCAGACGGGCACCGGCGCTCATGCATCCATGCCCAGCATGCTTCGCACGCGGGCGACGAGATCGCGGGTGGAAAAGGGTTTGGTCATGTAGGCGTCGGCACCGAGCGCCAGGCCCTTGGCAACCTCGGTATCGCGGCCCTTGGCGGTGAGCATGAGGATACGCACCGCCTGCAGCGCCGGGTCTGCCTTGATCTCCTGGCAGACCTCGAAGCCGCTCTTCTTGGGCATCATCACGTCGAGCAGCACCAGGTCGGGCAACTCGGCACGGATGCGGCGCACCGCCTCCTCGCCATCGTTGGCGACGACGACGTCGAAACCTTCGCGTTTCATCAGGAATTCGAGCGAAATGACGATATTCTGCTCGTCATCCGCGATCAGGATCTTCTTGGCCATGCTTTCCTCTCCCCTCGCCCGCTATTCTAAGTGAGTCACTCCGGCATGAGGGCCGGAGTTTCCCCGCCGCCGTGTCGGGCCCCCTCGACGCCCGACGTCCGGCTCGTGGTCAGTTCCCGGCTCGCTCCGACGATCGCGGCAGCACGAAGGAGAAGGTCGCCCCCTCGCCCGGCCGCGACTCCACCCACAACCGGCCACCGAAATGCTCGACGATCTGCCGGCTGATGGGCAGGCCCAGACCGGTACCCTGCGGCCGTGAGCGCTCGTCTCCCCCCTGGCGGAACTTCTGGAAGATCACCGCTTCCTGCTCGGGGGAAATACCCGGACCGTTGTCGCCAACGTCGACCCGGATCTCGTGCCCGTCGCAGGCCAGCCTCACTTTCACGACGCCCTCGCCCTGCGGCACGAATTTCGCGGCGTTCGACAGCAGGTTGAGGATGACCTGCAACAGGCGGTCGTGGTCGGCCCGCAGCAGCGGCACCTCCGGTGGCAGGTCGAGTTCGACCCGCGCGCCACGTTCGCTGAAAAGCCGCGCGGTGGTTTCGGCGGCGTGGGTCACGAGCGCACGCATGTCGACATCCGAATTGTGCCATTCGGCATGGCCGGACTCGATCTTGGCGAGGTCCAGCACCTGGTTCACCAGCCGCGTCAGCCGCTCCGTTTCCGACACGATGATGCCGAGAAAACGTTTCCGGTCTGCGAGGTCGATGCGCGGATCGTCGTACAGCATTTCCGACAATGCGCGGATCGAGGTCAAGGGCGTGCGCAGTTCGTGGGTCACCGAGGACATGAAGTCGTCCTTGAGCCGGTCGAACTCCTTCAGCTGTTCGTTGGCCGCACGCAGCTCGGCGGTGGCGGCTTCCAGCGCGCGCGACTTGTCTTCCAGCTCGTGCGAGTAGGCCCGGACCTGCGACGCTTCGTCGAGGATACCCATCACCTCGTCGAGCCCGAGCGGCTCCTCCTGTACCACGGTGGAGACCATGACGCGCGCCGAAGCGCTGCCGATCGCGCCCGCCAGCTGGGTTTCGGCGAAATGCACCAGATCCGGATCGGCCCGCAGCTGATCGATGCCGGCCAGGCCGCGGCTGCGCGCATAGGCGCTGAAGACCTCGTGCGTGCGGCGCTGGCCGAGGAAGCGGGCCACCAGCGGCACCAGGTCGTGCACCTCGGCGCTACCACGCCAGAAACTCGCCGGCGGCGCATTGGCGCGCCGGAACACGTCGACGAAGAGCGTCGCCTGGCTGGTCTCGACCGCACTCGGCCCGCGCAGCAGCGACACACCGAGATAGCAGCCGATGTTGGCCAGCATGCTCCAGAACATCGCGTGGCTGAGGTTATCCAGGCCCTTCATGCCGAAGAGCTGCTCCGGTTTGAGCCAAGACAGGCCGAACAGGCCCTGCTCCAGGAAAGCCATATCGACCCAGCCGGACTTCACGAAGGACGGCAGCAGCAAGGTGTAGGTCCACACCAAGAAACCCGCCAGCAGGCCGGCGAGCGCGCCCTCGCGCGTGCCGCCCCGCCAGTACATGCCGCCCAGCATGGCCGGCGCGAACTGCGCCACCGCCGCGAAGCTGATGAGGCCGATGCTGACCAGCGCGTAGGCTTCGCCGGCGAGGCGGAAATAGGCGTAGCCGAGGATCAGGATGCCGACGATGGCACTGCGGCGGATGCCGAGCAGCAGGCCGGTGAGGTCGCGGCCGGCACCGCCGGCGAGACGGCGCGTGCGCAGCAGCAACGGCATCACCAGATCGTTGCAGACCATGGTCGACAGCGCGATGGTCTCGACGATCACCATGCCCGTGGCCGCCGACAGGCCACCGACGAAGACCAGCAGCGCCAGCGCACGCTGGCCATGCGCCAGCGGCAGGGTGAGCACGAAGGTATCCGGATCGAGCACGCCGCGGCCGAAGTGCATCAGCCCGCCGAGCGCGATCGGCAGGACGAAGATGTTGATCGCCAGCAGGTAGGCCGGCAGCAGCCAGCTGGCGCGGCGCAGGTGCTGCTCGTTCACGTTCTCGACCACCGCGATCTGGAACTGGCGCGGCAGGAAGATCACCGACAGCATGGCCAGCACCACCAGGGTGAACCAGGCGCCGTAGCCGCCGCGGTTGAGGTCGTCGAAGCGCAGCAGCGAGGCCAGACCTCCGTCTGCAACCGCACGCGCGTAGAGATCGCCGAAGCCGTCGTACAGCACGTAGGTGACGTAGAGCCCGACCGCGAGGAAGGCGAACAGCTTCACCACCGACTCGAACGCAATGGCCGCGACCATGCCCTCGTGGCGCTCGGTGGTGTCGAGATGGCGCGTGCCGAACAGGATGGTGAAGGCCGCCAGCGTCAACGCCAGGTACAGCGTGCTGTCGTCGAACCAGCCGGATGGCGGCCGCTGCACCCCGAGCGCACCGGTGGTGGTGCCGGTGAGCAGGTCGAAACCGCTGGAAATCGCCTTCAGCTGCAGCGCAATGTAGGGCACGGTGCCGACCACGGCGATCACCGTTACCAGCCCGCCGAGCAGGTGGCTCTTGCCATAGCGTGAAGCGATGAAATCGGCGATGGACGTAATGCGGTAGGTGCGCGAGATGCGGATCATCTTCAGCACCACCAGCCACGACAGCATCAGGCCCAACGTCGGGCCGAGGTAGATGGGCAGGAACCAGATGCCGCCCGAGGCCGCACGTCCGACACTGCCGAAATAGGTCCACGCGGTGCAATACACCCCGAGCGACAGGCCGTAGATCCACGGATTGGCAATGACGGAACGCCCTTGGTCGGCGCGTCTGTCGCCGAAGTAGGCCACCGCAAAAAGGATGAGCAGATAGGAAAACGAGATGCCGACGATCAGGCTGGCCGGCAGCATCAGCGCGCCCCTCGCTCGGCGATCCAGGCCACCACCGCGATCAGCCCGCCCCATACGACGAACAGATAGACGAGCAGCATCGGCAGGCCGAACAGCGGCTCGGCCCGGTCGAACAGCGAAAGCAGCGGAAAATTGAAGAGCAGCAGACCGATCAGGAACACGGCGACCAGTCTTTGCCCGGCGAGCCCCTTACGCATCATGCGTCTCCCATGATGACGATGGTGGTCGGATTATAGCGATGCGCCCATCCCGCTCTTGGCGACGGGTTTGCGGAACGCATGAAAAAAGAGGCGCGTCTGCGCGCGCCTTCCTTCTCCCCTCTCCGGTATTCAAACCGGACTCCTCCTGCTGAACTGCACGGCCGGCGCGGCCCCCACCGCATCCGGCCGTCGGGCATCAGCCCTCGAGCTGCTCCAGGATCGCCGGGTTTTGCCTTACGGCGAAACCCGGTGAAGCGCCTTAGCCCTTCAATTGCTCCAGGATCGCCGGGTTTTCCAGCGTCGAGGTGTCCTGGGTGATCTCTTCACCCTTGGCCAGCTGGCGCAGCAGGCGACGCATGATCTTGCCGGAACGGGTCTTGGGCAGGTTCTCGCCGAAACGGATGTCCTTGGGCTTGGCGATGGGGCCGATCTCGTGACCGACCCAGTTCTGCAGTTCCTTGACCACGGCCGCGGCGGCTTCGCCGGTCGGACGGGCGCCCTTGAGCACCACGAAGGCGACGATGGCTTCACCGGTGAGGTCGTCAGGACGACCGACGACCGCGGCTTCGGCAACCTTCTCGTGCGCGACCAGCGCGGACTCGATTTCCATCGTGCCCATGCGGTGACCGGAGACGTTCAGCACGTCGTCGATACGGCCGGTGATGGTGAAGTAGCCGGTGTCCTTGTCGCGGATCGCGCCGTCGCCGGCGAGGTAAAGCTTGCCCTTGAAGTCGTCCGGGTAGTAGGACTTCTTGAAGCGCTCCGGATCGCCCCAGATGGTGCGGATCATCGACGGCCACGGACGCTTGACCACCAGGATGCCGCCTTGGCCGTTGGGCACTTCGGTGCCGGTCTCGTCGACCACTGCGGCCTGGATGCCCGGGAAGGGCAGCGTGCACGAACCCGGCACCAGCGGCGTGGCGCCCGGCAGCGGGGTGATCATGTGGCCACCGGTCTCGGTCTGCCAGAAGGTATCGACGATGGGGCAGCGGCTGCCGCCGACGTTCTCGTAGTACCACTCCCACGCGGCCGGGTTGATCGGCTCGCCCACCGAACCCAGGATGCGCAGGCTGGAGAGGTTGTACTTGGTCGGGTGCACCGCCGGGTTGTTGTCTGCGGCCTTGATCAGCGAACGGATCGCGGTCGGCGCGGTGTAGAACACGCTGACCTTGTGGTCCTGGATCATCTTCCAGAAGCGTCCGGCGTCCGGGTAGGTCGGCACGCCTTCGAAGACGATTTCGGTGGTGCCGCAGGCGAGCGGACCGTAGGTGATGTAGGTGTGGCCCGTCACCCAGCCGATGTCGGCAGTGCACCAGAAGACGTCGCTCGGCTTGATGTCGAACGTGTACTTCATCGTCAGGATGGCGTGCAGCAGGTAGCCGCCGGTGGAGTGCTGGACGCCCTTCGGCTTGCCGGTGGAGCCCGAGGTGTAGAGCAGGAACAGCGGATGCTCGGCATCCACCCATTCCGGTTCGCAGGTATCGGCCTGGCCCGCGACCACGTCGTGGTACCAGACGTCGCGGCCGGCGACCATGGCGCATTCGGCGCCGGTGCGCTTGACCACGAACACATTCTTGATCGATTCGCAGCCGCCCAGCGACAGCGCTTCGTCGGCGATCGGCTTGAGCGGCAGGGCCTTGCCGCCGCGGAACTGGCCGTCGGAGGTGATGAGGGCGACGGCGCCGGCATCGTTGATGCGGTCGCGCAGCGCCTGGGCGGAGAAGCCGCCGAAAACGATGGAGTGGGTGGCGCCGATACGGGCGCAGGCCTGCATCGCGACCACGCCTTCGATCGACATCGGCAGGTAGATGACGACGCGGTCACCCTTCCTGACGCCGGAGGCGCGCAGCGCGTTGGCGAACTTGCAGACGCGGCCGAGCAGATCCTTGTAGGTGACGCGGGTGACTTCGCCGTTGTCGGCTTCGAAGATGATCGCCACCTTGTCGCCCAGGCCCTTCTCGACGTTGCGGTCGAGGCAGTTGTAGGAGACGTTGAGCTGGCCGTCGGCGAACCACTTGAAGAACGGCGCGTTGCTTTCGTCCAGCACCTGCGTGAAGGGCTTCTTCCAGTCGACCAGCTCGCGGGCGTTGCGCGCCCAGTAGCCTTCGTAGTCTTGTTCCGCTTCCTTGCACAGCGCCCAGTAGGCATCCATGCCGGAGACGGCTGCATTTTTCACCGCTTCTTCCGAGGGGTTGTAAATGCGGACTTGTTGTTCGTTGGACATGCTCACCTCTCCTCAACTGGTCAAATGGTTGAAGCTGACCCGGGTGGGTCGGCTGGTGGGTTCCAGCCTTGATCTGCCCGCGTGCCATACCGCGGAATGCACGGCATTTAAGAACACCTATCTTACACAGGACTTACACGCCGCGAACCACGCCGATGCGGCCGCGGTGCTAGAATTCGATGGTTCACTGCAGCATGGCAGCGCGCCCGCCGAGCGCCGGACGCACTGTCTCCTGCGCCCTTCACCCCTCTCGTCTCGGAGACTTCGCGTCATGACCGCAATTCGCCAGGAAGATCTCATCCAGTCCATCGCGGATGCCTTCCAGTACATCAGTTACTACCACCCGCTGGACTACATCAAGGCGCTGGGCGAAGCCTATGAACGCGAAGAATCTCCCGCTGCCAAGGACGCCATCGCCCAGATCCTGACCAACTCGCGCATGGCCGCCGAAGGCCACCGCCCGATCTGTCAGGATACCGGCATCGGCATGGTCTTCCTCAAGGTCGGCATGAACGTGCGCTGGGACGACGCCACCATGAGCCTGCAGGAGATGGTGAACGAAGGCGTGCGCCGCGCCTACGCCAACCCGGACAACCCGCTGCGCGCCTCGGTGCTGGCCGACCCGGCCGGCGCCCGCAAGAACACCAAGGACAACACCCCGGCGGTGGTCCATTTCGAGATCGTGCCGGGCGACCACGTCGAAGTCATCTGTGCGGCCAAGGGCGGCGGCTCGGAAGCCAAGTCCAAGTTCGCCATGCTCAACCCGTCCGACGACCTGGTCGACTGGGTGCTGAAGAAGATCCCCGAAATGGGCGCCGGCTGGTGTCCGCCGGGCATCATCGGCATCGGCATCGGCGGCACGCCGGAGAAGGCAATGCTGCTCGCCAAGGAATCCATCATGGCGCCGGTCGACATCCACGAACTCAAGGCCAAGGCCGCAGAGTACGCAAAAACGGGCGCCAGGCTGACGCGCGCCGAGGAACTGCGCCTCGAGCTGTACGAGAAGGTCAATGCGCTCGGCGTCGGCGCCCAGGGCCTGGGCGGCCTCACCACCGTGCTCGACGTCAAGGTGCTGGATTACCCCTGTCATGCCGCCAACCTGCCGGTGGCGCTGGTGCCCAACTGTGCCGCCACCCGCCACTGCCACTTCCACCTCGACGGCTCCGGCCCGGCCAAGATCGAGCCGCCGCGCCTGGAAGACTGGCCCGCGGTGACCTGGACACCCGACCTCAAGTCGGCCATCCGCGTCAATCTCGACACTCTCACGAAGGAAGAAGTCGCGTCCTGGAAACCGGGCCAGAAGCTGCTGCTCAACGGCAAGATGCTCACCGGCCGCGATGCCGCCCACAAGCGCATCCAGGACATGCTGGCCAAGGGCGAGAAGCTGCCGGTGGATTTCACCAACCGCGTGATCTACTACGTCGGCCCGGTCGATCCGGTGCGCGACGAAGTCGTCGGCCCGGCCGGCCCCACCACCGCGACCCGCATGGACAAGTTCACCCGCATGATGCTCGAGAAGACCGGCCTGATCTCGATGATCGGCAAGTCCGAGCGCGGCCCGGTCGCGATCGACGCGATCAAGGACAACAAGTCCGCCTACCTGATGGCGGTCGGCGGTGCGGCCTATCTCGTCGCCAAGGCGATCAAGTCGGCCAAGGTGGTCGGCTTCGAGGATCTCGGCATGGAAGCGATCTACGAGTTCGACGTGCAGGACATGCCGGTCACCGTGGCGGTCGATTCGTCCGGCACCAGCGTGCATGACACCGGCCCGAAGGAATGGCAGATCAAGATCGGCAAGATTCCGGTCGCCGCCGCCTGATAAGGGTCCGCGCGTAATCGCGGCGACGAGGAGCCCGACCGGGAAACCGGTCGGGCTTTTTCTTTATAGGGGTGGTGCGCCCGCCGCCGGGGCTATGCCCGGCCCGCAGGGCGGCTCAGTGGTAACGCGGCAAACCGGCGCAAGCGGATGACTCCCATGCACTACCCGATACACGTACCGGCCGCAGATCCCAAAGGTATTTTCCACCCAGCACCTGCAGGCGGTGCAAGGCCGGCGCGGAAAGCCGGCAGTTCTCGAAGCAGCCCAGCGGCGCGCGGAAGGGGCCGATCTCGACCCCCAGTTTCTGCAGCTCGTCCGCGTCGTGCTCAAGCGCGTAGATGTCGCCGTGATACTCGCCGGAGGCCGGCTCCTCATGCCCCACGAAGTGCGCGCCTGCCATGTTCTGAAAACCGCTGACGGATTGAAATGGACGAAGCCTGCTTAAACCCCAGAGCCGAGTCAAGTATCGGCCGGGCACCTGCAGCGCGCCTCAACCCTCGCGCCCATCCACCCTTGCCCTGACGAGCATGGGCAGGTAGCGCCACAGGTAGAGCACAAAGGCCAGCACCCACGCCGTCGCCGCCAGATGGATGCCGGCCAGCGCCGCAGCCGGGATGACCGCCAGCGTCAGCACCCGTGCCACCGCCGCCACCTGCACCAGCACGTAGGCAGCCGCCTCCACCGGACCGCTTTCCAGCATGCGGCCGGTGTGGCCGAGTGCGGTACGGGTGATCATGCCCATGATCAGGCCCGCCGTCGCCCCGATCCCGAGCGCGTGGATGCCGGCCGAGCGCGGCACCCATCCCCACTGCGCGGCCGCGAGCAGCGCAAGCCCCACCGGTATCCACAGGTGCGACAGGTGCAGGATCCACAGCAGCGGTTTGGCCAGCGCAGCGCGCGGATTCCAGCCGGCGCAGCGCACTGCCTGCAGCAGCGCCGCGAGCAGCGCGACCCCGCCCACCCAGGCGCCTTCGACACCGGCGGCCCACAGGCCGAGCGCCAGTGCCGTGCCCACGATGGCGGCGATATTGAGGCGCGGATGCTGCCACTGGCGGATGCCGCGCAACGCGTTCGAGGTGAACATCGGCACCACCCGGCCCGCAATCGTAGTCTCGATCACCACCACCAGCCCGAGCGCGAAATGCAGCGGCAGCAGCGGGTCGCCCCCGGCGAAACCGAAGCGCGCCAGATGGAAGACGAGATTGGCCAGCGTCAGCGCCGCCAGCATCACCAGCAGGAAGTAGTTGCGCTTGCTGCGGGCCTTCACCAGCACGCGGCCGAGCGCGATCGCCGCCACCGGCAGGAAGGCGAGATCCACCGCCGCGACGACGACGCCATCGCCCGCGATCATCGCCAGCCGGCCCGCCAGCCACAGTGCCGCCAGCGCCGCCAGCGGCCGCCCGCTAGGTGTCGGCAGGCCGGTCCAGTTGCGTCCGGCGGTGAGCAGAAAACCGACGATCACCGCCACCGCGAAGCCGAACAGCATCTCGTGCGCATGCCACCAGAGGCCCGCTATCGGTGGCGTCAGCCAGCCCGCGAGCACCAGCACCCAGGCCGGCACCGCCAGCACGGCGAAACCGGCCGCGAGCAGATAGAAGGGGCGGAAACCGAGTGCGAACAGGGCCAGCCTGTCGGGCGGCACGCGCCGGGTGGTCGGTTCTTCGAGTGGAATCAGGGCCATCGCAGGTGTCCTCGTCAGGGGTTGTCGCACGGCCGGCAGTGCGCGAGCGTGCATCGGGGCGTGTTCCTCCCCGTTGCGCCGAAGTATCCGGCGCGGCGAATGCGGCATCCTTGACCCAGGATAAGTCGCGCCGCGCGCTCTGGACGCAGCGATGCCCCGCAGGCGTTAGAATCCGCTGCTTGTTCGATCAACCCAGCCGGCCAGACCGGCCCGCCGTCCGTGCCGCCTGCCACACCGCCGTCCCCCGTCTCTGGGCCCGTTCGCCTCGCCATCAATGGCTACGGCCGCATCGGCCGCTGCTTCCTGCGCGCGCTGCACGAATCGACCGCCCGCAACGACTTCCGCCTGGTCGCGATCAACGAGCCCGCAGATCTCGCCAGCATCGCCTACCTCACCCGCTTCGACTCTACCCACGGCCGCTTTCCCGACAGCGTCGCCGCCGGCGAGGATCACCTTCTGATCGGCGGCGAGATGGTCGCCGTCACCCACGCGACCACGCCCGAGGCGGTGGACTGGACAGGCATGGAGATCGACCTGGTGGTCGAATGCTCGGGCCAGTACAGCGACCGCGCGGCGCTGACCCGCTTTCTCGACGCCGGCTGTCCGCGCCTGCTGCTGTCCCATCCGGGCAACAGCGCCGCCGACGTCGACGCCACCGTGGTCTACGGCATCAACCAGCAGATCCTCACCGGTCGCGAGCGCCTCGTTTCCAACGCCTCCTGCACCACCAACGCGGTGGTACCGGTGCTGGCGCTGCTGCATCGCGAGCTCGGCCTTGAGCAGGTGCTGCTCACCACCCTGCATTCGGTGATGAACGACCAGCCGCTGATCGACGGCTATCACCACACCGACCTGCGCCGCACCCGTTCGGCGATGCAGTCCATCATCCCGGTGTCGACCGGGCTGGCGCGCGGCGTGGAGCGTCTGCTGCCGGCGCTGGCCGGCCGGGTGCAGGCCAAGGCGATCCGGGTGCCGACGCACAACGTGTCGGCCATCGACCTGGTGCTTACCGTGGGCCGTGACGTCACCGCCGCACGCATCAACCAGCTGCTGCAGGAAGCCGCCGCCGGCCCCTACGCCGGCCTCGTCGCCTACAGCGACGAACCGCACGCCTCGATCGACTTCAACCACGACCCGCACTCGGCCATCGTCGACGGCGGCCAGACCCATGTGAACGGCAGCCGGCTGGTGAATCTGATGGTGTGGTTCGACAACGAATGGGGCTTCGCCAACCGCATGCTCGACGTCGCCCGTCACTGGCTGCGCAGCTGATCCGGCGTCACCGCGACATCTTCGGCCGGCGCGGTCGACAGCAGGCCTGAGATCAGCCGGCGCAGCCAACGGTTGCCCGGGTCGTGGTGATAGCGCTGGTGCCAGTGCTGCTTCACCGCGTAGTCCGGGAGTTCGAAGGGCACCGGGAAGGTGCGGAAGTGGCCGCGCCCGGCCAGCACCTCGCCCAGCCGCGTCGGGATGGTCACCAACAGGTCGGTGTGCTCCACCACGAAGGCCACGCCGAGGAAGTTGGGCACCCGCAGCGCGACGCGGCGGGCGATGTTCTGGCGGGCGATCTCGCGGTCGACGATCAGGTGGCCGGTGCCGGAACTGCTCACCACCGCATGCTCCTCCGCCTCGAATTGCGCCAGGCTGAGGCTGTCGCGAATGCGCGGGTGGTCCGCGCTCACCATGCAGACGTAGTGCTGGCGAAACAGCGACTGCTGGTAGAAGCCGGCCTCGAGCTGCGGCATGAAGCCCAGCGCCAGGTCCGCCTCGCCCGCCTCGAGCATCTTGGCCGTCTCCGCCGTCAGGTGGGCGATTTCGATACGCACGCCGGGCGCGGTCGCCCGCAGTTCAGCCCACAGGCGCGGCAGCAGCACCAGCTGGCTGATGTCGGTCATGCAGATACGGAAGCTGCGCTGCGCGGTGGCCGGGTCGAAGGCAGTGCGGTAGCGCAGCGCATTGGCCAGCGCGTCGATGGCGCCGCGGATGGGCTGCACCAGCTCTTCGCCCAGTGGCGTCGGCTCCATGCCGGTCGAGGTGCGGACGAAGAGCGGATCGTTGAAATGCTCGCGCAGCTTGCCCAGCGCGATGCTCACCGCGGGCTGTCCCAACCCGAGGTTGTCCGCCGCGCGCGTCACGCTGCGCGTCTTGTAGATCTCGTCGAAGACGCTGAGCAAGCGGATTTCCAGCGATTGCATATCGCCCCCATCAGACTATTCGATTTTCGAATTCGAGGCATTGATAGCATTGCATGGATCAAATGTCGATAGCGCTTTAGAGTCCGCTCACCATAACGAACGCCGACTCACACTGATCTGGATCAAAGCAGTCCGATCCCGAGGAGCGGCGATACCAGGAGGAGCTTTCGACATGCTGGAACTCGGTCGCCTCGAAGACCTGCCCATCGACTACCGCGAGGCCCTGACCGCGCAGAACCTGGTGCCGCTGTGGCCCAGCCTGCGCGCGGTGCTGCCGCCGGGCAAGCCCGGCCCGCGCACCCGGCCCACACGCTGGAGCTACGAAGCGCTGCGCCCGCTGCTGATGCAGGCTGGCGAACTCACCCCGATCGAAAAGGCCGAGCGTCGCGTGCTGGTGCTCGCCAACCCCGGCCACGGCCTGGAAAAGATGCAGGCCAGCTCGTCCATCTACCTCGGTATGCAGCTGCTGCTGCCGGGTGAAATCGCCCCGGCCCACCGCCACACCCCCAACGCGGTGCGCATGATCGTCGAGGGCGAAGGTGCCTATACCACGGTCGATGGCGAAAAGTGCCCGATGGTCCGCGGCGACCTCATCCTCACCCCCACCGGCCTGTGGCACGAACACGGCCACGACGGCGATGCCCCGGTGGTGTGGCTGGACGTGCTCGACCTGCCGCTGGTCTATTACATGGAAGCGTCCTACGTCACCGAGGGCACGCTGCAGACGGTCACCGGCGAAGCCGCGGAGCGCGCCTACCAGCGCGGCGGCGTGGTGCCCTCGCCCGTGTTCACCCGTGCCGGCCAGCGCTACCCGATGCTGCGCTACCCCTGGGCCGACGTGCGCGCCGCGCTCGAAGCGCTGGCTGCCAGCCAGCCGCAGATCGAGGCGGTGCAGGTCGCCTATGTGAACCCCGAAACCGGCGCGGACTGCCAGAATATCCTCGGCTTCTCGGCGCTGATGCTGCGCCCGGGCGAAACCCTGCAGTTGCCCGCACGCTCCCCGGCGATGGTGTTCCACCAGATCGAAGGTGGCGCCGAGGTGGCGATCGAGGGCCACAGCTTTGCGCTGGCCGAGGCCGACACCTGCTGCATCCCCGGCTATACGCCGGTGACGCTGAAGAACCGCTCGACCGACAAGCCCGCCTTCGCCTTTATCGCCGACGAAAGCCCGCTGCACAAGAAACTCGGCGTCTACGAGGTTCGCGCCTGAGCGCGGCCCGGGCCTGATAAAGCACACTACGGAGAGAATATCGATGTCCCAAGCCAACTACCTGTGGAACCCCGCGCCGGTCCATTCGCTGCCGGTGCGCGGCAACGAGGCGCGCTTCCCGGTCAAGCGCATTTTCTGCGTCGGCCGCAACTACCACGCCCACGCGGTCGAGATGGGCCGCCCGGTCGACAAGTCCACGATGAGCCCCTTCTACTTCCTGAAGGACGCCTCCACCCTGGTCGAATCCGGCGCCACCGTGCCCTATCCCGCCGGCACCGCCAACTACCATTACGAGATGGAACTGGTGGTGGCGATCGGCAAGGCGGGCTTCCGCGTGGCCGAAGCCGATGCCGACGCGATGATCTACGGCTACGCCGCCGGCCTCGACATGACCCGTCGCGACCTGCAGCTGGTCGCCCGCGAGCAGGGCCGGCCGTGGGATCTGGGCAAGAACTTCGAAAAGTCCGCGGTGTGCACCGAGATCATCCCGGCCGCCGGCCTGGGCGTGCTCGACCAGGGCGCGATCAACCTGCAGGTCAATGGCGAGACCAAGCAGACCGCCGACCTGTCGCTGCTGATCTGGAACATCCGCGAGATCATCGCCGACCTGTCCAAGTTCTATCACCTCGAGCCGGGCGACCTGATCTACACCGGCACGCCGGAAGGCGTCGGCGCGGTCAAGGCCGGCGACCGGATCACCGGCCACATCGACCGGGTCGGCGACATCGCGCTGACCATCGGCCAGCCCGAGTAAGCCACCGCCCCCGCGCGGGCAATCCCCCTCCCTTCCTGCAACGCACCCGTTCCGGCGGGTGCGCAGGCGGAGCCTTGCCCGAAATATCAGACATCCCTCGGAAGGAGGAGACAAGCATGAACGAACAACTTCCCGTCATCGTCGTCGGCGGTGGCATCGGCGGCCTGGCCGCCGCGCTGGCCCTGGTGCGCCAGGGCTTCTCGGTCAAGGTGCTGGAACAGGCTGCGGAGATCGGCGAAATCGGCGCCGGCATCCAGCTCGGCCCCAACGCCTTCCACGCCTTCGACGCGCTCGGCGTCGGCGAAAAGGCGCGCGGCCGCGCGGTCTACACCGACTACATGGTGATGCACGATGCCATCGACGAATACCAGGTCGGCAAGATCCCCACCGGCGAAGCCTTCCGCAAGCGTTTCGGCAACCCCTACGCGGTCATCCACCGCGTCGATGTCCACCTGTCGCTGCTCGAAGGTGCGCAGGAAACCGGCAAGGTCGAGTTCATCACCTCCACCCATGTCGAACGCATCGAACAGGACGAGAACAGCGTCACCGTCTACGATCAGGCCGGCAATGCCTACCGCGGCATCGCGGTGATCGGTGCCGACGGCGTCAAGTCGGTGGTGCGCAAGCAGTATGTGAACGATCCGCCGCGCGTCACCGGCCATGTGGTCTACCGTGCGGTGATCGACAAGAAGGACTTCCCCGAGAACCTGCAGTGGAACGCCGCCAGCATCTGGGTCGGCCCCAACTGCCACCTGGTGCACTACCCGCTGCGCGGCGGCGAGCAGTACAACGTCGTCGTCACCTTCCACAGCCGCAAGCAGGAAGAATGGGGCGTCACCGAAGGCAGTCCGGAAGAGGTGCAGAGCTACTTCCAGGGCATCTGCCCCAAGGCCCGCCAGCTGATCGACCTGCCCAAGAGCTGGAAGCGCTGGGCGACCGCCGACCGCGAGCCGATCGGCCAATGGACCTACGGCCGCGCCACCCTGCTCGGCGACGCCGCCCACCCGACCACCCAGTACATGGCGCAGGGCGCCTGCATGGCGCTGGAAGACGCGGTGACCCTGGGCGAGGCGCTGCGCGTCTGCGGCAACGACTTCGTCAAGGCCTTCGATCTCTACCAGCGCTCGCGCGTCGCCCGCACCGCGCGCATCGTGCTGTCCTCGCGCGAGATGGGCCGTATCTACCACGCCAAAGGCGTCGAGCGCCTGGTGCGCAACGAGCTGTGGAAGGGCCGCAGCGCCGAGCGTTTCTACGATGCGATGGAGTGGCTGTACGGCTGGAACGTCGACAACTGCCTGGCCAAGGATTGAAGACGCGCATGAAGCTCTACAACTTCTTCCGCAGCGGCACCTCGCACCGCCTGCGCATCGCGCTCAACCTCAAGGGCATCGCCTACGAGTACGTGCCGGTGGATCTGCGCACCGAGGAACACCTCGGTGCCGCCTTCAAGGCGATCAACCCGCAGCAGCTGGTGCCGGCGCTGGTCGATGGCGACCTGACGCTGATCCAGTCGCCGGCCATCATCGAGTGGCTGGACGAACGCCATCCCAAGCCGCCGCTGCTGCCGTCCGACCCGGACGACCGCGCCCGGGTACGGGCGATGGCGGCGATCGTCGGCTGCGACATCCACCCGATCAACAACCGCCGCATCCTCGAATACCTGCGCAAGACCCTGGGCTGCGACGAGGCGGCGGTGCTGGCCTGGTGCGCCAACTGGATCACCGCCGGCTTCGAGGCGCTGGAAGTCATCCTCGCCGCCGACAGCCGGCGCGGCGCCTTCTGCTTCGGCGAAGCGCCCGGCCTGACCGAGGTGTACCTGATCCCGCAGGTCGAAAGCGCCCGCCGCTTCAATGTAGACCTGACGCCCTATCCGAACATCGTCGCGGTAGACGCTGCCTGCGCCGAACTCGACGCCTTCCGCCGCGCGGCGCCGGCCGTGCAGCCGGACGCGCCGGGCATCGCCCGCTGAACACCACAAGAAACCATATTCGCCCACAAGAGGAGACATCCGATGCAAACACGCAAGACCGCACTCGGCCTGCTGGCCGCCCTGCTGCTTCCCACCGCCGCCTTCGCCCAGGAAGTCGTGATCAAGGTCGCGCACTTCCTGCCGCCGGTCGCCCCGATGCACGCCAAGGTCATCGTGCCCTGGTGCGACAAGCTCGCCGCCGAATCGCAGGGCAAGCTCAAGTGCCAGATCTATCCGGCCATGCAGCTGGGCGGCACGCCGCCGCAACTGCTCAACCAGGTGCGCGACGGCGTCGCCGACGTGGTGTGGACCCTGCCGGGCTACACGCCGGGCCGCTTCCCGGTCTCGGAAGTGTTCGAACTGCCCTTCATCACTACCACGCATGAGGCCTCGGCCCGCGCCATGTGGGATTACGTGCAGGCCAACGCCATGGGCGAATTCCCCGGCATCAAACCGCTCGCCACCTGGGTGAACGGTCCCAACGTGCTGCACTTCCGCGACAAGCAGGTCAAGACGCTGGAAGACATCAAGGGCCTGAAGGTGCGTGCGCCTTCGCGCCTGGGCAACAAGCTGCTCACCTCGCTCGGTGCAACCGCAGTCGGCATGCCGGTGCCGCAGATGGCCGAAAGCCTGTCCAAGGGCGTGATCGACGGCGCGCTGGTGCCCTGGGAAGTGGTTCCCGCGACCAAGACGCAGGAGCTGACCAAGTACCACGCCGAATCCGGTAGCGCCCGCGCCATGACGACGGCGACCATGATCTACGTGATGAACCAGAAGAAGTACGACAGCCTGCCGCCCGAACTGAAGAAGGTCATCGACAACAACAGCGGCCGTGAATTCTCGGCCTGGGTCGCCGCCCAGCACGTCGCGGCGGACGCGGTCGGGCGCGACGTCACTGCCAAGAACGGCAACACCATCTACGCCATTCCCCAAGAGGAAATGGCGCGCTGGGAAGCGGCCGCCAAGCCGGTGACCGACGAGTGGATCAAGGAGACCTCGGCCAAGGGCGTGGACGGCAAGAAGCTCTACGACGATGCAGTCGCCCTGGTGAAGAAGTACTCCACCGCGCACTGAACGCAATCCACCCCGACAGCGCGCCGCCCTCCCCCGGGCGGCGCGTTGTGCTTCATGGTTCAACAGAGAGAATTCCAATGGCGGAAATGATAGAGGACCGCCCCTGCGTGCCGGCTGCCGGCATGTTGGGGCGGTCCGTCGAGGCGGCCTGCGCCACGCTCGCGGTGCTCGGCGGCGCGATCTTCATCATCGAGTCGATCATGTCGGTGGTGAGCGTGATCGGCCGTGCGCTCTTCAACCTGCCCGTACCGGGCGACTACGAACTGGTGCAGATGATGTCCGCGATGGGCATCGCGATGTGCCTGCCCTACTGCCAGCTGCGCAAGGGCCACGTGTTCGTCGATTTCTTCACCCTGTGGGCGCCGGCCGCGCTCAAGCGCGGGCTCGATGCGATCGCTGCGCTGCTGCTGTCGGCCTCGTCCTTCTTCCTCGCCTGGCGGGTGTGGGACGGCATGCTCGAGATGCGCGAATACGGCGAAACGTCGATGGTGATCGCGCTGCCGGTGTGGTGGGGCTACATCCCGGTGGCGCCGTCCTTCGCGCTGCTGGGCATCGCCGCGCTGCAGACCTTCATGCTTGAGATCAGTGGAGAGTCCAAATCATGACCGGGACCACGATAGGCCTGACCATGGGCGTGGTGATGATGGGCATGCTGGCGCTGCGGGTGCAGATCGGCATCGCCATGTTCCTCACCGGCGCCATCGGCTACGTATGGGTGTCGGGCTGGGACCCGCTGCTCGCCTACCTCAAGAACGCGCCCTATGGCCGCTTCTCGCTCTACGACCTGTCGGTCGTACCGCTCTTCCTGCTGATGGGCCAGTTCGCCACCCATGGCGGGCTGTCGCGCGCGCTGTTCAAGGCGGGCAATGCCTTCATCGGCCACTGGAAAGGCGGCATGGCGATGGCGGGCGTGGCCTCGTGCGCCGGCTTCGGTGCGATCTGCGGCTCCTCGCTCGCCACCGCAGCGACCATGTCGCACGTGGTGCTGCCCGAACTGAAGCGTCACCAGTACAAGCCCAGCCTTGCCACCGGCTCGCTGGCCGCCGGCGGCACGCTGGGCATCCTGATTCCGCCCTCGGTGCCGCTGGTGATCTACGCGATCCTGGCCGAGCAGAACATCGCCAAGCTCTTCCTGGCCGCCTTCGTGCCGGGCATCCTGGCGGCGATCGGCTACATGGTGGTGATCGCCATCGTCACCCGTATCGATCCGCAGGCGGGCGGCCCCGGCAGCCCCAGGCACAGCTGGGCCGAGCGCGTCTCCACGGTGATCGACACCTGGCCGGTGCTGCTGATCTTCCTGGTGGTGATCGGCGGCATCTACAGCGGGCTCTTCACCCCGACCGAAGCGGCCGCGGTGGGCGTGATCGCCACCGGCATCGCCGCCTGGAAGTCGGGCGGCCTCAAGGGCGAGGGCCTGATGCAGTGCATCTACGGCACCGCCACCGGCACCGGCATGATGTTCCTGATCCTGCTCGGCGCCGACATGCTCAACTCCTTCATGGCGGTCAGCCAGATGCCGGCCGAGGCGGCGGCGTGGGTCGAGAGCATGGGCTTCGGCCCCTTCACCGTGCTGTTCGCCATCATCGTCATCTACCTGCTGCTCGGCTGCGTGATGGACAGCCTGTCGATGATCCTGCTCACCGTGCCCATCTTCCTGCCCATCATCCTGGGCATGGACTACTTCGGCCTCGGTATCGAGGAGAAGGCGATCTGGTTCGGCATGATCGCGCTGGTGGTCATGGAGGTTGGCCTGATCACCCCGCCGGTCGGGATGAACGTCTACATCATCAGCTCGATGGCCAAGGATATCCCGATGGCCACCATCTTCCGCGGCGTCCTCCCCTTCCTCGCCTCCGACATCCTGCGCATCTTCCTGCTCGTGCTCTTCCCCAGCATCTCGCTGGTCGCACTGCGCATCTTCAGCTGACGCCGGCCACACGCGGCAGCCAACGGGGCGGCTCCTGCGGGAGCCGCCCTTATTTGCGGGCGGACCGGACTCAGCGCGCTGCGGAAGGATTGATCCAGCCGCGCAGCCAGCGCGTCAGGCGCGGCATCACCACCCAGGTCATGGTCGCCACGATCAGCGCGGTCAGCACCGCGGTGCGCAGCAGGAAGGGCCAGGCGGCAAGCAGCGGGGCCACCAGCCACAGCACCAGCGACACCGTCGGAAAGATGCCCAGCCAGGTCACGACGGCCATGCGGGCGCGCGGCGGATGCATCGTCGCCGGCACCACCGCCGGCGCGAACCAGGCCTCCAGCCCGGACAGGCGGCGGAACTCGGGTTCGCCCTCCGCCACCTCGCGCAGGCGACCATGACTTTGCGCCCGCGCCGGAGACGCGTCCCAAGCCTGCAGGTCGGCCTCCGACGCGAAGCGCACCACGATCTGGTAATCGCCGCCAGGCTGCTCCGGCGGCAACAGGTCGGCACCGAGGAAACCCGGCTGCTCGCGCATCGCGCCGAACATCCGGCGGACGCGGGCTTCGTACTCCGCCTCCAGGCCGGGCTTTGCCCGACGGCGGGCGATGCGGGTCACCGGGGCCGGCACGGCCGCCGACGGCATGACTGTGCGCTCTTCCATGGCAACTACCTCCCTCTCTTCGCTACCGGTTCAGGCAGCGTACCGGTTACGGGCGGATGGGTTCGAGGTGGGTCGGCGGCGGGACGGAGCGAGGAGAACGGCCGCCCCGGACCAAGCCGCGCTCTCCGTCCGCCGCAGGATCAGCGGCCGAGGTCTTTGGCGGTGACGCCGGCGATGCCCCAGTTGGTATTGGGCACGTCCTGGATCCAGACGCGCACGGTTTCCTTGGGCGCGCCGACCGCCTCGACCAGGGCGGCGGTGACTTTCTCGATGACCGCACGCTTCTGTTCTTCGGTGCGGCCTTCGATCATGTAGATCTGGGCGAATGGCATGAGGGTTCTCCTTGAATGGGCGCGGGCGGGAGCGGAGGATTGAGGGGTCGTGCGCCCTCCCCTTCAAGGGGAGGGTTGGGGTGGGGATGGGGTATTACAGCGCCGAGCTCAACCCCATCCCCCTCCTAACCTCCCCCTTGAAGGGGGAGGGACAAAACCGTTTCGAGAACAAGCGCGGACGACACTTAGCGTCCAGTCTCGCTATCGTCTACCTGAACCGGCAGGACACCGAGCCGAGATCCTGCACCCGCAGCGTCACCGCGTCGCCCGGCTGCACCGCCACGGCTTCGGTGATGCCGCCGGACAGGATCAGCGTGCCGGCGGGGATTTCCTCGCCCTTCTCGCCCAGCATGTTGGCCAGCATCGCGATCGCTGCGGCCGGGTGGCCGAGCACCGCGGCACCGGCGCCGAAGGCCACCGGTTCGCCGTTCTTCTCCAGCACGATGCCGGTGGTGCGCAGGTCGAGTTCGGCGACATTGCCCATCCGCCCGCCGACCACGAAGCGGCTCGACGAGCAGTTGTCGGCGACCACGCTCTTGAGGTCGAACTTGAAGTCGCGGTAGCGGCTGTCGATGATCTCGATGGCCGGGATCACGAAGTCGGTGGCGGCGAGCACCGCGCCGATGTGGCAGCCCGGCCCCTTCAGGGGCGCCTTGGTGACGAAGGCGATTTCCGGCTCCACCTTGGGGTGGATCAGCTTGCCCGTGTCGATCTCGCCACCCTCGGGCACGCTGAAGTAGTCGGCGAGGAAGCCGAACACCGGCGTTTCCACGCCCATCTGCTTCATCTTAGCGTGCGAGGTCAGCCCGGCCTTGAGGCCGACGATCCGCGCGCCGCGGGCGATCTTGCGGCGCTTGATCTCATCCTGGATGGCGTAGGCGTCGTCCCAGTCCATGTCCGGATGATCGTCCGTGATCTTGGGCGTGTCCTTCGCCTCCAGCTCGCAGGTTTCCAGCCGGATGGCGAGTTGCTCGATGATTTCGCGCGACAGCTTCATGCTGCGACTCCTTGTGCCTGTTTCGCCTTCGCCAGGGTGATGGCGGTGTCCTCGATCATGTCCTCCTGGCCGCCGACCATGCCGCGCCGGCCCATCTCGACCAGGATCTCGCGCGCCGGCACGCCGTACTTCTTCTCGGCGCGCTTGGCAAAGAGCAGGAAGGAGCCGTACACGCCCGCGTAGCCCAGCGTGAGCGCATCGCGGTCGATGCGGATCGGGAAGTCCATGATCGGCACGACCAGATCCTCGGCCACGTCCTGGATCTTGAACACATCGACGCCGGTCTCGATCCCCATCAGGTCGCACACCGCGATCAGCACCTCCATCGGGGTGTTGCCCGCGCCCGCGCCCAGCCCGGCGGCGGCGGCGTCGATGCGGGTCGCCCCGGCTTCGATCGCGGCGATGCTGTTGGCGACGCCCATCGCGAGGTTGTGGTGGCCGTGGAAGCCGAGTTCGGTTTCGGGTTTCAAGGCAGCACGGACCGCGCCGATGCGCGCCTTCACCGTGTCGGGCAGCAGGTGACCGGCCGAGTCGGTGACGTAGATGCAGTTGGCGCCATAGCTCTCCATCAGCTTCGCCTGCTGCACCAGCCCTTCCGGCGTGTTCATGTGCGCCATCATCAGAAAGCCCACGGTGTCCATGCCGAGCTTTCTCGCATAGCTGATGTGCTGCTCGGAGACATCGGCTTCGGTGCAGTGGGTGGCGACGCGGATGGTGTTCACCCCGAGTTCATGCGCCATCTTCAGGTGATCGACGGTGCCGATGCCCGGCAGCAGCAGCGCCGAGACCTTGGCCTGCTTCATCAGCGGGATCACCGCGCCGAGGTATTCCTCGTCGGTGTGCGCCGGAAAGCCGTAGTTCACCGAGCTGCCGCCCAGGCCGTCGCCGTGGGTGACTTCGATCAGCGGGATGCCCGCTTGATCGAGCCCTTGGGCGATGGTCTTCATCTGCTCCAGCGTCATCAGGTGGCGCTTGGGATGCATGCCGTCCCTGAGCGTCATGTCGTGAACGGTGATGCGTTTGCCGCGAAGGTCCATGGTTTTCTCCTGATTCAAGCCAGCACGGCGCGGTTGGATTCGAGGGTGAGACGGCCGGCGAGGATTTCCTCGGCGAACATCTCGGCGGTGCGGGCACCGGCTGCGGTCATGATGTCGAGGTTGCCGGCGTACTTCGGCAGGTAGTCGCCCAGGCCTTCGACCTCCAGATAGATCGACACCCGGTTGCCGTCGAAGACCGGGCCATTGACGAGCTTGTAGCCCGGCACGTACTTCTGGACCTCGCGGATCATCGCGTGGATGGACTCGGTGATCTTCTGCTGGTCCGGTTCGGTTTCGGTGAGGCAATGCACCGTGTCGCGCATGATCAGCGGCGGCTCGGCCGGGTTGAGGATGATGATGGCCTTGCCGACCTTGGCGCCGCCCACCTTCTCGACCGCGCCGGCGGTGGTGCGGGTGAATTCGTCGATGTTCTTGCGGGTGCCGGGGCCGGCGGATTTCGAGGACACGGTGGCGACGATCTCGCCGTATTTCACCGGCTGCACGCGGCTCACCGCCGCGACCATCGGGATGGTGGCCTGGCCGCCGCAGGTGACCATGTTCACGTTCATCTCACCCTTGCCCACATGCTCGACCAGATTGACCGACGGCACGCAGAAGGGGCCGATGGCCGCGGGCGTCAAGTCGATCATCAGCACGCCCAGTTCATTGAGCTTGCGGCTGTTCTCGGCATGGACGTAGGCGGAAGTCGCGTCGAAGGCGATCTGCACGCCGTCGGCCTTCACATGGGGCAAGAGGCCGTCGACGCCGTCGGCGGTGGTCTTGAGCCCGAGCTCGCGGGCGCGCGCCAGGCCTTCGGAGGCGGCGTCGATGCCGACCATCCACACCGGCTCCAGCACCGGGCTGCGCTTCAGTTTGTAGAGCAGATCGGTGCCGATGTTGCCCGGGCCGATCAGCGCGCATTTGATCTTGTTCATGGGTCTCTTCCTTGCAGGGGTATGGGGTTCGCTCAGCCGATGCTGCGCACCACGCCGCCATCGACGCGCAGCGCGGCACCGTTGGTGGCGGAAGACAGCGGGCTGCAGACGTAGGCGACGAGGTTGGCGACCTCGGCCGGTTCGATGAAGCGGCGCAGCAGCGAACTCGGACGGTCGCGGTTGAAGAACTCGCGCTCCACCGTCTCCACCGCGACGCCTTGCTCGGCGGCGAGCTTGGCGAAGAAGTCGGCGACGCCTTCGGTGCGGGTCGGACCGGGCAGCACCGCGTTCACCGTGACGCCGGTGCCGGCGCAAGTCTCGGCCAGCCCGCGCGAGATCGACAGCTGGGCGGATTTGGTCATGCCGTAATGGACCATGTCGCCCGGCGGATTGAGGCCGGATTCGCTGGAGATGAACACCACCCGGCCCCAGTTGCGTGCCTTCATGCGCGGCAGGTAATGACGGGCGAGGCGCACGCCGCTCATCACGTTGGCCTCGAAGAAGTGCTGCCATTCGGCGTCGCCGATGTCTTCGAAGGCGCAGGGAGCGTAGATGCCGAGGTTGTTCACTACGATATCGACGTCGTCGCAGGCTGCGAGCAGCGCTGCCACACCGTCGGCGGTGGCCACATCGGCGGCGATGCCGCGCAGCTTCGCCGCCGGCAGCTCGGCGCGCAGGCGCGCGCAGGCGGCTTCCACCCGGCCGGCATCGCGGCCGTTGACCACCACCTCGGCGCCTTCGGCCGCCAGCCGGCGGGCGATCGCGTAGCCGATGCCGGCGGTCGAGCCGGTCACCAGGGCGCGCTTGCCGGAAAGCTCAAAGTCCATGTGTTGTCTCCTGTGGGGAGAGGAACAGGCCACGCGACGGGGCAGGAGAGAGGGAGAGAGAGCTCGCCCCGCCGCGCGCCTGCAACCGGAAAATCAGACGAAGCGCACCGAACAGCCGCCGATGCCGCCGATGGTGACGCGCAGGTTGTCGCCGGCCTTCACCGGCACCATGATCGCAAGCGAACCGGACAGGATGACTTCGCCCGCCTTCAGCGGAATGTCGAGGCTGCCCAGCGTGTTGGCCAGCCAGGCGACCGCGTTGGCCGGCGCGCCCAGCGCCGCGGCGCCGGCACCGGTGGCGACGATTTCGCCGTTCTTCTCGAGGATCATGCCGCAGGTGTTGAGATCGACCTTGCGCGGATCGACCAGGCTGTCGCCGAGCACGAAGACGCCGCAGGAGGCGTTGTCGGCGACGGTGTCCTGGATCTTGATCTTCCAGTCGCGGATGCGCGAATCGACGATCTCGAAGCAGGTCATCACGCCTTCGGTGGCGGCCAGCACGTCGGCAGCGGTCACGCCGGGGCCCTTCAGATCCTTCTTCAGCACGAAGGCGATCTCGCCTTCGGCCTTGGGCTGGATCAGGGTGTCGGCGGCGATGGCCTCGCCCTCGTTGTAGAGCATGCCGTCGGTGAGGATGCCGAAGTCGGGCTGATAGACGCCCAGCATGTTCATCACCGCCTTGGAGGTGACGCCGATCTTCTTGCCCACCACCCGCTCGCCCGCTTCCAGCCGGCGCGCGTTCATGCGCTGCTGGATGCGGTAGGCGTCGGCGATGGTGATGTCCGGATGGCGTTCGGTCAGCGGCGCCAGCACTTCGCGCTTGACCAGCGCCTGGTAAAGCTCGTCGCCGAGCCGTTCGATCAAGGTCTTGTCCATTTGCTACCTCCAATTTGTCGCTGCGCGAAGAGGGGTAACCCGTGGAGCGCCGGCTTTGCACAGCCGGCCCGCTCGACAGGCGCGGCGCGTGCGCCGCGAAACCCCTGTCTCGCCCTCAGAGCTTGATGCAGATGTTCTTCTGCTCGGTATAGAACTCGAGCGAATGCACCCCGCCCTCGCGGCCGATGCCGGACTGCTTGGCGCCGCCGAAGGGGGTGCGCAGGTCGCGCAGGAACCAGGAATTCACCCACACCAAGCCGGCTTCGATCTGGCCGGCGACGCGGTGGGCGCGGGCCAGGTCCTTGGTCCACACCGAGCAGGCCAGGCCGTAGTCGGTGTCGTTGGCGCGGCGGATCACCTCGTCCTCAGCATCGAAGGGCTGGATCAGCGTGCAGGGGCCGAAGATTTCTTCGCGCGCGATCGGCGAGTTGTCGTCGAGACCGGTCCAGATCGTCGGTTGCACCCAGGCGCCGTTGGCGAGTTCGCCCGGCATCTGCGGCACGCCGCCGCCGGTAACCACGGTGGCGCCGAGTTCTTTGGCCTTGTTGTAGTAGGAGAGCACCTTGTTCTTGTGCTCCTGCGAGATCAGCGGGCCCATGCCGGTGCTGGCGTCTTCCGGGCGGCCGAGTTTCAGGCCTTCGGCGCCCTGCTTCAGCGCCGCGACGAAGCGGTCGAAGATCGGCCGCTCGACGTACACCCGCTCGGTGCCGAGGCAGACCTGGCCGCAGTTGGCGAACACCGAACGCATGGTGCCTTCGATGGCGGCGTCGAAATCGCAGTCGGCGAACACGATGGCCGGGTTCTTGCCGCCCATCTCCAGCGACACCGGACGGGCGCCGTCGGCGGCGGCCTTCATGATCGCGGCGCCGGTGCGGGTTTCGCCGGTGAAGGTGATCGCGTTGACCTTGGGGTGGGTGGTGACGAACTCGCCCGCCGAACCCGGCCCGAAGCCGTGCACCACGTTGTACACACCCTTGGGCATGCCGACCTCGTTCATCACCTCGCCGAGCAGGGTCGCGGTCTGCGGGGTTTCTTCCGAGGGCTTGACCACCACGGTGTTGCCGCAGGCCAGCGCCGGGCCCACCTTCCAGGTCATCAGCAGCAGCGGCAAATTCCACGGGCAGATCACGCCGACCACGCCGACCGGGCGGCGCAGCGCGTAGTTGAGCGCACCGCGGCCATCCGGCGTGGCCATCTCGAAGAACTCGGTGGGCACGCTCTTGATGACGTCGGCGAAGATCTTGAAGTTGGCCGCGCCGCGCGGGATGTCGATATGGCTGGCGAGGCTCTTCGGCTTGCCGGTATCGGCGCATTCGGCGGCGAGGAAGTCGTCGAAGCGGCGGTTGATGCCGTCGGCCACCGCATTGAGCAGATCGACCCGCTCGGCCACCGTCATCTTGCCCCACGGCCCTTTGAGCGCGGCCTGGGCGGCAGCGACCGCGGCATCGACCTCGATCTTGCCCGCCTCGTGCACCAGCGCGATGCGCTGGTTATCTAGCGGCGAGTACTTGTCGAAAGTCTTCGCGGTGGCGACGAATTCGCCGTTGATGAAGTTGTGGATCTGTTTCATGGATGCTCTCCGTGGCCGGCCAGCGCGTGCGCGCCACCCGTTATTCATTGCTCAATCTTCGATTTCGTCGGCACCGATGGCGCGCAGCCCGGCGCGCGCGCATTCGGCATCCTGTGCGGCCGAAGCGCCCGACACCCCGATGCCGCCAACCAGTTGCCCCTCCACCCGCAGCGGCAGACCGCCGCCGAACACGATGAGGCGCGGCTGCGCCGAAAAGCCCAGCTTCATGCCCTCGTCCTCGCCGAACACCGACATCCACTGCGCCGTCGGAAAGCCGAAGCCGCCGGCGGTGTAGGCCTTGTCGATGGCGATCTGGATGGACTGCGGAAAGGCACCCGGCATGCGCAGGAAGGCCATCAGATTGCCCGTCGCGTCGGTGACGCCGACGTTGATCCGCACGCCGAGCGATTCCGCATGCCGCACCGCCGCCTCGGCGGCACGGTGGGCGGCTTCCCAGGCGATGCAGGGCTGATTCACGACGACTTTCATTGGGCCTCTCCAGAGCGCGGACGCCTGCGGTCCGCGATGGACGTCAAGGTAAAACATCATATTCTCGACGTCAATATTAAATCTCGAGATTTTTAGCTAACAGAAAAAATTTGCTGTCCGTTAGAATCCCGCCATCCCGTATTCGCAGTGCGAACCACCATGATCAACACCGCCGTCGCCGAAGCGCCCGACACCCAGGAACCCAAGACCCTGGTCGAAGCCGCCTACAACCGCTTGCGCCGCGACATCATCGAAGGCGTGCATCCGCCGGGCGAAAAGCTGCGCGTCGAGCATCTGAAGGACCAGTACGAGGTCGGTGCCGGCACCCTGCGCGAAGCCCTGCTGCTGCTGGTCACCGACGCGCTGGTGGTGGCCCAGGGCCAGCGTGGCTTTCGCGTGGCGCCGATCTCGGTTGCCGACTTCGAAGACATCACCCGCACCCGCGTACTGCTCGAAACCGAGGCGCTGCGCCAGTCGATCGCGCTCGGCAGCGATGCCTGGGAGGCGGATCTGGTAGCCGCCTTCCATCGCCTGTCGCGCGCGGAGCAAAAGCTCGCCGACCACGACACCGGCACCACCGAGGAATGGGAGCTGCGCAACCGGGCCTTTCACGAAGCCCTGATCGCCGCCTGCCCGTCGCGCTGGATCCGTCATTTTCAGCACATCCTCTACCAGCAGTCGGAGCGCTACCGCCGCATCAGCCTGTTCCGCCAGCCGATCGCGCGCGACATCCACGCCGAGCACCAGGCCATCTTCGACGCCACCCTGGCACGCGATGCGACCCGCGCCACCTCCATCCTCACCGAGCACATCCTGCGTACCCTCGACGCGGTGAAGCGCATGCCGGCCGATTTCTTCACCCGCCCGGCACAGCCACGCTGATTCCCCTCCCTGCCCGCGGCCGCCCATATGACGACCGCGGGCAAGGCATCAGGACACGACTGTCAGGAAGCGCTCGTTGAGCGCGCGGTCGTGATAGAAGATGCCGGTGCCCACCTCTTCCCAGGTCCACTTGATGGGCTTCCAGTCCGGATAGCTCTGGTAGCCGCCGCAGAAGGTCTCGAAGCGGTTGCCCGAGGGATCGAAGGCATAGATGGTGGTACCGCGGGTGATGCCGTGGCGGGTGGGGCCGATGTCGATCGACACCTTGTTCATCGACATGATGTCGGCCGCGCGCAGCACCTTCTCCCAGCTGTCGAGCAGGAAGGAGATGTGGTGCAGCTTGCCCGGCTCCGGGTGGCGCACGAAAGCGATGTCGTGGGCCTTGATCGAGCACGACAGCCAGATCGCGAGGTCGGTCTTGCCGTCTTCCATCACCACGTGCTCCACCAGGTAGAAGCCGAGCACGTTGACGAAGATGTCCTGCACCTTCTCGATGTCCGGCCCGTAGAGCAGGCAGTGGTCCATGCGGATCGGGGCGATGCCGCGCTCCGCGTCCTTGGTCCAGGGGTCCGGGTTCACATACGACATGCCGTTGCCGACGTCGGTCTTCTCCGCGTAGAGCTCGATGTAGTGGCCGGACGGGATCAGGAAGCGCACCCGCTCGCCGGTTTCCAGCATTTCACCGGCCGGGATGCGCTCGGTGGTGAGGCCGTACTCCTTCAGGCGGCCGTCGAGTTTTTCCAGCGAAGCCTTGCTTGCCACCTTGAAGCCGAAGAAGTCGATACCGGCCTCATCCGCCTCGCGGATCACCAGGCTGTTGTGGTCACGTTCGTCCCAGGTCTTGAAATAGACGCGGCCCTGGCTGTCGCGGCCGGTCTCGATCAGGCCGAGCACGTTCTTGTAGTGATTGACACCTTCTTCGAGGTTGAGCACGCGCAGCGAGATGTGGCCGGGGCGCAGTACGTCGGTCATTGCCATGATGGTCTCCTCCAGTGGTCTTTTGTGCGGCGCGAAGCGGCCGCTATGGAAAGGCGAAACGAGCAACTAGTTGGATGATACGTTTATAAACCGATAAATCAATATAATCTCGATATTTCTTGATGGATCTCAAATTCGCTTGAACAAGGGGCTGCGTACCTGCTGCACGTCGGCTGCGGAGAAGAACTTCTCGGTGTAGATGTCGTTCTCGAACAGCCGGCCCTGCATCAGCGTGGTGATGCAGGCGTCGATCATCGGCGGCGGCCCGCACAGATAGGCTTTGTGGCCACGGAAATCGCCGTCGAAGTGCGCTTTTGCTGCCTCATGGACGAAACCGCGGTGCCCACTCCAGCCCGATTCCGGCCCCTCGTCCGACAGCGCCGGCACATAGCTGAAGTTGGCATGGCGCTCGGCGAGCGCGAGGAAGTCGTCGTGGTAGTACAGCTCGGCACGCGTGCGCTGGCCGTAGACCAGCGTGATCGGCCGGGTGTCACCGGCCTCCAGCAGATCGAGGATCATCGAGCGCGGGCTCGACAGCCCGGAACCGCCGGCCATGAAAATCAGCCCTTCCGGCGCCGACTTGCGTACGAAGAATCGCCCGTAGGGGCCGGACAGCTTCACCCGGTCGCCGGCCTTCAGTTCCTGGTGCACCCAGGTGGTGCCCTGCCCGCCCGGCACGATGCGGATGTTGAGCTCCACCTCGCGCCCGGTCGCCGGCGGATTGGCCAGCGAGAAGGCACGGCTGCATTCGCCGCCCCTGATGTCGAAGTTGATGTACTGGCCGGCCTGGAAGTGGATGGGCTCGTCGAGCGTGACGAACACGCCCTTGATCGTCGGCGTGAGGCTGTCGATGCGGCTGACGGTGCCGTGGAAGTCGCGCACCGGGATGCTCTCGGCGTCGGGCTCCTCCTCGATCTCGGCCTCGATGACGACGTCGCTCTGCAGCCGGGCGCAGCAGGCGAGCGCCTTGCCCTCGTCGCGCTCGAAATCCATCAGCGCAAAGCTGGAGGCCTCGCCGTGCTCCACCTCGCCGTCGACGACCTGGATCTTGCAGGTGGCGCACAGGCCATGGCAGCAGGCGTGCGGCAGCCAGATGCCGGCGCGCAGCGCGGCGTCGAGGATGGTCTGGTCTTCCTCGACTTCTATGGTCTGGCCGAGGGGTTCTATGGTCAGTTCGTAGCTCATGATGCGTGTCCGTATCTCTGTTGGACGGCGCCGGCGCGCAATGCGCGCCGGCAGGCAGGGCTCAGCTGCAGGAGCCTGCGATCCCCGTCAGCCCCGGGGTGCGGAACCGGATCACGTCCTTGTGCTTCAGCCCGTTGTCCGCGAGCGACTTGTCGAAATCCGGCTGCCAGGGCTTGCCGGACTTGAACCACTCCGCCTTGGCCCAGTCGATGCGGGCGAAGTCCGGGTGGTAGCCGAACGACCCCGGCAGCACCTGCTCGACGATGGCGCGGAAGGGCATGGTCGGCGGGAAGGGAAAGGCGAAGGGGGCGCAGAACAGCAGGTGGTCTTCCCAGCCGATGTAGAGCAGTTGGGCGCCGTGGAACTTGTCGAGCGCGTCGGCGGGCGCGAATTCGTATTTGCCGATGGCAGCGATGGCCATGTCGGGTCTCCTCGTTATTTGGGTGTTCAACAATTCAGTGATGCGGGCAGCGGGCGGCGTTTTACCCCCTCCCCTTCAAAGGGGGGCGGAACAAGGCCACCCCACCCCGCCCGCCTCAAACGTTCTTCGTCGCCTGCCCCCGCCACGCATCGAAGTTCTTCTGGTCCTCCGAACCCTCGAAGTCGAGGTTGTCGCGGCCGAACTCCAGGTGGTAGTACTGCAGCACCGCGGCCAGCGGGTCGAAGCCTTCGACGGTCGGGTCGGTGCCCTCGGGGAAGCAGTTGCCCTGGTAGATCTGGTGTACCGGGAGCCAGGACTGCACGTACTTCTCCGGCTCGTGCTCGAAGATCTCCTTGCAGTGGTCGGAGCAGAAGTGGTACTTCGAGCCCTTGTAGTCCACCTCGCGGTAGCAGATCTTGGTGGGGTCGCCGGGCTCGGTGAACAGCATCGGGATCTGGCAGGTCTGGCACAGCATGGGCAGCGTCTTGTTGTAGAAGCGGTTGCCCTTGGCGGCCTGCTCGCGCCAGTACTCCAGGCGCGGCCGGTAGTACTTGTCGAAGCTCTCCGGGTACTTGGCCGACAGCCAGTCCATCTCTTCCTTTTCCGGCACCCAGGTGTGGAAGGCGGCGGCGGCGCCGTAGTTGTAGAAGGTGGCCCAAGCCTGGTGCGAGAGGTGGTCCTTCTCCAGTGCGATGGTCTCGGCGCACTTGGGCATCTTGATGCCGTAGCGGGCAAGGTCCTTGAACAGCGCGCCGCCGTTCTCCTCGAAATACACCTCCCAGGCTTCCTTCCAGCTCATCGTCCGCTTGGGCAGCATGTAGTCCATCATCATCGCCACCAGCGTCAGCACGCGGTAGCCGCGCCAGGTCCATTTGTCGATCCAGCGCTGCACGATGGGCAGGTTGTCCGGATCCTGTTCGAGGATGAACTTGATCACCTCCAGGCCCAGCGTCATGTGGCGCGCCTCGTCCGACTGCGCGGAGAAGCCGAAGGTCATCGTGCCCATGTCGCCGTTGTAGGCGGCGCCGGAGACGAAGGGCACGAACAGCAGGTTGGTCAGCACGTACTCGAACGAGAAGCCGATCGACACCAGGAACTCGAAGGGGCCGGCGGTCACCGCGTCGTCGAAGAAGCTCTTCGGCACGCTGAGGTACCACACCCGGTCGTGCATGTGACGGAAGTCGTGCAGGCCGTTGTAGTGCTTGTTGTAGTTGGAGAGCGCGTGGATCTGGGTCTGGGCGTGGCGGATCTCGTCCAGCGACTGCATCAGGCAGGCCACCCGCGGGCCGGCGCCGGGGAAGGCGCGGCCGGCGTGGGCGAAGCCGCGGTGAGCCATGTATTCCAGCGGGCTGACGCCGGTGAGGAAGAGCTTCACCGTGTTGATGTAGCGCGCGTCGGTGACGCTGAGGTGGCCGTTGTTCTGGGCGTAGGCGTCGATGATCGCGTAGAGCTTGCGTTCCTTCTCCGCCTGGTACTTCCAGTAGGCGTCCATGGTCAGGCGGAAGGGGTCTTCCCACTTGTCCCAGTCGTGGATCTTGATGCCTTCGTAGCTGGCGTAGGGGTAGATGTCCTCCTTCTTCTGGTAGGACGGCTCCCAGTCCAGGCCGCGGGTCATGACCTGGTACTTCTCCTTGAGGCCCAGCTTCTTCTTGGCGACTTGCATGTCCATGTGGTGTCTCCTTTCTCGTGCGCCGCGCTCAGGCGTTCCAGCTCAGCGTCAGTTCGTCGTCGGTCTCGTCGATGTTTCCGGAGAGCGAGATCAGGTTGATGTGCAGTTCCTGCAGGTCGAAGTCGCGGCCGATGCGCTCCTCGATACTCGAACGGCGCACGGTGAGCTTGCCCTCGGCGTCGATCTTCACCATCGCCGGCGCCTCATTGATGCGGGCGTGCGGGTTATCGGCGGTGATCGCCTCGATGATCGGGCGGGTGTCCTCGTTGGTTTGCAGCGCGATGAATACGGTGGACATGAACGGCCTCAGACGGTGACGCCGGCCTTGGCCAGGCGGGTGTTGAACTGCTGGACGACATCTTCGAGCACCGCGTCGGCGCCCTCGGCGAGCGCGAGGCGGGCCACCGGCAGCAGCGCGGCGGCAGCACGGTCGCGCCAATGGACGATCCACTTTTCCAGCTGGGCCTTGTTGTCGGCGGATTCGGCGGCGGCGGTCTTCACCGTGGCGTCCACCCACTTCTTCGTTTCGCCGTACCAGTCGGTCATGAACTGGGTGAGCATCGCCACCGCGGTGCCGCCCTTGGCCGCGAGCACGTCATCGACGATGGCTTCGAACACCAGCGGATACAGCAGGCCGTCGAGGGCGACGTTCTGCGCCACGTAGAGTTCGAACGGATCCTTCACCACGAAGCTGTCCTCGACGTAGCGGCGCAGGCCCTGCCAGGCGTCGTCGCTCATCCACGCCGCCTTGGCGTCGTCGAGCACCTCGACATCGCCCAGCAGCAGGCCGACGCGGGTGAGGTACTGGGCGATGCCGAGCTGATCCATCGATTGATAGATGCAGGGCTGGGTGAAGGCGGTGCCGTAACCGTAGGCGCAGATCGCGGCGTTGTTCATGTTGGCGCCCCAGGCCACGTGGCGCAGCGGCACCAGCAGCTTGAGCACGGTGTCGCGCAGCTCGACCGGCAGGTCAGCGGCCAGGCCGCGGCTTTCGACGAAGTCGAAGTTGGCCTCGGCGGTGTCCTGCTGCTTGGCGCGGGCCAGGGTGTAGGCGCCGTAGTAGAACTGGCGCGGATCCTTGAAGGTGTACCAGTCGGCCATGCGGATGGCGCTACGGCTGGCGTCGAAGATCTCATGCTGCGGATCCCAGGTCGGCCGGTAGTGGAAGTTGGCGGTGGCCTGCAGGTCGAAAGTACCTTCCTGGTAGCGCGAAGCCGGCTTGTCGCCACCGATGCGACGGGCGACATGGTCGAAGGTCTGGCGCAGTGGCTTGATGCTCACGGTGCGCAGGTCGATGTGCATGTGGGTCTCCTCCTCGTGATGGCCCTTAACGTGGCCTTGTGATCGTGTGGTGTTGCAGTTGCCCGTCAGCGGAAACGCTGGTGCGTCGCCTGATGCAGGTTCCAGTTCCAGGCGGCGGTCTCGTCGTCGCCGTCGGCCAAGGGTTCGCGTGCCGCAAGCTCGATCACCGCGTTGTTGCGGCAGAAGGCCTCGTAAGCCGGTGCCGGCAGCAGCATCTCGGCACACAGCTCGGGCTCGCCGATGGCGAACTCGAACTCGACGAAACCGTCCGCACGGCGTTCGATGAGGCGCACGAACTTGCGGCTGACGTCGATAGCGGGCTGGTTGGTAGGCATCTGCGGGCTCCTGCGGATTTGGTCCAGTTGCGGCGGCTTTGCGTCTCACAGAGTCAAGTCGTGTGCCAGCCTCCGCAATCTGCTGATAACACTGCTATTTTCAATTTTCTCGATATTCATTCATTAAATAATCAGCGTTTATCGCTTGATCAATTGATCAAATCCACAACGCGAGTGATCAAATGATCAAGTCTGATTTCCGCGTTGCAACAACGACTTGCGCGCATCGAGCGAAAAAAAGCCGACGGCCGCCTCCTTGCGGATGGCGGCCGTCGGCCTTGCGGATACGAAACGACTCAGACGCTCGGCGCGACCGAGTTCAGCGCCTTGGCGCGCACACCGTCTTGCTCATTTTCCCAACCACCTCCAGCGCCAGGTCGCTGGTCGGAAACAGCTTGCAGGCGAGCACCACACCGGCTTTCTCTTCTTCCTCGCTGACGCAACTGCGGCTCATCTTCTGGGTCTGGAAGCCGCCAGCGGTCACGCGAACCTTGCACACGCCGCAGCCGCCGCCACGGCAACCGACCGGAATGCCGCGGCGGCCGAGCACTTCCATCGCCCGCAACAGGTTCTTGCTGCCGTCGCAAGCGAAGGTCTCGCCGCTGTCCTGGATCAGGACGGAATAGCGCTTGTCCATCTTCCTTGTCTCCTCCCGCCGATACGTGCCGGCGTGTTGTGGTGAGCGTGTCGTGGTGATCATCCGGTCGCCTTTTCCGCCGGAACACGGTGCTTAACCAAGATCCGTGCCACGTGTATCTATAATCTCGAGATTGTTACCATGTGTCAAAATCTCACCCGGACCTTTCGACTGGCGAAACTGCCGTCGACGGCGCATTACTTTGGTGCAAGCTGGGTTATCGTTACGACTGACCAAACCGGACGGAAGGGCCGATGCAGCCCGCCGCCGCGTCCCGCCCGCAGAGGCAGACCCGACCCGCCAGCAAGCGGCCGGTCGGCACGAGGAGGAGATGTGAAGGAAATCCGTTACCCGGAGAATGCCGACCTGCGGCAGCTGCTCCGTTTCTCCGACAAGGACGGCCTGATCTGGCTGGGCGAGCACCGCATGGTGCTGCTGCACACCGCGGCGCTTTCCGAGCTGCGCAAGGAGCTGATCGATTCGGTCGGCGCCGAGCAGGCGCGCCGCATCCTCACCCGCATGGGCTTCGCCTCCGGTCTGCGCGATGCCGAACTCGCGCGCAAGATCCGCGGCGCCGGCAACCTGGTCGACGCCTTCGTCGTGGGCCCGCAATTGCACATGCTGGAAGGCTGTGTGGAGGTGGAGCCGGTACGGCTGGACATCGACGGCGAAGCCGGCAAGTTCTACGGCGAGTTCATCTGGCGCCAGTCGTGGGAAGCTGAAGTCCATGTCCAGCAGTACGGCGAGATGGATCACCCGGTGTGCTGGATGATGATCGGCTACGCCTCCGGTTATACCTCGGCCTTCATGGGCCGCTTCATCCTGTTCCGCGAGGTCGAGTGCGCGGCGATGGGCACCGACCACTGCCGCATCGTCGGCAAGCCGGCCGAAGAATGGCCGGACGCCCATGAGCTGACCCCCTACTTCGAGGCCGACTCCATCGTCGGCCGCCTGCTGGAACTGCGCGAAGAAGTGGAGGCGATGCGCCAGAGCATCGCCTGCCCGCGCCGCATCCCCAACCTGATCGGTGCGTCCACCGGTTTCCGCAACGCCTACGAACTGGTCACCAAGGCGGCATCGACCAATGTCACCGTGCTGCTGCTCGGCGAAACCGGCGTCGGCAAGGAACGCTTCGCGCGCGCGCTGCACGAGCTGAGCCCGCGCAAGGAAGCGCCCTTCGTCGCGGTGAACTGCGCTGCGCTGCCCGACGAGCTGATCGAATCCGAACTCTTCGGCGTCGAGCGCGGCGCCTTCACCGGCGCCCATGCCTCGCGCGCCGGCAAGTTCGAGCGCGCCGACGGCGGCACGCTCTTCCTCGACGAGGTCGGCGAACTGCCGCTGTCCGCCCAGGCCAAGCTGCTGCGAGTGCTGCAGGAAGGCGAGATCGAACGGCTCGGCGACGAGCGCACCCGCAAGATCAACGTGCGCCTGGTCGCCGCCACCAATGTGGACCTGCAGGACGCGGTGGCCGCAGGCCGCTTCCGCCGCGACCTCTACTACCGGCTCAACGTCTATCCGGTGACGATACCGCCGCTGCGCGAGCGTGCCTCCGACATCCCGCCGCTGGTCGAGGCGATGACCGCGCGCTTCTGCTCGCTGCACGCCAAGCGCGTCGCCGGCATCACCGACAAGGCGATGCTGGCGCTAAAGAACCACCGCTGGCCGGGCAATGTGCGCGAGCTGGAAAACGTCATCGAGCGCGGTGTGATCCTGGCGCCGCAGAACGGCTGGGTGGAGGTGGAACACCTCTTCCTCGGCGCGGTACCGCCCGCCACCGCCCACGCCTGCATAGACAAGAGCGGCAAGCTTGGCGAGCAGCCCAGAGGCGGCCTCGACCTGCCGGGCGCGGTACTCGACGCCGGCGTTTCGCTCGAAGCGCTGGAGCAGGACATCCTGCAGCGCGCGGTACAGCGCGCCGGCGGCAACCTGTCGGCAGCGGCCCGCATGCTCGGCATGACGCGACCGCAGCTCAATTACCGGCTGAAGAAGCAGGCGCTGCAAGGCGGCGGCTCCGCCGCGCTGGGCTGAACCGCGCCCACGTCCGGGCACGGGCGAATTCAGGCGCGGGCCGGCCTTTCCCCACAGTATTCGAGGATGGCCGTGCGCGCACGGTCGCGCAGCGCGAGCACGCCGTGCCAGCCGTCGCCTTCCGGCAGCAGCGGCGGGCAGACGGTGATGGCGATCCGTCCGCGCCGGGGCAGCCAGGAGCCGTCGCGCAGCACCTCGCGCGTACCGGCAAGGGCAAGCGGCACGACCGGCAGGCGGGCCGCGGCGGCGACCTGGAAGGCACCGAGATGGAAGGGTCGGAGGCCGGGTTCGCCGCTGAAGGTGCCCTCGGCAAAGAACAGCAGCGGCGGCCAGCGCGCGGCGATCGCGGCAAGGGAGCGCGCCTCGGCGACGCTGCGGCGCGCATCGAGGCGATCGACGAAATGCGCCCCGAGGCGGTTGAAGAACAGCGAGAGGCTGCGGTTCTGCCTGAGTTCGGCCTTGGCGACGAAGCCGACCGGCACCGGCAGCGCCGCCGCCACCGCGATGCCGTCGATGTAGCTCGCGTGGTTGGCGACGAACACGCAGGGGCCGGCAGGCAGGTTGTGCAGCCCGGCGACGTCGAGCCGGCAACCGCTCAGGCGGGCCAGCACGCGCGCAAGCCGGCGCGACACCGCCCAGCGCGCCTGCAGCCGCGGCAGCAGCGCCACCGCCGGCACTGCCAGGCCCGCGAGAAAGCCGAACCAGCCCCACGCCCACGCGCCGTAGGCCCAGGCCGGCAGGCGCGCCAGCGCCGTACGCCCCTGCCCGGCGATGCTCGCCAGGCCGAGCCGCAGTACCTGTAGCCAGGGCGCGCGCGTGGCGGCGCCCAGGCTGCCGTCGAGGTAGCATGCGCGCACGGCGGCGCGGCGGATCTTGCCGCTCGACGTCTTCAGCACCGCGTGCGGCGGGGCCAGCACCACCTCGTCCGGCGGTTGTTCCAGCAAGTCCGCGCCGAGCGCGACGATGGCCTGCACCAGCGCCCTGCGCGCCGCCGGATCGCGCGTCCGCGTCTCCGCCACCACCACCAGCTTCTCGGTGCCGCTGTGCGGGTCGGCAACGCCGAAGGCGGCGACGCAGCCCTTGCGTATGCCTGCGAGTTCGCCCACGGCCTGTTCGAGTTCGTACGGATAGAGGTTGCGCCCGCCGCGGATGATCAGATCCTTGGCGCGGCCGGTGACGTAGAGCTCGCCGTCGGCGACATAGGCGTAGTCGCCGCTGTCCAGCCAGTCGCCGTCGACCAGGCTGCGACTGGCTTCCGGATTGCGGTGGTAACCCGCGCAGGCCGACGGACCGCGGAAAGCGAGACGCCCCACCCGCCTTTCGGGCAGATCCGCGCCCGTCGGTCCGACGATGCGTACCCTGTGCCCCGGCAGGGGCGGTCCGCAGCTGACGAAGCGCAGCGCGTGCGCTTCCTCCGCCGCCGCCGGCCGTGCGTGGCCGTCGGCCTCGAACGCTGCACGATCCACCCGATCGATGCGCAGGCTGCGGCCCGGCGGCGACACCGCCAGCCCGACCGCGCATTCCGCCAGGCCGTACATCGGCGTCAGGATCTCTGCACGCAGGCCGTAGCGGGCGAAGGCCGCGGCGAAGCGTGTCATGGTGTCCGGGCTCACCGGCTCCGCGCCGTTTGCCGCCATGCGCCAGCTGGAAAGATCGAGGCCATCGAGGTCCTGGTCGGCGAGACGGCGCAGGCAGAGCTCGAAGGCGAAATTGGGCGCTGCGGTGACCGTTCCGCGGTGGCGGTGGATGGCCCACAGCCACCGTTCGGGCCGGCCGAGGAAGTCGAGCGGCGACATCAGGATCAGCGGACAACCGTAATACAGGCTGCCCAGCCAGGCACCGATCAAGCCCATGTCGTGATACAGCGGCAGCCAGCTCACCGCCACGTCGGTGGAATCCAGCGCGATCACGCCGCCCCACGCCCGGATGTTGGCGAGCAGGTTGGCATGGCTGAGCACCACCCCCTTCGGATCGCCGGTGGAACCCGAGGTGTATTGCACCAGCGCAGTGTCGCCGGACTGCAACGGCCGGAGGGCCGCCACCGGCCCTTCCGCCAGCGCCGCGGCGGTGGTGAGATGGCGCAGGGCGGGAGCCAGGCCCGTCAGCATCCGCGCCAGCGGCCGGACGGTGTCGAAGGCGATCAGTACCGGCGCCTCGCAGTTGCGCAGGATGCCTGCCTGGCGGCGCAGGTGTTCCTCGACCTGGGTGGCGCGTGCCGGCGGATAGAGCGGCACCGGCACCGCGCCGGCATACAGGATGCCGAAGAAGCAGCGGAAGAAGTCCAGCCCCGAGGGCAGCATCAGCGCCACGCACTGCCCGGCCTGCACCCCCAGGGTCCGCAGCCCGCCCGCCACACGGGTGGCCGCACCGGCGAGGTCGCCGTAGCTCAGGTTGTCGAGCGCATCCGACTGCCGGTAGAAGCTGACGTGGCAGCGCTCGGGATGGTGCGCCACATGCCAGTTCAGCGCCTCGACCAGATTGGCAGCGCGATCGGGCGTGCCCGACATGCGCACGGGCGCCGCGTCGCGCGCCTGCATGGCGCTCTCCGGCAGCGTCGGCGGCCCCGCAACCTCAAGCGCCTGCAGCAAGGCGCGGGGCGTCTCCGCTTTGGCCAGCACATCTTCCGGCAGGCGGACATCGAACGCCTGCTCGATGCGCGCCAGCAGTTCGACGCGGGCCAGGCTGTCGAGGCCGAGATCGCGTTCGAGTGCGCTGTCGAGGCCCGCCGGCACACCGGCTTCGGCCGGGCCGCCGGCATGCAGTTCGGCGACCAGCGCATCGATCAACGCCAGCAGCCGGGTCTCCGCGCCATCTTCGGGTCGGTGGGCCGCGCCGTGCATCACACCGGTTTCCGTCCGCTGTCCGGCGCGTCATCCGCACCGGCAACGGACGGACAGCCCCTCGCCGGCACGAGCACCTCGCGAACCCGCCTCGGTCCGCAGCCCAGCCCTGGCATCCCGGTCTGCCCGACAAACCTGCCAATCATCGTTCTGCCTCCATCGCTGGACGCCCGGGGGCGCATCGAACCCTTCCGCCGACAGCGCGGCATCAGGCGACGCTTGCCCCGCCAACAAGACTTGGGCCACAAGGCTGCGGCAAGCGTTCCCTCGCGCCCGCCGCTCAGGCGCGCCGCAGGTTGGCCGCGCGGAAGGCCGACGGCGACATGCCCTGGCGGCGGGTGAAGAAACGCGAGAAGTAAGCCGGATCGCGGAAGCCGAGCGAATAGCTGATGGCGGTGACGTCGAGGTCGGAGTAAGCCAGCAGCCGGCGCGCTTCCAGCAGCAGGCGGTCGTGCAGCAATTGCTGCGCGCTGACCCCGGTCTCACGCCGGCAGCTGTTGTTGAGCTGGGTGGTCGACACGCCCAGCCGGCTGGCGTAGAAGCCCAACGGCTGCCATTCGCGGAAATGGCGCTCGATCAGGTCCATGAAGCGTTCGATACGCTGGCGGAAGCGGTCCTGGCTGGCACGCCCGGTCGACGCACCGGCCGCCCGCGCCAGCCACACCACCACCAGTCCGAGCGTGGCCATCAGCACCGACAGCCGCCCTGCTTCGCCGCCGGCGTATTCGCGGCCGATCTGACCGAAGCACATGCGCATCAGCGCCAGGCCCTCGTCGTCACCCGCCAGCGGGATGTAGAGCGCGGTGTCGAGCTGGCCCTTGAGTTCGGGCGAGAGCGCCAGCAGTTCGCCCAGCAGGAAATGCGGAATGGTGACGATGTGTCCAAGCACATCCGACGAGAAGCGGAAGCCGTGGGCCTGGCGTGGCGGCATCATCACCACGCAGGGGGTGGCCAGCGGCGCCGCCTGCGTCTCCAGCGTCATGCCGGCGCTGCCCTCCTGCAGGAAGAGGATCTGCAGCAGGTTGTCGTGGCTGTGCGGGGTGATTTCCCAATCGTACAGGGCGCTGCGGTCGGCGATCGTCTCGTAGTGGATGGGCTCCGGCGTCGGCCACAGTTGCTGCTCGCCGAACAGCTTGTATGTCGGGATGATTCTCTCTTCCATCGCGCCTCGGGTCCGCATTTCCGCTATGTCGTCGGAGCCTATCGAAATTTTCGAAAAGTACAAGTATTGACCCGACTGAGTTCAAGCGGCGCGTGGTCCCGACTCCTATAGTTCAGCTGTCCGCGCACCCGATTGCGCGACGCGTTCAGCCCAAATGGAGAGAGACATGCAAACTCAAGTCGGCATCATCGGCGGCGGCCCCTCGGGCCTGTGCCTGGCCCGCCTGCTCAGCCAGGCCGGTATCAAGAGCATCATCCTCGAACGCCAGACCCGCGACTACGTCGAAGCCCGCATCCGCGCCGGCATCCTCGAACAGGGCATGGCCGACCTGATGCGCAAGGCCGGCGTCGGCGCGCGCATGGACAAGGAAGGCCTGCTGCACGACGGCATCGTGCTGACCTTCGACGGCCGCGAGGAACGCATCAACATGGCCGCGCTGACCGGCGGCAAGCAGGTGATGGTGTACGGCCAGACCGAACTCACCAAGGATCTTTACGACGCGGTGCTCAAGGACGAGAACATCACCGTGGTCTTCGAGGCACGCGACGTGCATCCGGTCGGCTACATGGACGGAAAGCCCAAGCTGGAATTCCACAAGGACGGTAAGCAGACCATCATCGACTGCGACTACATCGCCGGCTGCGACGGTTACCACGGCGCCTCGCGCGCCTCGGTGCCGCGCGACAAGCTGAAGGAATTCGAGCGCATCTACCCGTTCGGCTGGCTGGGCCTGCTGTCGGAAACCCCGCCGGTGCATGAAGAGCTGATCTACGCCAACAGCAAGCGCGGCTTCGCACTGTGCTCGATGCGTTCGCACACCCGCAGCCGGTACTACATCCAGGTCGGCCTCGACGAGAAGGTCGAGGACTGGTCGGACGAGCGCTTCTGGGACGAAATCCGCCGCCGCCTGCCCGAGCACATCGCCGAGAAGATGGTCACCGGCCCGTCGATCGAGAAGAGCATCGCGCCGCTGCGCAGCTTCGTCACCGAACCGATGCGCTTCGGCAACCTGTTCCTGGTCGGCGACGCCGCCCACATCGTGCCGCCCACCGGCGCCAAGGGCCTCAACCTCGCCGCCTCCGACATGTACTACCTGTCGACCGCACTGATCGCCTACTACAAGGAAGGCCGTACCGACCTGCTCGACCGCTACTCCGAAACCGCGCTGCGCCGCGTCTGGGCTGCCGTGCGCTTCTCGTGGTGGTTCACCTCGATCATGCACAAATTCAACGAAGACCCGATCGAGCACAAGATCCAGCTCGCCGAGCTCGACTACCTGATGAGCTCGACCGCCGGCAAGACCACCATTGCCGAGAACTACGTCGGCCTGCCGTTCGATCCGACCTTCGAGTAATCGCTTCCCCATCCCGGAAGCGCAAGACGGGCGCAGCTCACAAGGCTGCGCCCGTTTTTCCTTCCAGGGGAAAGCCGCGCCGGCGGCCGCACGGCGGCAGGCCCTTTGAGGCACTATGAGGACACCGCTTGCGCGACACTCGGCACGAGACACGCGCGCGACACCGCGGTCGTCCCGATGCTCCTCGCTCACTGGTCCTTGTTCGTCGGCGTCCTGCTCATCACGATGGTCCTGGTGAGTACACTGCTCGCACGCCTGCCGCTGAGCAGCGCCATGATCTATCTCGCCCTCGGCTATGCGCTCGGCCCCGGCGGCATCGCCGTGATCGCGCCCGATCCGATGCGCCACGCAGGCACGCTGGAAGCCATTACCGAGGTCGCGCTGCTGATCTCCCTCTTCGCCACCGGCCTGAAACTGGGCGTTCCGCTCCGCGACCGCAGCTGGGCGCTTCCCTTGCGCCTCGCCTTTCCGACCATGGCCCTGACCGTGGCGCTGATCGCTGCGATCGGGGTGTGGGGCCTGGGCTTGTCCGCGGGCGCCGCGGTGCTGCTTGGCGGCATCCTCGCCCCGACTGATCCGGTGCTGGCATCCAGCCTCCAGTCGGGTCACGGTAGCCGGCCCGATCGGGTCCGCTTCAGCCTCGCCGCGGAAGGCGGGCTGAACGATGGCTCCGCCTTCCCCTTCGTGCTGCTGGGCATGGGCCTGATCGGGCTGCACGAACTGGGTGGCGGCTGGCGCTGGTCGGTGGCCGATCTGCTGTGGGCGCCCGCCGGCGGGATCGCAATCGGTACGGCGCTGGGGGCGCTGATCGGAAAGCTGATCGTCCGCCTGCGTACGCGCCACCATACCGCCGTCGGGCTCAACGAATTCCTCTCGCTCGGCCTCATTGCCAGCGCCTACGGCACGGCCCAGCTGCTGATGGCGTCCGGCTTCCTGGCCGTTTTCGCTGCCGGGCTCGCCTTGCGCCGGGTGGAGGAACAACCGCTCGCCGGATCGGTATCACTGGACCTCGCCCCGCCTCTCGCCCATGCCCCCGACCACGCCTCTGCCGAGCGAGCCACGCACTCGCACCATGCAAGCGCCACGATGACCCACGCGGTACTGGAGTTCAGCGAGCAACTGGAAAAGCTCGCCGAACTCGCAATCGTCCTGATCATCGGTGCGATGCTCCCCTACGCGACGGGGTTGGCGGGCCTGTGGTGGTTCGTCCCGGTGCTGTTGCTGCTGTTGCGCCCGGTGGCGGTGGCGGCGGGCCTGGCCGGCAATCCGGTCCATCCTCATCAGAAGGCAATGATCGGCTGGTTCGGCATTCGCGGCGTCGGCTCGGTCTTCTACCTGATGTACGCCCTTCATCACGGGGTGTCGGGCGCGCTGGCGCAACAGTTGGTCACGCTTACGCTGATCACGGTCGCTGCCTCCATTCTCCTGCACGGCATCTCGGCACATCCGGCGATGACCTGGTACGAGCGGCGCCGCAGCAAGCCGGCCTGACCCGGCACACCCTGGCGATCTATATTTTCCCCTGCCCCGTTTATCAGGATTCATCGGCCTATACTGGATTTGCACCGGTATCCGCCAGTGCTCGCCAGGAGCAGGATCATGAGCAAGACCAGGCAAAGCAACAAGGAAGCGAAGAAACAGCCGCTTCTGAGCCCCAAGGAAAAGAAGGCCGCCAAACAGGCGAAGAAGCACGCCCCAGCGGTAACGCCCATCATTCCGCGCTGAGCTGACAAGCGGGTGACAGCCCGTTCAGTGCGCTGGCACGGCCAAGGCGGAGTGCGTCTTTCCCCGGCCGGGGGATCGTATCGCCCGCACGCCGGCAGCACGTCCGCTGTCCGCTAACGCCTGACGCCCTCCCGCTGATCGTCAGCGGCCACTCGATACACCGTCGGTTTACACCAAGCCTGCCGTCTGCGCTGCCGAGGCGCCCCCCGTCCATTGCCGGGGCCGACCGGGCCATGTCCGGTCATCCGCTGTTCCGCCCCCCAGGAGGAGTTCCACCATGCCCAATCGCCAAGTCAGAGAGGTCATCCGCAATCAGGACTGCGTCACCGTCCCCGCCGACACCAAGGTGCGCCGTGTCGCCGAACTCATGAAGAGCCACCATACCAGCGCCGTGCTCGTAGCCCACACCCGCACCAAGACCTTCGCCGGTATCTGCACCGAGCGCGACATCGTCTTCGGGGTGGTCGCAGCCGCGCGGGATCCGGAGGCCGTGACAGTGAAGGAAATCATGACCGCCGAACCGCAAACCGTCTCGCCGGACAGCCCCTTCGGCCACGCCTTGCACCTCATGTACGAAGGGGGCTATCACCACATCCCCGTCGTCGACGACAACCGTCCGGTGGGCATTCTCAGCGCCAAGGACGCTCTCGGCCTGGAAGCCGTGCAGTTCGAACTCGAACTGGTACGCCGCGAGGAAATCACGGTCATCCTCTGAAGCTTCGGCGCGGACGCCATGGGTCGAAGTGCTGCCGGCGCGCGCCTGCCGGCAGCAGCGCCAGCCCCCTGGCGGTCCGGTTGCAGGCCCGATGCCGGCCTATACTGGATCGGTAGCAGTGGCCTGCACTCAAAGGTGCGAACATGATCAGCCCGACCATCGTCGTCGTCACTGGCGCCAACCGCGGACTGGGACGGGCGGCGGCGAAACGGCTCGCAGACATGAAGAACCATCTGGTAGTCGCCTGCGCCCGCGATCCGGCCACGCTGGAGCCGCTGCGCGACGAACTCCGGCAGGCCGGCCGCGACATCGCGTGCCGCCAGCTCGACGTCACCGACGATTCCTCGGTCGAAGCCCTGCACGACTGGCTGGCACGCCGCTTCGGACGGGTGGACGTGCTGATCAACAATGCCGGCGTCTCGATCGAACGCTTCCAGTGCCGCCTGCTCGATCTGCCGCTGGGGATCCTGCAACGCACGCTGAACACCAACCTGTTCGGCGTTCTGCGCGTCACCCAGGCGCTGGTCCCGCTGATGCGGGCGAGCACCGCCGGCCGGGTGGTCAACCTCTCCTCGGAGATGGGTCAGCTCGAAACCATGGCCGCCGGTTCGCCGGCTTACCGCATTTCCAAGACAGCCCTGAACGCGCTCACCCGCATCCTTGCCGCAGAACTCGACGGCAGTCATATAAAGGTCAATGCGGCCTGCCCCGGCTGGTGCCGTACCGACCTCGGCGGCCGCAATGCCCCCCGCTCGGCCGAGGAGGGCGTCGACACCGTGGTGTGGCTTGCCACCCTGCCCGAGGACGGCCCCAGCGGCGGCTTCTTCCGCGACCGCGCACCCATCGCGTGGTAGGGCACACCGGCAGCAGGTGCGCCGGGGCAGGGATTTCGCCGATACTATCGGGCTGCGAACCACACGCCGGCGCATGTGCAGGCCGGCCACGCCCCATCCCTGACGGAGTTTTCCATGAGCCTCCTGGCCCAACTGAAAAAGGATTCCCTGCTTGCCCGCAAGTCCGGCGCAGGCGTCCGCAGCACGTTGCTCTCCACCCTGATCGCCGAAGCCGAGATGGTCGGCAAGAACGCCGGCAACCGCGAAAGCACCGACGACGAAGTGCAGCAGACCATCCGCAAGTTCCTGAAGAACAACCAGGAAGCACTGTCCGTCATCAAGGACGACGCCCGCCGCGCGGCGCTGGCCGAAGAGTCCGCCATCCTCACCGGATACCTGCCGCCGATGGCCGGTGAAGCCGAGGTGAAGGCCTTCATCGCCGAGACCGTCGCCGGCCTCGCCGACCGCAGCCCCAAATCCATGGGTGCGGTCATGGCGGCGCTGAAGGCGAAGTTCGGCACCGGCTTCGACGCCAAGCAGGCCAACGCCTGGGTGCGCGAAGCCCTGAGTGCCTGAGCGGACTGCACTGCTCAGCCACGGCCGGATGAGCCTGCGTCGACCATCGTCGCCATCGTCCGGGCGCGCTCGCTGCCATCCTCTTCCAGGCCGGCGATCACCCCTTCGCGGTTGGCCGCCGGCTGATTCTGGCTCACCTTCCACTTGCCGGTCAGACGGGTGACGACCAGTTCGATGCCCACGATCGCCCGCATCATCCCCTCGAGGTAGTCGGCCGGCGCGTCGTCCAGGCGCCACGGCCGGGCGCGCGGCGCCTCGTGGACAGCAGTCAGCCGTGTCACGATCTCGCGCACACGGACCGGGTCGTCGACGATGCGAAGCTGGCCGTAGGCATGCACCGCCGCGTAGTTCCAGGTCGGAACCACCTTGCCGTGCTCGCGCTTGGCCGGATACCAGTCCGGGGTGATGTAACTGTCGGCACCGCGAAACACCGCGAGTGTCTCAGTATCAGCGACAAGGTCTTTCCACACCGGGTTGGCGCGGGCGACATGCCCCTGCAGCACCACACCGCCGTCGTCCCCGATGCCCAGATGCAAGGGAAGATGATTGGCGACGAGCCCGGAAGATGACATCGTCACCACCGTGGCGAGCGGATGGGCACGCATCAGGGCGTGCAATGCCTCGGGGCGGCATTCTTCGAAATGGGCGGGAAGATACATGGCAGCGCGTGCAAGTCTCTGGTTCGAAGGGCAATATAACCGACAGCCCGCCATTCCCGGCGGGAATGCTGCATGGCAGCGTGCGTGTCCGCGGCATCGACCTTCCATGCGGGCGGCAACGGCCCCCGCCCGCCGCCGCGGAATCGACGCGATGCCGCGGGAAATCCGCCTTTACAAGTGTTTACCTTGCGTAACATCCGACACCTGATGCATGCCCTAACGTCATCCTCACCGGACCGCCGCAGGCACTACCCGGCTACGACTTTCGCAGCATCACTCACGAGGCAGACCATGAACACACAGTGGATCGACAAACCGGGCAGTTGGGGCCTTGCCCTGCTCGTTGCGCTGTCGGTGAGTGGCTGCGTCGTCGCCCCGGTGGACGACGGCTACTACTACGGCGAGGAAACGGTCATCGTCACCCCGCCGCCGCGCGTCGAGTACCGCGGCTACCCGCCGGCGGTGAACTACATCTGGATCGACGGCTACTGGAACTGGACCGGCCACCGTCACGACTGGGTGCCGGGTCGCTGGGCGCCGCCGGGCACCCGTTACTACCGGCCGCCTCAACAGCGCTGGGACCGGGACCACGACAGGGATCACGACCGCGACCGCCATCGGGACGACGATCGCCGACGCAATTGGGAGCGCGAACGCGAGCGTGACAACATCGGCGCCCGCGAGATGGACCGCCAGCGCATCGAGCGCGCCGCACGCGAACAGCGCGAACGCGATGTCCAGCGCCAACGCGAGCAGGAGCGCAATTTCCAGCGCCAGCGCGAGCACGAGGTCGAGCGTCAGCGCGACAACAGGCAGCAGCAGGGGGACGACCGACGCCAACGCGACGACAGGCGCAGCGACTACGAACGTACCCGCGAACGGGAGCTCAACCGGATCGAACGTCTCCATCGCGAATTGAACCAGCCCTGAATACCCGCAGGCATTGCCCTCTGGGCCCGGCCGGCGGCTTTCCCGCGTTTTGACGCGACCGGGCGTGCTGCCTATGCTGGGATGACGCAACGCAACTTCTGTCCCTTGCACGACACCATGGTCAGGCGATGAGCACCGCTGACGACAAACCCGCCGCCGGGACCGACCCCGCCGACCGCTGCTGCGCGCGTGCCGGCGGTTCTGCCGGTTACGCGTCGCCGCCCTGCTATGCGCACGAGTTTCCCGCGTACTTCGGCGCTGAGGAAGACGACAGCAGCACTCCGGGACCGACATCACCCGCGGACGCCACCCGGGCGCCGCCACGCCGACCGTCTCAGGGCCAGTCGGCGTAGCTTCGGCTCGCCGTGGCGCGCAACGCCGCCGGTGTCGCCAGCGCGGCACTGCGATAGCGCGCCGGGCTCTGCCCCGTCCGCAGCCGGAAGAAGCGGCTGAAGTGCGTGGTGCTGCGAAAGCCGAGATCCGCCGCCACCTGTTCGATGCTCAGGCCCGAACGCACCAACCGCAACCCCGCCTCATGAGTGAGACGATCGTGCACCAGATCCAGCGGCGTGCGCCTGAGCGTGCGCACGCACATGTCGTGCAGACGATCGTGCGACACCCCCATCGCCTTCGCGTAATCCGCCACCCGCCAATGCTCGCGGAAATGCTGCTCCACCAGATGACGGAAGCGCAGCAGCAGCGTCGCCTGCACGCTGTGACCGCGTTGGGCGACATCCTCCAGCCCCGACAGGCGCAGCAGGTGCACCAGGATCAGTGCCACGTGCGCAGTGAGGAACTGCCAGGATCCGCGCTCGTCGCGCTGCAGTTCGCGCGCGATCGCGCTGAAGGCGTGCTGCACCTCGCCGATCGCAACCGGCTTGTCGATGTCGCCGATGGCGGTGACGCGGTCGAGCAGGTAGCGCAGGTGGATGGATTCGGCGCCCTGCCCCACCGCATCGCGCGAGATCGCCTCCGACAGGCCCAGCATCCAGCCGCCTGCCCCGGCCTCCAGCCGCAGGAAATGGTGCTCGCGCACCGGCAGCCAGGCCAGCGCCGGCCCCGACAAGGCGATAGGCTCGTCCTCGCCACCGATCTCGGCCTCGCCGCCGGCCAGCAGGATCGCTACCCGCTCGGACTCGCGCGTATCGGCAAGCAGGGGATAGCGCCGCCGCTGCAGGCCGGCCTCGACGCGCTGAATGCGCACATGCGCATCCACGCCGGCGCGATAGCCCGCCGGCAAGAACGGCTCCGCATGCGCTGACTGCTGGACCTGCGGCATCGATGTCGCCTCCCGGGCACGCTCGACCGGCCTGCCTCTCTTCCAGAAAGCGACATCTATACACCAGATTTCTGTATCGATTAACCCGGCTGCTGTCGCGGGGAAAGCGCTTTCCTTCGCCGGGAAGTGCCGTCTTTCAATTGATTCTGCAGGAGAAATCCGCATCTAACGCGGCCAGACACCAATCCAGCAATTTTCCAGTTTCGTATCAGTAATACCCAAGAATCGACATTGAGCCACCTGACCCCGCCACCTACAGTGATGGCAGTGGACAGGGCATGCCGATCGAATCCGGCTGCCGTCGTACCACCCCCGGCACAGACCGGGCATACCAATAACGGAGGAGATAGACATGCACACCCGCTTCCTGAAAGCGGTGGCGATCGCATCCGCGACCCTGCTGCCGCTCGCCTGGCAAGGCAACGCCCACGCCGAAGAAATCAAGAGCATCAGGATAGGTGCCGTCGCACCCAAGACCGGCCCGCTCGCGGGTGGCGCCGCGATGACGCAATGGCCCAATATCCGCCTGTGGGTGGATCAGACCAACAAGGCCGGCGGCATCATGCTGAAGTCCGTCGGCAAGCGAGTGCCGGTCGAACTCATCGAGTACGACGACCGCACCAACAACGAAGACACGGTGAAGGCGATCGAACGCCTCGCCACCCAGGACAAGGCCGACTTCATCATCGCGCCCTACGCCACCGCCGCCAACCTTGCCGCCGCGCCGGTGTTCGCCAAGTACGGTTACCCGCAGCTGGCGGTGAATTCGGTGACTGACCGCGGCCCCGAACTCGGCAAGCGCTGGCCCAACAGCTTCTGGCTGCTCGGTGGCGGCAGCGGCATGGGCAAGGACCTCGTGGTCATGCTCAAGAAGATGCAGGGCGAAGGCAAGGTCGGCAACGTCGTGGCGGTGTCCTTCGTCGCCGACGGTTTCGGCCTGGACATGGCCAACGGCACCCGCAAGGCCTTGAAGGACGCCGGTTTCAAGGTGGTCTACGACAAGTCCTATCCGCTCGGCACCCAGGATCTCTCGCCCGTCATCAACGAGGTCAAGGCACTCAACCCGGACGTCTTCCTGGCCTTCAGCTACCCGCCCGACACCTTCGGGCTGACCGAGCAGGCGCGCATCGCCGGCTTCAATCCCAAGGTCTTCCATACCGGCGTCGGCACGCCCTTCCCCGACTATCGCGACCGCTTCGGCTCCGCCACCGTCGAAGGCGTGATGGGCACCGGCGGCTGGGATCCTTCCACGCCGCGGATGCAGGCCTACATCGAGGCGCACAAGGCCTTGAACGGCAAGGAACCGGACGGCTGGGCCAGCTCGGTGACCTACGCCAGCCTGGAAATGCTGACCCAGGCCATCGAGCGCGTCGGTTCGCTCGACCGCAAGGCGGTGGTGAAGGAACTTCAGACGGGCAGCTTCGACACGGTGCTCGGCCCCTTCCAGTTCAAGGACAACGTGCGCCAGCAGCCGTGGGCGGTGGGACAGTGGCAGAACGGCGTGTTCCGCGGCGTTGCACCGCACGACAAGACCGGCGCGGTCGATCCCGTCGCCAAGCAGGCCTGGAAGTGATCGCCCGCTGAGCGCAGCCGGACTCCGCCCCGCTCGCCAACCACCCTGAACTCGCACGGCGCCGCCCGCTACCGGTGGCGCCAAGGGACCGCAATGCTATTCCTCATCCTCTTCACCAGCCTGCTGCTGGGGGGTGCCTACGCCTTGATGGCGATGGGTCTCACCCTGCAGTACGGCGTCGCCCGCATCATGAACCTGTCGCTGGGCGAAACCCTGGTCGGCGCCGCCTTCGCCGCCTTCTGGCTGCAGACCCAGGCGCAGGTCGGACCGCTGCCCGGCCTCCTCGTCGTCACCCCGGCCGCCTTCGCCTTCAACTGGCTGGTCTACCGCTACCTGCTGACACCGCTGGTCCGCCGCGCGAAGAACCGCGGCATGCTGGAGGTCGACAGCATCCTCGCCACCTTCGGCCTGCTCTTCATATTCCAGGGCCTGATGCTGGCGATGTTCGGCGGTAACTACTACTCGTACTCATACTTCTCCGAGCCGGTCGAGATATTCGGTCAGCCCTTCGCGCTCAACCGCATCGTTGCCTTCGCCGTGGCAGCAGTGGTGGCGCTGGCGCTCTACCTCGGCCTCAACCGTACCCGCACCGGCACCGCGGTGCGCGCAGTGGCGGTCGATCCGGTGGCCGCCGGGCTGGTGGCGATCGACGTCGCCCGCACGTCGGCACTGGCCTTCGCCATCGGCGGCGCGCTCACCGCCTGCGGTGGCGCGCTGCTATCGATGTTCCTGACCTTCAACGCCTCGATGGGCGTGGTGTTCACGATGAAGGCGCTGATCATCGTCATCATGGGCGGCGTCGGCGATCCGCGCGGCGCGGTCATCGCGGCGATGCTGCTGGCACTGGCCGAAACCGCGGTCGCGACCCTGGTCGACCCCGGCCTGACGCTGGCGGCAACCTACGGCCTCTTCGTGCTCGTCCTGCTGTTCCGCCCGCAGGGCATCATGGGGAGGCGTGCGGCATGAACAAGCGCGAACGCCTCATCTTCGCCATCTCGGCTGCGGCGCTGGCGCTGCTGGCCTGCCTGCCGCTGGCCGACGAAGGCTTCTGGCTGACGCTGGGCATCTCGCTGGCCGGCTACGTGGCCATGGCCACCGCGTGGGCACTGTTCTCCGGCCCCACCAGCTATGTGTCACTGGCCACCGCCGCCTTTTTCGGCACCGGCGCCTACGTAGTGGTGAACCTCGGCGAAACCGCGCCCTGGCCGGTGGTGCTGGCGGTCGCGGCCGTGGCCGGCGCGCTGCTCGCTTTCCTCGCGGGGGTAGCCACGCTGCGGCTGTCGGGCGTGCATTTCGTCATCTTCACCTTCGGCCTTGCGGAACTCATCCGCCAGCTGGTGACCTGGTACCAGACCAACGTCGGCGGCTCGGTCGGCCAGTACGTCTTCGTGTACATCGGTTCGGCGCAGATCTACTGGCAGTTGCTGGCGCTGTGCGGGCTGGTGTTCATCGTCGGCTGGGCGATCAAGCGCTCGCGACTGGGGCTGGCGCTGCGCGTGATCGGCGACGACGAAACCGTGGCGGCGCATGCCGGCATCGACACCGCGCGCGTCAAGGTGCTGCTGTTCTGCATCAGCGGCGCCTTCATCGCGGTGGTCGGCGCGGTGCTCGCACCGCGCTGGACCTACATCGAGCCCTCGATCGCCTTCAACTCGATGATCTCCTTCCAGGTGGTCATCATGGCGCTGCTCGGCGGTTCGCGCACGCTATGGGGGCCGCTGGTCGGCGTGCTGCCCTTCACCCTGCTCTACGAGCTGATCTCCGGCCGCTTCCCCAACCATACGCACCTGCTGCTCGGCGTCGCCTTCCTGCTCATCGTCTACTTCCTGCCGCAAGGCGTGGCCGGACGGATCGCGCAGTTGCGCGGCAAGGGCCAGGCGGCGACGGTCAAGACCGCCGCGGTCGCGACCAGGGAGGTGGTGCAATGAACGGCCACCTGCTACTCAGCATCGCCGGCCTCACCAAGGTCTTCGGCGGCCTGGTCGCGGTGAACCAGATCTCCTTCGACGTGCACGCCGGCGAGGTGGTCGGCCTGCTCGGCCCCAACGGCTCCGGCAAGACCACGCTGATGAACCTCGTCTCCGGCGCGCTGCGGCCGACGCAGGGCAGCGTCGCGCTGGAAGGCCGCCGCATCTCCGGCCTGGCGCCGCACCGCATCGCCCGTGCCGGCGTGGCCCGCAGCTTCCAGCTGGTACGGGTGCTGCCCTCGCTGTCCGCGCTCGAGAACGTGATGGTGGGCGCGGTGTTCGGCCCCGACCGCCTCGCGCCGGACGCCGCCGCAACGGTCGCCCGCGCACTGCTGGAACGCGTGGGCCTGGGCGGGCGCGAACAGCTGCATCCGGCGGAGATGACCTACATCGACCAGAAGCGCATCGAGCTCGCCCGCGCCCTCGCCGCCGATCCCAAGGTTCTGCTGCTCGACGAATGGCTGGCCGGCCTCAACCCCACCGAGTTGCAGACCGGCATCGAGCTGATCCGCTCGCTGCAGGCCGAAGGCCGCACGGTGCTGATGGTGGAGCACGTGATGGATGCGATCCGCTCGCTGTGCAACCGCTGCGTGGTGATGAGCGCCGGCAGCAAGCTCGCCGAGGGCACGCCGGCCGAGGTGTTGGCCAACCCGGACGTGATCCGCGCCTACCTGGGAGACGAGCATGCTTGAGATCCGTGACCTGTCGGTGTTCTACGGCCGCCACCAAGCGCTCGCCCAGGTGTCGCTGGCCATCGCCAAGGGCGAAATCGTGGTCATCCTCGGTGCCAACGGCGCTGGCAAGAGCACCCTGCTGAAGACGGTGGCGGGCCTGCAGCGCCCGGCCGCGGGCGCGGACATCGCGCTCGACGGCAGACCGCTGCACGGCCAGCCGCCGCACCGGGTGGTGGAAACCGGCCTGGCGCTGGTGCCGGAAGGCCGCGGCGTGTTCGGCGAGTTGACGGTGGCCGAAAACCTCGCCTTGGGCGCCTATGCGCAACGCGCCCGCGCCGGCGAATCCATCCGGCTGGCCGAGGTGCTGGCGCTCTTCCCCAAGCTCGCCGAGCGCCGCGACCAGGCGGTGCGGACCATGAGCGGCGGCGAGCAGCAGATGGTCGCCATCGGCCGCGCCTTGATGTCGGCGCCCGACGTCCTGATGCTGGACGAACCTTCGCTCGGCCTGTCGCCGCTGGTCTGCGGCGAGCTTTTCGCCGCACTGGAAAAGGTGCGGGCGAGCGGCGTCGGCATCCTGCTGGTGGAGCAGAACGCCCGCCGCAGCCTGGAGATGGCCGACCGCGGCTACCTGCTGGAAAACGGTCGCATCGTCGGCCAGGGCACGGCCGCCGAACTGCGGAACGACGACAACGTGCGTCGCGCCTACCTGGGCGTGGCCACGCATGCATGACGACAAAAGGAGAGAAAACATGTTCACCACCCCTTTGCTGATCGACAACAAGGATGTGCCCGCCAGCGGCAACGCCAGCTTCGACCGGCTCAACCCGATCACCGGCGAGGTCGCCACCCGTTCGGCGGCGGCGAGTGTGGATGACGCGCTCGCGGCGGCCGCCGCGGCCGCCGCCGCCTTCCCTGTGTGGTCGGCGATGAGCCCGGGTGCGCGCCGCGCGGTGCTCACCAAGGCGGCCGACATCCTGGAAGCGCGCACGCCCGACTTCATCGCCGCGATGCGCGCCGAGACCGGCGCCTCCGACGTCTGGGCCGGTTTCAACTGCCATCTCGGCGCCAACATGCTGCGCGAGGCCGGGGCGATGACGACGCAGATCGCCGGCGAAGTCATCCCCTCCGACAAGCCCGGCTCCTTCGCCATGGGCGTGCGCCAGCCGGCTGGCGTGGTGCTCGGCATCGCCCCGTGGAACGCGCCCGTCATCCTCGGCGTGCGCGCCATCGCCATGCCGCTCGCCTGCGGCAACACCGTGGTGCTGAAGGGCTCGGAACTCTGCCCCAAGACCCACCGCCTGATCGGCGAGGTGCTGGTCGAAGCTGGCCTGCCGGCAGGTGCGATCTCGGTGGTACTCAACGCTCCCGCCGATGCCGGCGCGGTGGTCAATGCGCTGATCGGCTTCCCGGCAGTGCGCCGGGTGAACTTCACCGGCTCCACCCGCGTCGGCCGCCTGATCGCCGAGGAATGCGCGCGCAAGCTCAAACCCTGCCTGCTCGAACTCGGCGGCAAGGCGCCGCTGGTGGTGCTGGACGACGCCGACCTGGATGAGGCGGTCAAGGCTGCGGCCTTCGGCGCCTTCATGAATCAGGGCCAGATCTGCATGTCGACCGAGCGCATCATCGTGGACCGCAAGATCGCCGACGACTTCGTCGCCCGGCTGGCCGCCAAGGCCGCCACGCTCAAGGCCGGCCTGCCCGGCACGCCCGGCTGCGTGCTCGGTTCGATGATCGGCCAGGAGGCGGTGGACCGCGTGCAAGCGCTGGTATCGGACGCCGCCGGCAAGGGCGCCACGGTGGCGGTCGGCGGCAGCGCCGAAGGCACCATCATGCAGGCCACGGTGGTCGACCACGTCACCCCGGCGATGCGGCTCTACAGCGAGGAATCCTTCGGCCCGGTGGCGGCGATCATCCGCTGCAGCGGCGTGGAAGAGGCCGTCTCGCTCGCCAACGACACCGAGTACGGCCTGTCGGCCGCGGTGTTCGGGCGCGATGTGAACCGCGCGCTGGCTGTGGCACGTCAGATCGAATCCGGCATCTGCCACATCAACGGTCCCACGGTGCACGACGAAGCCCAGATGCCCTTCGGCGGCGTCAAGGCCAGCGGCTACGGCCGCTTCGGCGGCAAGGCCGCGGTAGCGGAATTCACCGAGCTGCGCTGGATCACGCTGCAGACCGAACCCCAGCACTACCCGATCTGACTCCGCCCCTTGCAAGGAACACGAACATGAACGACCTCAACGGCAAGACCATCGTCGTCACCGGCGCGGCCTCCGGCATCGGCGCCGAGACCGCCAGGGTGCTGTGGGAACTCGGCGCCCGCGTCATCGGCGTTGACCGCAACGCGCCGGACGCCGCACACGTCGACCGCTACATCCGCGCCGACCTCGGCGACCCGGCCTCGATTGCAGCGGCTGCGGCCGAATGCGGCGACGGCATCGATGCGCTGTGCAACATTGCCGGCCTGCCGCCGACCCGCGGCCGGGTGCCGGTGCTGACGGTGAACTTCCTCGGCCTGCGCGCCTTCACCGAGGCGCTGATCCCGCGTCTGGCCGACGGCGCCAGCATCGTCAACCTCGCCTCGCTCGCCGGCCTGGGCTGGGCCGACGCAGTGCCGGCGATCAAGGCCATGATCGCGCTGCGCGACTTCGGCGGCGTCGCCGCGCTGTGCGACGCCCACGGCGTGGACGACGCCCGCAGCTACTTCTTCTCCAAGGAAGTGCTGATCGCCTGGACCCTGCAGAACCGCTGGACCTGGCGCGAGCGCGGCATCCGCATGAACTGCGTCAGCCCCGGCCCGGTGGATACGCCCATCCTCGGCGACTTCCTCGAAACACTAGGCGCGCGCGCCGAGGAAGACATGCGGGTGATGGACCGCCCCGGCCGCCCCGCCGACATCGCCCCGCTGGTGGCTTTCCTGTGCTCGGACGGCAGCGCCTGGATACGCGGCAGCAACATCGCCTGCGACGGCGGCATGCATTCGCACGTATTGGCGAACATGTACGGCTTGAGCTGAAACCGGCCGGCGCCCCGGCGCCGATAGCCCTCGCCGTCCACACGGGCGGGCGAATTCGCGCTAAAAGACGGCAGCACGAACTCCGTCCGCTACGCCCCGCCCGCCCATGCATCTCTACGACCGCCTCGTCCTCGACATCGAACAACGCATCCGCGACGGCGTGCTGCGCGCCGGCGAACGCCTGCCCTCGGTGCGCAAGGCCTGCGAATCGCAGCGCCTCAGCCCGGCCACCGTACTCAAGGCCTACTACCTGCTGGAAAGCCGCGGGCTGATCGAAGCGCGGCCGCAGTCCGGCTACTATGTGCGCCCGCGCCAGCTCGGATCGCTCGCCGAGCCGGAGATGACGCGGCCGGTCGGCGCCTCGACCGAGCTCGAAGTGAGCGACTTCATCTTCGAGATCCTGGAAGCGGTGAAGGATCCGGCGGTGGTGCCGCTCGGTTCCAGCTTCGCCAGCCCGTACCTTTATCCGCTGGAGAAACTCGGCCGCTGCCTCGCCGCCGCTGCGCGCCACATGGACCCGCGCGCCACCGTCACCGACCTGCCGCCGGGCAACGACGAACTGCGCCGCCAGATCGCGCTGCGCTACCTCGCCAACGGCGTCGCCCTGCCGCCGGGCGAGATCGTCGTCACATCCGGTGCGATGGAAGCGCTCAACCTCTGCCTGGAAGCCACCACCCGGCCGGGCGACCTGGTCGCGGTGGAATCGCCCACCTTCCACGCCGGCCTGCAGATGATCGAACGGCGCGGCCTCCGGGTGATCGAGATCCCGACCCACCCGCGCGACGGCGTCAGCTTGGCCGCGCTCGCCGACGCGCTGCGCCACCATCCGGTGAAGGCCTGCCTGCTGATGCTGAACTTCCAGCATCCGATGGGCGCGCTGGTGCCGGACGACAACCGCCGCGCGCTGCTCGAGCTGCTGCGCCGCCACGACGTCCCGCTGATCGAGGACGACACCTACGCCGAGCTCCATTTCGACCGTCACGCCCCGCTGCCCACCAAGGCGCTCGACAGCACCGGGCTGGTGCTGCACGTGTCGAGCTTTTCCAAGAGCCTGGCGCCCGGCTACCGTGTCGGCTGGGTCGCCGCCGGCCGCTATGCGCAGAAAGTCCAGCGGCTGAAACTGTCCGCCAGCCTGGCCACCACCATCCCGGTGCAGATCGCGCTGGCGGATTTCCTGCGCGAAGGCGCTTTCGACCCACACCTGCGGCGCCTGCGGCGCGCGCTCGAACTGCAGGAAGTTGCGATGGCCGCCGCGATAGAACGCCACTTCCCGGCCGGCACCCGCCTCTCCCGGCCGCGCGGCGGCTACTTCGCCTGGGTGGAACTGCCGCCGGGCTGCGACGCCCTGGCGCTGCACCGGCGCGCGCTGGACGAAGGCATCAGCCTGGCGCCTGGGCCGATCTTCTCGGCCAAGCGCGAGTACCGCAACTGCATTCGCCTCAACTTCGGCCATCCTTGGTCGGACGGGATCGAGCGGGCGATGCAGCGGCTGGGGGCGATGCTGACCCAGCCGGATGTCGCCCCGCTCGCCAGCTAGCGCTGCGGCGCGTCGTTGGTGGCGAGCCAGTAGACGCCCAGCCTCGCCACCGTCTCGACGAACTCGCCGAAATCGAGCGGCTTGCGCACGAAGCTGTTGGCGCCGTTCTCGTAGCTCCTGAGGCGGTCCCTGTCCTCGTCGGACGAGGTCAGGATCACCACCGGCAGCAGCGCGGTGCGCGGAGTGGCACGCAGGCGGGCCAGCACCTCCAGGCCGGACAGGCGGGGCAGGCCGATGTCGAGCAGCACCACGGTCGGCAGGGACTCACCGGCGCGGTCGGCAAATTCGCCCTCGCCGAGCAGGTAATCCACCGCCTGCTGGCCGTCCCTGACCACGTCGACCTCATTGACCAGGTTGATCTTGCGCAAGGCCCGCAGGATCAGGAATTCGTCCTGCTGGTTGTCCTCCACCAGCAGGATGGCTTTTCTAGTCATCTTGATCCTCCATCGCCGCCCCGGGGCACGGCAGTCAACTGCAAGACCGCAAGCGTTTCACGGCAGTAGCCGGCCGCGGCCAACGCGACCGTAAACATGCCCCGGCCGCCAGCAGCGGCCGGGCAGATGAGGCTCGTGCGTGCTGCGTCCGCGCTCATGCGGCCGCATCCTGCTCGGCGAAGGTGAAGCAGAAGGTGGCGCCCTGGCCCGGCGCCGCAGTGGCGCGTATCTCACCGCCGTGGCGCCTGACGATGCGCTGCACGGTCGCCAGCCCGATGCCGATGCCGGGGAATTCGTCCTGCCGGTGCAGCCGGCGGAAGGGCTGGAACAGGCGGTCGGCGTAGGCCATGTCGAAGCCGGCGCCGTTGTCGCTCACGCACACGGCCGGCCGCCCGTCGAGTTCGCCGGCATGGACGCGGATCAGCGGTGCCGCCGTCCGCGCGGTGTATTTCCAGGCATTGCCGAGCAGGTTGCGCAAGGCAGCGTCGAGCATGCGGGGGTCGCCCCACAGCGTGAGTCCGGGCTCGATCTCGGTCGCGACCGTGCGCTCCGGTTCGACGCGTGCCAGCTCGGCGAGTATGCCGGCAGCCATGCCGGACACATCGATGGTGTCATGCCGGAGTTCGCCACGGGCGCTGCGCGACAGGGCGAGTACGCCGTCGATCAGGTCCGCCATCTTGCGGCTGGCGATGCAGATCTGGTCGAGATAGCGCCGGGCCTCGCCATCGAGGCAGTCACCGTAATCCTCGACCAGAGCCTGCGAGAACCCGTTCATCGCGCGCAAGGGCGCGCGCAGGTCGTGCGACACGGCGTAGGCGAAGGTATCGAGTTCCTGGTTGGCGGCGGTCAGTGCGGCGGTGCGCTGCTCGACCCGCAGCTCCAGGCTGGCATTGAGTTCGCGCAGCGCTTCGGCCGCCTGCTTGCGCTCGGTGATGTCCTGGACGGTACCGTGCAGCCCGGTCACCCGGCCGTCGGCCGCACGCGACGCTTCGCCGCGTATCGTGACCCAGCGCAGGCCGCCGTCGGCGCGGCGGATCTCGGCGTCGCATTCGAAGGGCAGACCGGTTGCCAGGGCCGCGTCGGCCTCGGCGGTGATCTGCGCCCACCCCTCCGGCGAGAAATAGCCGTGCGCTTCGGACTGGGGAACGGGCGGCAGCGCCGGATCGCGCCCGTAGATCCGGTACAGCTCCGCCGACCAGACCTGCTCACCGGTGTCGCGATTCCACGACCAGCTGCCCAGTGCAGCCAGGCGCTGGGCTTCCTTCAGCGCCGCCTCGCGTTCCTTGAGCGCCGCCTCGGCCTCCTTGCGGCGCTGGATGTCCTCGACCACCGAGATGAAGTAATCCGGTTCGCCTTCCTCGTCCCGTACCAGGGCGACGGTCAGGTTCACCCATACGCTGCTGCCGTCCTTGCGCCGATAGCGCTTCTCCATCGAATAGCTTTCGGCACCGCCGTCGAGCACCTGCCGCGCCTGGGCCAGGTCGGATGCCAGATCGTCGGGGTGGGTGATGTCCTGGAAGGACTTGGTGAGCAATTCGTCGTGGCCGTAACCGACGATCTCGCACAGCTTCGGATTCACCTTCAGCCAGCGCCCGTCCGGCCCCACCAGCGCAATGCCCACGGCAGCCTGCTCGAAGGTGGCGCGAAACCGCCGTTCGCTCGCCAGCCTGGCGGTCTCGGCCTCCTTCCGCCGCTCGGCCGAACGATCGAGCATGCGGCGCACCGCGGCGATCTCCGTGATGCCCGCCGGCGCGCGCCCGTCCGCGCCGCTGTCGGCCAGCGCCGCAACCGCCGCGCCCAGCCGGCGGCTGGCGAACAAGCCGCCGACAGCACCCGTCAGCGTCGCCACCAGCACGCCGATGGCCAGGCCCACGCCCGCCGAAACCAGCGGCGCGCGATAGACCTCGCCGGGAATCTCGAGCACGACCGACCACGGCGACAGTTCCGACTTGACCACGAAGCGCTCGGCATCGTCGCCGGCCGGCGCCTCGTCCGGGTCGGGCGCGCGGCGGGCAATCGCATCGCCCTTGCCGTCGATCAGCGAAACCGCCCAGCCGGCCGGCAGCGCCACCTGCTCGAGCCGCTTCCGGTACTGGCTGGCCTCCACCACGGTCAGCACCACCAGCGGCTGACGGCCTTCGCGCAGGCTGGGTACCGCGATCGCGACCAGTTCCCCTTTGCTGACCGGCCCGACGAACATGTCGCCGACCGCCGGCTCGCCGGTGGCGAAGGCGGTCGGCACCGCCGCCTGCCCGCTGGGGCGCGGCAACCGGGGCAGCGCCGTGCCGTAAGGCTCGCGCGTGTTGAAGCGCATCTGCATCTGGGCATCGGCAAGGATCACATGGCTGCCGAAACTCTGGAGAAAGCCCTTGGCTTCCTGATAGAGCTCCGGCCAGCGCGCGGGGTCGTCGATCAGCGGCGATACCGCCAGGATATTCAGGGCACCGATGCGTGCGCGCAGGTTCTGGTCTATGGCGGTGGCCAGGTTGCGGGCCAGGTTGAGCGCCTCGGTGTCGCGCTCCTGCCGCTCCGCCTTGATCGTCTCGACCGCCATATAGACAGCCAGCATCAGCAGCGGCAGCAGGCACAGCCAGACCAGACGGATCAGGAAGCTACGCAGCAGCATCAATCCACCATCCACCGTAGAAGTTGGCCACGCACGCTATGCGCACTGTGCTCCCGCACGATGACAGGAGCCGCTCGCCCAAGACCGGAGCATGCCGATCAAGTGAGAGCCTTACGCGTCACCTTGCCCGCAAACGCGTTTTCTTCGCAATCATTTCATTCCATCGTAGTTCTGAAATCCCGGGTTTTCCCTATTCATGGAGCATCCATCGCCGTGGCGGCTGACCGGTTCGAATCCAGCCCCGTCCCGGCCAACGGCCAAGCGGGGCTCAGGTGCAGAGACGCCCAGCAACGCGCGTCACGATCGCCCCCCGGCGGCCAGCTCGTCGATGCTCCGTCGCCCCATCAGTATCATGGTCCGCTCAAGGTCATCCCGCAGCCAGTCGAAGACACGGTCCACGCCGGCCTCGCCGGCGGCGGCCAGACCGTAGAGGATGGGACGACCGAGGAACACCGCCTTCGCCCCCCTGTCGAGCGCCTTCGCCACGTCCTCGCCGGAACGGAAACCGCCATCCACGAAGATGGGAACCGCGCCATCGACCCGCTCGACCACCTGCGGCAAGGCCTCGATGGCGGCGGGGGCCGACTGCAGCTGGCGGCCACCGTGGTTGGACACCACGATGCCGTCCGCGCCTTCGGCAACCGCACGCGCGGCATCGTCCGGGTGCAGCACGCCCTTGACTACGACCTGCCCCTTCCAGTGGGCCCGCACCCAGCTCAGGCTGTCCCACGCCAGCGTCCTGTCCATGGTGCGATTGAGCAGTGCGGCCTGCACCTGGGCCGAAACTGCCGTATCGGGGTGTTCGCTGAGGTTGGCGAAATTCGGGAACGGCCGCCCGGCAAACTGCAGCATCCAGCGCGGATGACGGGCGAGATCGAGGGCGGTCATCAGTCCCGGCCGGAACGGCAGGCGAAAACCATTCCGGATATCGCGTTTCCGATACCCGTTTACAGCCACATCCACCGTAAGCACCAACACCCGATAGCCGGCTGTCCAGGCCCGCCGCATGATCTGCTCCGCGATCGAACGGTCGCTCATGACGTACAGCTGCAGCCAGCGGAGTCCGTCCGCCTGCCTTGCCACCTCCTCGAGGCGCGCGTTGGATGCGGTGGACAGGCTGAAGGGAACGCCCGCGCGCGCGGCTGCCCGCGCGATCAGGATGTCGCCGTCGGGCCGGAACAGTCCGTTGAACCCGGTCGGCGCGACGGCAAACGGCAAGCGCCAGCGCTCACCGAATACTTCGATCGAGGTATCGATCCCGGAGGTGTCGCGCAGCACTCTCGGCCACAAGCTGATGTTGCGCAGGGCGGCGAGGTTCTCCTGCAGACAGGTTTCATCCCCTGCCCCGCCCTCCAGAAAATCGAATACGAATCGGGGCAGGAAGCGCCGCGCCTGCCGACGCAGATCATCGATATCCATTCATCCTTCATTCAACAAAATTCGGAATCTCCGGCCGGTCAGGCCAACGGCGTATTTCGACCGGCCTCCATGAGCCTGACCAGGGCCAGCAGGGCGCGGGTAGCCGGCGTAGGGATGCCGCGCAACTCGGCGCGGGCGACGACCGCCCCGTTGATAGCCTCGATCTCGGTCGGTCGCCCGGCGAGCACGTCCTGCAACATCGACGGCTTGTGGCCGACATGATGGCCGACGGCATGCAGCACGCTTGCACGGACCCTGTCTGCATCGACCGCGAGCCCCTCGGCACGCGCCACCGCGAGGACTTCATCCACGATGTCCAGGGCCAGGGCTTGCGCCGCCGGCGTGCGGCCGATGGCATCGACCGCGCAGGCGGTGACCGCGCAGATGCTGTTCAAGGCCGCGTTGAAGGCGACCTTTTCCCAGATCGCGGTGTTTACCATCGGATCGATCGCGCAGTCGAGGCCCGCGCGACGCAACAGGGCTGCAAGGCGCTCGAGGGCGTCGTCCTGACCGCCGTCCAGGCGGGTGAAGCGGATCTTTCCCTGGCCGTGCGATTCGACATGGCCGGGGCCGCACAGGTCGGCCGGGCAGGTGGTCATCCCGATCGCCACACGATCTGCCGCCGCATGCGCGCAGATCCGCTCGCCGTTGCCCAGGCCGTTCTGCAGGCTGAGGATGCGCGTTTCCGGTCCGATCCAGCGCCGTATGCCGCCCAGCGCGGCATCGGTGTGCATGGCCTTGGTGAACACCACGATCAGGTCGGGCGTCTCCTGCACCTCATCCGGGCGGCAAGCATTGAGCCGCACGCGCCGCTCGCCGCCATCGGTCACCAGTCGCAGGCCATCCCGGCGAATGGCGTCGAGGTGCAGCGCGTTGATGTCCACCAGCGTGACCGGCACGCCGACCTCGGCCAGCAGCCCGCCGAACAGGGACCCCATTGCCCCCGCACCAAGCATGAGGACGCGCGGCGCCCCGTCCGCCGCTGCAGTGTCGTGATTCTTCATGTCTTCTCCAACAGCGTTCCGCAAGGACATCCGGCGCACACCGGAACCGTGGGCTGCCCGCGGCCGGCGGTGCGCCGGACCGCTCAGTGAGCCTGACGGGCGTTGATCGCGGCCTTGGCCTCGGCAAGGATGTCCTTCGCCGGCAAGCCCTTGGCCGCAGTTTCCTCCACCCATTGCGCGGCGACCCGCTCGCCGGCCACCAGCCAGCCCGTCCGCTCGGCCGGCGGCACCACGTACATCGCATTGCCGCGCTCCTGCGCCAGCTTCCTGCCGACCACCCGTGCTTCGTCGAACACCTTGCCGACCCATGCGGAGGCCTCGACACCGCTGTTTGCATCGATCACCTTCTTCAGCTCCGGCGGCAATTTGTCATACCGGGCCGGGTTCATCGCGAACACGAAGACGGTGTTCGACAGCATCGGCATCGACTCGTCGGTTTCGGTATGGAACTTGACCACCTCATGCACCTTCAGCGGCGGCACCACCTCCCACGGCAGCATGGCGCCGTCGACCACGCCCTTGGACAGGGCCTCGGTCACCTGCGGCGCCGGCATGCCGATCGGCGTGGCGCCCAGTTCCTTCAGCAGCCGGGTCGACTGGCGGGTCGGCGCGCGCAGCTTCATCCCCTGAAAATCCGCGAGTACCTTGATCGGCTTGCTGGTGGTGTGCAATTGCGCGCCGTCATGGACGTGGAAGATGAGCGGCTTCACCGGTTTGTATTCGTCCCCCGCGTACTTGGTGAGGATGTTCCAGACCACCGGGCTGCTGCGCTCGGCGCTGCGGGTGATGAACGGCAGCTCGAACAGTTCGGTCACCGGGAAACGGCCACCCTGGTAGCCGGGCACCGTCCACACGATGTCGGCGATGCCGTCCTTGGCCTGGTCGAACAGCTGAGGCGGCGTTCCGCCCAGCGACATCGCCGGATAGATCTGGCATTTGAGCCGGCCGGCCGACTCGGCCGCGATCTTCGCGCACCACGGCTCGATGAAGTTCTTGTGCGCCGTGGCGCTGGGCGGCAGGAAGTGGTGCACCTTCAGCACCACTTCGTCTGCAGCGACTGCGGCACCTGCCAGGCTGCCCCAGAGCGTGGCCAGCACGACTGCATTGCGTTTGAAGTTCATTTTTGTCTCCTCGCGTTATGCCGGCCACGCTCGATCGGGGCCGGTGTTCCTGTACGGCCCGCGGCCTGCCGTCGGGCGGGCGCGGGCGGCCGATGCGGAATCAGAATGGATAGGCCGGCGGCGTATCCTTGACGGTGACCCACTGCCACTGGGTGAACTCTTCCCAATTGGCCGGCCCGCCCACGCGGCCGCCGTTGCCCGAGGCAGCCCGGCCGCCGAATGGGACATGGGGCTCGTCCGCCACGGTCTGATCGTTGATGTGGAGCAGGCCGGTATTGAGGCGATTGCCCAGCGCCAGCGCCCTCCCGGTCGAACGCGAGATCACCGCCGCCGAGAGGCCGTATTCGGTGGCGTTGGCCAGTGCCACGGCTTCATCCTCGTCGCGGAAGGTGGTGACGCAGGCCACCGGCCCGAAGATCTCCTCCTCGAACGCACGCATGCCCGGCTTCACCCCGGCCAGCACCGTCGGCCGGTAGAACAGCTGGTCGTAGGTGCCGCCGGCACACAGCCTGGCGCCCGCGGCCACGCTGTCCTTCACGACGGCATCGATCTGGCGCAACTGCCCATCGCTGATGATCGGCCCGAGCGCCACGCGGCCGCTGGCGGGGTCGCCGACCGGCAGGTGGTCGGCCTTTTCGGCCAGCTTCGCAATCAGCTGTTCGGCGATCGACTCGTGCGCCAGGATGCGGCCGGTGGCCATGCAGATCTGGCCCTGGTGCAGCCAGGCGCCGAACGCCGCGCAGCCGGCGGCCAGATCGAGGTCCGCGTCGTCGAGCACGATCAGCGAATTCTTGCCGCCGAGTTCGAGCGAAACCTTCTTGAGGTGGCGCCCGCACAACTCGCCGACCGTGCGGCCGACGCCGGTGGACCCGGTGAAGGCCACCATGGCGATGTTCGGATCGGTGCATAGCGCACCGCCCGCATCCGCACCGCCCGGCAGCATGTGCAACACGCCTGCCGGCAAGCCCGCCTCCTCGAAGATGCGGGCGATCAGCACGCCGCCCGACACCGCGGTGCGGAGGTCCGGCTTGAGCAGCACCGCGTTGCTGGTGGCCAGCGCCGGCGCCACCGCGCGTATCGCCAGGATGAGGGGGAAATTGAAGGGGGCGATCACGCCCACCACGCCATGAGGCAGGCGCCGCGCGAAGCTCATGCGCCCCGGATTGCTCGGCAGCAGCAGCCCCTGCGGCTCGGTGAGCATGCCGGCCGCCTCGTACAGGATGCCGACCGCCGCCTTGAGTTCGACATCGGCCTTGGGACGGATGGCCCCGCTTTCGCGCACGATCCAGGTGGCCAGTTCCTCCCAGTGCTCTTCGACCAACCGCGCCGCCTTGCGGAAGATCGCCGCCCTATCCTCGTACGGCATGGCGTGCCACGCCGGCTGGGCGGCGCGCGCAAGGGCCGCGGCGCGCACCACCGACTGCGCATCGGCCACACCGATGCTGCCGATCTGCTCGCCGGTGGCCTTGTCGGTAACCGCCGCCCGGGCGTCGCTCGTGCGCCATCCGTCGCACATGAGCTTGTCCTGCCAGACTGCCTGATCCATGAGCGTATGCATCTTGATGTCTCCTGTCTGATTTGTTGGGTCGGGCGCCTGCACCCGACGGGGACTACAGGGGGTCGAGCTGAACATCCAGCACGGCGGAGCGGCCGCCACGGACGGCGGCGAAGGCCTGGGCCAGGGCGTCCCGCAACTCCTCGGGGCGCGACACCCTGAGCGCCAGGGCGCCGCCGGCCGCGGCGGCGATACCGGCGTAATCGGCCGGCGGGTCGAAACTCACGCCCAGGTCGGACGAACGGCTGGCATAGCCGTCCGGATGCACCGCCAGGGTCGATAACTTGGGGGACTTCCAGCCGCCGTTGTTGAACACGATCTGGACAAAGGGCGTGGCATAGCGGCGTGCCATCCAGTGCACGCTGGACGGGACGGTGAACATGTAGCTGCCATCACCACACATCGCGACCACCGTCTTGTCCGGGTGGGCCAGCTTCACGCCGATGGCCGCGCCGCCGTTCCAGCCCAGCGAGCCGCCGCCGCTGGCGATCATGCTGCCGGGGCGGCGCATGCCGAGGTGATCGATGATGACGTCGTAATTGGAGATGCCTTCGTTGCAGACGATGGTGTCGTCGTCGATGAAGTCACGCACGCAGGCGGCAAGATAGGCTGGGGTGATGGTTTCCCCCGCCACCTCGCGCGCCCTCAGCATTTCGTCGCGCTGGCGATGCAGTGCCGTGATCCGCTCGCGCCGCGCCGCCACCAGATCCGCATCGAGCGCCACATCGGCGACACCGGCATTGATCTGGGCCAGCGCAGTGGCCGCATCCGCCCGGAATACCTGCCGCGACGGGATGTACCACAGCGGCATCTGCTCCTTGAGCGGATCGACGTCGATGTAATACACGCGCGCATCCTCGCTCGGACGGTTCACGAGCGGAATCCAGGGCACGTCGCTGTCGATCACCAGCACCAGGTCGGCTGCGGCCAGGGTTTCGTTCTGGCGCGGCGCATTCCACTGGTTGCCGAGGTACATCGGGTGATCCGCCGGAATGTTCACATAGGACGGCACCGACTCGATGACCGGAATCGCGAGCCGCTCCACCAGCTTCACCAACTCGGCCACGGCGGCGGCGCTGCGGCCGAGGAAGGACGTCACCACCACCGGATGACGGGCGGTCGCGAGATCCGCGATCAGCGCCCGCAGCCCCTGCTCCGGCAGGGCGCAGGGTGCGATCGGCTGCCACTGCCCGGCATCGAGCTCGACCCGCGGCACTTCCTCTTCCATGACCTCGCGCGCCCCGGTCAGGTAGGCCGCCCCCTTCGGGTCGCTGCAGGCAATCTGCATCGCGCGATAGACCAGTTGCTTGACGTTGCGGCCGGTGCGGATCTCGTTGTCGTAGCGGGTGTAGCCGCGCACGATGCCGCGCTGATCATGCACATCCTGTATCCACTGGATGAACTCGTTGCGGCTGCCGCGCAATTCGCCTTCCTGGGTGAAGGGCGACGCGCCGGCAAAGATCAGCACCGGCACCCTTGCCTTGGCGACGTTATGCACTGCACCCGCGAGCGCCTGCGTGCCGCACTCCACATGAACCAGCACGGCCTGCGGCTGACCGGTGACCTGGGCGTAACCCTGGGCCGCACTGAGCGCCACCATCTCGTTGGGACAGGTGATGAGCGCGGGCACCTCGCGCGATGCGGCCTTCGCCTCCTCCATGCTCTCGACGATGGCCGGATGGTCGCTGCCCAAGTTGGCAAACAGATGGCGGACGCCGCGCTCGTAGAGCGCCTCGAGAAATGCCGTACCCGTTGTGTACATTCGTCTCCTCTCCTGGGTGATACCGGTGTCGGTTGGTCGTCACCTTAGGAGGGCAGGCGGGGCGCGGCAATTCAGCAGGCCATACGTGAGATATAGATGCCGTCGATAATGGCGGGATGCCGCCAGGCGTCCCGCTCAACGGAATGTGCGGCTACCTGCGCTCGCGGTCGAACAGGTCGGCAACCAGCTCGCGCATCCAGGCATGTCCGGGGTCGCCGGAATAGCGCCGGTTCCAGTACAGATTGACGTCCATCCCGCGTTGCAGGGCGGGCAAGGGAAAGCTGCGCACACGGCTGCGCGGGCTGAAGGCATGCACCACCTCGCGCGGGGCGACGGCGGCGAAGTCGCGCTCGGCAAGAATCGCCGGCACCACCATGAAATGCGGCACCCACAGCTTGACCCGCTCGAGCAGGCCGCATTCGCGCAGGATGGCCAGCGTCTGCGGATGGGAGGTCACGGCGATGAAGTCGAGTCCGTTGAAGGCGTTCTCCCCCTTGCCGCCGGACGGGATCAGGTGACGGGGCGCAATGACCGCATATTCGTCCGCAAGCAGATGGCGACACTCGAATCCCTGATCGAGGACGGGCAGATAGCCGATGGCGAGATCGATCTGGCCACTATCCAGCGCAGCGGCAAGCTCCACGCCGCCGAGCTGCCGCGTTTCGATGCGTACCCCGGGCGCGCGCTCCAGCAATGCGCGCATCAGCTTCGGGAGGAAGATCACCTCGCCGAAGTCGCTCATGTGCAGGCGGAAGGTACGGCCGGAGCTGGCGGGTTCGAAGTGCGCATGCTCGTCCAGTGTGGTCTGCAGTACGCGCAGCGCCTGCTGCACCGGGCCGGCGATACGGTCGGCCACGACCGTGGGCTCGACGCCCGAACGGGTCCGTACGAACAGCGGATCGCCGAACAGCAGTCGCAGACGGGTCAGGCCGTGGCTGACGGACGGCTGCGTCAGCTCGAGCCGGACCGCCGCCCGGCTGACGTTGCGCTCCAGATATACCGCCTCGAAGATCTTGAGCAGATTGAGGTCTACCGATTGAATATTCATGGCGTCTATGTCAAAGCCTAGCCTCGATTGTATCGGCTGCGCCGACACCGCAGCTGAAACCGCGCGGCGCGCCGGCAGCGGCATTCCCTAGCCCCGGAAAACTGTTACGCAACAAAACCCGACAGACTGAGACTGTTACCCCCGCAACCCGAGTGGTCTACTTCCACCGCCGCCCCGAACACCGCCTTCCACGCGCGCTGCGGGCCGCGGCAGGGAAGCCTTCATGCACACGCCATCCACCCGGGCACAGGGTGCCCGCATCGAGTTCTACCGCAAGACCGGCAAGATCCATCCACGCACGGTGGCCGGCCGCTTCAACAGCCTGCGCTGGGCCATGGTCTGGATCACCCAGATCCTGTTCTACGGCGCCTGCTGGCTGCAGTGGGACGGCCGCCAGGCGCTGCTGTTCGACATCGCCGAGCGCAAGTTCTACCTCTTCGGCCTGGTGCTGTGGCCGCAGGACGCACTGCTGCTGGCGCTGCTGCTGATCGTCGCCGCCAGCGCGCTGTTCCTCGTCACCGCGCTCGCCGGCCGGCTGTTCTGCGGCTTCGCCTGTCCGCAGACGGTCTATACCGCGATCTTCCGCTGGGTGGAGGACAAGGTCGAAGGCGACCACCTCGCCCGCATGCGACTGGACCAGGCACCGCCCAGCCCGCGCAAGTTCGCGATCAAGGGCACCAAACATGCGATCTGGCTGGCGATCGCGCTATGGACCGGCATCAGCTTCGTCGGCTACTTCACCCCGATCCGCGAACTGCTGTGGAACCTCGGCCCCGGCGAACTCGGCCCCTGGGAAGGCTTCTGGGTGTTCTTCTACGCCGCCTTCGCCTACCTGCAGGCCGGCTTCGCCCGCGAGATGGTGTGCATGCACATGTGCCCCTACTCGCGCTTCCAGGGCGTGATGTTCGATGCCGACACCCGCACGGTGAGCTACGACAGCCGCCGCGGCGAACCGCGCCGGCTGCGCGGCAGCGCCACCGCCAAACTTGCGGACAAACCGGCGGGCCGCGGCGACTGCGTCGATTGCAGCCTGTGCGTGCAGGTCTGCCCCACCGGCATCGACATCCGCGACGGCCTGCAGTACCAGTGCATCAACTGCGGGCTGTGCGTCGATGCCTGCGACGAGGTGATGGACCGCGTCGGCACGCCCACCGGCCTGATCCGCTTCGCCTCCGAGCGCGAACTCGCCGCGCCATGCGGCACCACCACGGGTGGCCTGCTCGCCGCCCTCGCCCGCCCGCGCGCCGCGGTCTATCTCGCCACCATGGTGGTCTTCACTCTGCTCGGCGCCTGGATGCTGGCTCACCGCGTGCCGCTGCAGGTCGACGTGCTGCGCGACCGCCACGCCCTGCTGCAGGAAGCCGCCGACGGCAGCATCGAGAACACCTACACGCTCAAGCTGGTGAACATGCTGGAAGAACCGCGCGCCTTCCGCATCCGCGTCGACGGCCCGGCCGGTGCCCGCCTCACCGGCGGCGACACCTTCCACGTCGCCAGCGGCAGCGTGCTGCCGGTGCCGCTGACGGTGGCCGCCCAGCCAGAGCCCGGCAAGTCCGGCGCGCAGACCATCCGCTTCCAGGTCGAGGCGCTCGACGGCCCGCCCACCACAGTCACCGAGCAGAGCGTCTTCCTGCTGCCCTGATCCGCCGCCCGACCCCGACAGAGACCCCGCATGTACCAATACGACGATACCGACCAGCGCCTGGTAGACGAACGCGTGCTGCGCTTTCGCGACCAGATGCGCCGCTTCCTCGCCGGCGAGTTGTCCGAAGACGACTTCCGCCCGCTGCGCCTGCAGAACGGCCTCTACATCCAGCGCCATGCGCCGATGCTGCGGGTGGCCATTCCCTACGGCACGATGTCCTCGCCGCAGCTGCGCATGCTCGCCCGCATCGCGCGCGACTTCGACCGCGGCTACGGCCACTTCACCACCCGCTGCAACATCCAGTTCAACTGGGTGCGGCTGGAAGAAACGCCGGACATCCTGGCCGAACTCGCCACGGTGCAGATGCACGCCATCCAGACCTCGGGCAACTGCATCCGCAACATCACCACCGACCCCTACGCCGGCGTCGCCGCCGACGAGGTGCTGGACCCTCGGCCCTACTGCGAGATCCTGCGCCAGTGGTCCACGCTCTCGCCGGAATACAGCTTCCTGCCACGCAAGTTCAAGATCGCGCTGACCGGCAGCCCCAACGACCGCGCCGCGGTCAGCTTTCACGACATCGGCGCACGCGCCCTGCGCCGCGACGACGGCGAGATCGGCTTCGAGGTCTTCGTCGGCGGCGGGCTGGGGCGCACGCCCATGGTGGGCCACCGCATCCAGACCTTCCTGCCGCGGCACGAACTGCTGAGCTATTTCGACGCCATCCTGCGGGTCTACAACCGCCACGGCCGGCGCGACAAGAAGTACAAGGCGCGCATCAAGATCCTGGTGAAGGAGCTCGGCCCCGAGGCCTTCGCCGCCGAAGTCGACAAGGAATGGGACTACCTGCGCGGCGGTCCGGCCCGCATCGACGACGACCGCTTCGCCGCGATGGAAGCCCATTTCCGCAGCCCCGCAGCGACGCCGGCCGATGCAGCGGAGAACGGCCTCGCCGGTCACGGCGACCCCGCCTTCCAGCGCTGGCTGGCGCGCAACGTCGCCGCCCACAGGCTCGCGGGCTACGCCATCGTCACGCTGTCGCTGAAGCAGACCGGCAATCCGCCCGGCGATGCCACGGCCGCGCAGATGGACGCCGTCGCCGAGCTGGCCGAGCGCTACAGCGCGGGCGAGATCCGCGTCAGCCACGAACAGAACCTGGTGCTGCCGCAGGTGCGCCGCGCCGACCTGCACGCGCTGTGGCGGGATGCCGCCGACCACCGGCTCGCCACCGCCAACATCGGCCTCGCCACCGACGTGGTGTGCTGCCCCGGCGGCGACTTCTGCTCGCTCGCCAACGCCCGCTCGCTGCCGGTGGCCGAGGCCATCCAGCGCCGCCTCGGCGACGACGCCGCGGCCGCCGACATCGGCCCGCTGACGCTCAACATCTCGGGCTGCGTCAATGCCTGCGGCCATCATCACATCGGCAACATCGGCATACTCGGTGTCGATAAGAACGGCGAGGAGTGGTATCAGGTGACGTTGGGCGGCAGCCAGGACGGACCGCCCGCCATCGGCCGCATCGTCGGCCCGTCCTTCCGCGCCGAGGAAGTGCCAGCGGTGGTGGAGAAGGTGGTGGGCCTCTATCGCCTGCAGCGTCGCGACGGCGAAGTCTTCGTCGACACCCTGCGCCGCATCGGCCACGAATCCTTCAAGCAACACCTCTACGGAGCCGACCATGACGCGCATCCTCAGGCTTGACCGCATCGACTACGACCCGCGCCCGCTGCTCGCCGACGAAGACGGCGCCGATCCCGGCCAGCCGGCCATCGTCGGCCTCGCCCGCTGGCTGCTGTGGCGCAGCGCCGGACTGCAGCCGCATCCGGACACCGGCGTGCTGCTGCAGCCGGACGACGACTTCGAAGCGCTCGTCCCCGATCTGCCGCGCCTGAGCCTGATCGCGGTGAACTTCCCGGTGTTCACCGACGGCCGCGGCTACTCCACCGCCCGCCTGCTGCGCGAACGCCACGGCTACCGCGGCGAGCTGCGCGCCGTCGGCGATGTGCTGCGCGACCAGCTCTACTTCCTGCGCCGCTGCGGCTTCGACGCCTTCGCGCTGCGCGCCGACCAGGATGCCGAAGCGGCGCTGCGCGCCTTCGACGACTACTCGGTGAGCTACCAGTAATCCCGACCCAAAGCCGAGCCGATGGAACGGAAAGCGGCGCGGGCTTGTCATTCAACCGCCTTGACCATCACGGGGATCGCCCGCCATGTCGGATCTCGATGCATTGCTGCTGGCGCGAATCCAGTTCGCGTTCACGGTTTCCTTCCACATCGTCTTCCCGGCGATCACCATCGGCCTGGCGAGCTATCTCGCCGTGCTGGAGGGCTGCTGGCTGCGCACCGGCCAGACGGTGTTCCGCGACCTCTACCATTTCTGGTCGAAGATCTTCGCGGTCAATTTCGGCATGGGCGTGGTGTCCGGGCTGGTGATGGCCTACCAGTTCGGCACCAACTGGAGCTTCTTCTCCACCTTCGCCGGCGGCGTCACCGGCCCGCTGCTCGCCTACGAGGTGCTCACCGCCTTCTTCCTCGAGGCCGGCTTCCTCGGCGTCATGCTGTTCGGCTGGAAGAAGGTCGGCCCCGGGCTGCACTTCTTCTCGACGGTGATGGTCGCCATCGGCACGCTGATCTCGGCCACCTGGATCCTCGCCTCCAACAGCTGGATGCAGACGCCGGCCGGCTTCGAGATCATCGACGGCCGCGTGGTGCCGACCGACTGGCTGGCGGTGATCTTCAACCCGTCCTTCCCCTACCGCCTCGCCCACATGGGCATCGCCGCCTTCCTGTGCACCGCGCTGCTCGTTGCCGCTTCGGCTGCCTGGCACCTGCTGCGCGGCAACGACAACGCGGCGATCCGCAAGATGATGTCGATGGCGATGTGGATGCTGCTGGTCGCTGCCCCGATCCAGGTGCTGGTAGGCGACGCCCACGGCCTCAACACCCTGCAGCACCAGCCCGCCAAGATCGCCGCGATGGAAGGCCACTGGGAAAACAAGCCCGGCGAGGGCGTGCCGCTCATCCTGTTCGGCCTGCCCGACATGGCCCGCGAGGAAACCCGCTTTGCAATCGAAATCCCCCACCTTGGCAGCCTTATCCTCACCCACTCGCTGGACGGCCAGTTCCCCGGCCTGAAGGAATTCCCGCCGGAAGACCGCCCCAATGCCACCATCGTGTTCTGGTCCTTCCGCATCATGGTCGGGCTCGGCCTGCTGATGATCGCACTCGCGCTGTGGGCCCTGTGGGCGCGCCGCGGCCAAGGCCTCTACCGCTCGCGGCCGCTGCTGCGCTTCGCGCTGTGGATGGGGCCGAGCGGCCTGATCGCCCTGCTGGCCGGCTGGTTCACCACCGAGATCGGCCGCCAGCCCTGGGTGGTGTACGGCCTGCAACGCACCGCCGACGCGGTGTCGCCGGTCGGTGCCGGCCAGCTCGGGCTGAGCCTGGCGCTGTTCGTCGTGGTCTATGTCGTGGTCTTCGGCATCGGCATCGCCTACCTGCTGCGCCTCATCCGCGTCGGCCCGGTCGAGCACGAGGGCGAGCATCCGCTGCCGGGCGGGCCCGGCCAGCCACACACGCCGGCACGACCACTGTCGGCCGCCGCCGATGACATCATTTCCCTTCCCGCACGGAGCTGAACGCCATGGGCATCGACCTTCCGCTGATCTGGGCCGTGATCATCCTGTTCGGCGTCATGATGTACGTGGTCATGGACGGCTTCGACCTCGGCATCGGCCTGCTCTACCCCTTCGTGCCGGCCAAGGGCGACCGCGACGTGATGATGAACACCGTCGCCCCGGTGTGGGACGGCAACGAGACCTGGCTGGTGCTGGGCGGCGCCGGACTGCTGGCGGCCTTTCCCCTGGCCTACTCGGTGGTGCTCACCGCCTTCTACCTGCCGCTGATCCTGATGCTGCTCGGGCTGATCTTCCGCGGCGTCGCTTTCGAGTTCCGCTTCAAGGCGGACGACGCCCACCGCCCCTGGTGGGACAAGGCCTTCATCGGCGGTTCGCTGGTCGCGACCTTCTTCCAGGGGGTCACGCTCGGCGGCTTCATCCAGGGCATCCCCGTCACCAACGGTGCCTACGCCGGCAGCGCCTTCGCCTGGCTGACGCCGTTCGCGCTGTTCACCGGACTGGGGCTGGTCGCCACCTACGCCCTGCTCGGTTGCACCTGGCTGATCATGAAGACCGCGGGCGCGCTGCAGGCCCGCATGATCGCGCTCGCGCGCCCGCTGGTGTGGGCGCTGCTCGCCGTCATCGGCGTCATCAGCCTGTGGACGCCGCTTGCGCACGAGAGCATCGCCGCACGCTGGTTCACCTGGCCCGGCATGTTGTGGTTCGCCCCGGTACCGGTACTCGTGCTGCTGGCCGTCCGGCAGTTGCTGAAGCAGCTCCGCGGCACGCCGCAAGGCGGCCCCTTCCTGCTGACGCTCGGCCTCGTCTTCCTCGGCTACAGCGGGCTGGGCATCAGCATCTGGCCCAACGTCATCCCGCCTGGCATCACCATCTGGCAGGCCGCAGCACCGCCGCAGAGCATGGGCTTCGCCCTCGTCGGCGCCCTGCTCATCATTCCGCTGATCCTGATGTACACCGCCTGGAGCTACTACGTCTTCCGCGGCAAGGTCGATGCCAGTGCGGGCTACCACTGATGGACAGCCCATCGGAAGAACGCAGGGCGTCGCACCTCGGCCGCCTCGGCTGGCTAGTCGTGATCTGGGCCGCCAGCGTGGCAGCGCTCGGCGTCGTCGCCTGGCTGATCCGGCAGTTGATGGGGCTGGCAGGCCTGAGCCTCTGAGACGGCACGCTTGATCTGCGCGCAGAAGCCCGTGCAAGGCGGGGACCGCCTGCAACGGCGGCATCGGCACCTTCGCACCGTCGTGCTCCGGCCACAGTGCCGAGGCGGCGCAGCCCGTCGCTGACGGCTATCCGATGAGCGGCCGGTAGTTGAAACCGGCCGCGCCCGGCTACATCCCCAGCGACTTCAACAGCGCGTCGGCGTCATCGTCGGCCGCGGCTTCCGCCGGCGCGGACACGTCAGCCTGCCCGGCGCCGGCCGCGTGGGCCTGCTCGATCAGCGCATCGGGATCGGGCGCCTCGTCGGCGTCGAATTCGTTCAGCTGGATGAACTCGGTGCGGTCGATCGCCAGCTCGAGATAGAAGATGTTGTTGCGGCCGGTGTAGAAGCTGACCCGACGCGCCTCCGGGCGGTCCAGGTGGGTATCCACGCTCAGCATCACCTGCTTGGTCAGCGCCAGCATCTTGGGCTGGTTCTGGGTGATCTGGGTCTGCAGCTCGCGCGAGATCTTGCCGGTGAAGTCGCCCACGCTCTGGTTCATCAACTCGCCCATCACGTTGCCCACCTCGTCCGAGGTGAAGGCGGTGGCGAGGTCCTCGCGCCCCATGCCCATGTTGAGCATGTACTGCTCGTACAACTCCATTGCAGCAGCGGCCGAGAAGTTGATGACCACCAACCCGGAAAAACCGCCGTCGAACAGCACGAAGCAGCCGATATCCGGCTTCAGGCAGGTCTTGTGGATGCGCTGGACCATGCTCGCGTAGTGGATCCGGCTGCCGGTGGCGACCGTCAGCACCTTTGCCACCGAATCGCACAGGCTGCGGAGGATGTCCTCCGTTCCGAACACAACAGGATGCGTCTGTGCAGTCTTCACCATGCTTGCCATCGATGTTGGGGAGGGCGGAATGTATATCACATTCCCGCCGGACCGCTGCCATCGGCATACGCCTCAGCCCTGGCCAGGGCGCGAAAGCGACCGACGCTGCCGTTCAGGCTCTCCATGTCCCGGAGCATGCCGGCACGATCAACGATGACTTGATCGCATCAGATGCATACAATGCCGTCAATTCATTCGCTTGTATGTCTCGATGCGCACCCACAAACAGATCTGGACGCCGACCTCCATCGCCACCGACAAGCCGGCCTACCTCGCCATCGCGGATGCCATCGCCGACGACATCCGCCAGGGCCGGCTGGCAGCCAACGCGCAGCTGCCGCCGCAGCGCCAGTTGGCCGACGTGCTCGGCTACAACTTCACCACCATCAGCCGCGCCTACGCCGAGGCCCAGCGCCGCGGGCTGACCGACGCCCGTGTCGGCCAGGGTACCTTCGTGCGCGCCGACGCCTGTCCGCGCAGCCGGCCGGCACCGGCGCGCGCGCCGCTGATCGACATGTCGATGAATCTGCCGCCCGAGCCCGACCGGCCCGAGCTGCTGGCGCGCATGGAAACCGGCATGAAGCGGCTGTGCGGCGACATCCGCGGCCTGCTGCGCTACCAGCCCTTCGGCGGCGGGCCGGACGAGCGCGACGCCGCGGTGCAGTGGCTGGCGCGGCGCGGCATCACCACCAGCCCTGACCGGGTGCTGGTCTGCCCCGGCACCCACAGCGTGCTCAACGCGCTGTTCAGCCTGCTGGTCGGCAGCGGCGGCGGCCGCATCTGCTGCGACAACATCACCTACCCCGGCGTGCGCGCGCTCGCCGCGCTGCACGGCATCAGCCTGATCGGCCTGGCCGCCGACCGCGACGGCATCCTGCCGGAAGCCTTCGAAGCCGCCTGCCGCGACAGCCAGCCGGCGGCGCTCTACTGCAACCCGACGCTGCAGAACCCCAACACGGTGACGATGCCGCTCGCCCGCCGCGAGGCGCTGGCCGAGATCGCCGCGCGCCACCGCGTCCCCATCATCGAGGACGATCCCTACAGCCTGCTGCCCGAGGCGCCGCCGCCCAGCTTCTTCAGCCTGCTGCCCGAGCTCACCTACCATGTCTGCGGGCTGTCGAAGACGATCGGCGCCGGCCTGCGCATCGCCTACCTCGCGGTGCCGGATACCCGCCAGCTGCCGCGCCTGTCCGCCATCCTGCGCGCGGTGTCGGTGATGGCGCCGCCGCTGTCGATGGCGATCGCCACCGAGTGGATCGCCGACGGCACCGGCGACGCGCTGGTCGCCTTCGTCCGCGAAGAATCGCGCGCCCGCCAGCTACTGGCGGCACAGGCACTGGCGGGCGTGAGCTACCTCGCCTCGCCCGACGGCTTCCACCTGTGGCTGCCGCTGCCGGAAGGCTGGAGCCGGGTGAGCTTCGCCACCCATCTGCGCTCCAGCGGCATCGGCGTGGTCACCAGCGACGCTTTCCTGGTCGGCGGCCCGGCGGTGGAGGCGGTACGTATCTGCCTCGGCGGCACCGCCAGCCGCGCCGACGTCAGCCATGCGATGGAGCTGGTGGGTGCGGCGCTGTCGCATCCGCCGGCAATCTATTCGTCCATCGTCTGAGCCCCGCCGGCCCATCCCCTGGCCGGCGTGCAGCACGCTCCGTTCTCATCCCCGGCGGATCATCGATCCGCCGCTCTCGCTGGCCATCTCGTCGCTCGCCACACAATTGCATGCATACAATACATGCACAATTGACGTGCGCACTCAGCCGGTCCGCGCACAGTCGCTGTGCGTCAACAACGCCATGCGTTGCCGGACTTTCGCTACGCCGAACGACGAGCTGATCGCACTTTCCCTTGCCATCACTGTGCTTTATTGTATGCATACAATATTGCATCATTGATGGCACATCGATTGCTAAATTGATCCTGCGCACCGCGGCGGATCATCCGGCAACCGACCTCGCCCCCCTCCGCGGCGCGCATTCGATCCCAACTGAACAAAGGAACCGACATGCCCGCTGTGACCCTGCCCCCCCATGCCGCCGGTGATTTCTTCGTCGATTACGAAGAGAAAGTGTTCGAGGACGTCAAGGCCGAACCCGGCCAGAAGGCGCTGGTGACCTTCCACACCGTCGCCTTCGAAGGCTCAATCGGCCTGGTCAACCTGCTGCAGGCCACCCGCCTGCTGCGCAAGGGTTTCGACACCACCATCCTGCTCTACGGCCCGGGCGTGACCCTGGGCGTGCAGCGCGGCTTTCCGCGCATCGGCGACGAAGCCTTCCCCGGCCACCTGGCAATGAACAAGCAGATCGCCAAGTTCATCGAGGAAGGCGGCAAGGTCTATGCGTGCCGCTTCGCGCTGCAGGCGCTCTACGGCCACGGCGAACCGGCGCTGATCCCCGGCATCCGCCCGATCAGCCCGCTCGACGTGATGGACATCCAGCTGCTCGCCAAGCGCGACAACGCCTTCGTCGTCAACACCTGGACGCTCTAAGCGCCGCCGCGAGGAGATGAGCATGACGACCCCGCGTATCGTCCGCGTCGCCGCGGTGCAGATGGCGCCCGACCTGGAATCCGCAGACGGCACGGTGGACAAAGTCTGCCGCGCCATCCTGGAAGCCGGTGAGAAAGGCGCGCGCATGGTGGTCTTCCCCGAGACCTTCGTGCCCTACTACCCCTACTTCTCCTTCATCCAGCCGGCGGTGACGATGGGCGCCGCCCACCTCGAGCTCTACGAGCGCGCGGTGACGGTGCCCGGCCCGGTCACCCTGGCCGTGGGCGAAGCGGCGCGGCGGGCGGGCGCGGTCGTCGTGCTCGGCGTCAACGAACGCGACCACGGCTCGCTCTACAACACCCAGCTGATCTTCGACGAGACCGGCGCGCTGGTACTCAAGCGCCGCAAGATCACCCCGACCTACCACGAGCGCATGGTGTGGGGCCAAGGCGACGGCAGCGGCCTCAAGGTGGTGGAAACCGGCATCGGCCGCATCGGCGCGCTCGCCTGCTGGGAGCACTACAACCCGCTCGCTCGCTACACCCTGATGGCGCAGCACGAGGAAATCCACGCCGCGCAGTTCCCCGGCTCGATGGTCGGCCAGATCTTCGCCGACCAGATGGCGGTGACCATCCGCCACCACGCGCTGGAATCCGGCTGCTTCGTGGTGAACGCCACCGGCTGGCTGACCGACGCGCAGATCGAGTCCATCACCCCCGACCCGGCGATGCAGCGCGCGCTGCGCGGCGGCTGCCACACCGCCATCGTGTCGCCGGAAGGCAATTACGTCTGCGAACCGCTCACCGAGGGCGAAGGCATGCTGGTGGCCGACCTCGACATGCGGCTGGTCACCAAGCGCAAGCGGATGATGGATTCGGTCGGCCACTACGCGCGGCCGGAACTGCTGTCGCTGCACGCCGACCTCGCCCCCAAGCCGGCGCTGCACACGCAGCTGGCTGCGTCCCTCCCTTTCCCTTCTCAGGCAGGAGCCGACCATGTCGACGACGACCGCATTGCGCCCGCAACAGCTGATCTCTGAACTGCAGAGCCACGGCTTCCGCCTGGAAGGCGTGCCGTCCGAGATCCACAGCCGGCGCGGCGGCGCCGGGCCGTCGGACCACGCCACCGTGCTGATCGACGGCCGTCCGGTGATGATCCCCATCCACACCGGCCGCGCGCTCAATTCGCCCTATCTTGCCTCGCCGCCGGACACCGACGGCGCGGCGACGATCAAGCGCGACGGCCAGCATGTGGCGCGCATCGCCTTCGCCCGCCAGCCGCGCTTCTACCGGCTGCAGACGCTGGACGGCGTGCCCTACAGCCACATCGCCACGCTGCACAGCACCGACGTGCTCGCCACCACCGTGCTGCAGACCTGCACCCGCTACCAGAGCCGCACGAAGAGCTGCCAGTTCTGCAGCATCGGCCAGTCGCTCGCCGCCGGCCGCACCGTCGCCCGCAAGACGCCGGAACAGCTGGCCGAGGTCGCCCGCGCCGCGGTGCTGCTCGACGGCGTGCGCCACATGGTGATGACCACCGGCACCCCGCCCACGCCCGACCGCGGCGCCCGCATCATGTGCGAAAGCGCCGAGGCCATCCGCGCCGCGGTCGATCTGCCGCTGCAGGCCCAGTTCGAGCCGCCCGACGACTTCGCCTGGTTCCGCCGTGTGCGCGATGCCGGCGTCGATACCCTGGGCATGCACCTGGAAGTGGTCACCCCGGCGCTGCGCCAGCGCATCATGCCGGGCAAGGCGGCGATCCCGGTGGAACGTTACGACGAAGCCTTCGCCGCTGCGGTGGAGGTGTTCGGCCGCGGCCAGGTCTCCACCTACATCCTCGCCGGCCTCGGCGACAGCCGCGACGCCATCCTGGACACCTGCCGGCGGCTGGTGGACATCGGCGTCTATCCCTTCGTCGTGCCCTTCGTACCCATCTCCGGCACGCCGCTGGAAGACCACCCGACGCCCAGCGCCGCCTTCATGGATTCGGTGCTCGCCCCGCTCGCCGACATGCTCTACGAGGGCGGCCTGTCCGCCCGCGCGATGAAGGCCGGCTGCGGCAAGTGCGGCGCCTGCTCGGCGCTGTCGAGCTACGAGGCCGCACGATGAACGCCCCCTTGCCGCTCGCGGCCCGGTTGCAGCTGCCGCGTCACTACCTCGTCACCCACGCCGATGCGGGCACCCGCGCCGCCGCGCTGCAGCTGCGCCGCGCGGTGTTCTGCGACGAACAGGGCCTGTTCGCCGGCGACGATGCCGACGCCATCGACGGCCACGCCATCACGCTGGTCGCCCGCCCGCTGCCGGACGACGGCGGCGCGCCCGGCCCGGTGGTCGGCACGGTGCGCATCCATCGCCTCGAACCCGGCGTCTGGCAAGGCTCGCGGTTGGCGGTGGCGGCGGATTTCCGCCGTATCGGCGCGATCGGCGGCGCCCTCATCCAGCTCGCGGTGCGCAGCGCCAACACCCTGGGCTGCACGCGCTTCATCGCCCAGGTGCAGGAGCGCAACGTCACGCTGTTCGAGCGCCTGCACTGGGCGAGCGTCGCCGCCATCGCGCTGCACGGCCAGCCGCACAGGCTGATGGAAGCCGACCTCGCCCACTACCCGGCCTTCGCGGCCGGCGAGGCGATGCAGGTCCAACTGCGGCGGGGGCGCTGAGCATGGCCGCCACCCCACTCCAGCAACTCGTCGCCGAACTGCGCGCACACAAGGGCATCGCCCACAAGCGCGACATCGACGGCGTGCTGGCCGCCCTCGGCACGGCGGCGCTGCCCGGCGCCGACGCCTGGCTAGGCGACGACTGCGCCGCGATCCCGCACGGCGATGGCCACCTGCTGTTCGCCATCGAAGGCTTCATCAACGCCTTCGTCGCCCACGACCCCTGGTTCGCCGGCTGGTGCGGGGTCATGGTGAATCTCTCGGACATCGCCGCAATGGGCGGCCGCCCGCTGGCGGTGGTTGATGCGCTGTGGAGCGACGGCCACCAGCAGGCGCAGGCAGTGATGGCCGGCATGACGGCGGCGGCGCAGGCCTACGGCGTACCCATCGTCGGCGGCCACAGCAACACCCGCACCGCGCAGGCCCAGCTGGCGGTGGCGGTGCTCGGCGAAGCCAGGCACCTGCTCAGCAGCTTCGCCGCGCGGCCGGGCGATGTGCTGGTCGCCGCCATCGACCTGCGCGGCAGCTACCGCGAGCCCTTCGACAACTGGTGCGCCGCCCTCGACGCGCCACCGCAGCGCCTGCGCGACGACCTCGCCCTGCTGCCGGCCATCGCCGAAGCCGGGCTGGCGCATGCCGCCAAGGACATCAGCCAGGCCGGCCTGCTCGGCACCGCGCTGATGCTGATCGAATGTTCCGGGGTCGGCGCCCGCATCGCGCTCGACAGCGTGCCGCGCCCGGCCGGCGTCGACCTCGCGCGCTGGCTGCGCAGCTTCCCCAGCTTCGGCTACCTGCTCGCCTGCCGGCCGCAGCAGGCGGACGAGCTGATCGCGCGCTTCCACGCCCGCGACATCGCCGCCGCCGCCATCGGCGAAATCACCGCGGGCAGCCGGCTGGAGGTCGGCTTGGGCGAGGAGCGCGCAGTGTTCTGGGATCTCGCAGACGAACCCTTGATGGGCATCGCGCCCAACGCCGGAACGGAGGCGCGCCATGCTGCCTGAACGTCCGCTGCGCATCGCGCTGCTCACCCATTCGATCAACCCGCGCGGCGGCGTGGTCCATTGCCTGGAACTGGCCGAGGCGCTCACCGCGCTCGGCCATGCGGTGACGGTGCATGCCCCCGGCCCGGCCGGCGCGCGCTTCTTTCGCGCCACCCGTTGCGAAACCCGGCTGATCCCGGAAGCCGCGCCCCCCGCCGGCCTGCGCGGGCTGGTCGAAGCGCGCATCGCGACCTTCGTGGAATGGTTTTCCCGGCCGGGTCATGCGGATTTCGACGTCTTTCACGCCCACGACGGCATCGGCGCCAACGCGCTGCTGGAACTGCGGCAACGCGGCCTCATCCCCGGCTACGTCCGCACGGTGCACCACCTCGACGCGAGCTATGGCGACGCCGCGGTGGATGCGCTCGAAGCCCGCTCCATCCTTGGCGCCGACCGCCTGCTGTGCGTCAGCCCGACTTGGCAGCAGCAGCTGCGCGACCGCTTCGGTCTCGCCGCCGACATCGTCGGCAACGGCGTCGATACCGCGCGCTTCACGCCGCTTGCCAGCGCGGCGGACGCGGCGCTGAAGGCCCGCCTCGGCCTGGGCACCGGCCCGATCTTCCTCGCCGTCGGCGGCATCGAAGCGCGCAAGAACACCGTCGCCACCCTGCGCGCCTTCGCCCGCCTGCGCCACATCTTGATCGACGCCCAGCTGGTGATCGCCGGCGGCGCCAGCCTGCTCGACCACGGCGCCTACCGCCGCCAGTTCGACGCCGCGCTGGCGGACGAGGGCCTGGCCACCGGCCCGGGAGAACCCGTGGTGCTCGCCGGCGTGCTCGCCGACGACGAGATGCCGGCGCTCTACCGCATCGCTGACGCGCTGGTGTTCGCCTCGCTGGTGGAAGGCTTTGGCCTCGCCATCGTCGAAGCCATGGCCAGCGGCACCCCGGTGGCGGTGTCGCGCCTCGCCCCCTTCACCGATTTCCTCGGCACCAACGACTGCCTGTGGGCCGATCCGGCCGACCCGGAATCCATTGCCCGCGCGATGTGCCACGCGCTGATGCCCGGCACCCGCGCCCGCCTCGTCGCCGCCGGCCACGCGGTGGCAAAGCACCACGACTGGCCCGGCTGCGCCCGCGCACACCTGGCCGCCTACACCGATCTGCTCAACGCCCTACCCCGAACGGAGTTCGACCATGCCTGAAATGTACTTCCACGTGCGCTGGCCCGACGGCCAGGAAGAGAACTGCTACTCGCCCTCGCTGGTGATCGGCGACTACCTCGCCCCCGGCCAGAGCTACCCGGTGGCGGAATTCGTCTCCCGCTGCGAACAGGCGCTGACCGTGGCCAGCGAACGGGTGCGGGAGAAGTACGGCTTCTACTGCTCCAGCGCCATGGACCAGCTCGGCCGCATCCGCGAACGCGCCCGCGACTTCGAATCCACGCCGGACGGCAGCGTCGCCGTCCAGGCCTTCAAACCGGGCGCGCGCTGAGCACTGCCCTTCCTCACACGCATCCACCATCGCATCATGCAGGAGCCCTCCATGAACACCCTCTTCCCGCAATCCACCCAGCTGCTGTCGCGCTCGCACTACCCTGTCATCGTCGTCGGCGGTGGCCAGGCCGGGCTTTCCATCAGCTACTGCCTGCAGCAGCACGGCATTGAGCACATCGTGTTCGAGAAGAACCGCGTCGCCCATTCCTGGCGCAACGACCGCTGGGACACCTTCTGCCTGGTCACCCCCAACTGGCAGTGCCGCCTGCCCGACTTCCCCTACCAGGGCGACGATCCGCAGGGCTTCATGCTCAAGGACCAGATCGCCGAATACGTCGAAGCCTTCGCCCGCAAGACCGCGCCGCCCATCGTCGAAGGCGTGGGCGTGCAGCATGTGGTGCGCGGCAAGTCGGGCCGGCTGGAGGTGACGACCAGCGCCGGCCAGTTCAGCACCGATCACATCGTGGTCGCCACCGGCGGCTACGACATCCCCATCGTGCCGGCCTACGCGGCCAGCCTGCCGGCGCACATCAAGCAGATCCACTCGGTGGACTACCGCAATCCACAGTCGCTGCCGGAAGGCGAGGTGCTGGTGGTCGGGTCGGGGCAATCCGGCGTGCAGATCATGGAAGACCTGCACCTGGCCAGCCGCAAGGTGCATCTGTGCGTTGGCCCGGCGCCGCGCTCGCCGCGCGTGTACCGCGGCCGCGAGGCCACCGAGTGGCTGATGGACATGGGCTACTACGAACTCACCATCGACCGCCATCCGCTCGGCGAGAAGGCGCGCGAGAAGACCAACCACTACATGACCGGCCGCGATGGTGGCCACGAGATCGACCTGCGCAAGTTCGCGCTGGAGGGCGTGAAGCTCTACGGCAGCATGGCCGGCATCCAGGGCGGCCGCCTCGAATTCCTGCCCGACCTGACGCAGAACCTCGACGACGCCGACGAGGTGTATGTGAGCATCCGCCGCGACATCGACAAGTACATCGCCGCCAAGGGCATCGACGCGCCGGAAGAAGCGCCCTTCGAGAAGGCATGGGCGCCGGAGTCCGATCCGCTGGCGCTCGACTGCGACGCCACCGGCATCACCAGCATCGTGTGGGCGATCGGCTTCCGCCCCGACTACCGCTGGATCGAACTGCCCGCCTTCGACGGCCGCGGCAACCCGAAATACACCCGCGGCGTGTCGCCGGTGCCGGGGCTGTATTTCCTGGGGCTGCCGTGGCTGAACACCTGGGGCTCCGGGCGCTTCCTGGGCGTGGCGGACGATGCGCGCCATCTGGCGGAGGTGATCGGCAAACGGCTGGCCGGCGCCGACGACGGCGCAGGCGATGCTCCTCAGGCCGCCGTCGCCTGATCCACCCAGCCACCGGAGACAGCAGCATGTCCGACGCTACCCTGTTCGCACCGCGCCCGCTCGCGCCACCCGCCCCGCTCGCAGCGATGCCGCCCGGCCGCTACCGCGTCGGCATGCCGCAGCTCGGCCTCAACGGTTTGTCCGAAAGCTGGCTGCTGGCCGAATGCGGTGATCGCCATTGGCAGCTGCTCGCCCAGGCCTGCGGTCTGCCGATCTCGCAGCTGCGCGATGCGCGCCAGCGCCGGGTGTATCCCGCCTTCCGCTCGGTGCGGCTGCGCCAGGCCGAGCTGGATGCGGTGCAGGAGAACGACGTGGTGGAGATCGCCAGCAGCCTCGGCCGCGTCAGCCGCACCCAGTTCTACAGCAAGCATGTGGTGTCGGTCGGCCACGGCCTGCGCGCGGTGGTGGACATGCTGTCGGTGTTCGTCGCGCGCGAGACCGCCGGCGTGAACAGCTCGGCGGTACGCAGCGCGGTGGCCGGTTTCGACGCGGTGCCGGCGCTGGAGGAAGGCGAGCGCTTCGCCGCGCACAACCGCGCCTGGCTGCAGGCGCGGCGCGAACAGGACGCCGCGCGCGGCCGCCCCGGCCACAGCTACGCACCGCAGCTGATCCGCCCCTGCCCTTCGGTGCATTTCAACGGCGCCGGCTTCCTCTACTTCGCCCGCTTCCACGAACTCGTCGATCAGGCGGAAGCGGCCTGGTTCGGCCCGGCGGCGGCGCCCTGCGTCACCACCGAGCGCCACACGCTCTACCACGGCAATGCCGACGTCGGCTGCGCGCTCAACCTGCAGCTGTGCGAGTTCGAGCGCCACGGCGCGGTGCTCCACCACCACGTCCAGATCGTGCGCAACGACGACCACCGGGTGATCGCCGACATCACCACCCGGCGCCGGCTGCGGCGCGAAGCGCGTGGTTTTCTCGAAACCCTGTTCGAAAAGGCCGGTTGAGCGCGGAGAGCCTCAGCCGCTGCCGAGCGCGGCCGCCAGCGCCAGCGCGGTTTCCGCCAGCGCGGCATCGTAGCCGCCGACCTGCGCCGCCACGGTCAGCCCTTCGCCGAGCAGGAAGAGCTGGCGGGCGGCCGCTTGCGGTTCCGCCAGACCGGCCTCCACGCAGATGCGGTCGAGATAGTCGCGGATCGCCTGCTTGTGCGCGGCGGCGACGGCATGCGCTTCGTCGCTCACCGCCGGGTATTCGGCGGCAGCGTTGATGAAGGCGCAGCCGTGGAAGTCCGGCTCCTGCGTCCACGCGAGGATGAAGTCGATGTAGGCGGCGGGCCGCTGCGCCAGCGGTTGCGCTTCGACGTGGGCGCGCATGCGCGCCATGAAAAGCGCGTCGCGGTGTTCCAGCGCCGCCCGCACCAGCGCTTCCTTGGTGGGGAAGTAGCGGTACAGCGTGCGCTTGGTGACCTCCCCTTCCCGACTCAGCTGATCCACCCCGGTGGCGTGGAAACCCTGGCGGTAGAAGAGCTGCATGGCGCTGTCGACCAGCTGTTCCTGCTTGTTCATGGCGATTCCGGCGGCAGATGACGCCCCGAGTATGGCCGCGGAAGGCACCGAAGTAAACCGATCGGTAGACAAAAGTACACCGAACGGTTTACCTTGATACACAGATCGGTCTACTTCCCTTGGCCCCGACCGCTCACTGCCATCCACCGGAGATGTCCATGTCCCGTCTTGCCCGCCTCGTCCACTCCTCCGCTCCTGCCGCGCCCTCGCCCGCCTTCGTGCTCACCTCGATGTTGGGCGCCATCGTCGCCATCGCGCTTACCGGCTGGCTCACCCAGCTGTCCGGCTATCCGTGGCAGATGGCGCCCTTCGGCGCAAGCTGCGTGCTCGCCTTCGGCCTGCCCGACAGCCCGCTGGCGCAGCCGCGCAGCATCGTCGGCGGCCACCTCGTCGCCAGCCTGGTCGGGCTGGTGGTGCTCCACACCCTGGGCGACGGCTGGCTGGCGGCGGGCATCGCGGTCGGCGTGGCGCTGGCGCTGATGCAGCTCACCCGCACGGTGCACGCGCCCGCCGGCGCCGATCCGCTGGTGGTGCTGGCCAGCCATGCCGGCGCGGATTTCCTGCTGACGCCGGTGCTGGCCGGCTCGGTCACCATCGTGCTGGTGGCGCTGGCCGCCAACAATCTGCGCCAGCGCGGCAGCTATCCGCGCTACTGGCGCTGACCACGGCGGCAGAGCAACGCCGGTTGGCGACGTCGTTGTGCTGGCGGCGGTCAGTGCGCGTCAGCGTCCAGCCGGCTTGTCGAATGCGTATCGCACGCCGATCCACGCTGCGCGTGGGGCACCCGGCGCCACCAGCGCGGAGAACTCGTCGTCGCCGCCCATGAAGGTCCCGTCGGCCTCGAAGAAGGTTTCACCCAGCATGCCGCCTGTGTGGTACTTCTTGTCGAACAGGTTGTTGACCTTGGCGAACAGCTGCCAGCCGGTGTTGCCGAAGTTGTAACGGGTATCCAGATTCACAACGGCATAGCCGGCCACCTTGCCGCCTGCGCCGCGATGATCGTTGTTCTCGTTACCGTGGGAATACTGGCTGGAGAACGCAACGACATTGGCACCGATGGTCCACTGCGGCAGCGCCTGCCATTCGCCGCGCACCTTGAACTGATGGCGCGGAATGCCGGGGAGGCGATCGCCCTTGCTGACGAAAATCGTATCCCCGTCGCCATCGGAATCGGTATCCACCGCACTGGAATTGACCTCATTGGCGATCGAGAAATTGGACTGGTAGGTCGCCTTGATGTAGCTGTATCCGGCAAACCAGCGGAACGTGCCCATCTCGCCATTCAGGCCAAGATCCACCCCTTCCCGCCGCGTCTTGCCGACGTTGGAGAAGTAGCCGGCGCCGGTGGAATTGGCGGCAATGAACTGGATGTCGTCGGTGTTTTCGGTGCGGTACAGGCTGGCGCTATAGCCGATCCCGTTCGCGATCTTGCCGCGCACGCCGCCTTCGAAGGTTTTCGACACCACCATGTCGAGCGGCGGGTCGCCGGCCATGGCGTTGGGCAGCTTGCACGGCTGGTCCGGATTGGCGCAGCCCAGTTCGATGGCGGTCGGCGCGCGACTGCCTTCGTTATAGCTGGCGTAGAACGACAGGTTCTTGCTCGGCGTGATCGCCAGGCCGATTGCCGGATTGAAGCGGCGGAAACTGTGGTCGCCGGTCAGCGATTCGGGATTGCTGCGGTCCGGGATCAGCTGGTCGCGGTTCTCCACCCGGGTATGGTTGTAGCGGCCGGACACGGTCAGGTGATAGACACTGTTGAACGAGAAGGTATCGGTCGCGAATACGCTCCAGGTCCGGTTGACCCCGCGCAGCTCCACCTCGCCCTCGTCACCGAACACGCCGATGCCGTCGACGCCGCGCCCGGCGTTGATGGTGCCGAACTCAGTGGTCTGTTCGAAATCGGTCCGGCTGTGCTCATAGCCTAGTCCGACGATGAACAGATTCTGGTGACCCAGCAAGTCCTGGTTGAAATTGATCTGCCCGGTGACCCCGTAGCCGACGCGCCGTGACTTGCTGCGATTGAGCGCACCGCTACAGGAGATCTCGGCGTCGTCCTCGTCGGCTCCGCCGACGCACTCGGACAGATCGAAATCGGCGTCATCCGGATCGATATCGTCGTTAGCGTCGCCGTTCAGGGTGCGCGTACGCGCGTTACGGTAGTAGGCATTGGCACTGAGCATGGTGGCGTCGTTGAGCCAGTGGCTGCCGTTGAAATTCAAGAACGCGAGCTTGTTCTCGGTCTGGTCCGGCTTGGTGTTGATTGCATCCCACCCTTGGGCGCTCAGGAATTCCCGCTGCACCAGGCCGTTGCCGATGAGGTCGTTATCGGCCAGCGACAGGGTCATGCTTAGATCGGTGGTGGCGTTCCGCCAGCCCAGCTGACCGAACACCTGACGTACTTCGGAGGGCGACGCGTCGCGCCAGCCATCCTCGTCGAAATAGTTGCCGGCGATGAAGTAGTCCACGCCGTTGGCCGCCACGCCGCCGAATTCGGCCTGGGCGTTGTAACGGCCCCAGGAGCCGCCGGAAACTTCCACGGCACCGCCCCGATGGGTGTAGCCGCGCTTGGTCTGCATCGAAATGGCGCCGCCCAGGGTATTGAGACCGAACAGCGGATTGGAGCCCGGCATCATCGACATGTTGGCCAGCGCGTTGACCGGGATCAGATCCCAGCTCACCACGTCGCCAAACGGCTCGTTGATGCGCACGCCGTCCTGGTACACCGACAGGCCCTGCGGGGTGCCGAGCAGCGGCGAGGCGGTGAAGCCGCGGAAATTCACGTTGGGCTGGAACGGATTGTTCTGGGTTTCGTTGACGTTCACCCCGGTCATGTTCTGCGCCATGTAATCGGCGACGGTAAGACTGCGCTGGTCTTCGAGGGCCTGGCCCTTGACCGTCTGCACGTTGGCCGGGACCTGTTCGATCGGCAGACCGATACCGGGAAGAGGCGTGGTGCCGATGACCTCGACCGCTGGCAACTGGATCGTCGGCTCCGCCCCCACAGCGCCCCCCTGATACGCCGCCAGCACAGCCAGCGCCAACAGGCGCGGGCGAAGACCTGCGGTCCGGTTCCCCGCAGTGAATTGCAGTCTCATCGTATTTGTCTCGAAGAATTATTTGAGTAATGGCCCGCCGATTTTCCCGGATTGCCGGCGGGAAAACCCGGGAAATTCTCCCGACGTTGAGATGGTCCGCATGCGGGGAACGAGACCGCCAAAGGCCTCCCTGCGTCACGCCGCGCCGCCACCGCTCACGTTCGCGCTCCGCTGTACTGGAAGTCGACCTGTAGCGGGCACGGCGTCGGCGCAGCCAGGAACACGCCTGGGCTCCTGCCTCAGGCGTCGGCGCGCGTACCGCTCAACAAGCCCCAGATCCTGTCCACCATCGGATTCGCATTCTCCGCCGCGCGGTGCAGCCGCACCTCCAGCGTGCAGCTCCACTGCGCCGGGCCGGCCGGCACCAGGCGGCCGTCGGCCACGTCGCGGCCGACGCAGCTTTCCGGCAGCCAGCCCAGGCCGTGGCCTTCCAGCACCATGGCTTTCAAGGCCTCGGACATGTGGGTGTCGAAAGAACGGTCGAAGTGGCAGCGCTCGGCCGCGCTCAGCAGGATCATCTCCACCACGTGGCCAAGGTAGGTGCCGCTGGAATACGCCAGGAAAGGCACTGCCGCCTCTGCCCGGCCGGGCAGCTTGTAGCGCGGCCGGCCGTCGGCGCGCGGTGCCGAAAACGGCAGCATGCGGTCGGTGGCGAGCGTGATGTGGGGAAAGCGCACCGGGTCCAGCAGCACCGGCAGCTGCGGATGGTGGTAGATGATGAGCAGGTCGGTGGCGCCTTCGATCAGCGCGCTCGCGCCTTCCGGCACATTCACTGCGCCGACGCGCGCCACCACATGGCCGAGCGCTTCCTTGAGACCGCTCAGCCAGCGCGGAAAGAAGGTCAGCGACAGGGTGTGCGCCACCGAGAAGCGCACCGTATCCACCGTGCCCGGCGACTGGCCGCGCAGCACGGTGCGCATGTCGTAGGTGCGGCGCAGGGTGTCGGCGGCGAAGCCGCGGAAGATGCGGCCGGCGGCGGTCAGCTGCACGCCCTGCGCGCGGCGGTCGATCAGCTCCACCCCCAGCCAGTCCTCCAGCGCCTGGATGTGGCGGCTGAATGTCGGCTGCGACACGTTGCGCCGCTCCGCCGCACGCGAAAAGGCACGCGCATCGGTGAGCGTGAGGAAGTCTTCCAGCCATTTGATCTGCACATTGTTCTCCTCGCCGCGGGCTGTCGCGGCCATTGCCAGGCACCCGCATCGACACGCATCGGCGCGCATGCCCCCGCGCCGGCGCGGGCCCGGGCGTCCGCGCCCGCCGCTGCGGGGTGAGGCAGTATCGCAAAACCCCGGCACCCGCCCAATCCGTCGTGTGCGCTGCGCCTGTCCGCGCCGCCCCCCTTGCAACTGTCGACCGCAGCCCACATTTGTGCAAACCGGCAGCGGCCGCCCCCGATTGCCGGTTACCATCCCCGCCTTCCCCTTACTCGCAGCCCCCGAATGCAAAAAGACCTCGCCGACAAGCCGCGCTACGCCGTTGCAGCCTCCGTCCAACTCCCCAACGTGAGCGATGCCGAGTTCGAAGCCTCGCTCACCGAGCTGCGCGAGCTGGCGAAAACGCTCGGCTACCAGGTGGTCCACACCTTCGTGCAGAAGCGCGGCGGCTTCGACACCACCGGCTACCTCGGCGTGGGCAAACGGCAGGAAATCCGCGACTTCGTCAGCGCCCAGGCCGGCTTCGAGGCCGCGCCGCACGCCACCGTGCCGCGCTACGGCGAAATCGAGGCGTTGCTGGTCGATCATGAAATCTCGCCCTCGCAGGCGCGCAACCTGGAGCTGGAAACCGGCTGCGAGGTGATGGACCGCACCATGGTCATCCTCGAGATCTTCCACCGCAACGCGCGCTCGCGCGCCGCCAAGGCGCAGGTGGAAATCGCCCGCCTCGGCTACATGGCGCCGCGCCTGCGCGAGGCCGCCAAGCTCGCCGGGCCGCAGGGGCGCCAGCGCAGCGGCGTGGGCGGCCGTGGCGCCGGCGAATCGCACACCGAACTCGACCGCCGCAAGATCCGCGACCGCATCGCCGAACTGCAGCTGGAAATCGTCGCCATGGAAGCCGAGCGCAAGACCCAGCGCGCCCGCCGCCAGGGCCGCCAGAGCCTCGCCAACGTCGCGCTGGTCGGCTACACCAACGCCGGCAAATCCACGCTGATGCGCGCGCTCACCGGCAGCGAGGTGCTGGTCGCCAACAAGCTCTTCGCCACGCTGGACACCACCGTCCGCACCCTCTACCCCGAAAGCGTGCCGCGCGTGCTCGTCAGCGACACCGTCGGCTTCATCAAGAACCTGCCGCACGGCCTGGTCGCCTCGTTCAAATCCACCCTGGACGAAGCGCTGGACGCCGCCCTGCTGCTCCACGTCATCGACGCCAGCGACCCCGGCTTCGAACGCCAGCTCGAAGTCACCGACAAGGTGCTGGAAGAAATCGACGCCCAGGACATCCCGCGCATCCGCGTCTTCAACAAGATCGACCACGTCGGCGACGCCGAGGTGCAGGCCGAATGCGAAGCCGCGCTGCGCGCCAAATACCCCGACTGCATCGTCATGAGCGCCCGCCGGCCGGATGAGGTGGCCAAGCTACGGCAGACCATCGTGGCCTTCTTCCAGCGCGATCTCGTCGAGGCCGAATTACTGCTGCCGTGGTCGGCGCAGCAATTGCGGAAGGAGATCTACGCGAATTGCGAGGTGCTGGAGGAAAGGGCGGAGGATGAGGGGGCGGTGTTCCGGTTGAGGGGGGAACAAGAAGTCGTCGAGAAATTGCGGGAGCGGTTTCTCTTGGTGGATTGAACTCCGGCCGTCTGTAAATCGGCCAGAGCGGACTTTTTACGTTGCTGCTTTGACTGGCTACTTTGGTCGAGGATGAGGCAGGTGCATATATGCTGTAGCGGATAACCGCCAAGCAGAAGGCAATCCCATGAATCGAAAGCGCAACTGACTTTACCAATATTTGAGGTGATTGCCCTTTTCAGAAGCCCAGTCCAGTCAGTGCGTCATGAGTAAACCAACTATCTGGGCTATCCCAACCGACAAGATGCCTGTCGAGAGCATTCGCCCCTTTTTTACTCTTCCTATTGAGCGCCGACTTGAGGGCCGACTCGTTGAGCCTCATATGAAGCATCTTAAGCCGCCAAAGCTCGTTGTCTGCCCTATGGAACTCAATGTCTGAATCCATCCAAACCCAAGCCATCTTGTCTGCGCACGCAAGGAACACTTGCCACGAGCAGAATGCGACAAGGGCATCAGGGGCTGTTAGGAAACTCTTCCACCAATACCTGGCCTGACTTGCGCGATTGCTCATCTCCTGAGTGCGCATGCGTAACGCGTCCCAGCTACCTACGCAAAGGCCCTCGCGCCATTTGGCCTGAAACAAAGGATCGGGGGGAAGGAACCCTCGAAGCGTAATCGCCCGTTTCCTCCGGAAGGGTTCGGTGGCCACTTCATCGGCAGCGATGGCTGCTTCGAGCCAGGGCGCCCCTCCTTGGCTGACAGCTGCAAGCGCCAAATCGAGATACGACTCGTCGGATGCGTTTTGAGAAAGACTGTAGAACTGCTCTCTCAATTCCAGCACTTCTGCATTTTCAGGGACTCTGAACAGTATCAGCAGCAGTTCGTCGAGTTCCCCAGCACCCACGAACTGAATGCGAAGGTGCCGTCTGAGGACATGCCATAGCTGAGCCCCCCGAATTGCGTCGGTCTCGAGTAGGACCTCACACAGCGCTAGAAACAGGCCTCCGGCGAGGTTAAGCCGGGAGACGAGAGCTTGTGTCGGTTCGCCAAGGCCTTCAAGCCATCTTGATACCACTTCCGGACAACGGCCCACAAGCATTCGTGCAGCCTCGATCCTCACAACGCGGGTTGCCATGACAGCACCCGCAGACTTTGCATTTCGGAGATAAGTTTCACCGGTTTCCCTGACCGCCTGGTGATGTGCCCATCTCGCATCGGGATCGACGTACTTGAATCCGCCGTCCTCATTCGGGGCCTGCGGGTTAGGCTCGACCGAGACGGAGTTCCTTGTGCCAATGGACTTCACCGATATGCGTGCCACCATGGGAAACGATGAAAAACCATCCCACTGGAGTGTCCTATCAATAGCCTGTACGGCCAGAGTCAGGTCTTCGGGACTCCCTCCACGCTTCACTGCTTCATCGAGCAGGCACCACGGTGTAACCATATCTGAAATATCTGCCAGGGGGCGTTCCTCTGAAGCCGCGAATACCGCTTTGCATCCGAAGTCCTGTAGATACTCATTTGCAGACGGCAGCGCCTTCCATCCAGCACCGACAAGTGCTTGGCCAAATTGCTTGGGGTTGCAGGCCGTGAGGGCCATGAAAGCGAGCGTCTTAAGATCCTCGTCTGAGTTCAGTGCGTGTTGCACGAGTTGATCGAATATCTCGTGATCCAGCGGCCTAGGGTTGGTGATCACATAGCTACAAAGCACCTCCAGCGCCCGAGTGTTCTCAAGGCCCCAGCGGTGGACGAAATCCTTGACGGTATTGAGTTCGGGCGGACGTAACTCCTCGGCCAACGTTATCGAAATAAAAGCATCCTGTTCCGTCACCAATGTATCCAGTTGAACATCAACGGGTGCATTCAGCAACTCCCCTTCAAGAAGAGAGAGAAGTACGATCCGTTCGTCCTTGTTAGGACTCGCGGGACGTCGGAGTCTCATATCGCGGATAGCCGCGACATCAACAGGTCGAACTAGCAAAGCGAAGCGCGGCAACGTCATAGCAGCCCAATGGCGTCGCTCGTCATCGCGGCCGTGGAATGTTCCGAACCATCGTGCAACGACACCTTCGACAGCCGGGGGAGACACGCGAGACGCCGTAGGCAGAAAGGAGTCAAGGGTGTGGTCCTCAGCGGAATAGTTCCTGCTGCTGTTCATCGCTTCAAGATTAAGCGACAGACCCCACTCGATAACGCCTTGTTCAAGACTTACGGGGAAGGTCAATGAAGGATCCGGCAAAAATGCTTGGGCACGCTGAAGCTTGCCGAATGCTGAACTCTCCGTATCCAACCACACCAAGTCGACATGTCTGTGTTCAAGCGCAAAGAAGCTGCGCGCGGGGTCGGTGAGATAATCCCTGCTGTATCTGAAGTCCTCCCGAGCTAAGCTTTGCCTGCTGGCTTCGCGTTCCAGTTGCTCGTCTCCTGTCAGCCACAGGAGCAGGCTGCAAACCTGCTGTAGGACATCGGGATGGATGCCTGACTCTCGCTCCCATCCTGTGGCAACAGCGGATAGGCGGGTAAGCTCTGCCTGAAGACCTGCGCGATCGACTGGATTCAGCATCACAAGCCACTTTAGGCCAGACCAGACCCGTCCTGTATGCCCTACAGCACTAGCAACCGTCGCTGCAAGGAATACATTTAGCGCCGGTGTCAGTGGCTTGCCGAGCAGCAACTGCGGCACATATTCACCTAAGTTGTCATGCTCCTGTTCGTGCAAACGCATTGGCACCCCGAGCACGCTATATACTCCAGGCGCAGCGGTGCCAATCTTCTCCGTCAGCAGTTGAACCTGATGCTTGGCGCTCTGGTCGTTGGTGGCTACCTTCTCAGTTGCGGGGCAAGTGGTGTGTGCTACCCAATCAACGATCCGGTTTGCAATGGCCTCCCAGGCAGACCCATTCACGGCAGGAATCTGATGCAGCGCAACCAACGCCCAGTGACGTGCCGAGGCAGTCGCCCTACTGCGAGACTCCTCAACTACTTGCAGGAGCGGCTCGACAAGCGCGGGAGCCAATTGCACGGCATGTTGACGCTGCTCGTCACCTGCGTTTTGACTTTGCAACAACGCAGATAGGACGAGCTGTGGGACGACTGAGGCATGTGGCCATTTCTTCTCGACAAGAACGGACAGCGCGGCGGTAAGTATTTTGGCCGCCTGCGATGTTGCCCTTACCGCGTCGAGATATTCGTCAAGTACTTGAGCCGCTTTTTCTGCACTTGTCTGTTCCGCGAAATCGAGTGCTCCAAGCACCGCAACGCCTAACGCAAGATATACGGTTGTCTCAGTAGGTAATCCCCCCGGCAAATAGGGGCGCTCAGAAGTAGAATTTTCTCGGATCGAGGGAGTTCTACAAGATGAAGACATCGAGGTTTTCAGACAGCCAGATCATCGCTGTGCTCAAGCAGGCGGAGGCTGGCAAGCCGGTTCCGGAGCTGTGCCGGGAGCACGGCATCAGCTCGGCGACGTTCTACAAGTGGCGGGCCAGGTTTGGTGGCATGGATGCGTCGCTGATGGCGCGGCTCAAGGAGCTCGAAGTGGAGAACGCTCGGCTCAAGAAGATGTATGCAGAAGAACGGCTCAAGGCGGAGATCGTGAAGGAGGCCCTCGAAAAAAAGTGGTGAAGCCATCTCGCCGGCGTGAGATGGCTTACCAGGCCGTGCAGCAGCGCGGCGCGAGCATACGCGTGGCGTGTGCGGCATTCGGGATCAGCGAAACCTGCTACCACTACCAGGCAAAGTGCTCGGCCGAGAATGCCGAGATCGCCGATCACTTGATCCGCCTGACCCACAACCAGCGCAACTGGGGCTTTGGCCTGTGCTTCTTGTACCTGCGAAACGTGAAGGGCTACCGCTGGAATGTAAGCGTCCGTTCTGTACCGTCTTCCCCTGCTGACTGAGGTCGCCCAAAGTGGTGCCCACCAAAGAAGTGGTGGGGACCAAAGTGGCTACGAACGGCAGAGTCCGGGTGACCCGTAAGGGATGTCCGAATCATCCGGTTGATTTCAAGCGGCGGCTCGCGGGCCTGGCGTGTGAGCCGGGCATCTCGGTGGCCAAACTCGCGCTGGAGCACGGCGTCAATGCCAATCTGCTGTTCAAATGGCGTCGCCACTACCGGGCTGGCAAGTTTGGCACGCCGCTGCACGAACACGCTGTGACCGAACTGCCCCTGCTGTTGCCGGTACTCACCACCGCCCCGGCGCTACCGCAGGAGGCAACATCCGGCGCCAGCGGCCTGACGACGGAGATCGAGATCGTCCTGAACGGCGCCACGGTGCGCGTGCGCGGCGCGGTCCGCCGTAGCACGCTGGCGATGGTGCTCGACTGTCTGGCCGCGCGGGCATGATCGGACTGCCGGCCGGCACCCGGATCTGGCTGGTGGCCGGCGTCACCGACATGCGCCGCGGCATGGACGGCTTGGCCGCGCTGGTGCAAGGCGCGCTGGGTGAGAATCCGTTCTCGGGGCACGTGTTCATCTTCCGAGGCCAGCGTGGCCACCTGGTGAAGCTCTTGTGGTGGAGCGGCGACGGGGTGTGCCTGTTCGCCAAGCGGCTCGAACACGGCCGCTTCGTGTGGCCGCAGGCCACCGAAGGCGCAGTCCATCTCACCGCGGCGCAATTGTCGATGCTGCTCGAAGGCATCGACTGGCGTCGCCCCCGGCGAAGCTGGCAACCCGAATGCGCGGCATAGGAGGGGCGCCAAGAGGGCTGTTCACACGGGGCGGACTCGCGTAGACTCGCGTCATGAACTCGACCTCGCCCCTGCCCGATGATGCCACGCTGCTCAAGGCGATGGTCGCGGCGCAGCAGGCCGAGATCGAGCGCCTGAACTTCATCATCGCGAAGCTGCGCCGGGCGCAGTTCGGCCGCCGCTCGGAGCAGCTCGACGAGACCATCGGCCAGCTGGAACTCTCGCTCGAAGAGCTCGAGGCGGTGCGCGCCGAGCGCGCCGTCGCCGTTTCCCCGATTACCCCCGACACCGAATCCGAACGCGCCGCGCGCGAGCCGCTGCCGGCGCGCCTGCCGCGCGAGCAGCTCGAGCATGCGCCGCAGGCGACCTGCTGCCCGGACTGCGGCGGCGTGTTGAAGCGGCTCGGCGAGGACGTGAGCGAAATGCTCGAGTACGTGCCTGACTACTTCCGGGTGGTTCGCCACGTTCGACCCAAGCTTGCCTGCGCTCACTGCGACGCGATCGTCCAGGCGCCGGCACCGAGCCGCCCGATTGCCCGCGGCCGGGCCGGGGCGGGACTGCTCGCCCATGTCCTCACCGCCAAGTACTGCGACCACCTGCCGCTCTACCGCCAGAGCGACATCTACGCCCGGGCGGGCGTCACGCTCGAACGCTCGACGCTCGCCGACTGGGTTGGCCAGTGCAGCGCGCTGCTACGCCCGCTGGTCGAAGCGCTCAACCGTTACGTGCTCGCGGCCGCCAAGGTCCACGCCGACGACACCCCGGTGCCGGTGCTCGCCCCCGGCGAGGGCAAGACCCGCAACGGGCGGCTATGGACCTACGTGCGCGACGATCGCCCGGCCGGTGATCGAGCGGCACCCGCCGTGTGGTTCGCCTACTCGCCGAACCGGCGGGGCGAACATCCCCAGGCGCACCTGAAAGCGTTCCGCGGCATCCTGCAAGCCGACGCCTTCGCAGGCTACGGGCCGCTGTATGCCCACGGAGACATCGCCGAGGCCGCGTGCTGGGCGCATGCCCGTCGCAAGTTCTACGAGCTCGCCAAGGCGCATGCCTCGCCGATCGCCACCGAGGCGCTCACGCGCATCGGCGCGCTCTACGAGGTCGAGGCCGCCATCCGCGGCCAGCCGCCCGACGTGCGACGCGAGGTGCGCCAGGCGCGCACCGCACCGCTACTCGCGTCACTCAAGGAGTGGCTCGAGGAGACGCTGACCAAGATCTCGAAGCGCTCGGCGCTCGCCGAGGCGATCCGCTATGCGCTCACGCGCTGGCCGGCGCTTACCCGCTACGCCGACGACGGGCGCATCGAGATCGACAACAATGCCGCCGAACGGGCCTTGCGTACCGTGGCGATCGGCCGCAAGAACTACCTCTTTGCCGGCTCGGACGCCGGGGGCAAGCGCGCGGCTACGATCTACAGCCTGATCGGCACGGCCAAGCTCAACGACCTGGATCCGGAGGCCTACCTGCGCCACGTGCTCGCGCGCATCGCCGAGCACCCGGTCAACCGCATCGAGGAATTGCTGCCATGGAACGTCGAACTCGCCCCGGTCGAAGCAAACCGGGAAGCCGCATAGCACCGGTCCCGGCGGACGATCCGCTGGCCGGCCTCCCCAACGTCACCACACTGATCGAGACCGAAGGGCAAATCACCCTCGGGCAGTTGTACCCCGTCGGCTGCGTCGCCATCGCCAACGACGACCACAACTGCCTGGCCATGCTCCAGCGCCGCGACGGCGAAACCCTCTACGAACTCCTGACCCGGCTCGATGCCGCCATCGTCCGCGCATTGCGCGACGGCGAGGTCACCGACGAGATCAACGCATCGGACTGAGCGCTGCGCAAGACGGTTGGCACCGGACGCTTACGCTGGAATCACAAGCGGGTGTATCGGATCTATCGCGAGCTCGAGCTCAATCTGCGCATCAAGCCGCGAAAGCGGATCGTGCGCGAGAAACCCGAACCGCTGGCGGTACCCAAGGCGATCAATCAGTGCTGGTCGATGGACTTCATGCACGATCAGCTGGCCGATGGGCGCAGTTTCCGACTGCTCAACATCATCGATGACTTCAACCGCGAAGCGCTCGCCATGGACATCGATCTGTCCTTGCCCGCCGAGCGGGTCGTGCGCGCGCTCGAACAGGTGATCGAATGGCGAGGCAAGCCAACGGCGATCCGCAGCGACAACGGACCGGAATATGTCGGCAAGACGCTGACCGAGTGGGCACAGAAGAACGGTGTTCAGCTCAATCACATCCAGCCCGGAAAGCCGCAGCAAAATGCCTACGTCGAGCGCTTTAACCGCACCGTACGCTACGACTGGCTCGGTCACTACCTGTTCGAGTCGATCGATGAGGTCCAGGATTACGCCACCCGCTGGCTCTGGCTCTACAATCACGAGCGCCCCAACATGGCCTTGGGCGGTATCACCCCAAAGCAGCGGCTGGCCATCGCCGCATAGCTCTACTTCTGGCTGCCCCTGAAAATGGGGGGATTACCAGTAGGCCTCAAGCGCCCGGAACGCCCAGGTATCGGTTCAAGCCAAGTGCCGCTAACGATTTCGTACAGCCGTCGAGCTGTCTCATCAGCCGAGCCAGAAGGGTCTCTGACCATCTCCCCCAGTTCCTTGGTCGAGTACCCCTTCTCATCAACCCCAAGCATTTTTCCTGCAACGATGTCCTGCAGATATCGATTTGCAAGACTTTGAAGCCATTCTTCCCAGTCGCTCTCACTGAGAGAGGCTTTTGCCTTCAGGCCTAACTCATCTCGCGCATGCGCCCACAGGAGGCGCCCGGGTGTTGGCTCACCGTACAAGGCAGCATCGCTGCTCTGATGGATAGCTAGCTTAAACAGACGGGGAATACGCGCAAGCTCGATCACTGCAGCAGAAAGCCGACCCCGATCGACGCCATGGAGGCTAAGCAGAGCATCGAATTCACCCCCTTTAGATAGGTCGTACGGCCCGATCTCAAACCGTTTAACGGAGTAAGACAGACGGCGCAGATCGTGAAGGCGTTCTCGCAGGAAATGCGTCTGCGCTGTAACCACTACTCGCACACGCCCCTTAAAGGCGTCACCCTCTAGAAGTTGAAGGAAGCGCTCCCACTCAAAGGAAGGCTCTTGGTTGACCCCGTCCACCAACAAGAGAAACGCAGGCCCTTCGATGACAGGCCTCTGAAGCAGACGCTCCACTCGTGCCCGCCAGTAAGTTCTCTCAGTGCCGGGGGTTAAATCACGAAGCGCATCGCCGATAAATTCCGTAGCGCTTGCGTATGTGATACCTCTCATCTCCTTGAAGGCCGACGAGGGCAGCATGAGAAAGATTGGAAGTGTTTCCAACCTACTTTGCGCCCATTGCACAACGGCCCAAGTCTTACCCATACCTTCGGCGCCGTGTACGACGGCTGTGCTGTTTGGATCCGATAGCCACCAAGACTCCAACCCGCTCGAAATGGACTGTCGGTGGACGACCGGAACTACTCCGCCAGCAACGTTCTGACCGAACACACTCCTAGACTCTGCTGCGTTGCTCCATAGTTTCTTGAATCGTTCATTGGCACTATCGACGAGTCTCTGGTATCCAATGGCCCAAGGCGATAGTTCGCGCACAAGGCGCTCTACTAAAGGCTTCGCAGGCTCAGCCATTGCCTCTGCAACTGTCCTTGCAGTTTCGCCATAATGTTTTTCGATAATTTCAGGTGCCCAAGCACACAGCGCGGCGAGAGTCGGCAGTTCAGCGCTGTCCTGTCGCCAGTCAATCACGATGACGGGGACACCCGTGGTTTGCGCCTTGGCCTGCAGGCTGTCTTCTGTCTGTTGAGGAACGCCCCGAGTAGAGAAGAGAATCCAAGCCTCAAGGGCGCCGTCTCGTCTAAGCGCGTCATCTATCTCGCCCTGCAAGTTTCGGTCGTCGAGAGGTGAGTCATCAGCGTAGCGCTTACACTCAAGGCGAAGGTGTCGCCCAGAACGGCCAACCGTTCCCGCGTCTGAGCCATGCTGGAAACCGGACTTTGCAACGGTTAGGCGGACACCGACGAGCTTGCTGACTAGGTCGGCGGCAAGCCGCTCTAGCGTTTTCGGATCACCCTTTTGAAGCTCTCCCTTAAGCGCATTCAGATACATTTCCGTCATGTCCGCCTCCTTTTCGGAAAGCATATCGCGCTAGCTCATCCACAAGGCACTTTGCTTTGCGCCGCTTATGTATCTGGCCCCCGCTAAGCGCAGGCAGGGATATGTCTTCGACGCTCTGCTGTGCCTCGTCGTGCTTCAACATGGTTCCGAGCATTTCCTGCTTTGCCCGCATGGCAAGGGCTCCGTCGTTTCCCGGAAAACTTGTCGCTGGTCAGCTGTCAACGTACCCACGAGCCAACACCCGCTTCGGCTACCAAGGGATGGTGATTTCTGGTGCAGCAGACAGCAGCCACTGGAAGCTGTGGCTCAGTGGATGACGGGGCTCGTCTGGAAGCTACCGCTCAGGGCAAGTCAGTGCTGAAAGGCGCGTTGCTGAAACATTGCTGCCGCTTGCGCGGGAACACCTGAACGACAGCTTTGGCCGATCTCCTGCCGTAAGCGCCTTCCTCTCATATATTGATTACAACAACAGACTCAGCCCCTCAGGCCAAAGAAAATACGGCCCGAACCGCGGACTCATCTTGAACTCCCCACCGGCCTCTTTCCCCTTTGCCGTCAGGTAGTGCTTTCCATCCCGCGTTTCCAGTAGCCCCGCCGCAACCAGCTTTTCCAGAAACTCCCCGGTCTTCATCCCGGATTTCTGCGCCAGCTTGGACGTGGTCAGCTTGCCGCTGCGGTCACCAGTCTCGCTTTTGTCGCCGCTGTCCTCGGATTCCCCCTTACCCTCGTCCTCGCCCTTGGCATCCGCACTCACCCGCTCCAGCGTGATCCTTACCTCATCGCTGATGCGGATGATCCGCTGCGCTTCGTCATAGGTTTCGCGGTAAAGCTCGCCGTCTTCCTCGCGCCGGATCAGCACGCCCATTTCGTTGTTGTTGATCTGGCTGAATTCGTAGAGGTTGAGGCTGGTGATGATGGCCAGTTCTTCGTTCATGTAGCACTTGGCGTGCAGGTTCTTGCAGAAGCTGGTGCGGATGTAGGTGAGTTCCTTCAGCCAGTTGATCTCCTCCGGCTGGAGTTCGCTCTTGCCATAGACGATGCGGACGTCGATCTTCAGCCGGTTCTTGTCGGCCAGCAGCTCCTTCATCCGGTCGTTGAGCTTGAGGAAGGGGCTGATGAGGATCAGGCGATCCTTGGCGTTCTTGATCAGTTCTTCCAGGAAGTAGTTGGTCGCGCTGGTATTCAGGAATTTGGCCATGACGTTTTCTGTGCTTGCGGTTCGGCGGATCGGGGGCGCTTGCCGGCACGGTGCCGTGACTGGCGGGTGGCGTTCCCGTTCGACATGATCGAACGGCATATTACATTTGGCAACACGGAATGCCGGCGTGATGTGCTTCACGGCCGGAGTGCAGGCAGGCGGGGCCGTGCTCCCGGCCGGGCCGTGCTTGCCGGGCGGCAGTGATGCGCGCAGACCGCCGGTGCGAGCGGGAAAACCCGCCGCCGGCACGCATGCAAAGGCGATAGCGCCCCTTCCCTTATTCGGCTTTCTTGGGGCAGTCATGCATTTATCGCATAACTCGCCACGAAATCGCAGCTGCGTCCATAGCATTGATGCGCCTTCCCCATCACAGGACACATCATGCTCTGCAAAGCCGAACGCATCGAACACGACCTTCTCGGCGACCGCGCCGTGCCGGCCGACGCTTATTACGGGGTGCATACCCTGCGCGCGGTCGAAAACTTTCCCATTACTGGCACGCCGATCTCGATCTACCCCGACCTGGTCGCCGCGCTGGCCGCGATCAAGCAGGCGGCGGCGCTGACCAACCGCGAGCTCGGCCTGCTCGATGCCGAGCGCGCCGGGGCCATCATCGGCGCCTGCGAGGAAGTCCGCGCCGGTGCGCTGCACGAACACTTCGTGGTCGATGTCATCCAGGGCGGCGCCGGCACCTCGACCAACATGAACGCCAACGAGGTGATCGCCAACCGCGCGCTCGAACTGCTCGGCAGCACCCGCGGCGACTACGCCCGGCTGCATCCCAACGAGCATGTGAACATGAGCCAGAGCACCAACGACGTGTATCCGACTGCGCTCAAGCTCGCCGGCTACCGCGGCATCCTCGGCCTGATCGAGGCGATGGAGGTGCTGCGCGCGGCTTTCGACGCCAAGGCCACCGAGTTTGCCGACGTGCTGAAGATGGGCCGCACCCAGCTGCAGGACGCGGTGCCGATGACCGTCGGCCAGGAATTCTCGACCTACGTGGTGATGCTGGAAGAGGACATCGCCCGGCTGAAGGAGGCGGTGCTGCTGATCCGCGAGATCAACCTCGGCGCCACCGCCATCGGCACCGGCATCAACGCCCACCCCGACTACGCCGGGCTGGTGTGCCGGCATCTGGCCGGGATCACCGGCATTCCGCTGCTGACCTCGCCCAATCTGGTGGAGGCCACTCAGGACTGCGGCGCCTTCGTGCAGGTTTCCGGGGTGTTGAAGCGGGTGGCGATCAAGCTGTCCAAGGTGTGCAACGACCTGCGCCTGCTCTCTTCCGGGCCGCGCGCCGGGCTGGGCGAGATCAATCTGCCGGCGATGCAGGCGGGCTCGTCCATCATGCCGGGCAAGGTGAACCCGGTGATTCCGGAGGTGATGAACCAGATCGCCTTCGAGGTGATCGGCAACGACCTCACCGTGAGTTTTGCCGCCGAAGCGGGCCAGCTGCAGCTCAACGCCTTCGAACCCATCATCGCCCACAGCCTGTTCAAGAGCGTCACCCACCTGCGCGCCGGCTGCCTGACGCTCGCCGAACGCTGCGTCGCCGGCATCACGGTGAACCGCGAGGCGCTGCGCCACAGCGTGGAAAACTCCATCGGCCTGGTGACCGCGCTCAACCCCTACATCGGCTACGCCAACGCCACCGAGATCGCCCGCGAGGCGCTCGCCAGCGGCGGCAGCGTGTATGGCCTGGTGCTGGACAAGGGGCTGCTGAGCCGGGAACAGCTCGACGAGATCCTGCAGCCCGAGGTGCTGACGCGGCCGCGGGCGTTTGTGGGGCTGGCCGTGGCGCGCTGAGCGCGGCAGGCCCAAACAAGAAGGGATAGAGGAGACACCATGAAACTCAACAAACTCACTACCTGGATCTTCATCGCGCTGGTGCTCGGCATCGTCGTCGGCTACCTGTGCAATACGCTGGCGCCGGATGCCGGGGCGGCCAAGGAGATTGCCGGCTACTTCACCGCGCTTACCGACATCTTCCTGCGCCTGGTGAAGATGATCATCGCGCCGCTGGTGTTCGCCACCCTGGTGGCCGGCATTGCCAGCCTGGGCGACAGCAAGGCGGTGGGGCGCATCACGCTGAAGGCGATGGGCTGGTTCGTCACCGCCTCCTTCGTGTCGCTCGCGCTCGGCCTGTTCTGGGCCAACGTGCTGCAGCCCGGCCACAGCATGCAGCTGGCGCTGCCGGATGCGGGCGCCGCCACCCACCTGAAGACCGCCTCGCTCAACTTCAAGGACTTCATCGTCAACGTCTTCCCCAAGAGCATCTTCGAGGCGATGTCGGGCAATGCGGTGCTGCAGATCGTGGTGTTCTCGCTGTTCTTCGGCTTTGCCCTGAGTTCGCTGAAGGACGCCACCGGCAAGGCGATGATCTGCACCATCGACGAGCTGGTGCACGTGATGATCAAGATCACCGACTACGTGATGCTGTTCGCGCCGATCGGCGTGTTCGCGGCGGTGGCGGCGGCGATCACGGTGCAGGGGCTGGGCGTGCTGTCCACCTACGCGGCGCTGATCGGCAGCTTCTACCTCGGCCTCGCCTCCTTGTGGCTGGTGCTGGTCGGGGTGGGCTACGTGGTGCTGAAGAAACGGGTGTTCACCCTGCTCGGGCTGGTAAAGGAACCGACACTGATCGCCTTCTCCACCGCCAGCAGCGAGGCCGCCTACCCGAAAACCATGGAGCAGCTGGAGAAGTTCGGCGTCAAGGACGAGGTCACCGGCTTCGTGCTGCCGATGGGCTACGCCTTCAACCTCGACGGCTCGATGATCTACCAGGCCTTCGCGATCATGTTCATCGCCCAGGTGTATGGCATCGAGATGTCCTTCTTCACCCAGCTGACCATGCTGCTGGTGCTGATGGTGAGCAGCAAGGGCATGGCCGGCGTGTCGCGCGCCTCGCTGGTGGTGGTGGCCGCCACGCTGCCGATGTTCGGTCTGCCGGAAGCCGGCCTGCTGCTGATCATGGGCATCGACGTCTTCCTCGACATGGGCCGTACCGCCACCAACGTGATCGGCAACAGCCTGGCGACGGCGGCGATTGCGAAGTGGGAAGGCAAGCTGGGACCGACGGTGGTGGATGCGGACGATGCGGAGACGGAACACGCCGCGGGCGACGTCATCGCGCTGCCGGAAGCGCTGGTTGCGAAGGTGCCGGTTGCCGAGGGGGCGCGCGGTTGATTTCACGAATCTGCCCCTGACCCCATCCCCACCCTGACCCGGGAGCCGTTGCCGGACGGCACCGTCGTCCGGCCGGCGATTGGCGATGAGTCCGGGCGCCGGGGGGGCTCCTTCCCCTTCAAGGGGAAGGCTGGGATGGGGATGGGGTCATCTGCATCTCCGTAACCCCATCCCCACCCTAACCCTCCCCTTGAAGGGGAGGGGAAAAAACCACCCTGACCCGGGAGTCTTCGCTTCGCTCCGCCGCTCCGGCGGCGCAGAGCAAGGCTCTGCGAAACCCCGCCTACGCCCCTTGAAGGCGAGCGAGCAAAAACGGAATACCCCATGCAACACCCCATACACCCCTGCCGACTCGGCATCGTCGGTGGCCTCGGCATGCTCGGCGCCGCGGATCTGTTCTACAAGCTCGCCAAGGCGATGCCGGCTGCGCGCGGGCAGGATCAGGCCGAGCTGCTGTTCGAGCAGCGGCCCTTCCGCGACGACGACCGCCCCGGCGACAGCGATGCCACCCACGGCGGCCGCAAGCTCTACGTGTTCGACACCATCCGCCGCTTCGAGGCGCGCGGGGTGGATGCGGTGCTGCTGCCCTGCTTCATCAGCCACACCTTTCTCGACGAGCTGCGCGTCGAGGTCCGCCTCCCCATCCTCAGCATCATGGATGCGCTGCAGGCGCACCTTGCCGCCCACTACCCCGGCACCCGCCGGCTGGGCGTGCTGACCTCCGACCATGTCCGCGCCAGCGCGCTGTTCGAACGCCATTTCCCGGCGACGTCCCTGCTCTACCCCCGACCGGACGTCCAGCGCGAAGGCGTGATGACGGCGATCTATGGCGCGGACGGGATCAAGGCCGGGCAGCTGCAGGGCGTTGCGGTGGAGCGCCTGGCGCGCGCCTGCCGCGACCTGCTGGACCAGGGCGCCGAGCTGATCCTGCCCGGCTTCAGCGAGGTGCCGCTGGTGATGGACGCGCTGCTTGCACGCGGCATCCCCGTCCTCGACGTCAACCGCATCTATGCCGAGCATGCGGTGGCGCGGCCTGCCCGGCCGCAGCCACGGCCCTTCAAGATCGGCGTGGTCGGCGGCGTCGGCCCGGCGGCGACGGTGGATTTCATGGACAAGATCGTGCGCAACACCCCGGCCGGGCGAGACCAGGAACATCTTAAGATCGTCGTCGAGCAGAACCCGCAGATCCCCGACCGCACTGCCAACCTGCTCGGCCACGGCGCCGACCCCACCATCGCGCTCTACGCCACCTGCAAGAAGCTGGAGGCGGCCGAGGCCGACGTCATCGCCATCCCCTGCAACACCGCGCACGCCTTCGTCGGCCGCATCCAGCCGCAGCTCGCCATTCCGGTGGTGCACATGCTGGTGGAAACCGTCGCCCACATCCGCCGTGCACATCCGCAGCGCCGCCGCGTCGGCCTGCTGGCGACCAGCGGTACGGTGGCGAGCGGCGTCTATCACGACATCGCCGCCGAGGCCGGGCTGGAGCTGATCGTGCCGGACGAGGCCGATCAGGCGCGGGTGATGGAGGCCATCTACGGGCCGCAAGGCGTCAAGGCCGGCCACACCAGCGGGCGCTGCGTGGACGATCTGATGCTCGCCTTGGTGGCGCTGGTGCTGCGCGGCGCCGAGGTGGTCATCCTCGGCTGCACCGAGCTGCCGCTGCTGCTGGCGCAGGACGAGGACTTCCCGGTGGCCGGGCGCCGCATCGCGCTGCTCGACCCCACCGAAATCCTTGCGCAGAAATGCGTGCAGCTCGCCGCTCAGGCCGCGGGCGCGGCCCCAGTGCAGGGCGCCGTCGCCTTGTAGAACTCGATGAAGGCGCGCACCTTGGCCGGCACATGGCGGCCGGGCGGGTGCACCGCGTAGATGCCGCCGCGCGGCAGCCGCCACTCCGGCAGCAGACGGACGAGTTCGCCGCGCGCGATGCTGGCCTCGGCGCTCAACTGGTCGAGCACCGACACCCCGGCGCCGTGGCGCAGCAGCGCACGCAGCGTGCCGGCGGAATCGGTGCGCAGCGGCGCGTTCATCCGCAGCGTGCGGGTTTCGCCGTCGTCGCGGGTGAAGGTCCAGGTGAGCGGCGTCGGCAGCAGCATCAAGGCCACCCAGGTGTGGTCGGCGAGGTCCTCCGGCGTCTGCGGTGCGGGGTGGCGCTCCAGGTAGGCGGGGGACGTGACCAGGTATTGGTCGAAATCGCCGAGCTTGCTCGCCCGCAGCGAGGAATCGCGCAGCCAGCCCATGCGCAGGCCGAGATCCAGCCCTTCCTTGACGAGGTCGACCACCCGGTCGCTGGTGCGCAGCTCGATCTGCAGCCGCGGATGGCGGGCGGCGAAAGCGGCAACCACGCCGGCGAGCGACTGCGTGGCGTGATCCACCGAGGCAGTCAGCCGCAACGTGCCGCCCAGCTCGGCGCCCTCGCCCTCCGCCACCTCGGCGAGCACCGTCTGCGCCTCGCGCAGCAGCGGCACGCAGCGCGCCTGCAAGGCCTCGCCGGCCTCGGTGAGCGTCACCCGGCGGGTGGTGCGGCTGAACAGCGTGGTGCCGAGTTCGCTCTCCAGCCGGCCGATGGCGAGGCTGACCCGCGCCTTGGTGGTGCCCAGGCGATCCGCCGCGGCGGTGAAGCCGCCGGCCTCCGCCACCGCGGCGAAGGTCAGCAGGGAATTGAGGTCGATCTTGTCCAGGCTGGACATGGCATGCACCGGCGATTTGACGAGCACGGATTGTCCGCCGAAACCACCGGCTGCGCCCACTGCCGGACACGTCGTCTATGCTGCAATGACACGGCGATTCAATCGGGATTGCCGGCCGCGCTCGCGGAGGTGACGCATGGCTGCCAGCGAAACCCTGTTATTCACGCCGATCCGCATCGGCGGGCTGGAACTGCCGGGGCGGCTGTTCAAGACGGCGACGGCGGAAACGCGCGCCTCGGCCGACGGCTTCGTCACCGACGAACTGGTCGCCTTCTACCGCCTGCTGGCGATGGGCGGCACGCCGCTCATCATCACCGGCAACATCTACGTCAGCCGCCAGGGCAAATCGGCGCCGCGCCAGGTGGGTGCCGACCACGACGACAAGATCGCCGGTCTGGCGCGGATCACCGAGGCAGTGCACGCCCATGGCGGGCGCATCTTCGCCCAGCTCAATCATTGTGGACGCCAGGTGGTGCCAGACTTCGTCGGCGCGACGGAGGTCGTCTCGGCCTCGGCGGTCAAGGACCTGCTCACCGGCACCCGGCCGCGGGCGATGCGTGCCGACGAGATCGCCGCCATCGTCGACCAGTTTGGCGAGGCCGCGCGGCGCTGCCGCGACGCCGGCTTCGACGGCGTGCAGATGCACTCGGCCAACGGCTACCTGATGAGCCAGTTCCTCACCCCCTACACCAACCGGCGCGACGACGACTACGGCGGCACGCCCGAGCGGCGCACGCGTTTCGCGCGCGAGGTGCTGGGCGCGATCCGCAGCCGGGTGGGCGCGGACTTCCCGGTCATCATCAAGATGAACGGCGCCGACGCCCTGCCGCTGCGCGACGGTCTGGCGCCGGCCGAACTGGCCGAAGCGGCACGCATCATGGAGACGGCCGGGGTGGATGCGGTGGAAATCTCGGTCGGCCACTACGAATCCGGCTTCCCGATGGTGCGCGGCACTTTCGACCTGTGCCTGCGCAACATGATGGCGGGCAGCATGGCCCACCTGCCGCCCGTGCGCCGCACGCTGCTGCGGGTGTTCCGCCCGCTGGTCGCGTTCGCCAGCAATCTGCTGTGGAAGGGGCGCGAGGGCTTCAACCTCGACTACACGCCGGATTTCAAGGCGCGGCTGACGATACCGGTGATCAGCGTCGGCGGCTTTCGCACTCGGGCGACGATGGAAGCCGCAATCGCCCGCGGACTGTGCGACGCGGTGTCGGCCGGCCGGCCCTTCCTCGCCGATCCCTTCTTCTACCAGCACATCCGCGACGGCACGCCGGGGCCGCACTGCGTGGACTGCAATGCCTGCGTCGGCCACCTGGGCGCCCAGCCAGCGGATTGCTACCACCCGCGGGTGCGGGCGGAGAAGGATGCGATGCTGGCGGAGCTGGGTTTGGGCTGACGTCCGGCGGCAGCCCGTCAATCCAGATCCCAGCCCGGCTCGCCGCCAAATCGCTCGATCAGGAAGTCGAGCATGGTACGCAGCGACGCCGGTGCATGCCGGCGCGACAGGTAGACGCCCCAGATCGAGAGTTCCGGCGGACTCCAGTCGGGAAGCAGGCGGACCAGCTGGCCGGCCCGGATCAGCGGACCGACCAGGTAAGTCGGCTGCAGCGCAATGCCTGCGCCCGCCAGCGTGGCCTGGGTGAGGACGGTGGCTTCATTGGCGCTCAGGTTTCCGCCCACCGCGACGCTGACCCGCTCGTCGCCGCGCAGGAATCGCCACTCGCCCTTGCCGAAGTTGGAGTAGGTGAGGCAATTGTGGCGCGCGAGATCGCCCGGCGTTTCCGGCCGCCCGCGACGCGCCAGGTAGGCGGGCGACGCGCACACCACCGACCGGCACGGTGCGATCCGCCGTGCGACCAGGCCAGGATCGAGTTCGCCGGAGATACGCACCGCCAGATCGACCCGGTCTTCGATCAGATTGACGCTGCGATCCACCATCAGCATGTCGACCGAGACGGCGGGGTAACGCGCCAGGTAGTCGGTCACCGCCGTCGCCAGATGGGCAATGCCGAAGGACATGCTGGCAGTCATCCGCAGCATGCCCTGCGGCGCCTGCCCCGGCTGGCCGGATTGGTCGCGCATCTCCTGCGACAGCTCGAGCATCCTGCGGCACTGCGCAAGACAGACGCTGCCGGCGTCGGTAAGCGAAAGCCGCCGGGTCGAGCGCTGCAGCAGCCGCGCGCCCATCCACGATTCCAGCTCGCCGACATAGCGCGTCACCATCACCCGGCTCATCTCCAGATGTTCGGCGGCTGCGGTAAAGCTGCCGCGCTGGGCGACCTCGCTGAAAACCTGCATCGCGGTCAATCTATCCACTTGAACACTCTGCGCAACAAAGATGCTCATATTTGAGCATTTATCCGTTCGTATCCACTACCTATAGTTCGCAGCACCCAACCCACCGAGGAAGAGACCATGAACACGCTGCGCACCATCACCCTGGGCACCCTGCTGGCGCTGGCCACCATCGGCGGCGCCGTCGCCGACGAATCGCCGCTTCAGCTGAAGGTCTACAACGCCGACGGCAACAGCTTCCACGTCAATTCGGTGCTGGTCACCGGCAAGGCCGAAGCCATCCTCGTCGATGCGCAATTCACCCGCGCCGACGCGCACCGGCTGGTGGCCGACATCCTGGCCAGCGGCAAGGCGCTGAAGGCGGTCTACGTCAGCCACGGCGACCCCGATTACTACTTCGGCCTGGAGGTGATCAAGGCCGAGTTTCCCGACGTGAAGGTGTACGCGAGCGAACCGACGATTGCCTGGATCCGGAACACGGTCGACAAGAAGCTGGCGTTCTGGGGGCCGAAGCTGGGTTCCAACGCGCCGCGCACGCCCGTCATTCCCGAACCGCTGCCCAGGGAAGGGCTGACGCTGGAAGGACAGAAGCTCGACGTGCTGGGGCTGGACAGCGAGTTGCCGAACCGCAGCTTCGTCTGGATTCCGTCGATCAAGGCGGTGGTCGGCGGCGTCAATGTGTTCTCCGGCCTGCACCTGTGGACGGCAGACACCCAGACCAAGGCCCAGCGTGCCGCCTGGGGCAAGGCGCTGGACCGCATCGAAGCCCTGCAGCCGGCCACGGTGATTCCCGGCCACGCCGCGCCGCAGGCAAAGTCCGGCATCGAGGCGGTGCATTACAGCCGTACCTACCTGCAGCGCTTCGAAAGCGAGCTGGACCGGGCACCGGATTCGGCGGCGGTGATCGAGGCAATGAAGCGCCAGTACCCCGACGCCGGCCTCGACATCGCCCTGAACATCGGCGCCAAGGTCAACAAGGGCGAAATGAAGTGGTAATCCGGCTCCATCGAACCCGTCGCACTTGAACGAAGGCGGATGACATCCCGGCGCAATCCGGGATGCATCCGCCTTCATCCAGCGACCGGTCGTCAGTTCATGACACGCCGGACCGGCGCGCGGGCCGTGCCCTGATGCGCAGCTTGCGCGCACCGAACAGAACGAATCGCCGCTGCTTTTTCAGCTCGACCAGAAGATCCTGCTGTTTGCCATCCCGGGCAACAAGCTGCTTGATCTCCAGGACGACCGAGTAGGTCTTCCTGTGCCCTTCCTGATGGCGGCCGAGCTGGCGCTTGAGCTGCTCCATCATGTCGCTGCGGACATCGATGGGGAGCTGATCGACATGTTCACGAAGCAGGTGCTGTTTGATCCTGATGTAGGACACATTGATCAGATGCTGCGTTTCCCGCTTCTTGATGTCGTGGAATTTCGTTCTTTCACTGTCGTCGTGCGATATCGGTTCGACGAAACTGGAGGGATATGCAGCCTCCTTCAATTTCATTTCGTCCGTCAGCCGTAGATAGAGATCGGTATCCTCCCCGCCCCAGCCGCGGAATGCCTCGTCATATCCGCCGACCTGCTCGAACGGAATTCTCGGGCAAATGACGGTGCCGAATGTCTCGTTATTCCGCACGCCCCCATCCGGCGCCGCCCGATAAAAGCAGCCGGCGGCAAGATGGCTATTCATCCAGTCGAGCCAGCCCGGATTGATTCGTATATCGGCGTCGATAAAACAGATCCAGGGCGTCGTCGAATTCCTGGCGCCGATGTTCCTGGCACGCGGCAGACAGAATCCCGGATCATCCCCGACGCGTACGACCTTTACATCTGGATAATTGGCCTCGACCCAATCGCCCGTGTTGTCAGGGCATCCGTAATCCACCACAATGATTTCCGCCGGTGCCTGCTCGACTATCGCAGGTATCGTTTGTCGCAGGTGATGCAGGCGGCCCTTGCAGGTAATCACGAATGCGATCTGATGCATGACATCTTCCGGGTTATTTATGCGAATTCTGGTAACTGGCGGAGCCGGATTCATTGGCTCCCATTTGTGTCGGCGCCTTCTGGCAGACGGGCACGAGGTGCTTTCGGCAGACAATTATTTTACGGGAAGCCGCAAGAACATTCATGACCTGCTGGCCAATCCGAACTTTGAAGCACTACGCCACGACATCACATTTCCGCTCCATGTCGAGGTCGATCAAATCTATAACTTCGCCTGCCCGGCATCTCCGGTTCATTATCAGTACGACCCGGTGCAAACCACCAAGACCAGCGTCCACGGCGCCATCAATATGCTGGGACTGGCCAAGAGGACGGGCGCGCGCATTCTGCAGGCATCCACCTCCGAGGTATACGGCGACCCGGAAATTCATCCGCAAACGGAAGATTACTGGGGCCGGGTCAATCCGATCGGTCCGCGCAGCTGCTATGACGAAGGCAAGCGCTGCGCCGAGACGCTGTTTTTCGATTACTACCGTCAGCACAAGCTCGACATCAAGGTGGTCCGGATCTTCAATACCTACGGCCCCGGCATGCAATTGCACGATGGCCGTGTCATCAGCAATTTCATTGTCCAGGCTTTGCATGGCGAGGACATTACCCTCTACGGCGACGGCAGCCAGACGCGCTCCTTCTGCTACGTGAGCGATCTGGTCGACGGCGTGGTCCGGATGATGCAAAGCGGGCCGGGCTTCACCGGGCCGGTGAATCTCGGCAACCCGTCGGAATACACCATCGCCCAGCTCGCCGAAACCATCATCCGGCTGTGCGGTTCCAGGTCGAAACTCGCCTTCAAGCCGCTGCCGGAAGACGATCCGCGTCAGCGCCAGCCCGACATCGGCCTGGCACGGAAGAACCTCGAGTGGTGGCCGAGCATTCCGCTGGAGGATGGTCTGCGGGAAACAATCGCCTACTTCAGGCGCCTGCTGGATACGCCCCCGAACACCGCGAAAGGCGCCAACCGGTAGCGCGAAGCCGCCCGCCTGCGCCTCGACGGCAGCCTGTCTCGACAGACTCCCCGGCGACGGCGGCTCCACGCGCGACCGTATCCGGTGGCTCACCGGCGGCAATCCCGGCTGACGAGCCAACGGGTCCGGGCGCATCGGGATTCCGTCGCCATCGCATGTCGCCTCCCCAGCGGACGGGAAGCGCCCTCTATGCGTTTCTGCATAACGCCGCGATATGACATCATGGCCACCTCGGCCACGGAACTCACTCGATGAAACAGGCGCCCCGCTCGTTTACCCATGCATTGGTGCTGAACGCGACCGGCCTGGTCATCGTGCTGGTAGCTGCCTTCCTGGTCGCCATGGTCTGGCAGGGCGTCAGCAGCACCAGGGAGGCGGAAGAGCGGGATGTCGCCCGCGCGCTCGAACGGGCGGTCGAGCGGCTGCAGATCCTGATCCGTGCCGCCGAGATGACGGCCGACTCGGCCGCGCGCGCAGCCGGCAACCCGACCGTGACCGGGGCGACCCTGCAGGCGGTGCTGGAGAAATCGCTGGCTGCGTTCGAACAGCGGCCGGAGCTGAGCTACCTCGGCATCGCGCTGGCCGAGCACGGCGAGTACGGCAACCTCGAAAGAACCGCCGACGGCCGGATCCTGCTGTGGCTTCACCCCGGCGCCCGGCCCACCGATCCGGTGACGCGCAACCATCTCCTGACCGATACCGGGTTCAAACCCCACGAGCAGCGCGACCCGGACGGCTACGATCCGCGCGTGCGTCCGTTCTACCGCGCAGCGCTGGACGCGCCGGTCGAGGGGCGCTGGCTGCCGGCCTACCAGTGGATCGTCCACGGCGGCGGCAGCACCCCGCTGTGGGGATTCAGCTATGTGAGGCCGCTACGCGACCACGCCGGCCAGTTGATCGGCGTACTGGACGCCGATCTCGACATCCCGGCGCTCAACCGCTTCCTGGCAGCCATCGCCGCCGAATACGCGGTGGAACTCCAGGTCGTCGAACTTGGCGGAACGCCGAGCCTGATCGGCGCCCGGCAGGTCGGCAGCGCGCCGCTGCCCGTGCCGGACGAACTGGGCACGCTGATCGGAGGCGGCGTGGATGGCTTCGTGGGTCGCGTGCAATGGCAGGATGAAGACCGCTGGGCGGCCACCCGCCAACTGACCTTGCCGGGCGGCCCCACCTGGCTGATCGTCGCATCGCGCCCCGCGACGCTCATCGACGCGCCGCTGCGCAAGCAGTTGTACCAGGTGGCCGGCATGGGACTGGCGATGCTGCTCGGCCTCGTGCTGATCTCGGTCCGCATGGCCCGCCGCTTCGGCCGGCCGCTGGCCGAACTGGAGCGCAGCGTCGCCCGTATCGAGCAACTGGACAGCCGCGCTCCGCTGGTCATTCCGCCCCTCTCCGATGGCTTCCGCGAAACCCGGCGGCTGGGCGAGGCGCTGGGCCGCATGGCCACGGCCTTGCGGCAACGCGAGGAACAGCTCGCCATCCAGAACGTGCAACTGCTCGAAGCCAAAGAGCAGCAGCTGGCCTCGCTGGCGCTGAAGGGCGCCGTTTTCGATTCCACCGACACCGCCATCCTCAGCCTGGACCACGATCTTGCGGTGATCGAATGGAATGCGGCGGCCGAGCGCCTGTTCGCCCTGCGGCGGGACGAGACCGGCCGCGCCGTCGCCGAAAAGCTGTGCGCGCCCGACGGCCCCGCCGACTGGAGCGCGATCCTCGCCCGCACCGAGCCGGGCATCTTCCAGCTGACCGGAGCCCAGGGCGTGTTCGAGGCGGAACTGCGGGTCATCGCCCTGCATCGGGACGGACGCCCGATCCACACGCTGTTCATCAACGATGTCTCTGCGCGCCGGAACGCCGAGCGGCGGCTGCGGCATCTGGCCACCCACGACGCGCTCACCGACCTGCCCAACCGCCACCTGTTGCAGGAGCGCCTCGAACAGGCCATCGCGTGCTCGGACCGGAGCGGCCGGTCGCTCGCCTTGCTGCTGCTCGACCTCGATCGTTTCAAGATCATCAACGATGCGTATGGACACCCCTTCGGGGACGAGGTGCTCAAGGTGATCGGCGCCCGGCTCGTCTCACTCCTGCGCCCTAACGACACCGTGGCACGCCACGGCGGCGACCAGTTCCTGATCCTCCTGACCGATCTGCACGACAGCACCGACGCCGACCTCAGCGCGTGCCAGATCATCGAGCGCCTCCGCCAGCCCATCACGCTGGAAGGCCGCGAGATCCACCTGTCCGGCAGCATCGGCCTGAGCGTGTTCCCCCAGGACTGCGACACCGCCGATGCCCTGATCATCAATGCGGACCTGGCGATGTACCGCGCCAAGAGCCTAGGGCGCAACACCTTCCAGGGCTTCACGCAGGAACTGAGCCGGGACACGCAGCGCCGCGTCAGCCTGGAAACCTGCCTGCGCGGCGCGGCGGCGGCCGGCCAGCTGCAACTGCTCTATCAACCCAAGGTCAGCCTGCAGAGCGGAGCGATCGTCGGCTGCGAGGCCTTGTTGCGCTGGCATCATCCCGAACTCGGCATGGTGCCGCCCAGCCATTTCATCCCTGTCGCGGAAGATTCGGGCTTGATCATCCCGATCAGCGACTGGGTGTTGCGCACCGCCTGCCTGCAGGCCAAGGCCTGGTCGGATGCGGGCCTGCCGCCGACCACCGTCGCGGTGAACATTTCGGCACGCCAGCTGCTGCAACAGGATCTCGCCGCCTGGACGGCGGACATGCTGCGTGAAACCGGGCTCGCCCCGGAACTGCTGGAACTGGAGCTGACCGAAAGCCTGATCGCCCAGGACGTCGAGAAGATGATCGCCACCTTCGGGCGGCTCAAGGCGGCCGGCGTGAAGCTGTCGATCGACGACTTCGGCACCGGCTACTCCAGCCTCGCCTACCTGAAGCATTTCCGCGTGGATGCGCTGAAGATCGACCAGTCCTTCGTGCGCAACATGCTCACCCAGACCGAGGATGCGACCATCGTGCGTGCGGTCATCGCGCTCGCCCACAACCTCAAGTTCAAGGTGATCGCCGAGGGCGTCGAAACGGCCGAGCAATGCGGCCTGCTGCGCGAACACCGCTGCGACGAGATCCAGGGCTATTACTTCAGCAAACCCGTCTCCGCAGAAGCCTTTGCAGCGCTGCTCCGGCGCGACCTGCGGCTGACTCTGGACAGCGTGCTTTAAGACCTCGCCCGCTCAAACCTCGGCTCGTGGCCGCTGTCAGCTGCGAAGCGCTGGCTACTTGAACAGATCGTCCAGCGGATTCGCCTTCGGCGCCGCCTTGGCCGCCACCCGCTTGCCGGCGAATTCTTCCTCGATGTTGTCGCGGTAATAGCTCCACGCCGAGCCGGAACCCGACAGCCTGCGCCAGACTTCCTCGCCGACTGCGGCGTATTCGATTGCACTGCCGTCGTCCAGCTCCACCCGCAGCAGGCGCTGGCGCGCGTCGTAGCCGATGGCGCGCAGCTTGCCGGAACTGATGCGTTTCATCTCCATCGTCTCGTCTCCTTCCGCATTCACGCTGTCGATCTCCCGCCCATTGTGCCGGCAACGCGTTCGCCGGCGCATCCCCGCCACGCAATGGCGGATACCGGACGGTGTAAGGATACGAATCGAACGCCGACTACAGGAACAGCAGCCGGTGTTGCCGGCTGTCCGATCCGATCCACGCACCCTCACCCGGGAGATACATCATGAGCAAATCGCTTACCGCCGCTTCCCTCGCCCTGGCCTTCGGCGCCGCCGTGTCCATCGCCGCCGCCCCTGCGCTTGCCCAGGACACGATGGCCGACAAGGAAAAATGCTACGGCGTCGCCCTCAAGGGCAAGAACGACTGCAAGGCCGGTGCCGGCACCAGCTGCGCCGGTACGTCGAAGGTCGACCATCAGGGCAACGCCTGGTCGCTGGTCCCGAAAGGCAGCTGCGAGAAGATGGCCTCGTCCACCTCGCCGACCGGCCATGGGCAGCTGATGGAATTCAAGGCAAAGAAGATGTGATCTGCTGAAGCGTAACGGAGTGCCTGCCATGACGACATGCAACTTTCCGCCGGCGGACGCAGGCATTCCCGCGCTGCGCGCCGCCCCGCCGCGCAGCGGCCTGGGCCTCAAGCCCGAGCACTTTCGCACCATCCTCGACACCCTGCCCGAACTCGGCTTTTTCGAGATCCACGCCGAGAATTACATGGTGGACGGCGGGCCTTTCCATCACTACCTGACGCGGATCCGCAGCCGCTACCCCTTGTCCATCCACGGCGTCGGACTGTCCATCGGCGGCCAGGATGCGCTCGACGAGGATCACCTGGACAGGCTCGCTGCGCTGGTCGCGCGCTACGAGCCCCTGCTGTTCTCCGAACACCTCGCCTGGTCCAGCCACGGCGAGGTCTTTCTCAACGACCTGCTGCCGGCCCCTTACGATGCCGCCAGCCTGCAGCGCGTCTGCGATCACATCGACCGCGTGCACGAACGCCTGCGCCGCCGCATGCTGCTGGAAAATCCGGCGACCTATGTCGAATTCGCCGCCTCCACGATGACGGAAGGCGAATTCATCAGCGAGGTCGTCAGGCGTACCGGCTGCGGGCTGCTGCTCGACGTGAACAACGCCTACGTATCGTGCATCAACCACGGCCGCGATCCGGCGACCTTCATCGACACCTTGCCGCTGGCCGCGACGGCGCAGATCCACCTTGCCGGATTCGACCGCGATGCCGATGCGGCTGCCGCCGGCGAGGTGCTGCTGATCGACAGCCACGGCGCGCCGGTCGCCCAGGCGGTGTGGGCGCTGTACCGTTCGGCCCTGCATCGCACCGGGGCGGTCCCGACGCTGATCGAGCGCGACCACGACATCCCCGCATTCCCCGTCCTGCTCGCCGAAGCACGGCGGGCCGAAACACTGCTGCAGGCGGTCGGCGCCGAGCGCGCGGAGTACGCATGATGAATCCGCTGGACGACGTCGCCGCCGCCCTGCTCGACCCCGGCCGGCCCTGCCCCGATGGACTGACGGTCTGGAACGGTTCCGATCCGGCACGACGCTTCCGGGTGTATCGCAACAACGTCGCCATCTCGCTGATCGATGCCCTGGCCGATAGCTTCCCGGTGACGCAGGAACTTGTCGGCGAGGAATTCTTCCGTGCCATGGCGCGCATCTACGCCTATGCCCATCCGCCGCGATCGCCCGTCCTGGCCTTCTACGGCGCCGGCTTTGCCGATTTCATCGACGGCTTTCCGCCCGCCGCCGGACTGCCCTACCTGGCCGATGTCGCCCGACTCGAATATTTACGGGTGCTCGCCTGCCACGCCGCCGACGCGCAGCCGCTGGGCGCCGCCGAGCTGGCCGCCGCACTGGCCGACGAAGCGGCGCTGCCGGCGCTGGGCCTGCGCTTGCATCCCTCACTGCACGTGCTGGCCTCGGCTTCGGCCGTGGTCTCCCTGTGGGCCGCCCACCAGGGCCTGCTCGAACTGTCGGCGGTGGCGCCCGACACCGCGGAAACGGCGCTGATCCTGCGTAACGGAATCGATGTCGAAGTCATGCGCATCGCGCCGGCGGCGGCCAGTTTCATCGCAGTGCTGCAGGCCGGCGGCCCGCTCGGCGAGGCGGCAACAGCGGCGACGGCAGCCGACACCGGCTTCGACCTGGCAGGCGTTCTCGGCCTGCTGCTGCAGAAATCCGCCATCACGGCGCTGACACCCACGAGGAGACAGCCATGAACACGCCCGCCCCAGGCAGCCATGCCGCGCCGGCATCGCCCATCGCCGGACTGATACTCGGCGGCATCGCGCTGCTGTCGCGCATTCCGGATACGCTGATCGCACTGCTGGGGCGCTTCTCCGTCGCCGCGATCTTCTGGAAATCGGGCCAGACGAAGATCGAGGGCTTCGTGCTCGACATCGTCTCCGGCGAGGCCGGGTTCGGCTGGCCGAGGCTGTCGGATTCGGCCATCGAACTGTTCCGCAGCGAATATCGCCTGCCGCTGCTGCCGCCCGAACTCGCCGCGCCGATGGCGGCCGTCGCCGAGCATGTGTTCCCCGCCCTCATCCTGCTCGGGCTGGCGACGCGCTTCTCCGCGCTGGCGCTGCTGGTGATGACCCTGACCATCCAGCTCTTCGTCTATCCGGACGCCTACCCGACCCACGGCGTGTGGGCGACGGTGCTGCTGGTGCTGATCGCCCGCGGCCCCGGTGCGATCTCGCTCGACCACTGGCTGGCCCGGCGCTACGCCCCGCGCTGACCGGCCCGCAGTTCCCGCTGGACGTCGATGGATGCAAACACTGGCTTTCTTCAGATAACAGTAAGTTCCATCTATCGCCGTTTATCGTAACAATCGATCTTGCGATGATGCTGTCACACCAATACATCACTGCAAGAGGTCACACCATGAAGATCGTCATCATCGGCGCCAGCGGCTATGTCGGTTCCGCCCTGCTCGCAGAAGCGCTGGCCCGCGGCCACCAGGTCACCGCCCTGGTCGGCCACCCGGAAAAGCTCGCCGCCAACCCCAATCTCGCCGCGCTGAAGACCGACGTGCTCGACACCGCCACCCTGGTCACCCAGTTGCGCGGCCACGAGGCGGTGATCAGCGCCTTCAGCGGCCACGCCCAGACCGAGGTCTACAACTACTACGTGCAGGGCATCCGCTCCATCATCGATGCCACCAAGGAAGCCGCCGTGCCGCGCCTGCTGGTGGTGGGCGGCGCCGCCAGCCTGGAAGTGGCCCCCGGCGTGCAGCTGCTCGACACCCCGGAATTCCCGGCGCAATGGAAGGAAACCGCCGCCGGCGCGCGCGAGGCGCTCAACATCCTGCGCACCGAGACCCATCTCGACTGGAGCTTCCTCAGCCCCTCGGCCTACCTGGAACCCGGCGAGCGCACCGGCAAGTTCCGCCTCGGCGGCGACCAGCTGCTGGTCGATGCCGCCGGAAAGAGCCACATCTCGCTGCAGGACTACGCCGTGGCGATGATCGATGAGCTGGAAAAGCCGGCGCACAGCCGCAAGCGCTTCACCGTCGGTTACTGAACCTCACCCGCGGCGCGCCAGGCGCCGCCGGCACTTCGAGCTTTCGCGCCCGCCTTCCGGCGGGCGCATTCGTTTACGACTGTCCAGCGGGCGATGGCGGAGCAGTCTGTATACATCATGATGAAAATTTTGCGTTTACATCTCAATTTTCCTGTTTTACGATCATAGTTGTATACACACAGCAGATCCCCCACCCTCTGCGCGTTTCGCGCATGCGGCAACAGGGGGCAAACCGGGCCGCCTTCGGGCGCCTCGCCGAGGAGACACCATGCATACCCCCGCTACCGACACCCACGACGGTTCGGCCTCGCAAACGGTCCGGGCGCAACTGCGCCTGCGCGAAATGATCCTCGACGGCGAACTCCCCGCCGGCGAGCGCGTTTCCGAACCAGTGGTCGCCGAAATCACCGGCATCTCGCGCACACCGATCCGCGCCGCGCTGGTCCGCCTGCAGGAAGAAGGCCTGCTCGAGCCCATTCCTTCCGGCGGCTTCCGCGTGCGCGCCTTCTCGGTGGACGAGATCCGCGACGCCATCGAGATCCGCGGCACGCTCGAAGGGCTGGCCGCCCGCCTCGCCGCCGAGCGCGGCGTGCCCGATGGCGAACTGCGGGCGATGTCGGACTGCGTTGCGCGCATCGACGACGTGCTCGATGCCGGCGATCTCGACGAGGCGCGCTTCGAGCGTTACGTCGATGCCAACGCCCGCTTCCACGAACTGCTGGCCGGCGCCTGTCGCAGCGAGGTGGTGCAGCGCCAGGTAGCGCGCGGCAATGCCCTGCCCTTCGCCTCGCCCAACGGCTTCATCCGCGTCCAGGCCGCCGCGCCCGATGCGCTGCGCACCCTGCTGATCGCCAATGCCCAGCATCGCGCCGTCATCGAGGCCATCGCCGGCCGCGAAGGCGCGCGCGCCGAAGCGCTGATGCGCGAGCACGCCCGCATCGCCCACCGCAACCTGCAGGCCTCGCTGGCCAATCCGCGCGTCATGGACCTGATTCCCGGCGGTCGCCTGATCCGCCAAGGTTAACGCCCTGCCGGCGGCGCAAAGCCGGTCCCCATCCAGAGAGAACAGAGGAGACATCCCATGCAACCGTCCCGCGCATTGCTCGCGGCGCTGGCGTTCGCCGCCGGCCCGGCCTTCGCCCAGCAGGAGCCGGTCGTGCTCAAGCTGGCGCACTCGCTGCCGCCGACTGCCGCCGCCCACACCCGCTTCATCGTGCCCTGGTGCGAGCGCATCGAGGCGGAATCGGCCGGCCGCATGAAATGCCAGATCTACCCGGCGATGTCACTCGGTGGCGCCCCGGCCCAGCTGCTGCAGCAGGCGCGCGACGGCGTGGCCGACATCACGTGGACGCTGCCGGGCTGGACGCCGGGCCGCTTCCCGCTGTCCGAGGTATTCGAGCTGCCCTTCTTCACCTCCGGCCGCGAAGCCTCGTCGCGCGCGCTGTGGGACTTCGTCGAGAAGAACGCGATGAGCGAGTTCGCCGGCGTCAAGCCGATCGCCACCTGGGTGACCGGCCCCTACGTCTTCCACTTCCGCGACAAGCCGGTGAAGTCGCTCGACGATCTCAAGGGCCTCAAGGTGCGCGCGCCGTCCCGCCTGGGCAACAAGATGCTGGCCGCGCTCGGCGTCACCCCGGTCGGCATGCCGGTGCCGCAGATGCCCGAAAGCCTGTCCAAGGGCGTCATCAACGGCGCGCTGGTGCCGTGGGAAGTGGTGCCGCCGACCAAGACGCACGAACTCACCCGCTTCCACGTCGAGGCCGACGGCCCGCGCACGATGCTGTCGTCCACGATGATCTTCGTGATGAACCAGAAGCGCTACGACAGCCTGCCGGCCGACCTGAAGAAGGTGATCGACGCCAACAGCGGCCGCGAGACCTCGGCCTGGATCTCCGCCGCGTTCACGCCCGCCGACGCCGCCGCGCGCGAGATGACGGTGGCGCGCGGCAACACCGTCTATGCGCTCGCCCCGGACGAGATGAAGAAGTGGGAAGCCGCTACCCGCCCGGTCACCGAAGAGTGGATCAAGGAAGTGGCCGACGGCCAGCGGCTCTACACCGAGGCCCGCAACCTGGTCGGCAAATACACCAAGGACTGACACGCGCACCCGCGCACGAGGAGGAGAGACCCGACATGTTCCCGAAAAACGCCTGGTACGTCGCCTGCACCCCCGACGAAATCGACGACAAGCCGCTCGGCCGCAGGATATGCGGCGAGCCCATCGTGTTCTACCGCGGCGAAGCCGGCCGCGTGGCCGCGGTGGAAGACTGGTGCCCGCACCGCGGCGCACCGCTGTCGCTCGGCCGCGTGGTGGAAGGCCGGCTGGTGTGCGGCTACCACGGCCTGGAGATGGGCTGCGACGGCAAGACCGTGGCCATGCCCGGCCAGCGCGTGCGCGGTTTTCCGCCGGTGCGCAGCTACCCGGTGGTGGAACGCCACGGTTTCGTCTGGGTGTGGCCAGGCGACGCCGAGCTGGCCGACCCCGCCGGCATCCACCAGCCCTTCTGGGCGGACAACCCGGCCTGGGCCTATGGCGGCGGCCTTTATCACATCCGCTGCGACTACCGGCTGATGATAGACAACCTGATGGACCTCACCCACGAGACCTACGTCCATTCCACCAGCATCGGCCAGAAGGAGATCGACGAGACGCCCTGCAACACCCGCAGCGAGGGCGACACGGTGATCACCAGCCGCTTCATGAACGGCATCATCCCGCCGCCGTTCTGGCAGGCGGCGCTGCGCGCCAACGGCCTGCCCGACGATCAGCCGGTGGACCGCTGGCAGATCTGCCGCTTCACCCCGCCCAGCCACGTCATGATCGAGGTCGGCGTGGCACTCGCGGGCAAGGGCGGCTACGACGCACCGGCGGAATTCAAGGCGTCGAGCATCGTGGTGGACTACATCACGCCGGAGAGCGAGACCTCGATCTGGTACTTCTGGGGCATGGCGCGCAACTTCCGGCCGGACGATGCCGAACTCACCGCCACCATCCGCGAAGGCCAGGGCAGGATCTTCGCCGAAGACCTGGAAATGCTCGAGCGCCAGCAGGCCAATCTGCTGCAATGGCCGGAACGCGGCCTGCTCAAGCTCAACATCGACGCCGGCGGCGTCCAGGCGCGGCGCGTCATCGACCGGCATATCGCCGCCGAACGCGCCGGCAGCCCGGCCACCGCCCTCGCCTGACCCGGCAACCGTAACGGAGAACCGGCCCGCGGTACCCCTGCCGCGGCCGGCAAACACGACCATGAATCCAGCCACCCTCAGCGTCCGCGTCGCCCGCAAGGCAATGGAGGCGACCGACATCGCCACCTTCGAACTGGTCGAGGCGAGCGGCGCACCGCTCCCGCCCTTCGCCGCCGGCGCCCATATCGACGTGCATCTGCCGAACGGCATCACTCGTCAATACTCGCTGTGCAACGATCCGGGCGAATCCCATCGCTATCTGATCGGCGTGCTGCGCGACCCGGCCTCGCGCGGCGGGTCGCAGGCGATGCACGACACGGTGCACGAAGGCGACCTGCTGCAGATCAGCCCGCCGAAGAACCATTTTCCGCTCGCCCACGAAGCCCGCCGCAGCCTGCTGCTGGCCGGCGGCATCGGCGTGACGCCCATCCTGTGCATGGCCGAACGCCTGGCCGCGATCGGCGCCGGATTCGACATGCACTACTGCACCCGCTCGCCCGACCGCACCGCCTTCCGCCAGCGCATTGCTGGCTCATCCTTCGCCGACCGGGTGAGCTTCCACCACGACGACGGCGCCGCCGGGCAGCGCTTCGACCTCGATGCGGCGGTCGGCCAACCGGAAGACGGCGTGCATCTTTACGTCTGTGGGCCCAAGGGCTTCATGAACGCGGTGCTGGACGGCGCCCGCGCCAAGGGCTGGCCGGAAGCGCAACTGCATTACGAATTCTTCGCCGCCGACCTGCCCGGCGCCGAACACGACACCGCCTTCGAGGTCCAGGTCGCCAGCTCTGGCCGGCGCGTCGGCGTGGCACCCGGCCAGAGCGTGGTGGCGGCGCTCGCCGCCGCCGGCGTGGAGATCCAGACCTCCTGCGAGCAAGGCGTGTGCGGCACCTGCCTCACCCGCGTGCTCGCAGGTACGCCGGACCATCGCGACGCCTACCTCACGCCCGAAGAGCAGGCCGCCAACGACCAGTTCCTGCCCTGCTGTTCGCGTGCGAAATCGCCGCTGCTGGTGCTGGATCTCTGATATGCCGCGCGCCGACGGCCAGCTTACAGATCGATCTTCAGCGCGGCCTTGACCGTGCGCGGCGCGCCTGCCGCCAGCCGGGTGCCGCCGGCGGCCCAGTATTCCTTGTCGGCCAGGTTCTCGACGTTGAGCTGCCACACCGTCCGTTTGCCGAACACGGTGCTGGCGTAGCGCACCCCGGCCCCGTACAGGGTGACCTCGTCCAGCCAGGCCTGGTTGAGGTCGTTCACCGGGCGGCGGCCGGTGTAGTACGCGCCGGCATTCACCGACAGGCCGGGCACCGCGGCGACGTCGTAGCTGAGGAACAGGCTGCCGGTGCGGCGGGCGGCGTTCTCGGGCAGCTTGCCGTCGTAGGCCGGGCCTATGTCGCGGAACTCCGGGTCCAGCCACAGCGCCGAGGCTTGCCAGCCGAGCCGGCGGGTGAGCCGGCCCTGGGCGGCGATTTCCACGCCGCGGTAGTGCTGTTCGCCGTCGGCGGTGTAGATGTTGTCGGCATTGGTGTAATAGCCCGGGCGCTCGATGTCGAACAGCGCCGCCGACACCAGGGTGCCGAAAGGCGCCTGCCAGCGCGCCCCCAGCTCCTTCTGCTTGCTCACCCCCGGCGACATCCGGGTACCGACGTTGGCAGTGCCGGTGGGTGCGGTCTCGCCTTCTTCCAGCCCTTCCGAGTAGGAGGCGTAAACCGAAACCTCGGGTAGCGGCCGATAGACCACCGCTGCCAGCGGCGTGGTCTCGTTCGGGCTGTACGAAACCCCGCCCTGATTACTGTCGTAGCGGGCATGGCGCAGGCCGCCGATAAGCTGCCATTGCGGGCTCAGGGTGATGCGGTCGATAGCGTAGTAGCCGACGTCGCGGGTCTCGTAGGCGGCGGTTGTCGGCGATGTCGGCATCGCGCTCCAGGTAACGCTGCCGGAAATGTCGCGCGGGTGGTAGAGGTTCTGCGAGGCGACGCTGTAGTTCTGCTGGTAGATCGGTTCCTGGTCCTTGCTGGTGTAGCTGGCGCCGACGGTCAGCTCGTGGCGCAGGAAGCCGGTGTCGAAGCTGCCGAACAGTTCGGCGCGGGCCATGTCGGACACCAGCGTCATCTCCTGCGAATTGCCGCGGATGTTGCCGGCACCGGTCGCCACCGCGGCGGCGTTGGTGAAGCGGAAGATGGCGAGCTGGCGCTTGCGTTCCACCTCGGCGTGGCCGGCCTCCAGCGTCAGCGCCCAGTTGTCGGACAGCGCGTAGTCGGCGCGCAGCAAGGCGTGCGTGCTCTCGGCGCGGAAGGTGGACCAGTCGGGCCCCACCAGTTCGGTCGGATCCACTGAGTGCGGCAGGGTGATGACGCCGTTGACCGCGGTCGGCAGCTGCACCCCGGCCTGCTCGGTGACTTCGCGCCGGTCGTACTCGACGTCAGCCTTGATCGTCAGGCTGTCGTTCACCCGCCAGTCGAAGGCAGTAGAGAAGAAGCGGCGCTCGCCGTTGTCCACGCCGTCGAGATAGGAACCGAGCGAACCGCCCGCCGCATTGACCCGCAGGCCGTACTGCTGCTCGTCGCCGAAGCGGCGGCCGACGTCGGCGCTGCCCAGCACGGTACCGTGTGAATCGACCACCAGGCCCAGCGAGGTCACCGGCTCGGCAGTGGCGCGCTCGGTCACCAGGTTGACCACCCCCGCCGGCGAGGTGAAACCGTAATACAAGGCCGAGGCACCCTTCAGCACTTCCACCCGCTCCTTGTTCTCCATCGCCACCTGGGAGAAGTTGAGGTAGGGCAGCGAGCCGTTGATGCGGTAGTTGGTACGGTTCTCCACACCGATGCCGCGGATCACCAGCTGGTCCCAGGTTTCGCCACCGTTCTGCTGGCGGGTGACGCCGGCGGTGTTGCGCAGCGCGTCGTACAAGCCGCTGACGGCCTGCAGCTCCAGCGCCTCGCGCGTCACCACATTGACGGTGGAGGGCACGTCCATGATGTCGGCGCCGCGGAAGGTGCCCGCTTCCACCGTCTCCGGCTTCAAACCGTCGGCGCGCACGCCGGTGATCGTTACCGCCTGCAGTTGCCGAGCGTCCGCGTCCTCGCGCTGCTGGGCGCACACCGTGGCAGCCTGCGGCATCGCCGCCGACAGCAAGGCGATGTGAAGTGCCAGCGGGCGCAGGCGCCCGGAAAACCGGGGGAACTTCGTCGAGGGGAAGTGATGCATGGGGAGGATGTGCCGGATTGAAACGCGGTGGGGGACCGCTGGCCCGGACCGTATATCGGCCGATATTATAATGCGAACAATTCGCATTATAAATTCAGGCTCGTCGCGCCGGCACCTCGGTTTCTACTGCCCTCCCTGCCTCAGAACGGAAACAGCACCGGCAGCAAGCCGACGCAGACCAGCATCACCACCACGGTGAAGGGCACGCCGAGGCGGACGAAATCGCCGAAGCGGTAGTTGCCCGGCCCGAGCACCAGGGTATTCACCGGCGAGGACACCGGCGTCATGAAGGCGGCCGAGGCCGCCAGCGCCACCGTCATGGCGAAGGGATAGGGCGACACGCCGAGCTGGCTGGCCAGGCCGATGCCTATCGGCGCCATCAGCACCGCGGTGGCGGTATTGGAGATGAAGAGCCCGACCACCGCCGTGAGCGCGAACAGCGCCGCCATCACCCCGCGCGGCGAGGCCTCGCCGGTGAGCGAGAGCAGCCCGCCCACCAGGTAGTCGATGCCGCCGGTCTTCTGCAGCGCGGTGGCGAAGGGCAGCATGCCGACGATGAGGATGAGGCTCTGCCAGTGGATGCTGCGGTAGGCGCTGTCCATGTCGATGCAGCGCAAGGCGCCCATCAGCAGGCAGCCGATCAGCGCCGCGATCACGTTGGGCACCACGCCGCCTATCATCAGCACGACGGTGATCGCCAGGCAGGCCAGCGCGTGCGGCACGCGACGCGCGGCCGGCGCCGCCTCGTCCATCTCGGCCGGCAAGGTCAGCACCAGGAAGTCGTGTGCCTGAGTGTGCAGCAGGCGGATCGACTTCCAGGTGCCGGCAATCAGCAGGGTGTCGCCCATCTTCAGCTTCTCGTGCAGCAGATCCTCCACCAGCGGGTGGCCGTGGCGGCGCAGACCCATGACGTTGATGCCGCGCTGCGAGCGCATGCGCAGTTCGAGGATGGACTTGCCGATCAAGGTGGAGTCGGGCGGGATCAGCACTTCGGCCAGGCCAAGTTCGCGCGAGAGATCGGAAAAGTAGTCGTCGCGGAAAGCGCGGTCCTGCAGCTTCATCTCGCCGGCAAAGCGCGCGATGCCCTCCTCGCCGTGGGCAAAGTCGATCAGCATGACGTCGCCGGCGCAGATTTCGCGGTTGGCGGCAGTGGTCAGCATCACCCGGCCGAACTGGCGCTGACGCTCGATGGCGACGATGTTGGCGCCGTAGTGCGCACGCAGCTGCAGTTCGCCCAGGGTGTGGCCTATCATCGGCGAGCCGCTGGCCACCATCATGCGGCGGGTGCGGTTGAAGAGGCTGTATTCCTCGGCCAGCTCGCGCAACCGCCGCCGGCGGCGCTTCGCCTCCGGCTGCACCTCGGGCCTGCCGCCCAGCCAGTGCCGCGCCACCAGCATGTAAGCGATGCCGAGCGCGAGGATGGTCAGCCCGGCCGGGGTGAAATCGAAGAAGCCGAAGCCGGCATGGCCGTAGCGGTGCAGCTCGGCATTCACCACCAGATTGGGCGGCGTGCCGACCAGGGTGAGCATGCCGCTCATCAGCGCGGCGAAAGCCAGCGGCATCATCAGCCGTCGCGGCGCAGACCCGATGCGCGCGGCGATGCTTACCGCGACCGGGATGAAGATGGCAACCACGCCGGTCGAACTCATCACCGAACCGAGGCCGGCCACCGCCAGCATCAACAGGACGAGCAGGCGGGTTTCGCTGCTGCCGGCACGCGCCACCAGCCAGTCGCCCACCCGGTAGGCCACACCGGTGCGCACCAGCCCCTCACCGATGACGAAGAAGGCAGCGATCAGGATCACGCTGGGCTCGCTGAAGCCGGCCAGCGCCTCGTCCACGGTCAGCGTGCCGCCGAGCACCAGCGCCAGCAAGGCGGCGAGCGCCACCACGTCCATGCGCGGACGGTTGGCGATGAAGCAGCCGACGCACAGCGCCAGCAGCCCGAAGACGCCGAGCATTTCAGGATTCATATTCCACGGGAGCCAGGAATAACCGCCGGCATGCGTTCGCCAAGCGGGTCGTCAGGGAGGCGGGTTCAGGCCGCAAGCATATGCGAGATGCGCCGGCACAGGGCGCGGCATCGATGGGCGCGATGCGCGCACGGCGGCACGCGGAAATCAGCCCGCGCGCAGCACCTCGTCGGCGAAGGCCTGCACCTCCTCGGGAATCTCGGCCAGCGGTGCGCGCGCGCCTTCGCTCGCACGCAGCAGTTGCACCACGACATGCGCCTGCGGCAGGGTCACGCCGTAATAAAGCGCTTCACCGTCGCGGAAGATGGCCAGCGTCGGGAAGTTCTCGACGTCCACATCGCCGGCGAGATCGGCATCGTCCTCGATGTCCGCCCAGGCAAACACCGTCTGCGGCCGCTCGGCGGCGAGCGCATCTAGCAGGGGGCGGAACTCGCGGCAGGTGCCGCACCAGGCGGCACAGAAGGATACGACCACCAGGGCGGAGGCCGGCGTGGCCTGCAGGTGCTCGGCAAGTTGGCTGACTGGAACGACGGCGGACATTGCGGCTGCGCACAAGATGACGGGAAGGCGCGTACTTTGGACCAAAACGCCGCACTCGCCTACCCCGAACCCGTACTTTCCATAGGGTTTTCGGATCTATGTCGGTACGACGAAAAAAATGCCCACCCGATGTACAAGGCAGTCGGGTGGGCATGGAACCAGCAGGCGCAAGAGAAAGAGGAGACTCGCCCGCCGGGGGAAGCGTGCGGCAGGGCCGCTCAGAGCGCGCCGGTCAGTTCCGGCACCACCTCGAACAGATCGCCCACCAGGCCGTAATCCGCTACCTGGAAGATGGGCGCCTCCGGGTCCTTGTTGATCGCCACGATCACCTTGGATTCCTTCATGCCGGCCAGGTGCTGGATGGCACCCGAGATGCCGACCGCGATGTAGAGCTGCGGCGCGACGATCTTGCCGGTCTGGCCGACCTGGTAGTCGTTGGGGACGTAGCCCGCATCGACCGCGGCGCGGGAAGCGCCGAGCGCGGCGCCGAGCTTGTCGGCGAGCGGTTCGAGCAGCCTGGTGTAGTTCTCGCCGCTGCCCAGGCCGCGGCCGCCGGAGACGATGATCTTCGCGGCGCCGAGTTCGGGACGCGCGCTCTTGGTGATCTCGCGGCCGACCAGGCTCGATTGGCCCGCATCGGCGGCGGTGGCGACCGCTTCGATCGCGGCCGCGCCGCCTTCCGCCGCTGCGGCTTCGAAGGCGGTGGTGCGCACGGTGATGACCTTGAGCGCATCGGCGCTCTTGACGGTGGCCAGCGCGTTGCCGGCGTAGATCGGGCGCACGAAGGTGTCTGGGGATTCGATGCCGACGATGTCGCTGATCTGCGCGACGTCGAGCAGCGCAGCCACGCGCGGCAGCGTGTTCTTGCCGGCCGAGGTGGCCGGGGCCAGCACGTGGCTGTAGTCGCTGGCGAGGTTCTTCAGCAGCGTCGACACGTTCTCGGCAAGCTGGGCGTCCAGCTGCGGGGCGTCGGCCACCAGCACCTTGGCCACGCCGGCGAGCTTGGCTGCGGCTTCGGCCGCGGCGGCGCAGTTGCTGCCGGCGACCAGCACGTGGATCTCGGTTGCCAACATTCCGCCAATCTTGGCGGCAGCCGTCACCGTGTTGAGCGTGGCGGCCTTGATCGTTTGGTTGTCGTGTTCGGCGAGTACGAGTATGGCCATCAGAGCACCTTCGCTTCGTTCTTGAGTTTGTCGACCAGCTGGGCCACATCGGCCACCCGCACCCCGGCGCTGCGCTTGGGCGGCTCGCTCACTTTCAGCGTGGTCAACCGCGGCGCGACATCGACGCCCAGGTCGGCCGGCTTCACCGTGTCGAGCGGCTTCTTCTTCGCCTTCATGATGTTGGGGAGCGTCGCGTAGCGCGGCTCGTTCAGGCGCAGGTCGGTGGTCACCACCGCCGGCAAGCTGATCGCCACGGTTTCGAGACCGCCGTCGATTTCGCGGGTCACCGTCGCTTTGCCGTCGGCGAGCGTGAGCTTCGAAGCGAAGGTCGCCTGCGGCCAGCCCTTCAAGGCAGCCAGCATCTGGCCGGTCTGGTTGGCGTCGTCGTCGATCGCCTGCTTGCCGCAGATCACCAGCGTCGGCGCTTCCTTGTCGCACAAGGCCTTGAGCAGTTTCGCCACCGCGAGCGGCTGCAGTTCGACGTCCGTTTCCACCAGGATGCCGCGGTCCGCGCCGATCGCCATCGCTGCGCGCAGCGTCTCCTGGCAGGCCGCCACGCCGCAGCTCACCGCGACCACCTCGGTGGCCACGCCCGCTTCCTTCAGACGCACCGCTTCTTCAACCGCGATCTCGTCGAACGGGTTCATGCTCATCTTCACATTGGCCAGGTCGACACCGCTGCCGTCCGCCTTCACACGGACCTTCACGTTGTAGTCGACCACGCGCTTCACAGGCACCAGGATCTTCATCGTTCTCTTCTCGTTTCAGTCTGTCTTGTCGGTCAGGTAGCGGACGATCAGGTCGAACACCGCGGCCGGCTTGTCCCCGCCCTCGCCTTCCACCGTCACCGCCCAGTCGGCCTGGCCGCCGTCGGGGCGCGGCGTCCATTGCTTGAGCGCGATCCGCGCCCGCACCCGGCCGCCGGCCGGCGTCGGCGACACGAAGCGCACCCGGTCGAGACCGTAGATCATCGCCATGCCGGCACCGTCGACCCTGACCGCCTCCAGCATCGATGCCGCGGCGGCGGAGATCACCAGGAAGCCGTGGGCGATGGTGCCGCCGAAGGGCGATTCGGTCTTTGCCCGCTCGACATCCACATGAATCCACTGGTGGTCGCCGGTAACGTCGGCGAAACCGGCGATGCAAGGCTGATCCAGCGTCAGCCAGCGGCCGACCGCGACCTCGTGCCCTACCGCCGCGGCGAGTTCGGCCAGCGAGGCGAAGTGCGCGGTCTGCAGGCCGGGTTCCAGGACGTCCATCAGAAGGCGCTGTCGTCGAAACGGATCAACGCCCCGCCCGCCTCGCACACGGTGGCGGCGTTGGCCGCCGCCTGCGGGCCGACCGTCGCCAGGTAGAAGCGGGCGAGTTCGATCAGGCTGGCGTGATAGGCGGCGTCGCCTTCGCCCGCCACGATGCGGCGGCGCGCCGCCTGCGCGGCGCGCGCCAGCTGCCAGCCGCCGACCACGGTGCCGAGCAGGTAGAGGAAGGGCACCGCGCCCGCCAGCACGTCGGCCAGCCGGTCCTTGCCGTTGGCGAGCACCCAGTCGGCGGCGGTTTCGAGCGCGTCGATGGTCTCGGCGAAGGCATCGGCGATGTCGGCCAGTTGGTCATCCTCGCGCAGCGCCAGCACGGTGGCGCTCAGATCGGCGATCAGCTCGCGCAAGGTGGCGCCGTTCTCGCGCAGGATCTTGCGGCCGATCAGGTCGTTGGCCTGGATGCCGGTGGTGCCTTCGTAGATGGTGATGATGCGGGCGTCGCGGAAGAACTGGGCGATGCCGGTCTCCTCTACGAAGCCCATGCCGCCGAAGACCTGGATGGCCTCGTCGCAGACGTCGTTGCCGAGCTCGGTGCACCAGCCCTTGGCCACCGGCATCAGCAGGTCCACAAAGCGCTTGTACTTGTCGGCCACCGCCTTGTCCGGGCTGTGGTGGGCGAAGTCGAACCAGCCGGCGGCGGTGTACAGCAGCGCGCGCATCGCCATCACCCGCGCGCGCATGCCCAGCAGCATGCGCTTGACGTCGGGGTGGTGGATGATCGGCTTGCCGGCCTCGCCGGTCACCGCGTCGCGGCCCTGCACCCGGTCGCGGGCATAACCGAGGGCGAACTGGTAGGCGCGCTCGGCCAGGCCGGCGCCCTGCACGCCGACGCCGAAGCGGGCCTCGTTCATCATGATGAACATGGTCTCGAGCCCGCGGTTGGGCTGCCCCACCAGGTAGCCGACCGCCCCGCCGTTGTCGCCGTAACTCATGGTGCAGGTGGGGCTGCCGTGGATGCCCATCTTGTGCTCGATGGAGATGCAGCGCACATCGTTCCTGTCGCCCAGGCTGCCGTCGGCATTCACCAGGTACTTGGGCACGATGAACAGCGACAGCCCCTTCACCCCGGCCGGTGCGTCCGGCAGGCGGGCCAGCACCAGATGCACGATGTTGGGGGTGAGTTCGTGTTCGCCGTAGGAGATGAAGATCTTCTGGCCGAACAGGCGATAGCTGCCGTCGGCCGCGGGTTCGGCGCGCGCGCGGGTGGCGGCGAGGTCGGAGCCGGCCTGCGGTTCGGTGAGGTTCATCGTGCTGCCCCACTCGCCGCTCACCACCTTGTGCAGCCAGGTCTGCTTCTGCTCCTCGGTGGCAGCGATCAGCAGCGCCTCGGCCTGGCCGACGTTCAACTGCGGCAGCATGGTGAAGGCCATGTTGGTGGAGAACCACATCTCCCACACCGGCGTGGACACCAGCTTGGGCAAACCCTGGCCGCCGAACTCGGTGGGCAGCGACAGCCCGATCCAGCCGGATTCGCTGAACTGGGTGTAGGCCTCCTGCCAGCCGTCCGGCGCAATCACCTTGCCGTCTTCCAGCCGGCACCCCTGCTCGTCGCCCTGACGGTTGATCGGCGCCAGCACACCGGCGGCGAACTTGCCGGCTTCTTCGAGGATGGCGGCGACCAGATCGGGCGAGGCTTCCTCGCAGCCGGGCAACGCGCCGACTGCGTCAAGCCCGGCGAGCTCCGTCAGGATGAACTGCATGTCCCGCAGGGGGGCGGTGTAGTCGAACATGGTGGGAGTCTCCTTGTGGTGCTTTTTTGGGTATTCAGGTGGTGCTTGGGCTGTCTTGTCGCGGAGGTGCGTGAGCGCTGCAGGGTTTGTCCCTCCCCTTTCAAGGGGGGCGTAGCCGGGGTTTCGGCAAGCACTGCTTGCCGCCGGCGGAGCGGCGAGGCGAAGCCGAGACTACTGGCTAGGAGGGAGATGGGTTTGGAGTTAGCGCCGCGCCAACCCCATCCCCACCCCAACCCGGTAGCCGGTGCCAGGAGGCACCGTCGTTCGGCCGGCGGCGAGCAGTGCTCGCCGAAACCCCGTCCTCACCCCCTCGAAGGGGAGGGAGCAAACTCCCCTACTCACACGCTGCCCGAATATCCTCCGGAATCGGCACCGCCTTGATGCGCAGCGGGTTCTCCGGGTCCTGGATGGCGAACACCCGCACCTCCCGCCCCTCACACAACACCGTGTCACCGCGGCGGGCGACGTGGCGCATCACGAAGCTCTTGTTGTTCCAGGTCTCCACCGAGGACTCGATCTCGATGTCCTCGCCGTAGGTGGCGGAATTCATGAACTTGCCCTGCACGTCCACCAGCGGCGTGCCGATGATGCCGCGCTGGGCCTTGGTGTCGCGCCAGCTGGGCACGCCGCATGCGGTGAAGAACTCGCGGCTGGCGGTGTCGAACCACTTGAAGTAGTTGGCGAAGAAGACGATTTCCGCCGGGTCGCAATCGGAGAAGGCGATGCGCATGCGGTAGATGTTGCTGCGGGCCATGGTCGTGTCGTGTGTGGGTTAGCGGGGCGCGAGGCGCACGGCGCCGTCGAGGCGGATGGTTTCGCCGTTGAGCATGACGTTGTCGACGATGCTGACGGCGAGCTTGGCGAATTCGTCCGGTTCGCCGAGGCGCTGCGGGAAGGGCGTGGCCTCGCCGAGCGACTTCTGCACTTCCGGCGGCAGGCCGCGCATCATCGGGGTGATGAAGAGGCCGGGGGCGATGGTCATCACGCGGATGCCGAAGCGCGCCAGCTCGCGCGCGATCGGCAGCGTCATCGAGACGATGCCGCCCTTCGACGCCGAGTACGCCGCCTGGCCGATCTGGCCGTCGTAGGCGGCGACCGAGGCGGTGTTGATGATGACGCCGCGCTCGCCGTCGGCCTGCGGCTCGCCCTTGCTCATGGCTTCCGACGCCAGCCGGATCATGTTGAAGGTGCCGATCAGGTTGATCTGGATGCAGCGCGCGAAGTCGCCCAGCGGCATCACGCCATCCTTGGGCAGCACCTTGCCGGCGGTGCCGACACCAGCGCAGTTCACCAGCCCCTGCAGGCCGCCGAAGCGGCTCAGCGCGGTGTCGACCGCCGCCTTGGCATCGGCCTCGTCGGCGACGTTGGTGCGGCAGAAGACGGCGCGGCTACCGAGCTCGGCGGCGAGCTTTTCGCCTTGCTCGACGTTGAGATCGGCGATCACGACCTTGGCGCCCTGGGCGTGGAAGGCACGCACGGTGGCTTCGCCGAGGCCGGAGGCACCGCCGGTGACGATGAAGGTGTTGTTGTCGAATTTCATATGTACTCCCCTGCCCGCTCATCAGGCTGGCAATCAAATACGTGAGGGTTTGTTCCGTAGGGTCTTGTTCCTCCCCCTTCAAGGGGGAGGCTAGGAGGGGGATGGGGTTCTTCGGCGCCTATCTGACCCCATCCCCACCCCAACCCTCCCCTTGAAGGGGAGGGAGCAGTCAGCCCGCGTTCTCCACCACGATCGCCACGCCCTGCCCGCCGCCGGCGCAGGCCGACGACACGCCGTACTGCACCCCCGCTTCCTTCAGCTCGCGCGCCACGGTCGTCGTCAGACGCACGCCCGAGGCCCCCAGCGGATGCCCGATGGCGATGGCGCCGCCATGCACGTTGCCGCGCTCGGTGTCGAAACCGAGTTCGCGCTGGCAGGCGAGGTACTGGGCGCCGAAGGCTTCGTTGATCTCGATGCGGCCGAGATCGCCGACGGTCAGGCCGGCGGTCTTGGCCGCGGCACGGATCGCCGGGGCCGGGCCGATGCCCATGATTTCCGGCGGCACCGCCACAGCGGCGCCGGCGACGATGCGCGCCAACGGCTTGATGCCGTTTGCCCGCACCCAGTCGCCGTGGGCCACGATCACCGCGGCCGCGCCGTCGACGATGGCCGAGCTGTTGCCGCCGGTCTGCACGCCGCCGAAGGCGGGTTTGAGCTTCTGCAGGGTCTCGAAGGAGGTGGCACGCACATGGCCGTCGCGCTCGCAGCGCTCGGCACGGTCGGCGAGCTTGAGGCCGCGGCTGTTGTAGCCTTCCAGATCCCACTTGCTGTTCACCACCGCGCTCACTTCGCCGTCGAAGTAGCCGGACTCCCAGCCCGCCACCGCGCGCGCGAAGCTCAGCTCGGCAAAGCGGTCGACTTCCTCGCGGCTGATGCCGTAGCGCTTGGCGAGGTTCTCGGCGGTGTCGCCCATGCTGCCGCCGAAGGACGTGTCCTTGGTCGCTTCCCATAGGAAGTCGCGGAAATCGACCTGGCCCATGCGGAAGCCGGCACGGTGGGTGTAGGCGGCCACCGGGTTGCGCGACATCGACTCGGTGCCGACCGCAAGCGCCACCTTGGCCTTGCCGAGCTTGATCTGGTCGGCGGCGGTGAGGATGGCCTCGAAACCGGTGCCGCACAGGCGCTGCACCAGCACCGCCGGCACGTTGGGATTGACGCCCGAATACAGGCCGATCTGGCGCGGCATGAAGTAGGCGTCGAAGCTCGCCTGCGCCATGTTGCCGGCGATGATGGCCTGGATGGCCGAGGCCGGAATGCCGCTCTTCTCGAACAGCGCGCGCGCGGCGTAGATGGCGAGGTCGGTGGGCGAAACGTCGCGCAGCACGCCGTTGTAGTCGGCGAAGGGCGTGCGCTGGCCGGCCACCAGCCAGATGTCGTCGTAGGAAGTCGTCAGCGCGGCGGCTTCGGATGCGGAGTACGGATTGCTCATTTTTGCGGTCCCTTGCCTTTGCGGGTGAGGAAGTGGCCGATGCGCTCGGCGACTTCGGGGCTGGTCTGGGTCAGTGCGGCGGTCAGCGATTCGACGAAGAAGCCGTCGTCGGTGGCCATGTTGTCGATGCGGGAGATGGCGGACACCATCGCCCAGTTAGCCATCGGCGCGTTCTCGGCAATGCGGCGGGCAAGTTGCTGCGCCTTCGCCAGCGCTTCGCCGGGGCCGACCAGGTAGTGGGCGAGGCCAAGGCGCAGGCCTTCGTCGGCGTCGAGGATGCGGCCGGTCAGCATCATTTCGCACATGCGGCCGGGGCCGATGATCTTGGCCACCCGCACCGAGGCGCCGCCGCCGACGAAGATGCCGTGGCGGCCTTCGGGCAGCTGGTAGATGGTGTTGGGTTCGGAGACGCGCACATGGGTGGCGGTGGCCAGCTCCAGCCCGCCGCCGATCACCGCGCCCTGCATCGCGGCGATCACCGGGATACCGCCGTTCTGGATGCGGTCGAAGATGCGGTGCCAGCCGCGCGAATGCAGCATCACGCCGAAGGGTTCGCGGTGCTGGTGTTCGGACAGATCCAGCCCGGCGCAGAAGTGCTCGCCCTCGCCCGCCAGGATGATCGCGCGGGTGCCTTCCGGCGTGGCGATCAGCGCGGCTTCGAGCGCGGCCAGCAGGCGGTCGCTCACCGCGTTACGCTTCTCCGGGCGCGCCAGGGTGATGGTGTAAATGCTGTCCTCGACCGAAGTCTTGACCAGTTGTTCGCTCATTCTCATTTTCCTCGGGGGCTCAGAGGGGAAATGGACGGTGATCACCGTCTTGTCCACCACGTCCTGGTACAGGTACTCGACCAGGTCTGCACGGCGGTTGAGCACCAGGCGCTGGTTGATGTAACCCTTGTCGGTGATCTCGCCCGCCTCGACCGACGGCGGTTCGGCCATCAGCAGCGCGCGCGAGGGATAGGTGGAGGAGCCGCCGCCGATCTGCTTCATCAGCGCCATGCCCTGGCGCACGCGCTGACGCACCGCCGGGTTCATCAGCAGGTCGATGATGTCGGCGTCGGGCGGCAGGTCCGGGCACAGCGTCCGGCATTCCGGAATGTTGGGGAACACCAGGAAGCCGATCTCGTCGCGGTCGTGGCCAGTCACCACGATGTCCTGCGCCACCGGCTTCATCGCGTCGATGCCGGCCACGCGCAGCGAGCCGACGTGCACCCAGGTGCCGGTGAGCAGCTTGAAGTCCTCGCCGACACGGCCGTCGAACAGCAGGCCCTTCTCCGGGCAGGCTTCATCGACGAACTCCACGGCGTCGCCGATCAGGTAATAGCCTTCGTCGTCGAAGGACTTGGCGGTGATGTCGGGCTGCTTCCAGTAGCCGGGGAAGATGTTCGGGCCTTTCACCCGCACTTCCAGCTTGTCGGCCGAGGGCACCAGCTTCAGCGCGGTACCCGGCACCGGCACGCCGATCACGCCCGGGCGCTCGGCCTCGAAGTGGCAGTCGGTGCACATCGGCGCGGTCTCGGTCGAGCCCCACGACGACACCATGGTCACCTTGTGGCCGGTGGTCTGCTCGGAGAGATCCTCCAGGCCTTCCCACAGGTGGTGCGGCAGCGCGGCACCGGCGTAGAAGATCAGGTTGAGGCGTGCGAAGAAGGTTTCGCGCAGCTGCTTGTCCTCGCGCAGCAGCGGCACCAGCATGTCGTAGGCACGTGGCACGTTGAAATACACCGTGGGCGAGATCTCCTTGAGATTCTTCACGGTCTTGTCCAGCCCGGCCGGGGTCGGCTTGCCATCGTCGATCCAGATGGTGCCGCCCCAGCGCAGGATCATGTTGAGGTTGTGGTTGCTGCCGAAGGTGTGGCTCCACGGCAGCCATTCCACCAGCACCGGCCGGTTTTCCTTGAGGAAGGGCCACACCAACTCCTTGGCGAGCTGGTTGGAGCACATCATGCGCTGGGTGTTGATCACCGCCTTGGGCACGCCGACCGAGCCGGAGGTGAACAGGAACTTGGCGATGGTGTCGGGGGTGATCGCGTTGAACGCCGCCATCACCGCCGCTTCGTCCGGCGCCACTTCGATTTCGGCGAAGGGCACGGTCCCTTCGGTGGGCTGGCTGTTGCGGCCGGCGATCACCACGCCGTCGTGCAGCTCGCGGATCGCCGCCAGCGCCGGGCCGAACTTCTCTACCGGGTCGGCGAAGATTACGCCCGGACGCAGCAGCTCGATGTTGCCCTTGAGCTTGGCGTGGTCCTTGGACATCAGCGAGTTGCCCGGCGAGATCGAGCTCACCGGCACGCCGACGTGCATCGCCGCCAGCATCAGCAGCGCGTGCTCGATCGAGTTGTCCGACAGGATCACCACCGGCCGCTCGACCGACAGGTTCTGATTGAGCAGCCAGGTAGCGATGCCGACCACCCGGCGGCGGGTCTCGCCCCAGGTGATCTTGCGCCACTCGCCCGTGGTCGCGTCGCGTTCGGCGAGGAAGAGCTGGTCGGGCGTTTCCTTGCCCCACTTCTCCACCCATTCGCCGACGCAGCGGGCATAGGCGTCGGGAAGCGGAATCCCGGACCGCAGGATGCGCGAACCATCGCCGCGCGTTTCGACATTGACGACCGGCTTGGCAAACATCCGGCCAACGTCACGAATTACCGTTTCCATAGGATTCCCCGTTCCCTTGCCTGTCGTCTTACTCGGCGCGCATCAGCTTGTAGGCGCCGTTTTCCACCTTCACCAGCACTCGCGCACGGGCGTCGTGGCCGAAGTGGTCGGTCGGGCTGATGTTGTACACACCATGCACGCCCACCACGTTCTTGGTGCCCTCGATCGCGTCGCGCAGCGCGGCGCGGAACTCTGGCGTGCCCGGCTTGGCCTTGGCCTTGGCGGTGGGGACGGCGTTGTTGAGGATCAGGTAGGCATCCCACAGGTGGGCGCCCTGCGGACCGACGGTGCCGGCGCCGTACTTGGCCTCGTAGCTCTTGACGTAGCTGTTGATGACGGACTTCATCGGGTTGCTGTCGGGCAGCTGGTCGGCAACGACGATGGGACCGGTGACGAAGATGCCGCCTTCGAGGGCCTTGCCGCCGACGCGCAGCACGTCACGGCCGATGGCGCCGTGGGTCTGGTAGATGCGGCCCTTGTAACCGCGCTCGACCAGGGTGGAGTGCGGCAGCGCCGAGGGTGTGCCGGAGGAGACGATGAGGACGGCGTCCGGCTTGGCGGCGATCAGCTTCATCGCCTGGCCCATCACCGAGGTGTCGGCGCGGTTGAACTTCTCGGTCACCGTCAGCGGAATGCCCTTGGCTTCGGCGGCCTTCTTCATCTCGGCCATGAAGCTTTCGCCGTAGGGGTCGGCAAAGCCGATCACGCCGATGCTCTTGACGCCGTTGGCGACCATGTCCTCGGCGATGGCGCCGGCCATGATGGCGTTGTGCTGGGGCATGCGGAACACCCAGTGATCCTTCTCCGCCGGCAGCGTCGCCACCGGGCCCAGGGCCAGCAGCGGGGTCTTGGACTCGACCGCGATCTCGGTCACGGCGATGGTGTTGGACACCGTGGAGGAACCGATGATGACGTCGACCTTGTCTTCCTCGGCCAGCTTCTTGGCGTTCTTGGAGGCCTGGGTCGGGTCGGTGGCGTCGTCGAGGACGATCCAGTTCACCTTCTCACCGGCGATGGTGGCCGGCAGCAGGGCAACGGTGTTCTTCTGCGGGGCGCCGAGCGCGGACGCCGGGCCGGTCGCCGACACGGTGATCCCCACGTTGATGTCGGCCCAGGCCGGCATGGAGAACAGGGATGCCACCGAGACTGCCACTGCGAGTTTGTTGAGTTTCATGTTTCCTCCTAGGAATGGATGCCGGCCCGTGGGCCTGCTGCTTCGCTACTGTTGCCGGCGGCATCGATGTGCCGCTCTTGTGTGGTGTTGCCGCTGCTTCCTTCTACTGTCCTGCCCGGGTTTTCCCCGCCCCGGTTTCTTTCTTTCCGACTCAAGTCGCCAACATCTCCTGATGCTTGCCCCCCAGCCCCAGGTAAGCCTCGATCACCCGCGGATCGTCCTTCAGCTGCGAGGCCGGCCCTTCCATCGCGATCTGGCCGGTCTCCAGCACGTAGGCGTAGTCCGCCACCTGCAGCGCCGCGCGCGCGTTCTGCTCGACCAGCAGGATCGACACCCCGCGCCGTCTGAGCTCCGAGATGATCCGGAAGATCTCGCGCACGATCAGCGGCGCCAGGCCCAGGCTCGGTTCGTCCAGCATCAGGAGCTTCGGTTTGGCCATCAGCGCGCGGCCCACCGCCAGCATCTGGCGCTCGCCGCCGGAGAGCGTGCCGGCAAGCTGGCTGCGTCTTTCCTTCAAGCGCGGGAAGAGGTGATACACCTCCTCCATGGTCTGGCCGTGGTCGCGCTTGCCCATGCGGTAGCGCTGGAAGGCGCCCAGCGTGAGGTTGTCCTCCACCGTCATCTCGCCGAAGAGTTCGCGCTTCTCGGGGACGAGGTTCATGCCGCGCGCCACCATGCGTTCGACTTCCGGCACCGCTTCGATGCTGCCGTCGAACTGGACTTTGCCCTTGGAGTTGAGCACGCCCATGATCGCGGAGAGCATCGTGGTCTTGCCCGCGCCGTTGGGGCCGATCACGGTGACGATCTGGCCTTCGCCCACCGTCAGGTTGGCGTTGGTGAGCGCTTCCACCTTGCCGTAGGCCACGCACAGGTCCTGGATCTCCAGCACCTTGTTCTTGGTTTCGTTCGCCATGATTTACTCCACCCCGCCCAGGTAGGCTTCGAGCACCTTCGGATCCTTCTGCACGTCTTCCGGCAGGCCCTCGGAGATCTTCTCGCCGAACTCCATCACCACCACCCGATCGACCAGGCCCATGACGAAGTCCATGTCGTGTTCGACCAAGAGGATGGCCATGCCTTCGGCCTTGAGTTTCCTGAGCAACTCGCCCAGCGCTTCCTTCTCCTTGAAGCGCAGACCCGCGGCGGGCTCATCGAGCAGCAGCAGGCAGGGGTCGGAACAGAGCGCCCGGGCGATCTCGAGGATGCGCTGCTGGCCGAGCGCGAGGCTGCCGGCTTCGTCGAACATGTGTTCCGCGAGGCCCACGCGCTCGATCTGGCGGGCCGCTTCTGCCAGGAGGCGCGACTCTTCTTCGCGGTCCATGCGCCAGGCCGAGCTGATCACGCCCTTGTCGCCGCGCAGGTGGCCGCCGATGGCGACGTTCTCGAGCACGCTCATGGTCGGAAGCAACTTCACGTGCTGGAAGCTGCGGCTCATGCCCATCCGTGCGATCTCGCGCGAGTCGTGACCGGCCACCGGCTTGCCGCGGAACAGCACCTCGCCCGAGGTCGGGGTGTCGACCCCCGAGATCTGGTTGAACATGGTGCTCTTGCCGGCGCCGTTGGGGCCGATCAGCGCGAGGATCTCGCCCGCGCGCACTTCGAGGCTCATGTTGTTGTTGGCGACCAGGCCGCCGAACTTGCGGGTGACGTTCTTGGCTTCGAGGATGAGCTCGCCCTTCTTGGGCAGTTCGCGGCGCGGCAGCTCCTTGGCGGCGGCGTCCAACGTCTTCCGCTTCGCCCCCGCAACCAAACTACGCGGGACGAGCTTGGTGAGGATGGGCCACAGGCCGTCGCGGGCGCGTTGCAGCACCACCACCATCATCAGGCCGAAGACGATGACTTCGAAGTTGCCCGACTGGCCGAAGAGTTTGGGCAGCAGGTCCTGCAGCCACTGCTTGAGCACGGTGATGACGCCGGCGCCGACCAGCGCACCCCAGACGTGGCCGGCACCGCCGACCACCGCCATGAAGAGGTACTCGATGCCGATGTGCAGGCCGAACGGGGTCGGATTGACGAAGCGCTGCATGTGGGCGTAGAGCCAGCCCGAGGCGCAGGCGTGCAGCGCGGCGATCACGAAGATGATCATGCGCGAACGCGAAGTATCGACGCCCATCGCTTCGGCCATCACCATGCCGCCCTTCAAGGCGCGGATGGCACGGCCTTCGCGCGAATCGAGCAGGTTCTGGGTGGTGAAGACCGCGGCGAGCAGGAAGACCCAGATGAGGTAGAAGATCTCTTCACCCTGGTCGAGCACCCAGCCGAAGATCGAGATCGGCGGAATGCCGGTGAGGCCGGTGTGGCCGCCCAGGCTTTCCATGGTGCCGAACAGGAAGTACAGCGAAATCCCCCAGGCGATGGTGCCCAGCGGCAGGTAGTGGCCGGAGAGCTTGAGGGTGAGGGAACCGAGCACCACCGCGACCACCGCGGTGAAGACCAGGCCCACCCCCAGCGCCAGCCAGGGCGAACCGCCGGCCCAGGCGAGCCAGGCGGGCAGATCGGTGGCGGTGCACAAGAGCGCGGTGGTGTAGGCGCCCAGCCCCACGAAGGCGGCCTGGCCGAAGCTGGTGAGGCCGCCGACACCGGTCAAGAGCACCAGGCCGAGCGCCACCATGGCGTAGAGGCCGATGTAGTTGAGCAGCGTGACGTAGAAGGGCGGCAGCACCAGCGGGGCCACCGCGAGCAGCGCGAGGAAGACGCCGAGGATGACGCGGGGAGAGAACATGGCGGACCCGGTGGTCGGTTGTTGGGCAGGCACCACGGTGAGGGGCGGCCGGGCGGCGGACTTCGCCGCGGGCGGGCTCACGCGGGATTCGGGCAGCGGCGCGCTCATTCTTCTTCCTCCAGGTGGTGGCTGGTGAGCGAGCGCCACAGCAGCACCGGGATGATCAGGGTGAAGACGATGACTTCCTTGTAGGCGCTGGCCCAGAAGGACGAGAAGGCTTCGAGCAGGCCGACCAGCACCGCGCCGACGGCGGCCAGCGGGTAGCTGCCCAGCCCGCCGATGATGGCGGCGACGAAGCCCTTCAACCCGATCAGGAAGCCGGTGTCGTAGTAGATGGTGGTGATCGGTGCGATCAGCACGCCCGACAGCGCGCCGATGAAGGCGGCCAGCACGAAGGTGAGCTTGCCGGCGAGCGCGGGCGAAATCCCCATCAGCTGGGCGCCGACGCGGTTGATCGCGGTGGCGCGCAGCGCCTTGCCGTAGAGGGTGCGCTCGAAGAACTGGTAGAGCGCGGCGATCAGCGCGAGGGAGGCTACGATCACCCAGATGGTTTGCCCCGACACCAGCAGCGGGCCGACTTCGAAGCGGGCTTCACTGAAGGGCGGCGTGCGCTGGCCTTCGGCACCGAAGAACAAGAGCCCCAGGCCGACCATGCCCACATGCACCGCGACCGAGACGATCAGCAGGATGAGCACCGGCGCCGAGGCGATCGGCTGGTACACCACGCGGTACATGAAGGGCCCCATCGGCACCACCACCGCGAGCGCGAGCAGCACCTGCGCGGCCAGCGGCAGCGTCTTGAGCGGCAGCGCCATCAGCAGCCCCGCGAGCACCAGCGGATAGGCCAGATTCCAGCCGACGATGCCGCCGAGCTTCTTCGTCTGGCCCGACTGCAGCGCCGCGCGCCCGTCGAGCAGCGCTGCGATCACCCCCAGCGCCACCAGCAGCCACACCGTCGCCGGCACCCCGCCCGCCTGCATCATCGCCAGCGTCAACGCGCCGTACGCGACAAATTCCCCTTGCGGGATGAAGATCACCCGCGTGACCGCAAACACCAGCACCAAGGCCAGTGCCAGCAGCGCGTAGATCGCTCCGTTGGTGATGCCGTCCTGTCCCAGCAACAGCGCTATCTGAAAATCCATGGCGAACCCCGACCCTCCCGGCACGCAGCCAGGAAGCTAGTAGGAATTGAGGGGGACTGGCTTCAGCCAGCCAGCGAAGAGCGGCGGAGCGCGCGTGCGTCCGCCGCGCAGGGCGTGGCTGCGGGTCGCAGTTGTGTGACCGTGGACATGGCGCGGGGCGCGCCGGCGGGGCTGTGAAGATGCAACATCAGTGACTCCTCCTGATTCGACGTCTCGTAGCGTCCCGACCTGTACTCGGCGGCTTGTGCCGCTCTTGGCGATCGGTCCGGTGGTGTAACCGGTATGTGTGCAATGTAGCGACCAAAAACTAGCTTGTCAAACACTTGTTCAATTGATTAGTTAGTTCTATGTTACGGGTAAGCCGACGCTGCAGGAAGGCGATGCGATCGCTATGATTCACGCCGGCCGACCGGCGCCTGGATGCAGCACCCAGATGCGGCCCCACCTCTGCAAACGCAAAGAAAGCACAGCGATGAACCAGGCTCTACCCAGGGCGGAAGCCCATACAGACAGCCGCGACGTCGAAAGCGAGATCCTCGCCCTCGCCCTCCGCGAACCCGAACTCGGCCAGGCCGCGGTCGCCGAACGCCTGCGCCTGGCCGGGCTGCAGATCTCCGCCTCCGGCGTGCGCTACATCTGGCAGAAGCACGGGCTGGAGACGGCGGTGAAACGCCTGCAGGCGCTGGCCGAGCAGGCGAGCGAGGGCGTGGAGGTACTGACCGAAAGCCAGCGCCGCCTGCTGGAGCGCGGCGAACTGAGCGCGCGGCTGGCCCGCGGCGAGACGGCGAACGACGCCGGCGGCAAGGAAGCCGCCAGCGACAGCGGCGGCGAACCGCTGGAACGCAGGCAACTGATCCTGAACGCGGCGGCCGAACTCTTTTCCGAACAGGGTTACGACCGCAGCTCTATCCGCGACATCGCGCGCAAGGTCGGCCTGCTACCCGGCTCGGTGTATCACTATTTTCCGTCCAAGGACGAGCTCTACCTCGCGGTGCATCGCGAAGGTTTCCAGCGCGTGCTGGCACGGGTACGGGCGGCGGCGGAGACAGGCAGCGACCCCTGGGATCGCCTGCGGCTGGCCTGCGAGGTGCACGTGAGCGGGATCGTCGAAGGTTCGCCGGTCGACCGCATCACCGGCCACAGCCTGTCCTTCACCGGCAACCAGGAACTGCTCGCCAAGATCCAGCCCTACCGCGAATCCTACGAGGAAGTGTTCCGCGAGCTGATCAAGGCCCTGCCGGTGGCCGCAGGCACCGATCGCTCGCTGCTGCGGCTCTTCCTGCTGGGCGGAATGAACTGGATCTATCTGTGGTATCGCGAGGGCCGCCGCAGCCCCAAGGACATCGCCGACGCCATGGTGGACATGGTGCGGAGGGGGGTCGAGCCCGGGGGCTAGAGCCGGATCGACGATCGAAAAGGCAGCGGCTCTGCCGCTCGATGCCAGCAGGTGAAAGAGAAAAGTGGCCGCTCGACGCATGCCGAGCGGCTGGCCCAAAGCGGGCCGAAGGAGCCGCCTCCCGCCGGAAGGCTCACCATGAATTGGAGACGGCTCGGGGAGGTTGCGCGTCATCCCCCACGGCGCGGATCACGATGCATTCGTGCCAGTCGTACCCTCCGGCCCGGCGCCCCCGAAGCGCACCTCACGATCGGCACATCGCGCTCATGGACGATCGGCGAGTACGCCGGTCCGCGAGAAGATCGTCAGCTGCTCGCGGCCGGTCGCCACCGCGGCCGTCATCGACAGGCGATCAGCGCGCTGGCGTAACGTGAAGTGCAGTCCGTCATCGCTACTCTCAAGCGTGACGCCGTCAAGCGCAACAGCGAACACCTTGCCGCCGATTTGCACGACATCCGTAATCGAGCTGCCGGACCCGGTGGAAATGGCCATCCAGTGCGCGCCTTGGTCGACACTCCGGTACAGGCTGCCGCGCATGCCGGCAACGATCAGCGCGCCGTCGTCGAGCGCTGTTCCGCTCCAGAAGGTTCCGCGATAACCAGTGGCATGAGCGGTCCAGCTGTCGCCGCCGTCGCGCGAGCGGAAGACCGAACCCCGTTCGCCCACGGCATACAGCGCGCCGCTGCGGTCGGAAAAGATGTGCATCAGGTTGGCGTCGGCCCGCCTGCCCTCGGGTGAGGGCAAGCTCACTTCGGTCCACGTCCTGCCGCCATCGACCGTGCGCAGCATCAGCGACCACAGCCCCACGGCCACCCCGCGCTGGCGGTCGAGGAAGCGGACCGAGAACAGCGGCCTGTCCTCGTCGGTGTCGATCCGCTGCGTGGTCCAGGTGTCGCCGCCATCCTCCGTATGCAGGATGGCTCCCCAATGGCCGACAGCCCAGCCATACCGGTCATCGACGAAAGACACCGCAGTCAGCGTAGCGTCCAGCGGCACCCGTGCTGCCTGGCGCCAAGCTCTTCCGTGATCGTCCGACAACAGGATCACCCCCCTGTCGCCAACGGCCACCAGGCGGTCACCCGCCCGTTCGGCGTCGAGCATCATCGCCCTGGCAGCGTTCGCGGTGCGTTCGGCTGCACGCGGGCTCAAGGCCGCAGGGGACGCCAGCCCGGCATCGGCATGGACGACGACGGGAAACAGGAGCGCAGCGAGCAAGACGCCCAGCCGGGAAGTGTTGGCCGAATTCATGTTCATCAGTGTCGCTCCCGTTCAGTGAGCCAGGATGCCGGGGGCCCGCACCGGCGTCCTGCGGGGAAAGATGCGCTCCAGCCACACGGCGAAAGCGGGCAAGGCGGTCATCGCCATGACCATGTTCACCATGAACATGAAGGCAAGCAGCTTCCCCATGTCCGCCTGGAACTTGAGCTCGGAGAACATCCAGGTCGCGACGCCGATGGCCAGCGTGATCGCAGTGAAGATGGTGGCCATGCCGACTTCGAGAATGGAGTGTTCCAGCGCCTTGACGATGCTCTGTCCGTAAGCCAGGTGCAGTTGCAGCCGGTTGTAGATGTAGAACGCGTAATCGACGCCGATGCCGACGGCCAGCACCATTACCGGCAAGGTCGCCACCGTCAGCCCGATCTCCAGTTCCTTCATGAACCAGTAGCCGATAAAGGTGCCGACGGTCAGCGGCAGGCAACATGCGATCACCGCGCGGAAGTCGCGGTAGACCATGGCGACCAGGACCACGATGGCGGCGTACACGTAAAGCAGCATCGGCATCTCCGACTTGTGCACCTCCTCGTTCACCGCCGCCTGCACGCCCGCATTGCCCGAGGCCAGCCGCACCCTCACGCCCTCGACCCGGTCGCGCTCGCGAAAGGCCTTCACCTCGCGGATGACGGCGTTGATCGTGCTCGCCTTGTGATCGGTCAGGAAAAGATGGACGGCGGTCATGCTGCAATCCTTGTTCATGAAACCGCGTACCCGTCCGATCTCGGCGGCGAGCGCGGCATAGTTGGCGGGGTCGAGCGGAACGACCGACATCTTGGGATTGCCCTCGTTGTAGCCCTCGTTATAGGTCCGCAACTGGCCGCTGAACGACAGCGCCGACAGCACGCCGGGCACATGCCGCATGGCAGCGACGAAGCGGTCCTGATAAAGCCCGACCTCGACCCGCTCGCAGGATTCGGGCGGCGCCTCGAAGATCACCGTCAGCCAGTCCAGCCCGGTGTCGTAGCCGGCCGCAATGGAAACCGTGTCCCGGTTGAAGCGGGCATCGGCCCGCAATTCGGGAGCGCCCGGCTGCACCGTGCCCACCACCCGGTCGGCGCTTTGCCACACCGAGACGGCGAAGATCGCCAGCGTGATGACGATGGTGATTGCGGCATTGCGCGGCTCGGCCACGCGCGCGAGCAATCGCAGCCCGCCGGCGCGCCTCTCGCGCCTGAGCACCGCCTTGTCGGCGTAGGCCCGGTCGAAGCGGAACAGCGAGGCCGCCAGGGGCAGCATGACCAGGTTGGTGGCGATCTTGTAGCCGACACCGAGCGACGCGGTGATGGCCAGCTCGCGCACCATCGGGATGGGAATCAGGATCAGCGTGACGAAGGACACGAAGGCGGTGATCAGCGCCAGCGTGCCCGGGATCAGCAATGCGGTGAAACTGGCACGCGCCGCCTCCTCGGACGTCTTGCCGTGCGATAGCTCGCGCACGATGAAATTGATCTGCTGCACGCCGTGGGAGACGCCGATCGCAAACACCAGAAAGGGCACGAGCACCGCCAAGGGATCGAGACCGAAGCCCAGGAGCTTCAAGGTGCCGAACTGCCACACCAGCGAGGTGAAGGAGCACGCGATGGGCAGCAGCGTGAAGCGCACCGAGCGGCAATACCAGAACACCGCCAGCGCGGTCAGCACCAGGGCAATGGCGCAGAACTCCAGCACCGCCGACGCTCCGTCGGCGATGTCGCCGATCTGCTTGGCGAAACCGATGATCTGGATCTCGAACCTGTCGTCCTCGTAGCGGCTGCGCAATTCTTCCAGCAGCCGGTTGTAGGCGACGTAGTCGAGGGCATGGCCGTCGCGGTCGCGTTCGAGCAATTCGGCGACGATCATCGCACTGGTCTGGTCGCGCGAGACCAGGGTTCCGACGAAGCCGCCCTGGCTCGCCGCGCGCTGGATGTCGGCAATAGCCCTGTCATCGAGATCGCGCGGCGAGATCGTGCCGGCGATCAAGGGGTCGGCGCGGAAGCCTTCCTCGGTGATTTCATTGACAAAGGAGTTCGGCGTCCACAGGGACTGGACGCCGAGGCGGTCCACGCTCGGCAGGAAGCTCACCGCCTGCGTCACCTCGTACAGCCGGCCGAGCGCCGGCGCCGTCCAGATGGAACCCTCGCGCGCCTTCACCACGACATTGAGACGATTGGCGCCGAGAACCTCCTCGCGGTACTGGTTGAACGTCTGGATGTATTCGTGCCCGACCGGCATCTGTTTCTCGAACCCCGCATCCATGCGCAGCTGGTGGGCGAAATAGCCCATTGCCACGGTGAACAGGGCAAACGCGACGAGAATCGCACCACGTCGCCGGAAGCAGATGTCCTCCAGCCGCTTGAGCGTGCTGGTCAGGAACGCGTCGACGTCGTCGACCTTGAACGGATTGAGCATGGTCTTACCCGGGAGAGTGCATTGCAGCCCCCGCCACCGGCGGGGACCCCGCATCAAAAGTTTCTGGAGACGAAGCCGCCGATGAAGTCGCGATCGCGGAGCGGCGCACTGACCGAAGACTCGCCACCCCAGAACTTCGTGTAGTTGATGCCGGCCTGCCAGCTGGCGGGATTGCGGTTGAACAGCACGTAGAAGTTGGCCGACTTCGCGCCTTCCGCCCAGTTCGCCATGAAGTTGGGCGTGTTGCCCTTGACCGAGTGCGAGACGAACACGCCGGGAATGACCTGCCAGCCCGGTATCAGCGTGCCGTCGTAAGTGAGGCTGAAGTCGAACATGTAGCCCCACGACAATTCGTCGCCCTTGCCGACCAGGTTGCCGTTGGCGTCGAGGTGGGTCCATGCGCCGGAGGCGACCAGTTGCTGATAGGTAACACCGTTGGTGGTCCGGGTGTAGACCTTGTTCCGGCTGACGCCGGGATAGGCGATGGCGACCGCCTCGCCGAGGAAGGTCCCGGTTTGGGCGCCGACGAGGTCGAGGAACCAGCCATGGTCGCTTGGCGTCAGGCTGAGTATCCCGGTGAGGTGGAGCTGATAGCGCTCCTCGTCGACCGAGCCGTTGCATGCGACGCCAAAGACGGCGCCGCTGCCGTCCATATCGGAACAGGCACTCAAAGACACCGCGTCCTTGGGCCGGTAGGAAAGTTCCGCCCCCACGGCCCAACTGCCGAGCGAGGTGTTGGCGCTGATGCCGTAGAGTTCGCGGTCCTCCTTGTAATAGACGCTGGTCCGTGTGGCCCCTGCGTTCCAGTACTGGAAGTTTGGCGTCTTGTCGTGATAGCGCTGGTAGTAGAGACCGATGTCGGCGTCGAGCGCCTCGGCGCGGAACTTGAGGGAAACGCCGAACTGGCCTTCATCGCGCGGTTTGTCGTCGCGCCCCACCGGAAGCGCCTCGCCCGCGGCCAGCATGGCGGCACGCGCCGCAGGCAGGCTCATGCCATAGAGCGGATCCCCCGCCGTGCGGATCCTGCTCGCCGCATCGGGGGTGAAATAGAGCAGGTGGTCGCGCCCCTTGTCGAAGGTGTCGCCGATCGAGAAATAGGTCCCCGAGGGCGGGAAGGCATATGGCTTCCATTGAAACTGGTAGTACGCCTCCAGATTGACTCCGCCGCCAAGCCCGGCAGCAACACTCACCATCGGCGACGGCAGGAAGGCCTCCTTGAGCTGCACCCCGGGCGACGACAGCCGCTGGAGATCCATCGCGACGTTGGCGTTGATGCCACCGATCATGAACAGACTCTCGCCCCAGCTTATGACCTGGTTACCCAGACGCACCCGGCCGCGCTGATCGCCGATATCAAAAGCCTTGCTGACCCACAGGTCGTAAAGCCGCACATACCGCCCCACCTCGCGCCTGGCCTCGCTGTCGAGATCGGTGCGCGCCGTCTCGTGCGCAGCGAAGTCATACAACCAACCCACGCGCCCCATGAACTTCCATTCGTCGGGGAAATTGAGCAGCAGCTCATGGGAGCCCTTCAGATGGGCGGTGAAGAAATCGCCCTTGTCGTAGTTGAGGTTGCCGTCGTCGGCATTTCCCCACACCGGCGTGTTGGCATTACCGCCACATGAGCCGGAGACGTCGCCGATATGGCTGCAACGCTGGCCCTCTACCCGCTGGCCGAAGCCCAGCGTCAGGGTGGAGTCGAGCGAACCGTTGAACCACTCGTTTTCGAACTGGAAAGCGTGGGCCGCTGGCGCAAGAACGCCGGCCAAAGCGAAGCCCAACACCTGCTTCTTCAGGTGTGCGTACATGTCGTGATCCCTTGGTGAAACCGCCGCGTGGGACACTTCCCACGCGCGGCGGAGCGGATAGCGGTGACTGGCTGAAGAGGAATTCCCTGGTTCAGCGATCGCTTATGGTGCGCAGGTTGTCGGCGGTGTAGAAGCTCTCCTTCAGCTTCGGATCGTCGGGCTCGGTCAGCCACTTCAGATCCTGCCCGGCACCGAGGCTCGCCTGGTCGTAGAGCACCCTCCCCGAACTCAGGTCGTACTGCACGAACGCCGGGTTGTCACAGGCCCCGGTCTCCGCCACCGGAATCACGAAGCTCTCGCGCACCTTCCACAGCTTGCCCTGCGCGTCATAGTCCTCCGCCCCCACCAGGGACCAGGAATCCTCATCGACGTAGAACCGGCGCTTGGGGGCGACATGGCGCACACCGTCCTTCACCGTCGCCTCCACCACCCACACCCGATGCAGCTCGTAGCGGGCGGCCTTCGGATCGACACCATCGGGGGAGATCACCTTGCGGCGGTCTGCGCCGGGGTCGTACATGCCGAAGCCGTTGTAGCCGATGTACATCTCCTTCCGGCCCACCAGCTTCCAGTCGTAGCGGTCGGGCGTGCCGTTGAACACGCGCGGCTCGTCGACCGTGTACTGGTTTTCGAAGCCCACCTGCGGCGCGTCGTAGGCGTAGCTGGGCATGCGCCGCACCCGGCGCTGTCCGGGGAAGTAGTAGAAGGTCTCGCTGGGCTGATTGAGATAGGAGGTGAGGATCAGTGCCTGGCCGGCAAGCGCGGTGGGCGACGCGTAGTTGAAGTAGGTGTAGTACTCGACTGGCGCCTGCTCGCTCAGTCTCGCAGACCCCTTCTTGCCCCAGGGGTAGTGGTAGGCCTGGCTGGCCTTGGCTTCGATCCAGTCGCCACCACTGGCCCGCGGCGACAGCATCACCCATACCGTAGGCATCAGGAGGCCCACGCCCGCGTACTTCATCTTGGCGTTCCACAGCACCTCGATCCCGCTCTTCGGCTGCGGGAACGGGATGCCCGGCACAGTGGCATCGGCGAGACTCCAACCGTCCGGCCCGATCCTGGCGCTGCCGACGTTGGCCTTGGTGTTCTGCTGGACGAAATCCGGCGCAGAACAATGGCGATGGGTGGGATAGACCTCCAGCTTGTAGTTCCTGAAGGTCTTGAGCAGCGCCTTCTGCCCCTCGGTGAGCGTGTCGGCGTACTTGTCCGCGTTCGCCGCATCGATGACGAACAGGGGCTTGTCGTCCTTGAAACGGAAGAAATCGCCGCGCGGCTTACCGTAGCTCCAGCCCGGGTTGAGCACGCTCCGGTCCTGCCAGGCCGGAATCGTCCCGTCCTTGTTGCCGGCCCGCTCGCCGCCCAGCGGCGTCAGGTCGCGTCCGAGCCGCTCCACATCTTCCGCCGCGGCGGCGGGCTGTGCCGCCAGCACGATCGCCGCGGCCACAACAGTCATGGTGTAGCGCTTCATTTTCTGTCTCCTCTCTTTATCGTTTTGGTGTGGGGCGCCGGGCGACTACATCCCGCCCATCGTGTAGCTCTCGGCCACCACCCGCCAGCCGGCCTTCTCGCGCTGCCAGACGAACAGCGCACGCACCTGGTAATTGGCCGCCGTCGCATCGGCCGGCTTGCAGTCGTAGGTCACGAAGGAATAGCCGATGTCGCCGGACGACCGCCGCGCACCGTCGGGAATGAGCTTGCAGCTCGCGGTTCCCTTCACGATCCCGGCGATCACCGGGAGCAACGCGTCGCGGCCGCGGATCACCTCCTTGGTGCCTTCACCCGTCAGCACGATGTCCTTGCTGTAGAGCACGTCGAACCAGCGGTTGCCGTCGCGGGCCTCGATCGCGGCTTCCACCGCGCGGTAGCGTTCGGTGACCGCCTTGTCGAATTCGGTCGAAGCAGCGGCAAACGCACTACCCGAAACGGCCACGGTGGCGGCCATCGTCGCGATGAATCTGAACTTCACGGTTTCTCTCCTGGGTTGAATCTGCTGGATGCAGCGGGGCTTGGGTGCGCAGCTCAGCGCAAGGTCTTGAGGAAATCGATGACGGCCTGGCGGGCGGCCTCGTCCTTGAGTCCGCCATATGCCATCTTGGTACCGGGCGCATACGCCTGCGGGTTCTCGAGCCAGCGGTGCAGTTCGGCTTCCGTCCAGACGCCGCCCTGCTTGCGCAGCGTCCGCGAGAACACGTAATCCGGCGCAGCGGCCTTTTCCCTGCCGAATACGCCGAACAGGTTGGGGCCGACGCCGTGGGCGGCGCCCTTCTCGGCCTGATGGCAGGCGGCACACTGGATGAATGCCGCTTCGGCCGGCCCTGCCGCATTCGCCGGCGGGCTGGCGGCGAGCACGACCGCAGCCACGAGCTGGCTGGCGCGTGTGGTGTTGTGCATGTCGCCCCCGGGTCAGCTGTTGGCGCCGAGCGCCACCGCAACCTGCTGACCCACCTGCAGGCCCGACTCGATGGCACCGTCGATGAAGCCGCGCCAGCCGGTGGCGATGTCCGCCCCGGCGAAGAACACCCGCCCTTCGCGCGCGCGCAGATCGTCGACATGGCGGCTGAACTGGTTGGGCCGGTAGGTGCACCATGTTCCCAGCGAGTAGGGATCCAGATGCCAGTCGTAGGTCAGCACCTGCTCGACGCTCAAGTCCGGCAGGAACTTGCGGATGAAGGGCTCGACGGCCTTCGGATTGTTGATGTCGACCTTGCCGTCGGTCGGCGGCCCGAACGCGACCAGCACGCCGCCGTCGGCGCCGGCCTGCTCAGTGAATACCATCGTGAAGAGTTCGGTCTCGGGGGCGAAGAACAGCAGGGAATCGAGCTTGCCCTTGACCTTGATGTAGACCTTGTGGCCCTTGCCGGCGTGATGCTCGCGCGCCATCGCCTGCTTGCCAGCCCGCAGCGGCGGCTGGAAGTCGATCAGGCCGGTGGTGTTTACCGGCACCGCCATCACCACAAAGCGCGAGGAAATGCGTTCGCCTTGTTCCGTCACGAGGGCGGCACGGCTCGCATCCTGGTGCAGTTCGGCGACGACCGAGGAAAGCCGTACCTCGAACTTGCCGTCGGCCGTCATGCGATCGATCAATGCCGACGTGCCCGCCTTCAGCTTGTAGCGCGCGCAGCTATAGACCAGGCGCACCGCATCGCCATCGACCAGCGACCACCAGCGCAACATCTCGGTATAGGCGGCGGTGCTCACATGCCCGTGGCAGTTGGTGGCCATCATCGCGTTCATCAGGTCGCGCTGGGCCGGCGACATCTTCATCTGTGCCATCCGGTCGGCGATGGACAGGTGATCGAGCCGGTTGCCGGCCTCCTTCATGCGGGGAACGAAGGGGCGATCGAACACCTCGGGCGTCTGCTCGTGGAAGCGGTCGAGCGCGTCCTTGAGCAGGTTCCAGTTTTCCTGCACCGGCAGCTCGAGCACCTTGCCTTCCGACAGCCACATGACCCGCTCGGGATGCGCGACACCCGGCGTCTCGACGATCTCCATGCCGTAGCGCATCACCTCCGCCCACACGTGCGGCTGGGTGTAATGGACCCAGGTGCCGCCCAGTTCGACCTTCCTGTCGCCGAAACTGCTGTAGAAGGTCCTCCCGCCCAGGCGGTTGCGGGCTTCCAGCAAAAGCACCCTGGCCCCGCGCCGCGACAGCTCCCGGGCGGCCGTCACACCGGCGAAGCCCCCGCCGACGACGACCACGTCGTAGTCCGTGTCCCCGCGTCCGGCTGTCTTGCCCGCTGCCTGCGCCGGGAGGACTGCTCCTGCGGTTGCGGCCGAGGCCAGCTTGAAAAAATCGCGTCGGGACCATGCGCCCGTTTCCGCCGCCGGGTGCTGTGGATCGGGATGTGACGCGGAACGGGTACCGACCTCCTGGTCGCCCGGGGGTAGCTTGGCCATGCTGATTTGTCTCCGTGCATTCCGCCGCATACGTGTGCGACAGCGCTTGTTTTGGGAAGCCGCCGTTCAAGCCGGCGTGCAACGAAGACTAAAAGGACGGTCTCGAAGCGGGTTATCCGCTTTTGGCAAGAAAGTGACGCTGCGACGCAACATTGCGGTACCGAAACGGCCGCCGATGGAGGCCCTCCTCTCCGACGGACAGGCGGTGGCCGTTTACCGGCTCGCGGCGCGTCGCCGGGTTTCCGAGGGCAGTTCGCCGAAGAGCGCGCGATAGTATTCGGAGAAACGCGACTGATGCCAGAAGCCCCAGCGTGCGGCGACATCGGCTGTCGATTCCGCAGTGGAGCCTCCGCTACGGCGGATTTCGCGCCGCACCGCGTTCAGACGGGCATTGCGCAGGAAGAGGACGATGTTGAGCCCCGTCTGCTCCTGGAACGCGTATTGCAGAGCGCGGCGCGACACGCCGAACTGCTTGCACAGATCGACCACGGTGAGGGGAGCCTGCGGTTGGTCAAGCACGTAATCGCGGACGCTGCGCACCAACCACCCCTTGATGCCGGGATGCAGATCCCACGTGTTGCGCCCGGTATCCTTGCCCAGCATGTCCGCTGCCAGTGACAGGACACAGTTGCGCATCGCCCGTCGGCTAGCATCGATGTCGAGCAGTTCGGGCATGGCTTCGACCGCGCGCACGATCTCGAGCAACATCCGTCGCAACAGCTCCGCCTCGCGCTTGCGCGCGAGCACCATCGGTTGTCGATGGATCTCGCAGCGGAGCGCTTCGCCACGCTCCGCTGCGAAGGCATCGAGCAATTCCTCGGAAAACGTCGCCGAGACCATGTCGAGTTCTTCGCGGGAAAATATCTCGAAATCGGTGGCGCCCGGCAGATATCCGATCGCATTCCCGTCGAGGGCCATCCCGCAATAGGTGCCGCTCCGCCCCCCCACGATCGGTACCCCGAGCGTGAGCATCCCTGCAGCATTTCTTCCAGTCGTGAAGATGGATTGGCTACCCTTCTCCCAAAGGATCTCCAGCCCCTCGCCGATCCACAGCTCGCGGATGTAGCCCTCGAAGGGACCAGGCGTCATCTGCTCGTAGATCGCATGCCACGCCTCCAGCTCCCTGCCGAAATCGGTGATGTCCTGGATCAGTTCCTGGCGTAACCCAGTCTGCGAACGCTCTACAGCCCCGGCTTGCTGTTCAGTACCCATTGCGGCAACCACACTCTAGTTTCGGTACCGACCGCATCGGGCTGGCGACAGTGTTTGCACCCATGGAGATCAGGCGCAGCCGCTCCTCGTCGTCGGTCGGGAATGCGAGGCCAAGTGTATCCCCGCGCGGTCCGGTGGGTCATCCGCGAGGTCGTACATCCGGCGCCCACCCCCGATCCGCCCTCAGCGGATCTCGGCAAGAAAGCGGCTTCGCGCGGTGATGGGCCGTGAAAATCCCCATCACCGTCGCCGCATCGAGCGGCATGACCTGGGTATCCGGTAGCACGAGCGGGGTCTATCCCGCCACCGGCAACCAGGAGCTGCTCGCCAAGATCCAGCGCTACCGCGAATCCTGCGAGGATGTGTTCCGCGAGCTTGTCGAGGTCCCGACGCGGCCGCCCCTTCGTCAGGCGATGAAGATGCGCCAGGCGGCCCAGTAAAGGCCGGCGGACAGCGCCATCGAAATCGGCAGGGTCAGCACCCAGGCCAGCAGGATGTTGGTCACCGTCTGGCCCTGCAGGCCGCTGCGGTTGGCGACCATGGTGCCGGCCACGCCGGACGACAGCACGTGGGTGGTCGACACCGGCAGCGAGAACACATTCGCCATGCCGATGGCGGCGGCGGCCGTCACCTGCGCGCTCATGCCCTGGGCGTAGGTCATGCCCTGCTTGCCGATCTTCTCGCCGACCGTGAGCACCACCCGCTTCCAGCCGATCATGGTGCCGATGCCCAGCGCCAGCGCCACTGCGATCACCACCCAGAACGGTGCGTACTCGGTAGTCGAGGTGAGATCCTTGCGCAGACGGGCGAGATCCTGCTTCTCGGCTGCCGGCAGGTAGGCGAGCTTGGACACCCGGCGGGCGGTGTCGTCCAGGCACAGCAGGTAGCGGCGCATGTCGACGCGCGCCTGCTCCTGCATGTCCTCGTAGTTGCTCACGCCCTCCAGCCCGCGCCGCAGCGCCGCGATGGTGATCTCGGTCTGCTGCGGGTCGCAGCGGAACCTGGCCGGCAGATCGCTGCCGTTGGGCTTGCCGAGCGCCAGGTAGTCGGACAGCGTCTGGGCGTTGCGCTGGTAGAACTCGCCCAGATGCACCGCGGCGTCGCGCGTGCGGCTGATGTCGTAGGTGGTGCTGTTGAGATTGAGCACGAACTGCGCCGGCACGATGCCGATCAGCACCAGCATGATGAGGCCGATACCCTTCTGGCCGTCGTTGGAGCCATGCACGAAGCTCACGCCCATGGCCGAAAGCACCAGCACCAGGCGGTTCCAGAACGGCGGATGCTTCTTGCCGACCTCGCCCATGCGGAACTCCGGCGTGCGGTGCATGGAGGAATGCGGCTTCCACCAGCGGAGCGCGATCAGGATCAGCCCGGCGACCAGGAATCCCGCCAGCGGCGAGGCGATCAGCGACAGCGCGATGTCGATCGCCTTCTGCCAGTTCACCCCTTCCGCCAACGCGATGTCGGTGATCACCGCGTTGGCGAGGCCGACGCCGAGGATGGAGCCTATCAGCGTGTGCGAACTGGAGGCCGGGATGCCGAAGTACCAGGTGCCGAGGTTCCAGGCGATGGCGGCAGCGAGCAGCGAAAACACCATCGCCAGGCCGCGGCCGGTGTCGACGTCGATCAGCAGCTCGACCGGCAGCAGGTGGACGATGGCATAGGCCACGCCGACGCCGCCGAGCAGCACGCCGAGGAAGTTGAAGATGCCGGAGGCGATCACCGCCAGATAGGGCGGCATCGCCCGGGTGTAGATCACGGTGGCCACCGCATTGGCGGTATCGTGAAAGCCGTTGATGAACTCGAAGGCGAGGACGAAGGCGAGTGCGAGGACGAGGCTGACGATCAGCCAGGGGTCGTAGCTGGTGAAGAGTTGAATCATGAGGACGGCGCGGCCGTCACCGCATGCCCCTGCGTGTAACCTGGGCTTCAGGAACGCTGGCTGCGGGCGGCACCACCGGGCTTCCAAAAATGGCGACCGCGGATTCTCTCAGATTGTGCGGCCGCCACTCCAGAATATTTCAATTCCGTGACTACGACTAAGGCATTAGACGAACACTGCCACCGCCCGCCGGCGGGTGGCTCCGGACGGATGGCGAGCGCCTTCAGATCGACTTCTGGTTCACCCGCTTGGAAAGCTCCTCCGCACTCTCCTTGCGCTCGCTGTAGCGATCCACCAGATAAGGCCCGATGTCGCGCGTCAGCAGGGTGAACTTGACCAGTTCCTCCATCACGTCGACCACCCGATCGTAATAGGACGAGGGCTTCATCCTGTCGTGCTCGTCGAACTCGAGGAAGGCCTTGGCCACCGACGACTGGTTGGGGATGGTCAGCATCCGCATCCAGCGCCCCAGCACGCGCATCTGGTTCACCGCGTTGAAGGATTGCGAGCCGCCACACACCTGCATCACCGCCAGCGTTTTGCCCTGGGTGGGACGGATGGCGCCGGCCGTCAGCGGAATCCAGTCGATCTGCGCCTTCATGATGCCGGTCATGGCGCCGTGGCGTTCGGGCGAACACCACACCATGCCTTCGGCCCACAGCGTGAGTTCGCGCAGTTCGGCGACCTTGGGATGGGTCTCGGGCGCGTCGTCCGGCAGCGGCAGGCCGCTCGGGTTGAAGATGCGCGCCTCGGCCCCCATCGCCCACAGCAGACGCGCCGCCTCCTCCGCCAACAGGCGGCTGAAGGAGCGCTGCCGCAGCGAGCCGTAGAGCAGCAGGATGCGCGGCGGATGCGTGGCCCGTGCCGCCGGCTGCAGTTGTGCCGCATCCGGCACGCGGAAAAGATCTTCCCGGATGTTGGGGAGTTCGCTGGAAAGCCCGCTCATGCCCGCGCTCCTGTTGCGGCGCTTTCGTACCAGTCGCGCGAACGGTTCACCACCCGCACCACCAGCAGCATCACCGGCACTTCGATCAACACGCCGACCACGGTCGCCAGCGCGGCGCCGGATTCGAAGCCGAACAGACTGATCGCCGCGGCCACCGCCAGTTCGAAGAAGTTGGACGCGCCGATCAGCGCCGACGGGCAGGCCACGCTGTGCTTTTCGCCCAGCTTGCGGTTGAGCCAGTAGGCCAGCGCCGAGTTGAACAGCACCTGGATGAGGATGGGCACCGCCAGCAGCGCGATCACCAGCGGCTGGCGCAGGATGGCCTCGCCCTGGAAGGCGAACAGCAGCACCAGGGTGGCGAGCAAGGCGGCGATGGACCAGGGGCCGATCTTCTCCATGGCCGCATCGAAGGCTGCCTGCCCCTTCTTCAGCAGTGCGCGGCGCCAGAGCTGGGCGAGCGCCACCGGGATGACGATGTAGAGCACCACCGAGGTCAGCAGCGTGTCCCACGGCACGGTGATGGCCGAGATGCCCAGCAGCAGGCCGACCAGCGGCGCGAACGCGATCACCATGATGCTGTCGTTGAGCGCGACCTGCGACAGGGTGAACAGCGGATCGCCGCCAGTGAGCCGGCTCCACACGAAGACCATCGCGGTGCAAGGCGCGGCCGCCAGCAGGATGAGCCCGGCGACGTAGCTGTCGAGCTGCTCGGCCGGCAGCATCGGGGCGAACAGCTGGCGGATGAAGAGCCAGCCGAGCAAGGCCATCGAGAAGGGCTTCACCAGCCAGTTCACGAACAGCGTGACGCCGATGCCGCGCACGTGCTGGCGCACCTCGTGCAGCGCGCCGAAATCCACCTTGACCAGCATCGGGATGATCATCACCCAGATCAGCAGGCCCACCGGCAGGTTGACCTGCGCCACTTCCATCCGCCCGACCGCCTGGAACACGCCGGGCAGCCACTGGCCCAGTGCGATGCCGGTGACGATGCAGAGGAAGACCCAGACGGTGAGATAGCGCTCGAACACGCTCATCGGTGCTGCTACCGCCGGCTGGATGGCGGCTTCGCATTGCATGTTCATGCTTCAGTCCCCCGTCACCGGGCTGCGCCCGAGTTGATCGACTTCGCGCTTGAGTGCGAGGCGGTCGAGTTTTTCCACCGGCAGGCTAAGGAACAGCCGGATGCGGGTCACGATTTCGTTCTGGGCCTGGCTGAAGGCCTTGAGCTGGTGCGCGCGGTCGCCGACGACCGCTGCCGGATCGGCGAAGCCCCAATGCGCGGTGATGGGCTGGCCGGGCCACACCGGACAGACCTCGCCGGCGGCCTGGTCGCACACGGTGAACACGAAGTCCATCACCGGCGCATCCGGCCGGGCGAAGACATCCCACCCCTTGCTGTGCAGCGTGCCCACCTCGTAACCCTGCGCGCTCAAGACCTCGAGCGTCATCGGATGGACCTCGCCACGCGGATGGCTGCCGGCGCTATAGGCCTTGAAGCGCCCCTTGCCGAGTTCGTTGAGCACGACCTCGGCGATGATGCTGCGTGCGGAATTCCCGGTACACAGGAACAGCACGTTGAAGACTCTTGCAGACATTCGACACTCCCTGGATGCGTCGTCGCGTTTCGATAATCGATGGAAAGTTGAAATATGGCTCAAGGCAAAAGCGCGCCGACACGGTCGAGCTCGCGCTTGAGCGCGGCACGGTCCTGCGCCAGTTCGGCGAGCGGCAGTGCGAGGAAGGCTTCGATGCGGGCACGCAGGATGCGGTAGGCGGCCATGAAGGCGGCGTCGATCTCGGCATCGGTACCCGTGGCGTGCGCCGGGTCCTCCACCCCCCAGTGGGTGCGCAGCACCGGGCCAAGATAGACCGGGCAGGTTTCGCCGGCGGCGCTGGCGCACACGGTGACGACGATGTCGGGCGTCACCGGCAGGTCGTCCCAGGACTTGCTGCGATAGCCCTCGGTGGCGATGCCCTCGCGCGCCAGCAAGGCGAGCGAGCGCGGATGCACGTAGCCGGTCGGCTTGCTGCCCGCGCTCATCGCCTGGAAGCCGGCTGGCGCCAGGTGGTTGAAGGTCGCTTCCGCGAGAATGGATCGGCAGGAGTTGCCGGTGCACAGGAAAAGGATGTTCATGAGGCCTGGTGAGCGGGTTTCGTGTGGTCGAAAGGGAAAGGAAATGCCATCAGGGCCGGCCTGCCGCCGGCGTCTGCCGGCCGGCATCCATCATCCGGCTGGCGGCCACGAGGGCGGCGCGGATCAGCAGGTCTTCGGGTATCGCTTCGTAGGTCGTACCGTCGACTTCGACCGTGCGGCAGTCGGCGTCGCCGCAGCTGGCGCAACAGCGGCTGGCACCGGCGTTCGCCTGCAGCCAGCTTTCCAGCGGCTGGCCGGCGATCCAGATGCGGTTGGATTCCAGCGGCCGGGCGGCGAACTGCGCAGGGTCGATGACGCGGCGCTCCAGTTGCGGTTCGATACCCAGCGGGGCGAGCGCATGCCGCAGTTTCTCGACAGCCCCTTCCACCGCCTGCTGGGTGGCGTCGCAACGCGGGCAGGTGTTGCCCGAGTCGTCCAGCAGACGTTGCCAGAGGATGTTCAGGGTTTTCATGCCGGCCTCCTTCGGTTGTGGTGACTCAACACCCCAGCCCGCTGACGCAGCCCACCGCCTCGCCGACCTCGGCGCACTGTTCCGGCACGCCGGCGCAGCATTCTTCGGTCAGATAGCCGATCAGGTCGCGCATCAGCGCCATGTTCGCCCGGTAGCGCTGGAAGCGCCCTTCCTGCTCGACCGACACCAGCCCGGCGTGGGTCAGCGCCTTGAGGTGGAAGGACATGTTGGTCGGCGGCACGTCGAGCGCGGACGAGATCTCGCCCGCCACCATGCCGGCCGGCCCCTTGCGGACCAGCAGGCGGAAGACGTCCAGGCGCACGCCGGACGAGAGCGATTCGAAAACCGCGAGGGCCGTGTTCTTTTCCATGCTCTGACTATACAACATTTATTGAATCATCAATATGAAAATCACGCCGCAGCCGCCACCCGTGGCGGTCCGGACGGGACGCCGCCGCTCACGCCGCTGTTTCGAGATTGCGCCGCATCCTGCGCAACAGGGCAAGAAGCTGCTCGCGCTCCGCCTGCGCCAGGCCGGTCACCGCGACATCGGCCAGCTGCTGGCTGTGACGCTGCAAGCTGCCATGGACCTCCCGCCCGTCCGCCGTCAGTTCCAGCCGGCTGCTGCGGCGGTCCGCCTCGTCGGCCCGCGCGGCCAGCAGGCCACGGCGTTTCAGTTCGCCGATCAGGCGGGCGATCTGCGCCTTGTCACGTCCCGAGTGGGCAACCAGATCGCTGAGCGTCGCGCCCGGATGGCGGGCGAAATAGCCGAGCGCCTTGAACTCCATGTGGGTCAGGTCGTGCGGCCCCTCGCGCAGTGCGCGGTGCTGCAGCGAACGGTAGAGATGCATGACGGCATGGACGGCGTCGAGCACGTCGTCGGAAGAAAGTGCGACCATTTGGTTGACAGTATCAACTTGTTAACGGAATCATAGTGGACATTATCAACGATTAAGGCCAACCGTGAACATTTCTCAAACCACCCGCCGCGTCCAGCGCGTCCGCCACGAGATCCACCTCCGCGATGTCGAAGTCGTCGGCATCGCGCAGCCGAGTGCCAACTTCATCGCCGTGACCTTCGCCGGCGACGCGCTCGCCGACTTCGTCTCGGCCTCCTTCGACGATCACCTGAAGTTCATCTTTTCCACGCCCGCCGGCGAAGTCCTGCGCCGCGACTACACCCCGCGACGCTTCGACCGGCAGCAGCGGACCCTGACGCTGGAGTTCGCGCTGCACGAAAACGGCCCGGCCTCGGACTGGGCACGGCAGGCCGCGGCCGGGCAGCGCGCGACGCTTGCCGGGCCGCGCGGCTCGATGATCATTCCCATGGACTACGACTGGCATCTGCTGGCGGGCGACGCCGCCGCGCTGCCGGCCATCCACCGGCGGCTGGAAGAACTGCCGGCCGCGGCCCGCGCCATCGTCGTGGTGCAGACGGCCGATGCGTCCGACCGGCGCGAATTCAACAGCGCCGCGCAACCGGATGTCCGCTGGGTCGCCACGCCGGATGAACTGATCGCCGCCGTCCGCGGCCTGGCTTTGCCGGACGGAGAGGGCTTCGCCTGGTGCGCGGGCGAAGCATCGACGATGGCGCGCCTGCGCGAGGTCCTCGTCACCGAACATGCGCAGCCCAAGGAAGCCATGCGGGTTGCAGCGTACTGGCGGCACGGCACCTCGAACTTCCACGAAGAGCTGAACCCGTGAGCGCCTGCGCGTCCCGGCCGCCGGAACGCTCGCCGGCGGGTCGTCCGTAGCCGCGCGCAGCGCGATGCCGCCGCGTCGGCGCAAGATCGCCGGGCTTCGTGCCATGATGTGGACATGACGAAGGAAGCCAGACTGCGCGACCCCGCCATTCTCGAAGTGGCCGAGGTCGCGCGCGCCCTCGACACCGATCCGGAACGCGGCCTGAGCGCGGCCGAGGCCCGGCGCAGGCTGGCCGAGGACGGCCGCAACACGCTGCGCACCGCCCCGCCACTCCCCTCCTGGCGGCGCCTCCTGCGCCAGCTCCACGATCCGCTGATCTACCTGCTGCTCGCCGCGGTCGTCGTCACGCTCGCGGCGTGGATCATCGACGGCGGCAAGGACTGGCCCTACGACGCGATCGTGATCGTAGTGATCGTCGTGCTCAACGCCATCCTCGGCTACGTACAGGAAGCCAGGGCGGAGAACGCCGCCGCCGCGCTGGCGCGGCTGACCGCGGCCACCTCCACGGTGCTGCGCGACGGCGCGCCGCAGCGCATACCGAGCGAGGAGTTGGTGTGCGGCGATGTGCTGGTGCTGGCGGAAGGCGACGCGGTGGGCGCCGATGCGCGCCTGGTCAAAGCGGCCGACCTGCGCATCCGGGAGGCCTCGCTCACCGGCGAGAGCGAGGCGGTGCGCAAGCATCCGGCCACCCTCGCCCAAGCCGCGGCGACTGCCGACCAGCTCGACATGGTCTTCAGCGGCACCTCGGTCGCGCAAGGCAACGGCGTGGCGCTCGTCACCGCCACCGGCATGTCCACCCAGATGGGCGCGATCGCCACCCTGCTAGAACGCACCCGCGAGGATCCGACCCCGCTGCAGCGGGAAGTGAGCCGGATCGGCCGCATGCTGGGCGCGGCCGTGATCGTCATCGCTGCCATCGTGGTCGCCACGGTCCTGATCGGCGCCGACGTCCATGGCACGAAGGAACTCATCGCCGTGCTGCTGCTCGGCGTATCGCTCGCGGTGGCCGCGGTGCCCGAGGGCCTCCCGGCCATCCTGTCGGTGGTGCTGGCGCTCGGCGTGCTGCGCATGGCCAGCCGCAATGCCATCGTCAAACGGCTGTCTTCGGTCGAGACCCTGGGCTCGGCCTCGGTGATCTGCTCGGACAAGACCGGCACGCTCACACGCTCCGAAATGACCATAGAGCGCATCGTCACCGCGTCCGGCACCAGCCGGGTGAGCGGCGTCGGCTACGCACCCGAGGGCGAAGTCGAACATGAGGGCAAGCCGCTCACCGGCGGTCCGCTGCATGCCGAGCACGTGGTGGTACTGAGCGGCGGCAGCCTGGCGGGCAATGCCGACCTGCGGCGTGCCGACGGCGGACTGTGGGAGATCCAGGGCGACCCGACCGAAGCGGCCTTTCTCGTGGCCGAACGCAAGCTCGGCCTGCATGAACGCCGGCAGCGCCGCTTCGAACGCATCGGCGAAGTCCCGTTCAGCTCGGAACGCAAGATGATGTCGGTGATCGCGCTCGACCATGAGCACGACGACGCGGTCGTACTGATCGCCAAGGGCGCGCCCGACGTGCTGCTCGAACGCTGCACCCGGGTGCGCGTGGGGATGGAAGTGGTGGCGCTCGACACCGCCCGGCGTGCGCAGATCCTGGCCGAGGTGGATGAACTCAGCGACGCCGCGCTGCGCACGCTGGCGGTGGCCTATCGCCCGCTCGCCGCGGGCGAGGATGCCGACGCCACGCAGGAACGCGACCTGATCTTCGTCGGCACGGTGGGCATCATCGATCCGCCGCGCGCCGAGGTGAAACAGGCCATCGCCGAGGCTCGCCGCGCCGGCATCCGGATCATCATGATCACCGGCGACCACCCGCGTACCGCCGCGCGCATCGCCGCCGACCTCGGCATCGTGGCGCCCGGCGCCGCCGCGCTGACCGGCATCGGGCTCGACGCGCTGGACGATGCCGCGCTTGTCGCCGCGGTGCGCGACACCTCTGTGTTCGCCCGCGTCAGCCCGGCGCACAAGCTGCGCATCGTCGACGCGCTGCAGGCCGACGGCCAGGTCGTCGCCATGACCGGCGACGGCGTCAACGACGCGCCCGCCCTCAAGTCGGCCGACATCGGCGTGGCGATGGGCGGCACCGGCACCGAAGTCACCAAGCAGGCGGCGAAGATGATCCTCGCCGACGACAACTTCGCCACCATCGTCGAGGCGGTGCGCGAGGGCCGCGGCATCTTCGACAACATCGCCAAGTTCCTGCGCTACCTGCTGTCGTCCAACATGGGCGAGGTGCTCACCATCTTTCTCGGCGTGATCGGCGCGGGCGTCATCGGACTCGCCGGCGCCGACGGCCACGTGGTGGCGCTGCCCCTGCTCGCGACCCAGATCCTGTGGATCAACCTGCTCACCGACGCCTGGCCGGCCATGGCGATGGGCGTGGACCCGCAGACCGAGGACGTGATGGCGCGACCGCCCCGGCGCCGGTCGGCCCGCCTGATCGATGCCCGGATGTGGGCCGACGTCGTGCAGACCGGGCTGGCGATGGCGCTGACAACGCTGCTGAGCATAGACCTCTTCCTGCCCGGCGGACTCATCGAGGGCGGGCACTCCCTAGACACCGCGCGCACCGCCGGCTTCACCGTGCTGGTGTTCGCCCAGCTCTTCAACTGCTTCAACGCCCGCTCCGCCACCGCCAGCGCCTTCCACCGCCCCTTCGTCAATCGCTGGCTGTGGGCGGCGGTAGGCTTCTCCGTCGTCCTGCAGGTGGCGGTGGTGCACCTGGACATTCTCAACCGGGCCTTCGGCACCGTGCCGCTGATGCCGGCGCAGTGGCTGCTGTGCGCGACGATGAGCAGCGCGGTGTTGTGGGCCAGCGAACTGCGCAAGCTGCTGTTGCGCGCCCTGCACCGTCCCGGCCTCGGGCAAGCGCGCGTGCGCGAGGGCTGAATGCAGCTGTCCTCAGCGGGCAACGAGCAGCTTTGTTGACATAGATGCTTGTTTGCGGTCGGCCGTACCGCTAATTTGGCGTTGAAGATGCGCTGCACGCATCACCTGCGAGGAGCCGTGCCATGGACGGACTGCTTTCCTGGGGATTGCCGGTGCTGCGGGGCGGCCTCGGCAATCTCGCTGCCTATCTCGCCGCCCACGTCCTGCTCTGCCTGCTGCCCGCCTTCTTCATCGCGGGCGCGATGGCGGCGCTGATCCCGAAGGAGACGGTCACCCGCTTCCTCGGCCGCAACTCCAGCAAGATGGTGTCCTACCCCGCCGCGGCCGCCGCCGGGTCGCTGCTGGCGGTGTGCTCCTGCACCATCGTGCCGCTCTTCGCCGGCATCTACAAAAAGGGCGCGGGCCTGGGGCCGGCGATCACCTTCCTGTTCTTCGCGCCGGCGGCCAACATCCTGGCGCTGGTCTACACCGGCGGCATCATCGGCCCCGATCTCGCCATCGCCCGCCTGCTGCTCTCGCTCACCTTCGGCATCGGCATCGGTCTCATCATGGCGCTGCTCTTCCGTGCCGACGACGTCGCGCACGACCTGGCGACCGACAGCCCCTTCGCCGCGCGCGGCGAAGGCATGGGCCGCGCGCCGCTGGTCTTCCTGTTCGTGTGGGTGGCGCTGCTGCTGGCCGGCACGCTCAAGCTCGGCGTGCTCACCGGCAGCTATCTCCACATCGACCTGCCCCTGCACGATGCCCGGCACTGGCAGGGCGTGCTCGACCAGCTGGTGCCCTACGACGCGGCCAAGGGCGAAGAAGGCGTGTCGCTGCAGGGCGCGCTGCTGATCGTGCTGCTGGCGGGCATCGGCATCAGCGCCTGGCGCGGGCTCGAGAACATCCAGGACGGCGCCAATCTGTGGACGCACCTCAGCCTGGCGCTGATCGCCGCGACCCTGCTGGCCGCCGCGCTGTCGGTGCAGGCGGTGCCGGAAGGCCTGCGCATCGGCCTCACCGGCAAGTTCTTCGGCGTTGCCCTCAGCCTTGCCGTGCTGTACGCGATCGCGCGCCGCCAGCTGTCGGCGGACGAAGTGCGCGACTGGCTGTGGGAATCCTGGCGCTTCGTGAAGCAGATATTCCCGCTGCTGGTCGCCGGCGTCTTCGTCGTCGGCATGATCCGCGTCCTGATCCGCCCGGAATGGATAGAGCTGCTGGCCGGAGCCAACACGCTCACCGGCAACCTCGCCGGCGTCGCCTTCGGCGTCTTCATGTACTTCCCGACGCTGGTGGAAGTGCCGATCGCCCGGATGTTCCTCGATCTCGGCATGCACCGCGGCCCGCTGCTCGCCTACCTGATGGCCGACCCGGAGCTGTCGCTGCAGAGCATCCTCATCATCGCGGCCATCATCGGCCGCCGCAAGACGGCGACCTACGTGGCGCTGGTGGCACTCTTCAGCACCATCGCCGGCCTTACCTACGGCGCCTGGGTGGACGGCAGCTCGCTGCTGGTGCTCGCGCTCTGGCTGGCCGGTTTCATCGCGGTGCTCGCCGCCCTGCTCGTGCTCGCCGGACGCCACGGCCGCACTTCCCTCAAAGGAGTCTGATCATGCTCAACATCAAGGTTCTCGGCCCCGGCTGCGCCAACTGCAGGAAGCTCGAGGAAGTCGCGCGCGAGGCGGTCGCCTCGCTCGGCGTGGAGGCGGAGATCACCAAGGTCACCGACATGCAGCAGATCATCGCCTACGACGTGCTGAAGACGCCGGGCCTGGTGATCAACGAAAAGCTGGTGTCCTCCGGCCGCATCCCGACGCCGGCCTCGGTGGCGGAGTGGCTGCGCGCCGCCGGCTAGTGTGCCGCTTGTCCACATTTTCTGTGGATAAGCGCTGGAGCAAGTCGGCTAAACGGCCGACGGCAAAGGCTTTTTTGCCCGTGCCCCAGTTCGTGGCAGAGCGCGGCGACCCTGCGCCCGTGCGCGTTGCCGGCTGAGTGCCTACTTTGCCACGCTGGCCCGCATATTCCGTTTGCGAGCACGCTGCCGCCCAACAAGACTGAAGCAGGGTCGGCGCGGCAGGGGCATCCGCAGCCAAACCGGCCGGACAAGGATGGCCAGCCTCCGCTGGCCGCCGCAACGGAGACGCGTGATGAGATTCAATCTCTTCGAACCCCGTATCGACGCTCACATCCGCAAGGCCCAGGACTACCTGAACGAAGCCAACCTCGCCCGTCTGGAGCATCAGGTCGCCGCGGAACACCACGCGGCGCTGGCCAAGATGTACGCCGAGCGGGCGGCGCGCCTTGAAATGGAGATCAACAGCGCGCTGCAGCGATCGCTGAACGCCCGTCCCCGCAGCGAAGACGCGAAAGAGCCGCCCGAGCGCGCGCCGGCCGACGCGGCACCGCTGTATCCGCTCAACCCGGCGCGCAACACCCGCGCCTGAAGGCGCGGGCGCGGCTCAGGCCTGCGTCAGCGCCCGTGCGATGAACTGCCGCGCCACGCGCGGGCGCGGCACTTTTTCCGCAAACCAGCTGCGCACGTCGGTATCAAGCCCGATGCCGTGCATGTAGTTGTAGAGCGCCTTGTTGAGCGCGGTGCCGAGCGCGTCATGGTCCACGCCGGTCGGGTCGATGAACTCGACGTCGTTGGTGGCGAAGCTGATCGGCGGCAGCGGCACCAGGCGCACGCCGTATTCGTCCGGCTGCTTGCCCACCGGTGAATGCACCGTGCAGGCGAAGCGGTGGAAGAAACCTGACTGGATGCAGCCGGCCTCGAACAGCTGGCGCACGTATTCCAGCGCATCCACCGTGTCGTGCACCGTCTGCGTCGGAAAGCCGTACATCAGGTAGGCATGCACCAGCACGCCGGCCTCGGCAAAGGCGTGGGTGACGCGCGCCACCTGGTCCACCGACACGCCCTTCTTCATCAGCTTGAGCAGGCGGTCGGAGGCCACCTCCAGCCCGCCGGAGATCGCGATGCAGCCGCTGTCGGCAAGCAGCTGGCACAGCTCCGGGGTGAAGGACTTCTCGAAGCGGATGTTGCCCCACCACGAGATCGCCACCCCGCGGCGTAGCAGTTCTTCGGCGAGCGCACGCAGCGCCTTGGGCGGCGCCGCCTCGTCGACGAAGTGGAAACCGGTCTGGCCGGTCTCGGCGACGATGGCCTCGATGCGGTCTACCAGCACGCTGGCTGCGGCACCCTCGTAGCGCGAGATGTAGTCCAGGCTGATGTCGCAGAAGCTGCACTTCTTCCAGTAGCAGCCGTGCGCCACGGTGAGCTTGTTCCAGCGCCCGTCCGACCACAGCCGGTGCATCGGGTTGAGCATGTCGAGGATGGACAGGTAGCGATCCAGCGGCAGGCCGTCCCAGGTGGGCGTGCCGACGTCGGCGAAGGCGATGTCGGGCTCGGGGAAATGCTCGTAGCGCACCTCGCCGCTGCCGGCTTCGCGCCGGAAGGTGCGCACCAGGCGCCCGGCCGGGCGCCCGCCCTGCAGGTGATCGATCAGCGCGAGGATGGGGCGCTCGCCGTCGTCCAGCGTGACGTAATCGAAGTAGTCGAACACGCGAGGCTCCTTCAGCTTGCGCAGTTCGGTGTTCACAAAGCCGCCGCCGAGCGCGACCGCGATGGACGGGTCGTGCGCCTTGATCGCCTGCGCAATGCGGAAGGCGCCATACACCGAGCCGGGGAAAGGCACCGACAGCAGCACCAGTTGCGGGCGGTGGCGCGCGATGGCTTCCAGCGTCAGCTCCCGCAGCAGCGCGTCGACCAGGGTAGGCGGCGCCGCCAGGGCCTGCGCCAGGGGTTCGAAGCCGGGCTGGCTGCGCGCCAGCGATTCAGCGTAGCGGACGAACTCGAAGCGCGGATCGACCGACTCGCGCAGCACGTCGGCAAGATCGTTGAGGTAGAGCGTGGCGAGATGGCGGGCGCGGTCCTGCAGGCCGAGCGAGCCGAAGGCCCAGGCCAGCGGATCGCCGCCGTCCGGGTCGTAATAGACGTCGAGTGCGTCGAAGCGCGGCCCTTCCGGCAGGAAGGTGCGCGAGCAGATGCGGTGCGCCACGGTGGAGTCGCGTCCCTGCAGGAAGGCGATCACCGGGGCGATGGTGAACAGGTAGCGGTCGAAGTGTTCGAGAAAACCGGCCGCCAGCGGCGTGCGCTTCTTCGCCGGGATCGCCTCGATCGCCGCGCGGATGGCCTTCAGGCCGTCGCGCGACAGGAGCCGCAGCACCAGCGCCAGCGCAAGATCCTCCTGCACCGCGGGCAGGCCGCGCGAGCGCAGGAAGCCGGTGAGATAGGCGGTGGACGGGTAAGGCGTATTGAGCTGCGTCATCGGCGGGATGACCGACAGCACGCGCATCGGGGTGGTCTGCATCGGGTACGGGGCCGGCCGAGCCGGCTGCTGCGGGGTGTTCAGGCGCGAAGGATACCGCGAGCGGCCGGCGTCGCGGGCGCTCGCAGCGCCGCGTCCGAAATTGCAGGAATCGGCCACGGCGCGGCGCCGATCCTGCCATTTCCGGCTTTCGGCGCCGGCGTCATGACAACGACAATTCCCGGCCGGGCGGTCCGGGCGCATCGCCCCCGCCCTGTTACACGAGGATATCCAGGATGAACGACATGATGATCGGCATGCGCCTGCTGCTGGCCTTCGGGCTGGTGCTGGTGCTGTTCGGCACCGCGGCGGCCTTCATCGGGCTGAAGGCGCTGCGCATCGAGGAGCAGGCGCTGCTGGTCGAACGCGACGGCCTCGAACGCTCGCGCCAGGCTACCGACCTGCTCTACCGGGTGATGCGCTACCGCATCGACATGCGCGACATGCTCGGCAAGGTCGACAGCCCCGAGATCGCGCGCATCGCCCGCCAGCAGCTCGACACACTCGACGGCCTGCGCGGCGACGTCGAACCCTTCCTCGCTGCAGGTGAAGCCGACATCGCCGACACCGGCCGCGCGATCGCCGGTTCGCTCGACGCCCTCAAGCCCCACGTCGCCGACATCGTCAGCGCCGCCGCCGGCGGCGACCGCGCCGGCATCCTGGAGGGCATGGGCAAGAGCCGCCACCTGATCAACGCCATCCAGGACGACAGCAACAAACTGATCGACGCGGTGCGCAGCCGCTCGCACGAGGTGATGCAGGCGATGAAGGCCGACGCCCGCGCCGGTCTGGTGCTGATGGCGGCCGCCTTCGCGATCGCCAGCGTTGCGGCCGCCATCTGTGCGGTCCTCGTCACCCGCTCCATCACCCGGCCGATAGGCGAGCTGGTGCGCGTCGCCGACCAACTCGCCGCCGGCAACCTGCGGGTGCGTACCGAAGCCACCTCGCGCGACGAAATCGGCCAGCTGCAGAACGCCTTCGGCCGCATGGCAGACGCCCTCAACCAGACCCTGGGCCAGCTCAATACCGGAGCAAAGCAGGTGGACGGCGCCGCCCGCCAGCTCGAAAGCGACTCGCGGACGGTGTTCCGCAACATCGAGACCCAGTCGGAATTCTCCAGCGCCATGGCCGCCGCGCTGGAGGAAATGTCCACCAGCGTCGATCACATCGCCGCGATCTCCGAGGAGGCCCGCCAGGCATCCACCGTGGCAAGCGCCAAGGCCAACACCAGTGCGCAGAGCATCCGCCAGATGACCGAGCGCATCGACGCCGTGGCGGAAACGATCAATCGCAGCGCCGAAACCGCGCAGCTGCTGGGCAGCGAATCGGAGCGCATCTCCTCCATCGTCACGGTCATCAAGGAAGTTGCCGACCAGACCAACCTGCTGGCGCTCAATGCCGCGATCGAGGCGGCGCGGGCGGGCGAACAGGGCCGCGGTTTCGCGGTGGTGGCCGACGAGGTAAGGAAGCTGGCGGAGAAGACCACGCACTCCACCCAGGAGATCAGCGCCATGGTCGGCTCCATCCAGTCCGGTACCCAGCAGATGAGCAGCCGGCTGTCGGCCGCGGTGTCCGCGGTGCAGGACGGGCTGGCGCAGGCGCGCAGCGCCGGTACGGTGGTGCACGAGATCGACGCCGACGCCCGGGCGGTCCGGCGCGCCATCGACGACGTATCGACCGCGCTGCAGGAGCAGTCCGCAGCCGGCCGCGACATCGCCGCGCGGGTCGAGCGCATCGTGCAGATGGCGGAAGAGACCTCGGCTGCGGCGCACTCCATGTCGGACGCCTCTTCCGGCATGAAATCGCTGGCCGAAGTGCTGCACACCAGCCTGCAGCGCTTCAGCCTGCGCGGTCGCTGAGCGCGCGCCGCCGCCGGCCGCGCCCTCAGCGCGCCAGCTGCTCGCGGAAGCGCTGCAGCGCGGCGTCGGCCGGATCGAGCGCCACCAGCTTGTCGGCGTAGCCCAGGGCGTGCGCGCGCTCGCCGCGCTGGTATTCGTAGCTGGCCAATGCCTGCAGCACGGTGCGCTCCGCCGGCGCGCGCCGGTGCAGGCGCTGCAGCACGGCGATCGCCTCCACCACCTGACCGCCGTCGTGCAGCGCCACCGCGTATACGTAGCCGTAGCGCACCGAAGCCGGCGCAAGGCTTGCTGCGCGGGCGAGCAAGGCCAGGGCTTCGTCGCGCCGGCCCTGGCGCACCTTGAGCAAGCCGAGCGCGTGCACCGGTTCGGCGGCGAGCGGATCGGCCTTGATCGCGTCCTGCAATATCTGTTCGGCCTCGGCATCGCGCCCGGTCTGGCGATAGAGATCGGCGAGATTCACCCGCGCCGGCACCGAGCGCGGATCCAGCGTCAATGCCTGGCGGAAAGCGGCTTCTGCCGCTGCGGCATCGCCGCTGCGTGCATGCAGGGTGCCGAGGTTGAGATGGCTTTCGGGCAGTTCGGCGGCGGCGAGCTCGGAAGCGACCAGCTCCTCGAACGCACGCCGCCGTGCGGCGAGCGCCGCACCGGAGAGCAACGCCTCCGGCACGTCGGCCAGGCTGCGGGCGGCGTCGATCCGCACCAGACGCACCGGGTCGTCGAGCAGCGGCACCAGCCGTTCGGCCCGCGCGCGCGCCTCCAGCATCTGCGCCGCGCGGGCCGCCGCCGCACGGACCAGCGCATCCTGCGCGGCAAGGCCATGGTACAGGCTGTCGCGTGCGGCCGCGCCCGGATAGGACGGCAACAGCGCGAGTGCCGTTGCCCGCGCCATCGGCGTCGCCTCCGCATCGTGCGCCAGGGCCGCCAGCAAGCCGCCGGCCTCGGCCCTGCCCTTGCGTGCGGCATCGAGCGCCTGCACCAGCGCGGTCGGCTCGCGCGCCTTGCCATACCAGCGCTTCACTGCCTGCGCCGCCCATTCCGGGGCGCGCCTGTCGTGGCACTGGTTGCAGGCATTGGGCGTGCCATGACGCACGGTCTGCTGCGGATTCGGGATGCTGAAGCCGTGGTCGCGCCGCACATCCACGCCCATGTAGGTCGTGGGCGGCATGTGGCAGTCGACGCAGCGTCCGCCGGGCGCAGCGCTGGCGTGGTGGTGGTGCTCCGGCGTGTCGAACACGTCGGCACGGTGGCACTGGCCGCACAGCGCGTTGTCCGGCGCCTTGAGCTTCAGCGTATGCGGATCGTGGCAATTGCTGCAGGTCACTCCGGCACGGTGCATGCGGCTCTGCACGAAGGAGCCGTACTCGAACACCTCGCCGTCGATGCGGCCGTCGGCGTGATAGGCGCCGGGTTCGAGCAGCGTCGGCGCATGGCTGTCGAGGAAAGCACTGTCGTGCGGCACCGGTTCGACGATCTGGCGCCGGCGCGCATGGCAGGCGAAGCAGGCGTCGGCCTCCTGGCGCGGCGGCGCGGCGCCCGCCCAGCGCGCGATCGGGTGGTCGCCGACGAACTGCCAGTGGCCGCCCTTGTCCGCCCGCAGCGGGCGCGCGAAACCCTTGCCCTCGTCCGCCGCCGGCTTGCCGTCCGCCGCCGTGCGCGCCCAGGCGACGTGGGCCGAGCCCGGCCCATGGCAGGCCTCGCAGGCGACGTTGATCTCCCGCCAGCGCGTGTCGAAGCGGTTGGCGGCAAGGTCGAATCCCTTGCTCACTTCGGTGGAATGGCAGGCGGCGCACATGTGGTTCCAGTTCTGGCTGCGCGCCGTCCAGTGCAGCGGATCGCCGGCCTTCACGTTCTGGCCGGGGTAGAGGTGGTACCAGCGCTGACCGCCTGCTTCCTTGGGCCGCGCATCCCAGACGATGGACAGCGCCTGCAGCCGGCCGCCGGGCTGTTCGATCAGGTATTGCTGCAGCGGATACACGCCGAAGGTGTATTTGATCTCGAACCCGGCGAGCTTGCCGTCGGCGCCGTCGGTCTCGACGAAATGGCGGCCGTCGCGGCGGAAGAAGCGCGACACCGTGCCGGCGTAGCTGAAGCGGGCGTCGTCGAAATCGCCGAGCACAGTCTGCGCATCGGCGTGCTGCATCGCCTTGGCGTGGTGCGAGCCCGTCCACGCGGCGGCTTCGGCCTGATGGCATTCGGCGCAGGCGGTGGCGCCGACATGGCTGGCCGCGGCCATCCGCGGCGCGGCAGATTGCACGGGCGATACGGGGTCTGCGGCGACAAAGTACCGCCAGAGTGCGAACACCAAAGCGAGCAGAAGAGCGCCCGTGAGCAGCCACCACCCCGGACGCGAAGGCCCGACGGCAGGCTGTGCCGCCCCCTTTCCGCCTTGCCTGCCGCCCTTCCCCGCCGCCTTCGCTGCCTTGTGCTTCATCGAATCGATTCCGTTCCACGTCCCTGTCGAACCGCCCCCCGGCCCGACCACCGATTCTGCACCGCTATGGTGCAGGGCACGAAATCATTTCGACGTCGCCTGCGCTCCGCTCAGGCGAGCGCGAGGAAGACGCGGCCGTCCTCGATCTTCACCGGGTAGCTGCGGATGTCCTCGGTGAGCGGCGCGCACAGCGCCTTGCCCGTGCGCACGTCGAACTTGCCCTGATGCAGCGGGCATTCGATCTCGTAGCCGTCGAGAAAGCCGTCGCACAGGCGGGCGTGGCCGTGGCTGCAGATATTGTCGCTGGCGTAGATCTCGCCATCGACGCTGTAGAGCGCGATGTCGCGCCCGCCGATCTCGACGCCGATCACGTCGTCCTGCGGCACCGCGTCGACTTCGGCGGCGGCAATCCATTCGATGTTGCTCATGTCGTCTCCTCAGTGTGCCGGCAGCCCGCGAGCCGCCGGCGTCGGCCTTCGTTCAGATGGGGTAGATGATGGAGTTGGGGATCATCTCGCTGTCGTACACACAGATGCGCTGGGCGAACTTAAGCCCCTGCGGCGTGCGCACCACGACGTCGAGATAGCGGCCGACGTTGAACACCGTGCTCACCTCGGACAGCTTGGTGCGGAACACCGCGTAATTGGCTTCGCAGTGCCAGCGCACGCCGCCGGCCACCGTCTCCACCTTGCGCACCACCGGCGCGCCGGTGACGTGGCGCTGGTAGTAGGGGTCGTGGAACAGGGTCTCGCGGATGCCGTAGACGCGGTCCTTGAGCATGCCCTTGCTGTCGAAGGACAGCGTTGCCAGCGGAAAGCCGCGTTCGTGGTTCTCGCGCGGCACCAGGCGGTAGAGGCAGTCCTCGGTGAAGAATTCCGGCCACAGGTCCCAGTCGCCGGAATCGACCGCGGCGGCGTAATCGGCGTAGAGATTGGTCAGTTCGAACCAGTCGGCGAAGTTCATCTCGATTGCGCTGCTGCTCATTTGGACACCTCCATACCGCCAGCCTGTGGGGCGCTTCCCCCGGCGCCACCGCCCGGCCCTGCGCCCTCCTCCATCACCCGGCGCCAATAGCCGTACATGCCGCGGATCAGCGTTTCGGTGACCATGTGGTCGGTGTGGAGGTCGACCTCGCGGCCGCCGAGCTCGGCCACCGCGCGGTGGAAGGGCTTCTGCTCGAAACCTTCCTGCGAGAACTCGATCACCTCGCCGTCGTCGGCGGAGACGAAGCCGGCCGGGCCGAACAGATTGGCCTGGCGCAGGCGGCGCTGCAGCATCTCGTCGTCATCGTCCTCGAAGGCGAAGTGGGTCCACACGAAGTCGAAGGAGCCGTGGCCGTCCGGCTGGATGTGGCGGGTGGAGACGCTGTTGACCTGCTGCTGCAGGATCACGCTGGGGAACAGCGTGGTCATCACCGCTGTGGGGCCGTTCCACCAGGGCTCGGGCACGATGTCGAGGAAGCGCGGGTCGTTCAACTGCATGCTCTCCTTGAAGCTCGACACCTGGGTCACCTGCGCCGCCTTGCCGCCCTGCCCGCGCGTCGAGATCATCGCCGCGTGGCGGCCGTGCGCGTCCATCTTCAGTTCGGACTTGTTGTCGGCACGCCAGAGCCCGAAGGTGACGAACCAGGTGTGCAGCAGGCCGGGGTGGTACGGGTCCTTGATGTTCTCCTGCATCAGCTTCCAGTTGCCCGGAATGCGCTGCCGGTTGTAGCCGAGGATGCGCAGCTTGCGGCCGTTGAAGAGGCGGTCGAAGTACTGGAGGATGGTCGGGCCGATGTAGTCCTCCAGTGGCTCGACCTCGTGGTCGAAGGAGGCGAACACCACGCCGCCGCGAGTGGCGACCTTGAGCTTGGTGAGGCCGTGATCCTCCACCTTGAAGTCCGCCGGCATCCCGCCGTTCACCTTGCCGTCCTGCTTCACGCCGCGCCGGAAAGGCACGCCCTGCAGCTCGCCCTTCAGCGTGTAGTTCCACTGGTGATAAGGGCAGACGAACTCCTTGCGCTTGCCGTGGCGCTCGCGGCAGAAGCGCATGCCGCGGTGGGCGCAGACGTTCTCCACCACGCTGATGCCGCCTTCGGCGTCGCGCACCATGATTACCGAACGCTCGCCCACCACCGTGCGCTTGAAGTCGCCCGGCTCGGGGATCTCTGCCTCCAGGCCGACGTAGGACCAGTGGCCCTTGTAGAAGAAGCGTTCGAGTTCCCGCTTGTGCACCTCGTCGTCGGTATAGACCTTGAACGGAATGCGGCTGGTGCCCTCGGTCTCCCAGCTGACGCCGTCGGGAAACACGGTCGATGCTTCGCTCATGCTCGTCTCCTCCTCGTTGTCTTGTTTCGTGTTCTGTGTCGTGACCTGCTCACCACGCCGCCGGATAAAACGCATCCGCATGCACATGGCCCGGCTCGATCCCCAGCCGGTTCGCCAGCAAACCCACCGCCTCCACCATCGCCGGCGCGCCGCACAGGTAGGCGCGCCAGCCGGCAAGATTGCGGTGATCGGCGGCGATGGCGTCGGTCACCAGCCCGCTGCGCAGCGAAGAATCCACGTTGCCGGTGGCGACCACGATGTGCGCCGTCAGGTTGTCGTATTGGTCGGCGAGTGCCTGCAGCCGGTCGGCGTCGTAGAGGTCGCGCGGGCTGCGCACGCCGAAGTAGAGGTGGATGGGGTTGGCCATGCCGGATTCGAGCGCACCGCGCACGATCGACAGCACTGGCGCCAGCCCGGTGCCGCCGCCCACGCACAGCATCGGCCCCTGGTGCTTGCGGCGCAGATAGGCGGTGCCGAGCGGGCCGGACACCCGCAGCGCGTCGCCCACCTTCAACTGGTCGAAGATGTAAGCGCTGACGCGGCCGCCTTCGACCAGCCGTACCTGGAACTCCTGCTCGTCGTCGCCCGCCAGCCCGGCCATCGAATAGGGCCGGATGTGCTCCGGCGTGAATTGCAGGCTGGCGTACTGGCCGGGCGAGAAATCCAGCGGCTTGGCGAGCTTCAGGCGCAGGCGGCGGATGTCGTGGGTGGGCGCCTCGATCGCGGCAACGGTAGCCTTGACGATGCGCGCCGGGTGCACCACCACCTCGTCCGGCTCGGGGATTTCGATCACGCAATCGCTGGTGAGCACCGTCTGGCAGGCGAGCACGCCGCGCTGGCCGTTGCGCCCGCTGCGCCCGGCTGCCGGGCCGGCGTCCAGCACCTCGCCGGCGCGCACCTCGCAGCGGCAGGTGCCGCAGCGGCCGGACATGCAGCTGTAGGAGATCGGCACCTCGGCGTTGCGCAGCACCTCCAGCAGGTTGGCGCCGATCTCGAAATTCAGCTTGCGGTCGATCGGCTGTACATGCAGTTCCATTGCTGGCCCCCGGTGGTGAAACGTTCGATGGGCGCCATCATGGATCGAGGCGTGTTATACATCCATAAAATGGATTGAATACGTCACATCACCAGCCTGAATAATGCGAAACATGGAACTGCGCGACATCGACCTCAACCTGCTGGTGGTCTTCAATCAGCTGCTGACCGAGCGCCGGGTGTCCGGGGTCGCCGACACCCTCGGCCTCACCCAGCCGGCGGTGAGCAATGCGCTCAAGCGCCTGCGCGCGATGCTCGGCGACGAGCTCTTCGTGCGCACCGGCCGCGGCATGGAGCCGACGCCGTTCGCCCTGCAACTCGCCGAACCGGTGGCCTACGCGCTCGGCACCCTGCACGGCGCGCTCAACCAGCAGGCCCGATTCGACCCCGCCACCAGCCAACGCAGCTTCACCCTGGCGGTCACCGACATCGGCGAGATCTACTTCCTGCCGGTGCTGATGGACGCACTCGCCGAGATCGCACCGCGGGTGCGCATCAGCACCGTGCGCAACACCGGGGCCAACCTGCGCGACGAGATGGAGGCCGGCACGGTGGATCTCGCCATCGGCCTTCTGCCCAACCTGCAGGCGGGTTTCTACCAGCGCCGGCTGTTTCACCAGCGTTATGTCTGCATGTTCCGCAAACAGCACCCGGCGGTAAGCCTGCCGCTGACGCTGGAGAACTTCTCGGCGCTGGACCACGTGGTGGTGGTGTCCGGCGGCACTGGCCACAGCCAGGTGGACGCGATGCTGGAGCGCGCCGGCATCCAGCGCCGGGTGCGGCTGACGGTGCCGCACTTCATCGCGGTCGGCCACATCCTGCAGAGCACCGACATGATCGCCACCGTGCCGGAACGCTTCGCCGCCCGCTGCGTGGAGCCCTTCGGCCTGGTGTCGGTGCCGCATCCGGCAAAGCTGCCGGACATCGCGATCAACCTCTTCTGGCACGGCCGCTACCACCGCGACCCGGCCAACCGCTGGCTGCGACAGTTGGTGTTCGAGCTGTTCGGCGAGTCGTCCGTGCCGGAACAAGCCATCGAGCCCGCCGCAGGCTGAAAACAAAAAAGGGCGGCCCCCGCAGGAGCCGCCCTTCGTCGTCAGGCCGTGGCCGTCGCGTATCGCTACGCGATCCAGCGCAGCACGAACAGCGAGATGCTGGGGAAGAGCACCAGGATGACGATGCGCAGGATGTCGGAGGCGAGGAAGGGGAGGACGCCGCGGAAGATGGTGGCCATCGGGATATCCTTGGCCATCGAGCTGATGATGTAGACGTTCATCCCGACCGGCGGGGTGATCAGGCCAACCTCCATGACCACCAGCGCGATCATGCCGAACCAGATCGCCTTCTCCTCGATACCGAGGCCCCAGTAGTCCATACCCAGGATGATGGGCAGGAAGATGGGCACGGTGAGCAGGATCATCGACAGGCTGTCCATCACGCAGCCGAGCAGCAGGTAGATGACGATGATGGCGATCAGCACGGTGAAGGGCCCGAAGCCCATGCTCTCGACCCACGCGGCCGCTTCGACCGGCATCTGGCTGACCGCCATGAAGGAGTTGAGCATGTCGGCGCCGAGCAGGATCAGGAACATCATGCCGGTGCCGGTGGCGGTGCCGTAGATGCACTGCATCAGGCCCTCGCCCTTGAGGCCGCCGGACTTCCACGCGGTGATGCCGGTGGCGATCACGCCTACCGCGGCCGCTTCGGTCGGGGTGAAGAGGCCGCCGTAGATGCCGCCGATCACCACCAGGAAGATCAGCATCACCGGCCAGGTGTCGATCACCGTGGTCAGCCGTTCGGCCCAGGTGTGCTTGGGGCTGCCGGGACCGCCCGCGGCCGGATCGACGCGGGTGACGATGGCGATCACCAGCATGTAGCCGATCGCCGCCAGCACGCCGGGCACGAAGGCGGCGACGAAGAGCTTGGCGATGTTCTGCTCGGCCAGGATCGCGTAGATCACCAGCGGCACCGAGGGCGGAATCAGGATGCCGAGCGTGCCGCCCGCGGCCAGCGCCCCGCCGGCCAGGCTGGGCTTGTACTGGTGGCGCTTGAGCTCGGGCATCACCACATGGCTCATGGTGGCCGCGGTCGCCAGCGAGGAGCCGCAGATCGCGCCGAAGCCGGCGCAGGCACCGACGCCCGCCATCGCCATGCCACCCTTCCAGTGGCCGATGAAGGCGTTGCCGGCGCGGAACAGCGCGCGCGACAGCCCGCCGTGGGTGGCGAACTGGCCCATCAGCAGGAAGAGCGGTACGACCGACAGGTCGTAGAGCGAGAAGCGGCCGTAGGGCGCGTTCTTGAGGTAGGCGAGCAGCGGGTCCCAGCCCGACACCCACACGTAGCCGACGGCGCCGGTGAGGAACATGGCGATGCCGATCTGCACCCGCAGCGCCAGCATGCCCATCATCACCACGCCCATGGTCAGGCCTATCGTGGTCCCGGTCATGATTGGCTCTCTCCGGTGATTTCAAGAATGAAGGTCTGCAGCGCGGCGATGCCCAGCAGTGCGAAGGACGGCGCCACCGGGATGTAGCCCCACCACACCGGCAGCGCGATCACCATCGACGTTTCGCCGTATTCGCGCATCTCGAGCATGCCGTCCCACACCCGCCAGGCGAGGAAGAAGGACGAGGCCGACAGCAGCAACGCAGCGATCGCATCGAGCCCGCGCTTGAGCGCGGCCGGCGCCCACAGGGTGAAGAAATCGACGAACACGTGGCCCTTGCGCAGCTGGCAGTAGGGCAGGCACATCGCGATGCCCATCGCGGACATCATCTGCACCAGTTCGTAGTCGCCCGGCACGGGCAGGTTGAAGAGCGCACGGCCGATCACGCTCACCACCGACATGATCGACTCGATGATGAAGATCGCGCCGCCGAGCACTGCGAGCGTGGCGCAGGCCACCTCGACGGTCTTGCCGACAGGCCCGGTCGCTACGACCAGGGGCTGTTCCAGGGACTCCGCCATGAAGAACTCCAGATTGGGATTGGGGAAGGCGCCGTGCGACGGCTAACGCACGCGTCGCACGGGGCTGAAGGCAGACGCGCTGCGCCTTACTTCGAGTACTGCTTCACCAGCGCGGCGGCATCGTCGTACAGCTTCTTGCCGTCCACGCCCTTGGCGGAGATCTCCTTGATCCACTCGTCGTCGACCTGCTGGGTCGCCGCCTTCCACTTCGCCATTTCCTCGGCGGACAGCTGGTACACGGTATTGCCACGCGCCACCGTCATCTCGCGGCCGCCCGCGTCGGCCGCCTTGAACTGTGCCGACACCCAGGCCGAAGTTTCGCGACCGCTGTTGTTGTCGATGACCTTCTTCAGCTCGGGCGACAGGCTGTCGTACTTCTTCTGGTTCATCACGTAGATCATGGTCGCCGTCGTCATCGCATGCTCGACGCCCGACTCGGCATGGAACTTGGTCAGTTCATGCGTCTTGGTGGCCGGCACCACTTCCCACGGCACCAGCGCGCCGTCGATCACGCCCTTGGACAGGCTCTCCGCCATCTGCGGCACCGGCATGCCGACCGGGGTGGCGCCCAGCGCCGCCAGCAGCTTGTTGCCCAGCCGCGAAGGCGCGCGCACCTTCATGCCCTTGATGTCGTCCAGCGTCTTGACCTGCTTGTCGCGGAAGTGCAGCACGTTGGGGCCGTTCACCCAGGTGGCGAGCGGCTTCATGCCGGCAAACTCGTTCATCGAGTACTTCTGCACGAAGTCCCACATCGCGCGCGAGGAGGCCTCGTGCGTGGTGGTGATGAAGGGCAGTTCGAACACTTCGGAGGTCGGGAAACGGCCCGGGGTGTAGCCCGGCAGGGTCCACACGATGTCGGCCACGCCGTCGCGCACCTGGTTGAGCAGTTGCGGCGGCGTACCGCCCAGCTGCATGGCCGGGTAGATCTGGCACTTGAGCTTGCCCTGCGATTCGGCGGCGATCTTGTCGCACCAGGGCACGATGAATTTGGTATGCGCCGGCGACACCGGCGGCAGGAAGTGCGCCACTTTCAGGACGACTTCCTGCGCCTGGGCGGCGGCGGGCATGAGTGCGGCGGCGGCGATGCCGAAAGCCAGACTGCGAACTTTCATCAGTGTCTCCTCTTTGACTGACACGGTTCGGGCCGGTCGTGATGCCGGATTCTCGAACATGGTTTCACACACGGAGGCAGTCTGACGCCCCGCCAGGTGATGTAAAAGACCATGGACACACTATCAGCTATAACAAGCTGCGATAGGAGTCCCGTTGCTATTGTGGTTTAGCGAGTCAGAAAAGGCCACGGCTATTGCTTTGCGGATAGGCCGCCGCAAATGCGCAACGCCGGGCGCCCCTTTGCAGGAGCAACCCGGCGTCCTCAATGCCGCCACCAGCGGCGTCGCTACGGAATCAGGCGATGGGCTCCATCACCATCAGCCCGGCAGCGGTGTTGGAGATGGGGATGTGGTAGTTCGCATGCACCTTGCGCACCGCGCCGGGCAGCGCGGCGCGAGTAGCCAGCCACATCAGTAGTTCCACGCCCTGGGTACCTGTCTTCTCCACGATTTCTTCCATCGAGAACTGGGTCGCCCATTCCGGATCGGCGATCAGGCTTTCCATGAAGGCCAGGTCGAATTCCTTGTTCACGAAGCCGGCGCGCTCGCCGTCGAGCTGGTGCGACAGGCCGCCGGTGCCGATGATCACGACGCGCAGGTCGTCGTCCCAGGAGGCGATCGCCTCTCCCAGCGCCTTGCCCAGCTTGAAGCAGCGCCGGGCCGAGGGCAGTGGGTACTGCACGGTGTTGATGCATACCGGCACGGTGCGCACCGGGCAGCTTTCATCGTTGGGCCACAGGAGCTTGAGCGGCAGCGAAAAGGCGTGGTCGACCAGCATCTCCTGACAGGTGGTGAGATCGAACTCCTTCTCCACCAGCTCGTTGATGATGTGCCAGGAAAGCGCCGTATCGCCCTTGTACGGCGGCAGCGTCGGGATCCCCCAGCCTTCGTCGGCGTTGTGGTACTGCCCGGCGGCGCCGACGGCGAAGGTCGGCATCTTGTCGAGGAAGAAGTTGAGGCCGTGGTCGTTGTAGATGACGACCGCGACATCCGGCTTGACCTTGTCGAGCCAGGCATGGACAGGCGGAAAGCCGTCGAAGAAAGGCTTCCAGTACGGGTCGTCCTGCAGCTTGCCGGCGATGGCGCGGCCGATGGCCGGGACGTGCGAAGTGGTGATGCCGCCTACGATCTTTGCCATGGTTTATTTCCCCGCGGCCACGAGCATGGCCTTGAACGCTTCCTTGGTCATGCCGGTCTGGGCGGCGCCCAGGTCCTGCACATCGAGTCCGAGAATGCCGGCGAACTTCGCCAGGTAGTAGACGTTGCCGCCGGCGGCCAGCAGGCCGAGCACGTTGCGCGTGCGGATGGCGGATTCCTGCTCTTCGTTCAGGCCGAACTTGCGGCAGTAGGCCGCCTCGTCGCGCTGGAACTCGGCGCGGTTGTCGGCGCTGTTGAACGAAAAGCACATCTTGTTGAGCGCGTAACCCTTCTGCGCCATGTCGCCATCGAAAATGGCCGTGCCGGGTATTGCCCGCTTCTGCCTGGTGCTGGCCATGCGGTTCTCCTCGTCCTTGTCGTTGTAGGGGTTATCAGTATTGGCGACTGGACATCCCGGATAAACACGGGGAAACTCATGTTAATCATGAGCAGAATCGATCGATCAAGCGCCGGCCCCGCAGCGCTCGACCACACCAGCCTGGACGGGCACCTGCTCGCGCTGCTGATCGCGGTGGTGGAAGAAGGCTCGATCACCCGCGCCGCCGAACGCCTGGGGGTGACGCAATCTGCGGTGTCGCACCTGCTGGTGAAGCTGCGCGGCATCGTCGGCGATCCGCTGTTCGTGAAGTCCGGCCGCGGCATCGTCGCCACCGTGCGGGCCGAGACGCTGGCGGTGCAGGCGCGGGTGCTGCTGGAAGACCTGCGCCGTTTCGCCACCGCCCCGGCCTTCGACCCGGCACAGTTGCGCACCACCTTCACCATCGCCGCCAACGATTTCCAGCGCGACCTGCTGCTGCCGCGCCTGCTCGGCCGCTTGCGCGCCGCCGCGCCCGGCGTGGCGCTGAGGGTGATTCCGTCCGACATCCCGACGCCGGAGATGCTGCGCGACGCCCACTGCCACCTGGCGATCTCGCCGCGTCCGCCGGACGCCGGCGACATCCTGCACAAGCGCCTGTTCGAAGACAGCTACCGCGTGTTCTACGACCCGGCCAAGCGTGACGCACCGGCCTCGCTGGACGGCTACCTCGCCGCCGAGCACGTCACCGTGGTCTACGAGCCGCGCCGCGCGCTCGATTTCGACCAGGCCCTGGCCGCGCGCGGCGTGGAGCGGCGCTTCGCCGCCACGGTGCCCGGCTTTGCCGGCATACCCTCCTTCCTGCGCGGCAGCGCGCTGGTCGCCACCGTACCGGGCCTGCTGCGCGGCAGCCTGATGCGCGACTTCGCCAGCTGCGCGCTGCCGCTGGCCGCGCCGCCACTGCCGATGTACGCGATCTGGCACCTGCGCGACCGCCACGACCCGGTGCATAGCTGGCTGCGCGCCGAACTCGATGCGGTCGTGGCCGAGGCGCGCCAGGCCTTCGACGGCGCGGCGGCGGGCTGACAAGGCCAGGTCGCCACCGCAGGGCTGTCACGACAGGCGCACAGGCGCCACGCACGTTTTGTCCTACTCACCGAGCGTTTTGTCGATTTTGTGCGGTCGCCCGCCTCCCTACCATAGCGACGCGGCTTCGGGATTCGCTCCCGACCGGCAAACGAAGCTTCCGGCAGGCCAGACCGCCGGGCGCGATCCCCCGTCCGGGCAGCCCGGCACGGCGGCCGGCAGCGGCAGAACTGGCGCACGACCAGTCAAGGATCGTTCGATCAAAAACTTGGAGACAAAACATGAAGTTCCGCCGCCTCGCGCTCGCCATCGGCGCCGCCACCCTGTTCCCCGCCGCCGCCCACGCCGAAGAGATCGTGCTCAAGGTCGCGCACTTCCTGACGCCGACCACGCCCGCCCACACCCAGTTCATCGTGCCCTGGTGCGACCGGATCGCGGCCGAATCGCAGGGCAGGCTCAAGTGCCAGATCTACCCCGCCAACCAGCTCGGCGGCACGCCGCCGCAGCTGCTCAACCAGGTGCGCGACGGCGTCGCCGACATCGTGTGGACCCTGCCCGGCTACACACCGGGCCGCTTCCCGCTGACGGAAGTCTTCGAGCTGCCCTTCTTCACCACCACCTACGAAGCCTCGTCGCGCGCGCTGTGGGACTACACCGAGAAGCATGCCGCGCGCGAATTCGCCGGCATGCTGCCGATCGCGACCTGGACCGCCGGCCCCTACGCGCTGCACTTCCGCGACAAGCAGGTGAAGTCGCTGGAAGACATGAAGGGCCTCAAGCTGCGCACGCCGTCACGGCTGGGCAACAAGCTGCTCGCCGCGCTCGGCGCCACCCCGGTCGGCATGCCGGCACCGCAGATGGCCGAAGGCTTGTCCAAGGGCGTGATCGACGGCGCACTGCTGCCGTGGGAAGCGGTGCCGCCGACCAAGACGCACGAGCTGACGAAGTTCCACGCCGAAGCCGGCGGCCAGTACGCGCTCAGCACCGCCACCACCATCTTCGTGATGAACAAGGCGAAGTACGACAGCCTGCCGGCCGAACTGAAGAAGGTCATCGACAACAACCGCGGCCGCGAGGTCTCCGGCTTTGCCGGCGCCCAGCTCGACGCCGCCGGCAAGATCGCGCGCGACCAGACGGTGGCGCGCGGCAACACGGTGTATGCCATCCCCGCGGCCGAAACCGAACGCTGGCGCACCGCCAGCAGCGCGGTGGCCGAGGAATGGATCAAGGAAGTCTCGGCCAAGGGCGTGGATGGCAAGAAGCTGCACGACGAGGCCGTTGCGCTGGTCAAGCAGTACAGCCACTGAGTTCGCCCCACCGTACCGGAGCGCCGCGGACGATGCGCCGCCCATCCCGGGCGGGCGCCGGCTGCGCGCGCCCGGACGCCACCCCGACGCCGACGGAGACCTCCCGTGAAATTTCTCAGACCCACCGCGCTGCTGGCCGCCAGCGCGCTGACCGCCGCCCTGCTGCCCGGCCTCGCCCGCGCCCAGGAAGTGACGCTGAAGTTCGCCCACTTCATGCCGCAGACCAACCCCTACCACCAGCACGTGATCGTGCCCTGGTGCGAGCGCATCGCCGCGCAATCCGCCGGCCGCATGAAGTGCCAAATCTACCCGGCCAGCCAGCTCGGCGGCACCGCGCCGCAACTGCTGAGCCAGGTGCGCGACGGCGTGGCCGACGTGATCTGGACCATGCCGGGCTACAACGCCGGCCGCTTCCCGATCACCGAGGTGTTCGAACTGCCCTTCTTCACCACCACGCCGGAAGCCACCGCCCGCGCGCTGTGGGACTTCACCACCCGGCACGCCGGCCGCGAGTTCGCCGGCATGAAGCCGCTCGCGACCTGGACGCCGGGCGCCTACGCCTTCCACATGAGCAAGAAGGAAGTGAAGACGCTGGAAGACCTGAGGGGCCAGAAGGTGCGCACGCCCTCGCGGCTGGGCAACAAGCTGCTCGCCGCGCTCGGCGCCACCCCGGTCGGCATGCCGGCGCCGCAGATGTCGGAAGGGATTTCCAAGGGCGTGATCGACGGCGCGCTCTATCCCTGGGAGTCGGTGCCCTCGGCCAAGCTGCACGAACTGACGAAGTACAGCTTCGATGCCAATGCCGGCTACCGGATGTCGGCTGCGACCACCATCATCGTGATGAACCAGAAGCGCTACGACAGTCTGCCCGCCGAGCTGAAGAAGGTGATCGACGACAACAGCGGGCGAGAATTCTCCGCCCAGGCCGCCACTGCGCTCGACGCGCAGGCCAAGGTCGGCCGCGATGCCACCATCGCCAATGGCAACACCGTCCATACCCTGCCGGCGGCCGAGGTGGCGCGCTGGCAGGCGGCGACCAAAGGCATCGCCGACGAGTGGATCAAGGAGATGAACGCCGCCGGCTACGACGGCCGCCAGCTGCACGATGCCGCCGCCGCGCTGGTGCAGCAGTACACCCACTGAGCGCGACGCACGCCCGAGCCATCGTTGTCCCTCCGCCTGCCCGACGGCAGGCCATCGCGGCAGCGGCATCCTGCCCGGTGTCGCTGCCGCATTCTTTTTGGCGCACCGCGCTATTCAGCCTCGCTGGCGCGCGCCAGCTGCGCCCGCGCCATGTCGCGGAAGGCCAGCGGCGTGGAGCCCGCCTTCTTCTTGAAGAAGCGGCCGAAGTAGGCCTCGTCCTCGAAGCCCAGCGCCGCCGCAATCTGCTTGACGCTCAGCTGCGAATAGACCAGTTCGCGCTGCGCCTCGTGGATCAGCCGCGCGTTGATCACGTCCAGCGGCGACATGCCGATGCAATCGCGGCACAGGCGCGCGAGCTGGCCGGGCGACACGCCGAGCTCGCCGGCATAGCGCTCCATCGGCAGATGCGCCTTGTAGTGCTGCTCGACCAAGGCACGGAATTTCTCCACCTTCGCCGTGCCGCGCGAACGCTCCACCACCGGGGAGGCCTGCATGCCCAGGCCGACGCGCTCGACCAGCACGAACACCGCCAGCAGCAGCGCCGAGCCGGCGGCGATCTGGCCCGGTTCGTAGGCGCTCGCCTCGCGCGCCAGCGCCTCGAACAACGGCATCAGGTTCTGGTCGTGACGCGATCCGGCCTCGACCGGCAGCACCGTCGGCCTGCGGATGAAAGCCAGCAATTCCGGCCGCGCCACCCCGGCCAGGGCTTCGAGCGGCCGCTGCGGCGCGGTCACCACCGGCCCGTCGACCTCGGGCGTGAAATGGAAACCATGCACCGCGCGCGCCGGGATCACGATCAGGCAGGGTGGTTCGATAGCCCACTTGGTACCGTCGATGAAGACCTCGCCGGCGCCGCTGCGCACATAGAGGATCTGGATCAGCCCGTCGTGGATGTGGGGCTCGATCTCCCAGTTGAAGGGACGCGAGCGCTGCGGAATCCACTCGAAATTGAATGAATCCAGCCATGAGGGTTTTGCCTCGGAGCCGTAAAGATCGTACTTCGGCAGCGTCGTCATGCTTGCGTCCCCTGGCTGCGTGAATGCACGAATTATCCTATTCATCGTTGCATTTGTCGATTTTGCCGAGCGCGCCACCTCCCTACCATGGCCTCACACCAAGGACAGGAGACGGCAGTGAGCAGCACATCGTGGTTGGGTCTGGAAGGACAGGTCTGCGTGGTCACCGGCGCCGCCAGCGGCATCGGCGCCGCGGTGGCGGAAGCCCTTGCGGAGGCGGGTGCGCAGGTCGCGCTGCTGGACCGCGACGGCGTCGGCGCCGAGCGCATGGCCGACACACTGCGCGAACGCGGCGGCAGCGCAGTCGCGGTGGAATGCGACATCGCCAGCGAATCGGCGGTGCAGGCCGCCGCCGCACGGGTACGCGACACCCTCGGCCCCTGTGCCGCGCTGGTGAACAATGCCGGCATGCTGCGCCCCGGCGCGCTCGACGCGGTCAGCGTGGCCGAATGGAACGCGGTGCTGGCGGTCAATCTCACCGGCTACCTGCTGTGCGCCCGCAGCTTCGCCGCGCAGATGCGCGAACTCGGCCGCGGCAGCCTGGTGCACGTGGCCTCGATCGCCTCGCTCTTTCCGCAGACCGGCAGCGGCGCCTACAGCGCGAGCAAGGCCGGCGTGCTGCTGCTGTCGCGCCAGATGGCGGCCGAGTGGGGTCCGGCGGGCATACGCAGCAATGCCATCTGCCCCGGCATGATCCGCACCCCGCTGTCGGCGAAGTTCTACGAACAACCCGGCTTCGAGCAGCGCCGCGCTGCCGTCACCGCCAGCCGCCGCATCGGCGAACCGACCGACATCGCCAACGTCGCCGCCTTTCTGGCCAGCGAGCGCGCCGCCTATGTCAACGGCGCCGAGATCGTGGTCGACGGCGGCATGAACAGCATGTTGATGGACCTGGTGCCGCGCCCCGGCTTCAACGACGCCGACGCCCCCGGTCGTCAAGCCCTCTCCCGCTGACAGCCCCCAAGCCCGACACCTGCGCGACCGGCACGCATCGGTCGCCCCCAACAAGGAGACACACATGGACGCGAGATCCTCGCAGCCTTCGCTCGAATGCGACCTGCTCGTCATCGGCTCCGGCGCCGGCGGCCTATCTACCGCGATCACCGCGAAGAAGCACGGACTGGACGTGATCGTGATCGAGAAAGCCGAGCACTTCGGCGGCACCACAGCGTTTTCCGGCGGCGTGCTGTGGATACCCGGCAACCCGCATGCGAAGAAGAACGGCATTGCCGACAGCCGCGACGCCGCGCGCGAATACCTGAAGAACGAAGCCGGCGCCTTCTACGACGATGCCGCCATCGAGGCCTTTCTCGACGCCGCGCCGGAAATGGTGGAATTCTTCGAGCGCGAGACCGAGGTCAGCTTCATCCCCACGCTCTACCCTGATTACCACCCGACGGTGGCGGGCGGCGTCGACATCGGCCGCAGCATCCTCGCCGCGCCCTACGACATCCGCAGGCTGGGCAACAACATGCCGCGCCTGCGTCCGCCGCTGGAGACGATCACCTTCATCGGCATGATGTTCAATTCGTCCAACGCCGACCTCAAGCACTTCTTCAACGCCACCAAGTCGCTCAAGTCCTTCGTCTATGTGGCCAGGCGCCTGGCCACCCATCTGAAGGAACTCGCGCTCTATCGCCGCGGCATCAACGTCACCAGTGGCAACGCGCTGGCCGCGCGGCTGGCGAAATCCTGCTTCGACCTCGGCATTCCCATCCACACCGGCTGCGGCGCGCGCGAATTGCTGCATGCCAACGGCGAAGTGAGCGGCGCCGTGGTGACCGGCAAGGACGGCGACATCCGCATCGCTGCCCGGCGCGGCGTGGTGCTGGCCTGCGGCGGCTTTTCGCACGACCTTGCCCGCATCAAGCGGGCCTATCCGCACCTGCAGCGCGGCGGCGAACACCTGTCGCCGGTCCCGGCCGGTAACACCGGCGACGGCCTGCGCATGGCCGAGAGCGTGGGTAGCCGGGTCGATATCCGCTACCACGACAGCGCCGCCTGGATGCCGGTGTCGCGCGTGCCGCTGGGCGACGGCCGCTTCGGCGTCTTCCCCCACCTGCTCGACCGCTACAAGCCGGGCATCATCGGCGTCACCCGCAAGGGCGCGCGCTTCTGCAACGAGTCGGAGTCCTACCACGACGTCGGCGCGGCGATGATCCGCGCCTGCGAAGGCGAGCGCGAGACCGCGATGTGGCTGCTGTGCGACCAGGCCACGTTGGCGAAATACGGTCTCGGCTACGTCAAGCCGGCGCCGATGCCCATCGGCAGATTCCTGAAGAACGGTTACCTGCTCAAGGGCAACACCCTGACCGAGCTGGCGGCGAAGGCCGGCATCGACGCCGCCGCGCTGGAGCGCACGGTGAAGGACTACAACGCCGGCGCCATCCACGGCGAAGACCGCCGGTTCGGCCGCGGTAGCACCGCCTTCAACCGCTACCTGGCCGACCCCGAGAACCAGCCCAATCCCTGCGTCGCCCCCATCGGCAAGGGCCCTTACTACGCGGTCAAGGTCGTCATGGGCGACCTCGGCACCTTCGACGGCATCCGTACCAACGTCGTCGGCCAGGTGCTGGCCGACAGCGGCCGGCCGATCGCCGGCCTCTACGCGGTGGGCAACGACCGCGCCAGCATCATGGGCGGCAACTACCCGGGCGCCGGCATCACGCTGGGGCCGATCATGACCTTCGGCTACATCACCGGCCGCCACATCGCCGGCGTCGACCAGGCCTGGGCGATTCCGCCGGTAGATGACGTGCGCGAGGCTGCCTGCGAGGAGGCCCGCCATGTCGCCTAAGCCACTGATCGACCACCGCATCTACACGATACGGCTGCGCAAGATGAACGAGTTCGTCGAGGTCTTCAACCGGCTGGCGATGCCCATCCTGCTCGACACCCTCGGGCACCCGGTCGGCTTCTACACCAGCCAGGTCGGGCCGCTCAACCAGTTCGTGCACCTGTGGGCCTACGAGGATCTCGCCGACTACGAGCGGCGCTGCCGGGCGCGCGACAGCCATCCGGATTTCCCGGCCTACCTGGCTGCCTCCGAACACCTGATCGTGGCACAGGAAACCCGGTTGATCCGCGCGGTGGACATGCCGGCAATGACGGGACGCGGCGCATGACGTCATCCTATCCACCCGGCAGCGTCGCCATCGTCACTGGCGGCGCCGACGGCATCGGCTGGGCCACCGCGCAGCGGCTGGCGCTGGAGGTCGAGCATGTGGTGATCGCCGACCTGCACGCCGACCGCGCCATGGCGCGCGCCGACGCGCTCGGCCCGGCGCACTGGGGCTGCGCGGCGAACGTCGCGGTCGAAGCCGACGTGGTGGCGATGGTCGCCGCCGTGCTGCAGCGCTACGGCCGCATCGACGTGCTGGTCAACAACGCCGGCGTCGCCGAAAAGTCGCTGCCCACCGTCGAACAGCGCGTCGACGCCTTCGACCGCGTGCTCGGCGTGCATCTGCGCGGCAGCTTCCTGGCGAGCCGGGAGGCCGGCCGGGCGATGCTGGACCAAGGCAGCGGCAGCATCGTGAACATCGCCTCCATCGCCGGGCTGGGCGGCATCCCCGAGCGCAACGCCTACGGTGCCGCCAAGGCCGGCATTGCGGCGATGACGCGCTCAATGGCCTGCGAATGGGCGCGCCGCGGCATCCGGGTGAATGCGGTCGCGCCCGGCTATGCGCGTACCGCGCTGGTGGACGAACTTGCGCGCAACGGCACGCTCGACACTGCCGCCATCCACGCCCGTACGCCGCTCGGCCGCATGGCCGCGCCGGCAGAGATCGCCGAGGCCATCGCCTTCCTCGCCTCGCCGCGGGCTAGCTTCGTCACCGGCACCACGCTCGCCGCCGACGGCGGCTGGCTGGCCTTTGCCGCACCCGACAGCGTGCTGCCGCCACACCACAACCCGCCCGGCTGACCCTGCCGCCTCCCACGCACCGCAAACGTCCTCATCCGGCCCTGCCGCCGGAGGGCCCCGGCTTGCCTGCGTCACCACCACGAAGGAGAAGCCGCCGAACCGACATCCGCATCCACCACGACAAGCGACGGGTGCCCACACCCGCCACAACGACAAAGCCAAGAAGAGACAGCACCAAGGAGGAACCATGAAGAAGACGTTCTGCACCACCCTCGCCGCACTCGCCTGCAGCGGCGCCCACGCCCAGTCCAACGTCACCATCTACGGTCTGGTCGACACCGGCTTCGCCTACGAGCGCAACAGCCGCAGCGGCCAGGACGCCAAGGCCATCCAGAGCGGCATGCTCAGCTCGAGCCGGCTGGGCTTTCGCGGCAGCGAAGACCTCGGCAACGGCCTCAAGGCGCTGTGGGTGATCGAGGCCGGCATCCTGTACGACACCGGCAAGCCGCAGCACCCCAACAATTTCTGGGGTCGCCAGAGCTACCTGGCGCTGGCGGGCGATTTCGGCACCGTCGGCTTCGGCCGCCAGTACGCACCGGAAGACGGCGTCAACGCCCGGTTCGACCCCTTCGAGCACGGCAGTGGCGGCAACGCGGCCAACATCATGAAGTCGATGGCGATCCGCGCCGACAACTCGGTGAAATACGTCAGCCCCAAGCTCGCCGGCTTCACCGGCACGCTGGTGTACGGCTTCGGCGAAGTCGCCGGCTCGATGCGCGCCGGGCGTTATCTGGCGGGTTCGGTGGACTACGGCCACGGCCCGCTGGATGTGGGCTTCTCCTTCGAGCAGATGCGCAACCTCGCCGACACCGTCACCGGGCGCAAGTACCAGCTCGGCGCCAGCTACGACTTCGGCCCGGCCAAGGTGTATGCGATGGCCCAGGCCGACCGCGACGTCGACGGCGCCACCCCCACCCGCGGCGCCCAGTCAAACCAGTACCTGCTCGGCCTCACCGCGCCGCTCGGCCGCAACGGCAAGCTGCTCGCCTCGTGGGTGCGCGAGGACGACAAGGACGCCGCCGACCGCGACGCCGACATGTGGGCGGTGGGCTATGTGCACACGCTATCGAAGCGCACCGACCTCTATGGCGTCTATGCCCACATGGTGGCCGACAACAACCCGGCGATCAGCCTGGGCAACGCGCAGAACGCCGCGATCGTTGCAGGTGCCGACCGCTCGGTGAACATCGGCATCCGCCACCGCTTCTGAGTGCCCATCCCCCCCGGGGCCAGCCTGTGCCCGGCCTCAGCTGCCCTGCCGCCCGCGGTAGGTGCTTGGGCTGAGGCCGGTGCGGCGCTTGAAGAAGCGGCAGAAATAGGCCGGATCCTCGAAGCCGAGATCGCTTGCGATGCGCGTCACCGGCGCCGCGGTATACACCAGGCGCCGGCTGGCCTCGCGGGTCAGGCGCTCGTGGATGTATTCGAGCGCGGCGCGGCCGCTGGCCGCACGGGTCAGGCGGTTGAGGCTGGGCGTGCTGAGGCCGAGCTGGGCCGCGTAGCGCGACAGCGGCCAGTGCGCCAGGAAATGCTCTTCCACCAGCAGCACGAAGCGGGTCAGCAAGGCCTGGTGATGGCGCGCCCGCCTCCCCGCCGCGGCGGCGGACACGCTGCGCGCGCAGCCCTGCGCCAACCGCCACACCACCGCCTGCGCCAGCCAGCGCACCACTGGCGCATCGGTGGCGTCGGGCGCGGCGAATTCCTCGGCGAGCTGGCGGAAGAGGCCGTCAAGCCGGCGCGCGGCGGCGTCCTCGTCACTCTCCAACTGCAACACGCGCGGGGCGGCGAAGAGCTGGCGCAGCGATTCGCCCGCCGTCTGCAGATCGCCTTCGACCAGGAAACGGCCGTCGAGCGTCAGCACCATGCCCTGGGTGCCGGGCGCGAAGCGGAAGCCGTGCACCGCGCCGGGCGGGATCACGATGGCCGCCGGCCCGGCAACGTCTTCCTGACATTCATCCAGCGCCACCTGCGCCGCACCCTCGCCCACCCAGACCAGCTGGTAAAGGCCGCGGTGCACATGCGGTTCGATCTCCCACTCATACAGGCTGCTGCGCAGCTCGATGGCCTCGATATGCATCAACTCCAGCGTCGGCGTGGCGGTTTCACCGTACAGCGCAAATGCGGGAATGGCGCGTTGGCGGGCAGCCGGCACACGTGGCGATGGGGGGAAGGTCGGCAGGGTCGTCATGCTGCGGCGCACCGTGAATGGAAAGATAGATTTGATCGAAAAGTGCAATCACTACCAAGTTTATTGCACTGACTCGAATAACCATGCTGACCTATAGTGTATCCACGCAATCGCCTTAAATCAGCGATTTCATGCGGAATCTACCAATAACGATCGGAGACACGCGATGTTCAGTTTCGACCCGTACTCCCCCGCTGTGGATGCGGATCCGTTTCCTTTTTACAAGACGCTGCGCGACGAGCACCCCTGCTTCTGGAGCAAGGAAGCGAACATGTGGGTGCTGTCGCGCTATGCCGACATCGTCACCGCGCTCAACGACTGGCAGACCTTCTCCTCGGCCAAGGGCAACCTGATGACCGAGCTGCCCAACCGCGCCGGGGCCACCCTGGGCACCACCGATCCCCCGCGCCACGACCGCCTGCGCGGCCTGGTCCAGCACGCCTTCATGAAGCGCAACCTCGAGAGCCTAGTCGAGCCGATCCGCCAGATCGCGCGCGAAACCGCGGCGCCGCTGGCCGACCTCAGGCAGTTCGACTTCATCGAGGACTTCTCGTCGAAGTTCACCGTGCGCGTTCTTTTCGCCGCGCTCGGCCTGCCGCTGGGCGACGAGGCCCAGGTGCGCGAAAAGGCCGTGACCATGGTGCAGTCCGACGCCGCCACCCGGCAGAAAGGCCCGGAGCATATCGCCGCCTACAACTGGATGCAGGACTACGCCAGCAAGGTCATCGCCGAGCGCCGCAAGAACCCGCAGCACGACCTGATCTCCCACTTCTCGATGGCCGAGATCGACGGCGACCGGCTGGACGAACGCGAGGTGCTGCTCACCGTCACCACGCTGATCATGGCCGGCATCGAATCGCTCGGCGGCTTCATGGGCATGTTCGCGCTCAACATGGCCGACCATGCCGACGCCCGCCGCCAATGCGTGGCCAACCCCGAGCTGCTGGTCGACGCGGTGGAGGAATCGCTGCGCTTCAACACCTCGGCACAGCGCTTCCGCCGCTGCCTGACGCGCGACCACACCCTGCACGGCCAGACCATGCGCGAAGGCGACTTCGTCTGTCTCGCTTACGGTTCCGGTAACCGCGACGAGCGCCAGTTCCCCAACCCCGACGTCTATGACATCGCCCGCAAGCCCAAGGGCCACCTCGGTTTCGGCGGTGCCGTGCATGCCTGTCTCGGCACCACCATCGCCCGCATCTCGGTGAAGGCCGCGATGGAAGCCTTCCACCAGGTGGTGCCGGACTACGTGCGCGTGCAGGAACACCTGCCGTGGATGCCCTCCTCCACCTTCCGCAGCCCGCTGCGGCTGGAACTCGCCCGCGCCTGAAGCACGCGTACATGCGGCGCGGCGGCAGGGATGCCGCCGCGCCGCCACCCACCCCATAACATCCCGCAAGAGGAGACGAACCATGGTCATGGTCACCTATATCGAACCCAATGGCAGCGAACAGAACATCGACGTCCCCGAAGGCTGGAGCCTGATGCAGGCCGCCATGTCGAACGGCGTCGACGGCATCGAAGCCGAATGCGGCGGCTCCTGCGCCTGCGCCACCTGCCACTGCTATGTGGACGAAGCCTGGGCCGCGCGCGTACCCGCAGCAGCCGAGAACGAACTGGCGATGCTGGACAACGTCGCCGCCGAGCGCCGCCCGACCAGCCGCCTGTCCTGCCAGATCAAGGCCACGGCCGATCTCGACGGCATCGTCGTGCGCCTGCCCACCAGCCAGAGCTGAGACATGGATACGTCGCGCATTGCTGGATCTGCGAGCGTCATGCAGCCGGGCGAGGGCCCCATCGTCATTGTCGGTGCGGGGCAATCCGGGCTGCAGGTGGCGGAGTCCCTGCGCAGCGAGGGCTATGCCGGGCAGATCCTGATGGTGGGCGACGAACCCTGCCCGCCCTACCATCGTCCGCCGCTGTCCAAGGCCTATCTCGCCGGCGAGGCCAGCGAAGCGCAGCTCACCATCCGCGCGCCGGAAGCGCTGACGAAGAAGCGGATCGAGCTAATCGCCGGCGTCGGCGTGCAATCCATAGACCGCGCCAATACCCTGCTGACCCTCGGCGACGGCCGCAAGCTCGCCTATGCCGGCCTCGCGCTCGCCACCGGCTCGCGCGCACGGCCGCTGCCGGTGCCCGGCGCCGGGCTCGCCAACGTATTCGCGCTGCGCACGCTGGCCGATACCCGCCGCATCGCCGCCGCACTCGAAACCGCGCAGCGGGTGGTGGTGATCGGCGGCGGCTTCATCGGCCTGGAATTCGCCGCCGTCGCCGCCAAGCAGGGCAAGACGGTGACCGTGCTCGAAGCCGCCGAACGGCTGATGGCGCGCGTGGTGGCGCCGCCGGTATCGGACTTCTACGCCGGACTGCACGGCAGCCACGGCGTCGCCATCGAACTCGGCGCCCAGGTGTCGGCCCTGGTCGGCAAGGCCGGCGAGCAACAGGATGTCGTCGCGGCGGTACGCACCACCGACGGCCGCGAGTTCGCCGCCGACCTGGTGATCGTCGGCATCGGCATCCTGCCCAACAGCGAGCTGGCCGAAGCGGCCGGGCTGGCCTGCGAGCGCGGCATCGTGGTCGATGCCTGCTCGCGCACGTCCGATCCGCGCATCGTCGCCAGCGGCGACTGCACAGCGCGCCGCCTGGCCGACGGCAGCCTGCTGCGGCTGGAATCGGTGCAGAACGCGGTCGAGCAGGGCAAGTCGGCCGCCGCCGCGCTACTGGGAACAGACCGCCCCTTCACCGCCGCGCCCTGGTTCTGGTCCGACCAGTACGAGGTCAAGCTGCAGATGGTGGGGCTGTCAGCCGGCTACGATACCGTCGTCAGCCGGGGCGCAGCCGAGGATCACCGCTTCTCGGTGTTCTACTTCCGGGACGAGCGGCTGATCGCGATCGACTCGATCAACCAGCCGCAGGTGCACATGACGGGCCGCAAGCTGCTCGACAAGGGCAACAGCCTGAGCCCGGCGCAGGCCGCCGATCCGGCCTTCGATCTCGCCACCGCAGCGGTGTGATCGTCGCCGCGGCCGTCCGCCAGCGCGACGGCCGCGGCGCCCCCTCAGAGATCCAGCTCGGCGATCGCCCGCAGGCCGCGGTCGATGTTGTCGCGCGCCGCGCCTTCCACCGCCAGCCGCAAGCGGGTGACGCCGACGAAGGCATCACCCATGGTGGCGGTGTAGGTCGATCTGATCGCCTTGCGCATCACCACCGAGCCGTCGGCGGCTTTGACCAGCGACCAGCCGGCATCCATCTCCACGGTGAAGCTGCCGCCGAACAGCGGCTTGTCGATGCGGGTGATGACCACGTTCAGCTCGTAGTCCCCGCCCTTGCCCTGAACCACCGCGGAGAACAGCTTCGAGGCCTTGATGGAGGCTTCCAGCGCGGCCTTGAACTCGGCATTGTCGATGTTGGAACTGTCGAACGCGCCGGTCTCGCTCCCCCCCTGCACCCCGACCCCGACGCTGTGGGGATGGTGCTTGACCAGCTTCACCTCCTGCACCGCCATACCCTCCCGGCTGGCCGGCGAGGCGCAGCCGCCGAGCATCGCCGCCGCCAGCAACGCGACCGCGAGCCAGCCGGCGACAGCGGAACGTCCCGTCTTCGCACTCATTCCTTCTCCCCTCCCTTGAAGATGTTGCCGATCACCTCGTCCACCATGCCCTGCGCCGACTTGCGCGTGAGCGAGGTATGCAGCGAGGTGCCGGTGGCCAGCGGATAGTCGGTCCTGGGGTCGCGGATGGTGATGGTGAGTTCGAGCAGATACATGGTGATGTCCCACATCCACTTGTCCCAGTAGGTCACCAGCGCATCGACATCGGTACGCTTCTCGGTGCCGGTACTCACCTCATAACCCATGCCGCGCAGCTTGTCGGCGATCAGCACATTGACGTTGTAACCGTCTTCCTCCAGCCGCTGCACGTGCATGGTCTTCATCGCAGCCAGATCGGCACTCGGGTCCACCGTGGCGGTTGCCCGATTGACCGCACAGCCGGACAGCGCCGCGGCCAGCATCCCGGCCACCAGCAGTAGCAGTATCTTGAGCATTCGCTTCATTATTTCCCCCTCCTGCACCGAATCGCCGACCGGCAATCCGACCGGCTCCGACCTATGTCGGAAGACATATCTTGCACATTTGCAGGCAACGTGGAGAAAAGCTTCGCGCCGGTTTGACGGAGGTCAACGGCGGCGCCCGGAACCGGCACCCGGGCCGGCTTGGCGCGCTCGGGCTGGGTCTCGATGAAGAAGCGGAAATCGGCCAGCACCACCGCTACCCTGACTCGACCTGCCAATTTCCGCCATTAATGCCAGCATTTCAGACTCAAGACTGCCATTCCGGCAGCCTGCACTGCCAAGCCCTCATCCCAAACACCCCAAGCAACTGATTTCAATCGTCTATTTCGTCATGACCCGACGGGCACGGATGTTGATATGGCTAAGCCATGCCGCATCTATCCGCCCCGCGGGCGACCGACCGCCGCCTCGTCCGCGAAATCCTCGTCGTCGTCCTCGTCAAGCTCGCCCTGCTCGGCGCGCTGTGGTGGGGTTTCGTGCGCGAGGCCAGGGTGCCGGTGAGCCAGGGCGAGATGGCGACGCAACTGGTCGCGCCACCCGCCCTCCCGGCGCAATCCGCACAACAAGATCCTGTCCCCGATGGAGCACGCAATGGTCAGTGAACAACTGGTCGATCTCTCGCGGCTGCAATTCGCCGCAACCGCGATGTACCACTTTCTCTTCGTCCCGCTGACGCTCGGCATGGTGTGGCTGCTCGTCATCATGGAAAGCGTCTATGTGATGACAGGCAAGACGGTGTACAAGGACATGACCCGCTTCTGGGGCAAGCTCTTCGGCATCAACTTCGCACTCGGCGTCACCACCGGCATCACGCTCGAGTTCCAGTTCGGCACCAACTGGGCCTACTACTCGCACTACGTCGGCGACATCTTCGGCGCGCCGCTGGCGATCGAGGGGCTGATGGCCTTCTTCCTGGAATCGACCTTCATCGGCCTGTTCTTTTTCGGCTGGGACCGCCTGTCGCGCCGCCAGCACCTGCTGGTGACCCTGCTGATGGCTGTCGGCACCAACCTGTCGGCGCTGTGGATCCTGATCGCCAACGGCTGGATGCAGAACCCGGTGGGCGCCGAGTTCAGCTACGAGACCATGCGCATGGAGCTGGTGGACTTCTGGGCCGTCCTGTTCAACCCCGACGCCCAGGCCAAGTTCGTGCATACGGTGTCGGCCGGCTACGTGACCGGCGCGATGTTCGTGCTGTCGATCTCGTCCTTCTACCTGCTGCGCGGTCGCGACACGGAGTTCGCCAAACGCTCCTTCCGCATTGCCGCCGCCTTCGGCTTTGCGTCGGCCTGCTCGGTGATCGTGCTCGGCGACGAATCGGGCTACGCGGTAGGCGAAGCGCAGCAGACCAAGCTCGCGGCGATCGAAGCCATGTGGGAGACCGAACCCGCGCCGGCCGGCTTCAACGTCGTCGCCGTGCCGAACGAGGTCGAGATGAAGAACGACTTCTCCCTGCACATTCCCTGGGTGATGGGCCTCATCGGCACTCGCTCGCTCGACAAGGAAATCCCCGGCCTGCGCGACATCCTCGCCCGCAACCGTGAGCGCGTTGTCACCGGCATCGAGGCGGTGAAACTGCTCGAACGCCTGCGCAAGAACCCGGCCGACACCGATGCCAGGGTGGCCTTCGAGCAGGTTCGCGCCGATCTTGGCTTCGGCCTGCTGCTGCGCAAGTACGTCGCATCGATGGACGAGGTCACCGCCGAGCTGATCGACCGCGCCGCACGCGACACGCTACCGCGCGTCACGCCGCTGTTCTGGACCTTCCGCCTGATGGTGGCGCTCGGCTTCTTCATGCTGCTGGTGTTCGGGCTGGCGCTATGGCATTCGCTCAAGGGCGACTTCGCCAGCCGGCCGATGTTGCTGCGGGTCGCGCTGTGGAGTTTGCCGCTGCCGTGGATCGCCTCCGAGATGGGCTGGTTCGTGGCCGAGTACGGCCGCCAGCCCTGGACCATCTACGGCGTGCTGCCCACCCACCTGTCGGTATCCACGCTGTCGGTGGACAGCCTGTACGGCTCGCTCGCCGGCTTCGTCGGCTTCTACACCCTGCTGCTGGTCGTGGAGATGTACCTGATGGTGAAGTTCGCCCGCCAGGGTCCGGGCAGCCTGGGCACCGGCCGCTACGAGAACGAACAACGCGGCGAAACCGCACACGCCTGAGAGGACGCACAGCCATGATCTTCGACTACCCGACCCTCAAACTCATCTGGTGGCTGCTGGTGGGCGTGCTGCTCGTCGGTTTTGCCGTCATGGACGGCCACGACATGGGCGTGGGCACCCTGCTGCCCTTCGTCGGCCGCAACGACGAGGAGCGCCGCATCGTCATCAACACCGTGGGCCCGCACTGGGACGGCAACCAGGTCTGGTTCATCACCGGCGGCGGCGCCATCTTCGCCGCCTGGCCCCTGGTCTATGCCACCGCCTTTTCCGGCTTCTACTGGGCGATGCTGGCCGTGCTGTGGGCGCTGTTCTTCCGTCCGGTGGGTTTCGACTACCGCAGCAAGATCCACAATGCCACCTGGCGCAAGACCTGGGACTGGGGCCTGTTCGTCGGCGGAGCGGTGCCGCCGCTGATCTTCGGCGTAGCCTTCGGCAACCTGCTGCAGGGGGTGCCCTTCCACTTCGACGACAACCTGGTTCCCTACTACACCGGATCGTTCTGGGCGCTGCTCAATCCTTTCGCGCTGCTCGCCGGCGTGGTCGCCAGCGCCATGCTGACCTTCCACGGCGCGATCTACCTCGCCCACCGCACCGAAGGCGACATCGCCCGCCGCGCACGGACTGCCGCGCTCGCCTTCGGCGCGCTGATGCTGGCCGCCTTCAGCGCCGCCGGTGCGTGGATCGCCCTGGGCGACTTCGGCTACGCGATCACTTCCGTCGTCGATCCCGCTGCATTGCCCAACCCCTTGGCCAAGTCGGTGCTGCGCCAGCCCGGCGCCTGGCTGGCGAACTACGCGGCAGCGCCGGCCACGCTCGTCGTCCCCGCCCTTGCCTATGTCGGCGGACTGGCCGCGCTGCTGCTGGTGGCGCGGGGGCGTACGCTGGCGGCCTTCGTCGCCTCTTCCGTCGCCATCGTCGGCGTCATCGGCACGGCCGGGGTGTCGATGTTCCCCTTCGTGATGCCCTCGTCGACGGTCGCCGACGCCAGCCTCACCGTGTGGGACAGCGTCTCCAGCCAGCGCACGCTGGGCATCATGCTGTGGGCCACGCTGATCTTCATGCCCATCATCCTTGCCTACACCGCGTGGGCCTACAAGGTGATGGCCGGCAAGGTCACCGCCGCCTACATCCGCGAAAACGAGCATTCCGCTTACTGAAAGGAGACACGCGCATGTGGTATTTCACCTGGGTACTCGGCATCGGCTTCGCCGTCCTGCTCGCCATCCTCAACGCGATGTGGGGCGAGAACGAGGAAGCGCGCCATGCGTCCCTTCCGACCCGGCGCAGGTCCGACGGCGATGCATCCTGACCGCGCCACACCGGGCTTGCGCCCGCTGCCGCTGGCCGCGGCCGTCGCCATCATGGTGGCGGTAACGCTGCGGCCGCAGTTGCTCGCCAGCGCGGCCGGCGGCGCCGACCACTGGGCGGCGACCGCACTGTTCTGGGCAATGAGCGCCGGCTTCGTCACCGGCGTCGGCTTCCGCCCGCACGCCCGGCCATGGCGGCTGCTGTTCTCCGGCAGCGCCTGCCTGCTGGGCATCGGCCTTGCAATGCTGCGGCTGTGGGCCTAGCTTGGCAGACGAGCCCACGCTTACATCCACCGGATCGTCGGCTAGAATATTAGCGTTTATTAATAAAAACGATCGAACCATGCCGACGCCCGACATCCAGTCCTTCTTCGACCCGGAAACCAGCACCGTCACCCACGTGCTTGCCTGTCCGCAGACGCGCCGTGCGGCGGTGATCGACAGCGTGCTCGACTTCGACCCCAAGTCGGGGCGCAGCCACCGCAGCAGCGCCGACCGGGTGGTCGAACATGTGCGCAGCAAGGGCCTGACTGTCGATTGGCTGCTCGAAACCCATGCGCACGCCGACCATCTCAGCGCCGCGCCCTACCTGCAGCAGCAACTCGGTGGCAAGACCGCCATCGGCAGCCACATCCGCGAGGTGCAATCCGTCTTCAAGCGCGTTTTCAATGCCGAAGACCTCGGCACCGACGGCCGCGAATTCGACCATCTGTTCGAAGACGGCGACCAGTTCGCTGTCGGCGAACTGACCGTGCGGGTGATGCACACGCCGGGCCACACCCCGGCCTGCGTCAGCTATGCGGTCGGCGACGACGTCTTCGTCGGCGACACGCTCTTCATGCCCGACTACGGCACCGCGCGCTGCGACTTCCCCGGCGGCGACGCCGCCACGCTCTATCGTTCGATCGGACGCCTGCTCTCATTGCCGCCGCACACCCGGCTCCACCTCTGCCACGACTATCCGCCCGACGACCGCGCCCCGGTGTGGGTCTGCACCGTGGCCGAACAGCGCGCCGCCAACGTCCATGTGCGCGACGGCACGACCGAGGCCGGCTTCGTCGCGCTGCGTACCGCCCGCGACCGCCAGCTGGCGATGCCGGTGCTGATGCTGCCCGCGGTGCAGGTGAATGTACGGGCCGGACACCTGCCGCCGCCCGAAAGCAACGGCGTGCGCTACCTCAAGCTGCCGGTCGATCTGCTCTGAAGCGGCGACCGGCCGCCCTCCACTCAAGCGGGCAAGCGCGCCAGCCAGCCTTCCAGCAAGGCCTTCGCCGCCGCGGCACAGGCCGCACCGTGGCGGCGGGTATCGTCGCGCAATGCCGGCGGCGACACCTTGGCGTGGGCAAGCTCGCAGGCATGGCCGATCAGCCAGCGCTCGATGCCGGCCGGGTCGGCCTCCGCGTGGAACTGCAGGGCGAGCACCGCTTCACCCAGCTGAAAAGCCTGGTTCGGCGTCAGCGCGGTGGAAGCCAGCAAGGTCGCATCCGGCGGCAGGTCGAAGGTGTCGCCATGCCAGTGCAACACCGCCACGCCCTTGCCGCCCAGTGGCGCCAGGGCGGAGGCGCGTCCCGCCTCGCTCAGCGTCACCGGACTCCAGCCTATTTCCTTGGCCGGGCCTGGATAGACGCGCGCGCCGGCCGCGGCGGCAATCAGCTGTGCGCCGAGGCAGATGCCCAACATCGGCCGGCCGGCGGCAAGACGCTCGCGCACCAGCGCGATCTCGTCGGCGACGAAAGGATAGGCATCGGTTTCATATACGCCGATCGGGCCGCCGAGAATGACGAAGAGATCGGCGGCACGCACCTCGTCGGACGACAGCGCATCGATACCGGCCTGGCGGTAGTCGATCCGGTAACCGGCCTGCTGCAGCACCGGCGCGAACACACCGAGGTCTTCGAACGCGACGTGGCGCAGGGCAAGACAGTTCTTCACGGTACGCTTCTCCTGGAAATGAAAGACGGCCGGCCGCGGCTGCGACGACAGCTTGCGATCATGCCATTGGCTTCGCCGCCGGGACAGCCCGGCCACCGGGAAAATTGACCCGGCATTCGCTTGTCGCCGACACTGCCAGCCATCGACGCCCTCTTCATATCCACTGCCATGACCCCGCCGACCGACGACACCCCGCCCTCGCCGCGCGAGCTCGACGCGCTGCTCGACACCGTGCGCACCAGCATCGCCCACCACCTCGCCACCGGCAGCCCGCGCTCGGCCGACAACGGCCGCCGCGCACTCGACCGGCTCGGCATGTTGCTCGACGGCGCCGGCCGCAGCGCGGCCTGCGGCGGCGGCAACATCGAACACCAGCCGGCGCTGGCGGATCTGCTGGCGCTGCTGTCGCGCCAGGCAATCGCCACCTCGCATACCGACGCCCGCCACATCGCCCGCTGCCTGGAAGGCCTGAGCCACAGCGCCGACACCGGCATGGGCCCGGTCCTGCGCGCCCGGATCGTGAAGCTGGCGGAGGAATGGCGGGTGCGCGAACGCCGCGCCGGCGATCTCGAAACCGGCATGCGCGAATAGCATCCGGCGGCGGTGAAGCCGGCGTGGCACGCCCGGCCACGCTGCAGAACGCCGGCATGGCGATGATCACCCAGGCCAACTCGATCCCGCGGCGGGCCCTGCAACTGCTCGGCTAACCCGCGCCGACCGCGGCCCCGCTGGCCGTCAGCACGCCGACGACAACGCTGAGCGTGACGAAGGACGCGATGGTGGTCACCACCAGCGCCGCGGCGCACATGCCTTCCTCGCCGTACTTCTGGCCGAAGATCGGATAGATGGTCAGCATCGGCGCGCTGGCGAAGAGCACGGCCGCCATCTGCAGCACCGGATCGACCGGCGGCAGCAGCCAGAACATCGCCAGCACCGCCAGCGGATGCAGCACCAGCTTGCCGAGCGCGATCACGCCGAGCTCGCCCAGCATGCCGCCCACCTTCTGGCCGACCAGCGTTCCACCGATCACGAACAGCGCCACCGAGGCCGAGGCCATCGCCAGCATGTCGATCGCCTTGGCGACGGCCGCGGGCGGATGCAGGCCGAGGATGGCGGCGCCGAAGCCGGCGAGGATGGCCAGCACGATGGGATTCTTCAGCAGGCGGCGGAAAGTCTGCGTCACCACCCGGCCGAGCCTGGCGCCGCTGCCGCCGGCACTTTCGGCGAACGCGATCACCAGCGGCAGCAAAATGAGGTTCTCGACGATCATCGCCAGCGCCAGCGCCACCGCTGCCACCTGGCCGAAGAGTTGGAGGACCACCGGGAAGCCGATGAAGGCGCTGTTGGACATCGCCATGCCCATGCCCACCAGCGCGGCCTTCGGCACGGGCTGCCGGCGCAGACCGCGCATCGCCGCCACACCGGCAGCGAAGACCGCCAGCGAACCGGCCGCGTAGGCCGCGAGATAGGTGAGGTTGAGCACTTCGCCGAAGCTGCGCTGCGACAGCGCCTTGAACAGCACCGCCGGCAGCGCGATGTTGATGACGAAGGCACCGAGCGCACGGGTATCGGCCTTGGCGAACAGCCCGGAGCGCACCGCCGCGAAACCAATGGCGATGACGATGAAGATGGGACCGGTGATGGCCAGGATGTCGAGCAAGGACCGCTCCTCGAAAAACGGGCCGCAGCCCGCCCGAAAGCGCGGCGCGGCCCGGAAACGGCAGCCTGCGCGCTACGCAGGACCGCCGCGGGGATGAAACTCAGAATTCCTCGGTGTCGATCTCGGTCTGTGTCGCGGCGTTATAGCGCGGACCTGTGACGGTGGTCTGATTGATCAGCGCCTCGACCCGCGCGAGCACGTCCGCGCCCAACACGACATCGGCCGCAGCAAGATCTTCTTCGAGGTGGGCGACGCGGGTGGTGCCGGGTATGGGCAGGATGTGCTCGCCCTGAGCCAGCAGCCAGGCCAGCGCGAGCTGCGCCGGCGTACAGCCCGCCTCGGCCGCCAGCGCCTTGTAGCCCTCGAGCAGGCGCAGGTTGGCGACGAAGTTGTCGCCCTGGAAACGCGGCATCGCGCGACGAATGTCCTTGGCGTCGAAGCCGGCGACATCGGCCGGCGACGACAGCGCGCCGGCGAGAAAGCCGCGCGCCACCGGGCTGAACGCGACGAAGGCCACGCCCAGTTCGCGGCAGGCATCCAGCACCGCGATCTCGGCATTGCGGGTCCACAGCGAATATTCGGTCTGCACCGCCGCCACCGGATGCACGGCATGAGCGCGGCGCAGCGTGTCGGCCGACACTTCCGAGAGGCCGATCGCGCGGATTTTGCCTTCGCGCACCAGCTCGGCGAGCGCGCCGACGCTGTCCTCGATCGGCACCTGCTTGTCCCAGCGGTGCAGGTAATAGAGGTCGATGACCTCGGTGCGCAGGCGGGCGAGCGCGTCCTCGCAGGTGCGCTTGAGCGTTTCCGGCCGGCCGTCGATGACGCGCTTGCCATCCACCCCGGTCATGCCGCACTTGCTCGCCAGCGTGAAGCGGGAACGGTGCGGCGACAGCACCCGGCCGACCAGCGTCTCGTTGGCACCGAAGCCATACAGCGCGGCGGTGTCGAAATGGGTGACGCCGAGATCGAGCGCGCGCAGCAGCACCGCCTCCGCCTGTTCCGGCGACGGCGGCACGCCGTAGGCGTGGGAGAGGTTCATGCAGCCCAGGCCGATGGCGCTGACCTGGAACGGGCCGAGATTGCGTTGTTGCATGGGGGCTCCTGTGGGCATTCCTGGGCCTGGCGGACGCAGGCCAGGCAGCGCCGCCCCGAGGGGAGGGGGAAGGCGGCGCTGCCGGCTACGCTCAGGCGGCGTTCAGCTGCTGCTCCAGGTCGTGCAGCACCTGGTAGCAGGCGAACACCGAGGCCACGCTGGAGTTCGGCTCGCGGCCTTCGCGGATGGCGGCGAAGAATTCGCGGTCCTGCAGCTCGATGCCGTTCATCGACACGTCGACCTGGCTGACGTCGATCTTCTCTTCCTTGCCATTGACCAGATCGTCGTAGCGCGCGATGTAGGTGCCGGTGTCGCCGATGTAGCGGAAGAAGGTGCCGAGCGGGCCGTCGTTGTTGAAGGACAGCGACAGCGTGCAGATCGCGCCGTTGGCGGCCTTCAGCTGGATGCTCATGTCCATCGCGATGCCGAGCGCCGGGTGGATCGGACCCTGGATGGCGTTGGCCTTCACGATCGGGCTGCCGGCCTGGTAGGCGAACAGGTCCACCGTGTGGGCGGCGTGGTGCCACAGCAGGTGGTCGGTCCAGCTGCGCGGCTGGCCGAGCGCGTTCATGTTGGTGCGGCGGAAGAAGTAGGTCTGCACGTCCATCTGCTGGACGTTGAACTCGCCGGCCTCGATCTTCTTGTGCACCCACTGGTGGCTGGGGTTGAAGCGGCGGGTGTGGCCGACCATCGCCACCAGCCCGGTTTCCTTCTGCAGGCGGACGACTTCCTCGCCGTCGGCGAGCTTGTCGCACAGCGGGATCTCGACCTGCACGTGCTTGCCCGCCTTGAGGCAGGCGATGGCCTGCGCGGCGTGCATCTGGGTCGGGGTGCACAGGATCACCGCGTCGACTTCCGGCAGCGCCAGGCTGTCGGCGAGGTCGGTGGTGACGTGGGCGATGCCGTACTTGTCGGCCACTTCGCGGGTCTTTTCCAGATCGCGGCTGATCAGCGACACGACTTCCACGCCGTCGATGTTCTTGATGCCGTCCAGATGCTTGATGCCGAAGGCGCCGGCGCCGGCCAGCGCGACCTTGATCGTCTTGCTCATGTCAGTTGTTCTCCAGAATGAGGTGACCCACGGCGGTGTTGGACGCAGGCACATGGTAGAAACGGTGTTTGACGGTGGGCGCGGAGCCGCCGGCGACGTCGCTCATGGCGCCGCGGGCGATCAGCCACATCACCAGTTCGATGCCTTCCGAGCCGGCTTCGCGCACGTAGTCGATGTGCGGCATCTGCGACAGTTCGGCCGGATCGGCGATCAGGCGGTCGAGGAAGGCGTTGTCCCATTCGCGGTTGATGAGGCCGGCGCGCGCGCCCTGCAGCTGGTGGCTCATGCCGCCGGTGCCCCAGATCTGGATCTTGAGGTCCTGGTCGTAGCTTTCCACCGCGCGGCGGATGGCCTGGCCGAGCTGGAAGCAGCGGCGGCCGGATGGCACCGGGTACTGCACCACATTCACCGCGAACGGGATCACCGGGCAGGGCCAGGCCTGCGGCTCGCCGCACATCAGCGACAGCGGCACGGTGAGGCCGTGGTCGACGTCCATCTTGTTGACGATGGTGAGGTCGAAGTCCTGCTGGATCACGCTCTGTGCGATGTGCGAGGCGAGTTCCGGATGGCCGATGACCTTGGGCACCGGGCGCGGGCCCCAGCCTTCGTCGGCGGGGGTGAATTCGGCCGCGCAGCCGATGGCGAAGGTCGGGATCATCTCCAGGCTGAAGGCGGTGGCGTGGTCGTTGAAGACCAGGAAGATCACGTCGGGCGTGTTCTCCTTCAGCCACTGCTTGGAATATTCGTAGCCGGCGAACAGCGGTTGCCAGTAGGCCTCGCCGGTCTTCTTGAGGTCGATCGCGGCGCCGATGGCCGGCACGTGCGAGGTATAGACGGATGCGGTGATCTTGGCCATGGTCAGTCCTTGTTCTTGCCGGCGGCGCCCTGGGGCTGGTGCTGCGGCTGTGCGTCGCCGTCCTCGCCGAGGTAGCGGTTGCCTTCGGCGGAGCGGCCGCCCTTGATCATCATGTCGCGGTATTCGGCTTCGGTCATGCCGGTCATGCTGCCCGCCATCTGCTGGAAGCTCAGGCCGTCGGTGGCGCCGATCTTGGCGAGGAAGTAGATGTTGCCGCCGGTGCGCATGCACCAGTTGAGGTCGCGGGCGAGCACAGCCTGCTTCTGTTCCTCGGTCATCGGCCATTCGTCGAGATAGGCGCGCTCGTCCGCCTTGAAGCGTTCGCGGTTCTCGGCTTTCATCAGCGACATGCAGAACTGGTTGAGCCAGTAGCCCTTGCGGGACTGCTCGGCATCGAAAATGATCGTGCCGGGGATGTTTTGGTACGGTTTATCGAGAGCCATGTCGGTTCTCCTCCTTTTCTGCGTTGAGGGCTGGTTCGTGTTGGAACCGGCTGTGCTCAACGGTTTGTGCGACTGATCGCGGCAAGCGAGGTGTTTGTTCCGCTGGCTGCGGAACTCGCTCGCTACGCTCACTCAGACAGTCCTCGCCTGCTCCACAAACACCCCGTTCGCCGCTTGGCGTGTGTGGCCCGCCTTCTTCCTCCCCCTTCAAGGGGGAGGCTAGGAGGGGGATGGGGTTTCGTTTTAGCACTGCGCCGACCCCATCCCCACCCCAGCCCTCCCCTTGAAGGGGAGGGAGCAAACCACCCCGCCCCATCAAACGCCCGGCGTGGCACTCAGAGCCGTGACGACTGGGGTATTCCTGGAACGGCGAGGACTGTCTGAGCGAGCACCGCGAGCGAGTTCCCAGCCGAGGAAGGAATACCCCAGGCGGCGCGGCTCGCCCCCGAGCCGATCAAGCGCCCCAACAGCCAGACAACAACATCAAACCTCTTCCGGCCAGTAAAGCCGCATCGGGTTATCCACCAGCAGCTTCTGCTGCAGCTCAGCCGTCGGTGCGATGTGGGGAATGAAATCCACCAGCAGGCCGTCGTCCGGCATGTGGTCCTTCAGGTTCGGGTGCGGCCAGTCGGTGCCCCACAGCACGCGATCCGGGAATTCCTCGACGATGCGACGCGCGAACGGCACCACATCACGGTAGGCGGCCTGTTCGCCGTCCAGCGCTTTCGGCCCGGTCACCGACAGACGCTCCGGGCAGCTCACCTTGGACCAGACGTTGGGATTGTCGCGCATGAACTTCACGAACAGCTCGAACTCCGGCCCATCGACCGGCTTGGACACATCCGGGCGACCCATGTGATCCACCACCACCGTCGTCGGCAGCGCGGTGAAGAAGTCCCACAGCTCGGGCAGATCCACCGCCTCGAAATAGATCACCACATGCCAGCCCAGCGGCGCGATGCGGTTGGCGATTTCCAGCAGCTCGTCTTTGGGGGTGAAATCCACCAGCCGCTTGACGAAGTTGAAGCGCACCCCGCGCACGCCGGCGGCATGCAGGTCCTGCAGCTCCTGGTCGGTAATCGTGCGGCGCACCGTCGCCACGCCGCGCGCCTTGCCACCCGAGGCCTTGCAGGCATCGACCATGGCGCGGTTGTCGGCGCCGTGGCAAGTCGCCTGCACCACCACGTTGCGGGCGAAGCCGAGGTGGTCGCGCAGCGCGAACAGCTGCGCCTTGCTCGCGTCGCAGGGCGTGTACTTGCGCTCCGGCGCGAAGGGGAACTCGGCGCCCGGGCCGAACACATGGCAGTGCGCGTCCACCGCGCCGGCCGGCAACTGGAAACGGGGCTTGGAGGGGCCGGCATACCAGTCGAGCCAGCCAGGCGTCTTTTGAAATTCCATTTCTGTCCTTGAGGTGTGGATGGCGTGTGCCCGTGGGCTACGCCTTGTTGTTGGATCCGACGTGGGCCAGGATGCGGTCCGCCTCGGTACGCCAGTCGGCGCTGCGGGCAAAGCCCTTGCCACCGCGCTCGCCGAAAACGCCGGCGTCGGCGAGGTCGGCCATCCAGGCCTGGCGCCCGGCGGTGCCGTCGGCGGACCACGGCGTGAGCCCGGCCTCGCGCACCGTCTGCGCCACTTCACGCACTTCCTCGGCACGGCGGCGGCCATGCTCGATCACGCGCTGGAAGAAGTAGCTCGCCTGCTTCTCCCAGTCGATGCCGGGAAAGGTCTCGTGCAGCGAAGCCAGCACCGCGTCCTCCACGCCGTAGGCGCGGGCCGCGGTGAAGCTCTCGATCACCATCGCTTCCAGGCCCTTGATCATCACGCTGCGGCACATCTTGGTGGCCGAAGCCACGCCCAGCCGCTCCGACGCCACACGGACAGCAAAGCCCAGCTCGTTCAGCGCCGGCGCCAGCGCCACCGCACTCGGGCCGCCGAGCAGCAGCGGCACGCGGATGCGGTAAGGCGGCACCGAAGTCATCACCGCGCCTTCGACATAGTGCCCCCCTGCCCCGTCGATCAAGCCGGCCGCACGGATCTTGGCGCCCGGCGAAGCCGAGTTGAAATCGAGGAAGAAGCTGCCCTGGCGCATTGCCGGCGCACAGGCCTGCGCCACCGCGACCGCCTGGCTGGCAGTCACCGCCGAGACGATGAGATCGGCGTCGGCGGCAAGCTCCGCATGCGAGGCGACCAGGGTCACGCCGAGCTGCGCCGCATGCTCGCGCAACGGCGCCTCCTGCGCCCCGCCCAGCTTGACGTCGCAGGCGAGCACCCGCAGCCCCTGATCGCGCAGATCCTCGGCGAGGATGCGGCCGACCTCGCCGTAACCGACGAGGCCGATGCGCCACAGCAAGGGGTTGGCGGGCGCGGCCATGATCAGTCGATGTACTTGAGGCCGGCCTTGGCCAGCGGCTCGCGCAGCGAGTACATGTCCAGGCCCAGCTCGCCGGCGGCGAAGCGGGCGCGCTTGGCGGCCTCGTTGGCTTCGCGCGCCTCGGCGGCATCGGCCACCTTGGCGGCGACTTCGCGCGGCACCACCACCACGCCGTCGTCGTCGGCCACCACCACGTCGCCCGGATTGACCACCGCGCCGGCGCACACCACCGGCACATTCACCGAACCCAGGGTGGCGCGCACGCAGCCCTTGGCGCTGATGGCGCGCGAGAACACCGGGAACTGCATCGCGGTGAGGTCCTTGACGTCGCGCACGCCGGCGTCGGAGATCAGGCCGCGGGCGCCGCGGGCACGGTAGGAGGTGGCGAGCAGGTCGCCGAACATGCCGTCGGTGCTGTCGGCGGTGCAGGCCACCACCGCCACGTCGCCGTCCTGCAGCTGCTCGGCGGCGACGTGCAGCATCCAGTTGTCGCCCGGCTGGGCGAGGATGGTGACGGCGGTGCCGCAGACGTAGGCGCCCTGGTAGATCGGGCGGATGTAGGGCTTCATCAGGCCGGCGCGGCCCATCGCCTCATGGATGGTGGCGACGCCGAACTTGGACAGGCGCTCGACGGTGGCCTTGTCGGTGCGTTCGATGTTGCGCTTGACGATGCCGAGGTTGTTCACGGACATGGTGGGGCTCTCCGGTTCGGTTTACAGGCCCTTGGCCTTGAGGGCGGCATCCAGGCGCGGATAGACGCGGCGGGCATTGCCTTCGTAGATCTTGTAGCGGTCTTCGGCGCTCACCGCGGCAGCCTCGATGTAGCGCTTGGTGTCGTCGTAGTAGTGGCCGGTCTCCGGGTCGATGCCGCGCACCGCGCCGATCATCTCGGAGGCGAACAGCACGTTCTCCACCGGGATCACCTTGGTCAGCAGGTCGATGCCCGGCTGGTGGTACACGCAGGTGTCGAAGAAGATGTTGTTGAGCAGGTGATCCTTCAGCAGCGGCTTCTTCAGCTCCTGCGCCAGCCCGCGGAAACGACCCCAGTGGTAGGGCACCGCGCCGCCGCCGTGCGGGATCACGAACTTCAGCGTCGGGAAGTCCTTGAACAGGTCGGAGGTCAGGCACTGCATGAAGGCGGTGGTGTCCGCGTTCAGGTAGTGCGCGCCGGTGGTGTGGAAGCAGCCGTTGCAGCTGGTCGACACGTGCACCATCGCCGGGATGTCGTACTCGACCATCTTTTCGTAGATCGGGTACCACTGGCGGTCGGACAGCGCCGGGCTGGTCCAGTGGCCGCCGGACGGGTCCGGGTTGAGGTTGATGCCGACGAAGCCGAACTCCTTGATGCACTTCTCCAGTTCGGGGATGCAGGTCGCCGGATCGACGCCGGGCGACTGCGGCAGCATGGCCGCGCCGATGAAGTTGTCAGGGAACAGCTCGCTGACGCGATAGCACAGCTCGTTGCAGATCGCCGCCCAGGTCGAGCTGATGTTGAAGTCGCCGATGTGGTGCGCCATGAAGCTCGCGCGCGGCGAGAAGATGGTGAGGTCCGAACCGCGTTCCTTCATCAGGCGCAGCTGGTTGGTCTCGATGGTCTCGCGCAGTTCGTCGTCGGAAATCTTCAGGTCCGACACCTTGGGCATCACGGCCGGATCCTTGATGCCGGCGATCTGCTTGTTGCGCCATTCTTCCAGCGCCTTGGGCGCGGTGGTGTAATGGCCATGGCAATCGATGATCATGTTGTTGTCCTCTACCTGGAACCTGTGGTGTGGTCGAAATATCCGGCGCTGCCTCGTCCCCTCGCCGGCACCGGGCCGCATGCCGCCCGCGGGCGGCATGCCGAATGCGTTATCAGGCGGTCGATGCGCGGGCGCCCTTCCAGATCGCGGCCGGCACCATGACTTCGCCGCGCATGATCAGCCGCGCGGTGCGCAACAGCGCTGCGCGGGTGACGTTCTGCGGATTGGCTGGATCGACCTCCAGCTCGACCGAGAACTCGCCGGTGGGGTGTTCCACCGACACGGTCTTGAGATTGCCTTCCGGCACCACCGCGATCCCCTCGGTGATCGAGCCGTCGAGCACGCAGGCGGTGCCGACAGTGACCGCCGCGAGCACGCCGATAGCGTCGTGGCAGACGTGGGGGATGAAGCTGCGGGTGGTGAGGCTGCCGCCGTGTTGGGGTGGCGCGATCAGCGTCATCTTGGGGTAGTTCCTGGCGGTGACGTCGCCCAGGCCCATGGCATGGCCGCAGGCGATGCGCAGGCGCTCGATGCGCGCCTTGAGTTCGGTGTCGGCGTTCATCTCGGCCACCGACTCGTAGCCGGACCGCCCGACGTCGGCTGCCTTGAAGATCACCAGCGGCATGCCGTTGTCGATGCAGGTGACTTCGATGCCGTCGATCACGTCGCGCACCTTGCCGGTGGGCAACAGGCCCGAGCAGACCGAGCCGGCGGTGTCGAGGAAGTTGATCTTGATCGGCGCCGACGCACCCGGCACGCCGTCGATCTTCGCTTCGCCCGCGTAGCTCACCACGCCACCGGGGGTCTGCACGGTGATGTCGCACTGCATGTCGGTGTTGAGCGTCAGCACGCGGAAGGTCGAGGTCTCGCCCTGCGCCTTCACCATGCCGGTTTCCAGCGCGAAGGGCACCACCGCCGCCAGCATGTTGCCGCAGTTGGGCGTGGTATCGACCGTGTCCTTGTCCGGCTGCAGCTGGGCGAACAGGAAGTCGAGATCGACGCCCGGCTTGCTGCCCGGGCGCACGATGCCGACCTTGCTGGTCAGCGGGTTGGCGCCGCCCATGCCGTCGATCTGGCGCCGGTCTGGCGACCCCATCACCGCGAGCAGGACACGATCGCGCGTCGGCACATCGGCAGGCAGGTCCGATTCCTTGAAGAACGGACCGCGGGAGGTGCCGCCGCGCATGAAGAGGGTAGGAATAGGCGTTTGCATGAGGCGCATTCTGTACCTGCATACCTAACCCACAATAGAATGCAAACGCTCTAGCAGCTATCTCGTTTTGCGATAGGTCGTAGCGAGCTATTCACGTTCGGACGTATTGCCCGCCGGCCGCTCAGCCGCCGCCGGAGGATTCCGTCACCGGCCGCGACGCCGCCGGCGCGCCGACGGCCGGCACTGCGCGCTGCACCAGCACCCAGGCCACGAAGGCGATCATCCCGCTCCAGAACCAGACGCCGTACGTCAACGGCAACACGGTACCGTCCATGCTGCGGCCCAGCCAGGCGCCCATGCCGAAGGTCGCCAGCATCATCATGAAGCCGGATAGCGCCGAGGCCGCACCGGCTGCCTGCGGGAAGGGGCCGACGGCGCCGCTCTGGCCACAGGGCTGATGGATGCCGTGGCCGACCATGAAGATCAGGAAGGGCAGGAGAATCGCCATCGGATGATGCAGCCCGACCGCGGCAATGCCGCCGACCAGACAGCCACCGACGAGGCTGAGCGCCCCGCCCACCGCGACCGTGCGACGCAGGCCGATGCGCACCAGCAGGCGTCGGCACAGCACGGTGCCGGACAGGTAGGCGATGGAGGTCGACAGCATCACCCCGCCGTAAGCCGCCTTGGACAGGCCGAGCACCTTGATGAAGACGAAGGACGAACTCACCAGGAAGGTGAAGAGGCCGGCATAGGACACCGTCGCCAGCAAGGCGAAGGCGCGGAAGGCGGGGTGGCGCAGGATCGTCGCCCAGGTCCGGTACAGCACGGCCGGCTGCAGCGCGCGCGGATTCGGCGTGCTGACGGTTTCCTGAAAGCGCAGCGCCACCAGCGCGAGCGCCGCGGCGCCGAACAGCGCCAGCGTCAGCAGCGCCGGCCGCCAGCCGAGGAACTCGGCGATCAGGCTGCCGACCGGCGCCGACAGGCAGGCGATCACGCCCAGGCCGGACAGGCCCTTGCTCATGACGCGCGGCCCGACTTCGGGAGAATACAGATCGCGCACCAGCGCCCGCGCGCACATCACCGCCGCCCCCATCGCCGCCCCCTGCAGCACCCGCCAGACGATGAGCGCAGTCATCGAGCCGGAAAAGGCGCTTGCCACCGAGGCCAGGGTATAGGCCGCCAGCCCCGCCAGCAGGATCGGCCGGCGGCCGTAGCGGTCGGACAGCGGCCCCCACACCAGTTGCGAGGCGCCAAAGGCGAGCAGCAGGGCCGACAGCGTGAGCTGGGCCTGGTTCATCTCGGCACCGAAGGTCTCGGTAATCACCGGCAGGGCCGGCAGATAGAGGTCGGTCGTGATCGGCTGGACGCCGAGCAGCAGGGACAGGAACAGGACGATGAGGGCGGGATTCATGGGGGACGCTATGCGGGATAAGGCACGCCGGGCCTTGTCGGGCATGGCGGGCGGGGCATCGATGATGCCATGTTGTTAGTCATGGCGAACCGGGTTCGCCGGCAGTTATCGAAATCTGCGATACCCACGGATCTGCCATCGCAGCTTTGGCTTAAACTGCCTCCATGGACCTGAAGCAACTCGAATACTTCGTGCGGGTGGCCGAACTCGGCAGCTTCACCCGCGCTTCGATCGCGCTCGACATCGCCCAGCCCGCCCTCTCGCGCCAGGTGCGGCTGCTCGAAGTCGAACTGCGCCAGAACCTGTTGGTGCGTAACGGCCGCGGCGTCACCGTGACCGAAGCCGGCAAGGTGCTGCTCGAACACAGCCGCGGCGTGCTGCACCAGATCGAGCGCATCCGCGAGGAACTCTCGCGCGTGCGCGGCGCGCCTTCCGGCCGCGTCGCCGTCGGCCTGCCGCCCAGCCTGTCGCGGGTGCTCACCGTGCCGATCACCCGCGAATTCCGCGCCCGCATGCCCGACGCCACGCTGTCCATCACCGAAGGCCTGTCGGTGACGATGCGCGAATCGCTGATGAACGGCCGGCTCGACATCGCCCTGCTCTACAACGCGGTGCCGTCCACCGACATCGACCTGTTCCCGCTGCTCGACGAACCGCTGTTCTTCGTCCAGCGCGCCGACCAGGCCGCGGCCGACCCGATTCCGCTGCGCGAGATCGCCCAGCACCCGCTGGTGATCCCGAGCCGGCCGAACGCGCTGCGCATGCTGGTCGAAACCGAACTCGCCAACCTCGGCTGCCGGCCGCGCATCGCACTGGAGATCGACGGCGTCGCCGCCATCCTCGGCCTGGTCGCCGACGGCATGGGCAGCGCGGTGCTGTCGATGAACGCGGTCGTCACCTCGGCCAAGGCGGCGCAGTTCGTCGTCCGCCCGATCACCGAGCCCGGCCTGCATTCGAAGCTGTCGATGGCGGTCAGCTCGCGCCGTCCGACCACCGGCACCCAGCAGGCCATGCTCGAACTGCTGCAGGAAACCACCACGAAGCTGATCGAGCACGCCTGAGCCGCCCGTTCCACCACGGCACGGGCGGCCAACGCTCACTTGCCGGCCGGCGGCCAGACCGGGTCGATGACGCCGACGCGCGCGGCGTACTGCTGGTAGGCGGCGATCATCTCGCGCAGTTTTTCCGGCTGCTCGGCGGCGAGGTCGCGGGTTTCGCCCGGATCCTTCGCCAAGTCGAAGAGCTGCCAGTCGGCAGTCTTGAACGGCGCATCCAGCCTCAGCAGCTTCCAGTCGCCCTTGCGCACCGCCTTGTGCTGCGCCAGTTCCCAGCCCATCACGTAGTCGGCATCGTGCACCGTCGCCGTGTGCCGCTGCAGGAAGGGCAACATGGACTTGCCCAGCGGCTGCGGCACGATCCGGCCCGGCCGCTCGACCTGGCGCTGGGGCTCGCCCGCCACCGCGAGGAAGGTCGCCGGCAGGTCCAGCACCGAGGCGAAGGCGCCGTCGCGGCCGGTGCGCCCGTCCTTCCCCGGATACTTGATCATCGCCGGCACGCGGATGCCACCCTCGCTGGTGAAGCCCTTGTGCAGGCGCGCCGGCATCGCGCGCGCCGGCGTCCAGCCCGGCGTCATCACCACGAAGGAGCCGGGCCGACCCATGTTGCCGTAGCTGAAGTCGAACTTCTGCTCGAAGGCCTTGGCCTTGTCCTCCCCGTAGCGCGCCCAGATGCCGCGCACGTTGTCCGCATCGGCGCCGTTGTCGGACATGAACACGATCAGCGTGTTGTCGTACTCGCCGATCGCCTTCAGGCGCGCGAAGAGGCGACCGATCTGCTCGTCCATGTGCTCGACCATCGCGGCGTAGAGCTCCATGGTGCGCGCCTCGATGCGGCGCTGCTCGGGCGTGAGCTCGTTCCATTTCTTGAGATGCGACGGGAAGGGCGGCAGCGGCGCGTCGGCGGCGACCAGGCCAAGGCGCTGCAGGCGGGCGTGGCGCTCGCGCCATAGCGCTTCGTAGCCGGCGTCGTAGCGGCCCTTGTAGCGGTCCAGCCAAGCGTCCGGCACCTGCAGCGGCCAGTGTGGCGCGGTGTAGGCAAGATAGCCGAAGAAGGGCTTGCCGTTGCCGCGGTTGCGCTCGATGGCGCCGAGCATGCGATCGGTGACCGCGGTCGAGGAGAAGAAATCGTCCGGCAGTCGGGTCACCGCCTTGCCGTTGTCGCGCCAGTCGGCCACCGGCTCGATCGGCTGGTAGCCGAGCATGTTGGCGAAATGGCTGCCGCCGCCCTGCAGCAGCACGAAGGAATCGTCGAAGCCCTTGCTCGCCGGCTCGCGGCCTTCGCCCTTACCGAGGTGCCACTTGCCCGCCATGTAAGTGTTGTAGCCGCGGTCCTGCATCTGCTCGGCGATGGTCATCAGGCGCGCGTCGAGGTGGCCGGCGTAGCCCGGCTGGTCGGCCTGGTTGGGCGCCTTCTTGCGCTCGGCCATCTCGCCGAGGCCAGCCTGGTGGTTGTCGACGCCGGTCATCAGCATGGAGCGCGTCGGCGAGCAGGTCGGCGCGGAGTGGAAGTCGGTCATGAACACGCTGGTCTGCGCCAGCGCGTCGAGGTTGGGCGTGCGGATCTCGCCGCCGGTGATGCCGAGGTCGTTGAAACCAAGGTCGTCGGCCACAATCAGCAGGACGTTGGGACGCTTGGCGCTGCTCGCCTGGGGCGCGGAGCCCGGGGTCGAACATGCAGTGATGGCGAGGCCGGCGGCCAGTGCGGCGCACGCCAGCACGTACCGGGAAAGGCGTTTCTTCACGATGCTGTCTCCTCTTGCTCGACCACCGCCCTTCCCGCTCTCTGGGGGATGGGACTGCGCATGGGGCGGTGGGCCGGACGCGGCCTGCGCGCATCGAGAACGCGCGCGGCCGGCGCCGGCATGTTGTGGGTTGTTGTGATTGCACCCGGCCGGGGGCACGGCGGGCGGGGGATGCGCAAGCTCAGTATGGCGTCGCACATCTTTGGTGCAACATCGTCTTCTTCGACTATCAGCTATCTCACATTGCTATATCCAGACCCATTTATGCAGCTGGTCAGGCGTATCTGCTATGGCTCGTGCGGGTGCGCGCCGGGAGGGGGCGCCCGGCGCTCCGACGAAATCGCCCTAAAGAAATCGTGAAGGACGGCCGCTAAGGGTGTGTCGCCGCCGCCCGCGGCGGAAAACTCTGTGGTAAAAACCGGCGTCGTGTCGTCCGCGCCAGCCCGCGCGCCGACACCGCTTGAAAACCACAATAAACCGCCGCCCGTCGAGGCGGACGGAGGAGACCAGATGGCACGCACACACACGTCCGCCGCCGGCGGCAATCTTTCGGTTCGCACCCTGCTTTACTTCGCCATCGCCATGCAGATCGTGCTGGCGCTGGTGCTCGGCATCGTCGGCATCAGGGGCATGTATTCCACCCTGGACGGCCTGGACGGCGTCTACAACCACCGCGTCATTCCGCTGCGCGACCTCAAGGTCATCTCCGACGAATACGCGGTGGCGGTCGTCAACGCCACCCAGAAGGTGCGCGACGGCACCGTCACGCCGGAGGACGGCGCCAAGGCGATGGAGCGTGCGCAGACGCTGATCGGCGAAAAGTGGAAGGCCTATGTCGGCGGCCAGCTGTCGCCGCGCGAACGCGAGTTGGTCGCCGCCGCCGAGCCGCTGATGGCCAAGGGCAACGAGCTGATCGGCACCATGGTCGAGCGCCTCAAGCTCGGCGCGCTGAGCGAGATCCACGCCACTGCCGAACGCCTGCTCTACCCCACCATGGATCCGATCTCCGACGCGATCCGCGAGCTGATCGAGCTGCAGCTCGATCTCGCCCGCCAGGACTACGAGCGCGAACAGGCCGCCTCCCGCCAGGCGGTGATGATCATGATCGCCTTCATCGTCGGCGCGGCCGCGCTGTCGGGCTTCGGCGGCTTCGTCTTCGCCCGCAACTTCCTGATGCGTCCGCTGGAGGATGCCCGCCGCTTCGCCAACGACATCGCCTCCGGCAACCTCGCCACCCAGATCCGGGTGCATCGCGACGACGAGATCGGCAGTCTCGCCGCCGCCCTGCAGAAGATGCAGGAAGAGCTGCGCAACATGGTGCAGCTGATCCAGAACAACGCCGAACAGATCGCCTCGGCCAGCGGCAACCTCGCCGCCAGCACCGACGAAATTTCCAACGCCACCCAGCAGCAGTCGAGCGCGGCTGAATCGATCGCGGCCGCGATCGAGGAGATGACGACCTCGATCAGCCACGTCTCCGCCTTCACCGCCGACGCCAAGCTGATCGCCGCCGAATCCGGCAACACCTCGCGCACCGGCGCCGACGTCATCCAGCGCGTGGTGCGCGACATCGAACGGGTGGCGCAGTCGGTGGATCAGTCGTCGGAGGCCATCCGCGCGCTGGGCAAGCATTCCAAGGAAATCGCCTCGGTGGTCACCGTCATCAAGGAAGTGGCCGACCAGACCAACCTGCTCGCGCTCAACGCCGCCATCGAAGCCGCACGTGCCGGCGAGCAGGGGCGCGGCTTCGCGGTGGTCGCCGATGAAGTGAGGAAGCTCGCCGAGCGCACCGCCGCCTCGACCGAGGACATTGCCCGCATCGTCGGCCTCATCACCTCGGGCACCGATTCCGCCGTCAAGGCGATGAACGAGCAGGTGAGCGGCGTGCAGGCCAGCGTCGCCCTGGCCGCCGAGGCCGGCGAGGCGATCGCGCGCATCAAGACCTCGTCGGAGCAGGTGGTGTCCACCGTGTCGGATGTTTCCTCGGCGCTGGCCGAGCAATCGACCACCAGCACCGAAATCGCCCGCGGCATCGAGGACATCGCCCAGATGAGCGGCCGCAACAACGATTCGGCGCGCGGCGTGGCCGACGCCACCCGCCAGCTCGCCAGCCTGTCGATGCAGTTGCGCGAAACCGTGCGCCGCTTCCGCCTCAACGGCTGAGCGCGCCCGCCAGAAACGCCACGGCCCCCGCCGCGCATCGTGCGCAGCGGGGGCCGTGTGCCTTGCTGCCGGCGGATCAGCAGCCGATGGCGCGCAGGTCGAGGCGGCCGTCGCGCAGCGGCGGACACCAGTAGTAGCCGCCGGTAAGCGGCCGGCTGAAGCGGAACAGCGCATCGGCGATGCCGTCCTCCAGCCCTGCCATGCGCCGCAGCTGCACCTCGAAGGCATCGAGCGTGCAGCCGAAGGCAACGAACAGCAGGCCGGCCGCGCCGCCTTCCGCCCACGGCATCGAGCGCCGCAGCACGAAGGCTTCCGGCTCGAAGCTCTCCTGCGCGGTGCGTTTCACATGGGCCGATTCCGGCGCGTCTTCGAGCTCCGCGTTGTCGGTCTTGCGCCTGCCGATGATCTTGTCCTGTTCGTCCTGCGGCATCGCCGCGAAGTGGTCGAGGTTGTGCGCCCAGTGCTGGACGGCGACGAAACTGCCGCCCGCCTCGCCGGCAGCACCGTCGCCGACGAAGGCTGCCGCGATCGCCGCCTCGCCTTCCGGATTCTCGGTGCCGTCCTCGTAGCCGGTGAGGTCGTGACCCGTCTTGTAGCGAAAACTGTCGGTGGACTGCACCAGCTTCAATGCCGGCGCCAGCGCCGCCTCGATAGCGCGCGCGCGATGCAGCAGCTCGCCGCGGTCATCGCCGCGCAGCCACACCCACAGCGCATGCTGCGTGGAAGGCACGTCCACGCCGGCACCGGACAGCGCCGGAAAGGCGCGCAGCCCGGCCAGCTTGCCGTCGAGCGCATGCACCAGCGATTCGCCCAGGCCCACCACGGTGGCGTCGCCATCGACCAGCGGCAGCAAGGCCGTCAGCACGGCCGGAAGTTGGCCGAGTGCATCGACCGATTCGATGGCGAAAAAGAGGTGGCGCGCCAGCGGCGGCACCGGGGCAAGAATGCCCGACTGGAAGTGACTCATCGCGGTCCCCTATAGGAAAAGTCCGATTTTAGCGGCGGAGCGGCCTTGCCGGCAGCATTGCGCAGCACAGGGCTCCGCAGCGTGCAGGTTTCAGGCGGGATCGGCCCAGCGCTCCGAACGCAATGCAGCGGCCACCGCGAACGCACGCGCCTCCAGCAAGGCGGTCGCCGCGTCGGCAGCGTCGTCCTCGAATTCGGCCGCGATCGCGGCTTCATCCACGCCCAGGCAGGCCGCAAGCGCCACCCGCAGCATCGCCGCCTTGGGGTAGGTCAGCGAGGCCCGGCCGGGGAAGGCGCGGAAGTCGCAGGTACACAAGGTCAGCAGCTGCTCGAAACGCACCGGATTGCCGAAGGCATCCACCCGCTCCAGCATGGCCGCAATGGAGCCGGCACGCATTTCGGCCGCGCGATGGACCCGCTCGCATTCGGCGATGGCGAGCAGCCCGAGGTCGAGGAAGTCGGCCGGCAGGCGGAAGCGTGCGCAGATCGCCTCGATGCGCGGCCGGCCGCGTTCGATGTGCTTGTAGTGCGAAGGTAGATGCTCGCGCGGCGAATCCGACTTGCCGACGTTGAACACCAGCGCGGCGACACGCACCGCCAGCGAGGCGCGGCAGCGCGCGGTTTCGTCCAGCACCCGCAGCAGGTGCTCGCCGATGTCGACCTCGGCCGGCTCATCGGCGCTCTGCGGCACGCCGAACAGCGCATCGACTTCGGGCAGCAGCACCGCCAGCGCGCCGCAATCGCGCAGCGCACGCAGCATGCGCGACGGCGCCTGCGCCAGCAGGCCGCGCTCGAGCTCGCCCCACGCAGCCGCCGGTTCCAGCCGTGCGAGCACGCCGGCTGCGACCTGATCGCGCATCATGCCGACGGTCTCGCCGTCGAGTTCGCCGTCGTGGCCGGCGGCCATCGCAGCGATACGCAGGATATTGAGGGCGGGGCTGGCGAGCACGTCGCCCAGGACGGCCCCGAAGGCACCGCGGGAAAGGTCGGAACTCATGGCATGCTCGGCGAGGATGACTTAAAGACCATGATGGTAACGCGTGATTGACGCACTGTGATGCACTGCCGCATGACTGCGGCCCCTGCGGATTGTCGCCCGCCCGGTCGGGGCGTAGAGTGGCGCCCCCTCCCGCAGCGGCAGATCACGGCGGCGCCATGTCTGACTTTCTCGATGTCCTCGCGTTTTCCTTCTCCGTCACCGGGCCGATCTTCGTGATCCTGGCACTGGGCATCTGGCTGCTGCGCATCGGCATGGTGAACGACGCCTTCATCGAGGCCGGCTCGCGCGTTGTGTTCAACTTCGCGCTGCCAGCGCTGCTCTTTCTCAGCATCGCTAGGACGCGCATCGAACACACTGCGAACTTCGGCCTGATCGCCTTCGGCATTGCCGCCACCGTGCTGTCCTGGCTGGTGCTGGAATGGATCGCCACGCGCGCCGTCCAGCCGGCGGAAGACCGCGGTGTGGTCGTGCAGGGCGCCTTCCGCTCCAACATGGGCATCATCGGCCTGGCCTACTGCGTGAACGCCTACGGGCCGGCCGGCCTCGCCGCGGCGTCGCTCTATGTGGGCCTGGTCACCATCGTCTTCAACATCCTCGCCGTGATCACGCTCAGCCGCTCGCTGCACAAGAGCAGCAGCCCGGCGCGCATGCTCAAGGGCATCGTCACCAATCCGCTCATCATCGGCATCGTGCTGGCACTGCCGGTGTCGGCGTCCGGCATCGCGCTGCCCAAGCTGGTGACGCAGTCAGGCCAGTACCTGGCCGACCTCACCCTGCCGCTCGCCCTGCTGTGCACCGGCGCCTCGCTCAACTTCCGCAGCCTGCGCGAAGCGCTCGGCAATACGCTGATAGCGGTGATCGGCAAACAGGTCGCGGTGCCGCTGTTGTTCACCCTGGGCGGCATCGCGCTCGGTTTTCGCGGCGTCGATCTCGGCGTGCTGATGCTGCTGGCTTCGGCGCCGACCGCTGCGGCCAGCTACGTCATGGTGCGGGCCATGGGCGGCAATTCGGCGCTGGCGGCCAACATCATCGCGCTCACCACGCTCGCTTCGCTGATCTCCACCAGCGTCGGCATCACCGCACTCCGGAGCCTGCAGTTGATGTAGCCGCGCTTGCCGGACGGGGCCGGCGGACTAGGATGAAAGGACCGGCCGTCCCCTGCGGAGGCGCATCATGCGCATTGCCCTCGTCCAGCATCCCCCTCGCCTGCTCGACCGCGCCGCCACGCTGACGCTGGCCTGCACCCTGGTCGCCGAAGCCGCTGCCGGCGGCGCCGAACTCGTCGTCTTTTCCGAAGTATTCGTCCCCGGCTACCCGACCTGGATCTGGCGGCTGCGACCGGGTGCCGACATGGCGCTCGCCGACCAGCTGCATGCCCGCCTGCTGGCCAACGCGGTCGACCTGTCGGCCGACGACCTTGCGCCCTTGTGCGCCGCCGCACGCGAGCACGCGGTCACGGTGGTCTGCGGCATCGACGAGCGCGACGGCCGTTACAGCCGCAGCACGCTCTACAACGCCGCGGTGGTGATCGGCCCCGACGGTGCGCTGCTGCACCGCCATCGCAAACTGATGCCGACCAATCCGGAACGCATGGTATGGGGCTTCGGCGACGGCTCCACGCTACGGGTGGTGGACACGTCCGTGGGCCGGCTCGGCGTGCTGATCTGCTGGGAGAACTACATGCCGCTGGCACGCTATGCGATGTACGCCCAGGGCGTGGAGATCTACGTGGCGCTCAGCTACGACTGTGGCGAGCGCTGGCTGGCCAGCATGCAGCACATCGGCCGCGAGGGCGGCTGCTGGGTGCTGGCCAGCGGCTGGGCCTGCCGCGCCGCAGACCTGCCCGACGACCTGCCGGGCAAGGCGGCGATGTACCCGGACCCGGCGGAATGGATCAATAGCGGCGACGCGGTGGTGGTCGCCCCCGGCGGGCGCATCGCCGCCGGGCCGCTGCACCAGGAGTTCGGCATCCTGTACGCCGATCTCGATCCGGCCCTGGTCGGCATCGCCCGCCGCAGCCTCGACGTCGCCGGCCACTATGCGCGGCCGGACGTCTTCCAGCTGCATGTGAACGGTGAGGTTCAGCGGCCGGTGGACTTCCATCACGGCTGAGGCACCCGCTCAGCGCGTCGCCGCCGCCCACTGGTCCGGGAAGAGGCCGGCGTTGATGACGCGCGAGATGAAGTCGACGAAGGGCGAGGTGAAGATGTCGTTGTGATTGGGGATGATCTCGCCCGACACGCGCACGATCATCACGTCGGACTCCGCCCGCCCCGGTTGCCTGTGCAGGCGGCTGGTGTACAGCAGCTTGCCGTCGTCGGCATAGTGACGCACGGTGTCGAAGTCGTAGAGCTCGGCCGCCCGCTGCACGCGGCCCTTGCCGCGGACGATCTCCAGCTCGTCGTAGCGCAGCGTCGGACAGGTGCCGCTGCGGCCGGGCGGGTTGCGATAGGCGCCCGGCGGGTCGAGCACCAGCACGTGGGTGACGAAATCGTCGAACAGGCCCACCGGCACCAGGCGCGCCGTGTCGCGGAAGGCGAAATCGCCGCGCACGAAGCTGGCGATGCGCTGCGACCAGGGATAGATCCCCCCAGCACCTCGTCCCGCTCCGAGGTGGCGATCACGAAACGCGGCGCCCGCCGCGCCTCGCCCGCCACCGGCGCACGGCCGACCAGCTTGGCCAGTACGGCATGCTCGTCGGCCGACAGCGCCGGATTCACCAGCACCGCCACGTCGGCGAGCAAGGCATAGCGGCGATCCTCGCCGTCGCTCACCGAGCTTTGCATCACCGGCCGCAGCGCCTTGTAGGTAAGGCGCGCGCCCAGGCTGTGCGACACGATCACGAACTTCGCGCCGGCACCGCCGGACTGGTGCTGATCCCGCAGCCGGGCGATCCGGCTGAACAGGTGGAGCAGATCGCCGCGCTCGCCGATGCGGTCGGCCGCGGCCTGGCGGCCGAAGAAGGTGAAGGCCTTGTTGAACGCCTCGCGGCGATACACCACGCCCGGCCAGCCGACGTAGATCGCATACACCGCACGCGGCGCGCCGTTGCGCGAACGGTAGCCCGCCTGCATCAGGGCCGCCGCCCGCGCCAGTTCGCCGAAACACAACACGTTGTCGTCGTCGAGGGCGGCATTGTGGTTCCAGCCATGCACGTAGAGCAGGATGGTGGTGTCGGCCTGGGCCAGCTTCTGGCCGAGATCGGCCAGCAGGCGCTCGACCTGCGCCGGCTCGGCGAGCAGGCCGTCGTCGTCGAGTTCGACGAAAGCCATCGAATACGACGACCGCGCAGTGCCGGCCGCGTCGCCCGCCTCGGCATCGTGGCGGACGGCATAGTCCATCTGCGCAGCCGGCCGATGGACCGTCTGCGCCGGCGGTCGGTAGGCCGCCACCGAGAACACCAGCAGCAAGGCCACCGCCAGCGCAAAGCCGAGTATCAGCTTGAGGATCGTCATCGGTCTCACCGCGCCCACGCCTCCCCGCCTGGCAGCACAGTCTCACCATAGCCCAGCGCTGCAGCATTGCCATCGCGTCCGCCCGCGCGGCCCGGCGGAATCGGGCTTGACCGTCGCGCCGGCCGCCTCCTACACTTCCGGCATGCCCATCGCCACCCTATCCCGAACGATTAGCGCCATGCGCCGCCACGCCCTGCGTGTATGGCGTCTCGGCCATGGATTCGGGTTCGGGAGCATGCCGTTGCGATGATCAGCTGAAACTTCACCGCACGCACACCGCCGGGCCGCGAATCCGCAAGGACCGCGGCCTTTTCATTTGTCATTCATCAGGAAATCGTCATGCAACGCCGATACGTCACCACCGCCGCCGCTACCGCTCTCCCCCGCTACGCAGGCTGGAACACCGCCCCCGGCGCGCAACCGCCATCGCCGCCGCCCTTGCCTTGAACCGCAGGACATCGCCATGCCCCTCGCCCTTGCCTACACCATCGTCATCCTGATCTGGTCCACCACGCCGCTCGCCATCCGCTGGAGCTCGATCGGCGGCGGATTCACCTTCGCCGTCATGGCGCGCATGCTGATCGGACTTGCGCTTTCGCTGGCGCTCATCGCCGTCTGGCGCATCGGCCTGCCGCTGCACGCGCGTGCCCGCCGCAGCTACCTGGCCGGCGGCCTTGGCACCTTCGGCGCCATGCTCTGCACTTACTGGGGCGCGCAATACATCCATTCCGGGCTGATCTCGGTACTGTTCGGCCTCACCCCGCTGATGACCGGCGTGCTCGCCACCCTTTGGCTGGGCGAAAAGGCGCTGCAACCGGGCAAGATCGCCGGCCTGCTGCTCGGCATCGCCGGGCTCGCGCTGATCTTCGCCACCGGCGACCAGGCCGGCTCCGGCAAGGCCCTGCCCGGCCTCGTCGCCCTGCTGCTCGCCGTGCTGATCTACTCCGCCAGCCTGGTGTGGGTGAAGCGCATCGGCGACGACAGCCCGCCGCTCGCCACCACCGCCGGCACGCTCCTCGTCGCCATGCCGCTGTTCGCATTCGCCTGGCTGCTGGCCGATGGTGCGCCCCCCGCCGCCGTCCCGGCCCAGGCCTGGCTCGCCATCGCCTACCTCGGCGTGTTCGGTTCAGTGCTCGGCTTCGCGCTCTACTACTACCTGATCAAGCACATGGAGGCAGGCAAGGTCGCGCTCATCACCCTGATCACCCCCGTGCTGGCACTGCTGATGGGCAACATGCTCAACAACGAAGTCATCGAAGCCCGGGTCTGGCTCGGCGCGGCGCTGATCAGCCTCGGGCTGGCGATACACCAGTGGCGGACCATCGCTGCGCTGCTGCCGGCCCGTATCCGCGGCTGAGTCCTGTGCCGGCCGCCGTCACGGCGGCGGGCGACGCCCGATCTCCCGCCACAGCACCGGCCACTGCGCGGCCCAGCAGCAGCGATGATCGAAGTCCGGCACCACGCGCACGACCGGACGCGCGCCCGGGCGAAAGCGGTCGGCAAAACCCTGCACCAGCTCCGGCCGGACGTTGTCGTCCCGTTCGCCGACGAAGTGGAGTTGGGGCACGCGTTCGAGGCGGTCGATCTCGCCGGCCGGATCCATCGATCCGTCCAGTTGCCGGACGCGGTGCAAACGCGTCCACGCCGTCAGGTCGAGGTTGCCGGCGACCGTCACCAGGGCGTCGACGTCGTCGCGCCGGGCAGCGAGCAGCGCGGCAACCGCCCCGCCCCCCGAATAGCCGACCAGCGTGAGGCGGTTCGCACCGAAGCGCGCCTTCAGGGCATCGACCGCCTCGTTGCTCGCAGCGATCACCTCCGGTGCGAAGCGCGCATCGGCCCAATACCGACTGGCGCAATGTCTTGCCCCGTCGCCGACATACTGGCAGGGACGTCCGAGATAGGCTGCGGCGCCCTCGGGCTGCGCGAGCGCCAGACGCAGCGCGAGCGGATCGCGCGGCGTCGGGTCGGGCGACGGTTGCGACACGCCTAGCCAAGCCAGGCCGTCGCCCTCGATGTAGATGGTCAGCCGTTCAGCGCGCGTCGGACGATGCGGAAGGTAGGCAAGCAGATCGAAATGCCCCGCCGGCAGCACGGTCGCCCCCCAGGCCTGCTCAGCAGCGAGCGAGTCGGCCTGCGCGCGGCGCTCCGCCGGTGTCGGGATCGTCGCGCAGCCGACGAGGACGAGGCTGCACACCCATGCCAGCATCCTCATCGGCGTCATCTCCCCAAAAACGGAAAAAGCCGGGGACCTGCCCCGGCTCGTTCCCTTGCGCTCAGCGCAGATCAGAACATCCAGCGCGCCTTGACCGACGCAGTCTGGTTGATGAAGCTCTCGCGATACTCCGCATCGTAGCGGCCGCTGATCTCGACGCCGCCGCCGGTCTTGAAGACAGCGCCCAGCCCGCCGCGCACAAGCCACGGTTCGGGTTTGATGCCGGAAGTCACAAAGGCCGCACCGGGCGCCCCCGCAAATGCGGCAGTCACCGACGCACGCTCGTTGATGGTGTCGTAGCCGACGCCAAGATTGCCGACCAGCGAGGACTGCTCGCTCACCTGGTGCTCCAGTTTGGCGTCGATACCGACGACCAGTGCCTCTGTACTGCGGCTGTCGATATGCAGGTTCAGCGCTCCCGCCCCTTTCTCGGTGTAGGACTGGTCCTTGATCCAGGTGTAGTCGGCCCGGATCGAGGGCGTCAGGCTGGTCCGGCCACCGATCGCATAACTGCGCCCGATGCCGACGCCGATGTGCGCGGTTTCACTGTCGAAGTCGGATTCCGCCACGCGGGCAGCAAAGGTGATCTTGCGGCGGCCCTCGTTGCGGTTGCGGCCGATGCCGGCCTGGAAGTCGACCTCGGTCCTGTCGTCCAGGCTATAGCTGCCGTAGCCGACCAGCTGGTAGACGTCGACTTCGGCGCTCTGCGGGGCCGCGCTCGAATTTCCGTCCACGTCGCTCTTCGCGTAGGCGAATGCCGCACCGAGGCGCAACGCGGAAGACACTTCGCCATCCACGCCGAGGGCAAAGCCATAGGTATCGGCCTTGTATCCCGTCACCGCATGGCGATCGTCCTGGTCGGCCCAGGATCCGAAGGGCTTCAGCCAGAGGTGCTTGTCACCGAGGAACTCGTCGCCGGACGACAGTCCGCCCCGGCTGCCGATCCGCGTCTGGACCACGCGATTGATCCCGCCCATCACGTTCTGCGCCACGGTGCTCGAGCCGCCGGTCAGCAGCGGCAGGGACTGGCTGGCGGCCTGGGAGACCTCCTGCTGCGTCGTCAGCGGCACGAACAGCAAGGCAAGGGGGCTGGTCGGATCGGCGGCGATCACGGCATCAAGCACACGCGCCGCTCCGGCTGCCGGCGTATTGCCCAGCGACGTGACGCTGTTCAGCACCGTATCGCCTCCACCCGAACCACCATCGCCACCATCGCCACCACCCCCGCCGCCAGTGTCGGCCGCGGTGACGATCAGGTTCACGTCGTTGGCGCCGTAACTGGCGGCAAAATCGAACAACAGACTATTGTCGGTCACGCTGGCAAAGCTGCCGTTCACCCCGCCGCCGGCATGGATCACCGAAGCCAGCGAGCCGTCGGTCAGGCCGACCGCCGCCGCCGCATCGACGGCAAGGCTGCCACCGAGGCTGGCCGCACCGGTCGCATCGATCCTGCCGTAGCTGCCCATGCTCGCCACGGTCACGCTCAGCGCGCCGCTGGAAGAGAACGAACCGCCCACCGTCAGCGTTTTGCCCGCCGCCACCGAGACCGTGCCGGCGTTACCAAGGTTACCGCCGATGGAGGCATTTCCGCCGCCGAGGCTACCGCCCGACAACACCGCCACCGCGCCGGCCAGGCCGGCACCATCGGCCAGATTGAGGGTTGCGCCGCCATTCACGGTGCTTGCACCGGTATAGGTGTTGCTGGCGGTCATCGTCACCGGGCCACTGCCGGCAACCGTCACGCTACCGCTGCCGCCGATGGCGTTGGCCACGGTCGTCGCATCCGAACGGTTGAAGCTGAGCGTACCGTCGTTGGTCACCGCGCCGCTGCCCAGCGTGCCGGCGGTGCCGCCGTTACCGACCTGCAGCGCAGCACCGCTGTCGATGGTCGTCGTGCCGCTGTAGGTGTTGGCGCCAGTCAGCGTCAGCGTGCCGCTGCCCGCGGCCACCAGCGCACCGCTGCCGCCGATGTCATTCGCTACGGTCTGCGCGTCGGAACGGTTGAAGCTGAGCGTGCCGTCGTTGGTCACCGCGCCGCTGCCCAGCGTGCCGGCGGTGCCGCCGTTGCCGACCTGCAGCGCAGCGCCGCTGTCGATGGTCGTCGTGCCGCTGTATGTGTTGACGCCGGTCAGCGTCACCGGGCCACTGCCGGCAACCGTCACGCTACCGCTGCCGCCGATGGCGTTGGCCACGGTCGTCGCATCCGAACGGTTGAAGCTGAGCGTACCGTCGTTGGTCACCGCGCCGCTGCCCAGCGTGCCGGCGGTGCCGCCGTTACCGACCTGCAGCGCAGCGCCGCTGTCGATGGTCGTCGTGCCGCTGTAGGTGTTGACGCCGGTCATCGTCACCGGGCCACTGCCGGCAACCGTCACGCTACCGCTGCCGCCGATGGCGTTGGCCACGATCGTCGCATCCGAACGGTTGAAGCTGAGCGTGCCGTCGTTGGTCACCGCGCCGCTGCCCAGCGTGCCGGCGGTGCCGCCGTTACCGACCTGCAGCGCAGCACCGCTGTCGATGGTCGTCGTGCCGCTGTAGGTGTTGGCGCCGGTCAGCGTCAGCGTGCCGCTGCCCGCAGCCACCAGCGCACCGCTGCCGCCGATGTCATTCGCTACGGTCTGCGCGTCGGAACGGTTGAAGCTGAGCGTGCCGTCGTTGGTCACCGCGCCACTGCCCAGCGTGCCGGCGGTGCCGCCGTTACCGACCTGCAGCGCAGCACCGCTGTCGATGGTCGTCGTGCCGCTGTAGGTGTTGGCGCCGGTCAGCGTCAGCGTGCCGCTGCCCGCAGCCACCAGCGCACCGCTGCCGCCGATCAGGTTGGCCACGGTCGTCGCATCGGAACGGTTGAAGCTGAGCGTGCCGTCGTTGGTCACCGCGCCGCTGCCCAGCGTGCCGGCGGTGCCGCCGTTACCGACCTTCAGCGCAGCGCCGCTGTCGATGGTCGTCGTGCCGCTGTAGGTGTTGGTGCCGGTCAGCGTCAGCGTGCCGCTGCCCGCGGCCACCAGCGCACCGCTGCCGCCGATGGCGTTGGCCACGGTCGTCGCATCCGAACGGTTGAAGCTGAGCGTGCCGTCGTTGGTCACCGCGCCGCTGCCCAGCGTGCCGGCGGTGCCGCCGTTGCCGACTTGCAGCGTAGTCCCGTTACTGATCGTGGTCGTGCCGCTGTAGGTGTTGGTGGCGGTGAAGGTCACCGTCCCGGCCCCGGCGAGCGTCAGGTTGCCGCTGCCGGAAAAGACGCCGGAAAAGCTGTCGTCGTTGCCGCCATTGTCGATGGTGCCGCCGCCGGCACCCAGCACGACCGCACGTGAAGTGGCGATATCGGCCGTCGTCAGCAAGGTACCGCCGTTCAGGGTGAGCGCGCTGGCGGCGCTGCCCAGGGCGCCGTCGGCACCGATGCTCAGGGTGCCCTGGAGGATGGTCCACGGCGTCGCTGCCGTGGTGGTATTGGTCAAGGTCCAGGTGCTGGTCCCCGTCTTGGTGTAGTTCAGGAAACCCTGGAACTGGGCGGCGGCGCCGATCTTGGAAACGTCGAAGCTGGCATCGGTGCTGCCGCCCAGCGTGAGCGTGTCGCCGCCGTTGGTGCTGCCGCTGGTGCTGACGACGTTGCCGACGAAGGCCCCACCGGAAAGGATGACCAGTTCGTTGCCGCCACCGGACAGCGACACCGCGTTGGCCCGGACGCTGCCGGTGCCGTTCAACCCACCGCTGATGGTGCCGCTGTTGGTGATCGTGGAATTGCCGGTGGAAACGACCCCCGCACCGCCTGTACCCGTCGTACCTGACGTGCCATATTTCCCAGGGCTGCCGGCACCAGCGGCACCGCCGGCACCACCGGCGCCACCGCTCAAGCTTCCACTATTGATCAAGGTGAAACCCGCGCCAGTCACCCCGGCGGCACCGGCGCCGCCAGCACCGCCATTACCGCCCCACCAGCAACACCCGCCGGTGTAGTTGCCACCCGCCCCGCCGGCACCGCCACTCCCGCCGGTCACCGACGTCGAATTGGTCAGCGTGAAGCCGGTGCCGGTAAACGCCGCAGCGCCCGCCCCGCCCGCGGTTCCTGACGTTGGCGACATACCGCTCGTTCCCGCCACTCCGGCGGTGCCATTCCCGATCGCCCAACTACCGGCGCCCGACAGCGTCAGGTTGCTGCTGCCGGCATCGATCGACTGCCCCGCAATCGTGGCGGTACTGCCGTTGTCGATGGTCGTGGTCGCGGTGATGGTTGGCAAGGCGCTGCCCGGCGTCAGCGCGAGCGCCCCGCTCGTGCTGATCGTGCTGCCCGGGTCGGCATTGGCGTCGGTGATGGCCTGGCGCAGCGAGCCGGCGCCGCTGTCGTTGCTGTTGGTGACGGTATAGGTGGCGGCCGTCGCCACCTGGGCGCCAAGTGCCAGCAAGCTCAACGACAGTGCCCGGCATACCGGCTTCAACATCGGGCTGGCCGCGGACCGGGCGACGATGCCCGCGAACACCGACCTCGACTTCGGCGTGCCACCCGAGCAGGCGCGCGCGGATTCGGGGACGGCCTGGAGGACGCCGTGGCGGCGATTGCGGACAAGGCGGTAGGCAAGCTTGTTCAAGTGGAACTCCTTGGTCTTGTTATTGCTGGGTTATTTCGTCTTGCACAGGGTGCTGGAAGCAGGGCTTGCGGCGTAGTCAGGTGTCTGCAAAGCGGCGGCGCCACACGCTGCGGCCATGAACGTCGGTGCCAAGCAGGGTCAGGCCGCTCTGGCGGATCACCCGCAGCCCGGCGGGCGTGTCGAGCTTCGGGTTTTCCATGATCGTGACCACGCCCTCCGGCGCCCCCGGCTCCCCGCCATAGTCGACGGCCAGGGTCGCGAAAGTGCAGTCGAACAACTGCGGCGCCAGGCCCACGACGCGGCTGTCGGGCCGCACGAAGGTGCGGTAGAACCAGTAGGGCCGGCCGTCGGCGGGCAGGATGTCCGGGTAGAAGGACGACACGCCGGCGATGTCGCCCTGTCCGTCGAGCGCCACCGCGCCCACCTCGAAGGTGCGCCGCCAGGCCGCGAACGGGTCGTCGATGGCGCCGTGGTCGGCCCAGAAGCGGACCAGCGCGGCACGCGTTTCCGCCGAGTTCCCGGCACCGAACAGCCAGGCGATGTCGTAGCCGCGAAACGTGCGCAGCCTGCGCGCGGAATCGGTAAGACGCATGCGGGAAGGGTCTCCGGTCATGAAGCAGAGGCAACGGCGGCGAGGCCGTCGTCGTTGAGAAAGAGCGCGCACCACACCCGCCACATGCGGATCGCCCGCGCCAGCGCCTGCGGCTGACGCAGCGAACGGGTGGCACGTGCCAGCACCGTCGCATAGCTTTGGGCATAGAGCCGGCACGACCGGCAATCCACATTCGGCGTACAGCACTTGCCGGAACTGGCGCTGAAATCGGTGTTGTAGTGACGAAGCGAAGCGGTCAGCCGGACGCCGCAATCGGCCGCCAGATCGGTGCCCGGCTGCAGTTCCGGGTAGAGGCCGGCGGGGTCGTGGATGATGTCGTTGAATTCGCGGCTGTAGATGATCCGGCACGCGGCGTCGTCCATCAGCCGCGCGATCAGCTCGCGCGCACGGGCGAGGTGTGCGGGCCGAAGCATCAGGTTGTCGGTCTGCGAACTGCTCGCATGGTAGCGGTCCGCCGGCGCATCGCCCTGGATGAAACGCGTGTAGCGCTGCGTGGGGCTGTAATGGTTGAAGCTCAGGGCGAGATCGTTGTCGGCGCACATCGCGGCGACCGCGCCGACCTCGTCGATATTCCGGGCATTCAGCGTCATGACGAAGACCGCGCGCTTGTCGCCGCGGTAGTTCCGTACCTGCTTCTGCTGAACGTCGGCGCCGCGCAGCGCCCTGCTCGTCGCCGTCCGCCCCCACACCGACACATGAATGCGGAAGGGCACTTCGTCGGAAATGCGCTGCGTGCCGTTGGTGAAGACCACGCCATAGGGCAGATGCCGGGCCGCGATCACCAGCTTTTCCTGCACCAACGAAGGCTCGGCGCCGCCGAAATAGCCATAGCGCACGCCACGGGCAGCCTCGGCGGCGAAGAAGGTGTCGACGGTCGCCAGTTCGTGGACGTCGGTGTGCCCCAGGTAATCGCTGCCGGAAAAGAACAGGCAACCTTCACACTGGAGATTGCAGGTCGAGGTCAGGTCGTACTGGCTCGGGCGCAGCGGCAGCACCCGGTCCCGCAGCGAGCGCCAGAAGGCCAGATCGGCCTCCGACGGCGCGGAGTCCGCCACGGTTGACTCGAGCGCGATCATCGGCATCCCCCGAAAACCGTCATACGACCCGCACCTGGCGCAGATTGACGTCCGGGTTGCGCCAGAAGGCGTCGTTCTCGAAGCGGCGGAAGATGTCGGGCGGCAGCACACTCATGCGCGGATCGGCCGACACCCGCGGCCGGATCGCATGCAGGCCGGGCGTGCCGGCGCGGGTATCGAACTCGTCGGCATCGAAGCGGATGTTCTCGAAATCGTGGCTGAACGACGGTTCGCCGATGAAATCGTAGACGGCGTCCAGCACCCGCTGCGGTTGCGCGACCAGCGTTTCGTACTGGACGAGCATCAGCCTGGCCGCATGCTCGCCGAAGAAGGCCTCCTTCAGGGCGTTGTAGGCGTAGCCCACCAGGCCTTCACCGTTGGCGATGCCATCGGCGCGCGAATAGACGGTGCCGCCGGTCTGGTAGTTGAAGATCGACGACGGCGACAAGGCATTGCGCTGGATCAGGCGCTCGACGCTATCGACGATCCACGGCATGTCCCGAACGCATGCGATGACCTTGCCCTGCGGAAACAGCGTGTGCAGCAGCGACATGCGCGCGCACCACACCCGGTTGGTGTCGAAGATCACCTCGTGCGGAAATTCGGGCCCGTAATACTGCTCGAACACACCACGCAGGATGCGTTGCCGCTGCGCATCGTTGATGAACACGGCGTACTCGTTGCGCGCACTCATCTCGTGCAGCAGGCTGCTCACCAGACCGCCGACCGGCCCGCTCATGCCGGCATGGACGCGCGGGTTCTGCCGCAACAGGGCCGCCAGCAGGGTCGAGCCCGAGCGCGGCAAACCGGAGATGAAATGGATGGCAGGCACGGGTGGCAAACGTCTAGTGGCAAGTATTCGAAGCGTCGGCACGGTCAGCCGCCACTGCGGCGGCAAGCCCGACGATCATGCCATCGTCAGCACATCAATACAGCGTCGCCGCCACACCGATATGCCGACGTCGAAACAGCACGCGGCGGGCATGACATCGAGGCGTCGAGAGTGTAATCAATATGTGGGGCCTTCGAATACCGGCAGCACACGACCAAAGCTGCCATTTTCTGCTCGCAAACCGCAACTACTTCACGCCTGACCGAAAGCCGCGCACGCCACGCCGGGGACGTGCCCGACGCGGCATGGCGCGGCATCTGCGGCCAGCACTTCCCTTGCCGGCGGAAATCCTCGCAAGCCGCGTCCGCGCCTGCTCAATGCGCCCGCCGCCAGATCAGCTTGCCGTTGCGCAACACTTCCTTGACCCGGTGCAGCGGAATACTGCGTGCGTGGCCGTCCTCATCGATCAGGTCGAGCATCGAGTGGTTTGCGGCGTCACGCGTGACTTCGCGCAGGTCGATGCGAACAATGCGGCCGGCGACGCGGTCGTAGTAGCCGAGTACAAAGCGTGCGGCACCGAATTCGGCGTCCCAGCGGATACGGCTCAGCAATTCATGCAGGGGCGTCACGACGGTCTTCTCCTTCCATCTTCACACGCACGCCACGATGTCCCGCCGGATCAGCCACATCATCGCGTTCGACGACGCACCCTTCGACCGCAGTCACCGGGGCGATGTGCTCGTCGTCGGTACGGTGTTCGCCGGCAAGCGGCTCGACGGCGTGCTGTCGGGCAAGCTGCGCCGCGACGGAGCAAACGCCACGCGCGTCATCGACGGCATCGTGCGGCGCTCGCGCTTCTTCCCGCAGATCCACGCCGTGCTGCTGCAGGGCATCACCTTCGCCGGTTTCAACGTCGTCGATCTGCCGACCCTGAACGCCGCGCTCGGCGTGCCGATCATTGTCGTGCTGCGCCGCCCTCCCGACTTCGATTCGATCCGGCGGGCGCTGCTTGCCCACGTGCGCGGCGGTGCGCGCAAGTGGCGATTGATAGAAGCGGCCGGCCCGGTCGAGGCCGTCGGCCCGCTGTTCGTGCAACGCGCCGGCATCACGCTGGCGGACGCGACTTCGCTTCTGCAGGGCCTGCGCCAGCACAGCCTGGTGCCCGAGCCGCTGCGCGTCGCCCACCTGATCGCGGGCGGGGTGATACGCGGCCAGAGCAGCGGCCGGGCGTGACGCCATCGCCATTCCCGGCGGCCCCTCACCCGGCCGCAGCAGTCCGCCGCCAGGTCGCCGGCGGCAGCCCGACCAGACGTTTGAACGCCCTCGAGAACGCCGCTTCCGACTCGTAGCCGACGTCCAGCGCGATCGACGCCACGGTGCGCTTGCTCTCGCGCAGCAGGCGCGAGCCGAGCTGGATGCGCCAGTTGGCGAGGTAGTGCATCGGCGGTTCGGCGATGAACTGCATGAAGCGCTCATGCAGGGCCGAACGCGACAGGCCGACCTCGCGACCGAGCTCGTCCATTGTCCACGGACGTTCCGGGTACTGGTGCAGCAACGCCAGCGCCCGGCCGACGTAGCGGTCGCGCAGGCCGGCCAGCCAGCCGGTGGCGCCCTCCGGCAGGCTGTCGAGATAACGCCGCGCGGTATCCACGAACATCATCTCCGCCAGCCGTTCGAGCACCGCATCGCCGCCGGGGCGCGGATCGGTCGATTCCTGCGCCGCCTGGTCGATGACGCGTGCCACCCAGCCGCCTGCGCGTGCTGCCGGCAGGTGCAACAGGCGCGGCAGCGCCGCTACCAGCGGGTTGAAGGGACGCAGGTCGCAGCCGAGAAAGCCGCACACCAGGATGGTCTCGGCATCCGACACCGGCGCCGGCGCGCCCGGTTCCCGTACACCACGGTGATAGGCGACGGGCATCGGCTTGGGGTCGTGACGGGTGGCGAACACCCAGTCGGCCTCGATGCGCTGGGGCTCCACGTGCGGCGCGCTCGACATCACATGGGCGTCGCCGTGCGGAAACATGACGATGTCGCCGGCTTCGAGCCGCACCGGCGCCAGGCCGCTGACGGCCGCCCAGCCGCTCCCGCGGGCGACCATATGGAACTCCATGACGTGCTCGGCGCCAGGCAGCACCGCCGGGGCGATCTCGCACGCGGGCGGCGCTTCGGCGGCCCAGTCCTCCCAACAGCTGACGTAGTAGAACACCGCACCGCGCAAGCGGACGGTACGCAGCAGGTCGGATAGCGGATCTCCATTCATGGTCGCGCTCCTGTCGGCAAAGCCGGGTGGCCGACTCACGGCGCCGGGCCGGGTCGCGCTGCAACGGCGGACGCACGAGCAAGTTTCCCCGACTCTCAGTGAAGCACCGATCTGCCGCCAGCGGAAGAATGGACTCGTCGGCAAGTGATGAAAGCAACCCGACCCGGGTCCGCAGAGACCCGGCCTTCCCATCGACAGGAGACCGATCATGAATGCACCCATCGAACTGTGCCCGTCCGGCCCGGCCACCACACCGGTAACGCCGGCCCCCGACCTCGAGGCGATCAAGGCCCGCCAGCAGGCGACCTGGGCCAGCGGCGATTTCGCCGTCATCGGCACCACGCTGCAGATCGTCGGCGAATCGCTGGCCGAGGCGGCGGACCTGCGCGCCGGCGAGCGAGTGCTCGACGTCGCCGCAGGCAACGGCAATGCCACGTTGGCCGCAGCCCGCCGCTTTGCCGATGTCACCTCGACAGACTACGTGCCGCAGCTGCTCGACAAGGGGGAGGCGCGCGCCCGGGCCGAGGGCCTGGCGGTGGACTTCCGCGTTGCCGACGCCGAAGCCCTGCCCTTTGCCGACAGCAGCTTCGACGTGGTCCTGTCGACCTTCGGCGCGATGTTCACGCCCGACCACGACCGCTGCGCCGGCGAATTGCTGCGCGTGGTCCGCCGCGGCGGACGCATCGGCCTGGCCACGTGGACGCCGGAAGGCTTCATCGGCGAGCTGTTCCGCGTGGTCGGCAAGCACGTGCCGCCGCCGGCGGGTCTCCGCTCGCCCCTGCGCTGGGGCGACGAACCCTACCTGGTCGAACTCTTCGGCCGCCACGCCGCCGACATCCGCTGCGTGCGCCGCGCCTTCAACTTCCGCTACCGCTCGCCCGCCCACTGGATAGACATCTTCCGCAGCTACTACGGCCCCACCCACAAGGCCTTCGCGGCACTCGACGGCGACGGCCAGGCCCGCCTGCACGCCGACCTGATGCAGCTACTCGAAGCGCGCAATACCGGCGGCGCGGACTCGCTGGTGGTGCCCGGCGAATACCTCGAAGTGGTGATCACCCGGCACTGAACGGGGCTTCCTTGCGGCGCGCGGCATCCGGACCGCACGCCGCCGGGCGCCCACAGCGCCGCGCGACTAAGCTGTCCGCATGGGCTGCCGCGCGATCCGGCCACCCTGGCCGCATCGGCTTGATGGAATAAACCGACGCCGGTTTCCGTATACCCCCTTGCAAGCCCCGACAACCGCAACGGAGATCCATCATGAAACTGCATGCAAGCGCCCTCGCCATCGGCCTGCTCGCCTTCGCCGCCTTCCCCGCCTGGTCCGCCGACGCGATGATGCCCGCCTCGATCAAGGTGGCCGACGGCATGCTGACCGGCAGCAACGGCATGACCCTCTACACCTTCGACAAGGACACCGCCGGCAGCGGCAAGAGCGTGTGCAACGACGCCTGCGCCACCAACTGGCCGCCGCTGATGGTCAAGGAAGGCGAAATGGCGAGCGGCGACTACAGCATCGTCACCCGCGACGACGGCAAGAAGCAGTGGGCCGCCAAGGGCAAGCCGCTCTACTTCTGGATCAAGGACCAGAAGCCCGGCGACAAGACCGGCGACGGCGTCAACAATGTCTGGCACATCGCCAAGCCCTGAGCCGGCATGGACAGCCGCGCGCTCCTCGCCGAACTGCCGCGCCTGCGCCGCTACGCGCGGGCGCTGGTGGGCGAGCGCGCCGCCGCCGACGATCTGGTGCAGGACACGCTGGAGCGCGCCTGGGCGCGCGCGGCGCAATGGCGACCGGACGGCGAGCTGCGCGCCTGGCTGTTCGGCATCATGCACAACCTGAGGATGGACCAGCTGCGCCGCCCCGGCCTGTCGACGCGATCGCTGGAAGACGGCGATCTCGACCTGCCCACCCGGCCGACGCAGGCCGACGCGCTCGAAGTCGGCGACCTCGACGCGGCGCTGGCCCGCCTGCCCGAGGAACAGCGCGCGGTGCTGCTGCTGGTCGCACTGGAAGAGATGCGCTACGACGAGGTCGCCGCGACCCTGGGCATCCCGCTCGGCACGGTGATGTCGCGGCTGTCGCGCGGCCGCGAGCGGCTGCGGACCATCATGGACGGCGGGCAGGCCGGCACCAGACTGAGAATCGTGCGATGAGCAAAGCCCCTGTCACCGAAGCCGATCTCCACGCCTTTGCCGACGGCCAGTTACCCGCGGCGCGGCAGGCGGATGTCGACGACTACCTGGCGACGAATCCGCAGGCAGCGGAACGAGTGCACGCCTACCGGGCGCAGAACCAGGCCCTGCGCGCCCGCTTTGCCCCGCTGCAGGACGAAGCGATTCCCGAATCCCTGTGCCGTGCGGCGGCCGGCCCTGGCCGCGGCCCCGCGGCAGCCACCGCGAGCGTCCGCTGGCGTCTGCCGCTGTTGCGCGCCGCGGCGGCGGTGCTGCTCACCCTCCTCGGCGGCGCTGCCGGCTGGCTGGCCCACGAGCGCTATCGGCCGCAAGCCACGCTCGCGCATGCGCTGCCCAACCTGTCCCGCCAGGCGGCGGTGGCGCATGCGGTATTCAGCCCCGACGTGCGCCGCCCGGTGGAAGTGGACGCGGCACACGAGGAGCAGCTCGTCGCCTGGCTGTCGAAGCGGCTGGGCACGCCGGTGCATCCGCCACGGCTGGCGGCGCTCGGTTTCGAACTGATCGGCGGCCGCCTGCTCCCCGGCAGCAGCGGCCCGGTCGCGCAGTTCATGTACCAGGACGCGGGCGGCCAGCGCCTGACACTCTATGTCTCCACCGAGAACGCCACCTACGGCGACACCGGCTTCCGCTTTGCCGAGGAAGGCGGCCTCAAGGTCTTCTACTGGATAGACGGCAGGTTCGGCTACGCGCTGTCGGCCGCGATTGCCAAGGCCGAACTCGCCCGCATCGCCACTGCGGTATACGACCAGCTCGAGGGCACGGCACGCAAACCATAACCCTGAACGCCCGCCTTCACCGCGCTCGGACGGCGGGCGGGTCGGCGCTCAAAGCACGCTTTCGGCGAGGTTCTGCTGATCCACCAGCGACCGCAGGGTGTTACCGCCAGGCTGGCCCTTGTAACTGCAGCAGTAATCCACCGCGCTGCGGCCGCCCATCAGCGGGCACTCGGCGAACAGCTCGCTCACCCAATCGACGAAGGCGCGCACCTTGGGCGACAGGTGGCGGTTGGCCGGATAGACCACCGACATCGGCATCGGCGACGGCGCCCATTGCGGCAGCACCTCGCGCAGCGCCCCCGATTCCAGATGAGGCAGCGCCATGAAGCGCGGCATCTGCACCAGGCCGAAACCCTGCAGCGCGCAGGCGAGATAAGCGTCGCTGTCGTTCACCGACACCACCCCGTTCATCTTGACCTCGACGACCTCACCGTCGACGACGAAATCCCAGTCTATTGTGCGGCCGGTGAGGCTGGAGAAGTAGTTCACCGCGCGATGATCGGCGAGTTCGGCGATGGTCTGCGGTTCGCCGTGGCGCTCGAAGTAGGACGGCGCCGCGCAGGTCACGCCGAAGAAGGTGCCAACCCGGCGCGCGACCAGCGACGAGTCGGGCAGGTTGCCGACGCGCAGCGCGCAATCGACCGCCTCGCGCACCAGATCCACCGGACGGTCGCCCATGCCGATGGCCAGCTCCAGCTCCGGGTAGCGGCTGTGGAATTCACACAGGCGCGGGATCAGCACCAGCCGCCCGAGCGAGGCCGGCACGTCGATGCGCAGCCGGCCGCGCGGCCGGCTCGCGGCGGCGCGGAACGAAGCCTCGGTCTCCTCGACATCGGCGAGGATGGCAACACAGCGCTCGTAATAGGCCGCGCCGTCCTCGGTAAGACTCAGCCGCCGCGTGCTGCGGTTGAGCAGCCGCACCTGCAGCAGGCGCTCCAGGTTCTGGATGATGTTGGTGACGGTGGCGCGCGGCAGGCCGAGGCTGTCGGCCGCGCGCGAAAAGCTGTTGGCGTCCACCACGCGCGTGAACACCTGCATGGCCTGAAAGCGATCCATCCCCTACCCCACGTATCTGTCGGTGCATGAATTATCCGCCAAGTGTCGGCGTGATTATTCGCACTGCTCGAATAGTGTTTCCGGATTTAAGACATTTATCCGAAGGGAAACAATACCCAATATTGATGCACCGCGGCATTACCGACAACCGCCGCAAGCGCTTCAAACCATAACTCGCCAACCCCTTGCCACAAGCGAAGGGCGGCCCCAAAAGCACCATCGCAGCCCGGTCGGCCGGTGCAGCGATCCCGACAGGAGCATCACGATGTCCCTTTTGCGCAAACCTTACGCCCTCGCCACCACGGTTGCGGTACTGCTCGCCATCAGCGGCGGCCTCGCCGCGCTCACCGTCCAGACCGACGCCCGCGCCACCGCCGCGCCGCCCCCGGCCAGCCCGGTGGACGTAGCCGCCGTCACCAGCCAGCAGATCACCGACTGGCAAAGTTACTCCGGCCGGCTGGAAGCTGTCGACAGGGTGGAGATCCGCCCGCTGGTGTCCGGCACCATCACCGAAGTCCATTTCCAGGACGGCGCGCTGGTAAAGAAGGGCGACGCCTTGTTCACCATAGACCCCCGCCCCTACGCCGCCGCACTGGAGCACGCCCGCGCCCGGCTCGCCGCCGCCGAGGCCCGCGCCGCCTACACCGCCGGCGACCTCGCCCGCGGCGAACGGCTGATCGCCGACAACGCCATCGCCCGCCGCGACTACGAGGAAAAGCAGAACGCCGCGCGCGAAGCCGAGGCCAACCGGCTGGCCGCGCGCGCCGAGGTGGAATCCGCCCGCCTCAACCTCGAATACACCCGCATCACAGCTCCGGTGGCCGGCAAGGTCTCGCGCGCCGAGGTGACCGTGGGCAATGTGGTCGCCTCCGGTCCGGGCACCCCGCCGCTCACCACCCTGGTATCGGTGTCGCGCATGTACGCCGCCTTCGACGTGGACGAGCAAAGCTTCCTCGCCTCGATCAACGGCAAGCAGGGCGCTGCGGTACCAGTGCATCTGGGCCTGGCCAACGAGGACGACTACCCACGCAGCGGCACGGTCAGCTCTGTCGACAACCGCATGGACACCTCCAGCGGCACGATCCGGGTACGCGCAGTGTTCGACAACCCGGACGCCAGCCTGCTGCCTGGTCTCTACGCCCGCATCCGGCTGGGCAGCGCAACCCCGCGCCAGGCCCTGCTGATCGACGAAAAGGCAATCGGCACCGACCAGGACAAGCGCTTCGTGCTGGTGGTGGACGACGCCAACCGCACCGCCTACCGCGAAGTCACCCTCGGCGCCGCGCAAGGCGCGATGAGGGTGGTGGAAAGCGGCCTGCAGGAGGGCGAGCGCATCGTGGTCAATGGCCTGCAGCGCGCCCGCCCCGGCCAGATCGTCAATCCCAACCTGGTGCTGATGTCGGGCGCGGCGGCCCCGCCCGCGCCCACCGCCCGCGCCGCCACCGCCGACAACAGCTGAGCCCGCCCCCATGAACATCTCGAAATTCTTCATCGACCGGCCGATCTTCGCCGGTGTGCTGTCGGTGCTGATCCTGCTCGGCGGCATGCTGGCGATGTTCCAGCTGCCGATCTCGGAGTACCCGGAAGTGGTGCCGCCCTCGGTGGTGGTGCGCGCCCAGTACCCCGGCGCCAACCCCAAGGTCATCGCCGAAACCGTCGCCTCGCCGCTGGAGGAATCGATCAACGGCGTCGAGGACATGCTCTACATGCAGTCCCAGGCCAACAGCGACGGCAACCTCGCGCTGACCGTGCATTTCCGCCTCGGCATGGACCCGGACAAGGCCCAGCAGCTGGTGCAGAACCGCGTCTCGCAGGCGCTGCCGCGGCTGCCGGAAGACGTGCAACGGCTCGGCGTGACCACGGTGAAAAGCTCGCCGACGCTGACGCTGGTGGTGCACCTCCTCTCGCCCGACGACCGTTACGACGCCACCTACCTGCGCAACTACGCGGTGCTCAACGTCAAGGATCGCCTCGCGCGCATCCAGGGCGTCGGCGAAGTGTCGATCTGGGGCGCCGGCAACTACGCGATGCGGGTGTGGCTGGACCCGAACAAGGTCGCCCAGCGCGGCCTCACCGCCAGCGATGTGGTACGCGCGATCCGCGAACAGAACGTGCAGGTGGCTGCCGGCGTGATCGGCGCCTCGCCCACCCTGCCGGACGTGCCGCTGCAGTTCTCGGTGAATGCCCAGGGCCGGCTGAAGACCGAGGTCGAGTTCCGCGACATCGTGCTGAAGACCTCGGCCGACGGCGGCGTCACCCGCCTGGGCGATGTCGCCCGCGTCGAGTTGGACGCGGCCGAGTACGGCCTGCGCTCGCTGCTCGACAACAAGCCGGCGATCGGCATGGGCATCATGCAGGCGCCGGGCGCCAACGCGCTCGCCGTCTCCGCCGCGGTGCGCGACGCCATGGCCGAACTCAAGCAGGACTTCCCCAGCTCGGTCGATTACCGCATCGAGTACGACCCCACCCAGTTCGTCCGCGCCAGCATCAAGGCAGTGGTGGTGACCCTGCTCGAAGCGGTGGCGCTGGTGGTGCTGGTGGTCATCCTCTTCCTGCAGACCTGGCGCGCTTCCATCATCCCGCTGCTGGCGGTGCCGGTGTCCATCGTCGGCACCTTCGGGCTGATGCTGGCCTTCGGCTATTCGATCAACGCGCTGTCGCTGTTCGGCATGGTGCTGGCGATCGGCATCGTGGTCGATGACGCCATCGTCGTGGTCGAGAACGTGGAGCGCAACATCGCCGCCGGCCTCAGCCCGCGCGACGCCACCTACCGCGCGATGCAGGAAGTGAGCGGGCCGATCATCGCGATCGCGCTCACGCTGGTCGCGGTGTTCGTGCCGCTCGCCTTCATGACCGGTCTCACCGGCCAGTTCTACAAGCAGTTCGCGATGACCATCGCCATCTCCACGGTGATCTCGGCGTTCAATTCGCTGACCCTGTCGCCCGCGCTCGCCGCGCTGCTGCTCAAACCCCACCACGACCACGACCCCGACTGGCTGACACGCGTCATGAACCGTGTGTTCGGCGGCTTCTTCGCCCGCTTCAACCACGCCTTCGGCCGCGCCTCGGAGAACTATGGCCGCGGCGTTACCGGCGTGATCGGGCGCAAGAGCAAGGTGATGGCCGTGTACGCGGCGCTGCTGGCGCTGACCGCGGGCGTCTCCTACGTGGTGCCCGGTGGATTCGTGCCGGCGCAGGACAAGCAGTATTTGATCAGCTTCGCCCAGCTGCCCAACGGCGCCTCGCTCGACCGCACCGAAGATGTCATCCGCCGCATGAGCCAGATCGCGCTGGAACAGCCCGGCGTGCAGAGCGCGATCGCCTTCCCCGGGCTGTCGATCAACGGCTTCACCAACAGCTCGTCGGCCGGCATCGTGTTCGTCACCCTCAAGCCCTTCGACGAACGCCGCGCGCCGGAACTTTCCGCCGGCGCGATCACCGCCGCGCTCAACGGCAAGTACGCCGCGATCAAGGATTCCTTCATCGCGGTCTTCCCGCCGCCGCCGGTGATGGGCCTGGGCACGCTGGGCGGCTTCAAGCTGCAGATCGAGGACCGCGGCGCGCTCGGCTACGCCGAACTCGACGCCGCCGCCAAGGCCTTCATCGCCGCCGCGCAGAAGGCGCCGGAACTCGGCCCCAGCTTCACCAGCTACCAGATCAACGTGCCGCAGCTCGACGTCGATCTGGACCGCGTCAAGGCCAAGCAGCTCGGAGTGTCGGTCACCGACGTGTTCGACACCATGCAGATCTACCTCGGCTCGCTGTACGTGAACGACTTCAACCGCTTCGGCCGCGTCTACCAGGTGCGCGCCCAGGCCGACGCGCCCTTCCGCGCCCGGCCGGAAGACATCGGCCAGCTAAAGACGCGCAACGCCGCCGGCGAGATGGTGCCGCTGTCGTCGATGGTGCGCGTGCATAACAGCTTCGGCCCGGAGATGGTGGTGCGCTACAACGGCTACACCGCCGCCGACATCAACGGCGGCCCCGCGCCCGGCTATTCCTCCGACCAGGCCGAAGCCGCGGCCGAGCGCATCGCCGCCGAAACCCTGCCGCCCGGCATCAAGTTCGAATGGACGGACCTCACCTACCAGAAGATCCTGGCGGGCAATGCCGGCGTGTGGATCTTCCCGCTGTCGGTGCTGCTGGTGTTCCTGGTGCTGGCCGCGCAGTACGAAAGCCTGACGCTGCCGCTGGCGGTGATCATGATCGTGCCGATGAGCATCCTCGCCGCCCTCACCGGGGTGTGGCTGACCGCCGGCGACAACAACCTCTTCACCCAGATCGGCCTGATGGTGCTGGTGGGGCTGTCGGCGAAGAACGCCATCCTGATCGTCGAGTTCGCCCGCGAGCTGGAACTGCAGGGCAGCACGCCGAAGGAGGCCGCGATCGAAGCCAGCCGGCTGCGCCTGCGCCCGATCCTGATGACTTCCATCGCTTTCATCATGGGCGTGGTGCCGCTGGTGCTGTCGTCCGGCGCCGGTTCGGAAATGCGCCACGCGATGGGTGTCGCGGTGTTCTTCGGCATGCTCGGGGTCACGCTGTTCGGCCTGTTCCTGACCCCCGTGTTCTACGTGCTGCTGCGCAGCCTCGGCAGAGGCAGCAAGCTGCACACTGCCAATCCCCATGCCGCGCCGATTCCCGCGCCCCATCTTGTCTCCTGAGCCCGGAGCCGACGACATGAACGACAACGCATCAAGATTCACCCGGCGCATCCCGCTGCTGCTCGCCACCCTGCTGACGCTGGCCGGCTGCTCGCTGGCGCCGGTGTATGAGCGCCCCGAGGTCGCGACCCCGGCCGCCTTCAAGGAGGCCGATCCGGCGCTCGAAGCCGCCGCCGCGAAGTGGAAAACCGCCGCGCCCGCCGAGGACCAGCACCGCGGCGAATGGTGGCGCATCTTCGGCGACGACACGCTGAACGCGCTCGAAGCCGAGGCGCTGGCCGCCAACCAGGACCTCAAGGCCGCCGCCGCCCGCCTCGCCCAGGCGCGCGCGCTGGAAGGCAGCGCCCGCTCCGAGCGCATGCCGCAGATCGACGCCAGCTTCGGCCCCACCCGCCAGCGCCCCTCGCCCGCGTCCCAAGGGCTGGACGAGGACGCCTCGGTGTCGCCCAGCACGCTGTGGCGGGCGCAGGCGGGCATCGGCTATGAAGTGGACCTGTTCGGCCGCGTCGCCTCCAGCGTGGACGCCGCCGGCGCCGACACCCAGCAGCGCGAGGCGCTGCTGCGCTCGGTGCAGCTCGCGCTGCAGGCGGATGTGGCCCAGGCCTACTTCCTGTTGCGCGAACTCGACGCCGAGCAGGCGCTGTTCCGTGCCACCGTCGACCTGCGCGGCGAGGCGCTGAAGCTGGTGCAGCGCCGCTTCGAGGCCGGCGACATCGGCGAGCTGGACGTGGCCCGTGCCCGCACCGAACTCGCCAGCGCCCAGTCGGAAGCGCACGGCATCGCCCGTCGCCGTGCCGCCGCCGAACACGCCCTCGCCATCCTGCTCGGCAAGCCGCCGGCGGAGTTCAGCTTCGCTGCCCAGCCGCTCGCCCGCATCACAGTCGGCGTGCCGGCCGGGCTGCCGTCGGCGCTGCTCGAACGCCGGCCCGACATCGCCGCCGCCGAACGCGCGATGGCCGCAGCCAACGCCCGCATCGGCGTGGCGCGTGCAGCCTTCTTCCCGCGCCTCAGCCTGACCGGCGCGTTCGGCTACGAATCCGCCGAACTCGGCGACCTCTTCCAGTGGTCCAGCCGCACCTTCCTGCTCGGCCCGCTGGTGGGCGGCGTGCTGTCGATGCCGATCTTCGACGGCGGCCGCCGCCAGGCCGACCTAGACCGCGCCCGCGCGGTGTACGAGGAAGACGTGGCGCGCTACCGCCAGACCGTGCTCGGTGCCTTCCGCGAGGTGGAGGACGGGCTCGCCAACCTGCGCATCCTCGGCAGGCAGACCCAGGCCCAGGACGAAGCGGTGGCCGCGTCCGAGCGCGCCGCGCGGCTGTCGCAGCTGCAGTACCGCGAAGGCGCCACCAGCTATTTCGAGGTGATCGACGCCGACCGCAGCGTGCTGCAGCAGCGCCGGGTGGCGCTGCAGCTGGATGGGGAACGGGCGCGGTCCACGGTGGCGCTGATCCGCGCGCTGGGTGGCGGCTGGGAGGCATCGGCCACGGCAGACGCCGCACCGGCTAGAACCACTGCGCTGGCCGCGAACCCACGCTGAGCGGCCTCGCCCCCGCGTCGGGTCAGCGCCCGGCGCGGTGTCCTAGCCCGGCTGCGATACCGTCCGCAGCACCGCGGGGGCGATCACCCGATGCATCGGCGCGACCGGCAGCATGTAAAGCCGGCCCAGCAGGTTATGGACGTGGACGACCGTCGACACCGTGACCAACGTTTCGCCCCGATCGCCGCGCGCGCAGTGCAGTGACAGCACCACGTCGAGATGGCGGTCGCAGTCGCCGAGCAGCACTTCGTCGTGGCCGATCTCGTACAGCGTGAAAATGCCCAGACGATCGCCCGGCCGGTAATCGCCTTCCGGGCGGGCGGGATCGATGGCGGCCATGGCGCCGAGATCCTTAAGTCCGGCCAGACGGACGACACGATTGCGCAGCCGCATGCAGGCATCCACCCAGTGCGGCGTGCGGCCGAAGGCCTTGATGAACTGGCCGAGCGCCGACAGGTCCGGCTCGCCGGCGCGTACAACCCAGGCGTCGTGGAAGTGCGCACCCGCGGTACGCGTGGCGATCCGGCTGCCGGCCGGCACCGCGGCCTGCCGTGGCGACGCCGCATTCATCGTCCGCCTTCTGTATGGCAGGGGCCGACGATCAGACGCGCCAGCGAGTTTTCAGGGTAGGGGCTTCCGGCTTCGCGCATTCCGGCATGCTCGGCAATTGACAGTCCGGCAGCATACGAGGCGGGGCCGCAGCCGGCAATCTCAGCTAGCCGCGGCCCGCAAGGAAGTTGCCGGCTCAGGCCGACGCCACCGCTGCCGCCGGCGCTTCCGCCCGCCGCGCCGCCGCCAGCGCCGACACCACCGCGCCGATCTGCAGCACCGCCACGCCGGCCATCACCATCGAGAAATGGCGGCCGTCCATCAGCGGACCGAAGGCCAGCGGCGCCAGCGCCATGCCACTATCGATGCCGGAATAGACCAGACCGTAGATGCGGCCGTAGGCGCTGGCGCCGAAGCGCGACACCGCCGAACGCCGCACCAGGATGTCGCGCGACGGCCCGGCCACGCCGGTGCAGAAGCCGATGAAGGCCAGCGCCGGCACCGCCACCCAGCCGGGCAGCACGCCAGCGGCAAGCACCAGCGCCATCGCCGCGGCGGCCGCGAGGAAGACGGCGACCAGGCGGTCGTGCGCCGCGACCTTGCTGGCAATGAAGCCGCCGACGAAGACGCCGCCGGCCGCCGCCAGCAGGAAGGCGGTGATGCCGCTCGCCGCCGAGGCCAGGCTCAGGCCGTAGAGCGACTGCAGCAGCGGCGTGCCGTAGTTCTGGAAGGCGCCGAAAGCCATGGTGGTGAAGAAGAAGAACAGGAAGCACAGCCACACCGCCGGCACGCGGATGAAGTCGAGCGAGCTTGCGCTGCTCTGCTGCTTGCGCGCCTCGCTGCGCTCGGCGCCGTCGGCCAGCCAGTGGCGGGCGAAGAACAGGCAGGCGACGCTGACGAAAGCAAGCACCGCGGCGCCGACCGCCGCCATCCGCCAGCCGGCGAACGTGGCCAGGCCAACCATGAACACCGGCGCCAGCGCCCAGCCGAGGTTGCCCGACAGGCCATGCGCCGAGAAGGCGTGACCCAGCCGTGCTTCCGACACCTTGCGGTTGAGCAGGCTGAAGTCGGCCGGGTGGAAGACCGCATTGCCGCAGCCGGCGATCACCGCTGCCAGCACCAGCCCGCCCAGCCCCTGCGCCATCGACACCAGCAGCGCGGCGATGCCGAGCAGCGAGACCCCGGCGCTCAGCACGCGATAGGCGCCGAAGCGGTCCACCGCGAATCCGGCGGCGGCCTGGCCGAAGGCGGACACCACGTAGAAGGCGGTCATCGCCAGACCGACACGGGTGAAATCGAGCTCGAAGGCCTGCATCAACCAGGGAAACAGCGACGGCAGCACCAGCTGGAAGAAGTGCGAGGTGCCGTGCGCGAAAGCCACCACGGCGATCACGCCGGCATCGTGGCGGACATGGGTTTGAGCTTGGGTCATGAGCGGCTCCTGCGACAAAAGGCTGCCGACCGATGATAATCCGCTCACCACTTGGCACATGATCGCAAGCGGGACAACTACTATCGAGAACATGCCACGTCCGATTTTCGAACTCCCGCCCCGTCCACAGCCCACCGCCGAGGATCCGATCTCGGTGCTGATGCGCGAGCCGCCGCCGGATTCCATCATTCCCTGGCACAGCCACCCCTGGGGTCAACTCGCCTATCCGGTGAGCGGCGCAGTCTGCATGGACGTCCCCGGCAGCCGCTGGCTGGTGCCGCCCTTCCGCGCGGTATGGGTGCCGCCAGGCGTCGAACACCAGCAGAGCATGCTCGGCCATGTGCGCCTGCGCGTGGTCCATGTCTCCGGCGATTGTGCCGCACTGCCGCCGTCGCAGTGCGCGGTGCTGGAGATCACCCCGCTGATGCGCGAACTGATCGAAGCGCTGCTCCCCCGCCCACCGCAAAGCGAGCGCCGCACGCAGATCCAGGCGCTGCTGCTGACCGAGCTGGGCCAGGCACGCACGCTGGACCTGCGCCTGCCGCAGCCGGTGGATCGCCGCCTGTGCGCCCTGTGCGAAGCGCTGATGGCGGATCCGGCCGACAATGCCCCGCTCACGGAATGGGCGCGTCGGGTCGGCGCCAGCAGTCGCACGCTGGCGCGCCTGTTCCAAAGCGAGATGGGCATGAGCTTCGGCCTGTGGCGCCAGCAGGTACGGCTGACCCACGCCACGGTGCTGGTCGCCCAAGGCCGGCCCTATGCCGAGATTGCTGCGGAACTCGGCTACGCCAGCCCGAGCGCGTTCTCGGCAATGTTCCGCCGTGCTTTCGGCTGTTCGCCGCGCCAGTTCTACGCGGCGCAGCCGGCGGCCGGCTAGGCGGTGGTCCTCGCCGAATGTTCCGCCATGTAGGCAGCGAAGGCGTCGGCCGGCATCGGCCGGCCGAAGTGGTAGCCCTGCGCCTCGTCGCAAGCGTAGCTGCGCAGGCGCTCGACCAGGTGTTCGTGCTCGACGCCCTCGGCGATGGTCTTGAGCCCCAGGCTGCGCGCCATCTGGATGATGGCCTGCACCAGCGCGGCATCGTCCGGGTTCTTGTCCATCTCGCGCACGAAGGACTGGTCGATCTTCAGCTTGTCCACCGCGAAGCGCTTGAGGTAGGACAGGCTGGAATAGCCGGTGCCGAAATCGTCGATGGACAACCGCAGCCCCAGGCGCTTGAAGCGTTGCACGCTTTCGAGCACCGAATCGACGTCGCCGAGCAGGATGGACTCGGTCAGTTCCAGCTCCAGATACTCGGCGTCCAGCCCGGCGGCGGCGAGCGCGTCCGCCACCGTCTGGTAGAGCTCGGGACTGCGGAACTGCACGGCCGAGAGATTGACCGCCACAACGATCTCCGGCAGACCGGCCTGCTGCCAGCGCGCTGCCTGCCGGCAGGCCTCCTCCAGCACCCAGGCGCCGATCTGCACGATGAGGCCGCTGTCTTCGGCCAGCGGGATGAAGCGCGCCGGCGAGATCTCGCCCTGTTCCGGATGGCGCCAGCGGATCAGGGCCTCGGCGCCGGTCACCTCGCCGCTGACAAGGTCGATCTGGGGCTGGTAATGCAGCACCAGTTCCTTGCGCTCGACGGCACCACGCAGGCGGCCGAGCAGGGCCAGACGTTCGAGCGCGTTGGCGTTCATCCCCTCGTCGAAGAAGCGATGGGCGTTGCGCCCCGCCGCCTTGGCCTGGAACATCGCCGTGTCGGCCTTCTTGAACAGGGTCTCGAAATCGCGGCCGTCCTCCGGAAACACCGCCGCACCGAGCGACACCGTGGTCACCAGTTCGTGGTGATCGATCTCCATCGGCGCAGCCAACTGCTGCAGCACCTTGCCGATGACGGCAGTGATGGTGCCGGTATCACCGGCATCGGCCAGCAGCACCAGGAATTCGTCGCCGCCCACACGGCACACCGCGTCGGTCTCGCGCATGCAGGCGGTGAGCCGGCCGGCGGTGCGCTTGAGCAGCGCGTCGCCGGCAACGTGTCCGAGCGAATCGTTGATGACCTTGAAGTTGTCGAGATCGAGATAGAGCAGCGCACAGCGGCGGCCTTCGCGTTCGGCATAGGCGGCGACCTGCAGGAAGCGCTCCTGGAACAGCAGCTTGTTCGGCAGGCCGGTGAGCACGTCGTGATGGGCGAGGAACTCGATGCGCGCCACCGCCGCCTTGCGCTCGGTGATGTCGCGCACGAAGGCGAAGAAGCGCGCGCCCATCGCGCCATCGATGTAGTTGATGCTGACCTCGATGTCGCAGAAGCTGCCGTCCTGCCGCCGCCAGCGGCTGTCGAAGCGGCCGGCGCCCGCCGCGGCCACTGCCTCGAGGCGTGCACCGATGGCCGCAGCATCCAGCGCCGCTTCCAGCGCGCCCACGCCCATTTCCAGCATCTGCCCCCGGCTGTAGCCGCTGAGCTCGCAGGCTGCGTCATTCACCTCGGTGAAACGGCCCGCCCAGTCGAGGATGACGAAGGCGTCCATCGAGGCGCGGATGATGGTGCCATAGCGTTCCTCCGCCATGCGGAAGTCGGTGACGTCGGTGGCCACGCCGCCAACCCCGACCAGCTCGCCGTGATCGTCCACAATCGGAAAGCGCACCGCCTCGAATACGCGCTCGTCGTCGCCGACGCGGAGCTTGTCGGTGCCCATCACCACCGTCCGCTCGCGGATGACCTGCTGGTTGTCGTCGTCGATGCGGCGCGCGTACTGTGCCGGGAACACCTCGAAGGCATTGCGCCCGATGATGCCCGCCCGCGGCCGGCCGGCCAGGCGTTCGAAGGCCGTATTGACCAGGGTGTAGCGGAAATCGCGGTCGGTCATGTAGATCGCCGACGGCGAGTTCTCGGCAAAGGCGGTGGACAGGGCCTGGCTCTTGCGCAGTGCGGCAGTGCGCTCGATGACCTTGCTTTCCAGTTCCGCCTCCTTCTGCTTGAGGTTGCGGAACAGCAGGTCGTAGGGCGCGACGATGCCGGTCACGAGGACGGCGCGGTACAGGAAATAGGCCGAGGCCAGCAGCAGGTAGTGGCCGTACTCGTTGGCCGCGCCGAACACGCTGACGTACTGGGTGAAGGCCAGCTCGGCGAGGATGCCGAGCACGATGGAGGCCATGATGGTCGCGAGGACCGCGTTGTCGAAGTGGCGACGCTGCCGGTAGAGCACCAGCAGGCTGGCGACGAAGATGCCGGCGATGACGTATTCGCTGCCGATCTTGAAGGCAGTGAGCCCCTGCTCTTCCACGTAGCAGTCGGGAAACACCCCGGTCAGCACCGCGGCGATCAGTGCCGCCGTGATCGCCGCGTATCCGCCGATCAGCACGCGGCCATTCACCCTGCGGTGCGCCACCCCGGCGGCCAGCAGGAAGGACAGGCTTTCGAGATAGCGGAAGGCGATCCACAACTGGGTTGGCAGATTGGCGTCGTAGCCCTTGAGGATGCCCACGCCCTTGTAGCCGAGCGTGTGCAGCAGCTCCAGCCCGGCGATGAAGACGGCCGCGATGCCAATTACCGACAGGAAGGCATTGCCCGACCAGCGGCGCGAATGCCAGGCGAGCACGAACATGCCGCCGAGCACGAAGATGCGGATCGACTCGACCAGCGTGTGAAACAGCAGGAAGCTGTAGCGGGCGCACAGGTGCAGCGCCACGATGGTGACCAGCAGGCCCGCCAGCTGGGCGGGGCCGACCAGGGGCGTCTGCACGGAAGAAGCGGGGACGTAGAGTTTCATCGGCAGGCGGAAACCGGGGGTCAGTACCATGGCGTCGGTCTCGACATGAGTCTTAGTGTTTGCGCTGCAACTTGCGCAACGCGCTTGCCACGGCGTTCATCTCGCGCAGCAGGGTCTCGAGCTGAGCGCCGCTTGCGGCCGGATCGCCGGCGCGTGCGGCCTGCTCGACCTCACGCGCGGCCGCCATCGCGCGCTGTGCGCCGAACAAGCCGACCGAGCCCTTGATCGAGTGGGCGATCTCGCCCAGGCGCTTCAGGTCGTTGGCGCTGCCGGCCTTGCGCAGCTCGGCCAGGGTGCCGCCGAGATCGCGGAAGAAGACGCTCAGCAACTGCTGCACGATGTCCTCGTCACCGTCGAACATCGCCCGCGCCTCGTCGAGATTGGCAACCTCCCCACCGGCGGCGCCATCGACATCGAGCAGGCTGTCGTCGCCGACCTCGTCGGCACCGTCTTCCGGCGAACACACCCTGTGGATGGCCGCGAGCAGATCGGCCGGGCGGATAGGCTTGGCGACGTAATCGTCCATGCCGGCCTCCAGGCAGCGCGCGCGGTCGCCCTCCATGGCGTGCGCGGTCATTGCGACGATGGGCGTGGCGTGCCAGCCGCCCTGCATCGCCCAGCTGCGCCTCGCCTCGCGGGCGCGTATCGCCTGCGTCGCCTCGATCCCGCCCATCACCGGCATCTGCAGGTCCATCAGCACCAGGTCGAAGTGGTCGGCATCGAAGGCTTCGATCGCTTCGGCACCATTGTTGGCGATGGAAACCATGTGGCCGATGCGCTCCAGCATGCGCGAGGCGACGGTCTGGTTCACCGGATTGTCCTCGACCAGCAGGATCTTGAGCTTGCGCGGCGGCGTCACCTCCTCGCGCAGGATGTCGGTCAGCGAGCGTTCCGGATCGAAGGCCAGCAGCGCATCCTCGTCATTGCCACTGCTGCCCAGCCGGGCGATGCGCAGGGCGTCGCACAGGTCTTCGGCCGAGAAAGGCTTGGACAGGCGCGACTGCAAACCGAGCTGCTGGCAGCGCACCAGATCGTTGCGCTGCGAATGGCTGGACAGCATCAGCACGATGCGATCGAGCATCGGCGCCGCCTCCAGGTAACGCTCCGCCAGCGCGAATCCGCCCGGCGCCGGCATGTCGGCATCGGTCAGCACGAAATCGAAGGGCTTGTTGCTCGCGTGTGCTGCGGCAAGCGCACCCAGCGCAGTCGCGCCGTCGGCCGCCACCACCGGCTTCATGCCGCGTTGACCCAGCAGTGTCGACAGCCGCGCCGCGAAAGCGGCGTTGACCGCGACGATCAGCACCCGGGCCCCCTCCAGCGCATCGACCCGCGGCGGCATGGCCGCCGCCACCTCCACCAGCCGCGCGCTGAAGCGGAACACGCTGCCTTCGCCAGGCGTGCTGGTGACACCGATGTCGCCGCCCATCAGCGACACCAGGTGCTCGCAGATGGCCAGGCCCAGGCCGGTGCCGCCGTACTTGCGGGTGGTGGAGCTGTCGGCCTGGGCGAAGGCGCCGAAGATGCTGTCGAGCTTGTCGGCGGGGATGCCGATGCCGGTGTCGCGCACCGCGATCTCCAGTGTCAGCGAACGTTCCGCCCGCTCCCGCACGCTCACGGCGATCTCGATCTCGCCTCGCTCGGTGAACTTGATGGCATTGCCGATCAGGTTGGTCAGCACCTGGCGCAGACGCACCGGATCGCCGCGCAGCACCGCCGGCACCTCCGGCGCGATATCGAAGAAGAGTTCGACGCCTTTCTGGTGGGCACGCAGGGCGAGCGTGCGCACCGTTTCGGCCACCACCGAGGTGATCGAGAAGTCGATTTCTTCCAGGCTGAGGCGGCCGGCCTCGATGCGGGAGAAATCGAGGATGTCGTTGATGATGGTGAGCAGCGCCTCGGCCGAAGACTTCACCGTCTGCAGGTAGTCGCGCTGCTCCGGCGCCAGCGCCGAATCGAGCAGCAGCTCGGTCATGCCGAGGATGCCGTTCATCGGCGTGCGGATCTCGTGGCTCATGTTGGCGAGGAAGTCGCCCTTGGCGCGACTGGCCGCCTCGGCCGCTTCCTTGGCCTGCAGCAATTCGAGCTCGCGCAGGCGGTGGCTGGTGACATCGCGATAGATGCCGACGACACGGCGCCAACGTCCGTCGCCGCCACGCTCCTTGGCCTGGCCGCGGACCAGCACCCAGCGCCAGGCATCGTCGGCACCGAGCACGCGGAACTCGCATTCGAAGCGCGACTCGCCGTCGCGCAGATGGGCGACGAACTCGTCGCGCAACATCTCCCGGTCTTCGCCACGCACCAGCGGAAGCCAGTCTTCCAGGCGGCCGCCGATGCTCCCCGGGTCGTAGCCGAGCCAGGCCCAGCCCTGCGCGTCGACGTTGAGTTCGCCGTGTTCGCAATCCCAGTCCCACAGTCCGGCGCCGGCGCCCATGGTGGCGAGCTGCAGGCGCTCCTGGGCCACAGCGAGATCATGCAGCGCGGCATCGCGCTCCGCGCGCAGACGCGATGCCTCGTCCTGCGGCGCCTCGCCGCCGTCGTCCTGATCGGGCTCCGCGGACCGGGCGCTCATTGCCGGGCTCAGCGCAAACCGAGCACGTCCTGCATGTCGAACAGACCGGAGCGGCGCCCCGCGAGGAAGCGCGCCGCCCGCAGCGAGCCGAGCGCATACGGCATGCGGCTGCCCGACTTGTGGGTGATCTCGATGCGCTCGCCGATGCCGGCGAAAAGCACGGTGTGATCGCCGACCACATCGCCGCCGCGGATGGTGGAGAAACCGATGGTCTCGGCCTTGCGCTCGCCGGTGACACCTTCGCGGCCGTAGATCGCGCAGTTTTCCAGATCGCGCCCCAGCTCGCGGGCAACGACTTCGCCCATGCGCAGCGCCGTGCCCGACGGGGCATCGACCTTGAAGCGATGGTGCGCCTCGATCACTTCGACGTCGTAGCCTTCGTCGAGGATGCGCGCCGCCACTTCGAGCAGGCGGAACACCGCATTCACGCCAACCGCCATGTTGGGCGCGAAGACTACCGGGATCGCCTCGGCCGCCCTGGCGATCGCGGCCTTGCCGGCGGCGTCGAAGCCGGTGGTGCCGATCACCATCGCCTTGCCGAACTCGCGGGCGATGGCGAGGTGCGCCAGCGTGCCCTCCGGCCGGGTGAAGTCGATCACGCAATCGGCGGCGGCGATGGCCGCGCGCACGTCGTCCGTGATCGCGACGCCGCTCGCCACGCCGACGAACTCGCCGGCATCGCGGCCGATGAAGGTGCTGCCGGCGCGGTCGAAGGCGGCCGCAAGCGCGATCTCTTCGTCCTTCAGCGCAGCCTCGATCAGCATGCGGCCCATGCGGCCGGAAGCCCCTGCAATTGCGACACGTACAGGTGTGGTCATGTTCTTTCCTGGATGCTGGGCGGCGACATCCGGCCGCCGCGATTATTGCTTGCCGTCGGCCGGCACTTCCACCACGCGGGTGCGGCTGCTCTGCTGCTGGGCGGCGGCATTCTGCGCATCGCCCGCCTGGATGTCGCCTTCCACGTGGTCGAGCTTGTCGTCGACGAAGAACACCGAGAACACCCGCTGCTCCGGTTCGCCGCTGCCCGGCTTGAAGCGGTAGACGTAGTCCCAGCGATTGGTGCGGAAGATGTCCACGACCAGCGGGGAACCGAGCACGAAGCGCACCTGCTCGCGGGTCATGCCGCGCTTGAGCTGGGCCACCATGGCCTGGTCGACGTAGTTGCCCTGGCGGATGTCGATCCGGTAGGGGTCGACCTTCTGCGCGATCGTGCCAAAGGAGCAAGCGGTGAGCAGACTGGCGGCGGCGAGCGCCGTGATGAGCGATGAACGCATGTGGGATTTCGCGGTTGGGCGCCGTACAGACCGACGCTGGTTCTCAGTAAAGGGCAAAAAATATAACATAGCGAGGTACGGCGACACCGCCCTGCTTATTTTCCCCCCACAGGACGACCATGTCCGAGAACTCCAAGAACCTCAAGAGTATCGGTCTGAAGGCCACGTATCCGCGCCTGAAGATTCTCGACCTTTTCCAGACCTCCGATCAGCGCCACCTCACCGCCGAGGACGTCTATCGCCTGCTGATGGGGGAAGGCATGGACATCGGCCTCGCCACCGTCTACCGCGTCCTCACCCAGTTCGAACAGGCCGGCCTGCTCGAACGGCACTACTTCGAATCCGGCAAGGCGGTTTTCGAGCTCAACCAGGGCGGCCATCACGACCACCTCGTCTGCCTGCAGTGCGGCAAGGTCGAGGAATTCTTCGATCCGGAAATCGAAAAGCGCCAGAACGCGATTGCCGAAGAACGCGGCTTCGCGGTCAAGGAACACGCCCTCTATCTCTACGCCGACTGCCTGCGCAAGGACTGCCCCAACCGCCACGGCGAGCACTGAACGCTACGGCGCGCCGCGCCGTGGCGGGTTCTCCCATACCAGCGAAGGGGCGACCCTGGGCCGGCGGGATTCGATTCTGCCCGCCGCTCAGGCCAGGCCGAGCATCTCCGCTGCATGCTGACGGGTGGTGGCGGTGATGTTCACGCCGCCGAGCATGCGCGCAATTTCCTCGATGCGCGCCTCGCTGTCGAGCGGCCGCACCTCACTCAGGGTTTCGCCCTCGCGCTCGGCCTTGGCGATGCGCCATTGCCAGTCGGCGCAGGCGGCAACCTGGGGCAGATGGGTGACGCACAGCACCTGGCGCTCGCGCCCGAGGCGGTGCAGCAGCTTGCCGACGATCTCGGCCACGCGCCCGCCGATGCCGACGTCGACCTCGTCGAAGATCAGCGTCGGCGTCGCCGAATCGCGGCTGGTCATGACCTGGATGGCCAGTCCGATGCGCGCCAGCTCGCCACCGGACGCCACCTTGGCGAGGCTGCGCAGATCCTGACCGGCATTGGCGGCCACGCGGAACTCCACCTGCTCGACCCCGTGCGCACCCGGCTCGCAAGCCTCCAGCGCCACCTGGAAGCGGCCGCCTTCCATCGCCAGCGTCTGCATCGCCTCGCTGATCTCTCGCGACAGCGCTTCGGCTGCAGGCCGCCGTGCGGCCGACAGGCGCGCCGCCGCCGCATCGAAAGCCACACGCGCCTCTGCCTCTGCCCCGGCCAGCCGCACCGGATCGGCCTGGGCTTCCAGCATCTCGCTGCGCTCACGCCACTGGCCGGCAAGCGCGGGCAGCTCTTCCGGCGCAACGCGATACTTGCGCGCCACATCCATGACCGCCGCGATGCGCCGCTCCACTTCGCCGAGGCGCTGCGGATCGAGATCCAGCCTCTCCCGGTAGCGGCGCAGGGCGTGCAGCGCCTCGTCGGCCTGGATCGCCGCCGAGGACAACAGCTCGCGCACGTCGGCCAGCCCGGCGTCGACATCGGCCAGTTCGGCGATGCGGCCATCGAGATGGCGCAACACCGCGCACACCGCGTAATCGCCCTCGCCCAGCGCCGTGAGGGTTTCGTCCGCCCCCTCCATCAGGCTGGCCGCGTGGGCAAGGCGACCGTGTTCGGCATTGATGTCGCCCCACTCGGCCGGATCGAAGGCGAGTTCGTCGAGCTCGGCGAGCTGCCAGCCCAGCAGTTCGCGCTCGCGCGCCGACGCCGCCGAATCCTGCTCGGCGTTGCGGCGCAGGGTGGCGATGCGCTGCCACTCGCGATGACAGGCAAGCACTTCCGCCGCCAGCGTGCCCGCCCCGGCGTGGGCATCGAGCAGCTGACGCTGCGCGTCCCCGCGCAGCAGCGCATGATGGGCATGCTGGCCGTGAATGTCGGCCAGCCATTCACCGGCTTCGCGCAGTTGCGCCAGCGTGACCGGCGTGCCGTTGATCCAGGCGCGGCTGCGGCCATTGGTATCGACCACGCGGCGCAGGATCAGCACGCCATCGTCGATCGAAAGTTCGTGTTCCCCCATCCAGGCGCCGAAGGCCGCCGTCACCGACGGATCGGACGGCGGATCGAACTCGGCGGCGATGTCCGCCTTGTCGCGTCCGCGCCGGACCACCGCGCTTTCGGCCCGCCCGCCCAGGGCGAGCCCGAGCGCATCGAGCAGGATGGATTTGCCGGCGCCGGTCTCGCCGGTGAGCGCGCCGAAGCCGGCGCCGAATTCGAGTTCGAGGCGGTCGACGATGACGAAGTCGCGGATGGTCAGGCGGCGCAGCATGATGGTCTGGGATCGGGAAAATGCCGTCAGGCGCGCTGACGGGCTTCAGTTGTGACGGGGCGTCGCGCTCCAGTGCAGCTTCTCGCGCAGCATCGCGTAGTAGCTGTAGCCTTCGGGATGGAGCAGGCGCACCGCCAGCGGCGAACGGGTGATCTTGACGCAGTCGCCGGCGCGGGCGTCGAAACGCGCCTGACCGTCGAAGTGGATGCGGGCATCGTGCGGCGGCAACAGCACGATCTCGATGCGGCAGGAATCGGGCAGCGTGACGGGGCGTGCGGTCAGCGCGTGGGGACAGAGCGGCACCAGCGCAATGCCGTCCACCCCCGGATGCAGGATGGGGCCGTTGGACGACAGCGCGTAGGCGGTGGACCCGGTCGGCGTGGAGATGATCATGCCGTCGGAACGCTGGGTGTAGACGAATTCGCCGTCGATCAGCAGATCGAACTCGATCATCCGGCCGAGATCGCCCTTGTTCACCACCACGTCGTTGAGCGCCGGTGTATGGAACACCCGCTGGCCGCTGCGCAACACCTCGGTGTCGAGCATGAAACGCGACTCCTCGCGGTAGCGGCCATCGACGATTTCGCCGAGCCGTTCGAGCGCTTCGCTGCGGGCGACGTCGGTCAGGAAGCCGAGCCGGCCCAGATTGACGCCGACCAGCGGCACCTCGTGCTCGGCCAGCCGGCGGGCGGAATTCAGCATGGTGCCATCGCCGCCGACGACCACCGCAAGTTCGGCCTGGGCGCCGATTTCCTCGTAGGTGGCCACGGCGAAATCACCCGCGCCGCCGACGGAACTTGCCGTGCCCTGCTCGATCCACACGACAAGACCGCGCTGCCGCAGATAGTTGGCGATGGCGAATACCGACTCCGCGACGTCGGGACTCTGGTACTTGCCGATCAGGGCGATGCTACGGAAATGCGCACTCATGGGCGCGGATTAAACCACATTCGTGTAACAGCATGGCGTACCGCGCGCTTGGCAGCGGGCCGCCCTCTTCCCTAGAATCCGGCATCATCCTTGCGAACCGCCATGAACCCGCTCGACGCCCGCTCCCAGATCCTGCTCAAGACGCTGATCGAACGCTATATCGCCGAGGGGCAGCCGGTCGGCTCGCGTGCGCTTTCCCGCTATTCCGGCCTGGAGCTGTCGCCGGCGACCGTGCGCAACGTGATGAGCGACCTCGAAGAGATGGGCTTCATCGCCAGCCCGCACACCTCGGCGGGTCGCGTGCCGACCGCGCTGGGCTACCGCTTCTTCGTCGATGCGCTGCTCACGGTGCATCCGATGGAGCGCGCGCGGGTCCAGGCCCTCAAGGGCCAGCTGATGCCCGACCAGCCGCAGCGCCTGATCAGCTCGGCCTCGCACCTGCTGTCCGACCTCACCCAGTTCGCCGGCGTGGTGGTGGCCCCGCGCAAAGAGGCGGTGCGCATCCGCCAGATCGAATTCATCAGCCTGTCCGAAACCCGCATCCTGCTCATCATCGTCACCACCGCGGGCGACGTGCAGAACCGCATCCTGCTCACCCGGCGGGCCTACTCCGCGTCCGAACTGAGCGGCGCGGCAATCTACCTGAACGAGCACTTCGCCGGCCTGTCCTTCGACGAAATCCGCGAACGCATCCAGGACGAGCTCAAACAGTTGCACAGCGACATGAGCGAGCTGATGACGGCCACGGTGGAGGCCGGCACCGAGGCGGTGGCGGAAACCGAGAGCAACTACGTCATTTCCGGCGAGACGAACCTGCTCGACGTCGAGGACCTGTCGTCCAACATGTCGCGGCTGCGCGAGCTCTTCAAGCTCTTCGAGCAGAAGACCGGCCTGATGCAGCTGCTGGACCTGTCCAACCGGGCGCAGGGCGTGCAGATTTTCATCGGCGGCGAATCCGGCCTTGCCCCCCTCGATGGCTGCAGCGTGATCACCGCCGCCTACGAGGTGGACGGCGAGGTGGTCGGCTCGGTCGGCGTCATCGGTCCCACCCGCATGGCCTACGACCGCGTGATTCCCATCGTGGATATCACCGCGCGCCTGCTGTCGAACGCCCTTTCATCGAATCACTGACGACCGGCCATCCCGGCCGGCGCCGCGCATCGCTGCGCAAAGGATCTTCATGGCCCGCTTCTGGACCGAACCGCAGCACAAGCACGGCACGCCGCCCCGCATCGGCGTGCTGCTGGCCAACCTCGGCACGCCGGAGGCACCCTCGGCCGCCGCGCTGCGCCCCTATCTCAAGCAGTTCCTGTCCGACCCGCGCGTGGTGGAAATTCCCCGCGTGGTATGGTGGCCCATCCTCAACGGCATCATCCTCAATACCCGCCCGGCGAAATCCGCGGCCAAGTACGCCAGCATCTGGATGGACGAGGGCTCGCCACTCAAGGTCCACACCCAGCGCCAGAGCCGGCTGCTGGCTGCCAGGCTCGGGGACGGGCTCGAAGTCTCCTGGGCGATGCGTTACGGCGCACCGTCGATACCCGACCAGCTGAACGGGATGCGCGCCGCCGGCTGCGACCGCATCCTGGTCGTGCCGATGTATCCGCAGTTCTCGGCCAGCACCACCGCCAGCGTCATGGATGAAGTGGCGCACTGCCTTTCCCGCTGGCGCAACCTGCCCGAACTCCGCTTCGTCCGCAGCTTTCACGATGATCCCGGCTACATCGCCGCGCTCGCCCGTAGCGTGCGTGAGCACTGGGCAACACACGGCCAGCCCGACCGGCTGGTGATGAGTTTCCACGGCACGCCGCGCCGCACGCTGGATCTCGGCGACCCCTACCATTGCGAATGCCGCAAGACGGCCCGGCTGGTGGGCGAGGCGCTCGAACTGCCCGCCGAGCGCCTGCTCGTCACCTTTCAGTCCCGTTTCGGCAAGGCGGAATGGCTGCAGCCCTACACCCAGCCCACGCTCGAAGCACTTGCCCGCGACGGCGTCGGGCGAGTGGACGTGATGTGTCCCGGCTTCGTCGCCGACTGCCTCGAAACCCTGGAGGAGATCGCGATGGAGTGCCGTGCCGCCTTCCTCGGCGCGGGCGGCAAGGCCTTCCACTACCTGCCCTGCCTCAACGAGCGCGAAGACTGGATCGCCGCCCTGGCGGACCTGACCCGTCGCCAGCTCGGCCACTGGCTGGACCGGCCGGCACCGTCGGACGAAGCGCTCGCCGCCAGCCAGCGCAGGGCGACAGCACTCGGCGCGGCGCACTGATGAACCTACGGCTCATCCTGCGCTGGGCGCTCAATGCGGTCGCGCTACTGCTGCTGCCCGAGCTGATCGCCGGCCTGCGGGTCGACAGCTACGCCGCTGCACTGATCGGCGCCCTGCTGCTGGGCCTGATCAATGCGCTGATCCGCCCACTGTTGATTCTCGTCACCCTGCCGATCACGCTGCTCAGCCTCGGCCTGTTCACGCTGGTGATCAACGCATTCCTGTTCTGGGCGGTGGCGGGGCTGGTCGGCGGCGTGCACGTCGACGGTTTCTGGACGGCGTTCTGGAGCGCCCTGCTGTACAGCCTGCTAACCTGGCTGGTGAGCATCGCGCTAGGCGACGACAGCGGCGACCACCATCCCCGCCTGCGCCGCTGAACGACTCGCCGCGCGCCGGCGGCTCAATTTTCCGGCGGACCGGCCGTTAACACCTTCGGGTTGCTTCAACCGGAAGGTCGGCCATGAAAATCGCATCTGCCAGCATCGAACTCCAGTCGTCCCACATCGAGACGCGACAGCTCGCCGTCTCCGAACGCCTCGACATGTGGGTCGGCGATCGCACCCGCGGCAATGCCGGCCGCAACGGCGTCGACCTCGCCGGTGACCAGGTACAGCTTTCCGACAAGGCACGCGCGGCCCAGGAAGCCGATCCGCTGGCGGCTGCGGACGACGCCGCGGAGTCCGATCCGCGCCTGTCGGTGCTGATCCGCATGATCGAATTCCTCACCGGCAAGCCGGTGAAGCTGATGCGCCTCGACGACCTGAGCGATCCGTCGTCGGCTGCACAAGGCACGGGCCCGTCGAACAATGCAAGCGCCAACCCGCGCGCCGGCTTCGGCATCGCCTACGACTACCAGGCGACCTACAGCGAATCGGAACAGACTGAATTCTCCGCGACCGGCACGGTACGTACCGCCGACGGCAGGGAAATTTCCTTCTCGCTCGGATTCAGCATGGCCCGCAGCTACAGCGAGACCATCTCGGAAAGCTTCCGCGCCGGCGACGCCGTATTGAAGGATCCGCTGGTACTCGACTTCGCTGGCCCGTCGGCCGCGCTGTCCGACCTGCGCTTCAGTTTCGATCTAGATGCCGACGGCACCAAGGAAGACGTGCCGCTTGCCGGCGGCAGCGGCATGCTGGCCTTCGATCGCAACGGCAACGGCAAGATAGACGACGGCCGCGAGCTGTTCGGCCCGACCACCGGCGACGGCTTCGCCGAACTCGCTGCCCTGGATGCAGACCGCAACGGCTGGCTGGACGAAAACGATCCCGCCTTCGCCCAGCTGCGCCTGTGGCAGCCCGATGCAAACGGCGCCGGGCAACTCGCGACGCTCGCCGAGGCCGGCATCGGCGCCTTCCACCTTGGCCGCGTGGCCACGCCTTTCAGCCTGAACAACGCCGCCAACGAAACGCTGGGCGTGATGCGCTCAAGCAGCTTCTATCTGCGCGAGGATGGCAGCGCCGGCACAGTCAGCCAGATCGACCTGAGCGTCTGAGGCGCGCCCGGCAGCAACAAGCCTCAGTCGTCGACCAACTGCAGGTCGAGCCCGCCGGTGGCGGTGTAATCACCCTTGGTGGCCGATCCGCGCGCTTGCGAAACCTGCCGCGCCAGCTCGGCAAAGCGCCGCACCAGCACGGTGGTCACCTCCTTGCGGAAGTTGTCCTGGACTTCTTCGGTCGCAAGCGCCAGCGCGGCCGGATTGATTTCGAGATAGGTCAAAGGCGTCAGCGACACCACAGTGACCATGCGGCGGTGGGTCCGGTCGTCCAGCCAACCGTCCTCGCCGAAGACCTCGCCGACACCGAGTTCGAGCACCTGGCGCCCTTCGATGGAGACTTCGACCTTGCCATCGAGCACGACGCCGAAGCGCTGATCCGGATCGCGTTCTTGCACCAGCGTGACGCGCTCATCCACCTTGCGCCAGGCACACAGGCGCAAGACCTCCCACAACTCGATGTCGTCGAACTCGGTGAAGAACGGGAGCTTGCGCAGGATCTTGAAACGGGTGGTATCGACTGGAACGGCGGTGTCGTCGAGGATCTTGTAGCGCACCGCCGACAGATCCTTCGCAAACTCGGCTCCGTTCTTGTAGCGGGAGTACAAGTCCTTCTCCAGCGCCTTGCGGATCACCGCGTCCATCTGTTCCGGCACATCCGGATTGAGCTGCGACACGGAAGGCGGATCGGCATTGATGATCTTGTACACCAGTTGCGCAGGATTGGCCGCACGAAATGGCAGCCGGCCCGTCAGCAGGTGAAACAGCACCACGCCGAGCGAGTAGAGATCGGTCTTCTGGTTGAGCGGGTAGCCCTTGATCTGCTCCGGGCTCATGTAGGCGGGCGAGCCGACCCCCATGATGAAGGTCGAGTCGGTCTCGACCTTCTTGCCGATGTTCAGTGCCAGACCGAAATCGGTGATCTTCACGTTGTCGTGCTCGTCGACCAGGATGTTCGCCGGCTTGATGTCGCGATGCACGATGCCCTGGCGGAAGGCGTAATCAAGTGCCATGCAGCACTTGAAGACGATGCCGATGGTGCGATGCAGGGGCAGCAGGCGTTCGAAGCTGGCGTAGCGTTCGAGCGATTCGCCCGGGAAGTACTCCATCACCACATAGGCCTCATCCTTCTCGATCACCGCATCGAAGATACGGATGATGTTGGGATGATCCAGGCGGCTCGCAACCGCCTTCTCCGCCTTGAGCAGCTTGAGCAGGCGCCGGTTCCACTTGGCCTCGTCCTTGACCTTGTCGTCGAAGCGGACGTGCTTGACCGCCACCGGCTCGGGGTAATGCGGATTCTCGGCAAGGTAGACGGTCGCGGTCGCGCCGCGGCCCACCTCGCGCACGATCTTGTACTTGCCGATCTTTTCCGGAAGCTGCCCCATCTCGTCCCCGGGCCTTGCACTGCCCAATCGCTTTGCTTTATGTGTCCATTTTGGCACGAAGACCGCAAAACGCGTTACGGCCGCAAGCCACCACCGGGGCTCGTCTGGTCCGGTTACACTCCAGACCGCTCACCCCACTCGACAACCCGTTTCGCCGACGGCGATTCTCATTGGTCGGAACACTCCGGTGAATACTGCCATCGATCTACTCATCAATGCCCGCTGGATCGTCCCGATCGAGCCCGCCGGCGTAGTGCTCGAGAACCACTCAGTGGCGATCTGCAGCGGCAAGATCGTCGACCTGCTGCCGCAGACCGAGGCCGCCGCGCACTACCTTGCCGCACGCACCGTCGACCTCCCCGAGCATGTCCTGATTCCCGGCCTGGTCAACGCCCACGCACACGCCGCGATGAACCTCATGCGCGGCATCGCCGACGACCTGCCGTTGATGCGCTGGCTGCAGGACGCCATCTGGCCAATCGAAGGCAAGCATGTCAGCGCCGACTTCGTCCGCGACGGCACCCTGCTGGCCGCGACTGAAATGCTGCGCGGCGGCATCACCACCTGCAACGACATGTATTTTCACCCGGAGGCGGCAGCCGAGGCCTTCGACCTTGCCGGGATGAGGGCAGTGCTCGGCCTGGTCGTACTGGACTTCCCCACGCCTTACGCCGCCGACGCCGACGACTACCTGCGCAAGGGACTTGCGGTCCGCGACCGCTGGCGCGGACATTCGCGCATTGGCTTCTCGATCGCCCCCCATGCACCCTACACCGTCTCCGACGCCAGTTTCGAACGCGTCGCCAGCCTTGCCGCCGAACTCGACCTGCCAGTGCACATCCACATCCACGAGACGGCCGACGAGATCAGGGAGTCGCTCGCCTCCCACGGCCTCCGGCCGATTGCCCGACTGCGCAAGCTCGGACTCCTCGGAGAGAACCTCATCGGCGTCCATGCCGTCCATCTCGACGATGCCGACATCGAACACCTCGCCCACCACGCTTGCAGCACCGTGCATTGCCCGACGTCGAACATGAAGCTCGCCAGCGGCATCTCGCCGGTGTCCCGCCTGCGCGGGGCCGGCGTGAATGTCGCCCTGGGTACCGACGGCGCAGCAAGCAACAACCGGCTGGATGTCCTTCAGGAAATGCGCCAAGCGGCACTGCTTGCCAAGGTCAGCACCGGGGACGCCACAACGCTGTCAGCCCATGAAGTCCTGCGCATGGCGACACTCGACGGCGCGCGCGCACTGGGGCTGGATCGCATCATCGGCTCGATTTCCGTCGGCAAGCAGGCCGATCTGTGCGCCGTCGCCCTCAATTCCGTCCTGACCCGTCCCTGTTTCGATCCGGCCTCGCACCTGGTTTACGTGGCTGGGCGGGAACAGGTCACTCACGTGTGGACCGACGGCGAATCCCGCATGGATCAAGGCGTTCCGCTGTTGCAAATAAGAGACAAAGAATTGCTCAGGCTCGCAGCGCTGTGGCAAACTAAACTTGTTAATTGAACTGGATAAACCTGTTCGATACGACAAGAATTCGGCTATGTTGAGGCTGTATTCCTGCTTAATGCAGCGGCTTTCCAGTCTTTGCCCTTCAATGAGGAAACCATGATCAAACACACCAAGAAACAGATGCTCATGCTGGCCGCGATCGCCTCGATCGGCTTGTCCGCTTCCAGCGCCTTCGCTCAAGCGAAGGACGTTGTCGTTGATGGCAAGGGTGAAGTCCCCTACGTGATCGATGCCCGCAACGTGGTTGCCCGCAGTGGTACCGGCCTGTGCTGGCGCACCGGCTACTGGAGCCCGGCCGCCGCATCCACCGCCATGGCTGGTCAGTTCCCCGCCGGCTGCGAATGCGATGGCGACATCGTTCCGAAAGAAAAGTGTACCCCCGCTGTCGCCTCTGCTCCGGCTGCCGCCCCGGCCCCCGGTCCGAAGCCGACCGCCGACAAGATCAAGCTGTCTGCCGACGCCCTGTTCGACTTCGACAAGGCTGTCCTGAAGCCGGAAGGCAAGGCCAAGCTCGACGATCTCGCCGCCAAGTCCAAGAGCGTCAAGCTCGAAGTGATCCTGGCCGTCGGCCACACCGACCGCCTCGGCTCCGACTCCTACAACCAGAAGCTGTCCGAGCGCCGCGCTGCCGCCGTGAAGACCTACCTGGTCAGCAAGGGCGTCGAAGCCAACCGCGTCTACACCGAAGGCAAGGGCGAAAAGCAGCCCGTGACCGGCACCAAGTGCGATACCGTCAAGAACCGCAAGGCTCTGATCGAGTGCCTGCAGCCGGATCGCCGCGTCGAAGTGGAAGTGATCGGCTCCAAGTAATACGCCGCATCATCGCGAAAAGCCCTGCTTCGGCAGGGCTTTTTCATTTATGAAGCACGAACGCAATTGCGTGGTTCCAGTCTGAGCAGCGTGGTCACACAAAGGCAAACCTGATGAATACCAATTCCGATCCCGCCGAAGTCCAGAAATTCAGCGATCTCGCCCACCGCTGGTGGGATCCGGCCTCGGAGTTCAAGCCCTTACACGAGATCAATCCGCTTCGCCTCGACTGGATAGATGCGCGCTGCAGTCTTGCAGGCAAGCAGGTGCTCGACGTCGGCTGCGGCGGCGGGTTGCTATCCGAAGGCATGGCGCAGCGCGGCGCCAGGGTTTCCGGTATCGATCTCTCCGACAAGGCGCTTGGCGTCGCCCGCCTTCACCTGTACGAAAGCGGCCTCGAGATCGATTACCAGCTCACCAGCGCGGAAGCCCACGCCGACAGGCATCCTGCGTCCTTCGACGTGGTCACCTGCATGGAGATGCTGGAACACGTGCCCGATCCCGCCAGCACCGTCAGGGCCTGCGCCCAGCTGGTCAAACCCGGCGGTGACATCTTCTTCTCGACCCTCAACCGCAAATTCAAGTCCTATCTGCTGGCCATCATTGGTGCAGAGTACGTCCTGAACCTCCTGCCACGCGGAACCCACGAGTATTCGAAGTTCATCAAACCGTCGGAGCTCGCCCGCTACTGCCGCGACGCCGAGCTGGAAGTGTCGAACCTGACCGGAATGAGCTACAGCCCGATCAGCAAGGTGTATTCGCTGGGCGCTGATACCGACGTCAATTACCTCGTCCACGCGCGGCGTATCGCCTGAACAGGGGTCGCGTTCGGCGCCCTGAAACCCGCCAAAGGTATCGACGCAGCAAATTATTCACAAAATACTTGACTCATTGTTTTCCGCTGTATATAGTTATGCCTTCTCCGACGCGGGGTGGAGCAGTCTGGCAGCTCGTCGGGCTCATAACCCGAAGGTCGCAGGTTCAAATCCTGCCCCCGCAACCAAAAAAAGAAACAGGCCGACAGCGAAAGCTGATCGGCCTGTTTTGCTTTCCAAGAGCCTTTCTGTTCGGCATGACCGTGCAGCCCGGCTCTCGCGCCGTACTTTGCGCTTCGCGGCATTTTCGTCGCCTGATGGACAAGACGCGCGCGTGATGAACAATAATCGCGGATGTCCAGCGATCTCCAGAACTCCCCAGCGGCCGGCCGCAAGCTGTCCGCCTTGAAAGGCCTGTGGCCGTTTCTGCGTCCGTACCGACCCCGAATCGCATTGGCCTTCGTGCTGCTATGCCTGGGGTCCGTGACCATACTCCTGGTGCCGCTCGCCTTTCGCGACCTCGTCGATTTCGGCTTCGGCAGCGGCACGCAAACGAGGGGTGGCGTCCTTGGCGCCTTCAGCCTCAACGGCCACTTCATCGCGCTGTTCGGCTTGGCAAGCTTCTGGGCGGTGACGGTGGCGGCGCGCTACTACACCGTTTCGTGGATAGGCGAGCGGGCGACGGCGGATTTGCGCAGCGCGGTCTACGCCCGGGTGTTGTCCCAGTCGCCGCAGTTCTTCGAAACCTTGCAGACCGGTGAGGTCTTGTCCCGTCTGACCGGAGACACGACCCTGATCCAGACCGTGGTCGGCAGCTCGGTTTCGATGGGCTTGCGCAGCCTGTTCCAGTTCGTCGGCGGCATGATCATGCTGGCGGTCACCAGCGCCTATCTCTTTTCGCTGAATCTCGGCCTGATGGCGCTGCTGACCTTGCCCATCATCGCCATCGGTCGCAAGGTCAAGCGACTCTCCCGCGAATCGCAGGACAGGATCGCCGATGCATCGGCCCTGGCCGGCGAGATCCTCAACGCCATGCCGACCGTGCAGGCATACACCCAGGAAGCGCAGGAGGTCCGCCGCTTCGCACAGCGAACCGAAGCGAGCTTTCTGACGGCGATCCGGCGTACGCGGGTGCGTGCCGCATTGACGGCACTCATCATCACCGCCGTCATGGGCACCATCATCTTCGTGCTCTGGGTCGGGGCGCGCCAGGTGCATGACGGCACCATGACCACCGGCCAGCTGGCTTCCTTCGTCCTGTACGCGGCGCTGGTGGCCGGTGGCGTCGGCACCATGGCGGAGGTATGGGGCGACGTGATGCGTGCGGCCGGCGCCGCCGAGCGCCTGCTCGACCTGCTGCACGCCGAGCCCACCATTCGCGAAGCGCCGGGCGCCCAAGCCCCGCTGGTTTCCGCCCAGGCCGCGATCCGCTTCGAGCATGTCGTGTTCGCCTACCCCGCCCGGCCGGAGATCCGCGCCGTCGACGATGTCTGCCTGGACATCGCCCCCGGCGAATGCGTTGCGCTGGTCGGTCCCTCCGGCGCCGGCAAGACGAGTCTGTTCCAGTTGCTGCTGCGCTACTACGAGGTGTCCGGCGGCTGCATCCGGATCAACGGCCAGGACATCCGCCAGCTGAGCCTGCACGATCTGCGCAGGGACATCGCGATCGTGCCCCAGGATCCGGTGATCTTTTCCGCCAGCGCGTTGGAGAACATCCGCTATGGCCGGCCGGAGGCGAGCGATGAAGAGGTGGTGGCGGCAGCCAGGGCGGCGGTCGCCGACGACTTCATCGAGCGTCTGCCCGAGCGCTACCAGACCTTCCTCGGCGAGCGCGGCACCCGCTTGTCCGGCGGTCAGCGCCAGCGCATCGCGATTGCCCGGGCAGTCCTGAAAGGCGCACGCCTGCTGCTGCTCGACGAGGCTACCAGCGCCCTCGATGCGGAATCCGAGATCCTCGTACAGAAGGGGCTCAGCGCGGCCATGCAGGGACGCACCACGCTGATCATCGCCCATCGACTGGCCACGGTGCAGAAGGCCGACCGCATCGTGGTCATGGAGCGGGGGCGCATCGTCGAGATCGGCACGCCCGAAGATCTGCGCAAACAGGGCGGGCTCTACTCGCGGCTGGCCGCGCTGCAGCTCGACCTCTGAAGTCAGGCGATAGCGACCGCCTCACCGCCCTCGCCATCGGCTTCGCCGGCCGGTGCGAACAGGTGCTCGAAGGCGTCGGGGCTGAGCGGGTGATGGAAGAGGTAACCCTGCCCCATCTCGCAGTGGTGTTCCTTCAGGAAGACCAGCTGATCCTCGGTTTCTATCCCTTCGGCCAGCACGTGCATGCCCAGGGCGTGGGCCATATCGATGATGGCGGTGATGATGGAGCGCTTGCCGGCCTCGTCGGCGATACCGCGGACGAAGCTCTGGTCGACCTTGAGCTCCTGGATGGGCAAACGCCCGAGATAAGCCAGCGAGGAATAGCCGGTGCCGAAGTCGTCGATGCTGACGGCGATGCCGTGCTCGGTGAGTTGCAGCAGCATCTGGCGGGCACCGTCGAGGTCTTCCATCAGGGTTCCTTCGGTCAGTTCGAGGCAGATGGCTTCCGGCGGCACCCCGTGGCGTTCGAGCAAGCGCCACAGGTTCTCGACGAAATGCGGCTCACGCAGCTGCTGGGCTGCGATGTTGACCGAAATGCGCGGTGGAACGAGGCCGTGGCGGCGCCACAGGGCGATCTGGGCGAGCACGACGACGAGCACATGCTCGCTCAGCGTGACGATGAGCCCGGCTGCTTCCGCGGCGGGAATGAAGCGCCCTGCAGGCACATTGCCGAGAACGGGGTCCTTCCAGCGCAGCAGTGCTTCGGCACCGACCAGCGCCCCGTCGGCAAGCGCTGTCTGCGGTTGATAGACGACCTCGAAGCGGTCGTTGTCGAGCGCGGCACGCAGGCCGGTCTCCAGACTCATCCGCTGCTGCACCTGCGCCTGCATCTCGGCGGCAAAGAAGCGGACGTGGTTGCGCCCCTGCGCCTTGGCATCGTGGAGCGCGGTATCGGCGTCGCGCAGCAGGCCGGCGGCGGTATCGCTGTCGGCCGGGAACACGCTGATGCCGATGCTCGCGGTGGCGAACAGCTCCTGGCCGCGAACGCCGAAAGAGATGGACAGGTATTCCAGGGCGCGGGCGGCAATGGCGCTCAGCGTGTCGGCAGGACAGCCACGCAGGATCACCGCGAACTCGTCGCCGCCGACCCGTGCCACGGTATGGGCGTCGCACAGGCAGCGACGCAGGCGTTCGGCAACCTGTTGCAGCAGTGCGTCGCCGACATCGTGGCCGAGCGCGTCGTTGATGCCCTGGAAGTCGTCGAGGTCGACCAGCATCACGGCAAACGCCTCGCGGGCGCGCCGCGCCTCGGCGACGCAATCGGAAAGACGCTCCATCAACAGCGCGCGGTTGGGCAGCCCGGTGAGCTCATCGTGCTTGCTCATGAAGCGGATGCGCTGCTGCGAGTCCTTCTGCGCGCTGCTGTCGCCGAAGATCGCGATGTAGCCCTGCACTGCCCCCTCGCCGCCTCTCACCGCGTAAATGGTAAGCCACTCCGGATAGATCTCGCCGTTCTTGCGCCGGTTCTGGATCTCCCCCTGCCAGCGGCCCTGTTCGGCCAGCTTGCGCCACATGCCTTCGTAGAACGCCTTCGAATGCAGGCCGGACTGGAGGACGCTGGGGCGCTTGCCGGCGATGTCCTCCAGCGCGTACCCAGTGATGCGCGTGAAAGCGGGATTGACGGTGAGGATGACGCCGCGCGCATCGGTCACCATCACCCCTTCATCGCTACCGGCCAGCCCTTGGACGGCGTTCGCGGCGGCGCCCTGCGCCCCGTCCGGCCCCCGTTCGGTCGCCTGCGTGCAGATCGCCTGCACATGGCCGGCTTCGTCGAAAATCGGAAACCGCACCGTTACCAGGCGGACGAGCCGCCGCCCGAGCGGGATCTCGTCCACCGATTCGCTGCGCTGCGTGCGCTGCATCGCTTCCAGATCGCGCGCCCGCAACCGGCGCGCAGGCTCCGCCTCGAAAAGCTGGGCATCGGTCCGCCCGAGCACGTCGGCGGACTTCACCCCGAACACTTCCTCGAAGCGGCGGTTCACAAAGGCATAGTGACCGTCCAGATCCTTGAGCGAGACGACCGACTCGGACTGGTCGACCATCGTCGCCAGCAAGGTCTGCCGGCCATCCGGCGCCGCCGGCTCGCCACGGGCCATCGACGCGAACGGCGAAGCCGTCACCGGCAGCGGCACCGAGACGACAAAGCCGAGCAGCGCCCCGCCACGGAAGACGGGTTCGATACGATTCGCAAGCAACCAGTCCGGCAACTGCAGCGGCGGCGTCCCTGCCCTGGATGCCGCGCCTTCGCCCACCGGAATGACGGTTTCGGGGCCCAGCGCCACGCCCCATGCCGCGAGCGCTGCCGCAGCCCTGTCGTTCGCCTTGACCAGGCGCCCGCGGCTGTCGAACAGCATCACGCCGTCGGCGGCGGACAGGCGTTGCACGCCCGCTTCGAGCAGCTGAAAACGCCGCTCAAGCTCCATCTGCGCCAGCCGGTTCTCGATGCTGTTGGCGGTGGTGGCCACCAGCGGCAGACTGTGCGGGGTGTAGTCGCGACGCAGGCCGGAAACATCAAGCACGCCGACGATGCTTGCATCCACCGGGTCGCGGATGACCGCGGCGGAGCACGTCCACTTCTGGATGGGCTCACAGAAATGCTCGGCACCGTGGACCTGGATATGTTGCCCCAGCGCCAGCGCGGTGCCGATGGCATTGGTGCCGATGCTGGACTCCTGCCAGTTGTTGCCCGGCACCATGCCGGCCGCCGCCATGGCGTCGCGGATGCGCGGGTCGCCCTCGACGTCCAGCACCGTCCCTTCCGGATCGGTAAGGACCATCACCGTGCCGGTCTGGGCCAGCAGGCCGCGCGACTGGACCATGAAGGGCGCACTCGCGGAGATCAGGCGTTCATGCCGTTTGCGCAGCGCTTCGAGACCATCCCGGCCGACCCGCGGCAGCGCTTCGCCACGCACCGGATCGACCCGGCCGACCAGGCAGCGCCGCCATGAATCGTCAATGGCGCGCCGCAGGCCGACGCCTGCCGCATACGCTTCGCCACCAAGGAATCGCTCCCACGCGGTCTTGACCTGCGTATTGTTCCTTGGACGGGCCAGCCAGCTCGCCTGGACGATCTTTGTCACGGTACCCCCCGACCGACACGCGACCATCAATTGGAACGCTGCCGGCCACATAAGATTCCCGCAGCTCAGGGACGGGCATCACCATGTATAGACAAATCCGCGCTAACACTGCGCCGGCGCTGATGGCGGGGGCGGGATGGCTTGACGCGTACCGCCGCGCTTCATATTGTCTATACAAGAAATCAGGCAGAGGCCCATCCATGTCCGGCAAACCCACCCGCCTGCTGTGGCGGGACATCACCATCTTCGACGGCGAACGCGAACTGCCTGCACCGATGGCGGTGGTCGTGGCCAACGACCGCATCGCGCGGCTGTGCCCTTCGGCCGCGCTGACCGCGGCAGATGTCGCCGGCGCCACCGAAATGGCATGCGGCGGCGTGATGACGCCGGGCCTGGTCGATTGCCACACCCACCTGGTATTCGGCGGCAACCGGGCCGGCGAATTCGCCTTGCGGCTGGAGGGCGCGAGCTATGCCGACATCGCCCACGCCGGCGGCGGCATCCTTTCCACCGTGTATGCCACCCGCAACGCCAGCGAGGACGCGCTTTTCGCCGCCGCCCTCCCCCGCCTGTCGGCGCTGCTCGCCGACGGCGTCACCACGGTGGAGATCAAGTCCGGCTACGGACTCAGCGTGGCCGACGAGCTGAAGATGCTGCGCGTGGCCCGCCGCCTCGGTGAGACGCTGCCGCTGCGGGTGCGCACCACCCTGCTCGGCGCCCACGCGCTGCCGCCCGAATTCGACGGCGATGCCGACGGCTACATCCGCCTGGTGTGCGAGGAGATGATCCCCGCTGCCGCGGCCGAAGGCTTGGCCGACGCAGTGGACGTGTTCTGCGAGGACATCGCCTTCAGCCCGGAGCAGTGCGAACAGGTGTTCGAAGCGGCCGCCCGTCACGGCCTGGCGGTCAAGGCCCACGCCGAACAGCTCTCCCGGCTCGGCGGCGCCGCGCTTGCCGCCCGTCATCACGCGCTCTCAGCCGATCACCTGGAATACCTCGACGAAGCCGGCATCGCCGCGATGGCCGCGGCCGGCACCGTCGCCACCCTGCTGCCCGGCGCCTTCCTCACCCTGCGCGAAGCGCGCCTGCCGCCGGTCGAAGCGCTGCGCCGCCATGGCGTTCCGATGGCCGTCGCTACCGATGCCAATCCCGGCAGCTCGCCATTCTTCATGCCGACGCTGATGCTCAACCTCGCCTGCACGCTGTTCCGGCTCACGCCGCGCGAAGCGCTGGCCGGCATGACTGCGCACGGCGCGCGCGCGCTCGGCCTGCCGGACACCGGCCGCATCGCCGAAGGCTGGCGGGCCGACCTCTGCCTGTGGGACGTTGCCCGGCCGGTCGAGCTGGCCTACGCGGTGCAGGCCGGTCGCCTGCGCCAGCGCATCTTCAACGGCATCCCCCAGCCATGAACGACCCGCCCGACAGCGTCACCGCCTGGCGCGGACGCATCGACCCGGAGCCGGACAGCCTGCGCTGGCACCAGGTGGTCCGTCCACTGGCCGCGGCGGATGCCCCCGGCGTCGCGCTGCTCGGTTTCTGCTGCGACGAGGGCGTGCGCCGCAATCTCGGCCGCACGGGCGCAGCCGCCGGGCCGGCAGCAATCCGCCGGGCGCTGGCGGGGCTGGCCTGGCATCGCGACGGGCCGGCCTTCGACGCCGGCGACGTCGCCTGTGCCGACGGCGACCTCGACGCCGCCCAGCTGCGGCTCGCGGCCGGGGTCGCCGCGCTGCTCGACGCCGGTCACCTGCCGGTGGTGCTCGGTGGCGGCCACGAACTCGCCTTCGGCAGCTGGCAGGGCCTGGCGCGGCACCTCGCCGGCCGCGGGACGCAAGCGCCACGCATCGGCATCGTCAATCTCGACGCCCATTTCGACCTGCGCGATCCGGCCCACGCCCATTCCTCCGGCACACCCTTCGCGCAGATCGCCGAGGCCTGCGCCACACGCGGCTGGCCCTTCCGCTACGCCTGCCTGGGCGTGAGCCGCGCCGCCAACACCCGCGCGCTCTACCGTCGCGCCGCCGAACTCGACGTGCTGGTGCGCGAAGACCGCGACATCACGCCGTCCGGCATCGCCGCCATCGGTGCCGAACTCGATGCCTTCGTCACCGCCTGCGACCACGTCCACCTCAGCATCGATCTCGACGTGCTGCCCGCCTGCGAAGCGCCCGGCGTCAGCGCGCCGGCCGCCCGCGGCGTGCCGCTGGCCCTGCTCGAACCGCTCGTCGAGCGTGTGCGCGACAGCGGCAGGCTGCGGCTCGCCGAACTCGCCGAACTCAACCCCGAGTTCGACATCGACAACCGCAGCGCCCGCGTTGCGGCGCGGCTGATCCACCTGCTCACCCTGGACGGCTGACGCCAGGGCGCCCCCGCCGGAACCGACCAGGAGCATCGCCATGAGCACGTTCCGCGACACCGAAATCCGCGCCCCGCGCGGCACCACCCTCAGCGCCCGGAGCTGGCTGACAGAAGCGCCGCTACGCATGCTGATGAACAACCTCGACCCCGAGGTGGCCGAGAATCCGAAGGCGCTGGTGGTCTATGGCGGCATCGGCCGCGCCGCGCGCGACTGGGAGTGCTACGACCGCATCGTCGAGGTGCTGCGCCGGCTCGGTGACACCGAAACCCTGCTGATCCAGTCGGGCAAGCCGGTCGGCGTGTTCGAGACCCACCGCGATGCACCGCGCGTGCTGCTGGCCAATTCCAACCTGGTGCCGCACTGGGCCACCTGGGAACATTTCAACGAGCTCGACCGCAAGGGCCTGATGATGTACGGCCAGATGACGGCCGGCTCGTGGATCTACATCGGCTCGCAGGGCATCGTGCAGGGCACCTTTGAAACCTTCGCCGAGGCCGGCCGTCAGCACTACCGCGGCAACCTTGCCGGGCGCTGGGTGCTCAGCGCCGGCCTCGGCGGCATGGGCGGCGCCCAGCCGCTGGCCGCGACGATGGCCGGCGCCTGCGCGCTGGTCGTCGAATGCCGGCAGTCGCGCATCGACTTCCGGCTGCGCACCCGCTACCTCGACGAACAGGCCACCGACCTCGACGACGCACTCGCCCGCATCCAGCGCTACGTCGAGCGCGGCGCGGCGGTCTCGATCGGGCTGTGCGGCAACGCCGCCGAAATACTGCCCGAACTGGCGCGCCGCGGCGTGCGTCCGGACATGGTGACCGACCAGACCAGCGCCCACGACCCGCTGCACGGCTACCTGCCGATCGGCTGGAGTTGGGACGAATACGTCGCCCGCGCGCAGACCGAACCCGACGTGGTGGTCGCCGCCGCCCGGCGCTCGATGGCGGTACATGTGCGCGCGATGCTGGACTTCCAGCAGATGGGCGTGCCCACCTTCGACTACGGCAACAACATCCGCCAGATGGCCCTGGAAGAAGGCGTCGCCAACGCCTTCGACTTCCCCGGCTTCGTGCCCGCCTACATCCGCCCGCTGTTCTGCCAGGGCGTCGGCCCCTTCCGCTGGGTGGCGCTGTCCGGCGACCCGGAAGACATCCACCGGACCGACGCCAAGGTCAAGGAACTGATCCCGGACGCCCCGCAGCTGCACCGCTGGCTGGACATGGCGGGCGAGCGCATCGCCTTCCAGGGCCTGCCGGCGCGGATCTGCTGGGTCGGCCTGGCCGACCGTGCCCGCCTCGGCCAGGCCTTCAACGCCATGGTCGCCAGCGGCGAGCTGAAGGCGCCCATCGTCATCGGCCGCGACCACCTCGATTCCGGCTCGGTCGCCAGCCCCAACCGCGAGACCGAGCGCATGCTGGACGGCTCGGACGCGGTGTCCGACTGGCCGCTGCTGAACGCGCTGCTCAACACCGCCAGCGGCGCCACCTGGGTATCGCTGCACCACGGCGGCGGCGTCGGCATGGGCTACTCGCAGCATGCCGGCGTGGTGATCGTGGCCGACGGCACGCCGGAAGCGCACGTGCGCCTCGGCCGTGTGTTGCGCAACGACCCGGGCAGCGGGGTGATGCGCCACGCCGATGCCGGCTACGAAGCAGCCCGCCGCTGCGCCCGCGACAACGGTCTCGACCTGCCGATGCTGGACGCCGGCCGGGAGGCATGAAATGGGCGGAAGCGAGATCGAGCTGGTACCGGGCAGCCTCACGCTGGCCCAGCTGCGGCAGGCCTACCACGGCCCGCTGCAGCTGCGACTCGCCGCCGGTGCCGACGACGCCATCGCGCGTAGCCTCGCCTGCGTACGCCGCGTGGTCGACGAGGACCGCGTCGCCTACGGCATCAACACCGGCTTCGGCCAGCTCGCCCAGACCCACATCGCCCGCGACGAACTCGAACAGCTGCAGCGCGCGCTGGTGCTGTCGCACGCCTGCGGCGTCGGCGAGGCGCTGGACGACGACACCGTGCGGCTGATCCTGCTGCTCAAGGTGAACAGCCTTGCGCGCGGCTGCTCGGGCGTGCGCCGCGACGTAATCGACGCGCTGGTCGCATTGGTGAATGCCGGGGTCTATCCGGAGATCCCGGCCAAGGGTTCGGTCGGCGCCTCCGGCGACCTCGCGCCGCTCGCCCACATGGCGCTGGTGCTGCTCGGCGAAGGCCGCGCCCGCCACCGCGGCTGCTGGCTGCCGGCGCGCGAGGCGCTCGCGGCGGCAGGGCTGGCACCGCTCACGCTCGCCGCCAAGGAAGGCCTGGCGCTGGTGAACGGCACCCAGGTGTCCGCCGCCTACGCGCTGCGCGGCCTCTTCGATGCGGAAGACCTGTTCGCCGCAGCGCTGGTGTGCGGCAGCCTGACGGTGGAAGCGGCGCTCGCCTCGCGCGTGCCCTTCGATGCGCGCATCCACGCCGCGCGCGGCCAGCGCGGCCAGATCGACGCGGCCGCCGCCTACCGCCACCTGCTCGAAGCGAGCAGTGAAATCGCGCAGTCCCACGTCGCCTGCGGCAAGGTGCAGGACCCGTACTCGCTGCGCTGCCAGCCGCAGGTGATGGGCGCCTGTCTCACCCAGATCCGCCAGGCGGCGGAGGTGCTCGCCGCCGAGGCGGACGCCGTTTCCGACAACCCGCTGGTGTTCGCCGATGCCGACGGGGGCGGCGACATTCTCTCCGGCGGCAACTTCCACGCCGAGCCGGTGGCGATGGCGGCCGACAACCTCGCGCTTGCCTTCGCCGAGATCGGCGCACTTTCCGAGCGCCGCATCGCACTGCTGATCGACGCCGGCCTGTCGCGCCTGCCGCCCTTCCTCGTCGCCCACAGCGGGCTCAACTCCGGCTTCATGATCGCCCAGGTCACCGCCGCTGCGCTCGCCAGCGACAACAAGGCGCTCGCCCATCCCGCCAGCGTGGACAGCCTGCCGACCTCGGCCAACCAGGAAGACCACGTGTCGATGGCGCCCAACGCCGGCCGCCGGCTGTGGGCGATGGCCGACAACCTGCGCGGCATCCTCGCCATCGAATGGCTGGCCGCCTGCCAGGGGCTGGACTTTCGCGCCGGACTGAAGAGCTCGCCGCCGCTGGAGGCCGCCCGCGCCCTGCTGCGCGAACGCGTGCCCTTCTACCGCGAAGACCGCTACTTCGCCCCCGACATCGCCGCCGCCACCGCGCTGCTGCACAGCCGCTGCCTGTCGGCACTGATGCCGCCCGGCCTGCTGCCCTCGCAGGGCTGAACGCGCCGCACCCGCGACAGACCGCCCATGGCCAGCCCCGCGCCCCGCTACCGCCAGATCGAGACCTTCCTGCTCGACAGGATCCACCGCGGCGCCTACCCGCTGCACCACCGGATTCCACCCGAGGAACAGCTCGCGCGCGACTTCGGCGTCAGCCGCATGACCGCCAACAAGGCCATCCAGAACCTGGTGCGGCAGGGCTACCTCGTCCGCCAGCCCGGGCTGGGCACCTTCGTCACCGAGCGCAAGGCCGAATCCGTGCTGGACGAGGTGCTCAACATCGCTGCCGAGGTACGCGGCCGCGGCAATGCCTACCGCAACGAGGTGCTCTGCCGCGAGGAAATCGAGGCCGACGACGAGGTCGCGCTGCGCCTCGGCGTGCGCCTGGGCAGCCGGGTGTTCCACACCCTCATCGTCCATCGCGAGAACGAGGTGCCCATCCAGCTGGAGGAACGCTACGTCAATCCGAAATGGGCGCCGGACTACCTCGATACCGATTTTTCGCGCCACACCCCCAACGAGGTGCTGGTGGCCGCCTGCCCCATCTCCGACGTCGAGCACGTGGTCGAGGCAGTGCCGCTCGATCCGCAGACCGCCACCTGGCTGGAGACGACACCCGGCGCGCCCTGCCTGCGGATGACCCGCCGCACCTGGTCGAACGAGCACCTCGTCAGCTACGCCCGGCTGATCCACCCCGGCGAGCGCTACAAGCTGCGCTCGTCGATGCGCAACCTGCGCTAGCGGGGGGCCACCGGGCAGCGGTCGAGCAACGCGGCAAAGCGCTGCCGGCCGGTGAGGACCAAGCCCTCGGCCGTCTCTGCCAGAAGCTGCCGATCGACCGCCAGCGCCGCCGCCACGCCGCCGGCGATTCCATCCACGCCGACCGCCGCCGGCACGCTGGCCGGCTCCCAGGTTTCGACATAGGCCATCTGCTTGCCGCTGCGCGCCGCCGCCGACGGATGCAGCAGGTTAATGCGCGGCCGGGCGCAGGCCATCGCCACGATGCGGCCGTGCAGGCTGCTGCCGCAGTAGCCGCGGCTGGCGGCGATCAGCGCGCAGATATCGAGAACGTGGAGAGAATTGAACACGTGCACCGGCGCGTGCATCCGCGCCGCCAGCCGCTGCAGGCAGCCGAGCTCGTCATGCCAGGGCGCCGCCCCGGCGCGGAACAGCACCACGGCGCACGCGGCATCGGCCGCGGCGCGATCCAGTCCGGCGGCGATGGCCGCAAGCGTGTCGTCGTCGCCGAAATCGGCGCTGAACTGCACCGCCAGATAGCCTTGCGGAAACGCCGCGCCCAGCGCCGCCACCTCGCCCGTCCGGCCGCGACGCCGGATGCGCGCACCGAGCAGCGCCGCCGTCATCGCCGCCGGATCGGGCATCAGCTGCGCGGCGATGCCCGCCGCGGCGACATAGGCCAGCGTCTGCCGGTCGCGCACGCCCACCGCGTCGGCTTCGGCAAGCCGGGCGAGCACCTCGGCACGCAGCGCCGGCGGGCTGTCCACCAGCCCGACGCCGCCGACCGCGTTGTAGAGCACGCATACCGCACCGGGGAACAGCGTCCGCGGCACCACATAGGGCGCCTGCGACGACAGCCCCAGTTCGTGCGCCGCCCACACCTGCCGTTCGGCCGGCCGGCGGTCGAGACGGGCGATCACCGCGCGTGCCGCAGCCGGCGTCTGCAGCATCACCGCCGCCTGCCAAGCATCGCAGGTCAGCAGTTCACCGCCGACGTGGATCAGCCGCAGCGGCCGCCCGCCCCACTCGCATGCCAGCCTCGCCAGCGCATGGACCCTGTGGCCGCCATGGCGGCGCAGGTCGCGCTCGGCCAGGCCGGCATGGATCAGGCGCGCGCCCGGCGGCAGCAAAGCAGCCAGCAGATGCGGGAACAGCAGATCGCCGAGGTTGTGGCGGTCGAAAGCACCGAACAGGATGGTCGGCATCGCCTCGGGCATTTCGTCCCCTCCTCGCATCGTCGGCCTGCTGCGGCCGGCCTCGCTGCCAGTCTGGCAAGCACGCCCCCCGGACCGCAAGGCCCGGCCGGCGGTCACCGCGGCTTTGCAACGCTTCTTGCAAACAGGGTATTTCCTGCTACCAATTAACTAACCTGTAGCCGGTCATCGAGAAGGCTTGCCGCACTGCGGCAGCACCGCGCAACCCCAAGCCGGCAGAGAGATTCGTCGCACCGATGCATATCGCGGGCATTCGTGGCGCATGGCCGGACGTGCCTGCGTCATGCAACGCCTCGCCCGGCGTGCGTCCGGTACGACCACCCCCGGTTGTGTGCATCCGCAGCCCGCAGGAGGACGCATCATGACGACGCGCAAGCTGCTCGCAGTCCTTTCGATCGCCTTCGCCGCCCTCGCCTACTTCGCCGCACGCCCCCTGATCGCCCAGTCGCCCCCGGCCGCCCCGGCAAGCGGAACGCCAGCCGCGGTGGCGCCCCCGCCCGGCGGCACCCGCGTGGTCCACGAACAGGACGCGCCCTATTACGAGGCCTGTGCGCGCGAAGGGCTCGACGCCTCGCAGTGCGCCGGGCGGCTGATCTGGTTCAAGGCCACGGCCGGCAACGACCGCTTCCACACCTACGTCTTCCAGCAGCGCGTCGGCGTGCTGATCGACTGGTTCCGCGTGCTGCGCGCCGACCAGCGCGACGACCGTTTCCGCGCCTGGGGCATCATCAACGACCCCGCCTGTTGCGTGCCGGGCAGCGACAACTGCCCGGCCAAGAGCCTGGACGAAACCTATGGCATGGACTGGTGCCCGGGCGACGAGGAACTGCTGCGCCATGTCGGCCGCGACGGCTACCGCGACCCCGCCTGCGACTTCGCCGATGCGCCGCTGGCCGAAGGCGAGGTCCACGGCCCGGCCGACCAGCGCCAGTCGGCCTGCGACCTCAAGTTCGGCACCTCCACCGGCGCGCTCGGCATCCGCAAGTTCCCCAATCCGCGCTTCGACAAGGCCGCCTGGCAGAAGCTGAACGGCGGCCTCGGCAGCTGGGAAGGCTACAACCGGCCGATCGCCGCCGCCGGCGGACGCGGCGAAGCGGCGCGCTCCCACCTGCAGGACGGCGCCATCGAGCCGCCCTTCCTGATCGGCACCTCCTGCGGCTCCTGCCACATCGCCTTCGATCCGCTCAATCCGCCGGCCGACCCCGCCAATCCGAAGTGGGAGAACATCAAGGGCCTGATCGGCAACCAGTACACCCGCATCTCCGAGATCATGGTCTCGGGCATGGCCTCCAACACCCTGGAATGGCAGATGTTCGCCCACGCCCGGCCGGGCACCAGCGACACCTCGGCCATCCCCACCGACCAGGTGAACAACCCCGGCACCATCAACGCGCTCATCAACATCCCGCAGCGGCCGGTGTTCGCCAACGAGTCGGTGCTGAAATGGCGCAAGGTCGCCAGTTGCGAAGCCGAAAAGGACGAAACCCGCTGCTGGTGCGAACCCGGCCGCAACGGCAAGTGCTGGAAGAAGTCGCTGCAGCAGGACACCGTGCATCACATCCTCAAGGGCGGCGAGGACTCCATCGGCGCACTCGAGGCCATCCAGCGGGTGTATTTCAACATCGGCTCCTGTTCCGAGCAGTGCTGGGTGAATCACCTGTCCGATCTGCGCCAGGTCGATCCGCAGCAGCGCGGCTTCGGCCAGACGCCGTTCGACATCGGCCAGTGCCGGCGCGACTGCCCCAACTTCCGCGCCATCGAGGACCGTCTCGGCAACATCCTCGACTTCTTCATGTCGGCCGAAGCCGCCGCCACCGACCTGCGCGCCGCGCGCGAGAACGTCTTGCGGGTCGCGTCGCCCGCCGCCCGCTACACCGATCAGGACCTGATCGCCGACCTCGAACGCGAATTCGGCAAAGGCGCGGTGGCGCGCGGCCGGGAGGTCTTTGCCAACAGTTGCGCGCGCTGCCACTCCAGCCAGCCGGAAGCCGCCGCCGGCCAGTTCGCCGCGCTCGATTTCCACAAACTCGACCTGAAGAGCGGCCTGCGCCAGGACTGGCTGGGCAACGACAAGCCGACGCCGGCATCGGAAGTCGGCACCTTCCGCTGCCGTGCGCTGCACTCCAACCACATGGCCGGCCATGTGTGGCAGGAATACGGCTCCGAGACCCTGCGTGCCCAGCCGCCCGACCCCAACGTCAAGGAGCCGGGCGACGGCGGCCGCGGCCACTACCGCAACATCTCGCTGCTCAACCTGTGGGCGCACGCCCCCTTCCTGCACAACAACGCCCTCGGTCCGGAGCTGTGCGGCAAGCCCGCCGTCGCCGCCAACGACTTCTACGCCCAGCGCCCGCGCTACGTGGACGGCAGCCTCATCAAGCTGCTGCCGCCGGCGCAGCAGCCGGCCTGCCTCGCCTACGACCCGAGCGTGGAAGGCCGCTACCAGCTCTTCAAGCTGTCGATGGCCGACCTGCTCAACCCGGCCCAACGCATTCCCAAGGTCACGCTGCTCAACGAGGACGTGACCCTGCGCATCGGCCCGCGGCTGTGGGACGGCACCGACAAGGAGACCCTGCTCGGCTTCGCGCTGACCATCCCGAGCGAGATCGACGGCCGCGGCGTCACCGCCGGCACGCTGGGCAACTTCCAGCACAAGGCCTTCATCGCCGACCTGGTGCGCAGCAAGACCGCACCCAAGGAACTGGAGGCCGCGCTCATGCAGCGCCTGGGCCAGGAAACCGGCGCCAAGGTGCTCGGCGACCTCAAGGCCATCACCGAGGAACTGGTCGGCAAGCCCAACGCCCTGGTCGAGGCGCTCAGGACCCGGCCCTACCTGGTGAAGCAGGTGTACAGCAGCTGCACCGCCGAGATCGAGAACGAAGGCCACCGCTTCGGCGAGGACCTGCCCGACAGCGACAAGAACGCGCTGACCGCCTTCCTCGCCACGCTCTGAGAACGTGTGAAGAAATCGTAGCGAGCAGGGTCGAGTGCAAGGCGCGAATTCGCGAACGACAAGACATATCAGATGGATAGGCGAGGAGTGAGCGAGTGAGCAACGCAGCAATCGACCCGCGCAGTAGATTTATTCACACGTTCTAAGCACAGGGGGACGCAATGAGGACCCACCGTTCGCCCCGCCGCGTCGCGGCCACCGCTGCCGCCCTGCTGGTCCTGGGACTGGCGGGCTGCGACTTCTTCGACAGCAAGGACAAGGCTGCGCCAGAGATCGCCTTCATGCCCTACACCGAAGGCTACGCCGGCAAGCCCGACTTCGCCCGGCTCGAATACCAGCATCCGCTGTCGCCCGACGATCTCTACAAGATCACGCCCAAGAACCTCAGCTTCCTCGACCAGGAGCAGGTCGACCAGATCTATGCCCGGCTGTCGGCCGGCCCCATCCCGGACGGGCCGTTCGAGGGCGACCTGTTCTTCCCGCGCGGCGGCAGCGGCAAGCTGCGGCTGTCGGAAATCGCCGGCGGCGGGCTCAAAGGCCTGGTGGTGAACGTGGCCGGCGCCAAGCTCGACCTGGTCGGCGAAACGCTGTGGAAGGGCAAGGTCTTCTACCGCGGCGAGCGCCTGCTGCGCAATCGCATCGAGGATCTGTCGGCGCTGAAGAAGCTCGGTCTGGTCGAGGAAAACGACGCCAACCCGCTCGCCACCGAGAAGATCGCCGGCAAGGACCAGTGGCTGCTGTTCCCCGCCAAGCTCTACTGCGGCCAGAGCCTGCTCGACGGCCGGCGCGAATCCATCATCATCGACTACGCCTTCACCGACGAACTGCCCGGCTACCGCCGCATGCCCGACCTGCTGGCCGGCCGCGACGGCTTCGCCATCCGCGACGAGATCCGCATGGTCTATCCCGGCTTCTACCTTGGCCGCGCCTACATGGACCGCAGCTTCGTGGTGAATTTCGTGCTCTACAACAAGGACATCGCCGAGCGCGCCAAAGAGGAATTCATGAAGACCGGCAAGGTGCAGGAAGACTGCTGGCCGGGCACGCAACAGCGGGTTGCGGCGATTCGCAGCAATTGAGGACCGCCCATGCGCGGGATTACTCCACTCCCTCCCCTTCAAGGGGGTGAGGCAGGGGTTTCGGCGAGCACTGCTCGCCGCCTGCTGAACGACGGAGCAAGGCGGAGGCTCCCGGGCTGGGGTGGGGATGGGGTTAAACCGGCGCCCAACAACCCCATCCCCCTCCTAACCAGTAGTCTCGGCTTCGCCTCGCCGCTACGCAGGCGGCGAGCAGTGCTCGCCGAAACCCCTGCTACGCCCCCCTTGAAGGGGGAGGAACAAACCTGCTCCAGACGAACCGCCACCCATTCAATCGCAAGCTTAATCATGGTCTGCGCCACCACCCTGGCGGCAGCACCACCCACCACCGTCATCGAGCCCCCCGGCGACAACCTCCCCCCCGCCGGCGCCTCGCTCTTCGACCATGTGCTCGCCGGCGAGCCCACCGTGCCCTTCCCCATCACCGCGCTGCTGCAACACATCGCCCGCCAGCTCGACGCCCGCCAGGCCAACGGAGGATTGTCCATCGTGCTGATCCCGCTCGGCCGTTCGCTGCAGCGCCACGCCGCCGGCGACGTCGAGGCCTTCCGCTACCCGCGGGTGGTCGCCGCCGTCACCGGCGAGCCGCCCGCGCAGGCCGGCGCCGGCCACCTCTACCTGAAGGACCGCCTCTACATCGCCTACCACGAGAAGAGCACCGCGCTGGAGGTCATCAGCTACAACGAACGCGCCGGCCGCTTCGAATTCCAGCTGGTGCGCGACTACCGTGCCGGCGGACGGCCACAGGTGGGCTACGCCGACCGCGCACTCTGCCTCGCCTGCCACCACAACGCCGCCCCCATCTTCTCGCGCCAGTCGTGGGACGAAACCAGCGCCAGCCCGCCGGTGGCCGCACGCCTGGCCGCGGCCGGACAGGATTTCTACGGCCTGCCCTGGCGCCACGGCGTCGATGTGCCGGACGCCATCGACAACGCCACCGCGCGCGCCAACCTCTTCCTGGTCGCGCAACGGCTGTGGCAGCAAGCTTGCGGCGAGGGCGAAGCCGGCATCGCCTGCCGCGCCGCCAGCCTGCGCCTGGCGCTGCGCTACCGGCTGGCGGGCGAGCGGCCGATCATGCTCGACGGCGAACGCGGCTTCATCGATCACCTGCTGGCCAACTGGCGGCAACGCTGGCCGGCGGGCATCGCCATCGCCGACCCGACGCTGCCCAACCGCCAGCCCTTTGCCGACGTAACCCACGCCGGCGACGATCCGCACCGGCTCGCCGACGTGCCTGCCGCCTTCGATCCGCTCGCGCTGCGCGCACCGCTCGAACACTGGCGCGGGCGCGACCACGCCGACGCAAGGCGCTACCTGCACCTGCTGTCGCAGTTCTTCTCGCAAGCCGACATCCGCCTGCTCGACCACCAGCTCGCCGGCCGCGCCGTCGCCGGCCGGACGCTGGATCTCACCTGCACCACCCGCCCCAGCGCCGACGGCAGCCGGCTCGACCTCGACTGCGCCGCGACCGACGGCAGCCGCCTGCTCGCCCGCCTCGACAGAGCGGGTGCGCGCTACCGCGGTGGCAGCATCGATCGCCTCGTGCTCGCCGGCCAGGATGTCGGCGCGGTGGCGCTCGCGCCGCCCGGCACGGACGGCAAGACGCAGCACTTCCACCTGCAGCGCGGCACGCTCGCCCTGCGCAGCGCCAGCGGCGAGGCGATCCGCAAGCTCGTGCTCGTCCCGCCCGATGCTGCCGCCACCACCGCGACCGCCCGGCTGGAACTCGCCGCCGACCTTGCGCCGCTCGATGCCGCGGTGGACGAACTCGCCCGCGCCACCCTCGCCGGCCGCAGCGACGCGCTCGACGCGCTGCCGCTGCGCCGCGACGCCGTGCTGCCGCCGCTGCTCGCCGGACTCGGCATCAAGCCGCCGCACCGACCCGCGCCGCCAGCGATGCCGGTGCTTGCCGTCCCGCCCGCGGCCCGCAGCACCCCCTGGCCGGCCGAGCTGCAGGCCTTCGTCCGCCAGTGCGGCCAGTGCCACGCCGCCGATACCGCCTTCCCGCCCGCCTTCCTGCGCGGCGGCGATGCCACCGTGCGCGCCAGCCTCGCCGCCTGCGCACCGCGCATCGCCTACCGGCTGGCGATGAACGCGCTGCCGCCGGCGGCGCGCCCCAAAGTGCCAATGCCGCCGCCGGCCGCAGCCCACGCCGCCGGCTTCGCCGAATCCGCCGACCTGCGCGCGATGCAGGCCACGCTGGCGGCGCTGTCCGGCCATCCGCTGCCCGCCACCCTGCCCGACCGTCCCTACGCCAGCCTGGCACCCTGCGCCCCGGCCCGGCCGCATTGAGGAGACCGCCGTGACCGCCAGCCCCACCCCGCACAAACCCCGGCTGCGCTGGCTGTGGCGCCTGCTCGCGCTGCTGCCCTGGCTCGCCATCGTGTTCGGCGGCATCTACGCCGCCGCCCGCTTCCTGCCCGACCGGCCGGTGACCTACACCGACCCGCTGCAGCACTTCAAGTACGGCTCCACCGGCGGCGAGCGCGAATCCGGCTTTCCCTACTGGATCTGGCAGGCGCTGCCGCAGGTCTGCGCCGAACACCTGCCCGGCCCCGGCTACGCCTCGCTCGGCATGCTGTTCGAGCCCGGCCGCGACCTGCCGGTAGGCGTTTCCAAGCGGCGCAACCTCGGCCTGGACCGCGTCTTCCTCAACTGCGCCGTGTGCCACACCAGCACCGTGCGCGATGCGGCCGACGCGCCGCCGCGCATCGTCGTCGGCATGCCGGCGCACCGTTTCGACATCCGCGCCTTCGAGACCTTCTTCTTCAACTGCGCCGCCGGGCCGAAGTTCTCGCGCGAGTTCATCGTGCCGGAGATCGACCGCCTCGCCGGCAAGCTCAGCCCGATCGACCGCTACCTGGTGTATCCGGTCGCCATCGCGCTGATGCGCGAGCGCCTGCTGATGCTGCGCGGCCGCTTCGACTTCGTTTTCGAGCAGCCGGCATGGGGCCCGGGCCGGGTCGACACCTTCAATTCCGCCAAGGTGCTGTTCAACTTCCCGATGAGGCAGCTGCCGCCGCAGGAACTGCTCGGCGCGTCCGACTTCCCATCGATCTGGCACCAGAGGAAGCGCATGACGCGCGACGACGGCGAGCGCATGGAACTGCACTGGGACGGCAACAACACCCATACCGAGGAACGCAACAAGAGCGCCGCCTTCGGCACCGGCACCACGCCGCCCACCATAGACCTTGCCGCCATCGGCCGGGTGGAGGACTGGCTGCTCGACCTCGCGCCGCCCGCCTGGCCCTACCCCATCGACCAGGCGCTGGCCGCCCGCGGCGCGCCGCTCTATGCGCAGTACTGCGCCGCCTGCCACGGCGCCAGCGGGCAGGACTTCAAGGGGGCGAAGGTCGGCCATGTGACGCCGATCGCCGAAATCGCCACCGACCGCGCCCGGCTCGATTCCTACACCCGCGAGCTGGCGGTGAACCAGGCCACGCTCTACGCCGGCTATCCGCACCGCTTCCAGCATTTCCGCAAGACCTGGGGCTACGCCAACATGCCGCTGGACGGCGTCTGGCTGCGTGCGCCCTACCTGCACAACGGCTCGGTCCCGACCCTGCGCGACCTGCTGGAACCCGCCAGCGCGCGGCCGGCCACCTTCATGCGCGGCAGCGACATCTACGACCCGGTGCGGGTCGGCTTCGTCGCCGAACCGCCGCCCGCCGCGCCCGGCAGCCCACCGCTCTTCCGCTACGACACCCGCGTGCCCGGCAACGGCAACCAGGGCCATGAGGGCCCCGCCTACGGCACCGAACTGCCGGCCGCCGACAAGGACGCGCTGGTCGAGTACCTGAAAACCTTCTGACGCCGCGAGGAGAGCACCATGTCCATCCACCGCCGCAAGCACGGCCGCAGCCTGGTGCTCGTGCTCGTCATCCTGCTGGTGCTGGGCGCGGCCGGCGCCGCCTTCGGCTGGTACAAGTTCTTCCGCGAGGAGCCCCAGCCGGAGTGGATCACCGCAGATCCCGACATGCGCTTCAAGTATGGCTCGATCGGCGGCGAGCGCAGCGCCGGCATCCCCTACTGGATCTTCTACGTGCTGCCGCGCATCTTCCCCGACAAGCTGCCCGGCCCCGGCGGCTACGCCTCGCTCGGCGTGGTGTGGGAGGAAGGCCAGGAACTGCCGGTGGGCTTCTCGAAGAAGGTGGTCGGCTTTCCGCGCGTGGCCAACACCTGCGCCGCCTGCCATACCGGCAGCTACCGGACCCGAGCCGATTCCGCCCCGGTGATCGTGCCGACCGCGCCCAACCACACCCTCAACCTGTGGGCCTTCTTCCGCTTCCTGGTCGATTGCGCCAAGGACCCGCGCTTCAACGCCGACAACCTGATGGCCGAGATCCGGCTGGTCACCGACATGCCGCTGATCGACCGGCTGATCTACCGCTACCTCGTCATCCCGATCACGAAGAAGACGCTGATGGAGCGCGAGGCGCAGTTCGCCTGGCTTTACCGGCCGGACTTCCCGCCCTGGGGGCGCGGCCGCGACGACTCGATGAACCTCACCAAGTACTTCCTGATCCGCTGGCCGATGGACGACAGCCTGGGGCCCACCGACATGCCCTCGCTGTGGAACATCAACAAGTACAAGCCGGAACAGGGCATGCGGCTCAACTTCGCCGGCGACAGCCACGACCCCTACTCGGTCATCATCGACTCGGCGCTCGGCGTGCTCGGTGCCGCGCCCAAGAGCAACGAGGAATTCCTCGGCCACGTGCGCTGGCTGCAGGACTACCTCGGCGCCAAGCGCGCGCCGGCCTGGCCCTTCCCCATCGACGCGGCGCTCGCCGCGCAGGGCAAGGCGGTATTCGACGCCACCTGCGCCGCCTGCCACGCCTCGCCGCGCACCGGCACGGTGGTGCCGCTGGCCGAGATCGGCACCAGCCGCGACCGCATCGACAGCTGGAGCGAGAAGGCGGCGGTCGAATCCAACAAGGTGGTGCGCGACATGGGCATCGAACGCCCCGGCCTGGTCGAAGCGCCACTCACCGGCTACATCGCCGCCTTCCTCGACGGCATCTGGCTGCGCGCGCCCTACCTGCACAACGGCTCGGTGCCGACGCTCGCCGACCTGCTCACGCCGCCGGCGCAGCGGCCGACGGTGTTCTGGCGCGGTTACGACGTCTACGATCCGATCAGGGTGGGCTTCGTCACCGCCGGGCCGGAGGCCGAGCGCATCGGCACCCGCCACGACACCACGCTCAAGGGCGGCGGCAACCAGGGCCACGATTTCGGCACCGGCCTGCCGGACGCCGACAAGGCGGCGCTGCTGGAGTACCTGAAGACGCTCTGAGCGGCGCTCGCTCGCACAAGGCGGCCGGACAGCGACACGGGGAGGCGCCATGAACACAGGTCTGCGTACCGGGCTCGCCGCCCTGCTGCTGGCGGCGGCCCCGCTGTGCGCCGCGCAGAGCCGCATGCCGGACAGCGCGGTGATCGCACCGCCGTCCGACACCCAGATCGCGCCGCGCGAAGGTGCCCGCATCCTCAGCCCCGGCACCCGCGACGGCCCGCCGCAGCCGGACGGCCAGTCGCCCACGCGGCCCGACACCGGCGGTGGCGGGGGCGGTGGCGGCGGTGTCGGCATCCAGCTCGACCTCGGCCAGATCTTCCGTGCGCTCACCCAGCGCACGCCGCCCGACGTCGCCGAACTCGCGCGCGGCGGCCCGCGCCTGCCCGAGGCCTACAGCTTCGCCACCCTCAGCTTCCCGGCGGTGCTGCGCGGCAAGTGGCCGGCGGTGATGGCCTACGACATTGCGCCGGATGCGGTGGTGGAGCTCGAATTCGCCGTGCCCGACGCCCCGCCGCAGCGTTACCGCCTGCCGGCGCCGCCCGCCTTCGGCCCCTTCCGCGGCCGCGTGCTCGTCACCATGACCCTGCCGGAAAGCCTGGGCGACAGCCTCAAGCTCGGCCACGTCAGCGTGCATGTAAGCAGCCTGGGCGACGGCAGCGCGCCGGTGCTGCGCATCTACGGCCTGGGCGCCGGCCCGCTGGCGATAGGCTCGGTGGCCATCGACGAGGTGGTGTTCGAACCGCCCACCCTGCGGCTGACCGGCGGCGAGCGCGCCTACTACGGCTTTCACTCCAAGTCGGATTTCAACCGCGCCGGCGTCGACATCGCCCGCATCGAAGGCAAGGCCGGCAACGCCCGACTGCAGCGTGTGCGCAGCGAAACCGTGCAGCAGTCGGTGGCGCGCGACAGCTGGGTGGGCCGCGAACCGCCGCTCTACTGGAACGGCCAGGACGAGCGCGGCGCTGGCTCGCGCGGCAGCCACCTGCTCTACGTGCGCGCCTGGGCGCCCGAACCCGGCGACTGGGTGATCGCCTGGTCGCCGCGCGCGGTCGAGGTGCGGCCCTGAAGCGGGGCCGCGGACCATGGCGCAGGACGCCGCCGCTCCCTCGCCCTGGGCCGGGCGCTACCTTGTGCGGGCGGTGTGGGGCGTGCTCGTCGTCGGCGCACTGATCGGGCATGTGTGGCTGGCGCGGTTGCCCTTTCCGCTCGATGCGACCACTGCGCCGCCACTGCAGGCCGCCCCCGGCGAACGCCTGCTGCTGCTCCTGCCCGGCCCCGCCGAGCCGCTGATCCGCTACCGCGGCGAAGCCGGCGCCACCGTGAACGTGCGCTTCGAACGCGCCCGCCTGTCGCTCGCCACGCTCGCCCTGCTGCGCAGCGCCGGGCTGGACCCGCCAAGCGAGGACACACCGCTGGAATGGCTGGGCGATGCCGGCGACGGCGCCCGTACCTTTCTGTCGGTCAGCACCCTGGCGCCGGGCGCCGGCCTTGCCCGTATCGAACTCTTCCAGCTACCCGAGGCGGATCGCCGCCTGCCCTATTTCGAACTGCGTGCCCGCGGCACCGCACTGCAGCTCGCCATGGCTGCCGCCGACGCCGATCCGTTCGCGGCGCAAGCCAGCACCCGCCGGCTGACTGCCGCCGGCCAGAGCTGGACGCTGCCGGCGGCCTTGCCGCTCGACATCCAGGTGGCCGACGGCCACAGCCTGCGCATGCAGGTGGCGATCGCCGCCGCCAGCGGCGAGGACGAGCCGGCGGGCCGCTTCGGCTTCGGCTTCGGCGCCGGCGAAGGCCGCGAGGCGCTGATGGTGCGCGGCGCCGGCGTGATCGCCGCCGACGGCAGCCTGCGCCTGCTCGCCTGTTCGGCCCCGCCGCGCGGCCCCTACTGGCGTGGTGCCGCAACCATGACCGCCGGCGACTGCGACCGCGGCCCGGCCACGCCGGCACTCTCGCTCACCCGGCTGGCGGTCACGCCGGACGGTCTGGCCACCGCGCTGGCCGGCCGCGCCTGGGTGGTGCGCGACCAGACTGCGATCAACCCGCCGCTGGGCACACGCCTGCGCAACGAGGCCCCGCTGGTGGCCGCGGTGGCGGGCGCCGACCTAGTGCTGGCGCTCGGCGCCGGCCTGCCGCTCTACCGCGCGCTGCGCCGCCGCCAGGCTGCGCGCAAGGCCGAAATCTTCATCAGCTACCGGCGCGACGACAGCATTGCCGACGCCACCCTCATCGCCAAAGGCCTGGCCGAACAGCTCGGCCGCGACCGCGTCTTCATCGACCTGGAGGACATCCGCCCCGGCGACCGCTTCCTGCAGCGCATCACCGACATCATCGCCGGCTGCCGTGCGATGGTGGTCGTGATCGGCCCAGGCTGGCTCGATGCCCGCCGCGACAACCAGCGCCGCCTTGACGACCCCAAGGACGTGGTACGCCACGAGATCGTGCAGGCCATCACCCATCGGCTGGAGATCGTGCCGGTGCTGGTGCGCGACGCGCCGCTGCCGCGCGCCGACGCGCTGCCGGCGGACATCGCCGGACTGCTGGAACACAGCGCGCTGCAGATTTCGATGACGCGGCTGCAGGAAGACGTCGCCCGGCTGGCGGCCGCGCTGCGGCCGACGGTGGACGGCGCAGAAGGCGACGAGGTCTGACGATCAGCGCCGTCCCCTCGAAAGGAACGAGCCTTCCGACCCACCGCCCCCGCGGACGACGTCTATAACAAGGTAGCGCCACCAGATATGGAGAAGCACCATGTCGCCCTTCCCCCGCCGGCGTCTGCTGCCCACCGCCCTCGCCCTCTTCACCGCCGCCCTGCTGCTGCCCGGCGGCACCGCCGATTCGCGCGCCGCGCAGCCCGGCTTCGATCCGCTGTTCGCCGATCCCGGCAGCGTCTGCGGCAGTCCCTTCGCCAAGGGTGCGATGCTGCGCACCCTGGTGCAGGTTGCCGCCAAGTCCGAGAACGCGCCCTTCCAGACCGCCACGATGCAGGCAGCGACCGGCGGCGAGGTGCCGCTCTACAAGGATCTCGGCCAGCTCGGCTTCAAGGTCGGCACGCGCAACGCCCGCGCCCAGGCCTATTTCGACCAGGGCCTGCGGCTGGCCTTCGGCTTCAACCACGCCGAGGCGCAGCGCGCCTTCCAGGCGGCGCAACAGCTCGATCCCGAGTGCGCGATGTGCTACTGGGGCGAAGCCCTGGTGCTCGGCCCCAACATCAACGCACCGATGCCGCCCGAGGCCAACCCGCCGGCGCTGGCTGCGCTGGCGAAGGCCAAGGCGCTGTCCGATCGCGCCGCGCCGAAGGAACGCGCCCTGATCGAGGCGCTGGCCAGACGCTATTCGGACGACCCCAAGGCCGAACGCGCCACGCTCGACGCCGCCTATGCCGACGCCATGCGACAGGTGGCGCGGCGCTTCCCCAAGGACGACACCCTCCAGGCGCTCTACGCCGAAGCCGCAATGGACACCCAACCGTGGGACTACTGGGAAGCCGGCGGCACCCGGCCGAAGGCCCGCGCCGCGGATTTCGTCCCCGCGCTGGAGGCCGTGCTCAAGCGCAATCCCGCCCACCCCGGCGCCATCCACCTCTACATCCACGCGGTGGAAGCCTCGGACCGGCCTGAGCGCGCGCTCCCCTTCGCCCGGCGGCTGGCGGCGCTGATGCCCGGCGCCGGCCACATCGTGCATATGCCGGCCCACATCTACTACCGCGTCGGCATGTTCCGCGAATCGCTCGCCGCCAACAAACAGGCGATCGCGATCGACGAACGCTACTTCACCACCTCGCCGTCCGACCCGATGTACAAGATGGGCTACTACCCGCACAACATCCACTTCGTGCTGGTATCGGCGCAGATGGGCGGCGACGGCGCCACCGCGCTGGAAGCCGCGGCCAAGCTGGATGCGGTGATGCCGAACGAGGCGGTCAAGCAGTTCCCCTCGCTGGAGCCGATCAAGGGCGCGCTCTACAGCACCCATGCGATGTTCAGCCCGCCGGACACCATCCTCGCGCTGCCCGCGCCGGCCGACGGCCTGACGCTGGTGGGCGCGATGCACCACTACGCCCGCGCCATCGCCTTCGCCGCGAACAAGGACACCGCCGGCGCGCAGCAGGAGATCGACGCGCTGGCGAAGATCGAAGCCGGCGCCGACTTCAAGCCCTATGCGGCGTGGCAGGTACCGGCCAAAGAGATCGTACAGACCGCGCGCCAGGTCGCCAGCGCCCGCCTGGCCGAAGCGCGCGGCGACCTCGACGCGGCGGCGCGGGCCTTCGAGGCTGCCATCGCCATCGAAGACGCCCTCTCCTACATGGAACCGCCCTACTGGTACTACCCGGTGCGCCAGTCGCTCGGCGCGCTGAAGCTGCGCCAGGGCAAGCTGGACGAGGCGGAAAAGGCCTTCCGCGATTCGCTCGGACGGGTCAGGAACAACGGCTGGGCGCTGGCCGGACTGGCGGAGGTCTATCGCCAGCAGGGCCGCAAGGACTCGCAGGCGGCAACGGAAAAAGCGTTCGCGAAGGCGTGGTTCGGGCCGAAGACGGGGCCTGCGCTGGAACGGCTGTAGGGCAGGCTGGCCGCGGTAGACCGTTCTGCTGTTGCCCGCTGACAGCGAAAGTGCCGCGGCCCTGCTCTCGGCATCGGACAGGGCGCATCACCCTCAGGCCAGCTCGATCTCGACCATGCCCTCCACCACCCGCAATGGATAGGTTGTGAGCGTACAGTCCTGCCCCTGGCGGCATTCGCCGTTGCGCCCGTCGAACACCCAGTCGTGTGCCGTACAGGTGAGGTAGCGGCCGTTGAACACGCCGCGCGAGAAGGGAATCTTCTGGTGCGGACACAAGCCGTCGTAGGCCTTCAACTCGCCGCCTTCCGGCCACAGGACCATGATCTCGCGGCCATCGACATTGAAAGGCGCGGCTTCGCCTTCCATGAGGTTTCTGAGTTTGCAGAGGGGGATGTAGGCCATTTTTCGAAGCTCCGTCGGGGTTGGGACAGCTGACACCGGACATCGAAGACCCGGCTCTGCGCGTGTTTGCCGGCCCGCGCTGCGGCGAGGCGGATAAACACGCGCTGGTACCCGACGATCAAGCAAAAGCGAGGCCCGCTTTGTTCACTATGTCGTTGTTCTCAAGTAATTCGTGGTCCGAAGCATCGGGGCCGCTCACACGGACGGCAGGCATCGAGTGAAAGTCAAGCCCACACTCGCTAGGTGCCGCTCTTCAGCAACTCGAAGAACGCGTTCGCTGCAGGCGACAGGGTGCTGTTCTTGCGGCGAAGCAGGGTGATCTTTCTCTTTACGACCGGGCTGACCAATGGAATCCGGCACACGCCCGGCCTGGCACCGTCTTCGAGCGTTGATGCAGGGAGAATGGCAGTCCCGACGCCGGCGGCGACGAGACTGATGGCTGTGGCGTGGTGTTGAACTTCATAGGCCCCACTGAGGCTTATTCCGCGCTTCGCCAGTTGGTAGTCCATGAAGACCCGCGTGGCCGTCATGCTACTGACGACGACAAGCTCGGTCTCGCGCATGTCTGACCAGGTAACGGACTCTCGCTTGCTGAGGGGATGCTCCTCACGGCAGAAGAACATCAGCGGATCTTCCAGGAGAGGCGTTTCAAGAATCTCAGGGTGGCGCTCGGTTGGAATTCCGATACCGAGCTCGGCTTGGCCGTGGAGCACGGCGTCACGAACCTCGAAAGCGGTCGTGTCGATCAAGCGCACCCGATTGCCGGGATGGGATTGTCTGTAGCGCCGGATCGCCGCGGGCAGGACGTGTGATGCCATGGTCGGCACGCAGGCGAGGGTGAAACTCCCGCGGGCATTCTTCGACATGTCCTTCAGTCGACCAACCGCAAGCGTCATTTCCCCGACGATGGCTTTGGCCTGGGGCAGGAACTCGCGCCCGACAGCCGTCAGCTCGACATAGCGCGTTGTGCGGTCAAGGAGCCGCAATCCCAAGTAGCCCTCGAGTTTCTGCACACGGCGTGTGAGCGCCGTCTGCGTGACGTGGAGGTGCTCCGCTGCCTTGCTGAATCCGCCCAGCTCGGCGATTACCACGAACGCCTGAATGCCGTCGAAATCGATCTTCATCTCGTCTCCTCGCAACCAAGGCGGGCAGCTCGCATGGGCTATGCTGAAATCGCAATAAAAACGACATTCGTTGCATTTAAGTAATTACCACCTTGTGACTAACATTGCCTCACAAAACAGCAGAACGTGCAATAAGGAGACAGGCAAGTGGATCACATTCCGTGTGTGCTGATGCGGGGCGGATCGTCGAAGGGGTTGTTCTTCCTTGCGGAGAATCTGCCTGACGACACGGCCGCCCGCGACCGCCTCCTGCTCGCGGCGATGGGATCACCCGATCTTCGGCAGATCGATGGTATGGGTGGTGGCAACGATCTAAGCAGCAAGGTCGTGATCGTGGCGCCATCGCACCGGCCCGATCTCGATGTGGAATATCTCTTTGCCCAGGTTTCGGTGGCCCGGGATCTGGTCGATGTGTTGCCCAACAGCGGCAACATGCTCGCGGCGGTGGGGCCGTTTGCACTCGAACGCGGCCTGGTCAGGGCCTCCAGTCCGGTCACGCGTGTTCGCATTCTGAACATCAATAGCGGCAAACAGGTCGAGGCGATCGTACAGACGCCGGGCGGAACAGTGACCTACAGCGGCAGCTTTCATCTCGACGGCGTGCCGGGCACGAGTGCCCCCGTCACGCTCAATTTTCTGGACCCGGCGGGAACCCGAACCGGGCGCCTGCTCCCGACCGGCAACGCCCAGGATGTGATCGACGGGCTTTCCGTTACCTGCATGGATTTCGCGATTCCCATCGTTTTCGTGAAAGCCTCCTCTCTCGGCAAGACGGGGCACGAGTCGAAGGCAGAACTGGACGGCGATGACGACTTTCTGCAGCGCCTGGAGTCGATTCGCGTCGCTGCTGCAGCACTCATGGGACTGGAGGTCTCACCCGACCGCGGGGTGCCGAAGATCGCAATGATCGCTCCTCCGCGTCACGGCGGCAGTGTCGCATCGCGCTATTTCGTTCCCTCAAGCTGCCACCCGGTACATGCCGCCACGGGCGCGTTGGCGCTGGCTGCGGCATGTCACACGCCAGATACCGTCGCTGAAGAACTCGCCGAGATCGACGAAAACGCACCGTACCGCATCGTCATCGAGCACCCGAGCGGCCAGATGGCCTGTGACCTGCACATTGCGCCACAAACGATGCACACCGTGCCGGTCATCGACTCCGCCTCGATCGTGACGTCGGCCAGGCCGCTGCTCAGTGGCGAGGTCTACGTGCGGACGGCGGCCTGATTCATCACCCGTAACGACAAAAGTTTCACGCTCACACCAAGGAGACAAATCATGAAAAACATATATGCCCTGACCGCCGCCATCGGTATCGCCTTTGCCGGCGGCGCGTTGGCACAGGACCCGATCGTCATCAAGTTCGCACACGTGGCCGCCGCTGACACCCCCAAGGGGCGCGCTGCCGAGTACTTCAAGAAAGTAGCCGAAGAGCGCACGAAGGGCCGTGTAAAGGTGGAGATCTACGCGAACAGCACCTTGTACAAGGACAAGGAGGAGCTCGAAGCGCTTCAGATGGGGTCGGTGCATATGCTGGCACCCGTTGCGGGCAAGTTCGGGCCTGCAGGCGTGAAGGAATTCGAGGTCTTCGACCTCCCGTACATCTTCCCGAATGACGCTGCGCTGCACCGCGTTACCCAGGGGCCGATCGGCGCTTCACTGCTGAAGAAACTCGAGCCGCGCGGCTTCATCGGCCTCTCGTACTGGGATGCAGGTTTCCGCGTTCTGAGTTCGAACAAGCCAATCCGCACGCCTGACCAGGCCAAGGGACAGAAGATCCGCATCAATTCGTCGAAGGTGAATCAGTCGATCATGCGGTCGATAGGTGCGCTGCCGCAGACGATGGCGTTCTCCGAGGTCTATCAGGCGCTGCAGACCGGCGTGGTGGATGGTGCGGATGGCAACCTCTCCAACCTGTACACGCAGAAGCAATACGAAGTTCAGAAGCACCTCACCCTGACCAACCATACATATAGCGGCTATGTCGTCGTCGCCAACAAGCCCTTCTGGGACCGGCTACCGGCCGATGTCCGCGCGGAGTTGGAGGGCGCGGTGAAGGAGGCGACTGAGTTCAACCGCAAGGTTGCCCTCGAGGACGACGCAAAATCGCTCGCTGCGATCAAGGCTTCCGGCAAAACCGAGGTGCATGAGCCGACTGCGGACGAGAAGGACGCCTGGATGAAGGCCATGATGCCGGTTCAGGAAGAGATGGCCTCGCGTGTCGGACGCGACCTGATCGACGCGATCCGCAAGGAAACCGCGGCCGTCACCCAGCGGTAAACCTCTCTCCCGCGGCAGCCGGGATGAAATCGTCCGTCTGCCGCTCCCCCTAACTCCGCAAGGAGCCCCCCATGAAATTCCTCGATGCTCTGGAGGAATGGCTCGTCACGTTCCTGATCGGCGCGGCGACGCTCATCACCTTCGCGGCAGTGGTCCATCGCTACGGCGCTGGCCTGCCAATTCCCGTCGTGCAGAACTGGCTCATCTCGATCAACATGAGTTGGGCGCAGGAGCTCACGATCATCATGTTCGTGTGGATGGCCAAGTTTGGCGCCGCCTACGGCGTGCGCACCGGCATCCACGTCGGTGTCGACGTGCTGATCAACCGGCTGCCCGATCGCACGCGCGCCAAATTCATCGTTTTCGGTCTGCTCGCGGGTGCACTCTTCACCGGCATCATCGCCGCGCTGGGCGGACATTTCGTGTGGGAGAACGGTGCCCACTACGCCATCTTCAGCACCCTTGGGCTCGACATCGGGGACGCACTGGAGGGGCCCACCACGGTTGATCTCGAATGGCCGACGTGGATTGTCTATTCGGCAATCCCGCTGGGCAGCGCCCTCATGTGTTTCCGTTTCCTGCAGGTGTGCGCATCGTTCCTCCGTACTGGCGAACTGCCTCACCACGACCACGGACATGTGGACGGGATGGACGAGCAGGTCGACATAGGCAGCGACATGCCCGACCCGAGTGACGTCTATCCGCGCGAACTCCCCAAGGACAACCAGAACAAGAACGGAGGTGTGCGATGAGCGCCGCTGTCATTTTCGTACTCCTGCTGGGTCTGATGATCACCGGCATGCCGATTTCAATCTCGCTGGGCCTGACGGTTCTGAGCTTCCTGTTCTTCATGACCCAGGTGCCAATCGAGAGCGTTGCACTGAAGCTGTTCACCGGTATCGAGAAGTTCGAAATCATGGCGGTGCCGTTCTTCATCCTGGCGGGCAACTTCCTGACGCATGGCGGGGTGGCGAAACGGATGATCGCATTTGCGACGTCCATGGTCGGACACATGCCCGGCGGTCTCGGGTTGAGTGCGGTGGTTGCGTGCTCGCTGTTTGCCGCGGTGTCCGGTTCGAGTCCGGCAACGGTCGTCGCGATCGGTTCGATCCTGCTGCCGGCAATGGTCAAGGCGGGCTATCCGAACAAGTTCGGCGCAGGTGTCGTTGCCTCCGCCGGCGGGCTGGGGATCCTGATTCCGCCCTCGATCGCGATGGTGATGTACGCGGTGTCCACCAACAGTTCGATCGGCGCACTGTTCATGGCGGGCGTCATCCCGGGCCTCGTGCTCGCCGGAATGCTGATGTTCACGACGTGGTGGATCGCGCGCAAGAACAACTACCCCCGCGCCGCCCGCGCCACATGGACAGAGCGCGCCAGGGCGTTCCGCGAGTCGATCTGGGGTTTGCTGCTGATCGTCGTCGTCATGGGCGGGATCTACACCGGCATCTTCACCGCGACCGAGGCGGCGGCGATGAGTGCAGTCTATGCGTTCGTGATCGCCACCTTCGTCTACAAGGATCTGCGCCTGTCCGACCTGAAGAAAGTGCTGATCTCGTCGGCGAACCTCTCGGCAATGCTGCTCTACATCATCACCAATGCCGTGATGTTCTCCTTCCTGCTTACCAATGAGCAGATCCCTCAGGCGATGTCCGAGTGGATCGTCGCGAGCGGGCTGGGGGTGATCGGCTTCCTGCTGATGGCGAACATCATCCTGCTGATCGCGGGCAATTTCATGGAACCGGCGTCGATCATCCTGATCTTCGCGCCGATCCTGTTCCCGATCGCGATGAGCCTCGGCATCGATCCGGTGCATTTCGGAATCATGATCACGGTGAACATGGAGATCGGGATGATCACGCCCCCGGTCGGCCTGAACCTCTACGTCGCGAGCGGCATCAGCAAGCTCGGCCTGACGGACATGAGCAAGGCCGTCGGTCCCTGGCTGCTGACGATGCTGGTGTTCCTTGCGATCGTCACCTACTGGCCGCCGCTCACGCTGTGGCTGCCCAAGACCCTCGGAATGATGTGATGCAGGCCCGACGGCCCCGGCCGGGCCGTCGGGGGAATGAGCGATCCTCGTCATACCCCACGGAGTACCCAACATGAACCTCAAAGAATGGATCGGCCGCGCGGAGGAAGTCTCCGACATCGCGACGGCCGCCCCCTATGCCGCATTGTCGGCGACCTTCGACCGCGAAGCGGTGCGGCCCCCGGTGGGCACCGCCCTGCCCGCGCTGTGGCACTGGCTGTACTTCCTGCCGCTGCACAAGCAATCGGAAATCGGCCCCGACGGCCACGCCAAGCGCGGTGGCTTCCTGCCGCCCGTGCCGCTGCCGCGTCGCATGTGGGCCGGCAGTCAGTTCGAGTTCCACAAGCCGCTGCGCATCGGGGATGCGATGACGCGCACCTCGACCATCCACGACGTCACCGAGAAGAGCGGACGTACCGGCCCGCTGGTGTTCGTGAAGGTGCGCCACGAGATCCGCCGTGGCGGCGAATCGGACGTCGCGCTCACCGAGTTCCACGACATCGTCTATCGCGAGGCGCCGAAACCCGACGATGTGGCCCCGCCGCCGAAGGCCGCCCCCGCGAGCTCGGCCTGGGAGAAGAAGTGGGTACCGGACGACGTGCTGCTGTTCCGCTACTCGGCACTGACCTTCAACGGTCATCGCATCCACTACGACCGCAAGTATGTGACCGAGGTCGAGGGCTATCCGGGCCTGATCGTCCATGGCCCGATGATCGCGACGCTGTTGCTGGACCTGCTGCGTCACCAGATGCCCGACGCCGAGGTCCTGCGTTACGAGTTCCGCGCGATCCGCCCCGTGTTCGACATCAACCACTTCTTTGTCTGCGGCGAACCGCAGGCGGACGGCAAGACGATCCGCCTGTGGGCGAAGGACCACGAAGGCTGGCTGACGATGGAAGCCACCGCGGTGATCAAGTGAGGAAGCTGCAATGAGACCCCTGGAAGGCATTACCGTCATCACCCTTGAACACGCGATCGCCGCGCCCTTCGCGACACGCCAGCTCGCCGACCTCGGCGCGCGGGTCATCAAGGTCGAACGCCCCGGCGTCGGCGACTTTGCCCGCGGCTACGACGAGCGCGTGCGCGGCCTGGCGTCGCATTTTGTATGGACCAACCGCTCGAAGGAGAGCCTGACGCTCGACGTCAAGCATCCCGAGGCGCAGGCAATCCTCAAGCGCCTGATCGTCGAGGAGGCCGACATCGTCGTGCAGAACCTCGCGCCCGGTGCCGCCGCGCGCCTGGGGCTGTCGTATGCGGCGCTTTCCGCGCTCAAGCCGGAGATCATCGTGTGCGATATCTCGGGTTACGGCAGCGACGGTCCGTATCGCGACAAGAAGGCCTACGACCTGCTGATCCAGAGCGAGTCGGGTTTCCTCTCGGTGACCGGCACGGAAGCCGAGCCGTCGAAGGCGGGGCCGTCGATCGCCGACATCTCGGCCGGCATGTACGCCTACAGCAACATCCTCGCCGCGTTGCTGCAGCGGCAGAAGACCGGCCGCGGCCAGCACCTCGACATTTCGATGCTGGAGAGCCTCGTCGAGTGGATGAACTATCCGCTCTACTACGCGTTCGACGGCGCCTCGCCGCCGCGCCGCACCGGCGCCTCGCACGCGACGATCTATCCCTATGGCCCGTTTCCGGCCGGCGATGGCAAGGTCGTCATGCTCGGACTGCAGAACGAGCGCGAATGGGGCGCATTCTGCGAGAAGGTGCTGCTGCAGCCAGGCCTCGCGCGGGAGGAACGTTTTTCCTCCAACTCGCGGCGCAGCGCCGCACGTGATGAGTTGCGCGCGATCATCCTCGACGCGTTTGCCGCACTGACCGCCGAGCAGGTGATTGCCCGCCTGGAAGACGCCCAGATCGCCAATGCCCACGTGAACGACATGCACGCGGTGTGGGCGCACCCGCAGCTCAAGGCGCGCGGGCGCTGGCGCGAGGTCGGCACTGCGGCCGGCGTCGTGCCGGCCTTGCTGCCGCCGGGCTCCTGGGAGGAAGGCGAGCCGCGCATGGACCCCGTGCCTGCTCTCGGCGAGCACAGCGAGGCGATCCTGGCGGGACTGGGCTACGAGGCCGACCGAATCGCGGCCCTGCGCCGTGACGGCGTGATCTGAGCGGCGGGAGTTCAGACCATGCAGATGCCGATCACCTATCTCTTCGTGCCGGGCAACCGGCCGGAGCGTTTCGACAAGGCGCTGGCTGCCGGAGCCGGGGCAATCGTCCTGGACCTGGAAGATGCCGTCGCCGCCACCGAGAAATCCCTTGCACGCGATGCGATCGCGGACTGGTTCCCGGGGCGCGCGGACGATGCCTCACGCATCGTCGTGCGCATCAACGACGCGCAGTCACCCTGCTTCGCGGACGACCTCGCGCTGCTCAAAGCCATCGGAGTCCGCCAGATCATGCTGCCGAAGACCGAATGGCGCGAGCAGGTTCGCCAGGTCGTCGACGCCGTGTCGCCGACGGTCGCGGTGTTGCCGCTGATCGAGACGGCGCGCGGCGTGCGCAACGTGGACGATATCGCGGCGACCGAGGGCGTGCTGCGGCTCGCGTTCGGTACGTTGGACTATGCGGTCGACCTCGATCTGTCGGGCGACGAGGCCGGCCTCGCCTACGCGTCGGCCCGGATCGCGATCGCTTCGCGCTGCGCCGAACTCGCCTCCCCGGTCGCAGGCGTGACGCCCGCGATCGACGACGAGCCGCGTATCCGCGCGGACTTCGCCTCCGCGCGTGCCTTCGGTTTCGGCGCGAAGCTGTGCATTCACCCCAGGCAGGTCGCTGTCATCCACGAAGCGTGCCGCCCGTCCGCCGAGGAGTTGGCGTGGGCCGAACGCGTGCTTGTGGCAGCGCAAACCTCCGAGGGCGCCGTGCAGCTCGACGGCCGGATGATCGACCGTCCGGTGGTGCTCAAGGCCCAGGCGATCGTTTCCCGCAGTCTCTCCAGCCACGCCTAGCACGCCGACCAGATCCCCATTTTTCAACTTTCACGCATTTCAGGAGAACGTCCCATGGGCGCGACCATCATCGATTCAAGCATCTTCGGCAATATCTTCAGCACCGACGCGATGCGTCAGGTCTGGTCCGACCGTAACCGTACCGCCAAATACCTCGAGATCGAGCGCGCCCTCGCCGTCGTGCAGGGGCGGCTCGGCATCATTCCGCAGGAAGCCGCCGACGAGATCGTAGAGAACTGCGACATAGACAAGATCGACATGGACAAGCTGCGTGCTCAGACCGAGCGCATCGGCTATCCGGTGCTCGGCGTCGTCTCGCAGCTCAACGCGCTGTGCCGCGACAAGCTCGGCGAATATTGCCACTGGGGCGCGACGACGCAGGACATCACCGATACGGCGACCGTGCTGCAGATTCGCGAGGCTCTGGAACTTGTTGACGCCGACCTGCAGGGCATCTCGGCGGCCCTCGTGGAAATCTCCCGCCGCCATCGCGACACGCCGGTGATCGGCCGCAGCAACCTGCAGCAGGCGATTCCCGTGACCTTCGGCTTCAAGACTGCCGCGATCCTGGCAGGCATCGAACGCCACCGCGAGCGCCTCGCGCAGCTCAAGCCGCGGGTGCTGATGGGCGAGTTCGGCGGCGCCTGCGGCACGCTCGCGTCGATCGAGCACGGTGCGATGGAGACCCAGGCGGGACTGATGGCCGAGCTTGGCTTGGCGCAGCCTGACATTGCGTGGCACACGGTGCGCGACACGATTGCCGAGGTGGGCGCCTTCCTCGGCCTTGTCGGCGGTTCGCTCGGCAAGATCGCGATGGACGTCAAGCTGATGATGCAGCACGAGGTGGCCGAGGTGTATGAGCCTTTCCACCCTGGCCGCGGATCAAGCAGCACGATGCCGCAGAAGCGCAACCCCATCTCGAGCTGCTACATCCATGCAGCGGTGTCGGTTGTACGCCAGCACGCTGCTGCGCTGATGGACGCGATGATCGCCGACCACGAGCGCTCGACCGGACCGTGGGAAATCGAGTGGATCGCGTTGCCTGAGGCTTTCTGCCTCCTTGCCGGTGCGCTCAAGCAGACACGCTTCGTGCTCGAGGGCCTCGAGGTCGACGCAGCCAGGATGCGCTCGAACATCGACATCACCAACGGACTCGTGATGTCCGAGGCGGTGATGATGGGCCTCGGGCCTTACATCGGCCGCGAATACGCGCACGACCTGGTCTATGACCTGTGCCGCGAGGCGATCCGCACCAACCGGCCACTGCTCGACATCCTTGCCGCGCATCCCGAGATCAACGTCCACCTCGACCGTGACGCCCTCGCGCGCCTCTGCGACCCGGCGAACTACCTCGGGCAGGCCGGAGTAATGGTGGACAAGGTGCTGCAGCGGGCGGCGGGAGCGGTGCGATGAGCGACGCAACGCGGACGACGGGGATGCCCGAACAGAAGGCGGAACCGCTTCGCGGTAGGCCCCCACCCGCCCACCAGCCGCCCCCGGCAGGCCCACTCGCTCCGGACCGCTGCGAGATCACCGACGAACTCGCAGCGGTAGCGGTGTTGAGTACGAACTAGCAGGCGGCGACCAGCGTCGGGAGAGAAGTCGCGAAAGGAGGGTTACGGCATGGAACTCAGACAGCTGCGCTATCTGGTGCGCACGATCGAGCTCGGCAGCATCAGCCAGGCCGCGCTTGACCTCGGAATCGCACAATCCGCCGTGAGCCTGCAGATCCAGCGCCTTGAAGGCGAGCTCGCAACCCGACTGCTGCAGCGGACGGCGACCGGGGTGATGCCGACTGATGCCGGCATCGCCTTCCTCGCCCACGCGCAGCTTGCCCTGCGCCATGCCAGGGAGGCCGCGACGGCCGCGCAGCAATCGCGCCTGTCGGGCATCGTCAGCATCGGCCTTGCGCCATCGACCTCCGGCGTGCTGGGCTTGCCTCTGATCGAGGCGATGCGTGAGCACTACCCGGACATCCGCATCCACCTCGTCGAGGGCATGTCCGGCCACCTTGGCCAGATGTTGAACGGCCGCGAGCTCGATCTCGCCGTCCTGTTCGACACCGGGCCGGCGAGCCGGTGCAGCGTTCAGTCCCTGCTGGAAGAGCGTCTGTTCTTCATCTGCGGTATCGACGCACGCCCTTCCGCCTTGCCGAACCGCCTCGCAAACATCGTCGATATACCGCTTGTGCTGCCGACACCACGTCACGGCCTGCGGCGGGTCATCGACGCCGGGTTCAGTGCGCTCGGTGTGCGTCCCTCGGTCATCGCCGAAGTCGATTCGCTCTACGTGCTGATGGACATGGTGGCGCGCGGCATGGCGGCAACGCTGCAACCCTGGGCAGCACTCGCGCGCCAGTCCGATGCGGTGTCACGGCTGAGTTGGAGCGAGATCACGGACGACGGGACTTCCCGCCGGAATCTCTTGTGCAGTCTCTCCGACGACGAGCTGTCGCCGGCCGCGCTGGCGACGCGAGGCATGGTGACCCATGTCGTGCGTCAGCTCATCGACGAGGGTCGCTGGCGCGGCGTCGCGACCGGCCATCTCGATTCGAGATGGGGCGATATCGGAGCGGCTTAGGGCAAGCAGTGCGCCAGGCGCAATAGTGAAGCCGTCGACGTGCGGGGGAACTGCAGACTGCGGTGAGCGCACGACGAGGAACCAGCCCCGAATGGAGTTCAGGACATGAAACAAGATACCTCGAGCACCCCCGACGTGCTCGTCATCGGCGGCGGCAATGCGGCATTGTGCGCGGCGCTGACCGCCCGCGAGGCGGGCGCTTCCGTGCTGCTGCTGGAAGCCGCGCCGCGCGAATGGCGCGGCGGCAACTCGAGCCACACGCGCAACCTGCGTTGCATGCACGACGCCCCGCAGGACGTCCTCACCGAGGCCTACCCTGAAGAAGAGTTCTGGCAGGATCTCAAAAAGGTGACTGGCGGCCGGACCAACGAGCGGCTCGCGCGGCTGGCGATCCGCGAGTCCTCGCGCTGCCGCGACTGGATGCGCAAACACGGCGTGCATTTCCAGCCCTCGCTATCGGGCACGCTGCATCTGTCGCGCACCAACGCCTTCTTCATGGGGGGCGGAAAGGCGCTTGTGAACGCCTATTACCGCAGCGCCGAAGCGCTCGGCGTGCGCATCCGCTACGAGGCGCCGGTCGATCGCCTCGAAGTGGTCGACGGCGAGTTCCGCGCCGCGTGGGTCGGTGAGGAACGCATCGCGGCGCGTGCCTGCGTGCTCGCCTCCGGCGGCTTCGAATCCAATCGGGAATGGCTGCGCGAAGCCTGGGGCCAGAACGCCGACGGCGAGTGGCCGGCGGACAACTTTGCGATCCGCGGCACGCGTTTCAATCGCGGGGTGCTGCTGAAAGCGATGATGGATTCGGGCGCCGACACGATCGGCGACCCCTCGCAATCGCACTGCGTCGCGGTCGACGCCCGTGCGCCGCTCTACGACGGCGGGATCTGCACGCGCATCGACTGCGTCTCCCTCGGCATCGTCGTCAACCAGCACGCGCAGCGCTTCTACGACGAGGGCGAGGACTTCTGGCCCAAGCGCTATGCAATCTGGGGACGGCTCGTCGCCCAGCAACCCGGCCAGATCGGATTCTCGGTCATCGATTCGAAAGCCGTTGGTCGCTTCATGCCCCCTGTGTTCCCCGGCGCGAAGGCCGACACCCTCGAAGGACTCGCCCATCAGCTCGGCCTCGACGAACAGGCCTTCGTACGCACGGTGCGCGACTACAACGCTGCGTGTCGCGTCGGCACCTTTGACCACACGGTGCTCGACGACTGCCATACGAAGGGCGTGACGCCGGCGAAGACCCACTGGGCGCTGCCGCTCGATACCGCCCCCTTCTACGGCTATGCGCTCAAGCCCGGCATCACCTTTACCTACCTCGGCCTGAAGGTCGATGAACGGGCCGCCGCGCACTTCACGGGTGAGCCCAGCCGCAATCTGTTTGTTGCCGGCGAAATGATGGCAGGCAATGTGCTCGGACAGGGTTACACGGCCGGCGTCGGCATGACGATCGGCACGGTATTCGGACGTATCGCCGGCGCTTCTGCGGCGGCGGCAGCCAGGAACGAAGGAGTCGAACATGCAGCAGCTTGAAGCCCTGCTCCGCGAAGCGAGCGATCTCGCCGCGGGCATCGTCGTGCCCAGCGCCGCCGAAGCCGAAGTCGAACGCGTGATGAAGATATGCAATGCGTGCCGCTACTGCGAAGGTTTCTGCGCGGTTTTCCCGGCGATGACGCGCCGACTCGAATTCAATCAGGCCGACGTCCATTACCTCGCGAATCTCTGTCACAACTGCGGCGCCTGTCTGCACGCGTGCCAATACGCACCACCACATGAGTTCGCGGTCAACATCCCGCAGGCGATGGCCAGGGTCCGCGGGCAGACTTACTCGGATTTCGCGTGGCCGAGCAGTCTCGGGACGCTCTACCGCAACAACGGTCTAACGGTCGCGCTGGCGCTTGCAGTCGGCCTCGCGCTCTTCCTGGCGATGGCCCTGGCGGAAAATGGCACGCTGTTCCATGCCCCGCTCGCCGGCAACTTCTACGCGATCTTCCCACACAACCTGCTGGTGTCGATGTTCGGGCCGGTGTTCCTGTTTGTCGCGGTCGCGCTGGGTTTGGGCGTGGCGAAGTTCTGGCGCGGGATCTCGGCAGGAGAGCCCAGCGCCGTGGCGATCGCGGAGACGGCGCATGACGTGCTCAAGCTCAAGTATCTCGATGGTGGCCACGGCCAGGGTTGCCCGAATGAAGACGATGCAAGCACCCTTGCGCGGCGGCGCTTCCACCACCTGACCTTCTACGGCTTCATGCTGTGCTTCGCTGCGACGGGGGTGGCGACCATCTACCATTACGTCTTTGGGTGGGAGGCGCCGTATGCGCTTACGAGCCTGCCCGTGTTGCTCGGCACCGTGGGCGGTATCGGCCTGCTCATCGGCCCGGCAGGACTGCTTTGGTTGAATGTGCGGCGCAATTCGCAGCATGGGGACGCCGCACAGAAGCCGATGGACAGAGGATTCATCGCACTGCTTCTGCTGACCAGCGCGACAGGCCTGGCGCTGCTTGCCGGACGCGATACTTCGGCGATGGCACTGCTCCTTGCCGCGCATCTTGGCGCAGTGATGGCGCTGTTCCTGACCATGCCCTACGGCAAGTTCGCCCACGGCATCTATCGCACCGCCGCACTGCTGAAGTGGGCGATAGAAAAGCGGATGCCGAACCCGGTAGGCGTTGGCAGCGAATGAGTCTGGAGGAGCCGCTCCGGAGTGCTGAAGGCACCGCGGCGATTAGCTCGCGGATGTCCGTCCGGCCCTGGCGCGCGCTTCGCCACCGCAGCTATCGCCTCTTTTTCTGCGGCCAGTCCGTATCGCTGCTGGGTAGCTGGATTCAGCAGGTGGCGCTCGGCTGGCTCGCCTACCGTCTCAGCGGTTCCGCGGCCTTGCTCGGGGTCATCGCGTTTCTTGCGCAGGCCCCGCAGCTCATCGCCGCGCCGTTCGCCGGCATCCTCATCGACCGCTCGGACCCCAGGCGGCTGATGCTGGCGGTGCAACTGCTCATGCTGGCGCAGGCGAGCTTTCTCGCGCTTGCGACCGTCGGCGAATGGATCTCGCCGCTCCAGATCGTGATTGCGTCAGCCTTTCTCGGCCTGCTCAATAGTCTGGACGCCCCCCTACGGCACGCACTGGCAGCCCCCCTGGTCCCCGACAAGGACGATCTCCCAAACGCTATCGCCCTGAACTCGCTGATCTTCAACGTCGCCCGTTTCGTCGGTCCTCCGGTGGCCGGCATCGTGCTCGTGATGACTTCGGAGGCGGCTTGCTTCGCATTGAACGCCTTGTCGTTTCTCGCGGTTGTCGTCGCGCTGCTAAGGATCCGCATTCCGCATCACCCGACCGCCGCGACGCCATTCCTCGCTGCGATGCTGGAGGGGCGGCAGTTCGTGCGACGCAGCTTTCCCACAGGCAAATTGCTCAAGCAGGTGGCTCTTCTCAACTTTTTCGCCGCGAGCTACGTTCCGCTGATGCCCGTTTTCGCGCGTGATGTGTTCGACGGTGGCCCGCACACGCTTGGAATCCTCCTGGGCAGCGCGGGCGCAGGAGCGCTGGGAGCATCTGTGTACCTTGTCATGCGACCGTCGGTACGCGGACTGACCGGCGTCATAGCGTCCGCCAACCTGCTCGCCGCGCTCGCACTGATCGGCTTCGCGCTGAGTGAAACGCTCTGGCTCGGGGCGGCGATGCTCTTCCTTGTCGGTTTCGGGCTGATCAGTGGCAACGCATCGACCAATACCGTGCTGCAGACTATCCTCCCCGTCGCCCTGCGCGGCCGCGTTCTTGCGCTTTATACAGCAGCCAACCTTGGCGCCGCCGCAGTGGGAAGCCTGGTCGCCGGGTGGTGGGCCGAGTCTCTCGCCCCCGAATTCGCCGAGCTCGCGGCGGGGTTCGCGCTGCTGATCGTGGGCCTTCATTTCCGGATGAAACTCGAATTCCTGCGCATGCATCTGCGCCCGATCTACGCGTCACTCGGCATTCGGCACGCCGTCGGGACGATTGGGCGCTCGTCCGCCGATAACCGCAATACGACATTGACAGGAGAGCCACCATGAGGGTGACCGTGCTCGACGATTACCAAGGCGTCGTCCCGCGCCTAGAAGCGACGAAGGAACTCGATGGCATTTCGGTGATCCTGCACACGCTGACGGAGCGGATCGCGGACGAAGACGCCCTGATCGAGGCCCTGCGGGAAACCGATTGCCTGGTCCTGATCCGGGAGCGGACGCAGATCACGGCGCGCATCGTCGAAGCCTTGCCGCGGCTGAGGCTGATCGTCCAGACGGGACGCCTTTCGGGTTGCATCGATCTCGACGCATGCAGGCGGAGGAACATCGAAGTGCGGGATGGCACAGGAAATCCCGTCGCACCTGCCGAACTTGCATGGGCCCTGATCCTTGGCGCGTCGCGCCGACTGGTACCTTACGCCGAACACCTTGCCCAAGGAATCTGGCAGCGGACGCGCTCGCAACTCGAGGACGAGGGACTCGGAAGGACCTTGCATGGCCGGACGCTGGGCATCTGGTCCCTCGGCAAGATAGGCAACCGCGTTGCCGCCATCGGGCGCGCTTTCGGGATGCGCGTCGTCGTGCACGGCCGGGCCTCGTCGCGCGCGGCGGCGCTCGAAGCGGGCTACGAGTTCATTGCCGACCGCCGTCAGTTCCTCACCCAACTCGACGTTCTGACCCTGCACCTGAGGCTTGGCCCCGAGACGAAACACATGATCGGCGTCGCGGACCTGATGACGATGCGGCCCGATGCATTGCTCGTTAACACCAGCCGCGCAGAGCTTCTGGCCCCCGGCGCCTTGCTCGAAGCACTTGCCCGGGGGCGCCCGGGCGCGGCAGCACTTGACGTCTTCGAAGAGGAACCGGATGGCGCTTCGCCTTACCTCAACCACCCGGCCATCCTTTGCACGCCGCATCTCGGCTTCGTCGAACAGGACACCTATGAGGCCTACTTCGGCGAGGCGTTCACTCACGTACGGCGGTTCGCCGAAAGCTTGCAGCCAGGGGGCCGAACCGCGACCTGATCCGTCTTAATAATGCCATTCTGGCACTAATTGACTCGATTATTGCATTTCACGGCTCACCGTCCCAACCCCACAATGGTCCCATCGTTGAGACGGAGGAGCATCGCCATGCTGTTGAGTATTCCCTGCACGCTCATGCGCGGAGGTACGTCGAAGGGGCCATATTTCCATGCCGCGGATCTTCCCTCCGATCCGGCCGAGCGTGACCGGGTACTGCTTGCGGCAATGGGGTCGCCCCACGCACGCCAGATCGACGGCATCGGCGGCGGCGACACGCTGACAAGCAAGGTCGTGATCGTCAGTCCGTCTAGCCGCCCCGGCATCGACATCGAGTACCTTTTCGCCCAGGTGTCGGTGGAAACGGAGACCGTGGATACGACGCCCAACTGCGGCAACATGCTCGCCGGCGTCGGGCCGTTCGCAATTGAGAACGGACTGGTTGCTGCGACGGCCCCCGTCACAACCCTGAACATCTTCAACGTCAATACCGGCAAGGTTGTCGAGGCCGTCATCCAGACACCCGGCGGGACGGTGACCTATGACGGTCTCGCGCGGATCGACGGAGTCCCTGGCAGTGGAGCGCCGATCCAGCTCAATTTCCGCGACGCAGCCGGCGCCAAGACAGGCAGGCTGCTGCCGACGGGAAGGCTCGTCGATGTCATCGATGGCGTAGAGGTGTCCTGCATCGATTTCTCGACGCCACTGGTTTTCGTCCCTGCCCTGGCGATGGGCAAGACCGGTCATGAGACGAAGGCCGAGCTCGATGCCGACAGCAAGCTGAAGAACCGCCTGGAGTCGATACGGCGCCAGATCGCCCTGCTGGCCGGGCTCGGCGACGTACGCGACAAGGTGCTGCCGAAAATCGCCCTGGTAGCGTCCCCGCAAGGTCGAGGGGTGATCGCATCCCGCTACTTCACCCCTTGGAACTGCCATTCCGCGTATGCCGTAACGGGGGCGCTGTGCCTTGCTGCAACGACCATCATCCCGGGCACCGTGGTGCAGAAGTTGGCCCGCCCAAAGCCCCACGATCCGTTGCTTGTCTGCATTGAGCAGCCCGCCGGAACGCTCGAAATACGTCTGCAAGTTTCCGGGGATCCGGGGGACACGATTCCCGACATCGTCTCCGCGGGCCTGATTCGCACCGCGCGTCCGTTGTTCAGGGGGAAGGTTCACGTTCCGTTAGGCGAGCCCGGACAGGCCGCGTAAAGGCGTTCCCCAACGTCACATGGACGGCGCGGCGGGACTCGCCCCTATTCATGCCTGAACAGCAATTATCTCGTTCAGTTCTGCATTTCCCGCAATTAAACGGGAATCCCATACTTCGCCTGCGTTCGACGACTACCGAAGCTCACCCCCAGGAAGAAGGGGTCTCGTCGCAACGTCAATCCGCATTGCTCTGCGAGGGCGAAAGCGAACCAACCAAGGAGGAAACAATGAAGAAGAGACTGACAATCGGCGTCCTGTCGGGCTTGTGCGCCGCCGCCTTCGTGCCGTGCGTGTCGGCGGCGGACAGCGCGCAAGGGCACAAGCTCGAGTTGAAAGCACGTGGAATCTACTTCGACCGCGAGTTCGAAAACTCGGCAGATGATCGCTCACAATCTGCACTCGGCCTGCAGCTCAACTACGAATCCCCATTCTTCGCCGACATGATCGGGATCGGGTTGTCGGGCTACAGCGTGACGAAGCTGGACGCCAGCGGAGCGGTACGTTCCGACGTTCTGAAGGCTGACAACAACGGAGACTTTCACGACTCGTTCGGCAAGATCGCGCAAGCGTTCGTCAAGTTGAAATTCGGCGAGGCCGCGGACATGAAGTTGGGTCGCCAACTGCATGACAGCCTGCTGCTGGGCAGCTCGACGAGCCGCGCCGTGCCCAACACCTATTCCGGCGCTAGCGGTGAATTCAGGCCGGCAAAGGGACTCGCTATCTACGGGGCGTACTACGACGCGTGGTCGCGCCGCGCCGATGACGGTTTCGAAAAATTCGCCACCGATCGTTCCGACGAAGGCGATATCGATTTCGTTGCGGTCCTGGGCCTGAACTACACGCAAGGCCCGGCAAGCGTTCAACTGGAGTATCTCAACTCGAAGGACTTCTTGTCCAAGTTGGGATTGGTGGGTTCGTACACCTTCGATCTGGCCAAGGCAAACAAGGTCAAGCTCACCGCAGGCCTTCACACTTCACGAGATGCCGGCCACCTGTTCGTTACCGGAGCGGAGGGGTCGGAGCTCGATGATGAGGACGTTCCGGGTTCCGTCGCCGGAGTTACTCGAAGCGACAATGATGGCAAGGGCATGTATATCGACGTGGACTGGTCGATCGGCAATGTGTCGCTCGGGGCCGCAGTCGCCAGGTTTGATGGCGCGTGGATCGAGGACAATTTCACCGGCGACCACGGAACCAACCCCTTCCCTACCGGCGGCGTGCTGGCTGACATGACGAACAACGACGAGACCGTCTGGATGGTGCGCGCCGGCTACGACTGGAAGGATTACGTCAAGGGCCTCAAGACGACGGTGAAGTACAAGCAGGGCACAGGGGCAAAGAACAGCCACGTGTCCTGGCGGGGCGAGGCCGACGAAAGCGAACTCGAAGTTGACGTGCGCTACCAGATCCCGATAGTCAAGGGCCTGAACCTGCGTTACCGGTACCTTGAATACAATTCCGACAAAACCGGTCGGGTGGACGGTGTCCTGCAGGACAACACCGACCATCGCGTCTATCTCGATTACACCTATAAATTCTTCTGAAGGTGCTCTTCCACGTGTAACCCGTGCTTGTGCGCGGCGCCGCAAGTCGCGCACAAATACCGATCACGCTTGCGCCGGCTGACGCGCACCGTACGCAGCGTCCCCCCACCGAGGCGGGCGAGCAGCTACTGCACCCGGACGGCGGCGCGGCGGACACAGCCGCCGCGCCGGGAGGTCAGTCTTCGGCGAAAGCCTCTTCGCGGCGCTTGCGGAAACCCGGCGCCAGCACGATCACCAGCAGCAGCGCGGCGGCGATCAGCAGGCCGGCGGAGATCGGCCTTTGCGCGAAGATGCCCCAGTCGCCGCGCGACAGCAGCAGCGCGCGGCGCAGGTTCTCTTCCATCATCGGGCCGAGGATGAGGCCCAGCATAAGCGGCGCGGTCTCTGCCCCGAGCTTGATGAAGACGTAGCCGAGGATGCCGAACAGCCCGATCATCCACACGTCCCACACGCTGTTGGAGGTGGCATACACGCCGATGGCGCAGAACAGCACGATGGCCGGGAACAGCCAGCGGTAGGGCACGGTGAGCAGTTTCACCCACACCCCCACCAGCGGCAGGTTGAGCACCAGCAGCATCGCGTTGCCTATCCACATCGAGGCGATCAGGCCCCAGAACAGTTCGGGGTTGCCGGTCATCACCTGCGGGCCGGGCTGGATGTTGTGGATCATCATCGCGCCCACCATCAGCGCCATCACCGGATTGGCCGGGATGCCCAGAGTCAGCATCGGGATGAAGGACGACTGCGAGCCGGCGTTGTTGGCCGATTCCGGCGCCGCCACGCCGCGGATGTTGCCCTGCCCCAGTGGCACCTCGTCCGGCCGCAGCTTGATCTTCTTCTCGATCGAGTAGGAGGCGAAGGACGACAGCACCGCGCCGCCGCCCGGCAGGATGCCGAGAATGGAGCCCAGCGTGGTGCCGCGGCAGACCGCCGGGAACATGCGCTTGATCTCGCCCCAGCCGGGGAAGAGCCCGCTGACCTTCCTCGTCAGCAACTCGCGCTTTTCCTCGTGGCGCGACAGGTTCTGGATGATCTCGCCGTAGCCGAAGAAGCCCATGGCGATGGCGATGAAGCTGATGCCGTCGGCCAGTTCGGGCAGATCGAAGGTATAGCGCGTGGAGCCGGAAATCGCGTCGGTGCCGACGATGCCGATCAGCAGGCCGAGCACGATCATCGCGATCGCCTTCAGCAGCGAGCCGGAAGCCAGCACCACCGCGCCGATGAGGCCGAACACCATCAGCGCGAAGTACTCCGACGGGCCGAACAGGAAAGCGAGCTTGGTCAGCGGCGCGGCGAAGGCCGCCAGCACCAGGGTGCCGATACAGCCGGCGAAGAAGGAGCCGATGGCGGCCGCCGCCAGCGCATGCCCCGCCCGCCCCTTGCGCGCGATCTGGTAGCCGTCGAGCGCGGTGACGATGGAGGACACCTCGCCGGGCAGGTTCACCAGGATGGCGGTGGTGGAACCGCCGTACTGGGCGCCGTAGTAGATGCCCGCGAGCATGATCAGCGCCGCCACCGGCGGCAGCGCGTAGGTGGCCGGCAGCAGCATCGCGATCGCGGTCAGCGGGCCGAGGCCGGGCAGCACGCCTATCATCGTGCCCAGCAGGCAGCCGAAGAAGGCATAGGCGAGGTTCTGCAGGGAAAAGGCGACACCGAAGCCGAGCGCCAGATGCTGGATCAGATCTTCCATGTTGCTCTGCTCCTCAACCCAGGAAAGCCGGCAGCACCCGCAGCGGCAGGCCGAGCACCACGGTCAGCAGGACGCAGGCGAAGGCCGACAGGACGACCGCCAGCACCAGCGCCCCGCGCAGCGTGAATTCCAGCCCGCCGGCCGAGGCCAGCAGCACCAGCACGAAGACCGATACCAGCAGGCCCATCGGCGGCAGGCCGACGAACGGCAAGCCGGTCAGCAGGACCCCGAACACGAAGTTGGCGCCGATGACGAAGAACAGCGGACGCAGATCCCAGCGGCCGATGTCGCCGTGCCGGTGCTGACGGCCGCCAACCGACTTGATCGCCAGCAGCACGCCCAGGCCCGCCAGCAGGATGCCGAGCGCCCGCGGGAAGAAACCCGGCCCCATCGAGGCCGTCGTGCCCATCGGATAATCCGCCGCGCCCAGGGCGAAGCCGGCGCCCAGCACCGCGAGCAGCAGGCCCGAGGCGAAGTCCTTCTGATGATTGATCCACAACATGGCGGCCTCCTCAGGCGGCGGAACGGACGGATCGCGCCGGCCCTGCGTGGCCGACCCGGGGGGAGCGGATGCCGTGACGGCACACAGAAACGCATGCCATGTCACACCCCCGCCATGTTGATGTACTTGACCACGAGGTAGTCCTCGATGCCGTAGCGCGAACCCTCGCGGCCGACGCCGGACTGCTTGACCCCGCCGAAGGGTGCGACCTCGTTGGAGATGAGGCCGGTATTGACGCCGACCATGCCGTATTCGAGCCGCTCGGCGACACGCCAGACGCGACCGAGGTCGCGCGCATAGAAGTAGCTGGCGAGGCCGAATTCGGTGTCGTTGGCCATCGCCACCACCTCGTCCTCGGTGTGGAAGCGGAACAGCGGCGCCAGCGGACCGAAGGTTTCCTCGCGCGCCACCGCCATCGCCGGGGTGACATCGGCCAGCACGGTCGGTTCGAAGAAGGACTGGCCCAGCGCGTGGCGCCGGCCCCCGGTCAGCACCCGGGCACCCTTGCCCACCGCGTCGGCAATGTGTTCCTCCACCTTGGCCACCGCCTTGCCGTCGATCAGCGGGCCGACATGCACGCCGGCCGCCGCGCCATCGCCCACCTGCAGCGCCTCGACCGCGCGTACCAGCTTCGCGGCGAAGGCGTCGTACACCTTGTCGTGCACGAACAGCCGGTTGGCGCAGACGCAGGTCTGCCCGGCGTTGCGGTACTTGGAGAGCATCGCGCCCTCGACCGCCGCATCCAGGTCGGCGTCGTCGAAAACGATGAAGGGCGCGTTGCCGCCCAGCTCCATCGACACCTTCTTCACCGTGGCCGCGCTCTGCGCCATCAGCAGGCGGCCGACCTCGGTGGAACCGGTGAAGCTGAGCTTGCGCACCCGCGGATCGGTCGCCAGCACGGTGCCGATTTCACCGGCCGCGCCGGTCACCACCGACAGCACGCCCGCCGGCACGCCGGCACGCTCGGCCAGCGCCGCCAGCGCCAGTGCGGTCAGCGGCGTCTGCGAGGCGGGCTTGAGCACCATGGTGCAGCCGGCCGCCAGCGCCGGGCCGGCCTTGCGGGTGATCATCGCCGCCGGGAAGTTCCACGGCGTGATCGCCGCACAGACGCCGATCGGCTCCCTGGTGACGACAATGCGCTGGCCCGCCACCGGCGCCGGAATGATGTCGCCGTAGATGCGCTTGGCTTCTTCGGCGAACCACTCGACGAAGGACGCCGCATAGGTGATCTCGCCGCGCGCCTCGGCCAGCGGCTTGCCCTGCTCCGCGGTCATGATGCGGGCGAGGTCGTCCTGGTTGATCAGGATGAGTTCGAACCAGCGCCGCAGCACCGCCGCGCGCTCCTTGGCGGTACGCGCGCGCCAGGCCGGCAAGGCGGCTTCGGCGGCGGCGATCGCCGCACGCGTCTCGGCCTCGCCCAGGCGCGGCACGCTGGCCACCAGCGCGCCGGTGGCCGGATTGAGCACTTCGATGCGACGGTCGCCGGAAATCCAGCAGCCGTCGATCAGACACTGCTGTCGCAGCAATGTGGGGTCGTTGAGGGGTGTCATGTCGGGAAGGGATATCGTTGTCGTGGGAGTCGAAGGCTCGGCCGCGGCCGGCGCTCAGATCTGCGTGATCATCTTGGTTACGAGGTAGCCGTCGAAGGTCTCGCTGCCGCCCTCGCAGCCGACGCCGCTGTCCTTGACGCCGCCGAAAGGCAGCTCGGCCGGCGCCATGCCGAAGTGGTTGATGTTCACCATGCCGACCTCCAACGCATTGGCAACGCGGGTCGAGGTCTTGATCGAATGGGTGAACACGAAGGAGGCCAGCCCAAACGGCAGGCTGTTGGCGCGGCGGATGACGTCCTCGACATCGTCGAAGCGGGTGATGGACGCAACCGGGCCGAAGGGTTCCTCGCGCATCACCCGGGCGTGGTCGGGCACCCCGGCAATCACCGTGGGCGCATAGAAATGGCCGCGCTCGCCGATGCGGGCGCCGCCGGTGACGATCTCGCCGCCCTGCTCCGCCGCGTCGCTCACCAGCTCGTGCACCGCCGCCAGCCGGCGGCCGTGGATCAGCGGGCCCATCTGGGTGCCGTCCTCCAGGCCGTGGCCGATCCTGATCTCGCTCACCACCTGGGCGAAACGGGCGACGAAGCGCTCGTAGATGCCGCGCTGCACGTAGAAGCGGGTCGGCGATACGCAGACCTGGCCGGCATTGCGCATCTTGTAGCGCGCCAGCGCGGTGGCGGCCTCATCGACATCGGCGTCGTCGAACACGATCACCGGCGAATGGCCGCCCAGTTCCATGCTGATGCGCTTCATGTGGGCGCCGGCGAGCGCAGCGAGCCGCTTGCCGACCGGCACCGAGCCGGTGAAGGACAGCTTGCGCACGATGGGCGATTCGATCAGGTGGCGCGACACCTCGGCCGGCACGCCCCAGACGATGTTGAGCACGCCCGGCGGCAGTCCGGCGTCGTGGAACAGCCGCGCGATCTCGACGATGGCGCTGGGCGATTCCTCCGGCCCCTTGAGCACCACGGTGCAGCCCGCACCGACGGCGGCGGCGACCTTCTTCATCGCCTGGCTGAAGGGGAAGTTCCACGGGCTGAAGGCTGCGCACACGCCCACCGGTTCGCGCACCACCAGCTGGCGCACCGCCGGATTGCGCGGCGGCACCACGCGGCCGTAGATGCGGCGGCATTCCTCGGCATTCCATTCGGCGTGCTCGGCACTGTTGAGCACCTCGGCAATCGCCTCGGCCACCGGCTTGCCGTTGTCCAGCGTGATCGCGCGGCCGATCGCCGCGGCGCGTTCGCGCGCCAGCTCGGCGACCTTGCGCAGCACCGCCGAACGGTCCAGCGGCGAACTGATGCGCCAGTGCTGGAAGGCGCGGTCGGCCGCCGCCAGCGCGGCGTCGAGCTGTGCGCCATCGGCCCACGGCAGCCAGCCGATACGCTCGCCGGTGGCCGGGTCGTGGATCGCCTGGCCGGCCCCGCCCTCGCCGCCGATGAACCGGCCGTCGATATAGTTGAAGAGTTGCGGATACATCGATTGGTCCTCTGCAGGGCGGGGCCGCGCGCGGCCCCGGGTACGGCCGGGGGGCCGGCGGGATTAGTGGGCCTTGATGCCCGCTTCCTTGATGATCCTGTCGTACTTGACGGTGTCGGCCTTCATCGTCGCCAGCATGGCGTCGGGCCTGGCGGTACCCACTTCGAGCCCGCGCTTGGCGTAGCTCTCCTTGATCTGCGGGTTGTCCATCGCCTTCACCACCGCCGTGTTGATCTGCGCCACCACGGTGTCGGGCACGCTGCCCGGCGCGAACAGGGCGAACACCGTTGCCGGGATGGAGCCCGGCTTGCCACCGGCCTCGACCAGCGTCGGCACGTCGGGCAGGAAGCTCGCGCGCTTGTCGGCGCCGACGGTCAGCACGCGGACCTTGCCGGTCTGCACGTGCGGTACCAGCGGCAGGCCACCTGCCATCACCACATCCACCTCGTCGGTCAGCAGACCCATGATGGCCGGCGCCAAGCCCTTGTACGGCGCATAGGTGAAGGAGAGGCCGTCCGCCTGCGACAGCATCTCCATGCCGATGTGACTCACATGGCCGATGCCGCCGGTGCCGACATTGAGCTTCTTCGGGTTGGCCCTGGCATAGGCCTCGAACTCGGCGAAGGTCTTGAAGGGCAGCGCCGAGCGCACGCCGATGAAGAGATTGACCCCTGCCAGGTCGGACACCGGCTTGAGATCCTTCTCCCATTTGTAGGGCACGTTGTCATACAGCATCGGGTTGGTGACGACCGCCAGCCGGTCCACCATCAGCAGCGTGCTGCCGTCCGCCTCGCCCTTGACCACCGCGCCGGTACCGACGATGGAGTTGGCACCCGGCTTGTTCTCGACCACGAAGGATTTGCCGGTCAGCTTGCCCAGCTCGACGCCGAGGTCGCGCGCCAGCACGTCGGGCTCGGTGCCCGGCGGATAAGGCACGACGATGCGTACCGTGGCCGGCGGCCAACTCTGGGCATGCGCGCCCCAACTGGCCAAAAGTACGACGCAGGCTGCAAGGCACTTCGATTTGAAGGAGATCATGTCGTTGTCCTCTCTGTTGAGGTGATGCGGGGTGGGCGGGGGTGAAAGCGGAATTGCCGGCGCGCTCAGTGCGCCGGGGACAAGGCTTGTGGCCGGGCAAGGGCTTGGGTGACCGTCGGCGTGGCGGCGGTGGTCGGCGGCGGCAACACCGTGTCGCAGAAGCGACCGAGCTGCGCCGCCGCTTCGGCGCTGCCACCGGCGGCGGCAACGAAGCGGTCGGGCCGGATCAGCACCCAGTCGACGCCCTTGCCCTGGAACCAGAAATGCAGCGCGTTCTCGACGTCCTCGATCACCGTGGCGGCACAGTCCGTCCCGGGTGCGCCCGGTTCGGCGCCGCTGGTGCGGGCGCGCACGCCAACGTAGCGGTCGCAACCGAGGCGCGCGAGCTTGTCGAGCAAGGCCGGCGCTGCCTTGGCCAGCGGATCGCAACGCCAGCTCACCAGCGCGAAACGGCCACCAACGATGTCGTCCAGCTTTTGCGGCCGGCCCTGCTCGACCTCGACCGTGGGCTGGATGAACATGCGTCCGACCAGTTCGTCGCGCGCGGCCACGCCGCTGTTGAGCACCACGCCGGTGGAGAAGCGCGGCATCGGCTTGAATTTCATCTGCAGCACATAGTCGCGGATGCGGGGAATGCTCTGGATGGAAAGGAAGAAGCGGTCGCGCAGCCAGGCCACCAGCGGGTTGCGCATCGACAGCACCGCGCCGAACAGGTCGGCGAGATCGATCATGGCCTTGGCATGGGCATGGCGCTCGTCGTGGTAGCTCTGCAGCAGTTCGGGCTTCATCCGCCCCTGGACGATCCAGGCGAGCTTCCAGGCCAGGTTGAAGGCGTCGCGCAGGCCGGCATTCAGGCCCTGGCCTATCCATGGCGGGGTGATGTGCGCAGTGTCGCCGGCCAGGCAGACGCGGCCGGCAACGAAGGAAGCCGCCACGCGCGAGTTGTGGGTGTAGACCCGCGCCCGGATCACGTTCAGGGCTTCCGGATTCGACACGTGCGTGCTGAGCAGCTCGCGCACCTTGGCGGGCGCCAGCATCTGGTCGTCGTCCTCGCCCGGGAACATCATGAACTCCCAGCGGCGCAGGCCGTAGGGCAGGCGCAGGCAGACATAGGGGCGGGAGGGTTCGCAGTGCAGCGCGGTGTAGGGCGCGTCGAGCGGATCGCCCTCGCATTCGATCACCGCCCATTTGTGCGGGTGGGTCAGCCCTTCGTAGGGCACCCGGAGCAGTTCGCGCACGGTGCTGCGGGCGCCGTCGGCACCGACCAGGTACTGGGCGCGGATGGCGTGCTCCGCACCTTCGGCGTCGCGCACGGTGGCGGTGACACCTTCCGCGTCCTGGGCGATCGCCAGCAATTCGTGACCCAGCCGCAACTGCACATGGGGATAGCGTTCCAGCCCCTTGCGCAGAGTCTCCTCGCCCAGCGGCTGCGAGAACAGGTTGCGGCGGAACCAGCCGTATTCGCGGGTGCTCGGCAATATTTCGGCGAAGCAGCGCTTGCCGGCGGTGTACATCCGCATCGGCACGTTCTGGATCATGTCGCGCAGCATGGCCTCGGCCAGCCCGAAGGACTGGAAGGTGCGCAGCGCCTCGTCGTCCAGGCCGACGGCACGCGGAAAGTTGAGGATCTCGGGGCTGCGTTCGATCACCACGGTCTCGATGCCGTAGGCGCCGAGGAGGTTTGCAATCGAGACGCCGACCGGGCCGGCGCCGACGACGAGAACGGGGACGGAAGTCTGTGGATTCATGTTCATCCCTCTGCAGGGGGAAACGATGGTCAAACGGCGGACAACAGCTGGCTTTCCTGACGGACCAGGAGATGGCGCACCGCCTTGCGGAATTCGGTGAAGCGGGCGTCCTCGAGCAGTTGCCGTCGACGCGTGCGGCGTTCTTCGAAGCTGTCGAAACGCCACAGGAAGACGAGCTGGTTGAGGTCGCCGCTCTCGGGCTGGAGAAAGGCGACGAGGTCGCCGAGGATGCCGACCTGCACCTCGCGTCCGATCTCGTTGTAGATGCGCAGGTAGTCGCGGACGCCGCCCGGCACCAGGGTGTAGGTCCTGAGTTCGCAGATCATGGTCTTGTCGTTCTCTCGTCGGGGTCGGGGATGCGCGCGGCGGCAGCCGGCGCGGACGGCAGCAGGAAGGCGCGCACCGCGCGGTTGAAGGCCTCCGGCTGGTCGTCGTGGATGTAGTGGCCGGCGCCGGCGATCTCGATATCGGCGATGCGCGGGTTGAGCCGCTGCATCTCGGCCAGCATCGCCGGCTGCAGGTAGTCGGTGCGGCTGCCGCGCAGCACCAGGGTGTCGCACTGCAGCGCGGCCACATGCGGACGCAGATCCACCAGGCGCGACAGTTCCGGGTTGAGCCGGGTCGCGGCGATGCCGGCGTGGTCGTAGCGCCAGGTGTAGCCGCCGCCGTCTGCCGGCTTGAGCATGCTGGCCAGGCGTTGCTGGCGCGCCGCTTCGGTGACGCTGGGCCGCAGGCCGCGCATGAAGTCGCCGGCCGCCTCCCAGCTGTCGAAATGCGCCGGCGTACTGACCAGTTCGCCGCGGATGCGGGTGGCGCCGGGGCTGGTATCGAAGGCGCCGGGGCCGGCGTCCTCGATCACCAGCCGGCCGACCCGCTCCGGGTATTGCGATGCGAATACGATGGCGTTGATGCCGCCCATCGAGTGCCCGAGCAGGTCGAAACGCGCCAGGTCCAGCGTATCGGCCACCGCCAGCAGGTCGCCGACATAGGTGTCGGTGTAGTAGTTGCGGTGCGGGTCCCAATCGCTCCGGCCGCGCCCGCGCTGGTCGAAGGCGATGACACGGAACGCCGGCTGCAAGGCCGCAGCGACGCCGGCAAAGGTCTCGCCGTAGCCGCGGATGCCGTGCAGCATCACGACCGGGCGGCCGTCGGCCGGCCCCCACTCGGTGACGTGGAGGTTGAGGCCGGCGTGCGGAAGGGTGTAATCGCGGCGTTCCATGCCAGCCTCAGTTCAGTCCGTCCAGGCCCTTGATCTCGGACGCCTTCAGGCCGCCGAGGCGTGCGTTCAGCCGGCCGCGGGTGGCGAAGGCCCAGCACACCAGCACTTCGTCGCGGTTGGGCGCGTCGTTGAAGGCGGCGCTCACCGTGTCGTAGTGCGAGCGCACGTAGAGCGCGTCCTTGTGGGCGAGCGGAATGTCGAGGATGGTGCCGGGCACGCCGCGCTTGCCGCTCGAAGGCACCCAGGACTTGCCGCCGCCGAGCGCATCCCGGATCGGGTTGGCCGCCGGGTTGGTGAGCAGCGCATTGCCGTGCTCGTACTCGCCGTCGAGGCCGACCAGGATGGCCTTGCCGTAGCTTTCGATCGCCGCACCACCGGCGGCTTCCTGGATGCGGCGGCCGAACTCGCGGCCGAGTTCGGGCGAGGCTTCGATCCAGGCACCGAGGTCTTCGACGTAGCGGCCGGCGTAGGGGTTGTGGATGCAGGCGGCGATCACGATCCGGCGTAGCGGCGCGCCGTCGGCCGGGGCACCGGTTTCGCCGGCGAGCGTGTCCTCGACCTGGAGGAACCACTTGCGGATGTGGAAGATGCCGAAATTGGGGGCTTTCATGGCGGTACTCATCTCTCTTGGTCGTGGGTATCAGAGGGGCTGGAGGTCGATGGGCTTGCTGGGGGCGCCCAGCTCTTCGAAGATGCGGAAGGCTTCCGCGTCGTCCTCGATGACCTCATGGAAGAACTCGAAACGGTGCCCGTCCGGGTCGGTGAAATAGAGGCCGATGCCGACCGCGTGGTCGGTGGTCTTGACGATGGGCACGCCCTTCTTCAGCAGCATTCCGTACAGCCGGCGCAGCTCGTCCATGCCGCCTTCGATCTCGAGGCCGTAGTGCTGCATGTTGATTTCGCCGCGGCCGGGCTCGCCGCCGGCCGGCGCGTCGGCCTGGATCAGTGCGATGTCGTGATGCTTCTTGCCGAAGGAGAGAAAGACCCACTGCTCGCCGCGGCCGGTCACCTTCATGCCCAGCACGTCTTCGTACCAGCCGGCACTTTCGAACGGGTTCTTCACGAACAGCGCGAGGTGGGTGCGGCGCACGCGCGGCTTGATGTCGCTCGTTTCCATGATGGAGTCCCTGCTCAGTTGATGGATTGCGGGTGGGCCGTCACCGGCGCGACGAAGGGCGTCCACGCCACCGAGGTGATCTCGCTGAAATCGCGCCACTCCTTGAACCAGCTGCGGCCGCCGTCCATCGAGCGCAGCAGGTGGCCGTACTTGGTGCCGGCGAACAGCAACGACGGATCGGACGGGTGCGCGCCGAAGGCCCACACCGTGGAGTTGGGCGCGGTATGCAGCAATGCGCGCTCCCAGCTGGCGCCGCGGTCGTCCGAGCGGTAGATGGCGGTGCGCGTGCCGGGGGTGCCGTCGCCGATGGCGAGCAGCAGCCGGGTGCCGGCGGCGTCCGCCACCTGGACGGTGCGGGTGTAGTACATGGCGTCGAAGCGTTCCTTCGAGGCCTTGCCCGACCAGGTCGCGCAGTCGTCGCTGCTCTCGTACACCGAGTTCACCGTCAGCACCACGCGCTTGACCGGCGCGCCGTCGTGGGGCGGCAGCACGGCGATGGCATGGATGTCGGAATTGCTGATGCCGCTCTCCGGTGTATCCATGCGCTCCCAGCTGTCGCCGCCGTCCAGGCTGCGCCAGGCACCGCCCTCTTCCACACCGAACCAGACTTCGCGGCCATCGACCGGGCTGACGCAGACGCTGAGGATGCGGGGGCGGTTCACGCCCTTGCAGAATTCCGGCAGCTCCACGTTCAGCGTCTGCCACGACAGGCCGCCGTCGGTGGAGCGGAACATCCTCGCCCGCGACGGTGCGCCGGTGCCGGCATACACGTTCTTCGGATTGGCGGGATCGAAGGCGATGGCCCACACGGTGAGGCCGTTCATCGGCGAGTCGACGCGGCTGAAGTGGGCGCCGCCGTCGGTGCTGAGGCACATGCCGGCATCGGCGCCGGCGAGGATGCGGGCCGGATCGGAAGGATCGACCGCGATGGCGCGCACCACGCCGTCGAATTCGATCGCCTCCTTCAGCCCCAGGCGGTGCCAGGTCGCGCCGTCGTCCACGCTGCGCAGGATGCCCTGGCCGGCGGTGCCGACCAGTATGGTTCCTTTCATGTCAGTACTCCCGGTTCAGATGAAGATGCCGCGGGTGATGCCGCCATCGACCGCGATCGATTCGCCGGTGATCGCCCCTGCCCGCTCGGAGGCCAGGAACACCACGGTGTCGGCGATTTCCTCGGGCTGCAGCACGCGGCGGATGGGCGTGACCTTGGCGTAGTTGGCCTCCACCTGCTCGGGCGTCAGGCCCTGCAGCTGGGCTTCCTTGGCGTACAGCTCGTGGATGTGGGGCGTCTCGACCACGCCGGGATGGATCACGTTCACCGTGATGCCGTGCGGGCCGAGCTGGTCGGACAAGGTCTTGGTGAAGTGGCAGATGGCAACGTTGCGCATGCCGGAGAGCTGCTTGCTGCCGCGCCCGGTGAGGCCGCCGATGTTGACGATGCGGCCATAGCCGTTCTTCCTCATGTAGGCGGAGGCCGCCTTGGCGCAGCGCATGTAGCCCACCACCTTGATGTTGATGTCTTCGAGCAGGCCTTCGGGATTGGCGTGTTCGATCTCGGTACGGACCAGGCCGCCCGGATGCGCGGCGCCGTTCACCAGGATGTCGATGCGGCCGAAGTGATTCGCCACCTTGTCCATCATCGCCTCCACCTGTTCGGTGCTGCTGACGTCGGCCGGCGCGGCCAGGATCTCGACACCGGTCTTCGCGCTGATTTCGCGCGCCGCATCCTCCAGCGCGGCCTTGTTGCGGGCGACGATGGCGACGCGCACGCCCTCGGCAGCCAGCGCCTCGGTGACCGCACGGCCTATGCCCAGACTGCCGCCGGTGACCACGGCGACCTTGCCCTTCAGTTTCAGATCCACGTTTGCTCCTTCAATAGAGATGAGTGCCCCGCGTAGCCGCGGTCGGCATGGGGTCGAAGGCGCGCTTACAGCGCCATCTCGATCAACATCGGGCCCTTGCGGGCGAAGGCGCTGTCGAGCTGGGCGGCAAGCTGCTCGGCGGTGGCGGCACGCACCGCGCGCACGCCGTAGCTCTGCGCCAGACCCACCCAGTCGATGCGCGGCTGATCCAGGCTGGTCATGGCCGCGGCGCGTTCGCTCAGCGCCGCACCGCCGCGCCGCAACTCGTTGCGCAGAATCGCGTACTGGTGGTTGGCGGCGATCAGCACCACCACGTCCAGGCCTTCATGCGCCAGCGACCACAGGGTCTGGATGGTGTATTGGGTGCTGCCGTCCGACAGCAGGGCGACGACCTTGCGGTCGGGGCAGGCAATCGCGGCACCCATGGCCACCGGCAGGCCCTGGCCGATGGCGCCGCCGGTATTGGTCAGCGTGGTATGCGGCTGGGCCGCGGCCGACGCGGCGTAGAAGGGATAGCCGCAGGTGCCGCCTTCGACCGACACGATGGCGCCGGCCGGCAGGCTGCGGGCCAGCACGCTGGCGACCTTGGCCGGCGTCAGCTCGCCTTCGGCCAGCGTCGGCAGTTCGGCGGCCGGTGCGTGGTACTGCGGCGCCTGCAGCGCATCGGCCAGCGCTTCCAGCCTGTCGGCGGCCGCCTCGCCGGGGAGCGACAAGGTCAGCAGGCGCTCGGCCCGCACCAGCAGGCTGGGATGGCCGGCATAGCCGAAGTAGGTCACCGGCGGCAACGCACCGGCCAGCACCACCAGTTCGGCCGGGTCGAGCACCTCGCGCGCCGGCTCCGGGAAGTAGGGCAAGCGGTCGAAGGCCGGCAACCCCTTCCCGCGTTCGGAACGTGCCGGGAAGGTTTCGGCATAGGCGCTCGCGGCACTGCCGAGCACGGCGCAGATACGCGCCACCGCACGCTGGGCGCGTTCGCCCAGGCCGCTGAGCTCGCCACCGCCGCCAAGCAGGAAGACGGTGCGCCGGCTGCGCAACAGGCGCTGCACGCACTGCTGCAGATCGAAGGACGAAGCCGTCGCATCCGGGGCTGCCGCCACCGGCCTTGCAGCGGCCGCCTCGCAGTCGGCCGCCTGGAAATCCGCCGGAAAGATCAGGGTCGCGCCCTGACCGCCCTTGCGACCGGCCTGCACCACCGCCTCGGCGGTGGCCGCCGCCACCGTCTCCACGCTGGCGATGCGATGCACCCAGCCCGACACCGGCCGCGCCAGCGATTCGATATCGGACGCGAGCGGCGCGTCGTAGGGCAGATGCCAGCTCGTATGGTCGCCAATGATGTTGACGATGGGCGTGCGGGCACGCCGCGCGTTGTGCAGGTTGGCGATGCCGTTGGCAAAGCCGGGGCCGAGGTGCAGCAGCGTCGCCGCCGGCCGGCCCGTCATCCGGCCGTAGCCGTCGGCCGCACCGGTGCACACGTTCTCCTGCAGACCGACGACGCAGCGCAGATCCCCGGCGGCATCGAAAGCCCTCACTACGTCCAGCTCGGTGGTACCGGGGTTCGCAAAGCAAACCGACACACCGTTTGCTCGCAGGGTTGCGAGCATGACTTCAGCACCCGTCATGGCGTTCTCTCTGTTGTGATGTTTTTTGCAAGATTATCGTTTAGCTGAATTTTTGCAAGTTTTTTTGATTTTTATCAAATTCTTTATTGCGTATTTTTCTCCATTAGAAATTTTCGCAACTTTTAATGCACCGCAACAGGGCATCCGATCCCACAAACGGTGCAGGCTCGCACGGCGCTGCAGAGCCCCCGCCACGCCGACATCCGGGCAGCTCGGAGCATCCCTTCGGCATGGGAACGGCGGCAGGCAGGCACAGGATTGGGGCGGGGATGGAGCGAAAGCGGCGTGCGCCGGGATGCACCGGCAGTGCCGGCAGGACAGAGGCGGACCGGCATCGAAAACTGCGGCGGGAGCACCTGGGCGAGCACAGCGAAGTGCCCGCGGCGCACGGACGGCTGCTGCGCCGCATGCTGCGCAGCAGCAGCGGAGGCGAGCTGCGGCGAGAAAGGCGTCAGGAATGCGCGTTGCCCCACCTGCCCCCGGCCTCGGCAGCGGTGGCCGCGGAAGCAGGATGGCATGTCAGAATATGCCGGCCCTGCCCGCCGGCCGCCCGCGCCGACCGGTTCAGCCACAAAAACCAATCAGAACCTGCCACATGAATAGCCTGCGACGCATGCTCGACATCCTCGATCTGTTCACACCCGAACAGCCCGCCATCGATGTCGAATACATCTGCGAAAAGCTCAACTACGCACCCGCCAGTGCCTACCGCTACGTCCGCGAACTGAGCGACGTGGGCCTGCTGGTCCGCATCCCCCGCGGCTATACGCTGGGCCCGCGCATCATCGAGCTGGACCGCCAGATGACCGAGCACAACCCCGTCCTGGTGGAAAGCCGCGAGCTGATCGCCGACCTCGCCGAAAAGACCGGCTTGAACGTGCTGCTCAGCGAGCTCTACGGCTCGACCGTCATCAGCGTGCACCAGACGCCGGGCCGGGAGTCCACGCCGTTGAACTTCGGCCGCGGGCGACCGATGGCGCTGTTCCGCAGTGCAACCTCGCGGGTGATCCTGGCCTACCTGCTGCCGCGCCAGCTCAAGCGCCTGTACGAAGAGCATGCCGACGAGTCCGACCTGAAGCGGCTGGGGCCGGACTGGAAAACCTTCTCCAAATCGATGTTGCAGGTGCGCAAGCAGGGTTACTGCATCAGCAAGGGCGAGCTGGACCCCGACAAAACCGGTCTGGCGGCGCCGATCTTCGACGAGAAGAAGCGCGTGCTCGGCAGCATCACGCTGGTGGGGAGCACCGAGCGCTTCGAGGCTTTCAACGAGAGCTACCTCGCCAATCTCATCACCGGCGCTGCGGCGGAGATCACCGAACGCATCTCGCAGCCGAAGTGAGCGCGCCATTCAGGCGTGCCGGCTTGCATCAATTTTTCTAAGCCTGGCCGCTCGAAAACCTCGCTTTACCTCGCCCCACCCCGGCTCTAGCATTAGGCTGCATGCGGCCCTGCCGGCCGCTCCCAGACCCAGCCACTGCCAGGAGCCCTCATGTCCGTACATCAAGCCGCCATCGAATGGCAGCGTGCACCCAACGCCGCCGACGCGCAGACCTATTCCCGCAATCACCACGCCCTGCTCAACGGCGGCCAGACGGTGAAGGTGTCCGCCGGTGTCGATTTCAAGGGCGATGCCGACTGCGCCGACCCGGAACAGTTGCTGCTGAGCGCGCTTGGCAGCTGCCACATGTTCACCTTCCTGGCCATTGCCGAGATCCAGGGCTACACGGTGGAACACTACCGCGACACCCCGGTCGGCCATCTGGAGAAGAACGCCCAGGGCCGCATGGCGATCACCCGCATCGAGCTGTCGCCGGCGGTGCGCTTTTCCGGCGACAAGCAGCCGGACGAGGCGGCGCTCGCCAAGCTGCACGCCAGTGCGCATCGCAACTGCTTCATCGCCAATACCATCAGCGCCGCGGTGACGGTGCAGCCCTCGGCCTGAGCCTGCCATGCCCCCGGCGGACGACACCCGCGGCGCGCGCTGCGCCGACGACGCGGCGGAAGGCGGCCGGATCGACGAACGGCAATCCGCCGCCGTCGCCCGCCGCATGCCGCCGCTGATCGCGCTGTCCTACTTCGAGGCGGCCGCCCGCAGCGGCAGCTTCGCCACCGCGGCGCGGCTGCTGCATGTGTCGCCGGCGGCGGTCAGCCACCAGGTGAAGGCGCTGGAGGAACACCTCGGCGTGACGCTCTTCGTGCGCCATCACCGCAAGGTGGTGCTGACCCGCGCCGCCGAGGCCGCGCTGCCGCGCCTGCAGGAAGGCTTTGCCGCGCTCGCCGAGGCGGTGGACCAGTTGCGCGCCCAGGGCGAAGATCAGTGGGTGGTCACCGTCTGCGCCGAACCGCTGTTCGCCACCAAGTGGCTGGTGCCGCGCCTGCACCGCTTCTATGCCCGCTGCCCGCAGGCCGAGCTGCGGCTGCAAGCCAGCCTCAGTTCGGTCGATAGCGCGCACGGCGGCCCGGTTTCCGCAGCGAGCTTCCGGCGCGCCGGCATCGACCTCTCGGTCCGGCTCGGCTACGGCAATCATGCCGACCTCCACACCATCGCCCTGTTCGAACTCGCCCTGCAGCCGCTATGTGCGCCGGCACTCGCGCAAGCGCTACACGCGCCACGGGACATCCTGCGACTGCCGCTGCTGAGCGACGCCACCCACCAGCGCACGGCGGAGCGCTTCGGCTGGATGGAATGGCTGCGCCTGGCCGGCGTCCGGACGACCTCCCCACCGCGCGAGCTATGCTTCGGCAACGGCCTGCTGGCCCTGGAAGCCGCGCTGGCCGGCCAGGGCGTGCTGCTCGCCAGCCCGGTGCTGGTACGGGCCGAACTGGACGCCGGCAAGCTGATCGCGGTGTTCGACCGGATGCTGCGGGCCCCGCTCGCCTACCACCTGGTCTGCCCGCCGGCTGCGCTCGAGCGCCCCATCGTCGCGGCCTTTTGCGACTGGCTGCAGGAAGAAATCGGTCGCGAGCAGATCGCCCCGGCCAAGGCCGCGACCGCCGATGCAAGCACACGCCCTCCGGCGGAGACCGCCCGATGAGCAGGGCCCGCGTGCTGCTGCTCACCGCCCTGGCGATGGTCGCCTTCGCCGCCAATTCCCTGCTGTGCCGCCTCGCGCTGCGCGAAACCGCCATCGACGCGGCGAGCTTCACCGGCATCCGCCTCGCCTCGGGCGCACTGGTGCTGTGGGCCATCGTCCGGCTGCGCGGCGGCGGCATCGCCGGCAACGGCAGCTGGCTGTCCGCCTTCGCACTCTTCGCCTACGCCGCCGCCTTCTCCTATGCCTACCTCACGCTGCCGGCGGCGGTGGGCGCGCTGCTGCTGTTCGGCGCGGTGCAGGCGACGATGATCGGCTACGGCCTCGCCCACGGCGAACGCTTCCACGGCCGGCAGACGGTGGGGCTGCTGCTCGCACTGGGCGGTTTCGTCGGCCTGATGCTGCCCGGCCTGTCGGCGCCGCCGCTGGCAGGCTCGCTGCTGATGATCGCCGCCGGCGTCGCCTGGGGCGTGTACTCGCTGCGCGGTCGCGGCGGCGGCAATCCGACCGCGAGCACCGCCGGCAACTTCGTGCGTGCGCTGCCCTTTGCCGCCGCACTCAGCCTGGTGATGGCCGCGCGCACCAGCGTGGACGCGGCCGGCGCCGGCTACGCGGTGGCTTCGGGCGCGCTCGCCTCCGGCCTGGGCTATGCGATCTGGTACACCGCCCTGCCCGGCCTGCGCGCCACCAACGCCGCCACCGTGCAGCTGAGCGTGCCGGTGATCGCCGCACTGGGCGCGGCGCTCTTCCTTGGCGAAGCCATCACCCTGCGCCTGCTGCTGGCATCGGTCGCGGTGCTGGGCGGTATCGCGCTCGTCATTGCCGGACGCGGCCGCTGACGCGGCAGCGCAGCACCGCCGGATGCATGCTCCACGCGCATGCATCCGACGCGCAAATCTCGTTTGTGGGCAAAGCGCACGCTTCGTAAAGTAGGCAGCAGCAAAAGGAGGGGACGACATGCAGATGCGCACGACGCACGCCACACGCAAGCACGCAGCTACGGCTACGGCCACCCGGCGGCAACGCCGCACGGAGGCCGCATGAACGCCGCGCTCAAGCTGCCGGCGCCGGTGCGCTTTGCCGCAGCCGACGGCTATGTGCTCACGGGCACGGTCTGGCGCCATCCGCAGGCCGCCACGCCGCCGCGCCCGGTGGTGATCATCAACCCGGCGACCTCGGTGCGCGCCGGCTACTACGCGCGCTTCGCCGCCTGGCTCAACGGCCACGGCTTCGACGTGCTGAGCTACGACTACCGCGGCATCGGCGCGTCGCGCCCGCCTTCGCTGAAGGGCTTCGAGGCGGGCTGGATAGACTGGGGCCGGCTGGATTTCGAGGCTGCGCTGCAATACGTCGCCGCCGAATTCCCCGGCCAGCCGGTGCAGGTGGTGGCGCACAGCGTGGGCGGCTTCCTGATCGGGCTGGCGGCATCCAGCCACCGCATCAGCCGCGTGTTCACCATGGGCGCGCAGTACGCCTACTGGAAGGACTACGCGCGCGACCGCCGGCTGGGCCTGTTGCTGAAGTGGCATGTGGCGATGCCGGCGCTGACCCGCCTGTTCGGCTACTTTCCCGGCGGCCGGCTGGGCTGGCTGGAAGACACCCCGCGCGGCGTGGTGCGCGACTGGATCGCGCCGCATCCTCGCTTCGAAGACAACTGGAAGCGCGGCCCGCTGCGCCTGTCGGACGCCGAACGCACCGAGTTGGTGGCGCGCTTCGCCGCGCTGCGCGGCGCCACGCTGGCGGTGAGTCTGGCCGACGACGAGTTCGGCACGGTCCCCGCCATCCAGCGCCTGTTGCGTTACTACCGCAACAGCGCCACCACCCACCTGCACATCCGGCCGGCGGACGTGGGCCAGGCGGCGGTCGGCCACTTTGCCTTCTTCCACAGCCGCTTCGAGCACAGCCTGTGGAAGATCCCGCTGGAGTGGCTGCGCCACGGGCGCCTGCCGCCGGACGCGCCCGGCGAGGTGCTGCCGCCCGGTCGCAGCCGCTGAGAGGATGGGGTAGAGTCCGGCCCACGCCCCACTACCGGACGCATGCGCCATGCCGACCCAGATTTCCGACATCACTCATGCCATCCAGCTGGCGGTCGCCCCGGTCTTCCTGCTGACCGCCATCGCCACGCTGATCAACGTGCTGAGCGGCCGGCTGTCGCGCATCGTGGACCGCCGCCGGGTGCTCAACGGCCGGCTCGCCGCCGGCTCCCCGACCGAGCCGGTTGCCGACGACCTTGAAGAACTGGCCCTGATCGACAGCCGCGGCCGGCTGATCTACCACGCGATGTTCTTCGCCGTGCTGGCCGCGCTGCTGGTGTGCATCGTGGTGGCGGTCGCCTTCCTCGGCGCGATGGTGGCCTTTTCGGTGGCAAAGAGCGTGGCCGCGCTGTTCATCTTCGCCATGCTGTCGATGATCGTGTCGCTGGCGCTCTTCCTGCGCGAGGTCTTCCTGGTGGTGAAAGCGCGAAGCCAGCGCTGGCGGTAAGGGCCGCTCAGTACAGACCCCGCACCCGCCCGAACAGCCTCACCAGCCCCAGCAGCGCCGAGGCGTTCGGCACCGCCACGCCGGCCTTGCCGGCGATCTCCACCACCACGCCGAGCAGCGCGTCGATTTCCAGCGCGCGGCCGGCTTCGACGTCCTGCAGCATGGAGGTGCGCATCGCGCCGAGTTCGCGGGTGACCGCGTTGCGCGCCTGCGGGGTCTGAGCCACCGGGCAGCCGATGCGCTCGCCGACCGCGGCGGCCTCTTCCATCACCGCCACGCAGAAGGCGTTGACCAGCGGGTCGTCGAGGATGCGGTCGGAGGTGGCGCCGGTGATCGCCGACACCGGGTTCATGGTCATGTTGCCCCACAGCTTGTACCAGATGTCGCGCTGGATGCCGTCCGACAGCCTGACGTCCAGCCCGGCGCCGGCGAGCAGTTCCGCCGCCGCGCGGGTGGCCGCGCTGGGCGGGCCGCCGAGCGCGTCGCCAAGGATGAGGCCGTTGCCGAAGCCGAGCCGGCACACGCCCGGCGCCGGCGTGTTGCAGGCGATGTGCACCACGCAGCCGATGACCTGGGCGGTGGGAATGCGGCTGCGCAGGTCGCCGGCCGGATCGACGCTGTGCAGCGTGGCGCCGGCGAGCGGCCCGGGCAGGCCGTCGAAGAACCACCACGGTACCCCGTTCATCGCCACCAGCACCCGCGTGTGCGGGCCGATCAGCGGGCCGATGGCCGCCGCCACCGCGGCCAGCGCCGGCTGCTTGACCGCGACGATGACGAGATCCTGCTCGCCGAGCACGGCCGGGTCGGCCACCGCGCTGATCGGAAAATGGCGGCGGCCTTCCGCCGTCTCCAGGCCGAGGCCGTCGCGCTGCAGCGCTTCCAGCGTGGCACCGCGCGCCACCGCGTTGAGGGCGTGGCCGGCCGCGGCCAGGCGGGCACCGATCAGGCCGCCCACCGCGCCGACGCCGTAAAGGCAGATCTTCACTCGCAATTCCTCCACTCGGTTTGCCGCCGGCTTCACGCCAGCGGCATGCTCAGTGACGGTAACCCGGATCGACCTTGTCGACCAGCCGGGTGAAGGCGGCGAACACGTCCTCGCCGGCGCCGTACTTCGGGTCGAGGCTGAGCGAATCCGTCACGCACCTTTCCAGCACCGCGGCCGGCAGCTCGATCACCGGGCCCATCGATTGCGAGGCGAGCTGTATCTCGCAGGCACGATTGACCAGCCACATCAGCGAAAAGGCCTGCGCCAGCGTGGCGCCGATCACCACCGGGCCGTGGTTGCGCAACAGCAGCACCGGTTTGTCGCCGGCGCTGGCGAGGATGCGCTCACCCTCATCGGCATGCACGGTGATGCCCTCGAAGTCGTGGTAGGCGATCTTGCCGTAGAGCTGGGCCGCATAGAAATTGCTGAACGACAGGCCGTCCTTGAGGCAGCACACCGCCTGGGTCGCGGTGGTGTGTACGTGCATCACGCAGTGGCCCTGCGGCACATGACCGTGGATGGCACCGTGGAAGGTGACGCCGGCCGGGTTGATCGGCCAGTCGGAGTGATCGACGATGCGGCCGTCCAGATTCACCTTCACCAGATTGGACGCGCACACCTCGGAGTAATGCAGGCCGAAGGGGTTCATCAGGTAGTGGCCGGGATCGCCCGGCACCCGCAGCGAGATGTGGTTGTAGATCGCTTCGTCCCACTTCAGGTAGGCGAAGATGCGATACATCGCGGCGAGCTGCACGCGCGCCTGCCATTCGGCCTCGGTATAGCGGGCGGGGTGTTCGTAGTAGCGGTTGGTATGGCTCATGTCGGTCTCCTCCAGATGGTCAGGGCTGGGCCTGACGGGTGATTTCGCGGGCTGCGGCAACCAGCGCCGCACCGTCGAAACCCTTGCCGCGGGCATCCGCGATCCGCTCCTGCTCTACCGCCGCGCTGCGCTGCCGCATCGTCTCGTAGTCCGGACCGGACACCAGCGTAACGACGTGGCCCGCTGCCTTCACCTTGTCCCTTGCGGCGGCGATGGCGCCGTCCCAGGCGCGGCCGAAGCGTTCGACCAGGGCGGCGCCGCTGTTGCGGTCGAGGATCTCGCGCAGGTCGGCGGGCAGCGCGGCGTACTTCTCCTTGTTCATTAGCACGGCGAGCACGGTCGCGCCCAGTGCGGCCTGGTCGGCCGGCGTTTCCATGTGGAAGCGGGTCACCTCGTCGAGCTTGGTCGGCACGATCACCTCCCACACCGCCGAGGCGCCGTCGACCACGCCCTTGGCAATCGCCTCGGTCATCTGCGCCGGCGGCATCGCCACCGGCATCGCGCCGAAGGCAGTCAGGGTCTTGGCGATCATGCGGTTGGGCGCGCGCAGCTTGAGGCCCTGCAGGTCGTCGATCGATTTCACCGCCTTCCTGGCGGTATGGATGTTCATGCCGCCGTCGCCATGCAGGGCGAGCACCTTGTAGCCGGCGTACTCCTGCTGCAGGTGGCGTTCGTAGAAGGTCCACGCGACGCGGCCCTGGGCCAGCCCACCGAGCGGCATCACCCCGCCCAGCTCCAGCGCCTCGGTGCGCGGAAAGCGGCCGGTGGAATAACCGGGCGCGGTCCACACGATGTCGGCCACGCCGTTCTTCGCCTGGTCGGAGAGCTGGGCCGGCGTGCCGCCCAACTGCATTGCGGGGAAGAACTGGCACTTGATGCGGCCGGCCGACTGACGGCCGAGGTCCTCGCACCAGGGCTCCAGCACCGCGCGCTGGGCGAGCGCGACGCCGGGCAGGAAGTGGGCGATCTTCAGCGTCACTTCCTGCGCGGCGGCGGGCGCGGCGGACAGGACCAGGACGATGGCGGTCAGCGCGGACACCGGCAGCGTCCGGGAGCGGCGAAACCTCATGTTGTCTCCTCGTTGTCGTTGCGGGCCGCGAACGGATGCGCGGCTGGCAGAAGATGCTAGGCAGGCGCCCCGCTCCCGCCTATCCGCATCCGGCGCCGGCTGTACACGGCTGGCGGAAATCGCGCCGAAACCGGATCACCAACCGGAACCTGTGGCGGATCGGACAACCCAAGACGACATCACCCCCTTCCACGCAGGAGCCCCGCCATGACCGACAGACGCACCTTGCTCGCCGCCGGCGCCGGCCTCTTGCTCGGCGGCCTTCCCGCCCGGGCGCTGGCCCGCAGCGCAGCGCTGAACTGCGGCCCCACCGGCAGCGCCACCGCCGGCCCCTTCTATGTGGCCAACTCGCCCTCGACGATGGAGATCAACCTGCTGCGCGCGGCAGGCACGCCGCTACGGGTATCCGGCCGCGTGCTCGGCGGGCGCAACGGCGACAGCGCGCTCGCCGGCGCCCGCATCGAGCTCTGGCACGCCGACGCCGAGGGCCGCTACCACCCGGAGGACAATGGCGACATCTCCGCCTACCGGCCGGACGAGATCAACCTGCGCGGCCAGGTGGTGGCCGATGCGGAGGGCCGCTTCGCCTTCACCAGCATCGTGCCCGGCCACTACGGCAACCGTCGCCGCCACCTGCACTGGCGGCTGGTCGCCGACGGCCACCGCGCGCTGGTGACGCAGACCTACTGGCTGGACGAGCGCGGCGGAAGCATGGAACGCAGCGATCCGGTGGACCGCAACCCGGAGGACTGCCGCTGGCTGGATTTCCGCCGCGCTGACGGCGGGGTGACGGGCGAGGTGGTGTTCGTGCTGCGGCCGTTGGCCTAGCCGCGGCGCAAGGTCTGCGACGGTGTTTCGCCGAAGCGGCGGCGGTAGTCGCCGGCGAAGCGGCCGAGGTTGCCGAAGCCCCAGTCGCTGGCGATTGCCGCCACGGTGTCCTGCGGCCCGGCGCGCAGCAGCGCCTCGCGCACCGCGATCAGGCGTTGCTCGCGCAGACAGGCCATCGGCGTGGTCTGGCGGACCTTGCGGAAACCCTCGTTGAGCGCGCGCACGCTGACGCCAGCCGCGGCGGCGATGTCGGTCAGGGTCAGCGGCTCGGCGACATGGGCGCGGATGTAGTCCTCGGCGCGCCGCACATGGCGCGGCGCGATCGCCGGCGCTTCGCCCTGCAGCAATGCGCTGCGGCTGTGCGGCACCTCGGTGAGCAGGAACAGCGCTGCGGTTTCCTCCAGCTGGCGCAGCAGCAGCGGGCTGGCCGGCAGGCCGTGCTCGCCGGTGCAGGCCAGCATCATCCGCAGCAGCGCCAGCCAGCGCGCCTGTACCGGCGAACCCGCCGCCAGCGCAGGCTGGAACACCAGCGGCGCCTTTACCTCGCGGCCGAGCAGCGCCTGGCAGCGCGATTCCAGCAGTGCCTGGTCGATGCGCAGGTTGAGCCGGCAACTGTCGCGCGAGAAGCGCTTCACCACCGGCGTGCCAGCCGAGTCGAGCACCACCATACCCGCGCCGCCACGATGCGTATTGCCGCCGGAGACTATCTCCGACTGTCCACGCAGCTGGGTGGTCACCAGCGTGAAGCGCTGCGGCGCCTGCTGGTCGAGCTCGACCTCGGCGCCGAAACCCAGCCGCGCCATCTCCAGCTGCCCGACCGCGGCGATCCGCAGCCGCATGTCGAAGGCCTCGCGGCGGCCATGCAGGTGCAGGCTATGGCGGCTGTAGACGTCGCGCAGGCAGGCCGAGGCCTCCTCTGGATCGCGGCTGTGGATCGCGCGCTGGCGCACCGGTTCGCCGGCGGCGAAGAGGGCTTTCGCCGCGCGGGCGAGGACGGCGGTGTCGGTGGTGGAACTGGCTGGGGACTGCGGCATGGGGCACTCCTGCAGGGGCGATGGTGCGCCATGTCAGCGCGGTCGTCGGCCTTGGGTGACGAAGGGTAGCAAGAACCTGCGGGCCGGGTGAGGTTGTCGGTGCCCCATGGAAAAGCTGCTTACGAAGCGGTGACGGCTGCGGAGTTCGGGCGGGTGGATTTCCTCCTTCCTTCGATGGGCCCCGACTGTGAGCTTGGAACGCCTGCTTGCCGCGTGAGGTCCGTAACAGCAGGGCCGGCTGAGGTGTCTTTCCCCTCCCCTTGAAGGGTAGGGAGCAAATCAGGCCACTCAAAGAGCCTATAGGTAAGGGGGCGTCCGCGATTCGCCCATTCCCCGAAACACGCTGTTGTCCGCCCCCGCCTTTTTCCCCGCCCCGGCAACCCCTAACATTCCCGCCATTCCGCCACACCGGTAGCCACACCATGACCACCCTGCACTACCTCTTCGATCCGCTCTGCGGCTGGTGCTACGCCGCCGCACCGCTGGTCCGGGCCGCGCGCGAGCTGCCCGGCCTGACCGTCGCCTTCCATGGCGGCGGCATGATGACCGGCCGCTATCGCCGCCCGATCACCCCGGAATGGCGCGACTACGTGCTGCCGCACGACCGCCGCATCGCCCAGCTCACCGGCCAGCCCTTCGGCGACGCCTACTTCGACGGCCTGCTGCGCGATACCGGTGCGATGATGGACTCCGCGCCGCCGACCACCGCCATCCTCGCCGCCGAAGCGGTCGCCGGACGCGGACTCGACATGCTGCACCGGCTGCAGACCGCGCATTACGTCGATGGCCTGCGCATCGCCGACGCCGCGGTGCTGCAGCGCATCGCCGTCGAACTCGGGCTGGACGCCGCGGCCTTCGACAGCGCTTACGCCCGCCTCGAAGGCGCCGCGACCGAGGCGCATATCTCGGATTCGCGCCGCCTGCTCGCCCGCGTCGGCGGTCAGGGTTTTCCCACCTTCGTGCTGGAGCGCGACGGTGCGCTGCAGGTGCTCGACATCGGCCCCTGGCTGGGCAAACCGGAGGCCTGGCGGGCGCATCTCGCCGGGCTGGCGCCGGCCGCAGCCAACGGCGGCGACGCGCCCTTCTGCACGCCGGACGGCTGCACGCCCTGAGGGCGCGGGCCGGCGCCAGACGCTCCGGCTTACAACCCGCCCATCGCCAGATACTTGGTCTCCAGATACTCGTCCAGCCCGTGCCGGCCGCCCTCGCGGCCCAGCCCGGACTGCTTGATGCCGCCGAAGGGCGCGACCTCGGTGGAGATCAGCCCGGTGTTGATGCCGACCATGCCGTACTCCAGCCGCTCCGACACCCGCCACACGCGGCCGAGATCGCGGGCGTAGAAGTAGGCCGCCAGCCCGAACTCGGTGTCGTTGGCCATCGCCACCGCCTCGTCCTCGGTCGAGAAGCGGAACAGCGGTGCCACCGGGCCGAAGATCTCTTCCTTCGCCACCGCCATCGCCGGCGTCACGTCGGCCAGCACCGTCGGCTCGAACCAGGTGCCGCCGAGCGCGTGGCGTTTGCCGCCGGCCAGCACCCGGGCGCCCTTGCCCACCGCGTCGGCCACCAGCGATTCGACCTTGGCGGCGGCGGGCTCGTCGATAAGCGGGCCCTGGGTGACGCCTTCGTCGGTGCCCTTGCCCACCTTCAGCGCCGCCACCGCGGCGGTGAGCTTTTCGGCGAAGGCCTCATAGACACCGTCCTGCACCAGGAAGCGGTTGCTGCACACGCAGGTCTGGCCGGCGTTGCGGTACTTGGAGGCGATGGCGCCCGCCACCGCGGCGTCGAGGTCGGCATCGTCGAACACGATGAAGGGCGCGTTGCCGCCGAGTTCCAGCGACAGCTTCTTGATGGTCGGCGCGCATTGCTGCATCAGCAGCCGGCCGACGCCGGTGGAGCCGGTGAAGGTGAGCTTGCGCACGATGGGGTTGGCGGTGAGTTCGCCGCCGATCGCGCTCGCCTTGCCGGTGACCACGCTGAAGAGGCCCGGCGGCACGCCGGCCTCTTCAGCCAGCGCGGCCAGCGCCAGCGCCGACAGCGGCGTCTGCTCGGCCGGCTTCAGCACCATCGCGCAGCCGGCGGCGAGCGCCGGCCCGGCCTTGCGGGTGATCATCGCCGAGGGGAAGTTCCACGGCGTGATCGCCGCGCACACGCCCACCGGCTCCTTCGTCACCACGAGGCGGCGGTCGGCGAAGGGCGACGGCACCACGTCGCCATAGGCGCGCCGGGCCTCCTCGGCGAACCATTCGAGGTAGGCGGCGGCATAGGCGATCTCGCCGCGCGCCTCGGCCAGCGGCTTGCCCTGCTCGGCGGTCATGATGCGGGCGAGGTCGTCCTGGTTGGCCATCATCAGCTCGAACCAGCGGCGCACGACCCTGGCGCGCTCGGCCGCGGTGCTGCGGCGCCAGGCCTGGAAGGCGCGCTCCGCGGCGTCGATGGCGCGGCGGGTTTCGGCCGCGCCGCAGCGGGGGACGGTGGCGATGACTTCGCCGGTGGCGGGGTCGGTGATGGGGAAGGTTTCGCCGTTGTCGGCGGGGGTCCAGACGCCGGCGATGTAGCAGGTGGTTTTGAGGAGGGACGGGTTGTTGAGATGGAGCATGTCTTTTCCTGAAAGGGGGCGACGGACGCGCAACGTCGCATGGTGACCTCGTGGACTTTGTCCCTCCCCCTTCAAGGGGGAGGTTAGGAGGGGGATGGGGTTTTCCGCGCGCGTTTAACCCCATCCCCACCCCAGCCCTCCCCTTGAAGGGGAGGGAGAAAACAATCAGTACCCCGCCCCCGCCTTGCCAACCTCACCCTTGAACCGCCCCGCCAGCGCCACCGCCGCATTGCGCAGCAGCAGCGCATCCACGCCGACGGCGACAAAGCTCGCCCCGAATTCGCGGTAGGCCTGGGCCATTGCCGGATCGGAGGCGAACACGCCGGCGGCCTTGCCGCTGGCGACGATGCGGGCGATGGCGCCTTCCACCGCAGTCTTGACTTCCGGGTGGCCGGGCTTGCCGAGGTAGCCCATCGAGGCGGCGAGGTCGGAGGGGCCGATGAAGACCGCGTCCACGCCCTCCACCGCCAGGATGTCGTCGAGCGCGGCCAGCCCGGCCAGCGACTCCACCTGCAGGATCAGGCACATCTCGGCGTCGGCGCGCTCGAAGTAGTCGTCCACGCCGTTCCAGCGCGCGGCGCGCGCCAGCGCTGTGCCGACACCGCGGATGCCGGCCGGCGGGTAGCGGGTGGCGCGCACCAGCGCGCGCGCCTCGGCGCCGGATTCCACCATCGGCACCAGCAGGGTCTGCACGCCGATGTCCAGCCACTGCTTGATGCGCGCCGGATCGTGGTCGACCGCGCGCACCACCGGCTTGACCGGATACGCGGCGAGCGCCTGCAGCTGGGCCAGCACCGTGCGCAGGTCGTTGGGGCCGTGTTCGGCGTCTATCATCAGCCAGTCGAAGCCGGCGCCGGCGACCACTTCGGCGCAGTAAGGGTCGCACAGGCCGAGGAAGAGGCCGATCTGCGTCTCGCCGGCGGCGAGCGCGCGCTTGAAGGCGTTGTGCGGGGTTTTCATTGTGGACTCCTTAGTTGAATCGGCAGGCGATGCAGCCGAGCGGACCGTAATCCACATGGAAGGTATCGCCCGCCCTCGCCGCCACCGGCCGGGTGAAGGAGCCGGCGAGGATGACCTGCCCCGGCTCCAGCGCCACGCCGTGCGGCGCGAACTTCTTCGCCAGCCAGGCGATGCCGTTGGCCGGGTGGTTGAGCACGCCGGCGGCGACGCCGGTTTCCTCGATCACCCCATTGCGGTAGAGCAGCGCCGCCACCCAGCGCAGATCCACATCCATCGGCTTCACCGCGCGCCCGCCCATCACCAGCCCGGCGTTGGCGGCGTTGTCGGAGATGGTGTCCATGACGCGGCGCGGCCGCTTGGTTTCCGGATCGACGCGATGGCAGCGCGCGTCGATGATCTCGATCGCCGGGATCACGTAGTCGGTGGCCGACAGCACGTCGAACACGCTGACGTCCGGTCCTTCCAGCCTGTCCTTGAGGATGAAGGCCAGTTCCACCTCCACCATCGGCAGGATGAAGCGCGACAGCGGGATGTCCGCACCTTCGTTGTAGAACATGTCGTCGAGCAGCGTGCCGTAGTCGGGCTCGTCGATCTGCGAGGACATCTGCATCGCCCGCGAGGTCAGGCCGATCTTGTGGCCCTTGATGCTGCGGCCCTCGGCGAGCTTGAGTCGGATGCCTTCGCGCTGCACCGCGTAGGCGTCGGCGATGGTGATTTCCGGGTGGTCGAGCGAGGGCGCGCGCACCTGTTCGCGGGTCTTTTCCGCTTGGTGCAGGCGCAGCGCGATGGCGGCGATGGTGTCGGGGGAAAGCATGGCGAGGTGTCCTGAGCTGGGTTCAGCCCTTGCGGTAACGGGCGTGGATGTTGTTGTGCTTCCAGGTGCCGGCCTCGGAGAACTCGACCAGCTCCAGCGACAGCGCCAGGTAGCGCTTGTCGTAGAGCGCGGCGAAGTGGGCCTTCATCATCTCGAACAGCTCGTCGCCGGTTTTCTGGCGCGCCTCCGGGCTGCGGCCAGCGCCGATCTTGACGGTGGCGTGCACGAAGGCGTCGTCCGCGCTGCCGTCGGCGACGCAGTAGTCGGCGAGTTCGATCGCGCGCGAGCGGATGCCGCCGACCGGAAAGACTTCCTGGGCGATCATCACCTGGTTGGCTTTCCGGACCAGGCCGGGGATGTCGCCTTCGGCGCGCAGGTTGGCGGTGTATTCGAAGATGAGGTGCGCCATCGCGGCGGGCTCCTTGTTATTGGGTCTCTGTCGGGGCAGTGGTCAGGATCAGACCGGGAAGACGGCGTTGATCTGGCCGGTGCCGGAGCTGCCGAAGAAGGGGGTGACCACCTCGACCTTGCCGCGGTATTCATCCCAGCCGAGCGCGCCGAGCAGCATCGCGGTGTCGTGCATGAAGCCCTCGCCGTGGCACTTGTCGGCGTATTCGGGAAGCATCGCGCAGAAGGTTTTCCAGTCGCCGCGCTGCCACATTTCCACCACCGCGTGGTCCATGGTTTCCAGGAAGGGGCTCCACATCTTGTGCATGAACTCCTCGGCCACGCCGTTCTGGGCGAAGCGGTGCGACAGCGAGCCGCTGGCGAAGAAGGCGACCTTGCCGTCGTAGTGGGCTTCCACCGCCTTGCGCATGGCCGCGCCCAGGCGTACCGAGTCTGCCAGGTTATGCACGGTGCACAGCGCCGATACCGACACCACCTTGAAATGCTGGTCGGCGTTCATGTAGCGCATCGGCACCAGGGTGCCGTACTCCAGCGCCAGCGTGGTGGCATCGTGGGCGCGGGTGTGCACGCCACCGGCGGTGCATACCTCGGCCAGCAGCTTGCCCAGCGCCGGGTTGCCCGGGTAGGCGTAAGGCATGTTCTTGATGAAGTGCGGCAGCTCGTTGCTGGTATAGACGCCTTCGAAATGCGGCGCGCAGTTCACGTGGTAGCCGCTGTTCACCAGCCAGTGGGTGTCGAAGACGACGATGGTGTCCACGCCGAGTTCGCGGCAGCGGCGGCCGATCTCGATGTGGCCGTCGATGGCGGGCTGGCGGCAGCCCTTGTGCGGCCCGTCGAGTTCGGACAGATACATCGACGGCACATGGGTGATCTTGGCGGCGAGGGCGAGTTTGCCCATGGTGTTCTCCTCTTTCTCTTCCTGTTCATGACTCCGGATTTCTCTCTGCCGGAGCAGGCGGCGGACCGCGTTCTGCGCGGGCCCTGCCGCCATCGGTGCTTGCTCACACGCCCCACTTCGGGATCGGGTGATTGCCATACGAGATCGCCACGTTCTTGGCTTCGCAGAACACTTCGTAGCTGTAGTGGTTGCCCTCGCGCCCGGTGCCGGAAGCCTTGGTGCCGCCGAAGGGCTGGCGCAGGTCGCGCACGTTCTGGCTGTTGACGAAGGTCATGCCGGCCTCGATGGCCTTGGCCATGCGCAGCACGCGGCCGGTGTTCTCCGTCCACAGATAGGAGGAGAGGCCGTAGGGGGTGTCGTTGGCGATGCGCACCGCGTCTTCCTCGGTCTTGAACGGGATCAGGCAGGGCACCGGGCCGAAGATCTCGTCCTGGGCGATCTTCATGCGGTTGTCCACATCGGCGAACACGGTGGGCTGCACCCAGTTGCCGCCGGCCAGATGCGCCGGCACTTCCGGCTTGCCGCCGCCCAGCACCAGGCGGGCGCCCTCTTCCTGGCCGATCTCGATGTAGCGCGTCACCTTCTCCCAATGGCCGCGGCTGATCATCGGGCCGATGATGGTGTCCGGGTCCAGCGGGTCGCCCACCGTCAGCCGGCCGGCGCGGGCGACGAAGTCGGCGACGAAGCGCTCGTAGATGCTGTGCTGGACGATGATGCGGCTGCCGGCGGTGCAGCGCTCGCCGTTGTTGGAGAAGATCATGAACAGCGCGGCGTCCAGCGCGCGCTCGTAGTCGGCATCGTCGAAGATGACGAAGGGCGACTTGCCGCCCAGCTCCATCGAGAACTTCTTCAGCCCGGCGGACTTGACGATGCGGTTGCCGGTGACGGTGGAGCCGGTGAAGGAGATGGCGCGCACGTCCGGGTGGCTGACCAGCGCCTCGCCGGCGGTGTGGCCGTAGCCGTGCACTAGGTTGAACACGCCCGGCGGAATGCCGGCCTCCAGCACCAGTTGCGCGAGGCGCGTGGCGGTGAGCGGCGAGAGTTCGGACATCTTCATCACCGCGGTGTTGCCGAAGGCCAGGCAGGGCGCGGTCTTCCAGGTGGCCGTCATGAAGGGCACGTTCCACGGCGAGATCAGCGCCACCACGCCCACCGGCTGCCACAGGGTGTAGTTGAGGTGGCCGGTGTCGGAATCGTAGGTTTCGCCGTGCTGGTGCTGGATGAGTTCGGCGAAGTAGTAGAAGTTGTCCGCCGCGCGCGGGATCAGCGCCTTCTTGGTCTGGCCGATGACCTGGCCGCAGTCGCGCGTCTCCAGCTCGGCCAGCTCCGGCACATGGGCGGCGATGAGGTCGCCCAGGCGGCGCAGCAGGCGGGCGCGCTCCTTCACCGGGGTGGCGGCCCAGCCGGGGAAGGCGGCCTTGGCGGCGGCCACCGCGGCGTTCACTTCGTCCTGGCCGCCGCTGGCGACGCGGGCGAGCACTTCGCCGGTGGCGGGGTTGAGGGTGTCGAAGGTCTCGGCGCTGCCGACTTCGCGGCCGCCGATGAGGTGTTGGATGGTCGTCATTGCGTGTGTACTCCCTGGCCGGCGGCGCCGAACCAGCCGGCGTCGTCCACGATGGTGTTGGTGAGGCAGCCTATGCCCTCGATCTCGGTATCGACCACGTCGCCGGCCTTGACGTCGGCCAGCCCCTCCGGCGTGCCAGTGAGGATGAGGTCGCCGGGCGAGAGCGTCATGAAGGAGGACAGGTATTCGATCAGCGTCGGCACGTCGAAGATCATGTCGGCGGTGCTGCCTTCCTGGGTGGTGACGCCGTTCACCCGGGTGGTGAGGCGCAGCGCCATCGGGTCCGGCACGTCGGCGCGGTCCACCAGCCAGGGGCCGAGCGGCGTGCAGGCGTCGCGGTTCTTCACCCGCAGGTTGGGGCGGTACCAGTTCTCCAGGTAGTCGCGGATGGCGTAGTCGTTGGCGACGGTGTAGCCGGCAACGTGCTCGTAGGCGTCCGCCTTGGAAATCCGGTAGCCGGCCTTGCCGACGACCACCGCCAGCTCGCACTCGTAGTGCATGTAGGTGGCGTCCGCCGGGCGGCGGCTGAGGCTGCGGTGGCCGGTGAAGGCGTTCGGCCCCTTGAGGAAGACCAGCGGCGCTTCCGGCGCTTTGAAGGCCAGCTCCTTGGCGTGGTCCGCGTAGTTGAGGCCGAGGGCGAACACGGTGCGCGGCTGCACCGGCGGCAGCCAGGAAACTTCCGCCTGACTGACGATGCGGCCGTCGGCCAACCGCAGCTGGTCCGCGCCGTGAGGCCGCGCCTCGTGGATGCCGCCCTGCCAGGCGATGCGTGCGCGCTTCATCGGGTTTCCTCCGCAATGCTGAATGTCAGCGCGCCCAGCGCGCCGCCGGCTATGTGCACCTGCGTGCCGGGGGCGGCCTGCGGCGACTGGTACTCCACGCCGACCAGCAGCACGTCGCCGGTTTGCAGCGTCATGAATTCGCTGACATCGGCGATCAGCTGCGGCACATCGCGCAGCAGGTCGGCCAACGTGCGCTCGGCCACCGGCAGGCCGTCGAAGGCGGTGCGCAGCGTGAGCCGGGCGAGGCTGCCGGCTTCGGCCGCCGGCACCACCCGGGCGGCGACCGGGCAGGCGCTGTCGAAGCACTTTTCGCGGATCGCCGGGCGGTAGTAGCTGGCGTGCGGCAGGCTGAGATCGGCCACCAGCAGGTAGCCGGCCACCGTCTCCAGCGCATCGGCCGGCGTGCGGCGCGCCGCTGGCGCACCGATGACAATGCCCACAGTGGCCGCCACTTCCACCCGCGCTTCTCCGGCGGGCAGGCGCACCGCGGCGCCCTCGCCCACCAGCGTGTTGGCCGGCTTGATGTAGAGCACCGGCGCCTTGGGCGCGCCCTTGTAGGGCGCTTCGGCCGCGGCCGCGCCGAGGCGTTCCACCGACACGCGGTCGTTCATCACCACGCCGTATACCGTGCCGGCGACCGGCAGGCTTGCAACAGTCATTCTTGTCTCCTTACCCCAGCGTGTGCACCAGCCACAGCGTGATGCCGGGCACGAACACCAGCACGATGATGCGCAGGAAGTCCGATGCGAGGAAGGGCATCACCCCCCAGGCGGTGTCCTTCATCGGCACGTCGCGCGCCAGCTTGTTGATGACGTACAGGTTCATCCCCACCGGCGGATGCACCAGGCCGATCTCCACCACCATCAGCGCCAGGATGCCGAACCAGATGGACTTGTCCGCCTCGCTCATGCCGAAGAAATCCAGGCCCATGATCATCGGGTAGAAGATGGGGATGGTCAGCAGGATCATCGCCAGCGAATCCATCACGCAGCCGAGCAGCACGTAGATCGCCAGCACCGCGAACAGGATCATCAGCGGCGGCATGCCGGAATCGCGCGCCCAGGCGGCGAGCTCGGTGGGCATCTGCGACAGCGCCAGCGCGGAGTTCAGCAGGTCGGCGCCGATCAGCACCATGAAGATCATCGCGGTGGCGTGGGCGGTGCCGAGAATGCTGTCCGACAGCCCCTTCCAGCGCATGCCGCCGGTGGCGACCGCGAGCACGCCGCAGGCCGCCGCGCCGATCGAGGCTGCCTCGGTGGGGTTGGCCCAGCCGCCGTAGATGCCGACGATGACGACCAGGAACACCAGCAGCACCGGGATGATGCCGACCTGCGCCTTGATCATCTCGGCGACGCTGGCCTTCTCCCCGGCCGGACCGGCTTCCGGGTTGCGGCTGACGATGATGCGGATGACGAGGATGTAGCCCAGCGCGGCGATGATGCCGGGGATGACCGCGGCAACGAAGAGCTTGCCGATGGATTCCTGCGTCAGCACCGCGTAGATCACCAGCGGCACCGAGGGCGGAATCAGGATGCCCAGCGTGCCGCTGGCGGCCAGCGTGGCGGTGGCGAGCTTGCCGGAGTAGCCGCGCTCGCGCAGCTCCGGCAGCGCCACCTGGCCCATGGTGGCGGCGGTGGCCAGCGACGAGCCGCAGATGGCACCGAAGGCGGCGCAGGCGGCGGTGGAAGCCATCGCCATGCCGCCCTTCCAGTGGCCGATCAGCGTGCCGGCGGCACGGAACAGCGCCTTGGACAGGCCGCCGTGGGTGGCGAACTGGCCCATCAGGATGAACAGCGGGATCACCGCCAGGTCGTAGTTGGAAAGGCGCGCATAGACCAGGTTGTTGAGCGTGTACAGCAGGCCGTCGGCCATGCCGCTGTTGATCACCAGGTAGATGCCGGCGCCGGCGACGAACATCGCGATGGTGATATGCACCCGCAGCGACAGCATCGCCAGCAGCGCGCCGAAGCCGAGGAGGCCGACCGCGGTGCCGCTCATTTGGCCACCTCCAGGTCCGCCACCGTGGCATCCGCACGCGCTCCGCCGGAGGCGAAGGCGACCACCGCGCGGTAGGCCGCGCACAGCGACATCAGCGCGAGGCTGGGCACCAGCGCGGCCACCGGAATCCACACCGGCAGCGACACCAGCGCGGTGACTTCGCCGGCTTCATGGATGGAGATCGCCGACAGCCCGGTGCGCCACGCCAGCAGCCCGGCGACCAGCGCGATCAGCAGGTCGGCCACGCCATCCACCTTGCGCTTGAGCCCTGCGCGCATGTTCTCGGTGAAGAAATCCACCTTGAGGTGTTCGCCGAGCAGCGTGCAATACGGCAGGAAGGCCGCCGCGGCGACCGCGGTGCCAGCCTGCATCAGTTCGATGTCGCCATTGACCGAGCCGAAGCCGAGCTTGCGGCCGACGATGGACACCAGCGACATGCCGATGAGGCCGAGAAAGAGCGCGCCGCCGGCCATCGCCAGCGCGCGCGCGACGGCGATCAGCACCGCCTCGGCCGCATCGTGCCGCCGCAGTTCGTGCGGCAGACCCATGGGATCGTGCATGGCGGCGTCCTCAGTGCTGGGCAGCCAGGCTGCGCGCGGCGTCGGCCAGCTTGCGGCCATCGACGCCCTTTTCCGCCACCTGCTTCAGCCATTCGTCTTCCACCGGCTGGGCGGTCTTCTTCATCGCCGCGAGCTCGGCGTCCGACAGTTGCACCACCTTGTTGCCGGCGGCCTGCACCTTCTGCCGGGTGGAAGCGGCGACTTCGTCCCACACCTTGCCGAAGTTCGCCACCAGCGGCGCGCCGCTGTGCTTGTCGATGACGGCCTTGAGGTCGGCCGGCAGCGCCTCGTACTTCTGCTTGTTCATCAGCATCGCCAGCACGGTGGTCGAGGGATACGGGCGGCCGGCCGCGGGTTCGGCGTGGAATTTGGCGACCTCGTCGAGCTTGGTCGGCAGCACCACTTCCCAGGCGCCCATCGCGCCGTCGACCACGCCCTTGGCGATGGCCTCGGTGACCTGCGCCGGCGGCATCGCCACCGGCTGGCCGCCGAGCGCAGCCAGCGTCTTCGAGGCCATGCGGGTGGGGGCGCGCAGCTTGAGGCCGGCGATGTCGGCGCCGCCGTTGATCGGCCGCTTGGCGGTGTGCAGCGCGACGCCGCCATCGACGTGGATGGCGAGCACCTTGTAGGCGTCGAATTCGCCCTTGGCGTACTGCTCGTAATAGGCCCAGGCGGCACGGCTGCCGGAAGTGGCGTCGGACACCACGAAGGGCAGCTCCATCGCCTCGATCAGCGGAAAGCGGCCGGCGGAGTAACCCGGCGCGGTCCACACCACGTCGGCGACGCCGTTCCTGACCTGGTCGGCGAGCTGGGCCGGGGTGCCGCCCAGCTGCATGGCCGGGAAGAACTGGCAGGCGATGCGGCCACCGGAATCCCTGGCCAGCGCGTCGCACCAGGGCTGCATCACCTTCTGCTGCGCCGGCGCCACCGAGGGCAGGAAGTGGGCGATCTTGAGCGTGAATTCCTGCGCTGCGGCAGGCAGTGCGGCACCGCCCAGCGCGACGGCCAGGGCGGGCACGGACAGGATGCGGGACATCTTCATCGGGTTTCTCCTCCTCGATAGGCCGGCCTCGCGACGCGGCGGATTCGCCTGTGAGCCGGTGCCCGGCTTATTCACGACGATGTTATTGATTAATATGTTAGCGATTAAACTACTAACATCGTAGTGAGTCAAGCGTTAGAATTCCTTCAACCGGAGAACCTCATGCCCGCCACCGATACCGCCACCGCCTCCCGCATCGCCCACCGCAACCTGCCGCTCTTGCTGCTGAAGGCGCGCGAGGCGCTGCTGGCGCGCTTTCGCCCCATCATTTCCCACTTCGGCCTGACCGAGCAGCAATGGCGGGTGATACGGGCGCTTTCGGAACACAAGGAGATGGAGCCGCGGCTGATCTGCGAGGCCTGCCAGATCCTCAGCCCCAGCCTCACCGGGGTGCTGGCGCGCATGGAGGAACTGGGACTGGTGAAGCGCGAGCGCATGGCCGACGACCAGCGCCGGGTATTGGTGCGGCTGACGCCGAAGAGCGAGGACATCGCGCTGCGGATCGCACCCTTGATCGAGGCGCAGTACAAGGTGGTGGAAGCGCACCTCGGGCCGGAGCTGATAGGCGAGATCTACACGCTGATGGACAGGCTGTTGAGCCAGGACATCGAGGCGATCCCGACGATAGCGCTGCCGCCGTACGAGCCGGCGGCGGTGACGACGGAATAGGTTTCTTGCTGACCGGGCCCGTTTGCCCCATCCCCACCCCTTACCCCGCCGCCATCGCCTCCAGCTTCGCCCTTGCGTCATCCGTCCTCACCTGTATCCACAGCGGCAGGTGGTCGGAGAGCTGGTAGGTGTATTTCTCCATCGTCATCGCCGGAAACTGCTCCGGCGGAAAGAGCTCGGCCATGTGCGCGTCGGAAACATGGAAATCCAGCACCCCGCCCTTGTCGGCGAAGCTGTCGGGATACGCTTCCGACGGGTATTGCAGGATCTGGTCGTAGCGCTTGTTGCGCGCCAGGTTGCTGCCGAAGCTGTCGGCCAGCAGCGCCTTGGGTACGTGCAGGCCGTAGCGGGTGATGGCCTTGAACAGCGCGCTGCGCCGGCTCGGGATGTTGAAGTCGCCGACCACGATGAGGTCGCGCGTGGTGGCCTGCTCCGACTTGCGGAAAGCGTCTATCCACTGCGCCAGCAGCTCGATCTCGGCAAGGCGGTCGGTCTCGCCGCTGCCCCAGCGGATGTGCGCGGCGATCAGGATGAATTCGAAGCTGCCGGCGCGAAACGAGGCCATGTAGGGCAGCCGCCACCAGAAGCGGTCCTGGATCAGGTATTCGCCGTCCACCTTCACCCGCGGCGGCACCGCCACCGCCGCCATGCCTTCGAAGCCGATTGCGCGGCGGTCGAAGATGAAGCCGATGCGCTCGCCGTTGCCGCCGTCGTCCGGCACCGCGCCGGAATACACCGCGCGCCACTCGGGGCCGAGGATGGCCAGCACCCGTTTGAGGTCGCTGACGTTCTCGCGCAGCTCGACGATGGAGACCAGATCGAACTGGCCGAGGATTTCGGCAAGATAGTGGATCGCCGCCTCGGACCGCCGCTTCCTGCCGAATTCGCGGATGTTCCAGGTGGCGATGTTGATGGTTTCGTCGATGCGCGACGAGGGAATGCCGGCCGCGTCGATGCGGTCCTTGAGCTTCAGCAGGCCGCGCGCCAGCGCGGGTGCGACATCGCCATGCTGCATGTCCGGCCTCCCCTTGCGCTGCTTTCCGCTGTCATTACAGACCAGCGATGCGGCAGCGGCAAGGCGAGGCGGATGGCGACGCTCAGAAGCGGTAGCTGGCGGTGGCCTGCAGGGTGCGCGGTGCGCCCGGCTGGTTGAGCCCGTTCACGCTGCCGTGGGCGGAGGCCCAGTACTCGCGGTCGAACACGTTCTTGAGGTTGAAGGAGAGGTCGTAGGCCTTGCTGCGGTAGAGCAGCGCGGCGTCGAACACCGCATAGCCCGGCAGCTTCACCAGGTTGTCCGGCGCGGCGTACTGCGCAGCCTGCGCCTGCACGCCGCCGCCCAGGCTCCAGCCCTGCCCCAGCTCGCGCGTCACCCACAGGGTGGCGCTGTGGCGCGGGGTGAGCGCGGCGCTGTTGCCTTCGTAGGCGGCGCGGACCACGGTGGTGCCCCAGTTGGCGGTGCCGGTGGCGGTGGACTTCACGATCTCGGTGTCGAGGAAGGCGTAGCCGGCATACACCTGCCAGCCCGGCGCCGGACGGCCCGACAGCGACAGCTCCAGCCCGTCGGTGCGCTGCTCGCCGGCGTTGATGGTGGCGCGCGTGATCGGGTCGGTGATCTTCATGTCGGTGCGCACCAGGTGGAAGACCGAGGCGCCGGCCGACAGCGCGCCGCCGAAGAAGTCCCACTTGGCGCCGAGCTCGTAGTTGGTGGAGATCTCCGGATCGGCATCGACGTTGGAGGTGGACAGCTGGAACTGCTCGGCCGAGGGCTGGAAGGAGCGCGACACCGACAGGTAGTAGGACTGCACCGCGTCCGGCTGCCAGACGAGGCCGGCGCGCGGGCTCCACTCGCGGTCGCTGCGGTCGAGGTCGGCCTTGTTGAACTCGGTGGTCTTCTGGCGGAAGTCGTCGTAGCGCACGCCGAGCAGCGCCTTCCAGTGCTCGCCCAACGCGATCTGGTCCTGCAGGTAGAAGGCCAGGCTGTCCTGGGTGGTGACGCTGTCGATGGTGCGCGAAGTCGGCACGACGCCGGCATAGGGCGGAATCGCGCCGCCCGGGTTGTAGAGCGGCACGGTGTCGATGCCGATCCAGTTGTCGATGTCCAGGCGCTTGCGCTGGCTGCCGGCCTCGATGCCGTAGAGCAGCGTGTGCTTGACGCCGCCGAGCGCGAGTTGCTGGGTGAGTTCCAACTGGTTGAACCAGCCCTCCTCGTCGCGCTGCACATGGCCGTGGGTGCGCTGCATGCGCAGTTGGCCGCCGACCCGGGTGTAGGCGCTGCCGGAGCGGTACAGGGTGTTCTCGCGGTCGAGCTTGAAGTCGTAGTAGCGCAGCACGTTGCGCAGCGACCACTGCTCGTTGATGCGGTGGGTGAGCGTGGCGGTGGCGGTGTTCATCGTCGCCGCCGTCATGTCGTCGTCTTCGGCGTCGCCGGAACCGTAATAGGTGTCGTGATCGACATCGAGCGGATGGCCGTTGTTGTCCGGGATGCCGAAGTCGGTGGGGCGGCGGTCGCGGTTGTGGGTGAGCTGCAGCAGCAGCCGGGTGTCCTCGCCGAGCCTGAAATCCACCGAGGGCGCGATCGCCTCGCGCTTGAGGTAGGACTCGTCGCGGAAGCCCTCGGAATCCTCGAAGGCACCGGTCAGGCGGTAGCTGTGGCCACCGTCGCCCAGCGCGCCGGCGAAGTCCACGCTGGTGCGGCGCTCGCCTTCGCTATCGAGCTGCAGGGTGATCTCGCGCAACGTCTGCGTCGTCGGCAGCTTGCTGACGCGGTTGATGATGCCGCCCGACGAGCCGCGGCCGTAAAGCACCGCCGCCGGGCCCTTGATGACCTCGATGCGTTCGGTGTTGGAGAGGTCGCGGTAATAGAGCGCATCGTCGCGCACGCCGTCGAGGAAGGTGTCGCCGATCGCGGTGAAGCCGCGGATCGCCACCTGGTCGCGCTGGCCGTCGCCCATGTTGAGCGTCACGCCCGGCACGTTGCGCAGCGCATCGGTCAGCGAGCGCGCGCCCTGGTCTTCGATCAGCTCGGGGCCGACCACGTTTACCGTCTGCGGGATGTCACGCAGCGCGGCGGTGCCCTTGGTGGCGGACGACGACACCAGCGGGTTGTAGCTGGTCTCGTTGGCGGCCGCATCGGCACTCACCGTCACCGCCGGCAGGACGGAATCGGCGGCGTGGGACAGCAGGGGAAAGGCCGCCGCAATGGAAAGGCTCAGTATTGTTTTGAATTGCATGAATCGATGCCCGGAGGGGGTTGCTGGCTGGCTGGCCGGCAAGGCTGCGCGGCGGGCTGGCTGAAAAGGAAAAGCCGAATTCGAGGCGCCGGCGCCGCCGGCGCGGAGCCGGTCAGCCGGCGAGCAAGGCCAGCGTCACCACCAGTGCACCGCCGCCCAAGGCGAGCACGCCCAGCCGCAGGGCCGAGCCGTGCAGCCGCCCCCACAGCCAGAAGCCGGACAGGCTGAGCGCGGCCAGCGCAATCGCCACCGCATCGGCCAGCAGGATCCAGCCGGGACCGGTGCCAATCGCCATGTGCAGGCGGGCCAGATGCAGCCAAAGATTGGGCTTGGTGCGCACGACCTCGGCCTGGCTGCTGCCGACCCAGTACTCGACGCGGGTGGACAGCGACGGCGTGTCGTGGCTGATGCGCCAGCGTTCCGGCTGGCGCACGCGCCGCCCCTCCCACTCCATTTCGCGGGCGGCTTCCACGGTAGTGCGCAGCTTGCCGAGTTCCGGATCGAGCGGCAGCGCCAGTTGCACCAGCAGGGCCTGCGGCGTGGCCGGCATGTCCGCCAGGCTCACCAGTTCGCGCACTTCCTGGCGCTGCAGCGCCGGGATCTTCATCACATCCCGGTGATTCAGCAGGAAGCCGGTGACGGCGAACAACAACACCACCGTGGCCAGGGCCAGCCCCGTCCAGGCGTGCAGCTTGCGCAGCCACTTCTGCGGGTTGATCCGTCCGCCCGCGGTCGGCGCAGGAAACCTCATCGACGCTTCTCCCCCAGGCCGGAACAGCCGTGACGGGCGGTAGAAAACCTTATTGGATCAGCGGGACAGCGGATGTAAATCGGGTGGGCGGCGCGCATGTTCGGGCAATTCGGGTCGGCTGGTTGGCTGGCTGACCGGCATGCGGCGGGCTGGCGTGGGCGGATTGTATTCCAATGTACAAATGCGAATCAATCTCGATAAAGAACAGCCGCACAGCTCCCGACATGGCGGGAGCGGCCGTGCCGACCCGCCTCAGCGGCTCCGCTTCTGCAGGTACATCGAACGGTCCGCACTGCCCCAGGCGCCTGTCAGCCCCTGCTGCGGACGGCGCATCGCCACGCCGATCGAGGCCGCGATGCCGCCCGCCGCGAGCGCGGAACGGGCGCGCGCCACCAGCGCCTCGGCACCGGCTTCGTCGCATTCCACCGCCAGAATGCCGAACTCGTCGCCCCCCAGCCGGGCCACCACGTCGGCCTCGCGCGCAGACTGCCGCAGCGCGCTGGCCGCGCGGCCGATCAGGGCATCGCCCGCGGCATGGCCGGCGCTGTCGTTCACCGCCTTGAGACGGTCGAGATCCACCACCAGCACGGCCGCCGGATGACCGTAGCGTTGGCAGCGTTCTTCTTCCTTTGCCAGCAGCCGATCCCAGGCGCGGCGGTTGGCGAGGCCGGTCATGGGATCGGTCTGGGCCTCCATCTGCAGCCGCTCGCTGCGGCGCACCTCGGCCGCTGCCTTCAGCTCGGCCTGCAGGATCAGGCTCAGCAAGCGCGCCAGCAGTTCCACCAGATCGAGATCCTGGGCGATCACATCGGGCTGACGGGCCGGGTCGATGGCGCACAGGGTACCGAACAGGCTGCCGTCGGCATGCGTCAGCGGCACGCCGATGTAGGCCTTGATCGGCAGTTGCTGCCCGATGGGTGCGGCCGCATAGGCCGGCACCGCGTCCGAATCAGGCGCAATCCGCGGGCCGTTGCCCTTCACCATCTCGGCGCAGAAGGGATCGGCCCAGCGCAGCACCGTGCCGGGCGACACCCCGTAGCCGCCGTCCTCGACCTGCAGCACGATCCAGTCTTCGCCCTCGGTGCGCGTGACCATCCACAGCTGGAAGCCGAAACGCTTGTGCAGGTAGGCGATCACCGCGCTGCTCGCCTGCCGGAAATCGTTGTCTGAGATATCGATCATCGAACGCCCTCGAGAAGCTGTCCTGTTCCGTCGCCCCGCATGTTCCGCCGGGAAGCGCATCAAGTGCGCACGGGGCGAGGAGTCTAGCCGAAACCGTGGCAGCGCCGACGCCGGCCGCCGGTCAGGCGCCGCCGGCGGGCCGCAGGCGGCCGGCCAGCCGCTGCAGCGCTGCGCTGTTGGCGTAAAGCTCGCGTATCCAGCGGATCGCCGGCCGCTCCACGCAGTGGGTCAGCAGCGTCGCCAGCAGCAGCGAGATCGCCAGCGCGAGCCCGATGCCGGCCAGCGGCGGCAATCCGCCGGCGTAGAAGGCCTGGATGACCAGGTAGCCGATATTCTGGTGCAGCAGGTAAAGCGCGTACGAAATACCGCCGAGAAAGATCAGCGGCCGTGTCGCCAGCAGTGCCAGCCGGCCCGACACTGCGAGATAGAAGAGCAGGTAGCAAAGCGAATACGCTGCCAGCCGCTGGACGGAAAAATCGGCAAGCGCCGCCAGCCACGAGAACCCGATGGCAAACAGCACGACAGCGCTGCGTTCGCCATGCACCAGCTTGTAGAAGCCGATGCCGGCAAGGAAGAAGGGCAGCTGCTGCACCAGCAACAGTTTGTTGATCGCCGACGGCAGACTCACCAGGCCCAGCCCCTGTAGCGCGGTCAGCGCCACGACCGGCAACAGGCAATACTCCACACGCTTGAGCAAGCCGAGCAGGTAGAGCAGGAAGATCCAGAAGTAGAAGGTCAGCTCGACCGTCAGCGTCCAGTACACGCCATCGACATGCGGGATGCGCAGGTATTCGTGGAACATCAGGCCGTTGCCTACCGCCTGCAGCCAGTGCACCTCCCGCCCCGGCAGGCCCACGTAGCCGACCGCGAAGAAGGTGAGCGTGACCGAAGCCCAGTAGGCGGGATAGAGGCGCGAGAAGCGCGAGACGATGAAATCGGCCGGCTTTTCGATGCGCGCCAGCGTCCAGAAGATGACGAAGCCGCTGACCATGAAGAAGAGCTGCACCCCGTACTGCCCGGCCTGTGCCCACTGGTAGGGCAGACCGGCATGGCCGTAGATTTCGTGGTACCGGTAGAAGTAGTGGTAGAGCACCACGACCACCGCGGCCAGCCCGCGTATTGCGTCGAGCTCCAGCAATCTCGATTTCATTCCCGCGCCTCCATGATCGCGCCCGCCTGAACGTCCGGTAGCGGTGGGCGCACTGCCCGCATCCGCCCCACCCATGCTGTTCAGTTATAGCCGCAATCGGCACGATTCATGAAAACGGAATTGTCACCTGACATTTTCCGGGCGCTGCCCGACCCCGGAAAGCGGTGCCGCAGTGGCGCCCTTCAAGCCTGCGCGTTGAAGGCGTCGTGGTAGGCAACCACCCCGCGCGGTACGTCATCGCCGAACGCGAGCGCCTGGAAATACGCGGTCGGCACTTCCGGCAACACCAGGCCCGAGTCCGCCTTGAAGCCGAAGCGGCCGTAGTAAGCCGGCTCGCCGAGCACCACGCAACCTGCGGCGCCGGTGGTCTCCAGTTGGCGGAGCGCTGCGCGCATCAAGCGTGTCCCCACACCCTGCCGCTGGTGATCCGGATCAACCGAGAGTGGCCCCAGGCCGAACCAGCCCGGCGTGCCCTCCGGAATCGCGACCGGCGACACCGCCACGTGACCGATCACCGCGCCGTCCAGTTCGGCCACCAGCGACATCGTCAGCGCGCCGGCAGCGCGCAGGGCCCGGACGATGAACTGCTCGGTGTGGCTGGTATGCGGCGCCAAACGGAATGCGGCGACGGTAAGCGCATCGATCGCGGCAACGTCTTCCGGCGTTTCCGGGCGTATCAGCAGGGTCATGTGCATGTCCTCGCGAGCTTCCGCCACGCCGCATTACGCGGCGGACGGCCGACACTGGCGAAAGGCCAGCAGGAAGAGCGCCCCCAGCACGACATCCAGCGCGGCGAAACCCACCAGCGGCCCCGTCACCCGCTCCTGTGCGAACAGCACGAACACCGGCACCGCAAACGACAGCTTTTCCAGCACCGCCGGCAGCATGAACAGGCGATAGCGCTGCGGATCGCGGGCGATCAGCAGAAACGCGAACTGCCACGCCAGCGCCACGCCGATGAAGCCGTAAAAATGCTCCGGGTGCGTGACCGGCGGCGGGTAATCGATGCCCAGCCGTTCTTCCATGAAGTACTGCGGCAGCAGGACCAGCAGGCCGTAGATGCCCGCAAGGGTGAATACGCGTCTGGCGAAGCGGTGTTCGGTGCTCATGTCGTCATCGGGATGCAGAAAAGAGTCGGTCGATCCACAGCAATCCCGCCACCACCGGCGCGGCGTGCGGGCCCTGTTTCAGGAAGGCCGCAATCTTCTCACCAGCGTCCGGAACAAATCAAACGTCATCGTACCGGACGCCATGGCATGGCCGGTCATTGCGCGCCCGGCGGGATCACGACCATGTGCATGGACAGTCCGGTCGCCCGGCGGCCGTCCCGAAGACGATCCCGGCCCCGCTAAGGCGGAACGAAAGCCGGCCCCCCTTGTGGAAGCGGCAGACGGAACACGAACACGCTTCCACCGCCGTCGCGCGGGCGGGCTGCCAGCGAGCCGCCATGCGCTTCGATGATGGAGCGACAGATCGCCAGCCCCATGCCCATGCCGCCCGCCTTGGTGGTGAAGAAGGGATCGAAGATGCGGGCCACGGCCTCGTCCGGAATGCCGGCACCGTTGTCTTCGATGCTGACGACGACGTGTTCCCGCTCGCGCGACGAGCTGATGGCAAGTTCCCTCGCCTCGTCCGGCGTCTGCGCCATCGCGTCGAGCGCATTGGTGACGAGGTTCAGCACCACCTGCTGGAGCTGGACCCGGTCGGCCTCGACCGCGGCAGTGCCGGCCTCCAGCCGGGTGAGCACCTTCACGTTCCGCTGGTCGATCTCGATGCGCAGCATGCCGAGCACGTCGCGCAGCACATCGTCGGGTGCCAGCGGCACCAGCACCGCGGGCGCCTGCTTGGCGAGCGACCGCAGCGCGCGGATGATGTCGGCCGCGCGCAGGCTGTCCTGCTTGATGTGGGCCAGGCCGTCCAGCGCTTCGACGATATCGGGCGTCGCCCGCTTCAGCCAGCGCAGGCTCGCGTCCGCGGACGCCACGATGGCCGTTAACGGTTGGTTCACCTCATGCGCGATCGACGCGGCCAGGCTGCCCATCACGGTCAGGTGCGAAGTGCGGGCAAGCTCGGCGCGGGCCGTCTGCAAGCTCAGCTCGGCGCTCAGGCGCCGGTTGCTCTCGTCGATGAACTGCTCGTAGAGGCGTGCCGTTTCCAGCGAGATCGCGACCTGCGGCGCCAGCACCGCGAGCTGTGCGATGCGCCCGGAATCGAACACCCCGGGCGCCAGGTTGTTCTCGAGGTAGACGATGCCGATCAGCACCCCGCCCCTGAGCAGCGGCAGGCACAGCACCGAGCGCAGCCGGGCACCGCCCGCCGTGCGCTGGCGGATCGAGGGCGCATCGACCGCCGCATCCGCCAGCACGAGCGGCTCGCGCGTCCGTAGCACGCTGTTCAGCACCGCCAGGGGCAGCGCCTCGTCGGTCGGCGCCACGGCGCCGAGGGTGACGACCACCCGGCCGCCGACCACCCGGCCGGAAGCCTCGATCACCGGCTTGCAGTCACGCATCAGCAGCAACAAGCCGTACTGCGCGCCGGCATGGACGACGATGTCGGTCATCAGGGTCTCGACCAGCCTGTCCATGACCAGCTCGCCGGACATCGCCTGCGCCGCACGGATGCCCAGCGCCCAGTCCGGCCGGCCCTGGACTGCCACCGCGGCGGCAGCCCCCTCGCCGGCATCCAGCGCCAGGTGCGGCAGGGCCGCCGCCAGGCGCGCCGCCTTGTGGTCAGCCCCCCAGCGCCGGTAGCCGGCATGCGCCTGGCTCAGATGCTGGCGGCCAGCGGTGTGCAGGCCTTGCGCCTCGCACAGCAGTCCGGCCAGCTCGTGGGCCAGCGCCTGTTCGTGCACGAAGCCGGCCGCGGCCGCCGCATGCGCCGACTGTTCGTAGCAGACCAGCGCCTGCAGCGCGTCGCCGCGCAACCGTGCGCACTCCGCCTCGACCAGCAGGCGTTTGCTCTGGAAGGTCGCCGGGTTGAGCACTGCCCAGCGCACGAAGCGCTCATGGTGCTCGGCGAGCGCCGCGGCGCCGGTCGGCACCGGGTCGGCATGCGCGGTGGCGAGCGCAAGGAAGAGATGGCAGTCGGCCACGTTGATGTGGGCCGGCGCCGACCAGGTCAGGGCCCGCGCCTGCGTCAGGCTGTGCAGCGCCTGTGCCCAGTCGCCGCGAAAGGCACTGGCCATGCCATCGTATAGCCAGATCCAGAACCGCGTCGGCTGCGAATTGCTTTCCGCCAGCCGCGCCGCCACGCGCGCGACGTCCACCTCGCCCTGCGCGCTCGCATCGAGCGCCGCACCGCCTCCCAGTCGCAGCACGAAATCCTTCTGCGCATTGAGGATGAGCTCGATGTCGCGGTAGCGGATCAGGCGGGTGAGCGCAAGGCCGCGCTCGATTTCCTCTTCCACCAGCCGCAGGTGTTCGCCCATCGCCAGCAGGTCGGAGGCGATGTGGTTGCGCGCATAGCAGGCCATGCCGATGTCGCCCGAAGCCTGGCCCTGCGTGACGGCCCGCTGCGCGTGGCCGAGCGCGTAGGCGAGCGGACGGGTCCAGGGGCTGACCTGGTCGACCGCGACCAGGGTGGCAATGCGCTCGGCTTCGTAGCCGTGGCGATCGATCAGCGCCATCGCCGCCAGGCCGTAGGCCAGCCCATCCTCGTATTCGTCGTAGAGGCTGGCGATGAACACGCCGAACCAGGACAGACCGTAGGGCGATTCGGGCGTGGCGCCGTGAGCCAATGTCAGCTCCACCATCTTGGCGACATGCAGGAAGCTGATGCCGTCGGTGACGAAAAGCGAGGAGATCAGCGTCGACAGCAGCCCCATGACGGTCTGGATGCGCGGGTCCGCCGTCGCCGGCAGACTGCCGAGGCTGGCGATCGGACGGCTGCCCAGCGCTGCCTTCACCGCCTCGTAGCTCGCCCGCATTTCGTCCTTGCCCGGCCCGCGCCGCAGATGGACGCCGAGCAGCGCCAGACCGGACAACGCCGCGTTGATCGCGCCCTCGTAGTCGGAGCGCACGGTCTGCAGGCTGGCCTTGAGGCGGTGCACCGCGGCGCGGTCGAGCGCGCCGAGATCCCGCGTCAGCAGCCGGTCGATCTCGTCCGATGCCTGCGCCAGGTTGGCCTCGGCCAGCAGGCATTCGCACTTGAGCAGATCGACACCGTAGGCAAGCGCGTAGTGCGAGGTCCACCACGAGGGCGCCATCAGGCTCAGCGCCACCTCGACGTAGCGGGTGGCCTGGCCGATGGCCGCGCTGCGCTTGGCGCAGCGCCCGGCCACGATCAGCGCCTGCACGAAGGCGACGCGCTCGGCCGCCGACAGGTCGTGCGCCACCGCGCGCTCGATCTGGTTGCCGATCTCGAAAGCATGCTCGGCGAGTTGCTCGCCCCAGTAGGCGATCATGATCCCGGCGATGCGGGCGTGCGTGCACACACGCGCCTCCACCGGAATCTGCGAGTAGGCGGATTCCAGCACGCGGTCGTGCTGGAATGCGTAGCCGGCAGCATCACGGATCAGCAGCCTGGCGTCGACGCAGGGCCGCAGCCGCTGGCGCAGTTGCAGCGGGCTGATGCCGGCGATGCGGGCAAGCAGGTCCTCGTCGCAGCGGATGCCGACGCAGGCGAGTTGCTGCAGCAGCGCCAGCGCGGCCCGCGGCAGCCGGGAGAAGCGCCGGATCATCAGGTCGATCACGTCGTCGGCATAGCGGCGCCGGGCGAGCTCGGCCCCGTCCCAGTGCCAGTTGCCCCCCTCTCTGCTGCGGGCCAGCACGCCCTCGTCCACCAGCGCGCGCAGCAACTGGGTGGCAAAGAAGGGATTGCCGCCGGTCCGGCGATGCACGGCATGCGCGAGCGCCTCGACCTGCACCGGCGTTTGGTCCAGCGTGGCCGCGATCAATCCGGTCAGATCCTGCGGGCCGAGCGGCTTGAGTGCGAGGCGGGTTACCGGGATCGCATGGACACGGCCGGCGTGCAACAGCCAGGCCAGCTGCCGCGCCAGGGCGGCGTCCTTGTCGCGGTAGGCACAAATCAGGAGCACGCCGGCCGGCGGCTGCCCGACGAAGGCTTCCAGCAGGGCGATGGTGGAAGCATCCCCCCATTGCAGGTCATCGAAGAACAGCAGCAGCGGCCGACCGCCTGCGGTAAAGGCGGCCAGCGTCTGCAGGACGGCGTTTTCCAGCCGCGCCTGCGCCTGCGGGGCCGGCACGTTGGACAGCGGCACGGTGCGGCCGAACACATGCTCGACCTCCGGTACGAGTTCGACCACGGCCCTGCCCTGGCCGGCCAGCCCATCCAGCCAGCGTTGCCGCAGGTCGGCGAGCGTGGCCTCGTCCTCGCCCAGCAGTCCCATCGTCAGCATGCGGATGGCCTGCGCCACCGGCGCATAGGGCATATCGGGCTGCAACTGGTCGCTCTTGCCCACCGCCACCCGCGCCCCCTGCCGTTCGGCTTCGCGCTCCAGCCATTCCACCAGGGCCGACTTTCCCATGCCGGCCGCACCGGCGAGCAGCACCAGCTCGGACCTGCCGTGCTTGCGCACGCGCGCCAGCGCGTCGTTCAGCACCGTCATCTCCCTGACGCGGCCAAAAAGCTGCCCCGGCATGGCGAGCGCACTGGCGGCACCAGCCGCATCGAGCAGGAAAGGCGCAATGCGGCCCTGCTCCGTCCACTCGGTCAGGCAGCGGCCGAGGTCGGCCAGCGCCGAACCGGCCGAGACGTAGCGCGCCCCCGGATCCTTGGCCATCAGCTTCAGCACGAGTTCGCCAAGGATGGCCGGCACCTCCGGTCGCCGCTGCCGTGGTGCCGGCGGCTCGACCGCGACATGGGCATGCAGCCAGGCAGCCGGCGATTCGGCGCCGTAGGGCAGGCTGCCGGTCAGGAACGCATAGAGTGAAATCCCCAGCGCATAGAGATCCGTCCGGGTGTCGGCCCCCAGCGCCTCATCGCGGCCGAGCTCGGGCGCGAGATAGGGCAATGCCGCGGCGCCCGGGCGCAACAGGCGCGGCTCCGGTTCAAGCGGCACGGCATAGCCGAAGCCGGTCAGGCGCACCGCGTGGTCGGCGTCGATCAGCAGGTTGTGCGGCCGGACATCGCCATGCAGCAGGCCCTGCGCATGCAATTCGGCCAGCGCTTGCGCCGCACCGATAGCCAGTTCGAGGAATTCTCCGATGGGCACGGCCTGGCCCAGCAGGTCGCAGCCGATCTGCGTGGTTGCGTCGGCAGGCAGCACCATCACCATGCGATCCGGTGTCCAGATCGTCGCCACCGGCACCGCCGCCCAGGCCACCTGCAGGCGCGGTGCGAGCCGGGCCTCGTGCTGCAGCTGCTCGCAACCTGCCGAATCCACCAGGCAGGCGCTGCGGGCAAACCACCACGTCCGCGTGAGCGGGTCGAACAGCCGATGGCAGCTCACCCCGTCCATCGTGTAGAGCTCGACCTGCTCTGCCCGCGCCAGCCACGCGTAGTCGAACACCGGCGCGGACCGAGGGAGCGTCATGGCAGCGCCTTGCGGATGCCGAGCTGCTGCGCCATCAGCACCAGGTCGGCAAAGCTGCGCGCCTTCATCTTGCGCATCGCCTGGCCGCGATGCATCTTCACCGTCACCTCGCTGATGCCGATGTCCCCGGCGATCTGCTTGTTGAGCAGGCCGGCGACGGCCAGCCGCATGACCTCGGCCTCGCGCGGCGTCAGGTTCTGAAAGTTGGCGCGGATCTCGTCGGCCTGGCGCACGCCCTCGCGGCGCAACCTGTCCTTTTCCAGCGCGGCCGTCACCGCGTCGAGCAGATCCTGGTCGCGCAAGGGCTTGGCCATGAAATCCTCCGCCCCGGCCTTCATCGCCGCCACCGTCATCGGGATGTCGCCGTGGCCGGTCATGAAGATGATGGGAATCTGCACGCCCATCCGCCCCAGCCGGGACTGCAGGTCCAGCCCGCTCGCGCCGCGCAGCCGCACGTCCAGCACCATGCAGCAGGGCAGGTCCGGCAGCGCGAACTCCAGCACTTCCGCCGCCGAGGCAAAGAGCGCCACCTTCAGGCCGACCGAGCGGAACAGGCTGCCCAAGGCGCCGCGCAACGACGCATCGTCATCGACGATCAGGACCAGGGCTTCTTCGCCGGCGTCAGGGTCGACGCCCGCGGGCTGCGGACTGCTGGATGTCACTGTCGCTTCTCCGTCGGGGTACGTCCTCAAGCAGGCTTCGCCGGCCCGCTCCCGGACGGCGCGCGAGTACGCCCCGTCCGGTGCCGGTCGTCCCCGCGGACATGCGCCACCCATCCCGGGCCGCCGGCTTTGGGGCCGATTTCAGCACAGCGCAGCGCGCCTGAGAACCCATACCTTGGTGTTGGCCCCGCCGCCCCGCGTCGGCGGCGCGGGCCAAGCTCGCGGCGTGCTGCGGCTGCCGCGCTGCAAGCCGCGCCGCAGGCCGGTCTGGCCTCCGCCACGCGCCGCCGCCGGCCGCCTGCTTCGGCTGCCCCCGGCCCCGGGCACAGGCCGACCCATACGAAAGGACGATGGCCGACGGCCGCGCCGGGTTCTACGCTGGGTACAGGTCGCAGGCGCCGGTCGCGGCCGAATCCAACCCCACCCCGGGCGCTGCGGACGCGACAGGCACATGCCGCGGCCGTAACGCCTTCGAATCAGGAGCAGACGATGTCCAACCCCAAGCTCGAAGTCCTGACCCCGCAGAACAGCCAGCTCATCTTCATCGACCACCAGCCGCAGATGGCCTTCGGCGTGCAGTCCATCGACCGCCAGACGCTGAAGAACAACGTCGTCGGCCTGGCCAAGGCGGCGAAGATCTTCAACATCCCGACCACCATCACCACGGTGGAAACCGAAGCCTTCTCCGGCTACACCTACCCCGAGCTGCTCGACGTCTTCCCCGACCACCCGCTGCTCGAACGCAGCTCGATGAACTCCTGGGACGACCAGAAGGTGCGCGACGCGCTGGCCGCGAACGGCCGCAAGAAGGTGATCGTGTCCGGCCTGTGGACCGAGGTCTGCAACACCACCTTCGCCCTGTGCGCGATGCTGGAAGGCGGCTACGAGATCTACATGGTGGCCGACGCCTCCGGCGGCACCAGCAAGGATGCCCACGACTACGCGATGCAGCGCATGGTGCAGGCCGGCGTGGTGCCGATGACCTGGCAGCAGGTGCTGCTCGAATGGCAGCGCGACTGGGCGCACCGCGACAGCTACGACGCGGTGATGAAGCTGGTGAAGGAACACTCCGGCGCCTACGGCATGGGCGTGGACTACGCCTACACCATGGTGCACAAGGCGGAGCAGCGCACCACCACGCCGCACAAGGCGATTCCCGCCGTACCGGCGCGCTGAACGCATCGCCCGCCGCCGCGCCGCGGCGGCGTACCGCGGGGCCCAAAACGACAAATTCCTCTCCCCCTCCCCAACGGACAGATCCGATCATGAGCACACGACAAGCCAGCCAGACGCCCGACGCCTCCCGCCGCAAGCTGCTGATCGGCAGCGCCACCGCCGCGGCCGCCGCTTCGGTGACCTCGGCCACCGCACTCACCGCCACCAACGCCACTGCGGCCAGCCAGCCAAAGGCGGCGGCCGGGCGCGGCCACTACGTCGGAACCCGGGACGGCACACGCATCTTCTACAAGGACTGGGGCAGCGGCCGCCCGGTGGTGTTCTCCCACGGCTGGCCGCTCAACTCGGATGCCTGGGATGCACAGATGCTGTTCCTGGCACAGAAGGGCTTCCGCGTCATCGCCCACGACCGCCGCGGCCACGGTCGTTCCGACCAGCCAGCGCAGGGCAACGACATGGACACCTATGCCGACGACCTCGCCGCCGTGCTCGACGCGCTCGACCTCAAGGACGCGACCCTGGTCGGCCACTCCACCGGCGGTGGCGAGGTGGCCCACTACCTCGGTCGCCACGGCAGCAAGCGCGTCGCCCGCGCGGTACTGATCGGCGCGGTGCCGCCCATCATGCTGAAAACCGCGGCCTACCCCGGCGGCCTGGCCATGGACGTGTTCGACGGCATCCGCAAGGGTGTGGCGGAGAACCGCTCCCAGTTCTACAGGGATCTCGCGGTCCCCTTCTTCGGCTTCAACCGCCCCGGCGCCAAGGTCGCGCAGGGCACCATCGACGCCTTCTGGGCGCAGGGCATGACCGGCGGCATCCTCGGCCAGTACGCCTGCATCAAGGAATTCTCCGAGGTGGATTACACCGCCGACCTGAAAAAGATCGACGTACCCACGCTCTTCCTGCACGGCGACGACGACCAGATCGTGCCTATCGACAACTCGGCGAAGCTGGCCGCCAAGCTGGTGAAGAATGCCACCCTCAAGGTCTATCCGGGCGCCTCGCACGGCATGTGCGTGGTCGATGCCGACAAGGTCAACGCCGACCTGCTGGCCTTCCTGACCGCCTGATTCCTCCGCGCCCCGTGCCCCGCGGCAGCGGCGGCCGGATCTTCCCGACACCAGACCGCCGCCCCCCGCGACGGCGGCACCGACCGAGGGCCAGCCATGTCACCCACTCCCACCCCCGACCTCATCCTCGTCAACGGCCGGTTCGCCACCCTCGACAAGGCCAACCCGCAAGCTGATGCCGTCGCCATCCACGACGGCCGCTTCCTCGCCGTCGGCAGCCGCCAGGACGTCATGAAGCTGGCCGGGCCGCAGACGAAGCTCGTCGACCTCAACGGCCGGCGCGCCATCCCCGGCCTGATCGACAGCCACATGCACATCATCCGCGGCGGCCTCAACTACAACATGGAGCTGCGCTGGGACGGCGTGCGTTCGCTGGCCGAAGCCATGCGCATGCTGAAGGAACAAGCCGCGCGCACGCCGGCACCACAGTGGGTCCGGGTGGTGGGCGGCTTCACCGAACACCAGTTCGCCGAAAAACGCCTGCCCACGCTGGAAGAACTCAACGCCGCCGCGCCGGACACGCCGGTGTTCATCCTCCACCTCTACGACCGCGCCCTGCTCAACGGCGCCGCCCTGCGTGCGGTCGGCTACACCAGGGACACGCCCAACCCGCCCGGCGGCGAAATCGTGCGCGACGCCCACGGCAACCCCACCGGCCTGCTGCTGGCCCAGCCCAACGCCACCATCCTCTACGCCACCCTGGCCAAGGGCCCCAAGCTGCCGCCGGAGTACCAGAAGAACTCCACCCGCCACTTCATGCGCGAGGTGAACCGCCTCGGCGTCACCGGCGTCATCGATGCCGGCGGCGGCTTCCAGAACTACCCGGACGACTACCGGATCATCGAGGAGCTGCACCGCGAGGGCCAGCTCACCGTGCGCCTGGCCTACAACCTGTTCACCCAGAAACCGAAGGAGGAACTGGCCGACTTCAAGAGCTGGAGCGCCCAGGTGCAGCCCGGCCAGGGCGACGACCTCTACCGCCACAACGGCGCCGGCGAGATGCTGGTCTATACCGCCGCCGACTTCGAGGATTTCCGCGTCGAACGCCCGGACATGCCGCCGTCGATGGAAGCCGACCTGGAACCGGTGATCCGCCTGCTCGCCGAAAAGCGCTGGCCGTGGCGGCTGCACGCCACCTACGACGAAACCATCTCGCGCGCGCTGGACGTGTACGAGAAAGTCGCCCGCGACGTGCCCTTCGACGGCCTCAACTGGTTCTTCGACCACGCCGAGACCATCTCGGAGCGCAACATCGACCGCATCGCCGCACTCGGCGGCGGCATCGCCGTGCAGCACCGCATGGCCTACCAGGGCGAGTACTTCGTCGAGCGCTACGGCGCCCGCGCCGCCGAAGCCACGCCGCCGGTGAAGAAGATGCTGGAGCGCGGCGTGAAGGTGGGCGCCGGCACCGACGCCACCCGGGTCGCCTCCTACAACCCCTGGGTATCGCTGTCCTGGCTCACCACCGGCAAGACGGTGGGCGGCCTCGGCCTCTATCCCCAGGCCAACCTGCTCGACCGCGACACCGCGCTACGGCTGTGGACCGAGGCCAACACCTGGTTCTCCTCCGAAGTGGGCAAGAAGGGGCAGATCAAGGCCGGCCAGCTCGCCGACCTGGCGGTGCTGTCGGCCGACTACTTCAGCGTGCCCGGCGACGAGATCCAGGACATCACCTCGGTGCTGACCCTGCTGGGCGGCGAAGTCGTGCACGGCGACCAGGAATTCGGCCCGCTGGCGCCGCAACTGCCGCCGCCGATGCCGGACTGGTCGCCGGTGCGCAACGACGGCGGCTACCGCCCGCGCGCCATCCAGAGCGCCCAGGGTTACAACAAGGCCCGCCTGCAGCCGGATGCCGCCTGCGGCTGCGCCAGTGCCTGCGGCGTGCACGGCCACGCCCATGCCCAGGCCTGGGCAACGCAGGTGCCGGCCGGCGACGCGCGCAGCTTCTGGGGCGCGCTCGGCTGCGCCTGCTGGGCGTTCTGACGCCATGGCCGCCACGCCCACTGCCGGTGCCCCGGCCGCGCCAGCCACAGGCGGCGCCTTCGCCCCGCTCGCCCGCCCCACCTTCGCGGTGCTGTGGGTGGCCACCGTGCTGGGCAACATCGGCAGCTTCATGCGCGACGTGGCCAGCGCCTGGCTGGCGACCGACCTGTCGTCCTCGCCGGCCGCGGTGGCGATGATCCAGGCCGCCGCGACCCTGCCGGTTTTCCTGCTCGCCATCCCCGCCGGCGTGCTGTCCGACATCCTCGACCGGCGTCGCTTCCTGATCGCCGTCCAGGTCGGGCTGGCACTGGTCAGCGGCACGCTGGCGCTGCTGGCCTGGCGCCAGGCCCTGAGCATCGAGATCCTGATCGCGATGACCTTCCTCGGCGGCGTCGGCGCGGCCATGATGGGGCCGAGCTGGCAATCCATCGTGCCGGAGCTGGTGTCGCAGGACATGCTGCGCCGCGCGGTGGCGCTCAACTCGCTCGGCGTGAACATCGCCCGCGCCATCGGCCCCGCAGGCGGCGGCCTGCTGCTGGCGGCCTTCGGCGCGGCCGTCACCTACGGCGCCGACCTCGTCAGCTACCTGTTCGTGATCGGCGCGCTGCTGTGGTGGCAACGCCCCGCGCAAGCGGACAACCCGCTGCGCGAACACTTCTTCGGTGCGCTGCGCGCCGGGCTGCGCTTCACCCGCGCGCACAGCAAGCTGCATGTGGTGCTGATCCGCGCGGCGGTGCACTTCGCCTTCGGCAGCAGCATCTGGGCGCTGTTGCCGCTGGTCGCCAAGCAGCTGCTGCAGGGCGGCGCCGGGCTCTACGGCGTGCTGCTCGGTGCGGTCGGCGCCGGCGCCATCCTCGGCGCGCTGGCGATGCCGCGGCTGCAGCGCCGGCTCGACGCCGACGGGCTGGTGCTGGCTTCTGCGCTGGCGACGGCGCTGGTGATGGCGGCGCTGTCCGCGGCGCCGCCGGTGTGGCTGGCGCTGCCGCTGCTGTTGCTGCTGGGTGCGGCCTGGATCCTGGCGCTGACCACGATGAGCGGCACCGCCCAGGCCATCCTGCCCAACTGGGTGCGCGGCCGCGCGCTGGCGGTGTACCAGATGGTGTTCAACGGTGCGCTGGCGGGCGGCAGCCTGCTGTGGGGCTTCGTCGCCCAGGCAGTCGGCACCCCGCACACCCTGCTGATCGCAGCCGGCGGCCTGGTGCTGGCCGCACTCGCCCTGCACCGCCTGCGCCTGCCGCGCGGCGAGGAGGATCTCGGGCCCGCGCGCCACTGGCCGGAACCCCAGCTGGCGGGCGCGATCGAGCATGACCGCGGCCCGGTGATGATCCTGATCGAATACCGCATCCAGCCCGCCGACCGCGACGCCTTCCTGCGCACGGTCCACGCGCTGTCGGAAGAACGCCTGCGCGATGGCGCCTTCAGCTGGGGCGTGATGGAAGACGCCGCCGACCCGCTGCGGCTGACCGAATGGTTCCTGGTGGAATCCTGGGCCGAGCACCTGCGCCAGCACCAACGGGTGCCGAACGCCGATGCCGACCTGCAGCGCGAACTCGCGCGCTTCCACACCGGCGCCGAAGCTCCCCAGGTGCGCCACCTGCTCGGCGTCGGCCTGCCGCCGGCCTAGCGCCGCACCGCCTTCCCTCCCTGCCCCGAGGTCTCCCATGAAGCTCTATCTCGTCTCCCTCGCCGTCGGCATCCTGGTCGGCATCATCTACGCGCTGCTGCAGGTGCGCTCGCCGGCGCCGCCCGTCGTCGCCCTGATCGGCCTGCTGGGCATGCTGATCGGCGAACAGGTGGTGCCGCCGGTCAAGCGCATGCTGGCCGGCGAGCCGGTGACGGCGGCCTGGTTCCACAGCGAATGCCTGCCGAAGATCACCGGCGCGACGCCGCCCATGGCCGACGCCGCCCCCCGCCGCGCCCAGGACCAGACCTCCGCATGATGGAAGCACCCTCAGCCTCACCCATACCCGGATGACGCGATAGCGGCTTGCCCGGACAAGCCTCGTCTCGTCGCCTGCCACCGATCAAGGAGCCCGCGTGAATACCGCGCCCGTGATTGCCATCGTCGACGATGACGCTTCGGTCAGGCAGGCCATGGGGCAGCTCCTGCGGTCTTTCGATTTCGCCGTGGCACTGTTCGGCAGCGGGGCCGAGCTCCTGCAGGCCCCCTCGCTGGAGGGGCTGGCCTGCGTCATCACCGACGTGCAGATGCCCGGCATGAACGGCTTCGATCTGTGCGAAGCGCTGCGCGCACGCGAGCTGGCCACGCCCGTCATCTTCATGACGGCCTTCTCGCAGGAAGGCGACCAGCAGCGCGCCCGCGCCATCGGCGCAACCGCCTTCCTCAGCAAGCCCTTCCAGGATCACGAACTCATCCACTGCATCGAATGCGCCCTGTCGCCGCCCGCGCAAAACGTCCGCCGGACACCCGGCTAGCGTGGGCGCCGGCCGGGGGAATGAAGGCCGGCCAGACGCTGGAACCGCATCGGGCAGTCGCCCTCAAGCGTCCGGCCGGCCGTCGGCGATCTCGTCATAACCGTGGCGGATGAACTGGACGAGACAGAAGCCGTGCCCGAAGGGATCGGCGAAACGCGCCAGCCGGCCCCAGGCGAAATCCTCCACCCCGCCCTCCGCCTGGGCGCCGGCGGCCAGCGCGCGCTCCGCCGCCAGCTCGACATCGGCCACGACGAGATCGATGTGCACCGGCGTCCAGTGGCGACGGTAGTCGCGGGTGGCGAGCGCGTTCGCCCCCGCTGCCGCAGCGGTGCCGGCAGCCTTCTGCAGCAGGTAGATCGGCGAGGACGCCCCCACCAGCTCCTGCACCCCGTCGCCCAGCCGGCGCCCGCGGCGCAGGCCGAAAGCGCGCTGGTAGAAATCGGTGGCGAGGGCAAGATCGTCGACGTCGATGTTGATCAGCAGCTCCATGCTCGCCCTCCATAGTCAAGCGATGCGCGCGATGTCCTCGACGCGCTCGAACATCTGTTCCGGCCGATGTGCGGCGAGCGAGGCCAGCGTGCCATAGCCCCAGGCGACCGCGCCGAAGGCCACACGCTCCTTGCGCGCCGCTTCCAGGTCGGTGACCTGGTCGCCGATGTAGATCGCATCGCCCGCGCCCAGCCCGGCACGCCGCACCACCTTGCGGATGCGCTCGGCCTTGCCGAAGATCGACATCCCGCATTCGAACTGGCCGATGCGGGCGACATTCCCGGCGCCGAGGATGCGCCGCACGTTGTCCGCCGCGTTGGACGACACCACCGCGAGCGCAACGCCCGCCTCGTCCAGCCGGCGCAGCACTTCGCCGACACCGTCGAACAGCGCGATCTCCTCCGCGTTGGCCTGCATCAGCCGGGTAAAGCTGCGCGCCACCGCCGGCAGCTTCCACGCCGGCAGGCCGACGTGGCTCATCATCTCGCGCGCGCCGAGATGGCGCAGCGCGGGCACTTCCTCCGGCTGGATGGTGCGGAAGCGGTGCTGTTCGGCAACCTGGTTGAACACCCGCAGGAAGAACGGAAAGGAATCCGCCAGCGTGCCGTCGAAATCGAAGATCGCCAGGCGGTATCTCATGACGCTCCCGATCGGCTGCCGAGCATGTCGCCCTCCGCCCCGACGGCAACCACGCGGTTGCGGCCCTCGGCCTTGGCGCGGTACAGCGCCGCGTCCGCGCGCGACAGCGCCATGTCCAGCGTTTCCCCGGCCTCGACCGCGAACTGCGCGACGCCGATGCTGACGCTCATCGCAATCTCCTGCCCCTGCCACGCCAGCGGCCGCGCCTGCAGGTGCTCGCGCACCCGCTCGGCCAGCGCCGCAGCGCCCGCGCGGGCGGCCGACGGCATCAGCACCACGAACTCCTCGCCGCCGATGCGGGCGATGGTGTCGCACTCGCGCACGCGGTCGCGCAGCACGCGGGCCATGTGCGCGATGGCGGCGTCGCCGGCGTCGTGGCCGTGGGTGTCGTTGATGCGCTTGAAGTGGTCGAGGTCGCACATCATCAGCGCCAGCGGCTCGCCGCTGCGGCGGCTGTGCTGCAGCTCCAGCACCGCGCGTTCCGCCAGCCCGCGCCGGTTGTACAGCCCGGACAGCGGGTCGGTATGCGCCAGCCGCTCGGCCTGCCGCTTTTCCTCTTCCAGCACCTGGATGCGGTAGCCGAGCGCGAGCGACAGCAGGATGGCCTCGACGCTGGCGCCCACCGAGGTCGCCCAGTGGGTGAAGTGGCTGGGCGTGAGCACCCCGGCGCTGGTGAGGCTATGCACCAGTAGCCCGCCGACCAGGAACAGCCAGGCCAGCGTGAAGTAGCGCGCCGGCCGGAAACCCGCGTGCCAGCGCAGCGCACCGGCCACCACCAGCACCGGCGTGGTGGCGAACAGCAGATTGGTGGCCCGCCCGACCACGTCCAGCGGCAGCCACGGCGTGGCGAGCAGCTTGAGCACGCACAGCGCGATCAGCAGCCGCAGCACCACGTCGATGCGCGGCAGCGTGGCGCGGGTGTCGAGGAAGTGACGGCTGAAGGACAGGCCGCCGATCAGGCCGAGGTCGGCGAAGAGGTGCAGCACATGGGTGTTCAGCCACGGCCAGTCCGGCCACAGGTAACGCTGGCCGATGCCGAACAGGGTGATCTGCGCGCCCAGGTAGGCGGACAGGTAGAGCACGTAGTACAGAAAACTGCGTTCGCGCGTGCTGAAGTACAGGAAGAGGTTATAGGCCAGCAGCCCCAGCAGAATGCCGAAGTGCAGGCCGATCAGCAGGTTGTTGGTGGCGACGTTGCCGGTAAAGCGCGACGGCTGCCAGGCGCGCAGCGGCAGGATCAGCCGGTTTTCCGAACTCACGCGCAGGTAGTAGGTCTGCCGCCCGCCCGCGGCCTCGCGCAGCACGAAGGCGGGGTGCTGGAAATCCACCGTGCGCGCCGCGTAGGGCAGCGCGGCGCCGGCCTCCTGCAGCAGCCGGCCGCCGCCGGCATCCGCCAGATAGAGCTGCACCCGGCCGGCATAGGCGTCGGCCAGCTCCAGCACCCAGTCGATGTCGTTCCCGCCGCTGTTCGATACCGGCAGCCGCAGCCAGATCGCCCCCTTCGGCCAGCCGAGCGCCTGCGACTCGCTCGCCACTGGCGTGTAACGGCCCGCCATCGCCGGCGCGCTCACCGCGGCCAGGTCGAACTCGCCACGCGGATCGGCCAGCATCGCCGTGCGACTGGCGAGATAGTCGCCGTCGAGCGCGCTGCGCGCCACGTCGAAACCTTCGGCACCGACCGGCCGCACCAGGCCGCAGAGCAGCGCGCCCAGCAGCACCAGGTGCAGCACCGCCCATTGCCCCCACCCGCGCGCAGCAGCGGCGCCGCAGACTCGCGGCTGCAGGCCATCGCTCACCCTGCCCACCACGCCGGCGTTCAATCCGCAGCCGCCCGAACCTGCCTGCGCCGCGGCGCCGCCTTCGGCCGCGGCCCGATCGCGCCGCTCGCCGCCGCGCGCAAAATGCGGCGGAAGGTGGGGCATTCGAGATGGCTGGGGGCGGAGCATTCCGCCGCGTGGCGCAGGCCGTCGCGCATCGCCGTCAGCTGGCGGATCTTGCGGTCGAGTTCATCGGCCCGCGCGCGCAGCAGATCGCGGTCGATCTGCAAGCCACCGTCGGCAGCGAACATCGCCGCGATCTCGTCGAGCGAAAAGCCGGACGCACGGCCCAGCGCGATCAGTGCCAGACGCTCCAGCACGCGCTCGTCGAACACCCGGCGCAAGCCCTGCCGGCCGAGCGCGGCGATCAGGCCCTTTTCCTCGTAGTAACGCAGCGTGGAGGCGGGCACGCCGGACTGCCGGGCGACCTCCGCAATATCGAGCGACATGGCGCTTGACCTCAAGTCGACTTGAACTAGCAAGATAGCAGCACCCCCCTTCCGACGACAGGAACTGCATCATGAACGACGCATACGACGACCAGAACGATGACAAAACCCAGGCCGCGCTCTGGAACGGCAGCGCCGGACGCGCCTGGGTCGACAGCCAGGCGCTGATGGACACCATGTTCCGGCCGATCAAAGACCTGCTGCTCGAATCCCTCGCCCATGTGCCAAACGCCGCGGTGCTGGACGTCGGCTGCGGCGCCGGCGCCACCACGGTCGCCATCGCGGGCCGGCTGGGCGCGCAGGGCCGCTGCACCGGCATCGACATCTCCGCGCCGATGATCGCCGCGGCCCGCGAACGCGCCGCCCGCGAAGCGCCCGCGGCGGAATTCGTCTGCGCCGACGCGCAGCGCCACGACTTCGGCCCCGCGCGTTTCGACCTCGTGCTGTCGCGCTTCGGCGTGATGTTCTTCGACGATCCGGTGGCCGCCTTCGCCCGCCTGCGCCACGCCACCCGCGACCACGGCCGGCTGCGCTTCATCGCCTGGCGCAGCCAGGCCGACAACGCCTTCCAGACCGCCGCCGAACGCGCGGCAAGGCCCCTGCTGCCGCAGCTTCCCCAACGCCGGCCCGACGAACCCGGCCAGTTCGGCTTCGCCGACCGCGGGCGGGTGGCGGACATCCTCGCCGCCGCCGGCTGGAAGGACGTGACGTTACGCGCGGCCGACATCGAATGCACATTTCCGGCGACCGAACTGCCCACCTACCTGAGCCGGATGGGCCCGGTGGGCCGAGCACTGGAAGGCGCGGACGCCGCCACGCGAAACAAGGTGATCGCCGCGCTGCAACCGGCCTTCGCGCCCTTCCTCCACGGCGACGAAGTCCGCTTCACCGCCGCGTGCTGGGACGTGAGCGCGCACGCCGTTCCGGGCTGAACCCACCACCGGGAGAGAAAGTGCTACCGGCCGGCGACGGAAACGACGCCGGCTGGCGGACTACCGGCTGCAAGCCGCCCGCGTGCCCGGCAACAGCAGCAGGAGCAGAAAGGTCAGCAGCAGGAACAAGGCCAACAGCACGTTCGGGCCCGGCAGGTGCGACAGGCTGTAGTTGGCCACCACCCAGCTGCCGAATCGGTACAACTGGAAGCACACCGCTCCGAGGCCGAGCCACCACGCCCACGCATAGCAGCGCCAGATCCCCCAGGCGATCAGCAGCCCGAGGATGCACACCAGCCAGGTCACCGGCTGCACGAAGTTCAGGCGGAGGCTGAAGAAATCGCCGGTCAGCGCGATCCGCACCAGCGAACCGCCGAGCACCAGCAGGACATAGACGACCGCGACCAGCGCCGCGAGGCGCGCTTGCATTTGACTACTCATGGGACTCCGCACACGACAGTGAAGAACCGGCTGGCTGCCGGCTCCGCGTTCAGGCCGCGATCCTAGCGGCCATGCCGTCGGCAAGCCAACCCGCGACACGCCGGCCGGCCGGAAAAGCGCGACGGGCGGAGCGTTGCGGGCCTCGCGCCCCGCCCTGCCCGGCACGTGCGGATCACCAGATCAGAAGCGCGATCCCGGCTGCTTCAGAAACTCAAGCTCTTCCGCGGTGCTCTCGCGGCCGAGAATCGCATTGCGGTGCGGATAGCGCCCGAAGCGGTCGACGATGGCCTTGTGCCGCAACTCGAAGTCGTAGTTGTCCGCCGGCGCAAACTCCCGAAACAGCGCCTCTGCCTGCACATGGATCAGGCGCGACTCGCTGTGCATGTAGGGCATCAACAGGAAAGCGCGCTCCACCGGCTCCAAGGCCGTCAGCGCCCCCGCCGCGACAGCCTCCTGCGCGAGCACCAGCGCCGCAGCGTCCTGCGCGAAGGCGCGCGGTGTGTCGCGATGGATGTTCCGAGAGAACTGGTCGAGGACGATGATTTCGGCGAGACGGCCTTTGGCATCCGCGCGCCACGAGAAGAGTTCGCCGTGTGCGGCACTGTCGAGCAACGGGCCGAAGCGCTGGCGGAGCAGCGCGTCAAAGGCGGGGTCGGCGGACCACCAGGCCTTGGGCGTGATTTCGGAGAACCAGAAGGTGAGGATTTCGGTGGGCATTCGAACTCCGTTCTGTCGTTAGGGTGGCAGAGATATGAGCTGCACTATAAGCCTTGTCCCGTACGAAACAGATTCATCCACCGTCGGCATAGTCGTGCCCGCCCTCCTTAGATCGCCTGTTCTTGGCGGACCGGGCTAGGACTAGCCAAGTCCAAGCCAATGCGAAGAAGCCCGTTAAAACTGATAAGGCAACCACACAGAACGCAATGAAGGAAACCGGATTGTGCGGCCCATAATCAATTACAAAGCCAATCAGCACGCCACAACAGCCAATGACAAACGCAGCCACGCCGAGTTTAAGGGGCTTTGCTGCGGGCCCGACGGTCTGCTCTAGATCCAATTGACCCACTCCATATCGATTCCCCGCAGGCTTCAGATCGTACAATCCTGGACCGAATAGTTGCAGCGCGACATTAGGCCGCCCCTCTGTTTTTCACATCTAAAAGCATGCCTCTAACGTCGGGCCGTACCACTGAGAGAAGCCGGAAAAACCGGGAGAATCACAACATCCAAGTACCATACTACTCAATCAGCACGATACGATTTTCGTACTCTTCGCCCTGTTTCTCCGCCTGAATAATAACAAGAGCCTGAGATCTTGTTCCACTCACGGAGAAGGAGTACTTACGATATGGATTCTCTTTTCCCGGGACACCAGCGTAATACACACTTTTTTCCAACGAGACGCTCTTGATATCGCCAACTGCGGCATACACCTCGGGAGCAGACCGCACGAATTCTTCTACTCCAGGCAAGACGCTGTCTTGCTTGGCGATGAATCCAATAAGTGCCTCCATGGCTACAACACCGAGCAGGCACAAGGAGCCAAGCTTGACCAACTTCTTTAACTTCGAATCAGACATAGCGGATGAACCCCATCATGGCAAACCGGGTCACACCCACGCGACACGACGCCGATAACACTTCCGGCTCTCCAGCAGCCGCTTGTAACGATTGTCGCTTCGCGGGCAGATTCCATGTCGGCACGGGCCATTCAGAGCCCACCACAGATGCCGGATATACGACTGCAGGTGATTCATCCCGGAAAGTCAGAAACACGATCAGCCTTGATTTACGGGGGAGTCCATATATGTGATGTTAGGCACTGTGCTCATGCTGCCCCTACGACGAATGCAACGAAGATGATTGCCAGAGCGCATTCAAAGGCGATAGCAGCCGAGCATGAGCTTGAAAGCGCAGTGTCGTTAAGCGACCGGAACTTCAGCGACCAAATAAATTTCATCAGCGACAGCCTAGACGTGCCGAGATTGCTCTGCGTGAGCGAAGGGCGTCCAAGCTGTGACCAAATCTCGGGATGTACCGTTTTTAGATGACGCAGCATCCATGCACCATTCGCGTAGGAGAGCGCAAAAATGCAGAGGAACGCGACGATGAGATTCATGAGGTGCCTAACGAATGAAAAGGACTTCCCCGTCCCGGTCTTGCCGCATTGCGGCCCTTGGCACGCGAGTGTAACGATGGGAATTGCGAAATCTCATCAAGCCCCTGGACGGCCTGCGCGCCTGGGCCACCGCGGTGCAGCAGCGCACCTACCACAACAAGGCCGCCTGCGCGCTGGCCAACAAGCTTGCCCGCATCTGCTACGCGGTCCTGCGCGACCACGCTGCCTACGGCAATCCGCAGCCGCGCCCGGACAAGAAGCTCCAACGCACCGCCTTCGCCATCGCCGCCTGATCGATTCACCCTTTTCCCTCACCCTTGCGCCGAGACTGATCGCTCATCATGGCAAACCGGGTCACTCCCACGCGACAGAACGCCGATAACACTGCCGGCTCTCCAGCAGCCGCTTGTAACGATTGGCGCTTCGCGGGCAGATTCCATGTCGGCACGGGCCATTCAGAGCCCACCACAGATGCCGGATATACGACTGCAGGTGATTCATCCCGGAAAGTCAGAAACACGATCAGCCTTGATTTACGGGGGAGTCCATATACGCAGTGTTAGGCCCTTGCACGAATTTGCTACTTGTTTTCACAATCAATTTGTTTTCTGACAAATTTAGTGGAATCAGATACACCAACACGTACGGTTGTCTTATCGTTTTTGGCAACGATAGAAAGGCGCACACTAAAGTACCGGTCCCCATTCTTCAGGTAATAGTGACCTGAGACTCCTGTGAAACGTATCCGTGCGCCAAGGCGTGTTGTTCTTAGGAACGTTCCATATGATCCATCCCGATTGGGGAAGTCCAAGTAATTAACCCATTTCTTTCGTGGTAAGAATAGGTTCGTCTCCACATAAATCTCGCCTTCGTCCAAGGTGCCATCTTTTGTAATAAAGCAAAAGGAATAATCTGAAGGATATCGATCACCTGGTTCATAAGTAAGCGAGGATAGGCCTTGACGTTCACAGATGTACCCGGAGTGATACCGTCGTGAAATATAGGGATCGTAGTAAAGATATGGGGCCGGGACATCCGTTACGTGCACAAGGCTCTTGCTCAAGTCTTCGACTTCTTTTCCTACAAGATCTAAGACATTAGCGAATTGATTAAGCACCCGTACGAAGTCAGGGTTCTGCTCATATAAAGAGCTAGGTTGCGAGAAATTGCATACTCTTCCGTCGGCTCCATAAGTCGCCGCGCTGAGTGTGACTACCGCAATCGATGCGATCAGCATTTGGCGAAATACCAGGGTGAGCATATGCCTAACGAATGAAAGGGACTTCCCCGTCCCGGTCTTGCCGCATTGCGGCCCTTGGCACGCGAGTGCCACGATGGGAAGTGCGAAATCTCATCAATCTGTCCGAGAGGGGAAAGTCCATGAGCATTCTGACCGTTGGGATCGATCTCGCCAAGAGTGTATTCGCTGTGCATGGCGTGGATGAGGCTGGCCGCGCCGAATTGGTGCGCCCGGCGGTGCCGCGCGAGAAGCTGCATGAACTCATCGCAACGCTGCCGCCATGCGTGATCGGCATGGAAGCATGCTCGGGCGCGCATCATTGGGCCCGGCTATTTCAGGCAGCAGGGCATACGGTGCGCCTGATCGCACCGAAGTTCGTCACGCCTTACCGGATGAGCGGGCGGCGCAGCAAGAACGACGCGGCCGATGCCGCAGCGATCTGCGAGGCCGTGCAACGACCGCACATGCGCTTTGTGCCAATCAAAACGCTCGACCAGCAATCTCAGCTGATGGTGCACCGTGCCCGCCAGGGGTTCGTCGAGCAGCGCACGGCCACCATAAACCGCATCCGCGGCCTGCTGGCCGAGTTGGGTATCGTGCTGCCGCTCAAGGCGGCCACCGTCCGTCGACGTGCCGGCCAGTGCCTGGAAGATCTGCCCGGCTGGGCCAACATGGTCATCGGGGATCTACTCGGTGAAGTCGATCGGCTCGATGAACGTATCGCGCAGTACGACCGCCATATCCGCCAGATCGCCCGCCAGGACATCCGGGCGCAGCGCCTGACCCGGCTGAGCGGCGTGGGCGAGACCACCGCCACCTGCCTGGTCGCCTTGATCGGCAACGGTCACGACTTCGAGTGCGGCCGCCAGTTCGCCGCTTGGCTCGGCCTGGTCCCCGGTCAGTACAGCTCTGGCGGCAAGGCCCGCCTCGGGCGCATCACCAAGGCGGGCGACGCCTACCTGCGCAGCCTGCTCGTCATGGGCGCCCGAGCCGTGCTGGCCGCAGCCCGCAACAAGACGGACGGCTTGAGCCGCTGGGCCCTGGCCGTAGAGCAGCGACGCGGCTACTGGAAAGCGGTGGTCGCCATTGCCGCGAAGAACGCGCGCATGGCGTGGGCGGTATTGCGACGAGGCGAAGCCTTTGCACTGCCGACTTGAACCCTCCCGGCAGCCCATCGACCAGAACGAACCGATTTGACCGCCGCGTGACGGCAAGCGTTGATGACAACAGGTCTGGACCTGCGCGGGGAGTGACCGATTAATTCAAGGGCAGCCATACGAGTGCCGGCTAACGAATGGGTCCCCCGCGTGCGTCCTTCATCAGGGTCCGCAGCCAAACGACGGCTGCAACGATGACCGTTTGTAGTTTAGCCAGTCCGCACCTTGTTGTTTCTGCGCACTTTGCTGCTTGCCCGGTGCTGTCGTATCGAAAGACGAGGATCAATGCCCGCTACGTGGGCAGGGGGGCGCTATTGCTTGACTAATGGGGAAGCCCTTGTAGTGCGAGGTAAGCGGACGGCAGCCAGCGCAGCTGGCTGACGGTCCGCTTGACTGATGGGATGGACTCCCCCTCCTTTTCGGCGCCCAATTGGCGCCACCGGTGCTCATGGGGATGGGGATCGGTCTTCAGAAGGAGGAGTCCGTCATGGATGCTACTACCGTTGCCGTCGACCTGGCCAAGAGCGTCTTTCAACTCGCCGTCGCCGATTCGTCCTGGCGCGTGATCGAGAATCACCGACTCACCCGAATCCAGTTCGAGCGCTGGTTCGCCAATCGCACTGTCTCGCTCGTCATCATGGAGGCCTGCGGTTCGGCGCATCACTGGGCGCGCTGGCTCAATTCGTTTGGCATCGAGGTGCGGCTGCTCCCGGCGGCCTATATCCGCGCCTATGTCCGGCGTAACAAGACCGATGCCGCCGACGCCCGCGCCTTGCTCGACGCGGCCCGCGCGGCCGACATCGACCCGGTGCGCGTGAAGTCGGTCGAACAGCAAGCGCTGCAGGGCCTGCACCGGATTCGCTCGCTGTGGATGAGTACCCGCACTTCGCGCATCAATGCGCTGCGCGGCTTCTGCCGGGAGTTTGGCCTGAGCATTCCGCAGGGTGCGCGCACCGGCGTGGAGGCGATCAGCCGGGTGTTGGCGGATCCGCGCTCGCCGGTTCCAGCGCTCATTCGCGAAACCATGCGATTGCTGATCGAGGAGATCCGCCTGCTCGAACAACGTGTCGCGCAACTGGAACGGGAATTCACCGCGCTGGCGCGACACAGTGCCGCTTGCACCCAGTTGATGTCGGTGCCGGGCATTGGCCTCTTGACCGCAACCGCGATGGTGGCCGCCACCGGCGGCGACGTGACGCACTTCAGGGATGCCCGCCATTTCGCGAGCTGGTTCGGGCTGACGCCGAAGGAATATTCCTCGGGCAGCACCCGCAAGCTCGGCCGCATCTCGAAGCGGGGAGATCGCTATTTGAGGATGCTGCTCACCCATGGCGCCCGCGCGGTGCTGCGGGCCGCGGCCCTGGCCCGCGACGCGAGCCGCCCGCTGGACGGCCTGCGCACCTGGGCGACCGAGGTGCAGCGCCGCACCAATCACAACAAGGCCGCCTGCGCGCTGGCCAACAAGTTGCCCGCATCTGCTACGCGGTCCTGCGCGACCACGCTGCCTACGGCAATCCGCAGCCTCGTCCGGACAAGAAGCTCGAACGCACCGCCTTCGCCATCGCCGCCTGATCGATTCATCCCTTCTCCTCACCCTTGCGCCGAGACTGATCGCTCATCATGGCAAACCGGGTCACACCCACGCGACAGAACGCCGATAACACTTCCGGCTCTCCAGCAGCCGCTTGTACCGATTGGCGCTTCGCGGGCAGATTCCATGTCGGCACCGGTCATTCAGAGCCCACCACAGATGCCGGATATACGACTGCAAGTGATTCAACCCGGAAAGTCAGAAACACGGTCTATCTTGATTTACGGGGGAGTCCATAGACGAATTGTTAGCGCTACTTGAACCGGAGTACGTCATAGAAATTGCGAATAACTTTGCATGAGCCAAGAGCGCGAACAATTTCCTCCATGTCTTTAATGTCAGCGTCGCCGTGCCCGTGATCATGCCCATGACCATGCATAGGTTGCATTGTTGTTTCGAACGTCTTCTTTAAGCCCAGAAATGCGGGCTTCCCGTCCCACCCATCCTCTAGCTTGCCCGCCCAAGTTCCCGTCCACTGAATACTTGGTAGGTTATTGGCTTCTTGCCAACGATCAATGCAGGCATCAACCCAACCGTGTAAATACCAAAAATGTGGGTTCACATGGCTAGAGTATGTGTCACCCAGATAGTCATAGCTCGGGTCGTCCCACTTCGGATCGATGTCGCGGGTATCGTCAAGGTTTGGGCTGGGCATGTAGCCAACCGGCTCTGCTGCCCAACGCATGTGAAGGTTGTTGTGAATGGTCATCTCAAGCATATTGCCTAGTGCTCCAAGAGATAGCCGTCGCAGATTTATCCGATCCGTGTAGAAAGCTTCCCATGTCTTCATAGTGCCTTTAAGGAATTGATCTCCTTTCAGCATTTGGAGCCTTGCTGTCATTCCTTGCTGTTGATCCGGAGGCATGGTTGGATCCAGGTATTCCCAGGCTGGCGGCACAGGGAAGCCCGAATCTGAAACATCAGGAATTGATGCCCATGGAGTGATTCTTTGGTAATTCGGGTCCGCAATTCTTGCGAGCAGATCGTTAACCTCCGAAATCATTTGCCTGTGCATATACAGGAAGTCCTCGCCAGAATAGTTGTCGAGTATCAGCTTCCCGTTTGTATCGAATGGAGCGCGGTCATTCGGTGGTGCCCACCCCTTGGCGCGAATCAACGCCTTTGTTTCGGCTGTTAATTCAGGATCGTTCCAAGCGCCCCTAATGGCATGCCACAGAAAATGACGCAAACGATGCCTGCGAGAGGCGAGCATATCGATGACCTGTTTCGGGGGAATCTTCGCTGGCATATGAACTCTCCTTTGGTGAATGGCAGGGGCTTGGTAGCGCTAACGTTGAAGCTGGCCCGCGGACCGAGGCTTGCCGAGAGACGGAGAGTTCCTGCGAAAAAGTGGACACCCGCTAGTCATGTGAATTGACGCTCGAAATCTGCAGGCGACCGATAGCCGAGTGCTGAGTGTAGTCGCCGATGATTGTAGAAATCCACGTAATCGCGAATGGCGCGCTGCAGTTCGTAGTCGGAATTGAAACGGTAGCGGTGATACATATCGGATTTCATGGTCTTGTTCCAAGACTCCATGTGCGCATTGTCCGTCATGCGCCGGGGCCGATTAACGGATTGATCGATACCCGCACGCTGCAGACAGCGCTTGAAATCGGCTGCCAGAAATTCGACACCGCGATCGCTATGGAAAAGAACGCCCGGTTGCGGCCTGCGCGTCCGCACCGCGGACGCCAGTGCTCTCCGGGTCAGCGCTGCAGTCTTCTCTGAACCGAGTGACCAGCCGATCAGGCGGCGGGAATGGCGATCCATCACGGTGGCCAGATACTAACTTTCTAAAAAGTAATGTCAGGCAAGGGCATATTGACACTCCGGCTGGCGGAAGAACGATTTGACCAGGTTCGGCAGGCGTTGAATCCGGCGCAGCGCGCCCAGCGCCAGCCGCTTCATTTCGTCCTTGTCCTGCACCAGGCGCTTCGAGACCTGGCGCTTCACGTGCGCCCAGACCTGTTCGTCGGGGTTCAGTTGGGGCGAGTACGGCGGCAGGTAGAAGAGCTCGAGCTGCCCCTTCAGGCTCTCGACGTAGGCGCGAACCAGCTTCGCCTTGTGAATGGGGTGTCCATCGACAATGACGAAGACGGGCTTGGTGGCGCCGATCATCAGTCGCTTGAGGAACTCCCGGAATACCGTAGCGGTGACCGAGCCTTCGTGAAGCATGAAGCGAAACTCGCCTTGCGGGCTCACCGCCGAAATCATGTTCAGCGAGAAGCGCCGGCCGGTGACCTCGACGACCGGCGTCTGCCCACGCGGGGCCCACGTGGTGCCGGTGTGGTAGTCGGAGCGAATCCCCGATTCGTCGGCAAAGTAGATCGTCGCGCCCGCCGCACGCGCTTTGGCACGAATCGCCGGATAGGTTTCCGACTCCCATTGGCGCACCAGCGCGGCATCCTGCTGCCATGCTTGGTAGAGCGGCTTCTGGGCGCTGAATCCGAGCATCTTCATGAGCCGGCTGACCGTGGCGATCGACAGCTCCTTGCCGAACTGCCGCTTGATCAGCGCGCGAATCAGCGACAGCGTCCACAGCCCGAACTCGAACTTGTACTGCAGCGGCGTGTTCTCCCGCACTGCCTGAGCGAGCCAGCGCATCTCCTCGGCGCTCACCTTCGAGGGGCGCCCCGGAATCGGCTTGGCAAGCAGCGCGTTCTGTCCGCCGCTCGCAAAGTCGGCCAGCCACCGAAAGACACTGCGCACGTTCACGCCGAAGGCGGCCGCTACGCTTTGTGCTGTCTGCCCTTCGCGAACCGCCTTGATGGCCTGTTGGCGCATGACCTGAAGCGAGTGATGGTCGATGGCCCGACCGTCCGAGTTCCGTTTGCATTTCATGCGCGTATTGTCTCATGCTGTGACAATACTTACGAGAATGTTAGTAACGCCACTGATCCTTGACCTTCAGGTAAGTCACATCGCCGACCCAGACCTGATCTGGACGTTCCTCCTTGACCTGATGTGCTTTGCTCTCGACGCTATCGAAGAACTGGGTAAGACCAGGCATACGTCGATAGAGCTTGGCAGAACAAGCCCGCACACCGTGCTCACGCATCAAGCGCTCGACGCGTCGCTTGCCGACTGCTTCACCTTGAGCTTTCAAGGCGGCATGCACCCGCGGGCTGCCATAGGTTTCCCGACTCGCCCGATGGGCCGATTCGATCTGTTCAAGCAGGCGAGCGTCCTCTGCCGCTCGGGCACTGAGCGGGCGCTGACGCCATGCGTAGTAGCCAGATGGGCTGACGTTCAGGATGCGGCACATGATTCTCACCGGGAACGTTTCCTGGCAGTGCTCGATGAAGGCGAAGACGTCCCCTTTCGAGCGGAAGTGAACGCGATGGCTTTTTTTAAAAGTTCATGCTCCAGCTTCAGACGCTCGAAATCCTTCTTGAGCTTACGCAATTCCTTGAGCTCGGCCGCCACATCCTTATCGATGTCGATCTCCTTGGTCAGGATAAGCCCCTCGCGCGCTTGCTTACGCCACTTCGACAGCATAAACGGATGAATGCACAACGACGCAGCAACGTCACTCACCATCACCCCAGGCAACCGACTTAGCCGCACAGCGGTTGCCTTGAAATTCGCACTATATCGATAGACCGTTCTCGGACCTGGCTTTCCCATCGCAAACACTCCTGAATGGTTGGTTCAGAGTGTCCACAAAACCGTAGGAACTATCACGTCGGGTCGAGCGACCGGTTAGGCCTCATGCCGCAACTCCACGCTGCCTAGTGGATGGGTCGTGCTGTCAAAGAAGTAGACCTTCTTATCCATTATGTCCGCGAGGATGCGAGATTTGAAAAGAAGAATTTGCTCCGGGCTCTGATGTGGCCAAACCCCAATGGCAATTGAATTCAGATCGCCATCGCGTAGCGCGTCTATCAAATGTTGGTCGTAGTCCTTGTGCAGTGAATGCCCCAGTACAACAAGGTTGCCATCCATCGACTGGAATTTTTCGAAGGCGAACCTTAAATAGTCATTCCGCTTAATTCGGCTTAACTTCCTCTCGGATGAGCCTTCAGATATAAATAGCGGAAAATATTCTGGATGCGCCAAATCGAAAAGCTCAGAAAGAGAATTGGCGGCATTTGCGACCAATTTTTTCGTTTTCCCGTTGGGCAACTCAACCAAATGAATTGCGCCGTGCAAATAGGATATCACGCATCGATCCGCGTTGACCGCCGTATTGCCGGGATCAAATGTATTTTCGGCACCCCAAAATAAGTCTTTGAATCGCCAAACTTCTTCTTGCATGATTGCCCAGTAGGGAATCAAGTCATAGTTTGTGGTAAATACATTACCAAAACCACGCAGTGCAGAATTTATCGCGGGCAATCCACCAAATCCATGAGGAACATGCGAGAAATTGACTGCAGCGGCAAGCGCATTCTTCGTGTTGTTGTAGAGGGCCTCAATGGAAGCCTGTTGCGGTGACCCCAGCTGCTCATCCACGAGGCGTGCATGATAAAGCACTCGCAGCACGTCCTCGAAGTTGCTAGAGCCGAGCTTTGTAAAAAGGGCAATGCTTTTTGCATCAAGCGACGGCTCAATGTCCGCACTCTTGGCTACATCAAACAAGCTTGTGTACCCAAACTTCTGCCAGATATTGATACTGAACCCATTACCTAACAGAAGAGATTTCCATGCTTCGCCGTGAATCTCTTCCCACGGCAACAAATGGGGATCAAGTTGGTGATCAGGCACTATGTATTCCTCTGAGGCCTAACGAATGAAAGGGACTTCCCCGTCCCGGTCTTGCCGCATTGCGGCCCTTGGCACGCGAGTGCCACGATGGGAAGTGCGAAATCTCATCAATCTGTCCGAGAGGGGAAAGTCCATGAGCATTCTGACCGTTGGGATCGATCTCGCCAAGAGTGTATTCGCTGTGCATGGCGTGGATGAGGCTGGCCGCGCCGAATTGGTGCGCCCGGCGGTGCCGCGCGAGAAGCTGCATGAACTCATCGCAACGCTGCCGCCATGCGTGATCGGCATGGAAGCATGCTCGGGCGCGCATCATTGGGCCCGGCTATTTCAGGCAGCAGGGCATACGGTGCGCCTGATCGCACCGAAGTTCGTCACGCCTTACCGGATGAGCGGGCGGCGCAGCAAGAACGACGCGGCCGATGCCGCAGCGATCTGCGAGGCCGTGCAACGACCGCACATGCGCTTTGTGCCAATCAAAACGCTCGACCAGCAATCTCAGCTGATGGTGCACCGTGCCCGCCAGGGGTTCGTCGAGCAGCGCACGGCCACCATAAACCGCATCCGCGGCCTGCTGGCCGAGTTGGGTATCGTGCTGCCGCTCAAGGCGGCCACCGTCCGTCGACGTGCCGGCCAGTGCCTGGAAGATCTGCCCGGCTGGGCCAACATGGTCATCGGGGATCTACTCGGTGAAGTCGATCGGCTCGATGAACGTATCGCGCAGTACGACCGCCATATCCGCCAGATCGCCCGCCAGGACATCCGGGCGCAGCGCCTGACCCGGCTGAGCGGCGTGGGCGAGACCACCGCCACCTGCCTGGTCGCCTTGATCGGCAACGGTCACGACTTCGAGTGCGGCCGCCAGTTCGCCGCTTGGCTCGGCCTGGTCCCCGGTCAGTACAGCTCTGGCGGCAAGGCCCGCCTCGGGCGCATCACCAAGGCGGGCGACGCCTACCTGCGCAGCCTGCTCGTCATGGGCGCCCGAGCCGTGCTGGCCGCAGCCCGCAACAAGACGGACGGCTTGAGCCGCTGGGCCCTGGCCGTAGAGCAGCGACGCGGCTACTGGAAAGCGGTGGTCGCCATTGCCGCGAAGAACGCGCGCATGGCGTGGGCGGTATTGCGACGAGGCGAAGCCTTTGCACTGCCGACTTGAACCCTCCCGGCAGCCCATCGACCAGAACGAACCGATTTGACCGCCGCGTGACGGCAAGCGTTGATGACAACAGGTCTGGACCTGCGCGGGGAGTGACCGATTAATTCAAGGGCAGCCATACGAGTGCCGGCTAACGAATGGGTCCCCCGCGTGCGTCCTTCATCAGGGTCCGCAGCCAAACGACGGCTGCAACGATGACCGTTTGTAGTTTAGCCAGTCCGCACCTTGTTGTTTCTGCGCACTTTGCTGCTTGCCCGGTGCTGTCGTATCGAAAGACGAGGATCAATGCCCGCTACGTGGGCAGGGGGGCGCTATTGCTTGACTAATGGGGAAGCCCTTGTAGTAGAAGTGAGCGGCCTGCGCGGCTTTTTGCGCAGGTCCGCTCGACTGCCAGGTTATGCCTATAGCACCTTGTGGACATATAAGCCGCAGTATCGCTTCTTAATCAGATCGCGGATGTCGTCAAGAGACGTGAGCGTGCGGATATCCGCCAGTGTGATTACGATTACGCGGATACCCTCTTGAAGAGCGCTACGTATTATCCCTGCCGCTCCCGGTTCGTTAGCATCGCCTTGGACAAATCCTCCGGCAACCCCCATGGCCGCAACAAATATTCCGGTTTTTAGACTTCGCCTTCTGAGTTTGCCAATGAAACTATCAAGCTGTGGCGCTCCGACGTTTGCACTCCAGTTCTTACACTCAACGAGTATCACAGCTTCCCAAGGACGGAGAACTTCCTCCCTTTGTGCGTTCCACAGCACGATATCGATCTCTTCCGAAGGCATACGGATATCGTGCTCAGTAACCTCGACTCCATCGAGATGTTCAAATAGGTACATCGCTAGAGTTTCGAAGCTTGCACCTTTTGCTTGATTTGTTGTGGCCGCATCTACGCTAGCAATATGCGCGGCGAGCTGTACAGGATCGAACATCAGAACTCCCCTTCGTAGAGGAGTTCACGCACCTTCTGCTTAAATAGCATCAGGAGATCTTCTGGACGACTCACCTGAATTAGGTCGTCGCGATCCAAGGCGATTGCATTGATGCCCTCTTCCTTGCGGAGGCGGCTGAGCATCTTTTGTGTTCGCGCGTCATTGATTCCAGTGGTAGCAAGTACTACGGCTTTCAACCCGCTCTTCCGAGCACGATTAAGAAAATCGCCGAGCATTGACGCACTCATCGCCCGAATTGACTTCAATTCGATTGCGATGGGGTTGCCCAATGCATTTAGCTCGAAGTCATCACGAGAATTCCAGATCACCAAGTCGAATCCTTGGTCGCGCCCGCGCGATCTCTCAGATTCGATTACTTCCCATCCCGGCACAGCGCGTGCAACATCTGAGAGCCATCGTTCAAAGCGAACACCTCTCGCAGCCCCCTCGAACGAAAAAAGTGACCTGAAATCGGCTATAGAAGATGCATCAAATCCAGATGGGGGGTAGTGCCCTGTATCCTCGCGTGGCCCCCGATACCCCGTGAATGCGCGACCTCTACGCTCAGTTTCGTCTATGGCCTCTTTGATCCGGAAGGCAAGGTTTTCGGAAGAGTACTTATTCGAGTCGACGGAAATTACCCGCTGACCGATTAAGTCTCCGGACAACGATGTGGCGCCTTCAACCAAGACGATTACTGGCTTTCCTAGACCATGTGCCAACCCAATCTCGTAGTAGATATTCCGCGAATCCTTTGTGATGTATGCAACGACCACATCCACTAAGTTCAGTAATCCCCAAACTGCTTGGGCAATGGATTCGACGCTACGGAAGTCCTCGATGGTTTCAAGACGGTATCCATCCATCCGTCCAATGCTTTCCAGAGCTCCCCGAACCGAGCTCGATCCCCAGTGATCAGTAAGCAGACCAATTCTCTTCATTTGCTAGATTCCAGAACGTGTGCGGGAGGGAGTGGGCGAAAGGCATAACGTGGAGTTGAGGCGCCTGCGCGGCTTTTCGCGCAGGTCGCCTCGAACGCAGGGTTAGAGAACAGCGTCGTGACCTGCGTCATGCCGTTCAAGCCTACGAACGTGGGAGTATTTTTCCCGAATCTTTGCCACATTGACTTTCATCCCTGCCTCTTTACCTAGAATTTTTGTGAGATTCCAAACCTTATTGGGATCGTCAGAATGGAAGAGGGAATACTCACCGAGAGTCATTAATGAGACCATTTTGGCTTCTTCGTCATATCCGTTCGGTGATGCTAAGCCGTAAATGAGTTCGGTTCTGTCGCCGGTTTCCAGATCAATTGATGCAAACACAGGGGCACTTGGAACCCCGGACGTATTTGGCATACAAACTGCGGCGTCGTAAATCTTATTGCCTACCTCAATCCAGGAGTGATCGAAATAGTACGGGGCATATTTGACTTCGCCGATGCACAGTACGGGAGCTAGGCCACACTCAGATAGCAAAATATAGATTGCCGCAGAAGTATCGTGACACCCACCTCTGTATTCGTTCGTGTAAATCCATTTCAACGCTGCGCTGAATACATTCGTAACGGCCTTTCCACTTTGAGAGTTGGGCGTTAATTGCTGAGCTTTCGATAGCCATGAACGGAGGAGCATGTTGTTCTCTAACGTGTTTTAGCCCGCAATTCTGCGGACTCGTTCTGAAGGCTGCGGTATATCCGGCCGAACCCCGCAGCATTAAGCAATTGACTTATCTGATCTTTCATCAAGTCACCGGCTCATGAACCCGTATAAACGACCCGACAAACCCCGCACCGAGCGCACCCGCATCTCCGCCATCGCAGCCTCCTTCGATCCACAGGCCGAGCGAGCAGCACGAAAAACTGCATCGGCATAAGCATTACAGCTTGATGGCCGAACGGCAATATGTATTTCAGGATGTTTCCGTATGCAGGGAGGATGACTGCACGCGGGGCCCAGTGAGGCGTAGAGGGGAGGCTCACCAGCCAGATTCAAGGCCGGAGGCTGCCCACAGCAGCCCCGGACTGATGATGGATGGGGCGGCGACGCCGCCCCCGAGGAAATGCTTCGATCAGGTCGCGGCAGTCCGCCCCGCCCTGCCCTGCGAGACGGCACCCGCCGCGAGCACAAGTGTCATCGCCAGTACCGCCAGCGTCATGCCGAGCGGATTCGACGGCGCCGCCTTCACCGGCTTCGGTGCCTCCGGCACCGCCTCCAGCTTCACCCCGCGCTGCATCGGCGCCGGCTCAACCGCCGCCGGTTTCTGCTCGGACTGCACCGGCGGTGCCGGTTGCGATTGCGCTGCCCTCGCCTGCTGCACCACCGGCTGCGGCAATTGATCCGCCGCCCATTGCCGCACCGCCGCCAGTTCATTGCCTAGCGGCGCTTCGCGGCTCAATTCGCGGTAAAGCCCGGCGAGTTCCTTGCGCGTTTCCGCGTCCGGCTTCCAGTAGCCGAGGCGGTCGGCCTGGATCAGGCGTTCCAGCGCCTGGGCGTAGGCCTGCGGGTTCTGGCGCAGCCATTCGGGCAGGCCGAGTTGGTGGCGGTCGCGCACCAGTACGTCGTGGAAGCTCTGCCAGTGATCCGGCCGCACAGTGTCGGGCGCGGTGTTCTGCCAGCCGAAGCTGTATTGCACCGCCTTCAGCACCTGCAGCGTGCCGGCCCAGCCTTCCTCCCGCTGGGCTTTCAGCCAGCCGGGGTGGAGGTAGCGGCTCTGCATTTCCAGCGCGATGCTGCGCGAGGCGGTTTCGGTGAAGGCCTGGGCGCCGTCCTGCAGTTGGCTGACGTGCAGTTCCAGCGCCTCGCGCTTGCCGGCGCTGCGGGCGGCGGCAGCGAGGCCGCCGAGGTACTGGAAGGGGTCGTCGGAGCTGACCATCGCGTAGAGGTGCGAGGTGCGCGACATCAGCGCGGCGTCGGTGTGGCGCAGGTGGGCGCCGAGCGCCTCGGCCGCGGCGTCCGGGCGGGACAGCGCCATCGGTTCGCCATTCACATAGGGCTGGCTCATGCGCTGCAGGAAGAGTTCGCCGAGGCGCTCGTCGCCGGCCTTGAGGCCGTTGCTCTGCACCGCGTCGGCCACGCCGGTGCCGTAGTCGCCGGCGGCATTGCCGAAGACGCGGGCCTGCGCCAGCGCGGCGGCGTCGGCATCGCCGATACCGGCCTTGCGCAGTTCCGCCTGCACCGTGCGGGTGTTACGGGCGACGGCGTTGTCCGGCTCGGCGCTGGCCGCGGCGGCAACACCCTGGTCGATCAGGTTCATCAGCGCCGGGAACTGGTCGCGGTAGGAGCCGGTGATGCTCAGCAGCACGTCGACACGCGGGCGGCCGAGTTCGGCTTGCGGCAGCACGCGCACGCCGTTGGGGCGGCCGTTGGCGTCCCACACCGGCTCGACGCCGAGCGCCACCAGCGCCTGCGCTTCCATCACGCCCTGGTGGCGCAGGGTTTCGCCCGCCCACAGCGACAAGGCAAAGCGCTGCGGCGCGCGGCCGGCGGCGGCCTGTTCGGCGTACCAGGCGGCAAACAGCTTGCGGGCGACGTCGTAGGCCTGCCGCGTCGGCAGGCGGCTCGGGTCCAGGCCGGTGAGATTGCGGCCGGTGGGCACGCTGTCCGGGTTGCGCAGCGGATCGCCGCCGTAGGCCGCGGGCACGAAGCGGCCATCGAGCGCGGCGAGCAGGCCGGGGATTTCGCCTTCGATGGCGAGCCGGCGCTCCATCTCCTGCGCGCGCAGCGCGAGTCCGCGCAGGGCATCGCTGTCGATGGCCTTGCGCGCGGCGCGGTTGGGCACCGGGCCTTCGGGCTCGGGCGGGCGCAGGTCTAGCCGGCTGGCGGCATCTGTATCCTGCAGCGCCACCTCCAGCCAGCGCGAGGGGCGCGAGCGGGCGACGCCTTCGTGGTCGATCAGGAAGGCTTCGTCGATGTCCTCGCCGAGCGCTTCGATCAGCGGTTCGCGCAGCATCTGCAGGATGGTCTGGTGGCGGTCGGCGGCATCCGGCACGCGGCCGAACACCGCTAGGCCCTTGGGCTGCGAGCTTTGCGCGAGGCGGTCGAGGTAGGGGTGCAGCAGTTCGAGGAAGCCGGCGAAGTCGGCGGCGATGCGTTCGGCCGTCCAGCCGAGGTCCCGGTGCAGTTGCTGCTCGACGAAGACCGCGATCAGCTGCTGTTCGAGCGCGCTGCGAGTGGGGCCGACGTCGGCGGTTTCCCATTCGTGCATCAGCTCGTGCATGTGGCCCATGCGTTTGTTGAAGCCGGCCGGCGAGAAGCCCGGCGTGCGGTGGCTGATCATCAGCGCGCGCCCGCGGCGCTTGGCGGTGGTGGCTTCGCCGAGGTTGTCGACGATGTAGGGGTAGATCACCGGCAGGTCGCCCAGCGGTAGCCAAGCCTGGTCGTGCACATCCAGCCCGCGCAGCTTGCCCGGCGCCCATTCCTGGGTGCCGTGGGTGCCGAAGTGGATCAGCGCGTCGGCTTGCTGCGCCCACAGGTAGGTGGCGAGGTAGTGGTGCGAGATCGGCGTCTTGCTCTTGTGCATGAAGGGGTCCTGCCCCTGGCGCAGGGTCTCTTCGCGCGGCGGCTGCGGCAGCACGTCGAGCGCGCCGGCCCGCACCCGCGGAATCACGAACACCCGCCGGCCCTGCCATTCGACGAGGTAGCGGCTTTCGGCGGGTTCGCCCCAGCGCGCGGAAATCATCCGGCGCAGGTCCTGCGGCAGCCGGTCGAACCAAGCCTGGTAGTCGGCCAGCGGCAGCGCGGCGGCCTGGTCGCTGGCGAGCAGCGCGCGCAGGTCGGCGTTGGGGTAGTAGGCGCCGATCAGCGGCTGCAGGCGGCGGATCCAGTCGGCCTCGGGCAGCGGCGTGACCGCGTAACCGGCGCGTTGCAGTTCGCCGCTGACGTTTTCGAGGCTGCGCGGCACGTTGAGGAAGGAGGCGCCGAAGTTGCCGCCGCCCGGCGGGTAGTTGTAGACCATCGCCACCAGTCGCTTGGCGGCGGCGGGCGTGGTTCGCAGGCGGATCAGCCGCGCCGCCTTCGCCACCACCGCATCGGCCTGGCGGGCGATCAGCTGCGGCTCGGCGCCGCCCGGCGGATGAGCCACGACCAGCACCGGGTCGATGGTGCCGGCCGCTTCCGGCTGGGCGAAGTAGTAGGCGACGTCGCCCTGGCCGAGGCCGGTGGGGCTGGCCTCCCAGGCGGCGGTGTCGCCCTGGCGGTAGGGCTGGGTGGCGAGCACCGGCACGCCCCAGCGCTCGAACACCGGCTGCAGCGTGGCGCCCTGCGGCAGCAGGGTGTGGGTGACGATGAGGCGCGGATGCAGCGTGCGCGCGCCGTCGGCGCCGGGCACTTCGAGCAGGTCGGCGAGCGGCTTGTCGCTGAGGTGGGAACTGAACACCGCGTAGGCGGTGATGCCCTGGCGCTCGAAGCGGCGCAGCCAGTCGTCCAGCCAGGCGGTGTTACCCTGGACGAAGTGATAGCGATGCAGCAACAGCGCCACCGCCGGCCGCGCCGGTTTGCTGGCGGCTGCCCAGCCGGCGAAGGCCTGGGCGTTGGCGAACAGCGCCGGCGCATCCGGGTGATGGATGCCGCCCTGCGGCACCAGTGCCGGCGGCGGCACCGCGGGCGCGGCGGTGCCGGCCAGTTGCGCGCGCGCCAGCGCGAAGGCGTTGCGGGTATTGGCCGGGCCGCCGGCCTGGAGGTAGGCGCGCAGGCTGCTGTCCCCCGCGGCGGGCTCGCCGGCGGTGATCCACAGCACGCCGGCTTCGCCCAGCCGCGCGGCATGGCGGCCGAGCGGTTCGGCCAGCAGAGGGCGCAGGCGCGCTTCGGCGGTGGCGTGCGGCGCGTCGATCCACACCCGCTGCGCGCCGGCCAGCGCCTGTTCCAGTTCGGCCTGCTGCGCGGCCGACAGCGGCCCGCCCTGCAGCCGGTACTCCAGCTTGCGGAAGTTGAAGTCCGCCGCCCCGGCTTCGCGCGCGACCAGCGCCACCCGCGCCGCCGGGGTGATGTCGGCGTTGATCCACAGCAGCGTCGGCCGCGCCTGGGCAAGGCCGCACAGGCACAGCAGCGCGCACGCCAGCGCGGCGCGCCACAGGCGGGCGAGGCGCGTCATTGGTCGGCTTCCGCCGGGGCGGTGGCGGCGGAGGCTTCGGCCTCCGGCACGTAGATGATGCTGCCGTCCTTCATCTTGTAGGCGACGCCGGCGCGCACGCCCTGCCCGTCGCTGCTGCCGCCGTTGCCGCGGTATTTGACCTCGTGGCCGTCCTTGCGCACCACGATCTCCATGTCCGGCTTGCCGGCGTTGCGGATGATGGTGACGTCCTCGTCGGCCTCCTTCTGCTTCTGCAGCGCCACCGCGGTAAGCAGCGCCACCACCAGCACCAGGAAGACGTCGACCAGATTCACCGCCGACAGCATCGGGTCGTCGTCGTCCTCGCCGAGGATGGAGAGGTGCTTGTGCGTCATCTGAGCACCTTCACGACAGCAGCCCGCGTGCGCGGCGCAGGGCGACGAGTTCGGTCAGCAGCCAGCGCCGGCGCACCGAATACACCACCAGGCCGATCGCTGCCGCGGCTAGCGCCAGCACCACGCCGGCAAAGGCGCCGCTGAACACCGCCAGCGCCTGCTGGCCCTCGCCCGCGGCCACGCTCTGCAGCGCGGGGCCGAGCGGCACCATGGTGGCGATCAGGCCAAGCAGCGGGCTGATGCGCGACAGCAGCCGGGTCGGCTCCAGCCGGCGCATCACCTGCAGCTCGATCTCGTCCATGCTGAACTTGACGTCGTTATGCAGCTGCACGAAGCCGCGGCTGCGCTGGAGGGCCTCCATGCCCAGCCCGCCGAGCAGCCATAGCGAATAGACGAAGCCGGCGCCCACCAGCAGCAGCACCGGCCACAGCAACAATTGCGCAATCTGCGCGAAACCACTCTCGAGCCACATCGGGGAAGTCCTTTCCACACCGTTCAAAGCGGCGCAGAGGATACCCGCCGCCGCCCGATGCGGAAACCCGAAGCGCGTCATGGGAATGTCGCTGCCGGCGCCGCTGCGGCTAAGATTCCCCTGCACGCCATAGACCGGGGATCGCCATGCCCACCTGGGACGACCAGCAGTACCTCAAGTTTGCCGACGAACGCACCCGCGCCGCGCGCGACCTGCTTGCCCGCGTGCCGCTGGACGCGGCGCAGCACATCGTCGACCTCGGCTGCGGGCCGGGCAATTCCACCGCGCTGCTGGCGGAGCGCTGGCCGCAGGCGCGCATCGTCGGGGTGGACAGCTCGGCCGAGATGCTGCGCACCGCCCGCCGCGACCTGCCGCAGCTGGAATGGGTGGAAGCCGACTTGCGAACCTGGCGGCCGCAAGCGCCGGTGGATCTGCTGTTCGCCAACGCGGTGATGCAGTGGCTGCCGGACCACGCCCGCCTGCTGCCGGCCTTGCTGCAGCAGGTCCGTCACGGTGGCGTGCTGGCGATCCAGATGCCGTGCAACTTCGACGAACCCAGCCATCGCCTGATGCGCGAAACACCGGGGCCGTGGGCGGAACGCGTCGCCGGGGCGCGCGCGATCGCGCCGGTGGCCGGCCCCGCCTGGTACTACGACCTGCTGGCGCCGCACGCCGGCCGCATCGACCTGTGGCAGACCACCTACCAGCACGTGCTCGCCGACGCGCAAGCCATCGTCGAGTGGGTGCGCGGCACCGGCCTGCGGCCCTACCTCGAGGCCCTGCACGAGGACGAGCGGGACGCCTATCTCGCCGCTTACCTTGCCGCCATTGACGACGCCTATCCGGTGCGCAGCGACGGCCGGCGGCTGTTCCCGTTTCCGCGGCTGTTCATGATCGTCACCCGCTGAGCGGCGTCACGCCCGACGGCAGAAAGACAAAGGCCCGCGCACCTGGCTGGCGCGCGGGCCTTGCAATGGGATCAGCAAAGCTACTGGCAGGTCCAGCCGGCCAGCCAGTTGCCCGCGGCAGCCGCATCCTGGCTGGGCGCGGCGGCCACGCAGATGCACAGCCCGCCGTCCTCGATCAGGCCGAAGCCGGCCAGCTCGCCGGCCTTGAGTTTGGCCGCCTCCATGCCGGGCAGGCGCAGCAACACCGACTTGCCGACCAGCGCCGCCGGGCCGGCGAGCACCGTGGCGGTAACGTCGGTCGCGTCGGGCAGCGCGTCGGCCAGCGACGGCGAGGCGCCGATGCCGAAGAAGCCCTTGGACGCCTTGGCCACCTTGCCTACCTTGACCAGGATGCGGGTACCGACCGGACGGCCGGCCGGCCATTCCCACTTGAATTCGACGGTTTGAGCAGACATCGGTAAGAAACCTCCGGAGATTGCAGCAGGCGGAACGGCGAGCAGGGACAGGGCGGCACACAGTGCCACGACCGACTTCTTGCGCAGGCTCACACGTCCTCCACCGTCATCATGTAACCGGCACCGAAAGCCGAGAAGCCGACGTAGCCGTAGGCGGCCGACACCTTGCCGGCCTTTTCGATGCAGATCTGCTTGTAGAGATTGTCCGGCGTATCCAGGCCGGGAATGCCCGCCGACAGGATACCCGCCTTGCGGAAGGCCTGCGACGCGTGGGTGGCGCAGTTCCAGCCGACGATGTTGAACATGCCGGGGTCGGCCATCATGTCGGCCCAGGCCTTGTCGAAGGCGGCCGCCTCGGCCGCCGACACCTGCACCAGCAGCACCGTGGAGACGGTGCCGGTACCGCGCGCGATGCGGGCATCCACATAGTTGCCGCGGGCGCGCGACAGGCCGGCGAAGTCGTAGACCACGCCGGTCATGCCGACGCCGGACGAGTTGGACGAACCGGCGCTCCAGCGGCTGGAGCCGCCGATGCCGGACGAGGCATTGCCGCTGCTGCCGGCGTTGCCCTTGCCGAAGAAGCCGACGGGCGCGCCGTTGGAAAGCACGCAGTCGGCATGCTGTTCGAGTACTCCGGGGTCGTGGCGGTGGGAGTTCTTGCCGCGCACGATGAGCGCGACCTGGTCGCCGGCGAAGACAATTGAGGTTGAAGGCATGACGACGATGGAATTCCAGCGGGTTGGACAGATTCGCGTCCCGGCCGCACGAAAGGGCCCGACCGGAGAGCGCGAGCCCGCGAAATTACGTCAGCGCGATGCCATCGTCAAACTAAAAGATACCTAAAACATAATCCATGCGGATTTCCGGGGATTTCAGCGCGGGCGCGAAGGCACAGCCGGCGCGGCGCCGAACCAGGCTTCGCACAGCGCCCGTGCCGCCTCCAACGACGCCAGCAGCGTGCATTGAGCGGCCACCTCGGGATGCGGCTGGATCAGGTCGGGCACGATCACCACCTTCATGCCGGCCTGCAGCGCGGCGCGGGCGCCGTTGTCGCTGTCCTCGAAGGCAAGGCAGGCGGCGGGGTCGACACCCAGGCGCTCGGCCGCCAGCAGATAGACGTCGGGCGAGGGTTTGCCGCGCGCCACCTCGTCGCCGCCGGCGATGGCCGCGAAGTGGTCGAGCAGCGCAGCCTGCCCCAGGCGGCGCAGGATCTTGGCGCGGTAGCTGGACGACGCCAGGCCGCAGTTCACGCCGCGCTCGCCCAGCCAGGCGAGCAGTTCGCCGGCTCCGGCCTTGGCCGCGTAGCCCTGCAGGGCGTGGCGTTCCTCCAGCAGGTCGGCGACACGCGCCGAGGCGCGCTGATAGACCTCCACGCCGAACACCTCGCCGAGGATGGCGTGCACGTCGGTCATGTTGCGCCCGATCACGCGCTGGTAGGTGGGCGCATCCAGCATCACGCCGATCTCGCGACCGACCTCGATCCAGGCATCGCGTATCGGCCGCTCGGAATCGAGCAGCAGCCCGTCCATGTCGAAAATCACCGCTTGGAACATTCTTCCCTACTCCGTCGGCCACCGGCGCGGCCATGTGCACTGCAACATACACGACGCCACCGGCCTCACCAACCGGCGGTCGGTCGAGGTTCGCTCAGGCGACGCCGTGGCGCGCGAACCAGTCGAGCATGCGCTGCCAGCCGTCGGCCGCTTCGAGCGCGCGATAGCTCGGCCGGTAGTCGGCGTAGAAGGCGTGCGGTGCATCCGGATAGACATGGATCAGCGACTCGCGGCCGGCGCCGTCAAGCGCGCTTTCGAGCGCGGCGCGCAACTCGTCCACCGCCTCCAGCGGAATGCCCTGGTCCTGCCCGCCGTAGAGGCCGAGCACCGGCGCCTTGAGACTGTCCGCCAGATCCACCGGGTTGGCCGGCGACAAGGCGGTGCGCGCGCCAGTCAGCCGGCCGTACCAGGCCACGCCGGCCTTCAGCCGCGGCTGGTGGGCGGCGTACAGCCAGGTCGTGCGGCCGCCCCAGCAGAAGCCGGTGATGCCGAGCCGGTCGAGGTCGCCGCCGTTGGCCGCGGCCCAGGCCACGCAGGCGTCGAGGTCCGCTGCCACCTGGGCGTCGTCCGCCTTCGAAACGAAATTCGCACGCAGGGCATCGATGCTCTCGGCCTTGGACGGGTCGCCGAGGCGGAAATAGAGCTCGGGCGCCACCGCCAGGTAACCGAGCTTGGCCAGGCGGCGGGCGATGTCGCGGATATGCTCGTGCACGCCGAAGATCTCCTGCACCACCAGGATCACCGGATGCGGGCCCTCGCCCGCCGGGGCGGCGCGGTAGGCCGGCAGGCTGCCGCCGGGCACCGGCACGGCGACCTCGCCGGCCACCAGGCCGGCGTCGTCGGTCACGATCAGGGTGTCGGCGACGATGGGTTGGACCGCGGTGGCAAAGGCGCTGGCCTCGGTCGGGTGCTGGGTCATGTCGTTTCGTCCTCGCAGGTGGCGACCCCGGCCGCAGGCCGCTGGGCTCGCGTTGTCGATGAATCGGCCGCGGGCTGCCGGCGCGCGTGATTCGCTGCGCCGGCCTCCGCGGCCTGGTGGGGAAAGGCGTCCATGCGGGTTAGTGTGGGAAACAGCCGCATCCAGCCGGCCGTCACCGCGAGCGTGGCCATGCCGCCGACCACCACCGCCGGCACCAGCCCGAACCAGCGCGCGGTCACGCCGGATTCGAACTCGCCCAGTTCGTTGGAAGCGCCGATGAACACCGAGTTCACCGCGCTGACGCGGCCGCGGATCTCGTCCGGCGTCTCGTGTTGGACCAGGATATGGCGCACATACACGCTGACCATGTCGCCGGCACCGGTCAGCGCCAGCGCCGCCACCGAAAGCGGCAGGCTGGTCGACAGCCCGAACACCACGGTGGCCAGACCGAACACCGCCACGCCGCCGAACATCCACAGCCCCACATGGCGGCGCAGCGGCCGCCACACGAGGAAGGCGGAAGCCAGCGCCGCGCCGATGGCGGGCGCCGCGCGCAGCACGCCCATGCCCACCGTATCCACATGCAGCACGTCGCGCGCGATCGCCGGCAGCAGGGCCACGGCGCCGCCGAACAGCACCGCGAACAGGTCGAGCGAGATCGCGCCCAGTACCACCGGGCGCGAAAACACGAAACGCAGCCCTTCGAACAGCGCGCCGCTGCCGGCCGCCGTGGCCGCGGGTGGCGCGCTGCGGCCGCCGCGCACCATGCGCATCAGCACCATGGCACAGCCGAACAGCAAGGCGGCCGAGAGATACACGGCGTGCGCACCGGCCAGGTAAACCACGCCGCCAAGCAGCGGCCCGACAATCACCGCGACGTGGAAGGAAGACGAATGCAGCGCCACCGCCTGCGCGAAACGCGGCCGGGACACGAGGTTGATCAGCACCGCCTGGCTGGCCGGCATCATGAAGGCGCGGGCGCAACCGAGCAGCACCAGCACCGCGTAGATCAGCCCCACCGTGCGCAGCTCCGCCAGCGTGATCGCCAGCAGCAGCGACGCCGCCACCGCCTGTACCGTGTAGCACCAGCCGATGATGCGGCTGCGCTGGCTGCGGTCGGCGACCTGCCCCGCCGGCAGGATGAGCACGATGAAGGGCGCGAACTGCGCCAGCCCCACCAGGCCGAGCGCCAGCACGTCGCCGGTGAGCGCATACACCTGCCAGCCCACCGCCACGCCCACCATCTGCCCGGCCAGCGTGGCCAGCAGCTTGGCCGACAGGAAGAGCAGGAAATCCCGCTCCTTCAGTACTTCCAGACGCGATGCGCCGCTCATGTCGACGCCCCGTCGCGGCCACCGGCCAGCAGGCCAGACTCCATGCATGTCTCCAGGAAAACGTTCGTCGCCCGCCGGATAGCCGGCAGCGACCGGATGCACGCCGACTCGTGATCGGCGAGGCCGGCATGATGCCATCGGCGCTGCCCACGCGGCGAGCGGCGCTTGCCGATCCGGCGGAAGCGTCGCCTGTCCAAGGGCAACATCGAACCATTCAGCGGCTGAGCAGGTCCGAAGCGGATCGGGCCGGCAGATGCTGGCGCCAGTGCCGGCAACGGTTTACGCTGCCGCCGACCACCCTCTCGCCCCAATGCGCCGGAGCCTTACCGATGAATCGAAGACTGCCCTGGATCCTGCTGCTGTTCGCCGCCTCGCTGCAGGCGGCCGACCCGGGCGCGGCGCGTGCACCGCTGCAGCCGGTACCGACGCAGGCGGAAACCGCGGCCATCAGCGCCAAACTGTTGTCGCGCTTCCATTACCAGGCCACCGCGCTGGACGACGCCTTGTCGGCGAAGATCCTCGACCGCTATCTGAAGGCGCTGGACCCGGAGCGGCTTTACTTCGTGCAGGCCGACATCGACCGCTTCGCCGCCTACCGCAACGCGCTCGACGACGCCATCCAGAAGCAGGATCTGAGCGTCCCCTTCGCGATCTTCGCCCAGTACCAGGACCGCGTGCGCGAACGCCTGGCCGGCACGCGCGAACTGCTTGCCCGCGGCTTCGATTTCGACCGCGTCGAAAGCTACCGCTTCGTGCGTACCGACGAGCCCTGGCCGGCGTCCGAGGACGAGATGCGCGAACTCTGGCGCAAGCGCGTCAAGAACGACTGGCTGCGGCTCAAGCTCGCCGGCAAGGACGACAAGGCCATCCGCGAGACGCTGACCAAGCGCTACGACAGCGCGCTGACCCGCGCCGCCCGCACCAAGAGCGAGGACGTGTTCCAGCTCTTCATGAACGCCTACGCCACCTCCATCGAACCGCACACCAACTACCTCGGCCCGCGCGCCTCGGAAGACTTCGAGATCTCGATGCGGCTGTCGCTGGTGGGCATAGGCGCGGTGCTGCAGGAACGCGACGACTACATCGTGATCCGCGAACTGGTGCCCGGCGGCCCGGCGGCACGCTCGCAGCAGCTGGCGATCGGCGACCGCATCGTCGGCGTCGCCCAGGGCGACGCAGCGCCGGCCGACGTGCTCGGCTGGCGGGTGGACGACGTCGTCACCCTCATCCGCGGCACCAAGGACACCCCGGTGGTGCTGGACATCCTGCCCGCCGACGCCGGCCCCGACGGCGCCCACAAGCGCGTGCGGCTGGTGCGCGACACCATCAACCTCGACAAGCAGGCCGCATCGAAATCGGTGATCGAGACCGCCGGCAACGGCGCGCCGCGGCGGGTCGGCGTCATCACCCTGCCGGCGTTCTACCAGGACGTGGCCGCCCGCAGCAGCGGCGGCGAATTCCGCAGCGCCACCCGCGACGTCGCCAGGCTGATCGCCGAACTGAAGACCGACAAGGTCGACGCCCTGCTGATCGACCTGCGCAACAACGGCGGCGGCTCGCTCGACGAGGCGATCAAGCTCACCGGCCTGTTCATCGACAGCGGCCCGGTGGTGCAGCAGCGCAGCGCCCAGGGCCAGATCCGCGTCGAGCGCGACACCGTGGCCGGCCAGGCCTGGGACGGCCCGCTCGGCGTGCTGATCAACCGCGCCTCGGCCTCGGCCTCGGAAATCTTCGCCGGTGCGATCCAGGACTACGGCCGCGGCGTGGTGATCGGCGAACAGAGCTTCGGCAAGGGCACGGTGCAGACCATGCTCGACCTCGACGAGATGGCCCGCAGCCAGAAGCCCATCTACGGCGAGCTGAAGATGACCATCGCCCAGTTCTACCGCGTCACCGGCGACAGCACCCAGCTGCACGGCGTCACCCCCGACATCCGGCTGCCCTCCTTGCTGGATGCGGAACGCTTCGGCGAATCCGGCTTCGACAACGCCCTGCCCTGGACACGGATCGCGCCGGCCCCTTACATGCCGGCCGGCCGCCTCGCCGAGCTGGTGCCGGCGCTGAAGCAACGCCACGACGCCCGCATCGCCGGCAGCGCCGAGTTCCGCGAACTGCAGGCCGACGTGCAGGAACTTGCCGCCCTGCGCAAGAAGCTGGACATCTCGCTCAACGAATCCGAGCGGCGCCGTGAGCGCGAAGCGCAGGAGCGCAAGCTGCAAAGCCGCGCGCAGGCCCAGGCCGACAGCGAAGCGCGCGACGATGGCCTGCAGGCCGACGAACGCAGCCTGGGGGCCGAACTGGCCGCCGAGCAGTCGCGCAAGAAGGCGCCCGACGTGCTGCTGGGCGAGGCCGCCGCCATCGTCGGCGACCTCGCGGTGCTGCAGCAGTCGGATAGCGGCATCGCCGCCCGTGAACGCCGCCCGGCGGCCGGCAAGCTCAACTAGGCCGCCACGCGCTATCAGTCGCCGCGGAAGGCCTGCCGCCAGGCCAGCGGCGACACGCCGAAGGCGGCACGGAAATGATGCCGCAGCGACACCACCGAGCCGAAGCCGGCGAGCAGCGCGATGCGCTCGACCGGCTGGTCGGTGCTCTCCAGCAGGCGCTGGCTGAAGGCGAGCCGTTCGCGCAGCAGCCATTCGCCGACGGCGCCGCCGGTCAGCTGGCGGAAATGGCGGGTGAAGCTGCGCCGGCTCATCAGCGCCCGCGCCGCCAGGCTATCGAGATCGTGCGGCAGCGCCAGGTTGGCCCGCACCCAGTCGATCAGTTCGCCGAGGCGGGAATCGCGCGCGCTGCCCGGCAGCGGCTGCTCGATGAATTGCGCCTGCCCGCCCTGCCGGTGCGGCGGCATCACCAGGCGCCGCGCCACCCGGTTGGCCGACTCCACCCCGTAGCGGCCGCGCAGCATGTGCAGGCAGCAGTCGATGCCGGCCGCGGTACCGGCCGACGTGGTGATGTTGCCGTCGTCGACGTAGAGCACGTCGGCATCGAGCCGGACAGCGGGGTAGCGCTGCGCAAAATCCTCCGCATAGGCCCAGTGGGTGGTGGCGCGACGGCCGTCGAGCAGGCCGCTCTCGGCCAGCACGTAGGCACCCAGGCACAGGCCCACGACCTGCGCCCCGCGCTCGTGGGCGGCACGCAGTCGGTCGAGCAGCGCCTGCGGCGGCCGTTCGGCCGGATCGCGCCAGCTGGGCACGATGACGGTATCGGCATCGCCCAATGCATCCAGCCCGTGGGCCGTGCTCACGGCAAAGCCGGCGGTGGTGGCCAGCGGCCCGGCTTCGGCCGCGCACACCCGCAGCTCGAATGACGGCGTGCCGGGATGCGGATCGCCGAACACCACGCAGGGCACGGACAGGTGGAAGGGGCTGATGCGGTCGAAGGCGACCACCGCGATCACCGGTTTGGCCATGGGCGCACACCTGAAGGCAGAAATGGACTTGGCCCGATGTTATCGGTTTTTGTCTTTCGGGCCACTCGTGGCGCCGGCGCGGCAGGCCAATAATCGCTCCACCCAAGCCAACAAGGAGCCCCGAAAATGAAACGCGCCCTGATCGTGATCGACCTGCAGAACGACTACTTCGCCGACGGCGCCTTCCCGCTGTGGAACGCCGATGCGGTGCTGGAGCGGACGGTGGCGGCCATCGGCCGCGCCCGGGCCGCCGGCATCCCGGTGATCCTCGTCCAGCACATCGCCGCCGGCCCTTCGCCGCTCTTCGTCAAGGACAGCCACGGCGCAGAACTGCATCCGCGCATCCGCGCCGCGGCGCCCGACGCGCCGGTAGTGGTGAAATCGCACGCCGACAGCTTCCTCGGCACCACGCTGGAAGCGACGCTGGCGCAACTGGGCATCGAGGAGATCCTGCTGTGCGGGATGATGACCCAGAACTGCGTCACCCACACCGCGCTGTCGCGCACGGCCGACAAGTACGCGGTAAAGCTGCTCGGCGACTGCTGCACCACCGTGAGTGAAATCCTGCATAAGTTCGCGCTCAGCGCAATCGCGCCGCGCACGCCGGTAGTGAGCTGGGAAACCGCGTTCTGAGCCCCCAGGGCCGGGCTGTGTCCGGCCCAGCGTTTCCCTGAGCGGCCGTGCAAGGGCCGTCGGGGCGCCTGCTAAGATGATGTGCCCGGAGGAGATCCGCCGCGACCGGCCGCAGGGCCGGCGCGCACGGAGCACACATGACCAAACCGATACGCGCCCTCGAACGCGGGCTCGAAGTGCTGCATCTGCTGCGCCAGCACGAGGGCCGCTCCTTGCAGCAGCTGCATGAAGCGTCTGCGCTGCCCAAGCCGACCCTGCTGCGCATCCTGCACACGCTGGAAGCCGGCGGCCTGGCCTGGCGCGCAATCTACGACGGCCAGTGGCGCTGCAGCGTGATGCTGACGCTGGGCGTGCGCCCGCCGGAGCGCTTCCTGCGCCTGGCCGAACTCGCCGCGCCCCATCTCGCCGCCCTGCAGCGCAAGGCGCTGTGGCCGTCCGACCTGCTGATCTACAACGACTACCGGATGGAGCTGGCGGAGAGCACACGGCGCCTCTCCGGCCTGTCGATGAACCCGCGCTACAGCCTAGGCTACCGGGTGGACCTGCTGCTGTCCGCCCCCGGCCGCGCCTGGCTGGCCTTCTGCGCCGAGGAAGAGCGTGCCGATGCGCTGCGCCATTACCACGCCCACCCGCCGGCCAATGCACGCGGCCGCGCGGTGCTGGCGCACGAGATCGACCTCATCCTGACGGAAACGCGCACCCGGGGCTACGCGGTACGCGACGCCCGCTTCGGCGGCTCGGAGGACGACATCGCGGTGTTCGACGACGGCTTCGACGCGATTGCCGTCCCCATCCTCGCCGGCGCCCGGGTGCCGGGCTGCATCAACCTGGTGTGGCCGCGCCGCTACGGCCTGCGCGCCAAGGTGGTGGAAGCCCACCTCGAAGACATGCGCGCCACCGCGCGCGCGATCGCCGAGAGCATCCCCGGCTGAGCGCCCGCGGCGGCGCGCCGCCCCATCAGCCGCTCAATGGCCGGTGGCGCGCGGCGGCAGCGCCGCCTCGTGGGCCAGATCCTGGTAGTACTTGCCGGCGTTGCTGTAGCCCGGCCGGCTGGCCAAGCCTTCGATCTCCAGCGTGCCGGTCTCGGCCACGTACTGCTTCCAGTCGGCGAGCAATTCCTGCAGCCGGGCCGGATCGCGCTTGGCGAGATCCTCGCTTTCCGTACGGTCGCGGGCGATGTTGTAGAGCTCCCATTCGCCACTGCCCCAGGGCTGGTTGGCATAGACGATCTTCCAGTCGCCCTTGCGCAGCGCCTTGCGCCCGCCCAGTTCCCAGCCGACCACGTCCCGATCGCCGCGCACCTTGTCGGCCTTGCCCCGGAGATAGGCGAGCATGGATTTGCCACGCAGCGGCAACACGCTGCGGCCCTGGTATTCGGTGCCCGGATGGCGGGTGCCGGCCAGTTCATAGATGGTCGGTGCGACGTCGGTCACATGGGCGAAGGCACGCTTGATGCCGCCACCCACGCCCGGTCCCCAGGCAATCGCCGGCGCCGAGATGCCGCCCTCGTACATGAAGGACTTGTAGAGCTTGAACGGCGCCATCCCCACCTGCGCCCAGCCTGGCCCGTATTCGATGAAGGAACCCGGCTTGCCGGTATTGGCGGTGCTGTTGTCCATGTCCTTCTGGATCCACTCGCGGGTGCGGCCCACGTCGTACACCGAATTGCCGTCGGCGCCGTTGTCCGACATGAAGAACACGAAGGTGTTGTCGAGTTCGCCGCGCGCCTTGAGGTAGTCGAGCACCCGGCCGATCTGGCGGTCCATGTTCTCCACCATGGCGGCATACACCGTCATGCGGCGCGCTTCGGCCTCCTGCTCGGCCTTCGACAGGCTTTCCCACTTCGGCCAATAGGCGTGGCCTTCATACACCGGCGTGTCGGCCGGGATGATGCCGAGCTGCTTCATGCGCACCACCCGCTCCTTGCGCAGGGCGTCGTAGCCGGCCTTGTACCGCCCCTCGTACTTGCGGATGTCGGCCTCCGGCGCATGCAGCGGCCAGTGCGGCGCGGTGAAGGCGAGGTAGCCGAAAAAGGGTTTGCCGCTGGCTTCGTCGCGCTTGAGGTAATCGATCAGCTTGTCGGCGAAGGCTTCGGACGAGTAGAAGCCGTCGCGCGGGATGTCGATCGACCGGCCGTTCTCGCGGTAGATCGCCTTCGGTGCCTTGTTCGGGTCCGTCGCGACGATGCCGGACTGATCGCCCCAGTGGCTGGCGCCGCCCATCACCATCGCGTAGCTGTGCTCGAAGCCGCGCCTCGCCGGGCCGCTCTCCTCGGTCACCCCCAGATGCCACTTGCCCGCCATCGCGGTGCGGTAACCGGCATCCCTGAGCACCTGCGCCATCGGCACCACGCGCTCGTTGAGATAGCCCTCGTAGCCCGGCTTGCCGCGCTGCTCCGGGGTCATGAGCTCGGCCATGTCGCCGAAACCGACCAGGTGGTTGTCGCTACCGGACATCAGCATCGCCCGTGTCGGCGAACAGAAGGGCGAGACGTGGAAATCGGTCATTTTCACCCCGGTCTCGGCCAGCTTGTCCAGGGTCGGCGTGGCAATCTCGGCGCCGAAGGCACCGATGTCGGTGTAGCCGAGATCGTCGGCGACGATCAGCAGGATGTTGGGGCGGCGGGCAGCATCGGCGGCCACCGCCCCCGCCTGCCAGCCGGCCAGCGCCAGTCCGGTCATGCACAGTGCCGCCCACCTGCGCGATATGCGTTTCATGTTCTGTCTCCTCGGTCTTGTCGTTTGTCCCGTCGCAGCGGGAGTGCCGATTTTTCCACTCAATCTCGAGACTTTGGCATTGCGCTGATGCTGTTCCGCCTGGTGGAACACGGCCATCCTGCTACCGGATGCTGCGTCCGGCTAATGCGGATGGCGGTGGTGAATGTCCGGGAAGTGGGGATGTGCATGCACCAGCGGAGCATGCTCATGGCGATGATCGTGAGGCTCGCTGCCATCCCAGGGAAAGTCGTGGACGTGCTGATGATGTTCGTCGTGCACATGCGGATGGCGATGCGCCATGGCGGCATGCGCGTGGCGGTGTTCATGGCGCTCGGTGAGGTGCAGCCAGACGCCGACGGCCATCAGGATGGCCGCCAGCCAGAACGCCGGCCCGATCGCCTCGCCGAAAAGGACGATGGCCAGGGCCGCCCCCATGAAGGGCGCCGTGGAAAAATACGCGCCGGTGCGCGCGGTACCGAGATCGCGCAATGCCAGCACGAAGAGCACCAGGCTGACACCGTAACCGAGCACGCCCACCGCCATCGCCGCCGCCAGGGTGGCGGCGGCCGGCAGCGTCGCGCCCAGCGACAGCGCGAGCACCGTATTCATCATGCCGGCGATCAGGCCCTTGCTGCCGGCGATGAAAAGCGCATCGGCCGCCGACACCTTGCGGGTGAGGTTGTTGTCCACCGCCCAGCCCAGGCAGGCCGCCGCAACCAGCAGCGGCCCGGCGCTCGCCTGCGCCGTCGCACCTGCCGCCGGCCACGATAGCACCGCGCCACCCGCAACGATGGCGAGCATGCCGGCGACGATGCGGCGGTCGGCATTTTCGCGGAACACCAGCCACGCGATCAGCGCGGTCAGCACCGCTTCCAGGTTGAGCAGCAAGGAGGCCGACGCGGCGTCCGTGCGCGCAAGCCCGGCCATCAGCGCGACCGGCGCCGCGACGCCACCGGCGGCAATGCTGCCCATCAGCCACGGCCACTCGCTGGCCGACAGTCCGGAAGCGCGCCAGCCACGGTCGCGCAGCAGGCGTGCGCACACCAGGCCGAGGCCGCTGCCGAGGTAGAGCAGGCCGGCAAGCAGCACAGGCGAAATCCCGCCGATCAGCAACTTGGCGAAGGGCGTGCTGGCGCCGAACAGCGCTGCGGCAGCCAGGGCGTGGAGCACGCCGGCGTTCACGGGTTCGGCTCCCGGCCCCGGTGGCCGTGCCGATTCGCAAGCAGCGTCCGGCGCGGTGTCACTTTCGTCCGACCAGGTATTTCACCCCGGCCGGTCCGTAGCTTTCCGAATGCGGCTGATCGGCACGCAGGTGGAACACCTCGCCGACGCCGTAGCGCCGCGCGCCGTCCGCGGCGACGACGGTGATGTCCCCCGCCAGGATGAGCGCACGCGCTTCAAAGGGATGGGTGTGTTCGCCGAGCGCTTCGCCGGCCGGACGCTCCACCGTCACGAACTCGGTGAAACCGTCCTGCCTCAGCGCGGCCGCGAAATCGTCCTCTTTCATCTGCCTTCCCCGCTATCCATCCTCCGTGAGGATAGCAAGCGCCGCTGCCCGCAGCGGCGACAAGGCTCACATGAAAAGGCCGCCCGCACTGGCGGACGGCCCCTGCGAACGCGCGCCGGACTTACTTGCCGGCCGCTGCGGCCTGCTGCGCCTTCACTTCCTCGGCATGCTTCGCCGCCATCTCGCGTGCCTTTTCGGCCAGCGGCGGGAAGGGGCCGTATTTGTGCTGGTCGGCCGGCGCGCCATCCACGTAGGGCGGAAAGGCCGCGTCGATCGGCTTGTTCCAGCGCGCCGGGAAGTCTTTCTCCAGATTGGCCTTGACCGGCCGCGGCTTGGACAGGATGTAGCCGGCGACGTCGAAGGCCTCCTCGTCGGAAAGCACCGCGGTCTGGTGATTCACGCCCTGCGGCATGTTGTGCTTGATGAAGCGCATCGCCGTGAGGATGCGGTTCATGCCGGCGCCGTTGTTGAAGGTGTCCTTGCCCCACAGCGGCGGGAACAGGTAACCCTGGGCATCGCCCGCCACGCCGTTGCGCCGGCCCTCGCCGTTCTCGCCGTGGCAGACCTGGCACTGCGCCTTGAACACCGCCTCGCCGGCGACGAGGTCGGCGCGGCGGTTGGGCGCCTTCGAAGCCTTGGTGGCGGCGCCCTCGACCTCGGCGCCGACCGGAATGCCGCGCGACAGGAAGTGGATGTAGGTGGTGAAGGCCTTCATCTCCAGCGAGTCCAGCGGCAGCGGCTTGCCGTTCATGCTGCGCTCCATGCAGCCATTGACCCGCTCCTCGACCGTGCTGAGCGCATCCTCACGGCCGCGGTACTGCGGAAAGGTGGAGGTGACGCCGACCCAGGGAATCGCGTACGGCTTGGTCGCCGACTCCTGGTGACAGGAGGTACAGGCGAGGTTGTTGCCGGTATAGCGCATCTTCCTGTTCTTCACCTCGGGGCCGATATGGGCGAAGGTACGGGTCGCCAGTTCGTGGCCGTAACGTGCGAGCTTGCCGTATTCGTCACCGGGCAGGCTGGCGACATCGGGCTGGGGCCGGTCGAACAGGCTGACCTTGCCCGCCACGATCGCAGCCGGCGCCTCGGCGGCCGCCTGGCCGTAGGCATTCGAACCCAGCGCCAGCATCATCGCCAGCGCCAGCACTGAAGTTGGCTTGGTATGTTTCATTGCATCGCTCCCACGCATCGCCCGGTGGCTCCGGGCCTTTCATCTGATGACATCCATTTTTAGAATATCACCAACTTCTTATTATTTGAACGCGAACACACCGATCCCCTGGCGGGCTCGCGGCGATGCGCCACCGGCAGCCCGCATCGGCGTTGCGCGGGAGGACTTGCGCTCAGGGGAGCTTGGCGGCGACGCACTGGATGCCGGTCAGGCCCTTGCCTGCCGTCACCACCGTCTGGCAAGCCAATGTCTGGCGCGAGGAAGGTTCGTGAAACCACACCGTGCTGGTGTTGCCACTGGCCGCCACGCCGATCGGCAGATAACTGGGCGACACGTCCACCTGCGATCGCGCCGCCGGCGCCACCGACACCGCGAGGACCAGGCCGGCAATCAGGGCCACCGCCGAGAGACGTACGATCTTCATGTTCATGCCTTCCTCCATACGCTTGCGGACGCCAGGGCCGAAGGCAAGGCGCCGGCGCGCCCGGGCCGGCTACCTCGTCCTGCATATGGACGCAGCTTAGTCGCCACAGGCGCGGCATGACAGCCCGCGGTGCGAGCCGGCAGGTGGCAGGTTCAGCCGCCCTGCTCGTCGTAGAGCGAAGGCGTCACCCCTGCGCTGGCCAGGCATTCGCGCAGGTGCTTGATCTCCGCCTTCGGAATCTCGTTGCCGTGATGCGGATGATGAACGAAGAACTCGTGCCGGTTCAGCAGCACCCGGAAGCGCGCACCGTGGCTGGGCTCGATGGACGCGCCGAGGTGGTTGAGCAGCGACTCGACTTCGCGCCACTGGATGTTGCTGCTGACCGGATCGTGGAAGATGGCCTGCAGGACGCTGCGATGCTTGTGGCTCATGGCGTGGCCTCGTATCGGCAACCGGGTTCCTTACAGCGTAGTGCGCAGCGCCGGGATTGTCATATGCCCGGAAGGATGCCGCGCACCGCCGTCGCCGCGCGGCACGGCGCCCGGCGGACTGGAAAAGCAGATGCCGCTGTGGTGTCGCCGACGCAGGGTCCGCCTGGCCCTCAACCGCCCGAGCAGCCGCAACCGTTGCCGCCGCCGCAACTGCCCGTCGCCGCCGTGCCACCGCCGGCCTCCTGCTGGGCGCCGAGCTGCACGGTGAAGTCGATGACGATGTTGCCTGGCTCGCGCGCCACGTAGGCGATGCCCACCTGGCTGCCGTAGCGCTGCTGGATCTGGCCGAGCAGCGGCAGCGGATCGTGGTCGTTCACGAAGCGCATGGTCTCGCCGTCATCCAGCGATTCGAGCGCGCCGAAAATGGCGGCATGGCGAAAGCGCTTGGCGACGCCGCGCGCATCGAAGGGGTAAACCGAGTTGTCGAACATCGTGGGCTCTCCTGGAATGGGTCGGAAACAGTCCCGGCTTTGCGCTGCGGCCGGGTTCGCAGCGTCGGCATCGTAGGCAGCTGCGGCGGCCACTTCCTTGAGGCAGAACAAGAATCGCGGGCTGTCGGCGGGCGAACTGCCGCCGCGGACGCCATCCGGCCACGCCGCAATCCGCGCAATTTTCATGCAGCCATCCCTCCGGCATGCTCACCGTCGCCGCCGCGCCGCGGTAGCATCGGGGCCAAACCACGCATACGCCCGCCAACGCCCTCTTTCTGGAGATTCCGGCAATGTCCCGCCACCACCACCGACACCCCGAACTGCACCGCACCGAACGCATCGGCTGGCTGCGCGCCGCGGTCCTGGGCGCCAACGACGGCATCGTGTCGACCGCCAGCCTGATGGTCGGCGTGGCCGCGGCCAGCGCCGACCGCGCCCAGTTGCTGACGGCCGGCGTCGCCGCGCTGGTGGCGGGGGCGATGTCGATGGCGGCCGGTGAATACGTGTCGGTCAGCTCGCAATCCGACACCGAGCAGGCCGACCTCGCCCGCGAACGCGCGGAGCTGGCCACCCAGTCCGAAGCCGAACACCGCGAGCTGGCGGCGATCTATGTGAACCGCGGGCTGACGCCGGAGCTCGCCAGGGAAGTCGCACGCCAGTTGATGGCGCACGATGCGCTCGGCGCCCATGCGCGCGACGAACTGGGCATTTCGGCGGAACTGGCCGCACGGCCGGTACAGGCCGCGCTGACCTCGGCCGCCACCTTCTCGGCCGGCGCCGCGCTGCCGCTGTTGGCCGCCGTGGTGACGCCGAATTCCCACGTTGCGCCGGTGGTGGCGATCAGCTCGCTGATCTGCCTGACCGCGCTCGGCGCCCTGTCGGCCCGCGCCGGCCAGGCGCCGGTGCTCAAGGCTTCGGCGCGGGTGGCGTTCTGGGGCGCGCTGGCGATGGGTCTGACCGCCGCGGTCGGCAAGCTCTTCGGCACCATTGTCTGAGGGCGGCGCAGCGGCCGATGCGCCGCCGGCATGCGCGGTTTGAATCAGAACCAAAACAGTCCTATAAAGACTAACGAGTAGCCGCTGGCCTGCAGCGGTCTCGCCACCGGCTATCGTCGGCACCGCCGCACCGGTGGGCAGGAGCGGATCATGCTGCGCATCAGCAAGCTCACCGATTACGGCACCCTGGTCATGGCCCAGATGGCGAGTGCGCCGGACCATGTGTTCAGCGCCGCCGGCCTTGCCGACACGCTCGGACTCGCCCCGCCCACGGTCAGCAAGGTGCTCAAGTCGCTCGCCCGCCATGCGCTGGTGAAGAGCGTGCGCGGCGCCCGCGGCGGTTATGCGCTGGCCCGGCCGCCGGCCGACATCGCGCTCGCCAGCATCATCGACGCGCTGGAAGAACAGCCCTTCGGCCTCACCGAATGCAGCGCGGTCGCCGGGCTGTGCGGCATCGAGGCCGATTGCCGGGTGCGGGCGAACTGGCTGCGCATCAACGCGGTCGTGCGGCATGCGCTGGAAGACGTGCGCCTGACCAGCATGGCACCGCCGCTGTCCGCTGCCGACACGCCCCGCCATCCCGCAGCGGTGCCGCTGGTCCGCATGCCGGCCGGCGCACCGCATGCGCAGGAGACAGACAGATGAACGCCCCGACCAAACAGGACGCCCTCGGCGCCTTCCTCGACAAGGACTACCCCGCCGGCTTCGTCACCACGCTGGACGCCGACGCAGTGCCCAAGGGCCTGTCGGAAGACATCATCCGCACGATCTCGGCGCGCAAGGGCGAGCCGGACTTCATGCTCGAATGGCGGCTGGCGGCCTATCGCCACTGGCTGACGATGACGCCGCCGCGCTGGGCGCAGGTGAGCTTTCCGGCCATCGACTTCCAGGACATCATTTATTACTCGGCGCCGCGCCGAGTGGGGGCCAATGAGGGCGACGGCCCGCAGAGCCTGGACGAGGTCGATCCCGAACTGCTGCGCACCTTCGAGAAGCTCGGCGTGCCGCTGCACGAGCGCGCGCGGCTGGCCGGGGTGGCGGTGGATGCGGTGTTCGACTCGGTGTCGGTGGCCACCACCTTCCAGAAGGAACTCGGCCAGCTCGGAATCGTGTTCTGCTCCTTCTCCGAGGCGGTCAAGAACCACCCCGAGCTGGTGCGCCAGTACCTCGGCACCGTGGTGCCGCCGGGCGACAACTTCTACGCTGCCCTCAATTCGGCGGTGTTCTCCGACGGCTCCTTCGTCTTCGTGCCCAAGGGCGTGCGCTGCCCGATGGAGCTGTCGACCTATTTCCGCATCAACGCGCGCGACACCGGCCAGTTCGAGCGCACGCTCATCATCGCCGAGGAAGGTGCCTCGGTGAGCTACCTCGAAGGCTGCACCGCGCCGATGCGCGACGAGAACCAGCTGCACGCGGCGGTGGTGGAGCTGATCGCCCTCGACGACGCCAGCATCAAGTACTCGACGGTGCAGAACTGGTACCCCGGCGACAAGGACGGCAAGGGCGGCATCTACAACTTCGTCACCAAGCGCGGCGACTGCCGCGGCGCGCGTTCGCACATTTCGTGGACCCAGGTGGAGACCGGCTCGGCGATCACCTGGAAATACCCGAGCGTGATCCTGCGCGGCGACGATTCGGTGGGCGACTTCCATTCGGTGGCGCTCACCAACCACCGCCAGCAGGCCGACACCGGCACCAAGATGATCCACATGGGCCGCAACACCCGCAGCACCGTGCTCTCCAAAGGCATCTCCGCCGGCCGCGGCAGCAACACCTTCCGCGGCCTGGTGCGGGTCACGCCGCGGGCGGAAAACGCGCGCAACTACACCCAGTGCGATTCGCTGCTGATCGGCGACCGCTGCGCCGCGCACACCTTCCCGACCATCGAGGTGCGGCATCCGTCGGCACGCGTCGAACACGAGGCGACTACCTCGCGCATCGGCGAGGATCAGCTGTTCTACGCGATGCAGCGCGGCCTGACCGCCGAGGATGCGGTGTCGATGATCGTCAATGGCTTCTGCCGCGAGGTGTTCAAGGAGCTGCCGATGGAGTTCGCGGTGGAAGCGCAGAAGCTGTTGGGGGTGAGTCTGGAGGGGAGTGTGGGGTAATTCCCACGAAGGAGCCGAGCCATGCTTGAAATCCGCAACCTGCAAGCGGCCGTCGAAGGCAAACCCATCCTGCGCGGGGTGGATCTCACCGTGCCTGACGGCGAGGTGCACGCCATCATGGGCCCCAACGGTTCGGGCAAGAGCACGCTCGCCCAGGTGCTGGCCGGGCGCGACAGCTTCGAGGTGACCGCCGGCAGCGCGCTGTGGGACGGCCGCGACCTGCTCGCCATGCCAGCCGAGGAGCGCGCCCGCGCCGGGCTTTTCCTCGCCTTCCAGTACCCGGTGGAAATTCCCGGCGTGTCCAACGCCTACTTCCTCAAGGCGGCGGTCAACGCGGTGCGCCGCCACCGCGACCTGCCGGAACTGGATGCGATGGACTTCCTCGCCCGGATCAAGGCCGAGATGAAGGCCGTGGGCATGAGCGAAGAATTCCTCTACCGCTCGGTGAACGAGGGCTTTTCGGGCGGCGAGAAGAAGCGCAACGAAGTGCTGCAGATGGCGCTGCTCGAACCGCGCCTGGCCATCCTCGACGAGACCGATTCCGGGCTGGACATCGACGCGCTCAAGGTGGTGGCCGACGGCATCAACCGCCTGCGCGCACCGGACCGCACGCTCATCGTCATCACCCACTACCAGCGCCTGCTCGACTACATCGTGCCCGACCGCGTGCATGTGCTGTCCAAGGGCCGCATCGTGCGTTCCGGCGGGCGCGAACTCGCACTCGAACTGGAAGCGCACGGCTACGGCTGGATAGGCGACGCCGGCGAGGTGCCCAAGGCGCCGCCGGCAGCAGGAGACGGCTCATGAGCGGCATCGACACCTGGCTGACGGACTTCCACGCCCGCGTCGACCACCTGCCCGGCGTCGAACTGCCCTGGCTCGCCGGCCTGCGCCGGCGTGCGATCGAACGCTTCGCCGACGAGGGCTGGCCCACCACGCGCCTGGAAGACTGGCGCCACACCTCGCTCGCCTTCCTGGAACAGCAGGAATTCGCCGCGCCGGCCGCAGCGGCGGAGCCGGCGCACACGCTCGCCCGCCTGCGTGCCGCGGCCGCTGAGCCGGGGCACTGGCTGGTCTTCGTCGGTGGCCGTTACGCGCCGGGCTTGTCCGCCATCGGCGCACTGCCGACGGGCGCCGAGATCGTCCCCCTCACCGAGGCCTTTGCCACCCACGCCGAGACCGTCGAAAACGTTTTCGGCCGTGCCGCCGAAGGTGACAGCCCGACCGCGCTCAACACCGCGTTGGCGAGCGACGGCGCCTTCATCCGCCTCGGCCGCGGCGTCGCGGTGGAAGGCGCGATCCACCTCGTCTTTCTCGGCGGCGGCGACGGCGGCCAGCGCCACCTGCGCAACCTGGTGATCGCCGAGGCCGGTGCCGAAGCCACCCTCATCGAGCACTACCCGGACGGCGGCGACGCCGCCACGCTCACCACCGTGCTCACCCGCATCCAGGCCGGTGCGGACGCCCGCATCACCCATCTGAAGCTGCAGCAGGAGAACGGCCAGGCCATCCACCTCGCCGGCATTGCCGTCGAGCAGGCGCGCGGTTCGGTGTTCGCCTCGCATTCGCTGTCCTTCGGCGCGCGCCTGGCGCGCAACGACATCCACACCCGCTTCGACGGTGAAGGCTGCGAAACCCTGCTGAACGGCCTCTACCACGCAGACGGCCGCCGCCACGTCGATCATCACACCCGCATCGACCACGCCTGCCCGCGCGGCACCAGCCGCGAGTACTACCGCGGCCTGCTCGACGGCAGCGCGCGCGGCGTGTTCTGCGGCCGCATCGTGGTCGCTGCCGACGCCCAGAAGAGCGACGCGATGCAGCGCTGCGACAACCTGCTGCTGTCGCGCCAGGCCGAGGCCGATGCCCGCCCGGAACTGGAGATCTACGCCGACGACGTCAAGTGCGCGCACGGCGCCACCGTCGGCCAGATCGACGAGGCCAGCCTGTTCTACCTGCGCACCCGCGGGCTGGACGAAGCCCACGCGCGCCGCCTGCTGACCTACGCCTTCGCCGCCGAAGCCATCGCCCGCATCGCGCGGCCGGCCTTGCAGCGGCTCGCCACCGCCGCCCTGCTCGCCCGCCTGCCCGGCGCCGACACGCTGGGCGAACTGCTCGACACGCCTGTGGGAGCCACGCCATGAATGCGCCCAGCGCCCCTTCCGTCGGCCTCCGGCTCGATCTCGCCGGCGACTTTCCCATCCTGGCGCGGCCGGTTCACGGCCATCGTCTCGTCTATCTCGACAACGCCGCCACCACCCAGAAACCGGCCGCGGTGATCGAGGCGGAGGCGCGCTTCTACCGCGAGACCAACGCCAACATCCACCGCGGCGTGCATTGGCTGTCGCAACAGGCCACCGACGCCTACGAGGGCGCGCGCCGCAAGGTCCAGGCCCTGCTCAATGCCCGCGAGCCGGCGGAAATCGTGTTCACCCGCGGCACCACCGAGGCGATCAACCTGGTCGCGCAGTGCTGGGGCGCCGCCAACATCCGCGCCGGTGACGAGATATTGCTCACCACGATGGAGCACCACTCCAACATCCTGCCCTGGCAGCAGTTGTGCGAGCGCAGCGGCGCGGTGCTGAAGGTGGTGCCGGTGAACGACGCCGGCGAACTGGAACTCGAGGCCTTCGAGGCCCTGCTGGGCGCGCGCACCCGGCTCTTCGCCGTGGCCCATGTGTCGAACGCGCTCGGCACGGTGAATCCGCTGCCGCAACTCGTCGAACGCGCCCACGCCGCCGGCGCGCTGGTGCTGGTCGACGGCGCGCAGGCGGTGGCCCATCAGCGGGTAGATGTGCAGGCGCTGGGCTGCGACTTCTACGTCTTCTCCGGCCACAAGCTCTACGGCCCCACCGGCATCGGCGCGCTCTACGGCCGCGCCGAGCTGCTGGCAGCGATGCCGCCGTGGCAGACCGGCGGCGGCATGATCCGCACGGTGAGCTTCGAGCGCAGCAGCTTCGCACCGCCGCCGGAGCGCTTCGAGGCGGGCACGCCCAACATCGCCGGCGCGGTGGTGCTGGGCGCGGCCATCGACTACCTGACTGCCGTCGGCCTAGACCGCATCGCCGAGCACGAGCACGCCCTGCTCGCGCGCGGCACCGCCACGCTCGCCGCCATTCCCGGCCTGCGGCCGATAGGCACCGCGGCGCACAAGGCGGGCATCCTGTCCTTCGTGGTCGACGGCATCCACCCGCACGATCTCGGCACCATCCTCGACACCGAGGGCGTGGCCATACGCGCCGGCCACCACTGCGCCATGCCCTTGATGACGCGCTTCGGCATCCCCGGCACCGCGCGCGCCTCGTTCGGCCTCTACAACATCGACGCCGACATCGCCGCGCTCGCCGCCGCCATCGAGAAAGCCCAGGACATGTTCGGCAGCAGGAGGACGCGATGAACGACATGCAGGCCAATCTGCGCGAGCTCTACCAAGAGGTGATCTTCGATCACAACCGCCAGCCGCGTAATTTCCACGCCATGGCCGACGCCGACCACGTCGCCGAGGGCGACAACCCGCTGTGCGGCGACCAGCTCAAGGTCTACCTGCGGGTCAGGGACGGCATCGTCGAAGACGCCAGCTTCGTCGGCCACGGCTGTGCCATCTCCACCGCATCGGCCTCGCTGATGACCGAGGCGGTTAAGGGGCGAGCGGTAGCCGAGGCCGATGCACTGTTCCGCGACTTCCAGACCCTGCTGACCGCGGCCGACCCCGCACCCGCCCGCGCGCGCCGCGATTTCGGCAAGCTCGAGGCCCTGGCCGGCGTGCGCGAGTTTCCGCTGCGGGTGAAATGCGCCACGCTCGCCTGGCACACCCTGCACAACGCGCTGGTCGACGCCGGCGAAGCGGCCTGCACCGAATAGAGCCGATACGGGGAGCACGAAAGCCATGGGCGCAGCGCACGACAACACCGGAACGAAAGGCGAAGTGCGTCTGCTCGGCCGCGACTGCGCCGCCCTCAGCGTGCCCTGGGGCCGGGCCGAGACGCTGGCCGCCGGCAGCCTCGCCACCGTCACCCAGCGCCTGGGCGGGGCCATCACCGTGCTCTGCGACGGCAATCTCTATCGCATCGCCGAAGCGGACGCGGATGCGCTCGGCCTCGACCCCCGCAGCCAGGCCGCCGTCCCTCCCGCCGCGGAAAACGGCAACTACAGCGCCGAGGCGGTCGAAGCCGCCGCCTGGGCGCAGATGGGCAGCTGCTACGACCCCGAGATCCCGATCGACATCGTCGAACTCGGCCTGGTCTACGCCTGCACTGCCACGCCACTGGACAACGGCCACTACCGCGTCGCCGTGCGCATGACGCTCACCGCCCCCGGCTGCGGCATGGGCGACGTGCTCGCCAACGAGGTCAACGACAAGCTGCTGGCCATACCCGGCGTGGACGAGGCCGAAGTGGAACTGGTATGGGAGCCGCGCTGGAACCGCGAGATGATGAGCGAGGCCGCGCGCCTGGAAACCGGACTACTCTAGGCGGCTGCCGGACGCGGATGCGGCGCGCCGTACAATGACGCCGCACGCCACCCGACACGGCGATGCAGCCCGCACCCCACCCGCCCATCGAAACCGCAAGCGCCTGCCGATGAACCACCCGCTCACCCGACTGCACGACGACATCGACAACCGTGTAAAGGCCATCCGCGACGGCCACCCCGACTGGCTTTGCTGCAAGGGCTGTGCGAGCTGCTGCCGCCAGCTCGCCGACATCCCCCGCCTCACCGCGGCCGAATGGGCGCTGCTGCGCACCGGGCTGACCGCGCTGCCGCCGGAGCAACTCACCCGCATCGCCGGCGACATCGCCGCATTGGCCGCGCGGGCTTCCCGCCCGGTGGTCTGCCCCATGCTGGACCAGGCCAGCAGCGCCTGCCTGGTCTATGCACAGCGTCCGGTGGCCTGCCGCAGCTACGGCTTCTACGTGCAGCGCGAGCTGGGCCTGTACTGCGGCGACATCGAAGCACGCGTAGCGGAGGGCGAACTGGCGGACGTGGTCTGGGGCAACCACGACGTCATCGACCGGCAGCTCGGCGGGCTGGGCGAAAGCCGCCCCCTGACCGCGTGGTTCGCGCAGTGGTACGCCCCCGCCGCGGGTTAGCGCCGCCCCGGAACAGGCACCAGCCGACATGAACTACCTCGCCCACGCCCTGCTGGCCGGACCGCTCGCCGCCGACCGCGTCGGCGGCGTGATCGGCGACTTCGTCAAGGGGCCGCTCGACCCGCTGCCGCCGGGCATGAGCGCCGACCTTGCCGCCGGCGTGATGCTGCACCGGCGCATCGACAGCTTTGCCGAAACGCACCCCGCCTTCCGTCGCAGCCGGGCCCGGGTCAGCGCGGAGCGGCGACGAGTGAGCGGCATCATGGTCGACCTGTTCTACGACCATTTCCTCGCCCTGCACTGGGAACGCGTCAGCGCGCCGCTTGCGGTCGAAAGCTCGCTTGCGGCCTTCACCACCCACACCTACCGGCTGATCGGGAGCCATCCCGACGCCCTGCCGCCGGCCTTCCTCGCGGTATTCGAGCGGATGGCTACGCACGACTGGCTGGCGAGCTACCGCGATGCCGCCACGGTCGCACTGGCGCTGGACCGCATGGCCGAGTTCCGCCTGCGCCGTCCCAATCCGCTGGCCGGCTCGGGCCAGGAATTGCTGGACGATTACGCCGGCTTCGAAGCCGACTTCTTCGCCTTCCTGCCCGACGCGCTGAGCTTCGCCGAGTCGGTCCGGCGACTGCGCAGCACACCGGCAGCGTGACCCCGGCGGGCCGCCCCGAGTCGTGGCGCCACGCAAAAAAGTCAAGCATTAACAGGCGTTAAGCCGTGCAAATTCCTGTTAAGGACGATCCCGCGCGGCCGGCGATTGGGTATAAATCCACTGCCCGACAGGGCCCGCCCGATACTTCGGCATCTGCACCGGGAGGCGCCCTGTTCCGGTCCTCCCGGCCGGCTTCAAAGGAACAAGGATCATGCTCGATCGACTGATGTGGAAAATGCTTTCCCGGCAAACGCGCGAGGCGATCATCAATCGCCTCAGGATCTCGGACCGGCAGTCGATCGACAAGATCCTGTCGGGCAAGAGCGGTATCCCGCCTGAATTCCTGAAGACCAACAGCCTCTTCATCCACATTCCGAAAGCCGCCGGCAGCAGCCTGCAGCATGCCCTCTTCGGCGGGCGCGTTACCGGACACCTGCCGCTCTGGCACTACGAGCACGCGTCGGAAGCCTTCGTGGACGGCGCGTTCAAGTTCAGCTTTGTCCGCAACCCGATCGACCGCGCCTGCTCGGCCTACCGATATCTGCGCAAGACGGCGGCGCACTCGCGCGATTCCCGCTTTGCAGCGGTGCTGAACCGCTACCCGTCCTTCGACGCCTTCGTCAGGAACTGGCTGTGTTCCGAGAACATCTGGCTCCAGATCCATTTCTGCCCGCAGTGGTCCTTCCTGTGCGACAAGTACGGCGATCTGCGGATGGATTTTGTCGGGCGCTACGAGAACCTGGAAAGGGATTTCTCCCTGGTCTGCGACCGTCTGGCCCTGGATGCGACGCTGGCGCACCGCAACGCGTCGGCGCAGCAGGACGGGCACGATCTGTCGCCGGACAGCCGGCGCCGGCTCGAACGCATCTACGAGCGGGATCTCGATCTGTTCGGCTACTGCTGACCGGCCCCGCCGGCGGCGCCCCTTTCAGGCGTTCCGCCGGAAGCGGATGGCGAGCGCGGCCAGCGAGGCCAGCGTGGCCATGCCCGTCACCGCGCCCCATCCCCACTGCGCCAGCAGCACGCTGCCGAGCGCCGAGCCTGCCGCCATGCCGATGAACATGCCGACGATCAGTACCGCGTTGAGCCGGCTGCGCGCGCCCGGGTCGATACCGTAGACGATGGTCTGATGGGCGATCAGCGCTGCCTGCACGCCGAGGTCGAACAGGACCGCACCGACTGCGAGCAGGCACAGCTGGGCGGTGGGCGGCAGCCAGGAACCGAAGCTCATCGCCGCGAACGACAGCGCGGTCAGCCCGGCGCCAAGGCGGGTGACCCGCGCCGGCCCGTAACGGTCGGCGAGATGGCCAGCCAGCGGCGCGGCCAGCGCCCCGACCGCACCGGCCAGGCCAAAGGCGCCAGCCGCCGCGCTGCCCAGGTGGAAAGGCGCACCGTGCAGCATCACTGCAAGCGTCGACCAGAAGGCGCTGAAGCCCACCGACAGCAGGCCCTGGGCGAGCGTCGCATTGCGCAGGGCGGCATGCTGCCGCGTCAGCGTCAGCAGCGTTCCCAGCAGCGCGCGATACGGCAGCGCGGTGGTCGGCGTGAAGCGTGGCAGGCCGCGCCAGGCGGCGAACCCGACCAAGGCCACGCTCACCGCCGCCGCCACGAACATCGTCCGCCAGCCGAAATGCTCCGCCACCAGGCCGCTGATCACGCGCGACAGCAGGATGCCCAGCAGCAAGCCCGTCATCACCGTGCCGACCACCTTGCCGCGCCGCGATTCGTGCGCCAGCGTGGCGGCCGCGGGCACGATGTCCTGGGCCAGCGTGGCGGTGAGCCCGATGGCCAGGCTGGCGGCCAGCAGCACGCCCAGCGACGGCGCGAATCCGCCGGCCAGCAGGGCCAGAACCAACAGCGCCGCCTTGACGAGGATGATGCGGCGACGGTCGTGGCGGTCCCCCAGCGGAGCGAGCAGGAGGATGCCGAGGGCGTAGCCGAGCTGCGTCAGGGTGGGCACGAAACCGACGGCACGCTCGCTGGCGCCGATCTCGCCGGCGAGCATGCCGAGCATGGGCTGGCTGTAGTAGAGCGAGGCGGCGGCAAGCCCGGCGCCGGCGGCCAGCAGCATCACCAGGGCCGGCGCCGGCTGGTGGGTGGCGGCATGCGGTATCGCTGGCTGGACTACGCCGCGCTGGTCATACGTTTCGTCGATGGACGACATGTTGTACTCCTCAAGAATTCCAGACGGAGCGCAGTTTGCGAGCATGAACTGCATATGGGTAGCCACCCGGCGCGCAGATTTGCTATACATTCAACGTATGAAACAACCCGTCATCAGACCGCCTGCCAGGCCTGCGAAGGCGCCCGCGGACAAGACCCCGCCGCCGGCGTCGCCAGGGGTAGGCGATCGCCTCGAGCTGATGCAGACCTTCGTCCGCATCGTCGAGGCGGGCAGCCTTTCCGCGGCGGCCGCGCAGCTGGGCACGACCCAGCCGACGACCAGCCGCCGCCTGCAGACGCTGGAACGCACCCTGGGCGTGCGCCTGCTGCAGCGTTCCACCCACAGCATGCGGCTGACCATGGACGGCGAACGCTGCTACGAACGGGCCAAGGCACTGCTTGCGAGCTGGGCCGCATTCGAATCCGAACTGCGCGGGGCGGACGAAGCGCCGGAAGGCGTGCTGCGCGTGGTGGCACCGCACGCCTTCGGCCAGGAGCGGCTGGTCGGGCCGCTGGCGGACTACCTCTGGCGCTATCCGCAGATGCGGGTCGAGTGGCTGTTGCACGACGACAGCGCGGTGCAGGACTTCATCGCCGCCGGTATCGACTGCGCGATCCAGGTCGGCGAGGTGACGGACTCGGCGCTGGTGGCCATCAAACTCGCCGAAGTGCCGCGCATCGCGGTGGCGGCGCCGTCCATCCTGACGGACCGGCAGGTTCCGCAACAGGCGGTCGAGCTGGCAGCGCTGCCCTGGCTGGCGCTGCGCACCTACTACCGCAACGAGATCACGCTCACCCATGTCGAGAGCGGCGAAGTGCGCCGCATCGCCATCGCGCCGCGCGTCAGCACCGACAGCCTCTATGCACTCCGGAGCGCTGCGCTGCAGGGTCTGGGCGCCTGCATCGGCTCGGCCTGGCTGCTGGCGGACGACCTTGCCGCCGGCCGCCTGCTGCACCTCGCTCCGCAGTGGCAGGCGGCACCGCTGCCGGTGAACCTGGTGTATCCGTACGCCGCCTTCTACCCGGCGCGGCTGCGCTGCTTCATCGATGTCATGAAGGCATCCATGGCGGGCGTGATCGCCGGCTGACCGGGCGGAGCCGGCATCAGGCCTTGCCGCCGCTCATGAGCGCCGCGGCCCGCTTTTCGATCTCGGCGGGGAGCAGGTCTTCGCGGTGGCTGGCTAGAAACCACACATGGCCGTAGGGGTCTTCCACCGTGCCGGTACGGTCGCCGTAGAACTGGTCCTGCAGCGGGCGGATCACCCTGGCCCCGGCCTCGACCGTACGCTGGAACACGGCATCCACATCCTCCACGTACAGATGCAGGCCGACGCTCGTGCCGCCCAGCGCGCGCGGGTTGCGCGACGGGCCTTCCTCGCAGGCGTCGGCCAGCATCACCGGGGTGTCGCCGATGCGCAGCTCGGCATGCCCCACCCGGCCGTCGGGCATGGCCAGGCGGAACAGTTCTTCCGCAGCGAACGCACGCTTGTAGAAATCGATCGCGGCAGCGGCGCCGTCGACGCAGAGATAGGGCGTGACGCGGCGATAAGCTTCGGGTACAGGTTGGACTGCCATGGCCGTGCTCCTTGCGCGCGGGCCGACACCATCCGGGTGGCCCCACTATGTGATAGTCCAGCGCCGGCTCCGGCGACAGTCCGACCAAGCTGGCGGGCTGCAGCCGGGGCCGCGATAATCCGGCCTTCCGCCCCCGCGCGGCCTTGCACCGGACCACCGGCGCAGGCGCCCCGCCAGCCAGGACACCGCCGCGCCGCATGACGACCCGCCCCACCGCCCTCCCCGCCGCCGCCCTGCTCTACGGCATGGTTTTCGTCGAAGGCTTTTCCTCGCTCGGCGCCGAGATCGTCGCATTGCGCCGGCTGGTGCCGCACCTGGGCAGCGCGATCACGGTGACGGCCCCTACCATCGGCTTCTTCCTGCTCGCGCTCGCGCTCGGCTACCAGGCGGGCGGCCGCGTGGAGCGCGACTTTCTCATCCGCGTACGGCGCAACTTCCTCGTCGCCGCGACGCTGATCGCGATCGGCCTGGCCGGCCCGGTGGTGGATGCGCTGTTCGCCCACGTGCGCCCGGCGCCGCTCGCCTACCTGCTCTTCGTCGGCGTGGTGCTGTGCCCCGTCGCCTGGCTGCTCGGCCAGACCGTGCCGGTGCTCACCAACCTGCTGCGGCACGAGCGCGCCGGCGCGCGCAGCGGCGCAGCGCTGTACTGGTCCACGCTCGGCTCCTTCCTCGGTTCGCTGTCGCTTTCGCTGCTGGTGATGCAGTGGCTGGGGGTATCCGCCGCAGTATTCGCCAGCGCGCTCCTGCTGCTGGTGCCGGTGTCGCTGCTGTCGGGCAAGGTGCGCCGGCAGGCGGCCCCGCTCGCGGTGGCCGCTGCCGCCGTGGCCTGCAACCTGTGGCTGCCGCAGCAGATCGAGACGGCCTACGCCAGCTACCGGGTGGAAGCAGTGCAGCTCGCCGGCATGCAGGACCCGCGCGTGTTCTGGATCAACAACTCCGCCGCCTCGCTGATCGACGGCAGCGAACCGCCGCGCTACGCGCGCTACATCACCCGCCTGCGCAGCATCCTGCTCGACGAGATGCGGCTGCGCGACAAGCGCATCCTGGTGCTGGGTGCCGGCGGCTTCACCCTGTCGCACCGCGAGCCGCACAACCACTACCTGTACGTGGACATCGATCCGGCGGTGCGCGAACTCGCCGAGCGCGAATTCCTCGGCGGGCCCATCGTCGGCCGTTTCGTCGCCGGCGACGCGCGCCGCTTCGTCGCCGACACCGGGGAGCGCTTCGATGCGGTGGTGGTCGACGCCTACAGTGCGCTCACCAGCGTGCCGGCCCACCTCGTCACCCGCGAATTCTGGCAGGACACCCGCCGGGTGCTGGCCCCCGACGGCGTGCTGTTCGCCAACCTCATCCTCGACGATCGCCTCGCCACGCCCTACGCGCGCAACCTGCTCGCCACCATACAGTCGGTGTATGGCGCCTGCGCGGTGGAAATCCTGTTCCGCGACCGGCCGCAGGGCAACGTGCTGGTACAGTGCTTCGCCGGCCCCGCGCCGGCCGCCGTGCCCTACACCGACGAACGCAACCGTGCCGACCTCGACCTGCTGCAGTCGCGCTGAACCGCCCGCCATGACCGAACTCAAGACCCTGCTGCTCTTCCTCGCCACCGCTGTCGCCGAGATCGTGGGCTGCTACCTGCCCTACCGCTGGCTGCGCGAGGACGGCAGCGCCTGGCTGCTGCTGCCGGCCGCGGCCAGCCTGGCGCTGTTCGCCTGGCTGCTGACCCTGCATCCGGCCGCCTCCGGTCGCATCTACGCGGCTTACGGCGGGGTGTACGTGTTCGTCGCGGTGCTGTGGCTGTGGGCAGTGGACGGCGTCCGGCCGACCACCTGGGACATCGCCGGCTCGCTGATCGCGCTCGGCGGCATGGCGGTAATCATGTTCGCGCCGCGCAACGGCTGAACCTTCGACTTGATCGATCTCATTTCTGGTGCGGCAGCGCAGCAGTAGAATGTCGCTCCCCCAATCCGAGCACACAGGCAAGACGCAGCCATGGCAGCCTACATCACCGAGAAAGTCCTCAGCGTGCATCACTGGAACGACACGCTGTTCTCGTTCACCACCTCGCGCGACCGCGCGCTGCGTTTCGAGAACGGCCAGTTCGTGATGATAGGTCTGGAGGTCAACGGCCGCCCGCTGACCCGCGCCTACAGCATCGCCAGCCCCAACTACGAAGAGCACCTGGAGTTCTTCAGCATCAAGGTGCCCGACGGCCCGCTCACTTCCCGCCTGCAGCACCTGCAGCCCGGCGACGAACTGCTGGTCTCGCGCAAGCCCACCGGCACCCTGGTGCTGTCCGATCTGCTGCCGGGCAAGCACCTTTACCTGTTCTCCACCGGCACCGGCCTGGCACCCTTCATGAGCGTGATCCGCGACCTCGACGTCTACGACCGCTTCGAGAAGATCGTGCTGATCCACGGCGTGCGCACCGTCAGCGAAGTGGCCTACGAGCACTACATCACCCACGAGCTGCCGCACCACGAATTCCTCGGCGAGATGGTGAGCGAGAAGCTGATCTACTACCCCACCGTCACCCGCGAACCCTTCCGCAATCAGGGCCGCTTCACCGACCTGATCGAAAGCGGCAAGCTGTTCGAGGACATCGGCCTGCCGCCGCTGGACCCGGCGGTCGACCGCGTCATGATCTGCGGCAGCGCGGCGATGCTGAAGAGCTCGCGCGAACTGCTCGACCGCCGCGGCTTCCGCATGTCCAAGCGCATCGGCGATCCGGGCGATTACGTGATCGAGCACGCCTTCGTCGAGAAGTGATCCGGGCCGGGGCGACGGGAGGCAGCCGATGAAGATGATGCTCACCACCTATTCGGCGGACGCGCCCACCCGCGCAACGATCGACCATGTCGCCGGGCCGGCGCTGATCGAGTTCGGCACCAACTGGTGCGGCTACTGCCGCGCCGCGCAGGCGCCGCTCGCCGAAGCCTATGCCGGTCATCCGAAAGTACGCCACTTCAAGATCGAGGACGGGCCGGGCCGCCGGCTGGGACGCAGCTTCGGCGTCAAGCTGTGGCCGACGCTGATCTTCATGCGCGACGGCCAGGAACTCGCCCGCCTGGTGCGGCCGTCCGACGCCGCCGAGATCGCCGCCGCCTTCGCGCAGATCGACCCCCAGCCCTGACGAGCCGGCAGGCCACCCGCGCCCCCCACGCTGGCAAAGGCCGGCGGGCTGGACTATGAACAGAGCGTGACGCACCGGGCGCCATCCCCGGCCGCCCGGCCCCAATGGATGCGCCTCGACGGATGCGCCCCGATGCCCAAGCGCCTGTTCCTGACTGCCAGCCACGTTTTCGCCGCGCTCGCCGGTTTCGGGCTCGGCGTCTATCTGCTGCCCATCCTCACCGCGCCGCCCGCACCCAGCCAGGTGGAGCTCGCCACGCTCGCCGGGCAGGCCACCTACAGCGGCGAGTTCCGCCGCGACCTCAAGGACAGCGACCCGCTGCACTGGGGCGAAGGCCGCATCGCAGTCAGCGCGCACAACATCGTGCTCACCGGCAGGATCGCGCCCGGGCCGGACTACAAGCTCTACCTGTCGCCCGAGTTCGTCGAAACCGAGGCCGACTTCATGCGTCTCAAGCCGCAGATGCAGCGGGTGGGCGAGGTCAGGACCTTCGACAACTTCATCGTCCCGGTGCCCGCCACCGTGGACGTTGCGCGCTACACCACGGTCATCGTGTGGTGCGAATCCTTCAGCCAGTTCATCACCGCGGCCCGCTACCGCTAGCCAAGAGGAGAGCACCATGCCGATGACCCTGGGTTCGCCCGCCTTCGCCCACAACGCAGACATTCCGGCCCTCTACACCTGTGACGGCAGCGACCTGTCGCCGCCGCTCGCCTGGACCGATCCGCCCGACGGCACCCACAGCCTGGTGCTGATCGTGGACGACCCCGACGCGCCCGATCCGGCGGCACCGAAGACGACCTGGGTGCACTGGCTGCTCTACGACCTGCCGCCCACCGCCGGCAACTTGCCCGCCGGGGTGATCGAAGACGACCTGCCGCAGGGCACCCAGGCCGGCGTCAACGACTGGAAGCACTGCCGTTACGGCGGCCCCTGCCCGCCCGTCGGCAAACACCGCTACTTCCACAAGCTGTACGCACTGGACGTCAAGCTGGGCGACCTCCACCAGCCGACCAAGGCCGCGCTGGAGAAGGCGATGGACGGTCACGTGCTGGAAAAGGCCGAACTCGTCGGCCACTACCAGCGGCAGCGCTGAAGCCCACCGCCCAGGGCGACTCGGAAGGCGCTTCGCATGCGCTCCCGGCAACTGCTGTCGGCGCAGGCGATGCCTGGTGCGCAATTTGCAACCCCATGGGAACCAGCGTTCAGATGGGCGATTCTTGTCGTGTTTCCTTCAATCCATCCCACAAAGCGTGCATGCCCCGCCCCGGAGGCAGGGCATGCATGACAAAAGCTACGCCGCTGCCAGCGAGGAAGAATGGGTCATCTGGAATGGTGATCATGGTCTGGTGACCACGGCAACGCTAGGCCACGTCGAGGTCGGCCCCGGTGGGCGACACGCATGGCTGGAGGAGCCCTTCGACATGGTGGGTCCGTTCAGCCTTGACGAACTCGAGACCCACGGCCGCATCGCCTTTGCCGCCTGTATCGTCATGTCACGCCAGCGTTGGCAGGACGACCAGGTGGCATTGCGGCGCGAGTCGCTGCACCTGCGCCGCGCCGCCCAGCAGCGCATGAACGAGGAATTTGCGCGCTTCTCGGGCCGGCAAGGCAGACACGACGACACGCGCCGAGCCGTGGACGAACGACAACATCGCGAAGTACTGGGCCTGCCGGCCAACGGAAAGCTCGAGCGACGCCAGGTCAATGCCGCATTCCGGCGGCTCGCCCAGAAAGCGCATCCCGACGTCGGGGGCAGTCACGAACAGTTCGTACGCATCACGAAAGCCCGCGAAGTCTTGCTCGAAACCATTTCGTGACCAAAGGGCGAGCGGCCGGCCTGCCCCCCGCGGTCTGCCCCCTGTTACCCCGTTGCGTAGCGGTCGCTGAAACCCGCCGCGCCGGGCACGACCAGGCCCGCGCTCCGGGCCGGAGGCGCGGGCCTGGTCCGGGGCCACCGGATGTGGCCGGCTTACATCCTGTCCGGATCGAAGCCGGTTTCCCGGTACACCGCCTGTATGGTCTCGGCCCCGATGCGCGCCTCCATCTTCCGGTGCATGGGCACGAAGGCCTTCTTGAAGGCCAGGCGTTCGGCTTCGGTCGGCATGTAGATCTCCGACTTGCCGCTCTTTCTCACCGCTTCGAGCGCGGCATCGTTTTCTTCCTTGGCGATGCGGTTGGCGTACTCGCTGGATTCCTTCACCGCGCGCTCGAGCTGGCTGCGCACATTGGCGGGCAGGCCGTCCCAGAACTTCCGGTTGGTGATCAGCGCATAGCCGATGTAGCCGTGGTCGGACACCGTGATGTGCTTCTGCACCTCGTGCACCTTCTGGGTGTAGTAGTTGGAAATGGTGTTCTCGGTGCCGTCCACCACGCCGGTCTGCAGCGCCTGGTACACCTCGGAGAAGGCCAGCACCTGCGGCAGCGCCTTGACCTCGCGGAACTGCTCTTCCAGCACCTTGGAGGACTGGATGCGCATCTTCTTGCCCTTGAGGTCTTCCGGCGTGCGGATGGGCGCGTTGGCCGACATCACCTTGAAGCCGTTGTCCCAGTAAGCCAGGCCCTTGATGCCGCGCGGCTCCAGCCTGGCCAGCAGCTGCTGGCCGACCGGGCCGCTGGTGAGCTTGTGCAGATCGTCGTAGCTGTCGACGATGTAGGGCAGGTCGAACAGTTCGAACTCGCGCACGCCGAGCGGGCCGAATTTCGACAGCGAGGGCGCCAGCATCTGGACCGAGCCGAGCTGCAGCGCCTCCATCTCCTCCTTGTCCTTGTACAGCGTGCTGTTCGGATACACCTCCACCTTCACCGCGCCGGCGCTGTACTTCTCCGCCAGCTCGCGGAATTTTTCCGCGCCCTTGCCCTTGGGCGTGTCGGCCGCCACCACGTGGCTGAACTTGATGACGATGAGCTCGGCGGCGAAGCTGCCGCCGGCGAGCGGAAGCAGGGCGGCAGCGATGGCGCTGCCGAGCACGAGGCGGCGGATGCGGCTGGTGCCGGATTGGGTCTTCATGGTGTCTCCTCCAGTTTTATGTGGGTGCTGCGGGTCGTGCAAAAAAATGCCCCCACGCTCCCCGCGCAGCGGGTCGCTGCCCCCCAAGGGGGCACGTCTTGCCTTGGGGCGAGCCGGCGGCAAAATGCCCCTACGCTCCCCGCGCTGCGGGTCGCTGCCCCCCAAGGGGGCGCTTCTTGCCTTGGGGCGGCCCGGCGGCAAGAAAGCGGAATCAGTCGGCGGCGAGCGCGGCGGCGGCCAGCACGCGGCGGGCGCGGGCGATGACCGGAGCGTCGACCATGCGGCCCTCGACCACCACCACCCAGCCACCGGCGGCATCGGTGGCCGCCAGCACGGCGCGCGCCCAGTCGACTTCGGCCGCGGCCGGGGTGAAGGCGGCGGTCACCGCCTCGACCTGACTGGGGTGGATCAGCAACTGGCCGCCGAAACCATGGCGGCGCGCGCGGCGGGCGTAGGCGGCCAGTGCCTCGGCGGCACCGATGGCGGTGAACACGCCATCGACCGGTGGCGGCAGGTCGGCCAGCCGGCTCGCGATCACCAGCTGGGCGCGGTAGGGCAGGAACACCAGCTCCTCCGCGTCGGCCTCGTCCGGCATCAGGTCGAGTTCGACAGCGAGGTCGAGCTTGCCGAACACCAGCCGGCAGCAGCCAAGCGCGGTGGCGATCCGCGGCAGCGCGGCCAGCCCGGCGGCAGTTTCGACGATGGGCAGCAGCGGCCTGGTGCTGGCGGCATGGGCGTGCGCCATCGCGGCGGCGGTCTCGGCCTTGGGCAGCATCACGCCAGCGACGCCGGGATGGCGGCAGGCCGCGAGGTCGACCTCGTGCCATTCGGTGCCTGCGGCATTGATGCGCACTACCACCGGCTGGCCGGGGTTATCGTCCAGCCAGGCGAGCAGCGCGCTGCGCGCCGCCGGCTTGTCGGCCGGGCCGACCGCGTCTTCCAGGTCGACGATGACCACGTCGGTGCCGCTGGCCACCGCCTTGGCGATGCGCTCCGGCCGGGTGGCGGGCACGAACAGGAAGCTGCGGGCGCGGCCGAGATGGAGCTGGGCGGCGTTCATCAGATCGCCCCTTGCGCGCGCAGCGCGGCGCTGCGCTCGCCGAAGCCGAGTTCTGCGAGGATGGCCTCGGTGTGCGCACCGAGCGCCGGAATCGGGTCCATCCGCGCCGGCCGCTCCGGCCCCATGCCCGGCGGCTGCAAGGCGGGCAGCAGGCCGGCGGGCGAATCCACCGTGGTCCACCGCCGCCGCGCCTGCAGCTGCGGATGGGTCCAGATGTCGGCCATGGTGCTGACGTGGGCGTTGGCGATGTCCGCGGCATCCAGCCGCTCGATGACCTGTTCGGCGCTGAGGCCGGCGAAGGTCTCCTCGATCAGCGCCTTCAGTGCCTCGCGGTTGGTGTGGCGCTGGGCGTTGCTGGCGAAGCGCGCGTCGCCGGCAAGTGCCGGCTGGTCCAGCACCCTGGCGCAGAAGGTGGCCCACTCGCGCTCGTTCTGCAGACCCAGCATCACCGTGCGGCCGTCGCCGGCGCGGAAGGCGCCGTAGGGGTAGATGGTGGCGTGCGAGGCACCGCTGCGCCGCGGCGGCTCCTGGCCCTGATAGGCGTAGTAAAGCGGAAAGCCCATCCATTCCACCATCGCGTCGATCATCGCGATCTCGACGCGGCGGCCGCGGCCGCTGCGGCCGCGCTCGATCAGCGCGCCGAGGATGCCGCTGTAGGCGTACATGCCGGCGGCGATGTCGGCGATCGAGATGCCCGACTTCACCGCCTCGTCCGGCGTGCCGGTCACCGACAGGAAGCCGGATTCGCTCTGGATCAGCAGGTCGTAGGCCTTCTTCTCGGTGTAGGGGCCGCCCTCGCCGTAGCCGGAGATGTCGCACACGATCAGCCGCGGGTTCTTCGCCGATAGCGCCTCGAAGCCGAGGCCGAGGCGGTCCGCCGCGCCCGGCGCGAGGTTCTGCACCAGCACGTCGGCCTTCTCCAGCAGCGCGAGCAGCACTTCCTGCGCCGCCGGCTGCTTGAGGTCGAGGCAGAGGCTTTCCTTGGAGCGGTTCACCCAGACGAAATGGGAGGCCAGACCATCGACGCGGTGGTCGTAGGCGCGGGCGAAGTCGCCGACGCCGGGGCGCTCGATCTTGATGACGCGGGCGCCGAGGTCGGCGAGGTGGCGGGTGGCGAGCGGCGCGGCGATCGCGTGCTCCAGCGACACCACGGTCACGCCTTCGAGGGGCAGTACGTTGGGGAAAGTGGTCATGGTGACAAGCCCTCAGAACGACCGCGGCAGCCCGAGCAGATGCTCGGCCACATACGAATAGATGAGGTTGGTGGAGATCGGCGCCACCTGGTACAGGCGCGTTTCGCGGAACTTGCGCTCGACGTCGTATTCGTTGGCGAAGCCGAAACCGCCGTGGGTCTGCAGGCAGACGTTGGCCGCCTCCCACGAGGCCTTGGCGGCCAGGTACTTGGCCATGTTGGCCTGGGCGCCGCAGGGCTGATGGGCGTCGAACAGCGCGCAGGCCTTGAAGCGCATCAGGTTGGCGGCCTCGATCTCGATGTAGGCGTCGGCGATGGGGAACTGCACGCCCTGGTTCTGGCCGATGGGGCGGTCGAACACCACGCGGTCCTTGGCGTATTTCACCGCGCGGTCGATGAACCAGTAGCCGTCGCCGATGCACTCGGCGGCGATCAGCGTGCGCTCGGCATTGAGCCCGTCGAGGATGTAGCGGAAGCCCTTGCCCTCCTCGCCGATCAGGTTCTCTTCCGGGATCTCCAGCTTGTCGAAGAAGAGTTCGTTGGTCTCGTGATTGACCATGTTGGCGATCGGCCGCACGTCCAGCCCCTTGCCGATCGCGTCCTTCAATTCGACGATGAAGACCGACATGCCTTCGGACTTCTTCTTCACCTCGGCGAGCGGCGTGGTGCGGGCGAGCAGGATCATCAGGTCGGAGTGCTGCACCCGCGAGATCCACACCTTCTGGCCGCTGACCTCGTAACGGCCGTCCTTCTTCACCGCCACCGTCTTGATTTTGGTGGTGTCGGTGCCGGTGGTCGGCTCGGTCACCGCCATCGACTGGATGCGCAGCTTGCCCGCGGCGATGCCGGGCAGGTACTTCTCCTTCTGCGCCGCGCTGCCGTTACGCAGCAGCGTGCCCATGTTGTACATCTGGCCGTGCACCGCGCCGGCGTTGCCGCCGTTGCGGTTGATCTCTTCCATGATCACCGAGGCGGCGGTCAGGCCGAGGCCGGAACCGCCGTATTCCTCCGGGATCATCGCCGACAGCCAGCCGGCGCCGATCAGCGCATCGACGAAGGCTTCCGGGTAGGCGCGCTGTTCGTCGATGCGGCGGAAATACTCGTCGGGGAAGTCGGCGAACAGCGCGCGGACAGCGTCGCGGATTTCCTGGTGTTCGTCGGGGGCGGCAAGGATGCTCATCGTTGTCTCCTGTTCGTGCTCGTGTTGTCCGGGCCGCTCTCGGGGCGGCCGTGCCCGACCGCCCGGCGCGGGCCGGTCGGGCTGGGGGAAGCGGGGGAATGCGCGCCGCGGCGCGCGGGATCAGGCCGGGCTGAAGCCGACCGTGGCCTTCATCGTCAGCCGGCCGGCGCAGTCGGTCCACAACTCGGCCGTGCCGGGGCCGGTGATGCGGCCGCAGACGTCGAAATCGGCGTTGTCATAGAGCGGGCCGACCGCGCGGAAGTCGAAGCGCTCGATGCGCTTGTCCGGGTGCGCGTTGCGGAACGTGTCGAGCAGCAGCGTCGCGGTCAGCGGCCCATGCACCACCAGCCCGGGATAGCCTTCCTCACCGGTGACGTAGGGATGGTCGTAGTGGATGCGGTGGCCGTTGAAGGTGAGCGCCGAGTAGCGGAACAGCAGCACCGCGTCGGGATGCACCGTCTGGCGGTAATCGGCGGTGGCACTGACCGGCTCGCCGGCAAGCGGGCCGCCGCGCGGCGCCGGCTCGCGATAGACGATGTCGTGCTCCTCGGTGAGCGCGACGCCGGCCGCGCCGGAAATCGTGTGCTGCACGGTGACGAAGACGAGATCGCCACTGCGTCCGCTCTTCTGCTCGCAGCGGACGATGCGCGAGCGCCGGGTGACGTCCTCGCCGATGCGCAGCGGCCGCTCGAACACGAAGCGCCCGCCCGCCCACATCCGGTTGGGCAGTTCCACCGGCGGCAGGAAACCACCGCGCTTCGGGTGGCCATCACGGCCGAGTTCGGAGCGGCGGGCATTCGGCGTGAAATACACCCAGTGCCACAGCGGGGGCAGCTCGCCGGCGGCGAACACCGCGTCGGCGTCGTAATCCAGTGTGGCGGCCAGTGCATGGGCGGTGCGGGTGTCGATGCGGTCGGTGCGCGTTTCCTCGCGGCCTATCCAGGCCGAAAGCCCGGGTGCGACGCCTTCGCTGCGATCGTTCATGGTGTCTCCTCCAGCTTGCCGCATGGCGACGCGGCTTGTGTGGGGCGATAATGGAGAGCACACGCGGCAGCGACAATTCAGCATTTCGGTAGCCTGGCTTCAGCACCGCCGAATCGCGGTGCACCATCGGACAGCCACACTTGCGCCGACACGACAAGAACACAGCGGAGACCAGATGCATATCGACCTGCGCGACCTGCGCCTCTTCATCCACGTCGCCGAAAGCAAGAGCCTCACCCGCGGCGCCGAGCGCAGCCACCTGTCGCTGCCGGCAGTGAGCGCACGGATGAAGGAACTCGAAGCCCAGGCCGGCGTGCGGCTGCTCTACCGCGCGCCGCGCGGGGTGGCGCTGACGCCCGCCGGCCAGAGCCTGCTCCAGCATGCGCGCATCATCCTCGGCCAGATCGAGCACATGAAGAGCGACCTGCAGCGCTTCGGCGAAGGCGTGCAGGGCCACATCCGCGTGTTCGCCAACACCACCGCGGTCACCGAGTTCATGCCCGAGGTGCTGGCCACCTTCCTCGCCGACCATCCGCAGGTGGACGTGGACCTGCAGGAACGCCTCACCGGCGAAATCATCCGCGGCGTGCTCGACGGCACCACCGACCTCGGCATCACCTCGGGGCCGATCGAGGCCGACGGGCTGGAGAAGCACCACTTCAGCACCGACCGCCTGATCCTGGTGGTGCGCCCCGACCATCCGCTGGCGGCCGGCGGCGCGGTGCGCTTCGCCGACGTCATGGGCTACGACTACATCGGCCTGCACGAGGGCAGCACGCTGCAGAGCTTCATCAACACCCTGCTGCAGAACGCCCGCCACCGCCTGCATATCCGCGTGCAGGTGAGCAACTTCGAATCGGTGTGCCGCATGGTGGAGGCCGGCGTGGGCATCGGCGTGGTGCCGGAATCGGCCGCCGAACGCCACCGCAAGACGATGAAGATCGCGGTCAAGCAGCTCGACGAGGACTGGGCCGAACGCAAGCGCTACATCCTCACCCGGCGCGGCGATTCGCTGCCGGGCTACACCCAGGCGCTGATCGCCTGCATCATGGCGCACCCGGGCCATGCCGCGAACCGTGCCCAGCCGGCCCGCAAGGCAGTCCGCAGCAAATGAGGACGCGGGCTGCGCCGGCCGAACCGGCTATCATGACGCCCCTGCCCCCGCAGGCATTGCGGGTGGCCTGAACAACGGAGAACAACATGGCTTCATCCCCGGATAACATCAGCATGGCGCTGTTCTGCGACTTCGAGAACGTCGCGCTGGGCGTGCGGGATGCGAAGTACGACAAGTTCGACATCAAGCGCGTGCTCGAACGCCTGCTGCTCAAGGGCAGCATCGTGGTCAAGAAGGCGTATTGCGACTGGGAGCGCTACAAGGGCTTCAAGGCGGCAATGCACGAGGCCAACTTCGAGCTGATCGAAATCCCCCACGTGCGCCAGTCCGGCAAGAATTCCGCCGACATCCGTCTGGTGGTCGACGCGCTCGACCTCTGCTACACCAAGGCCCACGTCAATACCTTCGTCATCATCTCGGGCGATTCCGACTTCTCGCCGCTGGTGTCCAAGCTGCGCGAGAACGCCAAGCAGGTGATCGGCGTCGGCGTCAAGCAATCGACCTCCGACCTGCTGATCGCCAACTGCGACGAATTCATCTTCTACGACGACCTGGTGCGCGAAGCGCCGCAGGCCGCCGCCAAGCGCGAGGCCAACGAAACCCAGCCGGCTGCACGCCGCTCGCCGGAAGAGGAGAAACGCCGCAAGGAAGAACTCGCTGCCCGTAAGAGCCAGGCCATCGAGTTCGCGGTTGAGACCTTCGAAGCCTTGCTGGCCGAACGCGGCGACAGCGGCAAGATCTGGGCGTCGATGCTGAAAGAGGCGATCAAGCGCCGCAAGCCCGGCTTCAACGAGACCTACTACGGCTTCCGCGCCTTCGGCAACCTGCTGGAAGAAGCGCAGGCGCGCGGCCTGCTGGAATTCGGCCGCGACGAAAAGTCCGGTGCCTATGTGTATCGCAGTAATGCAGGCCCAACGCCGGCCGTTCACCCCGCCGCCGAGCACCCCGCGGATGGGGTGAAGCTTGCCGCCATGCCTGCTGGCGCAACGCATGCGGCGGACGAAGCGGCCGCGCCAGCACCGGCCGCGGAGCGCCCCGCCGGCAGGCGACCGCGCCAGGGCGATGCACGCGCTGCGAAGAAGTCCGCCAAGCAGACCGAAGCCGCGCAGCTACCCACCCGACCCGAGACCGAAACGGCCAGGGAAGCGACCCAGGAAGTCGCGCAGGAACCCGCCAAGGAAAGCCCGGCACAGCCGGGCCGCCGCCAGAAAAACGCCCGCCAGTCCGCCCAGCGCGCTGCAAGCGCCCCCGCGACGGTGGAGGCCGCCGTGGCGCCGGCCCCGGCAGCGACAGTCGAAGCCCCGCCTGCCGAACCGGCCGAAGCCCGCAGCGGCAGCCGTCGTCGTGGTAGCAGCCAGCGCAAGCCGGCGGCACGCCAGGACGCTCCGGTAGCCGCCCCGGTGGCCGTTGCCGCTGCGGCGGAGGCGGCACCCGCCCCCGCCGCCGAAGAAGCCGTAGCCACGCCGGCCCGCAAGTCCGCGCCGCGCAGCCGCCGTCCGCGCAAGCAGGAAACCCCGCCCGACGCCGCCTGACAGCGCGTAACCGGAGCCGCAAGAGATCGCCCGCGCCGGGGAGACACCTTCGTCTCCCCGGCGCGGGCGATCGCGTTTTACGACCGGCGGCTCAGGCCGGGTGCTTGACGATGCGCAGATAAGGCTTGGGCGCCTTCCAGCCCTGCGGGAAGAGCGTCTTGGCGTCCTCGTCCGATACCGAGCCGGCGATGATGACATCCTCGCCGCGCTTCCAGTTCACCGGCGTCGCCACCTTGTGCGCAGCAGTGAGCTGCATCGAATCGAGCGCCCGCAGGATCTCGTCGAAGTTGCGGCCGGTAGTCATCGGATAGGTCAGCATCAGCTTGATGCGTTTGTCCGGGCCGATCACGAACACCGACCGCACCGTGGCGTTGTTCGCCGGGGTGCGCCCCTCCGAAGTGCCCGGTTCGTCGGCCGGCAGCATGTTGTAGAGCTTGGCCACCAGCAGCTCGGGGTCGCCTATCATCGGGTAAGCGGGCAGATAGCCCTGGGTTTCCTCGATGTCCTTCGCCCACGCGGCGTGACTACCGACCGGATCGACGCTCAGGCCGATGATCTTGCAGTTGCGACGGGCGAATTCCGGCTCGATCTTGGCCATGTAGCCGAGCTCGGTGGTGCACACCGGCGTGAAGTCCTTCGGATGCGAGAACAGGATCGCCCAGCTGTCGCCTATCCAGTCGTGGAAGCGGATCGTGCCCTGGGTGGTTTCGGCGGTGAAATCGGGAGCAATATCGTTGATGCGCAGAGACATGATCGGATCTCCTCGAATGGCGGCGTGCAGGCGATGCGAAAGACAACCATCTTCCGGCGCAGCAATCGCTGCCGCCGGAATCGTGCCGATACCTCCGCGAGACTCGCCACCGCGTCGCTTGCGGCGGGTTGGGGAGCGAAGTGTCGCCGCGCTGCCGGGCGACGCTTCCCGCTTTGTGTATAGGCGTCCCCGTCGGCCTTGCCAAGCCGCGCACCCGTTATCGAACCAGCGCGCCGGCCAACGCTCCAACCTGCGTTCAACATCCGGGGACAGGCCCATGCCCGCTTCGCCCAAGCTGAGCGATTTCGTCGAACTCGCGGCCGCGGAATACCTGCGCGATACCGGGCGCGTCGATCTCGACGCGCGCTGGATCACCGCCTATTTCGCCGACTGCGGCGTGCTCGAAGCCTATCCGCGGCAGGATCCCGTCGCCTTCAGCGCACTGGTGCAGAAGGCGCTGGACGCCCGTGCCGATCGCGCGGGCAAGGTCGCACGCCGCCATCTGGAGCGCATAGGCCGCATCGCCCGTCGCCTCGACAAGCCCTGAAGCGCTGCTAGGGTGCCAGCTGTCGCGCCTCGATACGGAACTGCAGCGCCAGCGCGTCCTGGACCTGCAGCGCACCGCCGAACACGGAAAAGGGTTCGATGCCGAAGTCGCGCTGAGACAGCGTGAAACGACCGCTGATGCGGATGACATCGGCCGTGCCGTCCAGGCGGGCAGGCACCTCCAACCGCCTGGTGACGCCGTTGAGCGTGATGATGGTATCGAGCACCACGCCCTCCGCCACGGCGCGAACACGCTCGACCCTGAGCCACAGATGCGGATGGGTTCCGGCATGCAGCACCTTGTCGAGCATGTTGCTGCGGGTCGCGGCAATGTCCTCGGCCGTGGGGCTGGTGTCGAAACCGGCCGCGGCGCGCAGCTCGGCCTCGTCCACCGCCAGTTCGTCCAGCCGCAGATAGAGATCGGCCCGTCCGGCGGCCGGCAGCACATAGCCCTGCAGGCCGTGGCTGGCGACCACGTGGTCGTGGCCGAGAAAGGCCAGCGATCCGCCCCGCCGCACCTCGACCAATGCCAGCGAACGCGCCGCATCGATGTGGAAAACCGCCTCGCCGGCCGCCGCGGCACGACGGTAATCCTCGTCCGGAAAACCGGGTGGCGCCGGGGCGACGACCCCGGGCGGCGGCGCCAGCGGCGCACATGCCTGCATGAGCACGGCGAACAAACCGGTGGCCACCGCGGCCAGGAAGCGACGCACATGCATATCAGGACGCCTTGTTCAGCCGCAGCTTGAACTTCACCCGCACCTCAGGGCCGATCACCCGCGTTGCCGCCCATTCGCCCAGGCCGATGCCGAAGCTGCCGCGCTGCAGGGTCAGCTCGCCCTCCATGGTGGCCGCGTCGGCGGTCTCGCGCCAGGTGAAAGGCACCTCCACCGCCTGCTGCACCCCCTTGAGATCCAGCGTGCCGCGCGCCAGATAGCGGCTGGCACCGCCGTCGGCTGCCGTCATCGGCACCGGGCGCAGTTCGGCCGAACGAAAGGCTGCCTGCGGGAAACGGGCGAAATCGAACCACTCCGGCCCGCGGATCGCCCGGTTGACGTCGGCATGGCCCATGTCGGCGCTCGTCACCGCGATATCGACCTCGATGCGGCTGGCCGCAAGGTCGGCCGGATCCAGCCGCACCTGCGCCTGGAACTCGCGGAACACGCCGGGCGCCGGCGCGCGCTCGAAGCTGGCGACGAACTCCAGCTTGCTCGCAGCCGCGTCCATGCGCCAATCGGCCGCGGCGGCAAGCGGGCTTGCGCCAGCGCAGCACAGTGCGGCGAGCAGGAGCCTGACATTCATCGTTTTCGCGTTCTCCCGGGCAACATGCGCACGAGCACCTCGTCGCGCAGACGGTAGTGATGCCACAAGGCCGCGCCGACGTGGGCACTCAGCACCAGCCCCAGCAGCACGACCAACACAAGGTGCAGCGTGGCCGCGGCATCCTCAACCGCCTCGTCGGGCGCCACCAGCGCCGGCAGGGGCCACAGCCAGAACATCCGGAACGGGATATCCGCCGCCGAACTCAGCACCCAGCCGCTCAAGGGCAACAACAGCAGCAACAGGTAGAGCAGTCCGTGGCTGGCACGGGCCGCCTGCCGCTGCCAGCGCGGCATGGCTGCCGGCAGCACCGGCGTGGGATTGAGCAGGCGCCACAGCAGCCGCGGCAGCATCAACACCAGCACCACCAGACCGAAGGATTTGTGCAGCACGAAGAGGTCGAGCTTGAGCGGCGACAGCCGCCACAATACGGCCGCCCAGCCGAGCGCGAGCTGGCCGAACACCAGCAGCGCAATCAGCCAGTGCAGCAGCTTCGCCAGCGTTCCCCAGGAATCAACCGTATTGCGGAGCATCCCGCCCTTTCCTGCATCGAAAGACCCTTGCCCCCCGATGGGCGGCAGCCGGCGCTCATCTTAACCCGCCTCTTCCGTTGCCGAACCCGGCAGGCCTGCATTGGCCCAGCCGCCTCGAACGCAGCCATACCGGGCCGCCAACTTCGTTACATACCCACTACAAAATTGTGGATATGACGGCGTTCCTTCCAGCCCGCCGGGTCTATAAACAAATCAGACGGGCATATCCAGACAAGCTTGTTTCAATCAGGAGACGATCATGAGAAAGCACACCCTCATCGCCACGCTCTTTGCCGCCATGCTGTCCGGCGGCGTGCTGGCACAAGGCGGAACACCGCCGGCGGCCGCCGAGGAACCAATCTTCGGTTCGCAGATGATGACGCAGCAGGAGCGCATCGAGCATCGCGACAAGATGCGCGCCGCCAAGACCCTCGAAGAGCGCGAGCAGGTCCGCAGCGAGCATCACAAGCGGATGGTGGAACGTGCCAAGGAACGCGGCGTCACGCTGCCGGACGAACCGCCGGCACGCGGCGGAGCCATGATGGGCCCGGGCGGCGGCAGGGGTTACGGTGGCGGCATGGGGCCGGGTGCCCGCCCCGATTCCCGGCCGGGTTACTGAAGCCATTGCGACTTTCTGTCACCACAGCGGATTCACGACCGGGCCACCGACCGCTGCGTAGCCGCAGGGCACGCGGCGTAGCGAGCCTGCGGACATGGCGCGGAGCTGCCCGACGCCGCCACAGCGACGGGCAGCTCCGTCCAGTCGACTGCGGGACGGTCCGCCGACAGCCCCCGGTCGCGGTTTGCCCGGCGGTGGGCCACAGGCGGAACGACGTCACCCCACCGGGCACCTCAGCGGCAGACCACCGCCGCGGCGTGGCTTGCCCGCAACACTTTCGTCACATCTTTGAAGTAATTCACAAATTCCTCGTTGGCACAGCGGTTAAGCTTGCGCATGATGTGTGCAGTGCACCAGACGATAGAGCCATGTGCCAGCTGCTCGGAATGAACTGCAACAAGCCCGCCACCCTCCAGTTCTCGCTGGAGGGTTTTGTGCAGCGCGGCGGAGCGACGGACGAGCACCGCGACGGCTGGGGCATCGGCTATTTCGACGGCGACGGCGCGCGCGTAGTGCGCGACGCCAGCCCGGCTGCCACCTCCCCCGCCTGCCGGCATTGCGGCCAGGCCTTCCGCTCGCGCAACATCATTGCCCACATCCGCAAAGCCACCCAGGGCGAGATCCGGCTGGAGAACTGCCACCCCTTTCACGCCCGCCTGTGGGGGCGCGACTGGCTGTTCGCCCACAACGGCAATCTCGAGGATTTCCATCCCGAGCTGTGCCGGACGCGGCAACCCGTCGGCGGCACCGACAGCGAACGCGCCTTCCACTTCATGCTGACCCGGCTGGTGCAGCGCTTCGGCGACACGCCGCCCGCCACTGCCAACCTGCTCGAAGAACTGCAGGAACTGTCCGCCTGGATCGCCCGCCACGGCACCTTCAATTACCTGCTGTCCTGCGGTGACGGGCTGTTCGCCCACTGCAGCACCGAACTCCACTACGTGGTGCGCGCCTACCCCTTCCGTTCGGCGCGGCTGCTCGATTGCGACCGCGCGATCGACTTCGCCCGCCACAATCATCTCGACGACCGCATGGCGGTCATCACCACCCGGCCGCTGACCGCCGACGAACCCTGGCAGCGGCTCGCCGCGGGGTCGCTCACGCTGTTCGTCGACGGCCGCGTCAGCGGACAGCAAGACGCGACCGAATCCTTGCAGCTCGCCGTGTGAGTGAGGATACGGATAGGGCCGCCGCACCGGCATCTGTATAATTCCGCGGCTCTGCATCCCTGAAAGACCAGCCATGACGGCCCCAGCGTCTTCCTCCAGCGCCGCGATCCAGTTGCGCGGCGTGACCCGCCGCTTTCGCGACGCCGACGGTAACGAAGTCGGCGTCGAAGCGACCGACCTCGACGTCGCACCCGGTGAAATCCACGGCATCATCGGCTTCTCCGGCGCCGGCAAATCCACCCTGCTGCGCCTGGTGAACCTGCTCGAACGCCCCGACGCCGGCCAGGTGATCGTGCATGGCGAGGATCTCACCACGCTGTCGCCCGACGGCCTGCGCACCGCCCGTCGCCGCATCGGCATGATCTTCCAGCACTTCAACCTGCTGCATAACCGCACGGTGGCGGACAACGTCGCCTTTCCGCTGCGCATCGCCGGCGAATCGCCGGCGCGCATCCGCGAACGGGTGGAAGCCTGCCTCGCCTTCGTCGGCCTCTCGGACAAGGCCGGTGCCTACCCGGCGCAGCTGTCCGGCGGCCAGAAACAGCGCGTCGCCATCGCCCGCGCGCTGGCGCCCGAACCGCACGTGCTCCTCGCCGACGAGCCGACCTCGGCGCTCGACCCGCGCACCACCCTGCAACTGCTCGACGTGCTGGCCGACGTCAACCGCCGCTTCGGCGTCACCATCCTGATGGTGAGCCACGAGATGAGCGTGATCCGGCGCCTGTGCCATCGCGTCTCGGTGATGGAACGCGGCCGCGTGATCGAGCGCGTCGCCATCGACAAGGGCCACATCCCCGCCGGCTCGCGGCTGGCGCAGTGGCTGGCCGAATTCGGCGACATGGAAGGCGGCGCCGGCAACGGCACGCCCGACCCCACCGCCCACGACGCGCTGCAACGGGAGTCCAGCCATGTTTGACGGCATCATCGAACTGCTGCCCGACATCCTCAAGGCCATCGGCGAAACCCTGTTGATGATGGCGATCTGCCTCACCACCGCGGTCATCATCGGCGGCGCGCTCGGCATCTTCGTCTTCCTCAGCAGCAAGGGCCAGGTGCTGGGACGCTACCGCCGCACCAATCTGGTAGCCAACGGCGTCATCAACGTGGTGCGCTCCTTCCCCTTCATCATCCTGCTGGTGGCGGTGTCGCCCTTCACCCGCCATATCGTCGGCACCTCGATCGGCCCGCTGGCGGCGAGCGTGCCGTTGTCGCTGGCGGCGATCTTCTATTTCGCCCGTCTGATCGAGCAGACCCTGCGTGACGTGCCGCGCGGCGTCATCGAGGCCGCCGAAGCGATGGGCGCCACGCCGATGCAGATCGTGCGCCAGGTGCTGCTGGTGGAAGCGCGGTCGGGCCTCATCCTGGCGCTGACGGTGCTGGCGGTGAGCTTCCTGTCCTACTCGGCGGTGGCCGGGGTGGTCGGCGGCGGCGGTATCGGCGACCTCGCCATCCGCTACGGCTACTACCGCTTCCAGACCGACATCATGGTGACCACCATCGTGCTGCTGGTGGTGATGGTGCAGCTCATCCAGTTCTTCGGCCAGTGGCTCGCCCGCCGCATGGACAAGCGCTGAATAAGCTTTGCTGATTTTCTTGTAGCCGGCGCGCGCCGCCGGCGCTTACGCTCCCGCTCCTTATCCGCACAAGGATTTCCTCATGAAACTGCTGCGCACCCTCTTCGCCGCCGGCCTCGCGCTCGGCCTGGCTGCCGTCCAGCCCGGCGCCATCGCCCAGGACAAGAAGACCGCCACGCTCGGCGCCACCGCCGGCCCCAACTTCGACCAGCTCAAGCTCGGCATCAAGCCGGTGCTGGAAAAGAAGGGCTACACGGTGAAGCTGGTCGAATTCAACGATTACGTCCAGCCCAACCTCGCGCTGGCGCAGGGCTCGCTCGACGCCAACCTGTTCCAGCACCAGGCTTACCTGCGCAAGTTCGCCGCCGACAAGGGTCTCGACCTGGTCGAGGCGATCAAGGCGCCGATCGCGCCGCTCGGCCTCTACTCCAAGAGCCGCAAGAGCCTCGCCGAAGTGCGCGAAGGCGACCGCATCACGCTGGCCAACGACCCGAGCAACCTCGCCCGCGCGCTGCTGATGCTCGAAGCCAACGGCCTCATCAAGGTCAAGCCGGGCATCGATCCGCTCAAGGTCACCGAGAAGGACGTCGCCGAGAATCCGCGCAAGCTCAAGCTCGTCCCGATCGAAGCGGCGCAACTGCCGCGCACGCTGGACGACGCCGCCTTCGCGGTGGTGAACGGCAACTTCGCGATCGCCTCCGGCCTCAAGCTGACCGAAGCGATCGCCCTCGAGAAGACGCCGGACCACTACCTGCTGGTGCTGGCGGTGCGCGGGGCGGACAAGGACAGCCAGCTCACCCGCGATCTGGTCGCCGCCTTCCAGTCGCCCGAATACAAGGCGGTGATCCGCGAGCACTACAAGGGATACGCCCTGCCTGACTACCTGCGCTGAACTGCACGGCGCGCCGTCCCCGCTGTCGGCCGCCACCAGACGAAAAAGCCCCGTGCCGCAAGGCTCTGGGCTTTTTCCTTGAACGCCGCCTCGCGACCCGCGCCGGCGCAAGGACGGCGTCCGCTCAGACCGTGGCGTCCTCGCGCAAGCGGGCGATGGCACGGTCGACCAGCGCGGGATGCGGCTCGTGGCCGATGCCCGGCAGCGTGTCCAGGCTCACGCTCGTCCCGAGCTGGCCCAGGCGTTCGGCAGCGGCGCGCGCAAGCTCTACCGGCATCACGCCATCCTGCTCGCCGTGGAGCAGATGGATGCGGGCCGCGGAGGCCTTGTCCGGCGGCACTGCAAACCGACCGGCAAAGGAGACGACGGTGGCCGCCGGCGGCCGCGCCAGGCGGGTGGACTCCAGCGCCATGATGCCGCCCTGCGAAAAGCCGACCAGCGTGGTCGCCTCCTCGTCGACGGCAGCCTCGGCCTGCCAGTGACGCACCGTGTCGCAAAACAGCGGCATCACCGCATCGACACGCGCCGGTCGGTTATCCTCGGTGACGCCACGCACCGAAAACCACTGCAGTCCGGCCGAGATGTCCGAAGCAAAGGGCGACGGCACCGCCACCACCAGGGCCCTGGGCATGGCCTGCGCCAGGCGCTGACCGACCGGAACCATGCTCGCCGGCAGCGCACCCACGCCGTGGAACAGCAACACCAGACCGTCGGTGGCGACACCGGCTTGCTGGATGACGATGGCGGCCTTGTTCATTGAGTCTCCCGCTGAGTCTGTCGGTAAGGAAAGCCCTAGTCTAGAAGGCGAGGGCGACGGGATAAACAGGCCTGGCCGGAAACCACTGTTGCCGTTTCCACAACAATCGCCGCGTGATGCTCAGACGGCCGCCGGACGCAAGACCCGCCGGCTGGCGAGCAGCAGGCCCAGCGCGGCCACGCCGAACACGGCGCAGAAGGCCGTCACTGCAAGTGGAATGCCGATGTGGTCCGCCAGCACGCCGACGCCCAGCACCGGAACGATGGTGCCGAGATAGCCGACGGTGAAGAAGGACGACAGCAGGCCCGCGCGCTTGCCCACGGGCGTGACGCGGTTGACGATGCCCATCGCGCTCATGAAGGCGATGCCGTGACCGATGCCTGCGATCAGGTCGCTGACCCCGAACAGCAACGCCGAGCGTCCGCGCAGCGCCACCGCCAGCAACCCCACGCTCGCGATCAGGATGCCGAGCCCGAGCAGCATGCCGCGCCGCTCCGGCATGCCGCGCAGGACGACCTGCGTCGCGGCCGAAATGCACAGCACCAGCGCGATCGCGAACCCGCTCACCGCGGTGCCGTGCCAGGGGAGCATGTCGCCGATGAAGGACGGCGCCAGCGACGCATAGAGGCTGTAGAGGGCGAAGGCGAGGAAGGCGGCCGCCCCGGCGACGGCAAAGGCGGGCCACGCCGCCCGCTCGGGCAGCACGAAATCCGGGTGCAGCGTCAACCGCCCCTGTGGCGCCTGGGCCGCGGCCGCCACGCTCCGCTGCCCACCCCTGCCGAGCGCGACGAGCACCACCGCCACCAGCGCGATCACCACCAGGTAGCACGTGATCAGCGGCGCCGGGAACAACTGCGCAATGACGCCGGCAGCGAGCGGTCCGAGTCCGAAGCCCACCGCGCAGATGGTCGAGGCGATCATCATGGCGCGGCGCCTGGGGCCGGCCGGTTCGAGTTCGACCAGCGCGGCGGTGCCCGCCGTGGTGGTCAGCCCCGAAGCCACGCCGATGACCGCCCGCCCGACCAGCAGCCAGCCCACGTCGGGCGCGAAGGCCGAGATGCCCAGCCCGACCGCGATGCCGACGAGCCCCACCTTGAGCACCCGCATGGGTCCGAGATGGTCGGGCAGGCGTCCGAGGAATAGCAGCGTCGCCAGCACGCCGAACATGTAGGTGACGTAGATCAGCGTGATCGTGCTCGCCGGAAAGCCCCAGGCCGCCTGGTAGAGCGGATACAGGGGACTGGCCAGCGCGGTGCCCATGGTCCCGGCGCACAGCGCAGCGGCAGCCCAGGCGAAGGGAGACCAGGAATCGGGTGGTTCGGCTGAGGACACAGGGCAACTCCGGGCGAGGGTAGTCCGCATTGTATATCTATTTTTTTCGATTCATAATTCGTAAAACTACGATATATACTTCTAAAAAAATCGATACATAATTCGATAAAACCCGATTCTTAATTCGATCCGTTCCGATACGTACCCTGCCGAAAACCGACCGCCATGGACCTCGACGAAGTCATCAAAGCCCTCGCCCACCCGGTGCGCCGCGAAATCCTGCAGTGGCTGAAAGAGCCGGAAAAGCACTTCGCCGACCAGGAGCACCCGCTCGAAGTCGGTGTCTGTGCCGGCAAGTTCGAGCGCTGCGGCCTGTCGCAATCGACGGTCTCCACCCACCTGGCCATCCTGCAGCGCGCCGGGCTGGTGACCACCCGCCGCATCGGCCAGTGGGTGTTCTACAAACGCAACGACGAAGCCATCGCCGAATTCCTGCGCCAGATGGGCCAGGAACTCTGACCTCCCTCCTCCACCGATACGGAGCCCTCGCATGACCACCTTGTTCGACCCGATCACCGCCGGCGACATCCGCCTTGCCAACCGCATCGCCATGGCGCCGCTCACCCGCAACCGCGCACCGGACGCGGTACCGGCACCGATGACCGCCACCTATTACGCCCAGCGCGCCACGGCCGGCCTGCTGATCACCGAGGCCACCGCCATCAGCCACCAGGGCCAGGGCTACGCCAACGTGCCCGGCCTCTATGCGCCGGAGCAGATCGAAGGCTGGAAGCGCGTCACCGAGGCGGTGCACGCCGCCGGCGGCAAGATCGTCACCCAGCTGTGGCACGTCGGCCGCGTCTCGCACAATTCGCTGCAGCCGGACGGCGGCGCACCGGTGGCGCCATCGGCGATCACCGCCAGGACCAAGACCTACCTGATCCACGCCGACGGCAGCGGTGAATTCGTGCCGACCTCGGCGCCGCGCGCGCTCGACATCGCAGAACTGCCCGGCATCGTCGAGGACTATCGCCGTGCCGCCCGTGCCGCGATCGAAGCCGGCTTCGACGGCATCGAGGTGCACGCCGCCAACGGCTACCTGATCGACCAGTTCCTGCGTGCCGGCAGCAACCATCGCAACGACGCCTACGGCGGCAGCATCGAAAACCGCGCCCGCCTGCTGGTGGAAGTCATGGAAGCAATCACCGCCGAGATCGGCGCCGGCCGCACTGCCATCCGCATCTCGCCGGTCACCCCGGCCAACGACGCATCCGACCCGAATCCGCAGCCGCTCTTCACCTACGTGGTCGAGCAGCTGGCGCGCTGGCCGCTCGCCTATGTGCACGTGGTGGAGGGCGCCACCGGTGGCGCGCGCGACTTCCAGCAGGGCGACGCGCCCTTCGACTATGCCGCGCTGCGCGCCGCCTACGCCAGGGCCGGCGGCAAGGCCGCGTGGATGGTGAACAACGGCTACGACCGCGAACTTGCCGAAGCCGCTGTCGCCGAAGGCCGTGCCGACATCGTCGCCTTCGGCAAGGCCTTCATCGCCAACCCCGACCTGGTGCTGCGCCTGCGCGAAAAGGCGCCGCTCAATGCCTGGGATACCTCCAGCTTCTACGGCGGCAGCGAGAAGGGCTACCTCGACTATCCCACCCTGGGCTGAACCCCGCAGGACCTGCCCGCGTGCCGCCTTCGCGGTGGCACGCGGTTTGCTGATAGGGCTGCGAGACACTCAGCAAAAAGGTCAGCGATCATGCCCGCCTCCGTCAATCAGCCCAACTCGCTGTTCTCCTTTCTCCCCGCCTCCGCGACTGCCGCCGACGGCAGCCGCAGCAGTAGCGGCCAGGGTTTCGCCCAGATGTTGCAGGGCCAGATGAGCGCCCGCGCCAACCAGCAGGCCCACCGCACCGATTACGCCCGCGACAGCGAGACCGCAGCGCGCAGCACCGAACGCCAGCGCGTGCGCGAGCCGCAGCGCGACACCGCACGCACACCGGAACGCAGCCAGGCAACCGACAGGACCGCCGCCAACGATGCCGAACGTGGCACGGACGGCTGCCGGCCCCAGGACGCAAGCGCCGACAGCACCCAGCCTCCCGCCGACGCCAATGCACAGCAGAACGCTGCCACGGCCGTCGAGCCCGCCCAGCAAGCGCCCCAGCCGGCAACGCCCACGCCGGCAGAAACGGCGGCGCTTGCCGGCCTGCCGGCAGCGATTGCCGCCCTCCTTGCCGGCACCTCGCCCGCCGGCGACGCTGCCGCAACGGCTGGCAGCGGGCTGCTGCCGAGCGACGGCGCGGGTGACACGCTCGCGGAATCGCTGCAGAATCCGGCCGGGGATCTCACCCGTTTCGCAACCGAGAACGGCGCCGCGGGCCGGGCAGCACAACTCGCGGCACAACTGCAAGCCAAACCGGAAGCCGCCGTCGAAGGCGCGGATGCCAATGCGATCGGCCAGGCGGCCCGCGGCGGAGAAGTGCCGGGCGGCCTGCAGGTGGCCGCGGCGGCCATTGCCGGCGCGCGTCACCAGACCGCCAGCCAGCCGGCCGTACCGCAACTGCCGGTCAATACGCCGGCCGGCCAGAGCGCCTTCGCCGACGATGTCGGCGACCGCGTGATGTGGATGCTGGGCCGTGCCGAAAGCAAGGCCGAACTGGTCCTGACGCCGCCGACGCTGGGCAAGGTCGAGGTGTCGATCAACCTCAGCGGCGACCAGACCACCGCCCAGTTCGTCGCCTCCTCGCAGGCGGCGCGCGACGCGCTGGAGCAGGCGATGCCGCGCCTGCGGGAAATCCTGCAGCAGTCGGGCATCAGCCTGGGCCAGACCAGCGTCGGCACCTCGGGCGACCAGCAGGCCGCGCAGGATGAAGGCGGCCGGCGTGGCCACGGCACGAACGGCAGCAGTGGCGTGGACGGTGCCGACGGCGTGGGAGCCTCGAGATGGATCAGACAATCCGAAGGGATGGTCGACACCTTCGCCTGAAAGCGGAATTGGGGCGGCTCTGCCCCACTTTTCCGCGCTTGGCTGCGTGCGACGATCCCTGATAATGGCATCGTGAACCAAGGAGAATCGCATGGCCAAGGCGCCAGCCAAACCGGAAGCCGCCGCTGAACCCGCCGCCCCGAGAAAGAGCGGCAAGCTGTTGCTCATCATCCTCATCCTGCTGGTGCTGGTCCTGATCGTCGTCGCCGCGGCCGTCGGCGTCGTGGTCATGATGAAGAGCAAGGGCGGCAACGACGCCCACGGCAGCGAGGCCGCCCATGCGCCCGCTCCCCCGCCGCCTCCGGCCGCGGTCGATCTGTCCAAGCCGCCGTCCTTCGTGACGCTGGAGCCCTTCACGGTCAACCTGCAGCGCGACGAGGGCGACCACTACCTGCAGGCAGTCATCGTGCTGCGCGTGGCCGACGCCAAGACCGCCGAAAGCCTCAAGGGTTTCATGCCGGAGATCCGCCACCGCGTGAACCTGTTGCTGTCGAGCAAGCTGCCCTCCGAACTCTCCTCCATCGACGGCCGCGAAACGCTGGCGATCGAGATCGTGGACCAGTCCAACGACGCGCTCGGCTTCCCGCCGCCGCGCGAAGCCAGCCGCCGCGCCGCGCCCACCGGGCCGATCCAGGCGGTGCTGTTCAACTCCTTCATCATCCAGTAATCGGACATCCCGCCATGTCTTCGGATTTTCTCTCCCAGGAAGAAGTTGACGCCCTGCTGCGCGGCGTCAACGGGGAGGCCGACGACGGCGGCGGCGACGAGGCCGAACAGGGCGGCGTGCGCCCCTACAACCTCGCCACCCAGGAACGCATCGTCCGTGGGCGCATGCCCACGATGGAGCTGATCAACGAGCGCTTCGCCCGCTACCTGCGCATCGGCCTGTTCAACTACATGCACCGCAACGCCGAAGTCTCGGTGGGGCCGATCAAGGTGCAGAAGTACGCGGAATTCGTGCGCAACCTTGTTGTGCCCACCAACCTCAACCTGGTGCTCGGCAAGCCGCTGCGCGGCACCGGCCTGGTGGTGTTCGACCCCAACCTGGTGTTCCTGGTGGTGGACAACATGTTCGGCGGCGACGGCCGCTTCCACACCCGGGTGGAAGGGCGCGACTTCACGCCGACCGAGCAGCGCATCATCCAGGGCATGCTCAACGTGGTGTTCACCGAGTACGCCAAGGCCTGGGCGCCGGTGTTCAAGCTCGAGCTCGAATACGTCCGCTCGGAAATGAACTCGCAGTTCGCCAACATCGCCACCCCGTCGGAAATCGTGGTGTCGACCAGCTTTTCGCTGGAACTGGGCGGCGCCCAGGCGGAAATGCACATCTGCTTCCCCTACTCGATGGTGGAGCCGATCCGCGACCTGCTCTACTCGACGATGCAGAGCGACCACCTGACCCAGGACCGTCGCTGGATCACCCTGCTGTCGCGCCAGCTGCAGACCGCCGAAGTGGAGCTGACCTGCAATCTCGGCACCACCCGCGTGACCCTGCGCGACATCGTGAACATGCGGGTCGGCGACGTGATCCCGCTGCAGATCCCCGAACTGCTGCAGGCCGCGGTAGACGGCGTGCCGGTACTGGAAGGCCGCTACGGCACCCAGAACGGCCAGTATGCTTTCAAGGTGGAGCGCTTCTTCGGACCCGACGAGTCCGACGCCCCCAAGATTCCTGGAGCCACAAATGGCTGACAACGACGACAACCAGATCACCGAAGACGACTGGGCTGCGGCCATGCAGGAACAGGCCAGCACCGAGGCCGGCATGGATGCCGAAGCCGCCCGCGTGGCCGCCGACCTTGCCGCGGCCGCGGCCTTCGACGAATCGCCCTACCAGGCCAAGCCGGCCAGCCAGCTGTTCGAGGATTTCGGTTCGACCGGCACCAAGCCGGGTGCGCTCAACGACTTCGACATGATCCTGGACATCCCCGTCCAGCTTACCGTCGAACTCGGCCGCACCAAGCTGTCGATCCGCAACCTGCTGCAGCTCGCCCACGGCTCGGTGGTGGAACTCGACGGCCTCGCCGGCGAACCGATGGATGTGCTGGTAAACGGCACCCTGATCGCGCAGGGCGAGGTGGTGGTGGTGAACGACAAGTTCGGCATCCGCCTCACCGACATCATCACCCCGGCCGAGCGCATGCGGAAGATCCGTCACTGAGCCCGCGCCAGCCTTCGCCACCGGAATCCGCGTGCGCCTGATCGCCCTCACCGCCCTCGCACTCTGCGCGCTCGCCCCCGCCGCCCGGGCGGCGGAGCCCGCCCCCGACCTTGCCGGCAACGTCGGCCAGATGCTGTTCGGCCTGGCGGTAGTGATCGCGCTGCTGCTCGGCTGCCTGTGGCTGCTCAAGCGGCTGGCCGCGCCGCGCGGTGCGGCCTCGGCCTTGAAGGTACTTGGCGCCGCGCCGGTCGGCCCGCGCGAACGGGTGGTGCTGGTCGAAGTCGGCAGCGAGGTGCTGGTGCTGGGCGTCGCCCCCGGCAACGTCCGCACCCTGCACATCATCCCCGCCGCCAGCCTGCCGGCCGATGCCGCCGCCGGCGGCGCCCCGTCCATCCTCGCCGGCAAGGATTTCTCCGCCTGGCTCAAGCACTCCCTGGAGCGTCGCAAGGATGCACCGTAATTCCCGCAGCGTCCGCGCCATCGCCGCCACGGCCGCCCGCCTGCTGCTGCCCGCCGTCCTGACCGCGCTGCCGCTGACGGCGGCGGCCCAGGCCCTGCCCGCGCTCAGCAGCACGCCGGGGCCGGGCGGCAGCACCACCTACAGCCTCACCGTGCAGACGCTGGCGCTGCTGACGCTGCTCAGCTTCATCCCGGCGATGGTGCTGATGATGACCAGCTTCACCCGCATCATCATCGTGTTCTCGCTGCTGCGGCAGGCCATCGGCACCCAGACCTCGCCGCCCAACCAGGTGCTGCTCGGGCTGGCGCTGTTTCTTACCTTTTTCATCATGGCGCCGGTAGCCGACAAGGTGTATGTCGATGCCTACGTGCCGATGTCCGAAGGCAGGATCGGCCTGGACCAGGCGCTGGAGCGCGCCTCCGTCCCGGTCAAGGCCTTCATGCTGAAACAGGTACGCGAACCCGACCTCACCCTGTTCGCCGGGCTGGCCAAGGTGCCGCCGGTGGACAAGGCCGAAGACCTGCCGATGCGGGTGGTGGTGCCGGCCTTCGTCACCTCCGAACTGAAGACGGCCTTCCAGATCGGCTTCATCGTCTTCATCCCCTTCATCATCATCGACATGGTGGTGGCCTCGGTGCTGATGTCGATGGGGATGATGATGATGTCGCCGGTCATCGTCGCGCTGCCCTTCAAGATCATGCTGTTCGTGCTGGTCGATGGCTGGACGCTGCTCATCGGCTCGCTGGTGCAGAGCTTCGCCGTCTAGGAGACCCACCGCCATGACCCCCACCGCCGTCGTCGATCTCGGCCGTCAGGCCATCGAAGTCACGCTGCTGGTGTCGGCGCCGCTGTTCCTCGCCGCGCTGGTCACCGGCCTCATCATCAGCATCTTCCAGGCCGCCACCCAGATCAACGAGATGACGCTCTCCTTCGTGCCCAAGATCGTGGTGATGTTCGTCACCCTGGTGCTGGCCGGGCCGTGGATGATCACCACGCTCACCGATTTCATGCGCCGCCTGTTCGAATCCATCCCGACCATGATCGGCTAGCGCGGCCGCATGATCAGCGTCACCTCGGCCCAGCTCGACGCCTGGCTGGCCGCCTTCATGTTCCCGGTGGCCCGCCTGCTCGGGCTGTTCGCCAGCGCACCCATCTTCTCCAACCGCGCGGTGCCGGTACGGGTGCGGCTGGCGATCGGCCTGGGCATCGCCATGGCGCTGCTGCCGACGCTGCCGCCCATGCCGCCCATTCCGCCCGGCGGCGGCATCGGCCTGTTGATCATGGTGCAGCAGATGTTCATCGGCATCGCCATCGGTTTCATGATGCGGCTGGTGTTCGCCGCCATCGACATGGCCGGTTCGCTGATCGGCATGCAGATGGGCCTGTCCTTCGCGGTATTCTTCGATCCGGACGCCGGCGGCCAGACCGCGGTATTGTCCGACTTCCTCGGCCTCGTCGCCACCCTGCTCTTTCTCGCCATCAACGGCCACCTGATGCTGATCGAGGTGCTGATCCGCAGTTTCGAATGGCTGCCGGTCGGGGTGAACGTGGTCAGCGCCAGCGGCTGGGCACAGATCGCACGCGCCGGCGGCACCGTCTTCGCCACCGGCCTGCTGCTGTCACTGCCGGTGGTGGCGGTGCTGCTGGTCGCCAACATCGCGCTCGGCATCCTCACCCGCGCCGCGCCGCAGCTGAACCTTTTCGCGATTGGCTTCCCGGTCACGCTGGCGATGGGCTTCATCGCGCTGGTGCTGATCATGACCAACTTCGGCCCGGTGGTGCAGAGCCTGTTCGAACACGGATTCGAAGCCACCACCATGATGCTCGAAGCGCTGGCGCCGCAGGCGCCCGCCGCCGCGCCGCCGCGCTAGCCTGCGCTACAGCGCGGGGAACTGGCGCGACTTCACCAGGCGGATCTCGCCGCTGGCCGTCCGCCGCGCGAACGGCCGTTCGCTGTTGATGCCTTCCTCGTAGCGCAGCACGTCGAAGCCGGCATAGCCGCCCTCTTCCGCCACGCGACGGGCGTTGCGCATGAAGATCTGGCGCGCCTCGCCTTCGCCACCTGTGACGAAGCGCTTCATCCGCAGGTCCAGCCGCCACACTTCCTCGCCGGCGAGACTGGCATCCAATTCCCAGGTGGGCGCCAACGGATCGTAGATGCCGTAGGCCACCAGCGCGCCACTGAGGAAGACCGGGTTGGAGATGCCGATCTCCTTCATCGTCTTCATGGTGAGCAGCGCACTGCCGGCCAGGCCGGCGGCGGTGCCGCCATGGGCCACCACCTGCGGCCGGTACTCGTCCATGGTCGAACACCCCGCTGCCAGCAGGGTGAGCATCGCGAGCAGGGTCTTGCGCATGGGTCGCCCCGTCAGTTCAGGAAGTTGAACAGCGACAGGCCGGTGACCTTCATGAAGGACTGCTGCGCCGCCTGCAGGTAGGTCTGCTGCTGGGTGAGATTGGAGATGGCCTCGACGTAATCGACGTCCATCAGGTTGGAAACGGTCTCGGCGTACTGCACGTCGAGATCGCTGCCGATGCTCTTGAGGCTTTCGGTCTCGGTGAGCTGCGAGCCGATCTGGGAACGCACCTTGAGCACGTTCTCGATGGCGCCATCGAGGTTGGTGAGGCCGAAAGCCACCGCGCCGCCGGCCATGCCGGACGGGCCCGGCCGCTCCATCGCGTCGATCAGCACGCCGAGGTTGTCGAACATGTTGTTCGAAGCCATGAACAGCTCGAAGCGGTCGCCGTCGGCCGGCGTGGCCGGGTTGCCGCTGGCGTCGTTCATTTGCAGATCGACGCCGATATAGTTGGCCGAAGCCGGATCGCCCAGGCTGCTGAGGTCGGCCAGGCCGGTGGCGATGGCCACCTTGGTCGGGTTGCCCGGCACGTACTCGTAGACGTCGTAGCCGGTGGCGGCGTTGTAGGTGATCTCGTAACGGCGGCCGAGCGTGTCCATGTCCACCGCGCCGCTGGCGAGCGGCGCCAGCGTGCCGGACAGCGTGGTACCGCCGGTGTTGGCCGAGCCGTCCACATGGCTGCCGGTGGAGGCCTGCACCAGGCTATCGTCGATCTGCCGGGTGGCGGCAAAAACGTCCGTACCCGGCAGGCTGACCGGCATGTAGCGCGAGGCCGACACCTGGATGGTCTGGGTGCCGTAATCGCCCTGGTAATCCACCCCGGCCAGGCCGCCGCTGAAGGGCTGCTCGTTGGCGCGATAGCCGGAGAAGAGGTAATCGCCGCTGCCGTCCTGACTGTTGGACAGCGCCAGCAAGCCTTCGAACTGGGCACGCAGGTCGGTGGCGAGATAGCCGAGGTCTTCCTCGCTGTAGCCGGCGTTGCCGGCCGACACCGTCTTCTCGCGGATGTATTGCAGGGTGTCGCCGACGCCGGTGAGCTTGTTTTCGAGCAGGTTGAGGCGGTCCTCGGCGTAGCCGGTATTGGTCATGAACTGGCTGTTCACACCCTTGGACTGGCCGATTTCCAGCGCCCGCGCCGAAGCGATCGGATCGTCCGCCGGGGTCAGCACGCGGCGGCCGGTGGACAGCTGTTGCTGGGTGTGCAGCAGGCTGGTCCATTGCTTCTGCATGGAACCGACACCCTTGTCGTAGATCATGTTGGTCGAGATACGCATGATCCTTACTCCTTAACGGCCGATCGACAGCACTTCGTTGAACAGGGTCTGGGCGACGTTCATGACCTTGGCAGCGCTCTGGTAGGCCATCTGGTAACGCACCAGGTTGGCGGCCTCTTCGTCCAGATTCACGCCCGACAGCGCATCGCGCGCATCGGTGGCCTGAGTGAGGAGCGATTCCTGCGCGGTCTGGTTCACCTGGACTTCGCGGGTCTTGTTGCCGACCTGGGTGACCATCTGCGCGTAGACCGACTGGAAGGTGGCGGTCGCGGTGCCGCTGCTGCCGGCCAGCATCTGCTTGGACGTCTGCAGCGCACCGAGCGCCACCGCGTTGCGGTTGTCGGCCACGCCGGCGGCGGTCGGGGAAAAGCTCATCGACTCGCCATCCTCCCAGGCGCCGACCGCCTTGAACTCGAAGGAATAGTCGTTGGGGGCGACACCGTTGGTGATGCGGAAGCGCACCCCGGTGCTGTCGCTCGCCGGATCGTAGCTGCCGCCTGCGACCCAGGTGCCGGTGGCCGCGTCGTAGCGCTCGATGGTGCCGGACGAAGCGGTGAAGGTGTTGCCGGCGAAGCTCAGCGTGATCGGCGAGAAGTCGGCGGAGCCGTCGGCATTGGCGTCGATGCCGCCGATGGACATCGTCTTGACGTCCTGGATGCGGTCGGTCACCACGCCGGTATAGACGCCCGGTGCAACGCTCACCGGGTCGCCCGCGGCGATCTTGCGCGGGTCTGAGATGGCGACGTCGATGCTGTTGGCAGCGTAGCGGGTCGGCTGGATCAGCAGGCCGGTGGTCGGAAAATCCGCCGGCGGCGGAGTCGGGATGTCGATGTTGATGCCGCCGCCGGAATAGCTGCCGTCGAGCTGCTGCGTCAGCGGGATGGCGCTGCCGCCGACCGCCTTCATGGTGTAGGCGGCGCCGTCCCATTCCAGCAGGTAGTCGCTGGAAGTGAGCTGGGAGAAGTCCTCGATGGTGGCGGTGGCCGAGCTGATCGCCGGCTTCAGCGCGGGGTCGGGAATGCTGAAGAAGTCGCCGCCGAGCACGCCGTCGAGATCGACACCGAGATTGTGCTGGGCGTTGAAGGCCTCGGCGATGCCGACGGCGATCAGGCCGAGCGTGTTCTGCGCCACGTCCAGCGATTCGCTGCGGAAGGCGAGCAGGCCGCCGAGCGTGCCGCCGCTCACCAGGCTTTCCGGCAGCACGCTGGCCACACCGCTCTCGGAGATGATGGCGATGGCGTGGCGCTGCGGGTCGTTGGCGTCCTGCACCGCAGCCAGCTGGTTCACCGTGCCGCCCACCACCAGCCCCTGGCCGGAGCCGACGAAGACGCTCATCGAACCGTCGGTCTCGGTCACCGTGCTGACCTTGACCAGCTTGTTGAGCTCGGCGACGAGTTGCTCGCGCTGGTCGAGCAGGTCGTTGGCGGCAACGCTGGGGCCGGCCACCTGCGCCTGGGCGATGCGCTGGTTCATCTCGGCGATCGCGCTGGCGTACATGTTGATCTGCGACACGGTGGAGACGATCTCGCCTTCCGTGCCTTCGCGGATCTCCGACAGCCGGGCGTCCATGGTCTGGAAGCGGGACACCATCGCTTCGGCCGACGAGATCAGCGCCTGGCGCGCCGCCACGCTGGTCGGATTGGAGGCCATCTCCTGCACGCCGGCAAAGAAGTCTTCCAGCACCGGCGAAAGGCCGGAGGTGGAATCGGCCAGCAGGTTGTTGATCTGGCTGATCTGGTCGTTGTAGGCGGTGAATTCGGACAGCCGGGCGCTGCTGGTGAGCACCTGGTTTTCGAGGTACTGGCTGTACGAACGGGTGACCGAGGCAACCTGTGTGCCCTGGCCGAAGAAGCCGACGCCGGTGAATTGCGGCGTGTTGCTGCTCTGGATGACCGTCTGGCGGTGATAGCCCTCGACCCCGGCGTTGGTGATGTTGTGGCCGGTGGTGAGCAGTTGTGCCTGGGCGGCATTCAGACCGGTGAGTCCGATGTTCAGCAAGCCCGCCATGATGTATCCCCTGATTCGCTACGTTCCAACCTGACACTGCAAGATGCTTGCCAGGTCAAAACCGGCAAAATCGGCCGCCTGCCGGCAGCCCGCGCGGAGCGGCCTCAGCCCGACAGCGCGCTGCGCAGGGTATTGCCGGCGATGATGCGGGTGAGCTTGTCGGCGTACATCGGATCGGTGGCGTAGCCAGCCTGCTGCAGGCCGCGGGCGAAGCCGGTGGCGCTGGTCTGGCCCATCACGTCGGAATAGCGCGCGCTGGTCGACAGCAGCCGGGCGTAGTCTTGGAAGGCCTCGGCATAGGAGCCGTAGCTGCGGAAGCGCGCCTGCTCGGTGTAGGCGTTGCCGCCGCTGTACTCCGTGACCTTGCGCGTCACCGTGTCGCCGCTCCAGCTGGAGCCGGCCTTGATGTTGAAGAGGTTGTAGCTCGAACGGCCGTCGGCATGGCGCAGCACCTTGTCGCCCCAGCCGGTTTCGAGCGCCGCCTGCGCCACCATGAACTGGGCCGGAATGCCGGTCTGGCGGCTGGCGGCCTGCGCATGCGGCCACACCGCGTTGACGAACTCGCGCACATCGTCGGCCACCTTGCCGTCTGCCGCCGCCGCACCGGCTTCGGCCGCCGTCGCCGCCGTACTGGTGTTGCGTGCCGCACGCACCGCGCTTTCCAGCCGGGTGATGAGCGCGCCGATGCTGTCGCCGCCATCCTCGGCCGTGCCGGCAGCGGCAGCGATGGCCTGCGCCTGGCGCATCAGCGCGGCAGGATTTGCCGCCTGGCGGACGACGTTGGAAATGTCGAAGCCCTTGGCTTCGCCGCCGTTCGCCAGCGCGAACGCCTCGCCCGTCGCGGACGGCTCGGCGCCCTTGCCGTTGATGCCGCCCAACTGGCGGAACAGTGCCTCGCTCATGCCGTTATTGCGGCTGTGCGCCATGTTGAGCGCGAGCTGCTGGTCGAGCAGCGACTGGTAGCTCTTGGTCTGCTCGTTGTCGAAAAGGCTGGAGCCTGGCGTCGCCTGGCGCATCGCCTTGAGCGCCATCTGCAGGAACAGCGCCTCGAACTGCTTGGAAGCGGCGCGCAGGGTTTCCGGTGAATCCGGGCTGTTGCGCGCAAGCCGCTTGAGATCGCCGAGCGAATTCGGATCGAGCGCGTTGAGCTGGAAGCCGGTGTTCGCTGCGGCCATTTCAGATCACCTCCAGCTCCGCGCGCAGCGCGCCGGCGGCCTTCATCGCCTGCAGGATGCTGACGAGATCCATGGGCTTGGCGCCGAGTGTGTTGAGCGCCTTCACCACGTCGGCGAGATTGGCGCCGGCCTTGACGTTGAACAGCGTGCCGGCGCCCTGGTCGATGTTCACCTGGCCGCTCTGCGTCACCACCGTCTGCCCGCCGGACAAGGGCGCCGGCTGGCTGACGCGGGTATCGGTATTGACCGTCACCGTGAGGTTGCCGTGGGCGACCGCGCAGTTCTGCACGGTGACGCGCTGGTTCATCACCACCGAGCCGGTTCGCGAATTGACGATGACCTTGGCTGCCTGCTGCACCGGCGTCACTTCGAGATTTTCGAGCTGGCCGAGGAAGGCGACGCGGGCGGAGGAATCCGCCGGCGCCCTCACCTTGATGCTGCGGCCGTCGAGCGCTTCCGCCGTGCCGTAGCCGGCCGACTGGTTGATCGCATCGACCACCCGGCGGGCGGTGCCGAAGTCGGTGTCGTTGAGCTCGAACAGCACGTGATCGCCCTGCCCCAGCATGGTCGGCACCGCGCGTTCCACGGTGGCGCCGCCGGGAATGCGGCCGGCCGACAGGTGGTTGATGGTCTGCGAGGCGCCGCCGCCCGACGCACCGGCGCCGCCCACCACCATGTTGCCCTGGGCGATGGCGTAGATCTGGCCGTCGGCGCCTTTCAGCGGCGTCATCACCAGGGTGCCGCCGCGCAGGCTCTTGGCATTGCCCATCGACGACACGGTGACGTCCAGCCCCTGCCCCGGCCGCGCAAAGGGCGGCAAGGTGGCGGTCACCATCACCGCGGCGACGTTCTTCAGCTGCAGGTTGGTGCCGGGCGGCAGGGTCACGCCCATGTTGCCGAGCATGTTGATGACGCTCTGCACGGTGAAGGGCGTCTGCGTGGTCTGGTCGCCGCTGCCGTCCAGGCCGACCACCAGGCCGTAACCGACGAGCTGGTTGTCGCGCACGCCGGCGACCGAGGCGAGATCCTTGATGCGCTCGGCGCTCGCGGGCATCGCCAGCGCCACACCGGCGGCAGCGAGCAGGGCGAAGAGGAAGTGGGCCGGGCGTTTCATGCGGGACTCCGTGTTGCGGTTCAGAACGGCGCGATGGCGACGAAGAAGCGCTGCAGCCAGCCCATGGTGTTGGATTCGTCGATGAAGCCGCTGCCGCGGTATTCGATGCGGGCGTCGGCCACCTGGGTGGATTGCACCGTGTTGGCGGCGGTCACCGTGGTCGGATTGATCACGCCGGAAAAGCGGATGAATTCGTTGCCCTGGTTGATCGCCACCATCTTCTCGCCCGACACCAGCAGGTTGCCGTTGGGATAGACGTCGATCACCGTCACCGAGATCGTGCCGTTGAAGACGTTGTTGGCCGCCGCGGCGCCCTCGCCGGCGAAATCGGAATCCATGCCGACGTCGGCCTGCAGGCCGTTGAGCTTGGCGTTGGCGATCGAGGCGATGTTGGGCGCGGTCAGGCTGATGCCGCCGCTGACGTTGGAACCGCGCGTGGCCGAGGCGTTGGCGCTCTTCTGCGCGGTATTCCGTTCGACCAGGTTGATGGTGATGATGTCGCCGACGTTGCGCGCGCGACGATCCTCGAACAGCGGCCGTACCTGCGCCTGCTGATAGATGCTGCCGGTCGCCGGGACCGCCTGCGGCCGCATTTCCGGCCGCATGCTGGAGGGCTGGTGGATGGCGGTGGGCGGCGTCGAATACACCGACGCGCAGCCGCTCAGCACCACTGCGGCGAGGATGGCGATGGCTTTCATGGCGGGCCTCTCGGTACGGACCATCACGGCGGACTGCTTACAGTTGCGTCAGACGGCCGAGCATCGAGTCGGAGGTCTGGATGGCGCGCGAATTCATCTCGTAGGCGCGCTGGGTGACGATCATGTTCACCAGTTCCTCCGCGACGTTCACGTTGGAAGTTTCGACATAGCCCTGGTTGAGCACGCCGGTGCCGTTGGTACCCGGCTGGTTGGGCGTGGCGACGCCGCTGGAGGCGCTTTCCAGGAACAGGTTTTCGCCGGCGCTCTGCAGGCCGCCCGGATTGACGAAGGTGGCGAGCTGGATCGCGCCGATCTGGGTCGGCGTAGTCTGCCCCGCCTGCAGCACGCTGACGGTGCCGTCCTTGGCGATGGTGACGGTGAGCGTGTCGGCCGGGACATTGAGGTTGTCGGCCAGCGGGTAGCCGCTGGCGGTGACCACGTTGCCCTGGTTGTCGAGCTGGAAAGCGCCGTCACGGGTGTAGGCGGTGGTGCCGTCGGGCAACGCGATCTGGAAGAAGCCGTTGCCCTGGATGGCGATGTCGAGCGAGCCGCCGGTCTGCTGCAGGTTGCCCTGGGTGAAGATGCGCTCGGTGGCGACCGGCCGCACGCCGGTACCGATCTGCAGGCCGGAGCCGACCTGGGTCTGCTGGGTGGACTGCGCACCCGGCTGCCGCATGGTCTGGTAGAGCAGATCCTCGAACACCGCACGCTGACGCTTGAAGCCGTTGGTCGAGACGTTGGCGAGGTTGTTGGAGATCACGTCCAGCGATGTTTGCTGGGCATCCAGCCCGGTACGGGCGGTCCACAGGGAGCGGATCATGATGATTCCTTCTTTGCTTGGCCGGCGGCGGAGATCGTCGCGCGGTGGTCGGGTAGCCTGGTTGCCAGTCTAGGCCGGCAAGGCTGCCGGCCATCCTGCGATTAACTAGGCAAAAACCATGCTAATCCGCGGCGGGGATCAGCTCAGCGACAGCACCTGGGCGGCGGCGCGGTCGTTCTGCTCGGCGGTCTGCAGCATGCGGGTTTGCATCTCGAACTGGCGCGCGAGCGAGATCATGGTGACCATCTGGTCGACCACGTTCACATTGCTGCCCTCGAGGTAGCCGCCGGCAACTTTTACCGCCTCGTCGGCAGGCTGTGCCGCGCCGTCCGTGCTGCGGAACAGGCCGTCCTCGCCGCGCACCAGCGAGGCTTCCGGCGGATTGACGAGCTTGAGCCGGTCGACCACGTTCACCACGTTCTGCTGGCCCGCCTGCAGCGACGAGATGGTGCCGTCGGCGCCGACCACGATCTCGGTATCCGGCGGCAGCGTCACCGGGCCGCCGCTGGCACCGAGCACCGGCAGGCCGCTGCGGGTCTGCAGCACGCCGTTGGCGCTCACCTCCAGGCTGCCGTCGCGGGTATAGGCCTCGGTGCCGTCGGGCATCTGCACCGTCAGCCAGCCCTTGCCCTCCACCGCGACGTCGTACTGACGGCCGGTGAATTGCAGCGGGCCGGCGCTGTAGTCGGTGGCGACGCTGGCATCCACCGTGAACGCGCGGGTGTGCAGCGCCTGGGTCTGGACCTCGACCGCGCGTAGCTTGTGCATTTCGGTGCGAAAGCCGGTGGAGGTGGCGTTGGCGAGGTTGTGGGATACGGCGGCCTGCTGGTCCAGCGTGCCCTTGGCCCCGGTCATCGCGGTGTAGATCAGGCGATCCATGTCGCTCTCCTTCCGGTTTCAGCGCTTAGCGCAGGTTCACCAGCGTCTGCAGGATCTGGTCCTGCGTGCGGATCGACTGCGCATTGGCCTGGTAGTTACGCTGCTGCACGATCATCGCCACCAGTTCCTGGGTGAGATCGACGTTGGATTCCTCGATCTGGCCGGCGGTCACGGTACCGAGCACGCCAGTGCCGGGCGCGCCGACGGTCGGCTGGCCGGATTCGAAGGATTCCGCCCACAGGTTGTCGCCGAGCGAGGTCAGCCCCTGCGGGCTGGAGAAGTTGGCCAGCGCCAGCAGCCCGATGTCCTTGACCTGGCCATTGGAGAAGGTGCCCTGCACCACGCCGGTGGAGCTGACCGATACGCCGGTGAGCCGACCGGTGGTGTAGCCGTCCTGGCGCGGCGAGGTGGTCACGCCGGAATCGGTGTTCCACTGGGTGGACTTGGTAAGGTCCAGCGAAAAGGTGAGGTCGTCGGCACCGGTACCGAGCTCGGCGGCGGTGCGCGTCACCGAAAAGATGCCGTTATTGGCGATGCTGGTGTCGGGCACGCCGAACGAAGTAAAGCTGATGGTGCCAAGATTCTCCAGCGGTACGCCGGTGGAGATCGAGGGATCGGTCGGATCCGGCACCACGTCGTTGGAGAGCCGTCCGTACACCGACCAGGTGTTGGGCGACACGCCGGCGACGTCCGGGTCGCGGACCAAGTAGAGGTTCATCAGCGAGGCGTTGCCCAAGCTGTCGTACACCGTCATCGAGGTGGTGTAGTTGTAGCTCTCGACCGGGATCGAAGTGTTGTTCAGGAAATTGTTGATGTCGCTGCCCACCGGGTCCTGGTCGAGCGGGTTCTTCACGCTCGAATCGAGGTTCACGCCCAGCGAGGCCTCGCCGGTCTCGCGCGGGTTGATGTTGGTGGTGTCGATATAGAGCGCTGAGGCTTCGCCCGAGAACACCGTCGGCGTCACCGAGTTGTCCACCGCCTGGAAGCCGGTGAGTTTATCGCCGCCGGCATTGACGATGTTGCCGTTGCGGTCGATGTCGAACTGGCCGTTGCGCGAGTAGGCGACGGTGCCGTCGCTGCGCTGCACGCGGAAGAAGCCGTTGCCGTTGATCGCCAGGTCGAGCGGATTGTTGGTGGCGGTGAGGTTTCCCTGGGTGAAGGACTGTGCCACCGCCGCGACCTTGGCGCCGATGCCGACCTGCAGCGAGGACGTCCCGCCCGCCATGGCCGAGGCATACATGTCGGCAAAGATAGTGTTGCTGGACTTGAAGCCGACCGTACTGGCATTGGCGACGTTGTTGGAAATGACGTCGAGTGCCTTCGACGAGGAATTCAGCCCGCTCAAACCTTGCTGGAAAGCCATGATCGCTGCTCCGGATCAGAGAATCTGCTTGATGTCGCTCATTTTGAAGATGCCCAGATCGCCGACCTGCAGGTCGGTGCTGCTGGCGCCACGGATCACGCTGGTGACGGCGGCGAACTGCAGCGGCCGCGACACCACGGTCTTGTCGCCCTGGGTTGCGGTCACCGACACGCTATAGCTGCCGTTGGCAGCCTTGCTGCCGTCCGTGGTGGTGCCGTCCCACATGTAGTTCTGGCTGCCGGCCTCGACGTCGGACAGCTTCATCGATGCCACTTCGATGCCCGACGCGTCCTTGATCGACAACACCACCTCGTCCGCCGGGCCGTCGAGTTCGAAACCGCCGATGGCGCCGGCATCGGTCAGCGTGAGACCCTTGCCTTCGACCAGCACGCCACGCCCCACCAGCGCCGCGGCCTGCAGTCCTTCTGCCGAGGCCTGGGAGTCGAGCAACTGGCTCATCATCGAATTGAGCTTCTCGATGCCCTCGACGGTGGAGAGCTGAGCAAGCTGGGAGGTCAGCTCGGCGTTCTCCATCGGATTCATCGGGTCCTGGTTCCGCAGCTGGGTCGTGAGCAGGGTCAGGAACTGGTTCTTGCTCTGCTGTGTGGTACTGGTGGTGGTGGTGTCCTTGCGCGCCAGACTGGCGAGGATGTCCTGCGCGGTCTGCGTTGCGGATGTGACGGTGCTCATTTTTTTCTCCTGCCGGCGGCGGCAACGGTTGCCGGTCGTGCTTATTGACCGATCTGCAAGGTCCGCTGCAGCAAGGTCTGTGCCGTGTTCATCACTTCGGCGTTGTTCTGGTAGGAGCGCGATGCCGAAATCATGTTCACCATCTCTTCCACGACATTCACGTTGGGCATCTCGACATAACCGTCGGCATTGGCTGCCGGGTTGTTCGGCTCGTAGACCAACCGCATCGGCGCAGCGCTTTCGACCACCTGGGTCACCTGCACGCCGACCGAGGCCGACTCGCCATTGCCGCGCACGCCGCCGACCGGAGGCGTCGCCCCGACCGCCTTGGCGGCGAACACTACCTGCTTGGCGCGGTAAGGCTGGCCGTCCTCGGCGATGACGCTGTCCGCATTGGCGAGGTTGGACGCAGTGGTGTTGAGCCGCAGCGACTGCGCGTTGAGCGCCGAACCGGCGATCTGGAAAACGTTGAGCATGCTCATGGCCGCCTACTCCCGGATGTATTACTGACCGGTGATCGCGGTCTGCATGCCGCGCAGCAGGCCGTTGATGAAGGTAATGCTGGCTTCGTAGTGGATGGCGTTCTCGGCGAAGGCCGCGCGCTCCACGTCCATGTTCACCGTGTTGCCGTCCACCGCCGACTGCAGCTCGGTGCGGTACTTGGTGGCGGCGTCGAGCAGATTGCTGCCGGCCCCGTCGATGTGGCGGCTCTGTGTGGTGTTGAGGCCCAGCTCGCTGCGGTTGCCGAGCGCCCCCTGCAGCGCCTCGCGGAAATCGATGTCGCGCGCCTTGTAGTGCGGCGTATCGGCGTTGGCGATATTGGACGCCAGCAGTTGCTGCCGGTGCGCCTGGACATTCAGCGCCGTCTGGTGGAACTGCAGTTGTTGGTCGAGCAGGGTCTTCATGGCGTCACCTCGGGTTCTCCGGCCTGCTGTGTTACCGGGGCGGTACAGCGGGTACGGGATCCATCGCAGCTTTCATGCCACGCATCTTAGCCATCGCCCCGATCCGGCCGAGGCGCGATAAGACCGGTAAAGCCCGGTCAATTTCGCCGCTTCGACCCAAGGGACACCCCGACGCATGCGATACGATTGCCGCCCGGAGGCAAGAATTGCCGCTGTCTGCAGCCCTTGCCGGCAGCGGCAGCGGTTGCCTGCGACCGGCCGGCATGATGCAATCCGGCCATGAATCGCTCATCCCAAGCCTCCGCGCACGACCAGCGCGCCACCCACCCTGCCCTGGTGTGCCGACTCCGCACCGCCGCCACGCGCGCACGCGGGGCGACCCTGCTCTGCGTGCTCGGCTGCGGTCTCGCCGCCACGGCGCTCGCACAGCAGGCCCCGGCACCGGTACAGGCTGCCGTCAGCCGCTTCCTCGAGAACGAAACCCGCGGCCTGCCGGGCCGTGTCCAGATCACCGTATCGCCGCTGGACGCCCGCAACCAGCTCCCCGCCTGCGTCAGCCTCGCCCCCTTCCTGCCGGCCGGAACTCGCGCGTGGGGGCAGATCAGCGTCGGCGTGCGCTGCGACTCCCCGGTGGAATGGACGGCCTATCTGCAGGCGCGGGTGGCGGTGATCGGTGATTACCTGGTCGCCGCCCAGCCGCTGCGTGCCGGCCAGATCCTCGGTCCGGCCGACATCGTGCGCCGCGAAGGCGACCTCGCCGCCCTGCCCGACAGCACGCTCACCGACGTCGCCCAGGCCAGCGGCCAGCACACCCGCTTCGCCATCGCTCAAGGCAGCCCGCTACGCGCCGATATGCTGCGCATCCCGCCGGCGGTCAAACAGGGCCAGGCCGTCCAGGTCGTGACGGTGGGCGCCGGCTTTCGCGTCGCCAGCGAGGGGGTGGCGCTCAACAATGCGGCACCGGGGGAAGCGGTGCGGGTACGGATGGGTGGCGGCCAGGTCGTCGCCGGCACCGCGCGGCCCGGCGGTGTAGTCGAAATTGCGCCCTGACGTGCTGGCCGGCGACCGATATGATTTAATCGCTAAAGTTTTTCGCGGCCGTGCCGAAATACCGGCTAGAGAAGCTTTATTGGGAGCACTGCCATGAAGATCGAAAGCCCGGGCAAGCCCCTCGGCGGCGTGTCTGTCGGTGAAAACCGCAGCCGCGTCAATACGCCCAAGGCCGAGACCCCCACCGGCGGCGACAAGGTCGAACTGTCGTCGCTGTCTTCCACGCTGCAAAAGGCCGAAGCGGCCATCGAGAACACGCCGACGGTCGATTCCGCGCGCGTCGCCGAGATCCGCCAGGCCATCGCCGAAGGCCGCTTCAAGGTCGACTCCAGCAAGATCGCCGACGGCCTGATCAACAGCGTGCGGCAGATGCTGGGCGACCAGAGCTGACCACTGACGACGGAACCCGATGCGCGCCCCCAGTCCCGCCGACCTGCAACGCCTTGCCCTGCTGATCGAAGCGGAGGCCATCCAGCTGCGCGAGTTCGTCGCCTTGCTCGAACGCGAGGAGGCCTTGCTCGTGGCCGGAGACACCGACGGCCTGCTGACGCTGACCCAGGACAAGACCGATCGCTATCGGCAGCTCCAGCGCCTGCACGACGACAAGGCGCTGCTGCTCGGCCGCCTCGGCCGCAACAATGCCGACGCCGCCATCCGCGAACTGTGCGCCGGCCTGCCACGGGTACTCGCACGCTGGGACGAAGTGCTGGAACTGGCCCGCAACGCCAAGGAGCGCAATGCGCTCAATGGCAAGCTGATCACCGAGCGCATGCAGCACAACCAGGCGGCGCTCTCCATCCTGCTGTCGGCCGCCAACCATCCGCAGCTCTACGATGCCGCCGGCCAGACCCGCCCCACCGGGGGCGGCCGCATCCTCGGCAGCGCCTGAGAACACCAGAAACAGAACGGGCCCGGCGTTTGCGCGCCGGGCCCGTTCTGTTGATGCTACCGACTGGCGATCAGCCGCGGCCGACAGGCCCCTGGCCTTGCGGCATGCGCGGCCCCTGGTCGAGGCCGGCACCGTGGCGAACGCCCTTCATGCCCCGGTGACCGTGCCCACCGAAGCCGCCCTCGCGGAACTCCGCGTCGAACACTTTCTTCTGCGCATCGCTCAGCTTGCCGTACAGGGCCTCGACGTCGCGCCGGGTATCGGCAAGTTCGGCCAGTCGCTCCTTGCTGAAGGTTTCCATGCGATCCATGCGTTCCAGCGCGGTCTTGGGCGGCGCGTCCTTGGCACGCGCTTCGAACAGCGCCGCATGCTTGCCAGCGCGCTCGAGCATCGCCGCCTTGAACTGGTCCCAGGCGCCCTTCTGCTCCGGCTTGATCGCCAGCGCCAGTTCCAGGCGGGCAAGGCCGAGGTCGGCCTTGTCCTTGATCCGCTCCGGCGACATCTGGTGCCAGCCGGCGCGATCGCCGCGCATGCCGCCTTCGCAATGGTCCCCGCCGCGGGCCAGTGCATAACCCGAACCGAGCGCGCCCAACGCAATGACGGTGGCGGCGACGGCTGTCTTGATCGAGGTTTTCATGTTCCTGCTCCTTGTGGTCATGTGCCCGTCGGTTCGGGCGACGGAGCCATTTGAACAGCCGGATGTAAGCCTGATTTGTCGGGGAAAGGCCGAATTGCATGGCCATGTCGCCCCGCAGCCGTTTGATACGCTGCGATACATCCGCGCCACATGCTGCCCTTAAGATGCAGCCAACGGAGAACGGAACATGAGCACCCAGCAAGACCACATCCTCATCGTCGATGACGATCGCGACATCCGCAACCTGCTTGCCGACTACCTGGAAAAACAGGGCTTGCGCTGCACCGCCGCCGCCGATGGTCGCGAAATGAAAGCCGCCCTCGAACGCCACCGTGTCGACCTGATCGTGCTCGACCTGATGCTGCCCGGCGAGGACGGCCTCACGCTATGCCGCAACCTGCGCGCGAGCGGTACCCATGCCAACACCCCGATCCTGATGCTCACCGCCCGCGGCGAGGACATGGACCGCATCATCGGCCTGGAGATGGGCGCCGACGACTACCTGCCCAAACCCTTCGTCCCGCGCGAACTCTACGCCCGCATCCGCGCCATCCTGCGCCGCGCCCGCGCGCTGCCGCCGAATCTGGATGCGCAGCCGCTGGCCCAGGCGCGCGAACTGCGCTTCGCCCACTGGCGGCTGGACACCGTCAATCGCCACCTGATCGACCCCGCCGGCACCGTGGTCCCGCTGTCCGGCGCCGAATACCGCATGCTTGGCGTGTTCCTCGCCCATCCGCAGCGGGTGCTGTCGCGCGACCAGCTGATGGAGCTGACCCAGGGGCGCGAAGCCGATGTCTTCGACCGTTCGATAGACCTGCTGGTGAGCCGCCTGCGCCAGCGCCTGGGCGACAACGCGCGCGAACCGGCCATCATCAAGACGGTACGCAACGAGGGCTACGTGCTGAGTGCCGAAGTCACGCCCGGCGACCCCCAGGGCGGCGCACGATGAAGCTGCTGCCGCGGAGCCTGTTCGCCCGCCTGATGCTGATCTGGCTGGTCGGCATCGCCGCCGTGCTGGCGGTCAGCTTCATGCTCTTCGTCGGCGAACGCGAGCGCCTTGGCCGCGATGCGCTGTTCGAGGGCGTCGCGCAGGAAATCGCCGCTGCGGTGGATGTGCTCGACCACCTCTCGGCCGACGAACGCGAACGCTGGGTAGACCAGTTCGGCCGGCGCCGCCTGCGTCCGAGCTTCCGGCCGCTGCCGGAGAACGTCCGCCAACTGCCGCAGGACCATCCCTTGCTGGCGGCACTGCGGAAGGCAATGCCGGAACGCGGGATCGCGCTTTACCTGCACAATCGCCGCGACGGCCCGCATGCGGTTCTGCTCACCGTCGTCCAACTGGCCGACAACACGCCGCTGACGGTGCGCCTGCCCGGCCTGCCTCCCGCTCCGCAGCTGCCACCACCGCCACTTGGTCGCCTGCTGGCGGCGCTGAGCGCGCTGGTCATCGGTATCACACTGCTCACCTGGATCGCCGTCCGGCTGGCCACCCGGCCACTGTCGCGCATGGCCTCGGCCGCGCGCGCCCTCGGCGAGGATCCGGAACGGCCGCCGATGGACACCCGCGGCCCCACCGAGGTGGCCCAGGCAGCAGCAGCCTTCAACCAGATGCAGCAGCGCATCCGCGAACACGTGACCGAGCGCACCCGCATCCTGGCGGCCATCTCGCACGATCTGCAGACGCCGGTGACCCGGCTGCGGCTGCGCGCCGAGCTGGTCGACGACGAGAACCTGCGCAGCCGCATCCAGTCCGATCTCGACGCCATGCAGGCACTGGTGAAGGAAGGCCTCGCCTACGCACGCAGCATGGACGCCTCGGTCCCGCCGCAGCCGATAGACCTCAACGGTCTCGCCGAAGCCCTGCGCGACGACGCCGCCGACCTCGGCTGGTCGGTCAGCCTGAGCGGCCATGCCGGCACGCCCTCCATCGGCCGGCCGACCGCCCTGCGCCGCGCGCTGTGGAACCTGATCGAGAACGGCGTGAAATTTGGCGAGCGGGTGGAGCTGAACCTGGCCGAGCATGCCGACCGCCACGAGATCCGCATCCACGATCACGGCCCCGGCCTGCCGGCGGAGGAACTGGAGAAGGTCTTCGAACCCTTCTACCGTACCGAAGCCTCGCGCAATCGCGAAACGGGCGGCACCGGACTCGGCCTGGCGATCGCGCGCAACCTGCTGCGCGCGCAGCGCGGCGAAATCCGCCTGAGCAACCGTACCGACGGTGGCCTGGAAGCGCTGGTCACGCTGCCCAAACCCTAGGCCGCGGACGCCACACAACAAAAGGCCCCCGGCGAAGCGGGGGCCTGCATCAGCGCGCGAGCGATGACGTGGGTCAGGCGGCTTTCTTCGTCACCTTGCTGCGCGCACCGATGGGCTGCAGCGCGCTGCTCGCCGCGGCGAGTTGGGTCTCGGTCGCTTCCTGCGTCGTGCGGATGATGTTCTCGTAGGCCTCGGTCACGCTGCTGAGCGCCGTCTTCATCTGGCTGACGATTTCGGCGCTGCCGCTCGGACCGGACTTGGCGATGCCGTCGAGCATCTGCTTGAAGGACTCGATCGTCTCGTTGAAGCGCTCGCCATGCAGGCGGGCGAACTCGGCCTGGGTCCGCACCAGGATCTCGCTGACGCCACGGAAGTAGTCGGTCGTCTGCTCCAGTGCCTGGGTCGGCACCTTGAACTGGGCCGCCATCTGCTCGAAGGGATTGCCGCCGGTCGCCGGTGCGCTACCGGCCGACAGGGAACGGAAGGTGTTCAGCTGCAACGCGAAGAGCTGTTCGGTGGCATTCAGGCCGATCTCGACGGCAGACTTGAGCGCATTGCCATTGGCAGTGGCGACTTCCGTGATCTTGTCCAGCGCATTGAATGAAGTCATCTTGGGCTATCCTCCTTGGAACGTGATTGAATTGCTGCAACCGACAAAAACACCCTTGGCCGGGAAGCGGCCGAGCGCACTGCCGACGTGACGCCGGGCGACAGCCCTCGACCCAGTGCTTCCCGCGTTATTGCTTATTGTTCTGGTGATGCGACTGTGGACGAATGGATCGCCTCTTCGTCGTACGTCCGCCCGACGGCGCCTGAAACGGATTGCGGCATGCCGCCTTCCGCCTCCACCTCTCTGCCCGCTGTTGCAGTGCAAGAATCGGAACAGCGCCGTCCGGACGTCGGTCGCTCACGTGGCGACTGTGTCTCCTCCGACGGTCTCCTCGTCGGCCCTCCTTCTCCCTGTTGGTATTGTGTGGCCTGTGTCAGGCCCGGTCTGTCGGTCTCACACCATGAGTCAGTAGGAATTCAGGCCACATAAAGTAGGATTTTTCCTACATCCACAAGGCCGCAAGTGATGTAAATATGGTGCGATCCGGCGGTGCACTGTGCGCTGCCGCATGCCAATTGCACAAAAGGAGCCGCCTTGCGCAAGCACCGCGACCACGGCATCCCGGCCGCCGTTCCGTCCTCGAGCCGCTCTGCGGACGACGCGGACGCTCTCGCGGACCTGCAACGTCAACTCGACCAGTGCAGGGCCCAACTCGCCGAGCGCGACGAAGCGCTGCGCCTGGCCCTGAGCGCATGCGCCGAAAGCGAGGAGCGCTTTCGCGCCATGGCCGACGCAGCACCCCTGATGCTGTGGATGACGGAGGCCGACGGCCAATGCGCCTTCATCAACAAGGCATGGCAGCAGTTCACCGGCCGGACACTGGACGAAGAGCGTGACGACGGCTGGACGGTGAGCGTGCACCCGGACGACTTGGCGCGCTGCACCAGTGCGCACGATCGCGCCTTCGCCGCACGCGAGCCCTTCTGGGTCGAATACCGCCTGCGCCGTCGCGACGGCGTCTATCGCTGGCTGCTCGACACCGCCGGACCGCGCTACGACAGCCGGGGGGCCTTTCTCGGCTACATCGGCTACTGCGTGGATATCACTGCGCGCCGCCAGGCCGAGGATGCGCTGACGCAGCGGGAGCGCTACCAGCGTGCCCTGCTCGACAACTTCCCCTTCCTCGTCTGGCTGAAGGACACCCGCGGCTGCTTCCTTGCAGTAAATGCCACACTGGCACAGGCTTTCGGCTATACCGACACCGACGCACTGGTCGGCAAGACCGATTTCGACATCACCGCCACCGCACTGGCCGAGGGCTATCGCGCCGGCGACATCGAAGTGCTGACCTCGCGCCGCCAGCTCAACATCGAAGAGCACATCGTCTACCAGGGCGTGCAACGCTGGTTCGAGACCTACAAGGCGCCGGTATTCGACGAACACGGCGGCCTGCTCGGCACCGTCGGTTTCTCGCGCGACATCACTCATCGCAAGGACGCCGAAGCAGCCCTGCTGCGACTCAAGAACACACTGGAGGAACAGGTCGCGGCCCGCACCGCCGAGGCGGAAGCACGCGCCCGGGCGCTGGCCGAATCCGAGCGCTTCTCGCGCACCATCGTCGACGCCCTGCCCTCCGCGCTCTGCGTGCTCGACGGCAGCGGACGCATCGTGGCGGTGAACCAGCGCTGGCGGGACTTTGCCGCCACCAACGGCGGCCATCCGCCCGACATGGGCGAAGGCGCCAGCTACCTGGCGATCTGCGAAGCCGCCACCCAGATCTCAGCCGCCGACGCGGCCGAGGTGGGCAACGCCATCCGAGCCATCCTTGCCGGAGAGCGTCAGCGCTTCGGCCTGGAGTACGAAATCCACTCCCCGGTCCGGCAGCGCTGGTTCGCGGTGAGCATCAGCCTCTTCCCCGGTGACGGCCAGATACGCCTGCTGGTCAAGCACGACGACATCACCGAGCGCAAGCTGCTGCTCGAAGAACAGCGCGACAACGCGGCCCGCCTGAAGCGCCTGGCGGCCCACCTTGAATCGGTGCGCGAAGAGCAGAACACCAAGATCGCCCGCGAAGTGCACGACGAACTCGGCGGCACCCTGACCATGCTCAAGCTCGGCCTGGCCACCACCGCCGACGCGCCGTCCACGCCGCCGGTGCTGCAACAGCACTTCCGCAACATGCTCGGCCAGGTCGACAGCGCGCTGCAGACGGTGAAACGCATTTCCGCCAGCCTGCGACCCGCGATGCTGGACACCCTCGGCCTCATCGCCACCATAGACTGGTACACCCGCCAGTTCTCCAGCATGACCGGCATCGATGTCGACCTGCAGATGCCCGAATACGTGCGGCTCTCCGCGGCGGCCAATACCGCGGTATTCCGCATCATCCAGGAAGGCCTCACCAACGTCGCCAAGCACGCCAACGCCACCCGGGTGTCGCTCACCCTGCGCAAGCAGCGCGACGAACTCGTCGTCCGCCTGATCGACGACGGCAGCGGCCTGAGCGAAGGCAGCCTGCGCAAGCACGACTCCTACGGCATCATCGGCATGCACGAACGCGCCCAGCACCTCGGCGGCCGCCTGCGCCTGAACACGGCGCCGGACGCCGGCACCCAGCTCATCCTGCGCATCCCGCTCGACAGCGACGCGCCGCCATCGACCGGAGGATCGGCCACATGGTGAAGATACTCATCGCCGACGACCATGCCGTCGTACGCGGCGGCCTGCGGCAATTCCTCGCGTCCACCGAGGACTTCGACATCGTCGCCGAGGCGGCGACCGGCCAGGAGGCGCTCGACATGGTTCGTTCGAGCGGCTGCGAGGTGGTGCTGCTCGACATCACCCTGCCCGACCTCAACGGGCTCGAGGTGCTGAAGCGGATCAAGCAAGTCAAGCCGACGCTGCCGGTGCTGATCTTCAGCATGTTCTCGGAAGACGAATTCGCGCTGCCTGCGCTCAACGCCGGCGCCTCCGGCTACCTCAACAAGGACAGCCCGCCCAATCAGATCCTGGCTGCGCTGCGCACCGTGATCGGCGGCGCACGCTACGTCAGCCCGACGCTGGCCGAACGCCTGCTCGCCGGCACCGTCAACGCCGGCAAGCGCCTGCCACACGAGGCACTCTCGCAGCGCGAAATGGCCGTCCTGCTGCTATTGAGCAAGGGCGTGCCGCTGACCCAGATCGCCGACCAGCTGCACCTCAGTGTGAAGACCATCAGCACCTACCGCGCCCGCATCCTGGAAAAACTGGACATGCACTCCAACGCCGAAATCACCCGCTACGTGCTGCAGCACAAGCTGGGCTGAAGCGGCGGGATCAGACCCGGTAGGCCCGTGCCAGCGCGGCGAAGGACGCGATCTCCGCCGCCTCCCAGGCGGCATCGCGGCCAAGCTCCTGCGCCAGGATGCCGGCCACCGCCGGCGCGGCCGCCGCGGCCAGCGCGGCGTCGACAAACAGTGCGCGATGACGCCGGGCGAGCACATCCTCGACATGGCGGGCGAATTCGGCGCGCGCTGCGTAGCGGACCTGCGCCTCGGTGAGATCGAGGCCATCGACCAGAGGGCGGCCGGCTCCCGGCAAGCTGTCGAGTTCGGCGCGGTCGCTGCCGTAGCCATCCGTGACCACGCCCGGTGCCGCGCCGTGCAGCGGCAGGTTCGCGGTGGGCGACGCGTGCCGCGGCAACCTGCCGACCGATTCGGCAGCATCCACCGCATCGGCCGCCATCAGGCGATACGTGGTCCACTTGCCACCCAGCACGCTCACCAGTCCCTCGGGCGACACTTCGACCAGATGCTCGCGCGACAGCTGGCGGGTGAGCGCGGCGTCGCCGGCTCCGAGCAGCGGCCGCAGGCCGACGAAGACACTGCGCACGTCGGCCCGGGTCGGCGCCCGCGTCAGGTAGCAGGCCGCCGTGGCCAGGATGAAATCGACCTCGCCCGGCAGCGGCGCCGGCTCGAGCGGCAGGTCGGGCCGCGGCGTGTCGGTGGTGCCGATCAGCACGCTGCCCTGCCAGGGAATCATGAACAACACCCGGCCATCGTCGGTGCGCGGCACCAGCAAGGCGTCGTCGCCCGGCAGGAAGTCGCGCGCCACAACCAGATGCACGCCCTGGCTGGGCCGCAACAGCGCCGCGGCGCCCGGGCGTGCAAGCCGGCGCACAGCGTCGCTCCAGACCCCCGCCGCGTTGATCACCACCCGGGCCGCCACCTGCAGGCGTTCGCCGCTTTCCGCATCGTGCAGCACCACACCCGTCAGCCGCCTGCCTTGCGCATCGAGCGCCAGCCCTTCGGCCGCGCAGTAATTGAGGGCAACGCCACCGAGATCGAACACCGTGCGCGCCAGCGACAGTGCCAGCCGTGCGTCGTCGAACTGCGCATCCCAGTAGGCGATGCCGCCGCGCAAGCCGGTGGAGCGCAGCGTCGGTAGCGCAGCCAGCGCATGCGCGGGATCGAGCCCACGGCTGCGGCCGATGCCGTGGCTGCCGGCCAGCAGATCGTAGAGGCGAAGGCCGGCGCCCAGCATCGGCTTGTCCTGCCAGCGGTAGGCGGGCACGACGAAGCGCAGCGGACGCACCAGATGCGGTGCATTGGCGAGCAGGCGGGTGCGCTCGCCCAGGGACTCGCGCACCAAGGCCAGATTGCCCTGGGCGAGATAGCGCACGCCGCCGTGGATCAGCTTGGTTGCGCGCGAGCTGGTGCCCTTGGCGAAATCCTGTGCTTCCACCAACAGCACCGAATGGCCACGCGCCGCCGCATCGACCGCACAACCGAGGCCGGTAGCGCCGCCGCCGATCACGACGACATCCCAGCTCGCGGTGCCGCGGATACGCTCCAGCACCGCAGCGCGCGTCGGCGCCCTTGCGCCTCGTCCGTTCACGCTTCCGACCACGCCTTGGCGCGCTCCACGGCACGTTTCCAGCGCGCCAGCACCGCCTCGCGGCGGTCGGCGGACCACCCCGGCTCGAACACGCGATCCATCTGCCAGTGTGCCGACAAGGCCCCGGTATCCGGCCACACGCCCGCGCCCAGGCCGGCGAGATAGGCCGCCCCCAGCGCGGTGGTTTCCAGCATGCGCGGCCTCAGGACCGGCACACCGAGCACGTCGGCCTGCAACTGCATCAGCAGGTCGTTGGCCGCAGCGCCGCCGTCCACCCGGAGTTCGGTGAGCGGCCCGGCACCATCACGCTTCATCGCCTCGACCAGGTCGGCGGTCTGCAATGCGATCGCATCGAGCGCAGCGCGCGCGATATGGCCGGCGCCAGTGCCACGGGTCAGCCCCAGCAGCGTGCCGCGCGCGTGCGGATCCCAATGTGGCGCGCCCAGCCCGGTGAAGGCGGGCACCAGCACCACACCTTCGCTGTCGGCAACGCTGGCCGCCAGCGCTTCGACCTCGGCAGCGCTGCGGATCAGGCCAAGCGCGTCGCGCAGCCACTGCACCACCGCCCCACCCATGAAGACGCTCCCCTCCAGCGCATAGGTGACCTGCCCGGCACGCGTCCAGCCTATGGTGGTGAGCAGGCGCTGCGCCGAGGCGACCGGCGTGGCGCCGGTGTTCATCAACAGAAAGCAGCCAGTGCCGTACGTGTTCTTGGCCATGCCCGGCGCGAGGCAGACCTGGCCGAAGGTAGCCGCCTGCTGGTCGCCGGCGATGCCAGCGATCGGCACCGCGGCGCCCAGCACCGCCGGCTCGGTCTCGCCACACACGCCGATGCTGTCGACCAGGCGCGGCAGCACCGCCGGCGGAATGCGGAAACGCTCGAGCAGATCGGAATCCCAGTCGCGGCGACGGATGTCGAGCAGCAGCGTGCGCGCGGCATTGCTGTGGTCGGTGACATGCAGACGACCGCCGGTGAGGTGCCACACCAGCCAGCTGTCGATGGTGCCGAAAGCGAGCTCGCCCGCCTCCGCGCGAGCCCGCGCGCCCGGCAGATGATCCAGCAGCCAGGCCAGCTTGGTCGCGGAGAAATACGGATCGAGTTCGAGGCCGGTGCGCGCGCGCAGCATGTCGGCCCAGCCTTCGGCGCGCAGCGCTTCGCAGGCGCCCGCTGTGCGGCGGTCCTGCCAGACGATGGCGGGTGCCAGCGCACGACCGGTCGCACGGTCCCACAGCACGGTCGTTTCGCGCTGGTTGGTGAGACCGATGGCGGCCAGCTCGCCGGCGCGCAGCCCGGCGTCGGCCAGTGCCGCGCGGGCGCAGGAGAACTGGCTGCGCAGGATCTCCGCCGGGTCATGCTCCACCCAGCCCGGCTGCGGGAAGTGCTGGGCGAAATCGCGGCGGGCAACGCTGCGCACCCGGCCATCGGCATCGAACACCATCGCCCGCGAACTGGTCGTGCCCTGATCCAGGGCCAGAAGGTAGGACATGCACGGCTCCCAAACCGGCGGTGGAGCGAAGCCTACCGCCACCGGCATCGTCTGACCAGCACAGCTGCGACATCTGAGCGGCATGGCCATTACACCGCCGGTCATGCCTTGTGGTTCAATGCCGCCTTCCCGTTCCGTCCGCACCGCCGCCATGCCTTCGCTCTGGATGATCGTCGCCAGCCTCCTGTTCGCCTGCATGGGCGTATGCGTGAAGCTGGGCGCCGACACCTTCTCCACCGGCGAACTGGTGCTCTACCGCGGCCTGATCGGCGTGGTGATGATGGCCGCGGTCGCGCGCCTGCGCGGCACCACCCTCGCCACCCCGCACTGGCGCCTGCAGTTGTCGCGCGGCCTTTCCGGCTCGTTCGCGTTGATGTGCTACTTCTTCGCCCTCGGCATCCTGCCGCTCGCGACCGCCGTCACCCTCAGCTACACCTCGCCGATCTTCGTCGCCCTGTTGCTGGTGTTCTGGTTCGGCGAACGCGTCCGCCGCCGTGTCTTCGCCTGCGTCCTGATCGGCCTGGTCGGCATCGCGCTGCTGCTGCGCCCGACCCTGCAGCCGGACCAGTGGCCTGGCGCGCTTGCCGGGCTGGGTGGCGGGCTGCTGGCCAGCCTGGCCTACGTGAGCGTGCGCGAACTCGGCCGCGCCGGCGAACCCGAGGTGCGCACCGTGTTCTGGTTCTCGACCATCACCGCCACGCTGGCACTGCCCTGGGCATTGATTGCCGGCCTTCACGCCATCGACCTGCACGACACGCTCATCCTGCTCGGGGTCGGCGTCTTCGGCGGAGCCGCCCAGCTGGCCATGACGCGCTCCTACCGCTACGGACGAACGGTGGTGTCGGCCAACCTGAGCTATTCGACAGTGGTCTTCTCCAGCCTGTTCGGGGTCGCCCTGTGGGGCGAAGTGCTGCCGCTCGCCGCCTGGGGAGCGATCGCGCTGATCGTCGCCAGCGGCATCCTCGTTTCGCTGGCCACTGCGCGGCGCTCATCCTAAACCCACGTCATTATCCCCACGCCGGCCGGGGCAATTGAGCCGTATCGTGGCGAGGGCTATAGTAGATGCCACAACCCATCCGCGTGTGGAGGCCATCATGATCAGTACCGACCACAGCGACAAGCTCGTCGCCGTCACCGTTTTCGGCGAGTTCACGCTGGCCGACTACAAGGAGTTCGAGGAGCTGGTCAATTACAAGGTCCAGTTCCAGGGGCAGGTGGATCTACTCTTCGATCTGCGTGAAATGGTCGGTTTCACGCTCGATGTGGCGTGGGAAGAGATCAAGTTCTCGCGCCAGCACGCGCACGACTTCCGCCGCATCGCCGTGCTGACCGACGACCAGTGGCTGACCTGGAGCGCGTGGATCTCGCAACTCTTCGTCGATGCGGAAGTGCAGGTGTTTTCCGGTGAGGACGACGCGCGCAGTTGGCTGGCCGGTGTTGCGGAGGCGACGCAGTGAATGCCTCCTACGCCACGCTGATCGGCGCCCTGGAGCTCGCTCAACATCTGCACGACCCCGACTGGGTGATCTTCGACTGCCGCTTCGACCTGGCCAATCCGGATTTCGGCTTCGAGGCCTATAGCCGTGAGCACCTGCCCAAGGCCTTCTATCTGGATCTGGACGAAGACCTTTCTGGGCCGAAAACCGGGACCAACGGCCGCCATCCCCTACCCGACCCGGCGCGGCTCGCAGCCCGTCTGGCTGCCTGTGGCGTCGGCAACCACACCCAGGTAGTCGCCTACGACGACGCCGGCGGTATGTTCGCCGCCCGTCTATGGTGGCTGTTGCGCTGGTTGGGTCACCACCGCGTCGCTGTCCTCGACGGCGGTATGCAGGCCTGGTGCCGGGCTGCCCAGGCGCTGACCACCGAAGTCCCGGAGAGCCATGCGGCAACCTACATGTTGGCACTACGCCCCTGCCGCGTGGATGCCGACTACGTCCGTGCGCATCTCGGCAAGCCGGACATGATGCTGATCGATGCGCGCAGCCCCGATCGCTTTCGCGGCGAGAACGAAACACTGGACCCGGTCGGCGGCCACATACCGGGCGCCATCAACCGATTCTTTCGCGACAACCTCGGGCCGGACGGCTGCTTCAAGCAGGCATCGGTGTTGCGGGAGGAGTACGGAACCCTGCTCAAGGGGCATGATCCGCATAAGGTTGTCCTGCAGTGCGGTTCCGGCGTCACCGCCTGCCACAACCTGCTGGCGATGGAGGCTGCCGGACTGCCGGGAGCCCAGCTTTATGCCGGATCGTGGAGCGAATGGTGTTCCGATCCGTCGCGCCCCATAGCCACCGGTGCCGGCTGAAGCCGGCGTCAGGGCAGCATCATCACCAGTCGACTCTCTCCACCCGACCGAGCGAACGGCCCAGAAAACGTTCGCCTATGGTCTGGAAGCGCAGTGGCACGTCGGTAACGAAATAGCGATAGCTCGCCGGCTGGCTGCCGCCATGGGCCAGTCCGCTTTCGCGCAGGCGCTCCGCTGCCAGCTCGGCCGTGGTGACGGCCGAATCGATCAACCTCACACCTGGGCCGGCAACATCGCGTAGCAGCGGTTTCAGCAGGGGGTAGTGGGTGCATCCCAGCACCAGGCTGCCGACCTCCTCCGCCAGCACCGGGCGCAGGTACTCCTGCGCCGTCATCCGCGTTACCGGATGATCCAGCCAGCCCTCCTCGACCAGGGGCACGAAGAGCGGACAGGCCTGCGAGTACACTCGCACGCCCGAGTCGAGTTCATGCATGCGCCGGGCGTAAGCATTGCTGTTGATGGTGGTCGGCGTACCGATCACGCCGATCCGCCCGCCCGGCGACGCCTCCACCGCGGCCTGCGCACCAGCCTCGATCACATCGAGCACCGGCAGCCCCCGCGCCCGCGCCGCCACCACGTGCGCTGCCACCGCTGCCATGGTGTTGCAGGCAATGATGAGCATCTTCACGTCCTGCTGCAGCAGGAAATCGGTGATCTGCGCGGTGAAGTGCTCGATGGTCGCAACCGACTTCACGCCATAGGGCACGCGAGCGGTGTCGCCGAAATACACGATGTTCTCGAACGGCAAGCGCTCCATCAGGGCCCTCACGACGGTCAGGCCGCCCACGCCCGAATCGAACACCCCGATGGGGCGGGAGACGTCAGTCCCGGCTTGCACGTTCATCGACGACCGACTGGCAGACAAGGGCTCATTCCAGCACGACCGCAGCAAACTTTCGCTTGCCGACCTGCAGCACCACCTTCTCGCCGGCGGCAAGCACCAGTCCCTTATCCTCGACACGATCGCCGTTGAGCCTGACAGCGCCCTGGTCGATCATCCGGATCGCCTCGGACGTGGTGCCGGTAAGCCCCGCCTGCTTGACGACCTGGAACACCGGCAGACCCTCGGCGCCAACGCTCACGCGTACCTCCGGCATGTCGTCCGGGATGGCGTTGCGCTGGAAACGCGCCTCGAAATCGGCCAGCGCCTCATCGGCAGCGGTCTGGCCGTGGAAACGGGCAACGAGTTCGAGCGCAAGCATCACCTTGACGTCGCGCGGATTGCGCCCGCCCTCGACATCCTGCCGGAGCTGGGCGATCTCGCTGCTCGAGCGGAAGGACAGCAGCTCGTAGTAGCGCCACATCAGATCGTCGGACACCGACATCGTCTTGCCGAAGATTTCCTTCGCCGGCTCGGCGATGCCGATGTAGTTGCCGAGGGACTTGGACATCTTGTTGACACCGTCCAGCCCTTCGAGCAGCGGCATCATCAGGACGCACTGCGGCGTCTGGCCGTAATGCTTCTGCAGCTCGCGGCCCATCAGCAGGTTGAAGCGCTGGTCAGTGCCGCCCAGCTCGACGTCGGCCTTCATCGCCACCGAGTCGTAACCCTGACACAGCGGATAGAGGAATTCGTGGATCGCGATGGATTGGTTGTTGGCGTAGCGCTTGGAGAAATCGTCACGCTCCAGCATGCGCGCGACCGTCTGCTGGGCGGCGAGACGGATCATGCCCGCCGAACCGATCCCTTCCATCCAGGCGGAGTTGAAGCAGATCTCCGTCCTGGCCGGGTCGAGGATCTTGAACACCTGATCCTGGTATGTCTTGGCGTTCTCCATGATCTGCTCCCGCGACAGCGGCGGACGGGTGGCATTCTTGCCGCTGGGATCACCGATCATGCCGGTGAAATCGCCGATCAGGAACATCACCTGGTGACCGAGTTCCTGGAAATGCCGCAGCTTGTTGATGAGCACCGTGTGCCCGAGATGCAGGTCGGGCGCGGTCGGATCAAAACCCGCCTTGACCTTGAGCGGCCGCCCCGACTTGAGCTTTTCGACCAGCTCGGATTCGATCAAAAGCTCGTCGGCACCGCGCTTGATCAGCTCGATCGCGGCCTGAACATCAGTCATCAAAATCTCTCCAAAATCACTCGCGAAGCTCCCGGGAATTTTTGTTAGACTCGCGGAAGTTTTTTGTCCGAATAAGCCAATGCAGGTCAGCAAAAGCAGGATTCTAGCCGATCTACCGGCCCAGCTCCTCTCCCGCAAGCGGCCCTGGCTGCTTGCCGGCGTCCTCGGTTCTTCCCTACTCGGCGTGGTCGCGGCAACTGCCGTCGTGCCTGATTACGAGGCTGGCCCGGTGCCGACACGGTCGGTGATCGAGAACCTGCCTGCGCCGGACGTCAGCGTCGCCACTGCGGCGGAGCTCCCCTTCGTTCATGATGACCGGATCCAGCCGGGCGATACGGTGCATTCGATCTTTCGCCGTCTCGGCATCCGTGACGACGAAGCCCTCGCCTTCCTGCTCGAATCCAGCGAAGGCAAGAACGCCTTGCGCCAGCTCCGCGCAGGCCGCTCCGTTACTGCGCTGGTAGGCACGGACGGCAGGCTCGCCTCGCTCAGCCTGCCTGTTGCGCAGGGCAATGAACGGCTCACCATTGAACGCGCCGACGAGGGCATCCGGGTACGCGCCGAGCAAACGGAAGCACTCGCCACCATCGTCGAAATGCGGTCGGGCACCATACGCCACTCGCTGTTCGGCACCACCGACGCCATCGGCCTGCCGGACAGCATTGCCACCAAGCTTGCGGACCTCTTCGGCACCGAGATCGACTTCCACACCGATCTACGCAAGGGCGACCAGTTCAGCGTCGTGTACGAGATGGTCTACGACCAAGGCGCCCCGGTGCGTACCGGTCGAGTGCTCGCAGCCGAATTCATCAACCAAGGGAAACGCCATGTCGTGGTGCTCTATCCCGGCGCAAACGGCAAGGAACAGTACTACACGGCGGACGGCCGCAGCCTGCGGCAGGCCTTCCTGCGCTCGCCGCTGGAATTCTCCCGGGTCACCTCCAACTTCGGCAAACGCCTGCATCCCATCCATAAGAGCTGGCGCAGCCATAATGGCGTGGATTTCGGCGCTCCGACCGGCACACCGGTCAAAGCCACCTCAGACGGCGTCATCGATTTCGTCGGCACCCAGCGCGGCTACGGCAACGTCGTCGTCCTCCGACACCGTGGCAAGTACGCCACCGCGTACGCCCACCTGAATGGTTTCGCCGGCAAGCTACGCAAAGGCATGTCGGTCGACCAGGGCGACATCATCGGCTACGTAGGCTCGACCGGCTGGGCAACCGGTCCTCACCTTCATTACGAGGTCCGGGTCAACGACGTTCCGCAAGACCCGATGAAGATCGCGCTGCCTACCGCCGATCCGCTCGGCCCGCAGGAAATCGCCAGATTCAAGACGACAACCCAGCCGCTGCTTCAGCGACTCGCCTTGCTCAACAACTCCGCCGTCGCCATCGCATCACGCTGACGGCAGACAGCAGAAACGACAAGGGGCGCCGAGGCGCCCCTTGTCGTTTTGACTTCCCGCTCTCAGACCGAGAACGACGAACCGCACCCGCAGGTGCTGGTCGCATTCGGATTGCGGATGACGAACTGCGAGCCTTCCAGCCCTTCGGTGTAATCGATTTCCGCTCCCAGCAGATACTGGTAGCTCATCGGATCGATCAACAAGGTCACGCCATTCTTCTCGAAGGCAGTGTCGTCCTCGCTCACCTCCTCGTCAAACGTGAAGCCGTACTGGAAACCCGAGCAACCGCCGCCCGTAACGAATACGCGAAGCTTCAGCGCGGGATTGCCTTCCTCGTCGATCAGTTCGCGGACTTTGTTGGCCGCGTTGTCGGTAAAGACCAGGATGTCAGGGGTTTCAACTGCTGCGTTCATATTCTCTCCTCTGTCAGGGGGCATGAGCGGATGATGCGCCAACCACCTTGCCACGTCAAAATCGGATCATTCCACTGGCTGCAAGTTCCCTTGGCGTGCACCAATTACCCGCCAGAAAGGAAAGCAGCAGTTCAAGGGCTGACCGGAACGATGTCCAGACCCAGCGTTTCCTCGAAACCGAACATAATGTTGAGGTTATGGACGGCCTGACCGGCCGAACCCTTCACCAAGTTGTCGATAACCGACAGCACTACTACCCTACCACGCCGCCGCCCTGCTGACGGCGCACGGCAATCCGGGACATATTGGACGCTCGCACGGAACGCGTTTCGGGATGACTGCCGGCCGGCATCACATCGACGAAGGGTTCGCCGGCAAAGCGGGCCTCGTACAGCGCCTGCAGATCGACATCCTTGGCTAGGCAGCCATACAGCACCGCATGAATACCCCGGATCATCGGCGTCAAGTGAGGCACGAAGGTGAGGCCGACACACGCCCACGGAGACTGGGATACATGTCGGCAACTGGCGAACCAGCCTCGCCACGCGAGGTGATGGCGGTCAGCTGGACTTCCGGATGGCGCGACAGCGGCCGCAGCAGCTCGACGCCAGTGTATCCAGTCCCACCGACAACTCCTACCGTGATCATTTCCTCCCCTTGAGCCACGAGGCCGACGAATTATGTCACCCCGCGGCGTGCCGCGCTCAGCAGACATCGGCTCTACGACAATCGCCCCGCAACAATGCAAAAAGCCGCCCCGAAGGGCGGCTTTCGATACAGCTTGAGAGCGATCAGCGCTTCGAGAACTGCTTGGCGCGACGTGCCTTGCGCAGACCGACCTTCTTACGCTCGACTTCACGCGCATCGCGCGTCACGAAACCGGCGGCACGCAGATCAGGCTTGAGTTCCGCGTTGTAATCGATCAGGGCACGGGTGATACCGTGACGCACGGCACCCGCCTGGCCGGATTCGCCGCCGCCAACGACGTTTACCATGATGTCGAAGCGACCTTCGTTGCCAGTGAGGACCAGCGGCTGACGCACGATCATGCGGCCGGTTTCACGGGAGAAGAACTCATCGACGGGCTTGCCATTGACGACGATGTTGCCGGAGCCCGGCTTGATGAACACACGGGCAACCGCAGTCTTGCGGCGGCCAGTACCGTAGTTGTAAGTCACAGCCATTTGATCGGCTCCTGTCAGATCTCGAGAACTTTCGGCTGCTGGGCGGCGTGCGGATGTTCGGCACCCGCATAGCACTTCAGCTTCTTCAGCATGGCGTAACCCAGCGGACCCTTCGGCAGCATGCCCTTCACGGCTTTCTCGAGCACCCGCTCGGGGAAGCGTTGCTGCAGCTTGGTGAAGTTGGTCTCGTAGATACCGCCCGGGTAACCGGAGTGACGGTAGTACTTCTTGTCCAGCGCCTTGTTACCGGTCACACGCAGCTTCTCGACGTTGACGACCACGATGTAGTCACCGGTGTCGACGTGCGGCGTGTAGATAGCTTTGTGCTTGCCACGCAGACGGCGGGCAACTTCGGCGGCAAGCCGGCCAAGCACTTTGTCCGTGCCGTCGACAACGAACCAGTCGCGCTGAACTTCATGCGGCTTGGCAGAAAACGTCTTCATTCGAACCTCGATCTTTGTCAGGCCTGGCTAGCCGGCCACCAAACGGAAAGCTGGAAATAGTAATGGGAGACTACTCGCGTGTCAATTCTCGCGAGTAACGTACTTCAGAAAAAAAAACGCAGTCCGTTGAGGACTGCGTTAAATCCACACCAAAGGAGGAGGGTGGAGGAGACACCGTTTGGACCATCCGCCGCTTTCGCGGCGCGTTTGCGATCCGACTGAGAACAATTATCTCGAAAGCGATAGAGCCGGGCAAGGATTTTTTGTGCGTTGCACTATAAATGTTTTGATGAACCAATAAAATTGACTTATCAATTACTAAGCTGTTGTTTTTATTTAAATATCCATGTACATCTCATCCCTATGGCCATCATGGTACATGCCAAATACACATGCGTGCGACACCATCGTTTTGCGCTGCGTCCAACTTCGATTCAACCGAAGCCAGCACCAACTGCCACCTGCGGCAGCGCTCCGGTAGAATCCCGCCGCTTATCGCCGCCCAAGCACGGACCGGCCTATCAGGAGAAAATTGTTCATGGAATGTACTGTCAAGTGGGTCGACGGCATGACCTTCATGGCCGAAACCGGCACCGGTCATCTGCTCACGATGGATGGCGCCCCTGAAGCCGGCGGGCGCAACCTCGCACCTCGTCCGATGGAACTGCTGCTTGCCGGCACGGGCGGCTGCACCGCGTTCGACACCGTGCTGATCCTCAAGCGCAGCCGTCAGGATGTGCGGGATTGCACGGTCCGGCTCGACGCCGAGCGCGCCGAAACCGACCCCAAGGTGTTCACACGCATCCGCTTCCACTACACCGTCACCGGCAAGAACCTGAAGCCTGAAACAGTCGAGCGGGCAATCCACCTCTCCGCCGAAAAGTATTGCTCGGCATCCATCATGCTGGGCAAGACGGCCGAAATCACCCACGAATGGGAGATCGTCGAGGCCGAATGACCCCCCCGGGCGTACCCTGCGCGGCGTTCAGATCCGGTAGGCGGTCGTCGTCATGACCCGGGAAGCCAGCTTCATCATGCCCCGCACCGGCGCGGGGAGTTCGCGCCCCCCCAGCCGCACCGCCGTCTCGGCATGCTCGATCTCGTCGGCCTTCATCTGATCGACGATGGCGCGCGACTTCCGGTCTTCCGTCGGCAAGCGATCGAGGTGACTCTTGAGGTGGGCTTCGACCTGACGCTCGGTCTCGGCCAGGAAGCCGAGATTCCAGCGATCGCCGAACCGGCCTGCCACCAGGCCTATGGCGAGCGCACCGCCATACCACAGCGGATTGAGCAGACTCTTGCGCCCGCCAAGCTCCGAAATCCGTTGTTCGGTCCAGGCCAGGTGCTCGGTTTCCTCGTGCGACGCCTGCTGTAGCGCCTGACGGATCCCGTGGTCGCGCGACATCATCGCCTGCCCCTGATACAAGGCCTGGGCGCAGATTTCACCTACGTGGTTGACCCGCATCAGTGCCGCGGCATGGCGCTTCTCCGCGTCGTCGAGCGGAGCATCGGGCAATTCGTCGCCCGGCACCGGACGTACACTGCGCGCGGTCGCGAAAACCGTTCGCAGGGCCTTGTCGAACTCGATGATGGCTTTGTCCAACATGATCAGACTCCTCGCTTCTGCGGATCGGTGTAATCCAGCTGCCCTTCCAGGCGGCGCAGCACTTCGGCACGATCACGCGCAGGCGCCGGACCGTCGCAGAAGTACTCCTTGGCCAGTGCCGCACGGGGGCGATTGTAGGTGTTGTCCACGATGGGCTCCCACTCGCTGCGCTTCATCGGCGACCACTCACCGCCCTTGCGTGCGCTGGCATAGATGCGCCGCTCCTGGGTCGTGCAGCGGATGCCCTCGAAGGTGACGTTCTCGGCACCGCCCGGCGTCCGCACCACCAACACGTAGCGGATGACGCCATCTGCGCCGACGGTGAGGGTGTCGATGTCGATCATGAAACGGTTGGGCGAAGTGCTGCTGACAAAAAAGGACTTGAGCGCAGCCTCGCGCGGCGGCGCCGGCAGCGCGTACTCGCCCTCCTTCCACTCCGGGTCGGCATCGAGCAGCAGGCCCTCCGCGAAAGCGGGTGCAGAAAAACAGACGAGGGCCAACAGGCCCCCGGACATGAGCGAACGCAATGATTGATTCAAACGCGCAAATCTCCGCAAAGCGATGAACGTATCGCCTCCGGAACCGGATCCAGCGCTGCCGTGCAGGCATCATGCGATACGCCGACCGCGAGCATGGCACCACCCATCAGCGCGCGACCCCGCTCGGCGCCGAGCTCGAAACGCAGGAAATGGACCGAAGACGTCTTTTCCGCATTCTCCCGCGGCATGTCCTCGTCCGCAATGGCGAACACCGGCTCGAAGCCGGCGACGCGCAGCCATACTGCATCTTCGACGCCGATCAGACGCGCCAGCCACTGGCGCCGCTCGAGCTCGTCGGGAAACTCGATCAGCATGGTCGCCTTGAGATTGAGTCCGTCCGGCACCAGCGGATTGTAGGCATGCAGTTCGTCGAGAATGCCCTCTTCCTCGAACGTGCGCTCGATGCGCAGCATTTCCTGGATCTGGTAGCGTACCGTCAGTTCGTCTTCGAACAGCAAGGTGATGTGATCGCCCAGATGCACGGTGCGGGCCTTCTTGTGGGCAATCACCCGCTGGCGAAAGGCCGGTCGCTCGCGTGCGTAGACTTCCAGGCTCATCAGGCTCTCACGCGTAATCGCCGCCATCACCCTTGCTCCTCCAGTCCGTAGGCCAGGCGCAGCAAGGTTAGCGGATGCGCCTTCTCCGCGCTCACCTGCATTCCGCCATCGCGGATGCCTTGCACGATGTGGCGCCCCGCGATCGGGCAGTCGGAGCTGATGAAGTCCGGTTCGGCCTGCACCGCCTGCCGGAAAACCGGCTTGCCTATCCTCATCGACTGCTCGAAATACTCCTTCTTCACCCCCCAGGTTCCGTCGTGTCCCGCGCAACGCTCTATCGTGGCGACCTGGGTGCCCGGCACCATCTGCAAGGTCTCTCGCGTCTTCTGTCCGATGTTCTGAACACGGCCATGGCAAGGTATGTGATACGCGACCTTGCCCAGCGAACGCTTGAAATCGGTCTTGAGCAGGCCATCGCGGTGACGCAGCATGAAGTACTCGAAGGGATCGAACATCGCCTCAGCCACGGCGGCCACATCGGCATCGTCGGGATACATCAGCGGCAACTCCTGCTTGAACATCAGCGCGCAGGACGGCACCGGCGCGAGTATCGCGTACCCTTTGCGCGCCAACTCGAGGAGTTGCGGGATATTGCGTCGCTTCAGGCGATCGACCCCTTCCAGATCGCCCAGTTCGAGCTTGGGCATGCCGCAACAGGACTCCTGCGCGGCAAGCACGGTCGGGATCTCGTTGTGCGCCAGCACCGCGGCAAGGTCGTGGCCGATGCCCGGCTCGTTGAAATTGACGTAGCAGGTCGAGAAGATCGCGACCTTGCCGGGCGTGCGCTCGCCATCGCGTACCGGCCATTCGCCGCCGACCTTCGCCCGGGAACGAAAGCGGACCGGCGAGTAGGGTGGCAGCTCACGGCGCCTGTCCACCCCCAGCACCGATTGCAGCACGCCGCGCGCGGTGCCGTTGCGGTTGGCGGCATTGACGGTCTGGGCTACCACCGGAATCGCCGCCAGCTTGCCGAGCGCATCGGTACTGGTAAGGATGCGGTCGCGCAGCCGGACCTCGCCCTTGCGGAACTTGACGGCCTTGGCCCGCAACATCAGATGCGGGAAGTCGACGTTCCATTCGTGCGGCGGCACGTAGGGACACTTGGTCATGAAGCAGACATCGCACAGGTAGCACTGGTCCACCACCTTCCAGTAATCCCGCTTGGCGACGCCATCCACCTCGCCCGAGGCACTCTCATCGACCAGATCGAACAGGGTCGGGAAGGCGTTGCACAGATTCACGCAGCGCCGACAACCGTGGCAGATGTCGAACACCCGCTCCAGTTCGCCGAAGACGGCGCCTTCATCATAGTAGGCCTCGTCCTGCCAACGCACCGGATGGCGCGTCGGCGCCTCCAGACTGCCTTCACGCTTGTTCATGCCACGCCCTCCCTTGCCGCGACCGCGATACGGCCCCTTCAACGGACGGAAGACGGGCGGCTTTGCCGCCCGTGTCGCCAGGCTTCAGTCGACCAGGGCGTCCAGCGCCTTCTGGAAGCGGTTGGCGTGGGAGCGCTCGGCCTTGGCCAGCGTTTCGAACCAATCCGAGATCTCCTCGAAGCCTTCGTCGCGGGCCACCTTGGCCATGCCGGGGTACATATCGGTGTATTCGTGGGTCTCACCCGCGATGGCAGCCCCGAGGTTCAGCCGCGTCGCACCGATGGGCAGACCGGTGGCCGGATCGCCACAGGCTTCGAGGTATTCGAGGTGACCGTGGGCGTGACCGGTTTCGCCTTCCGCGGTGGAGCGGAACACCGCTGCCACATCGTTCTGACCTTCGACGTCGGCCTTGGCGGCGAAGTAGAGATAGCGTCGGTTGGCCTGGGACTCGCCGGCAAATGCGGCCTTGAGGTTGTCCTCGGTCTTGGATCCCTTGAGTTGCATGTCTCTCTCCTTGTTGTCCTATGGGTCGGCCCAGCGAGCAAGAACCCGCTGCCAGACACACGCGCCACCGTTGGCGGTGGTCACGTCCTGAGCGTAGTCAACCGGCCGGGATTAGCCAAAATTGAGATCGGCTATGCGTCCGATGGGCCAGCGCTATCTGCCCGTCAGACCGCGATCGCCGCTTCGATTTCGGCAAAGTTGCGCGCGACCTCGGTGCTTGCCGGCACCGGCTCGCCAAGCTGACGACTGATCTGGGTCAGGGAAAAGATGCCGCGGATGCGCAGCCGGCCGCCCGCCATCGGCTCGACCACCAGCGCATGTTGCCGCCCCGAGCGCCGCAAGGTCGCAACCACGTGGCCGACCTCGGCGCGCAACACGTCGTCCAGTCGCATCGCTTCCATTTCGTCCATTGCCGTCATCACCTGTCCGACGCTGATCTCGGCGAACCGGATGCCGCGTCCATTCGCCACCCGCAGCGGGCGCTCGCCGAGAAAGTCAGCAGCCGTGACCACGCCGACCACGCCGCGCAAAGAATCAGTCACCAGCAGCAAGCGCACGCCGCGAAGCTGCATCGCCCGGTGCGCCTCGTCGGCCGCGGTGGCGACATCGATGCTCGCCGCCGGGATAAGACTCAGGTCCGTCATCACATCCATGGCCGCCGAATCGATGCGCACGCGCCGTTCATGCGCCACCTCGGCAAGCTCGCAATGAAACCCGGCCAGATCGACCTGGGGCAGCGGCGCAAAACGTTCCCTGAGCATGATGAGTCTCCCGTCTGCTGTATGAGAAGACCGTCCGGTCATCGCCGGACAGCCGCAGCCGCATGCAAGGGCACAAAGCCGACACACCCGGCTCGAGACGAAAGACAAGGAAGCCAGAAAGGAGTTCGCCCCGGTAACCGGCGGCTACGGGGGCGAAAATCGACGGAACGCCGGAATCAGGCTTGCGACGGTGCGCCCTGCCGATAGCCTTCCGGCAACTCGCAGGGCTTCGCGCGGAACAGCACGCGGGACAACTCGGTCAGCGCTTGTTGATACACCTGGCGCTTGAACTCGATCACCGCTTCGAGCGGCACCCAGTACTCACTCCAGCGCCAGGCATCGAATTCCGGGTGATTGCTCGCACGCAGGCACACATCCGTATCGCGACCAACCAGGCGGAGCAGATACCAGATCTGCTTCTGCCCGCGATAGGTGTTGCGCCATTCCCGCCTGATCCAGTGCTTGGGAACGTCGTACCTCAACCAGCCACGCGTGCGACCGAGGATCTTCACGTGCTCCGGGCGTAATCCGACCTCTTCGTACAGTTCCCGATACATGGCCTGCTCCGGCGACTCGCCGTGCTTGATGCCGCCTTGCGGAAACTGCCAGGAATGTTCGCGGATCCGTTTGCCCCAGAACACCTCATTGCGCGCGTTCACCAGGATGATGCCGACGTTCGGGCGATAGCCTTCACGGTCGAGCATGATGAACCTTCAAATTTCTTTAACTGTGTCGGATTTTTTCACACTTGCCGGTGGTTGGAAAGCTTGCCCCTCCGCCGGTTCCTCGCTTCGCTCGCCGCATGAGGCCGGTGCGGTGCGCTAGAATCGCGCGTTCTCTCTTTTCCCCGACGGTCCAGACCAGCATGCGCGCCCGCCAGTTCTTCATTTCCACTCTCAAGGAAGCTCCCTCCGATGCGGAAGTCATCAGCCAGAAGCTGATGCTGCGTGCAGGCATGATCCGCAAGGTCGCCGCCGGCATCTACAACTACCTGCCGATGGGCCTGCGCAGCATCCGCAAGGTGGAGAACATCATCCGCGAAGAGATGAACCGCGCCGGTGCGCTCGAACTGATCATGCCGCTGGTGCAGCCATCCGAGCTGTGGCAGGAAACCGGCCGCTGGGACAAGATGGGTCCCGAGATGCTGCGCTTCAAGGATCGCCACGAACGCGACTTCGCGCTGCAGCCGACCTCCGAAGAGGTCGTCACCGACATCGCCCGCCAGGAACTGAAGAGCTACCGTCAGCTGCCGAAGAACTTCTACCAGATCCAGACCAAGTTCCGCGACGAGCGCCGCCCGCGCTTCGGTGTGATGCGCGGCCGCGAATTCACCATGAAGGACGCCTACTCCTTCGACCGCAGCCCCGAAGCCGCCGGTGAGAGCTATGACGCGATGTATGCCGCCTACAGCCGCATCTTCGACCGCCTCGGCCTCACCTACCGCGCGGTGGCGGCCGACACCGGCGCCATCGGCGGCGACCGCTCGCACGAATTCCAGGTCATCGCCGACACCGGCGAGGACGCCATCGTCTACTGCCCCGGCTCCAGCTACGCCGCCAACATCGAACTGGCCGAAGCGCTGTCGCTGTTGAGCGACCGTGCCGCCGCCAGTGCCCCTCTAGTGAAGACGCCGACCCCGGGCAAGTCCACCTGCGAGGACGTCGCCGCCCTGCTCGGCGTGCCGCTCGCCACCACGGTGAAATCGCTGGTGCTGGCCACCGACGACGTCGACGAAGCCGGCAAGGTGGTGAAGAGCAGCATCTGGCTGCTGCTGGTACGTGGCGACCACGAGCTCAACGAGGTCAAGGCCGGCAAGATCGAGGGGCTCAAAGCCGGCTTCCGCTTCGCCACCGAAGACGAGATCGTCGCCCACTTCGGCTGCAAGCCTGGTTACCTCGGCCCGATCGGCCTCAAGCAGCCGGTCAAGGTCATCGCCGACCGCACCGTTGCCAACATAGCCGACTTCATCTGCGGCGCAAATGCCGAGGACTTCCATTACACCGGCGCGAACTGGGGCCGCGACCTGCCCGAACCCGATCTCGTTGCCGACATCCGCAACGTGGTCGAGGGCGACCCCAGCCCCGACGGCAAGGGCACGCTCGCCATCCAGCGCGGCATCGAGGTCGGCCACGTGTTCTACCTCGGCACCAAGTACTCCAAGGCAATGAACGCGACCTTCCTGGACGTCGACGGCAAGCCCAAGCACTTCGAGATGGGCTGCTACGGCATCGGCGTCACCCGCATCCTCGGCGCTGCCATCGAACAGAACCACGACGAGCGCGGCATCCTCTGGCCGGCCTCGATCGCCCCGTTCGAAGTGGTGATCTGCCCGGTGGGCTGGGGCAAGTCGGACGCGGTGCGCGACGAAGCGCAAAAGCTTTACGACACCCTGATCGCAGCCGGTATCGATGCCATCCTCGACGACCGTGACGAGCGCCCGGGCGTGATGTTCGCCGACTGGGAGCTGATCGGCGTGCCGCACCGCGTCACCATCGGCGACCGTGGCCTGAAGGAAGGCGTGATCGAGTACCAGGGCCGGCGCGACGCCGAAGCAATCCGCCTGGCTGTGGCAGAAACCGCACAGCATGTAATTTCGCGCCTGCGCGGCTGATCCGGATCGGGTATAAACCGGGCATGCGCCTGCAGACCATGCCCCGCTCCCGTGCGACGTACTGTCGTCTCGCGCTCGCCAGCCTGTTCGCGCTGGCGAGCGGCGTCGCATGGAGCGGCGCCCAGCAATACGAACCGCTGGCGGCCAGCGTCCGCGCAGCGCTGCATGCGGCGGTCAGCGACGCACGCGCACCCGACCTGCCGATTACCGACGCGGGCGAACGCGTCCGCTGGCTGGCTGAAATGTCGCGCCGCCTGCAGCGACGCATTCCGGACGAGCACTACCGCATCGAACTGCTCACCAGCATCCATTACGAAGCCACCCGCGCCGGGCTGGATCCGCAACTGGTACTCGGGCTCGTTCAGGTAGAAAGCAACTTCCGCAAGTACGCGATTTCCAGTGCCGGGGCCCGCGGCTTCATGCAGGTGATGCCGTTCTGGATAAAGGTGATCGGCCGCGAAGACGACAACCTCTTCCACCTGCGTACCAACCTGCGCTACGGCTGCACCATCCTGCGCCACTATCTCGACATCGAGCGCGGCGACCTCTTCCGCGCGCTTGGACGCTACAACGGCAGCCTGGGCAAACCGGAATACCCCAACCTGGTACGCACCGCCTGGGAGCGCGACTGGTCGTGGAAGCCGGAGCGGCTGGCTGCCGCACCGGTCCGCAACGCAGCAAACTAGCCGGTATTCAGCCGGCAACCGCAGCCAGCGGCTTGGGTTCGCCGAGCGCCGGCTTTTCCTCACGCACCAGACCGCCCTTCTTCGCCGAGAACGACTGCACGTCGCCGGAAACCTCGCCGCCGGCTTCGATCAGGATCTTGCCGTAGCGGATCTTGCCGCTCACCCGCCCGGTGGCGTGAATGATGAGCTGCTCGCGCGCGGTCAGCTCGCCGTCGAAATTGCCGTGGATCTCGGCAACGTCGATACATACCGTGCCGGAAAATGCCCCGTTCTCGGCGATTTTGATGACACGGCTGTCCATCGTGGCCTCGACGCGACCTTCGACCACCAGCGTATCGCAGTCGAGAATCTCCGCCCCCTTGAGCTTGACGTCCGGCCCGACGATCAGGCTGCTGCCGCGGCTGCTCGCCTCTTCCTGCAGCGGCGTGGCGGCCTCCGCCTGGGCGAGGGGCGCCGTGACCGGGGGACTGTCCTTCTGCGGCGACAGCGCAGGCGTGGTGGGCGTTTGCGGGCTACCGTTGCCGTTGGCGGTCACACCCGACCCAACCGGGCGAACGGTGCGGGACTGCAGGGTATCGGCGTTCTTGGGGAACAGGGCGGGCTTGTTGAACATATCTTCTCCTTGAATGTGAGCCGGGCCGCTGGATCTGGCCCGCGTGAGTCGATGGCAAGCACCGTGCCAACCATGACTTTTCATTTTTTATTCAATCACCTAAAGAACATTTTGCAGAAAATGGCTTGAATTTGAGCCACCGCTGCCCACGATCTGTCGCCGCTGCCCGACAAGTAGCTCGAACACGAACATCAAGCATCTGTTTTCATTTTGTTTTTTCATGTCGCCGAAAGGCGACGAAGCAAACCAGGCTTGCACTTGCTTACCTTGGCCAACGCCACGCACACCTACACTGCGGGATCGCTCTCCGGCCGCATGGCCCTGCTACCTACCGAAACACGCGCGATGCCGAGCCCGTCCTTCCGCTTCATCCTGCTCGCCAGCTTTCTGCTCGTTGCCGGCCTGCTGGGCGCCGTGGCGGCGAGCGGATGGATGAGCCTCGCGGATTTCGCCAACCGTGGCCGACGCATCGCTCACGACGCCATCGGCCTCACCACGGCGCTCCAGCAACTCGGGGAACGCACTGTCGACATGGAACGAAGCGCCCGCCAGTTCCTGGTACTGCGCGACGCGGCATTGCAGAGGCGCTTTGTCGATGCCCGCCATAGCGCTATCGAGGCCCTCACCCGCATCGAGCACCTGTTGCCCGGCAGCGCGCCGCTGATTGCCGAATGGCGCGACCTGTCCAGCCTCGGCATCGTGCCGGAAGATGCCCAGCCTGCGCCCGCGCTGGTGGCCGACAAGCTACGGCGTCTCACCGAACTGAACGAGACACTGACCCGCCGGGTCGCGGCATCCCTGGATCGTGCCAACGCCAGCCAGCTCGACGCGCTCGACCACAAGCGCGAACAGCTGGCGGCCCTACTGCTGAGCGGTGTTGCGCTGACCAGCGCACTCGGCCTGCTGATCGCCTGGTGGATCCTGCGCCCCTTGCGCCAGCTCGCCGGGGCGATCACCGCACTCGGGGAAAATCGTCTGCAGCAGCCGATCGCCGTACACGGCCCCGCCGACCTGCGTCAGTTGGGCGAGCGCCTGGACTGGCTGCGTCTGCGGCTGGCGGATCTCGAAGCCAACCGCAACCGCGTCCTGCGTCACGTATCGCACGAGCTGAAAACGCCGCTGGCCTCCTTGCGCGAAGGCGTGGCCCTGCTCGCCGACCAGGTCCCGGGCCCGCTCAAACCGGCGCAGCGGGAAGTCACCGACATCCTTGCCGGTAACACACGCACCCTGCAGGAACGGATCGAACAACTGCTCGACTACAACGCCAGCCAGTTCGACGCCGCCAAGCTTGCGTTGCAGCCCACCGCACTGCACGAACTCGCCGCCGGAGTGCTCACCGAACTGCGCCTGCCCGCGCAGGGCAAGGACGTGCATCTGCGACTCGAAGGCGATGCGACGACATTCGCGCTCGACGCCGAAAAGATGCGCATCGTGCTGTCCAACCTGGTGAACAACGCGATTGCCTACAGCCCGCCCGGTGGCGAGATACGCCTCGTCCTCACCGCCGGCGCCGGGATCAGCACCATAGACTGCATGGACCAGGGCCCGGGAGTAGCGCCGGACGATGCCGAACGCATCTTCGAGCCTTTCGTACGTGGCCCGGCGGCCGAGCGCCATGGCAAGGGCAGCGGGCTGGGCCTGGCCATCGTGCGCGAATTCGTGCGCGCCCATGGCGGACGCGTCGCGGTACTGCCCGCTTCGCACGGCGCCCACTTCCGCATCGAGTTGCCCCATGGCTGAGGCGATGTTCGGTCTGCGCCGGCGCCTGCCATCGGCGATGCTGCTGGCGCTCGCGCTGCACGGCTGCGCCACGTCCGGCGAGACGCCGCCGGAGCCACAACGCCCGCCACCGAGTTCCGACGAACGTGCCGGAGCGATGCGCGTGCTCGACTGGTACCAGGGCATGCGCGAGCTCGACGCCACAGAACTCGCCAAGGTCCGCAGACAATATGCCGACAAGGCCAGCAGTGCCGAAGTGCAGCTGCGCCAGGCACTGCTCGCCGCTCACCCCCAGGCCAACAATCTGCCGCGGGCCCGCTCCCTGCTGGAGAACCTGCTCGCCAATCAAGGTGCGGAGGCGCGCGCACTGCACCCGTTTGCCCAGCTGCTGCTGGAGCAGATCGGCGAACGCCAGCGGCTCGATGCCGCCGCCCAGCGTCTGGGCCAGCAACTGGAGCGTGGCAGCCAGCAGCTGAAGGACGCGCAGCAGCTGAACGTCGAACTGCAGGGCAAGCTCGACGCTCTCGCCGAGATCGAACGCAGCCTGCCCGCGCGTCCTGCAACGAGCACGCAGCCCGCCCCGGCAGTCGAACGGAGTGCTCCTTGATGCCAGCCGCCCTCTTCTCCGCCCGCCACCTGCTCGTCGTCGACGATGACGCCGACCTGTTGCGCCTGCTGTCGATGAGGCTCCAGGCCAACGGCTACCGCGTCAGCACTGCCGCTTCAGCCGAAGCGGCCCTGGCGCGCCTCGCGGTCGAGCGCGTCGACCTGGTGCTGAGCGATGTACGCCTGCCCGATCGCGACGGCCTTGCCCTGTTCGAAGACATCCGCCGCCACTATCCGGCGCTGCCGGTCATCCTGCTCACCGCGCATGGCACCATTCCCGATGCGGTCGATGCCACCTCGCGCGGTGTCGCAGGCTATCTCACCAAGCCCTTCGACAGCCACGACCTGCTCGATCGCGTCAAGCGCGCGCTGCAACTCGCGGCGCCGCAAACGCGAGCCACAGACAACGCTCCTGCCGTCAGCGGTGGTACCGAACCCTATGCCTTCGAAGGCATGCTGAGCCGCAGCAGCCGGATGCATGCACTGTTCGACGAGACCAGGCTGGTTGCGGCTTCGGACGCCAGCGTCCTGATCCGTGGTGAAAGCGGTACCGGCAAGGAATTGCTGGCGCGAGCCATCCACCGCAGCAGCGCCCGCGCGGCGGCGCCCTTCATCGCGGTCAATTGCGGCGCGATCCCGGAAAACCTGCTCGAATCCGAACTCTTCGGCCACGTCCGCGGCGCCTTCACCGGTGCGATCGCCAATCGCAGCGGCCTGTTCCAGGCAGCCAACGGCGGCACGCTCTTCCTCGACGAGATCGGCGACATGCCGCTGCCACTGCAGGTGAAGCTGTTGCGTGTGCTGCAGGAACGCGCCGTGCGTCCGGTCGGCGCCACCCGCAGCCAGCCGATCGACGTCCGCATCCTGTCCGCGACCCATCGCGATCTCGATGCCGAACTCGCCGCCGGCCGCTTCCGCGAGGATCTCTATTACCGGATCAATGTCGTCACCCTCAGCCTGCCGACACTGGCCGAACGGCGCGAGGACATCCCGCTGCTGGCCGAGCATTTCCTGCGGCAGCAGGCCGAACGCTACGACAAGCCCCTGCGCGGTTTCGCGCCTGCGGCGCTGGAAGCGCTCGCTACCGCAGCCTGGCCCGGCAATCTGCGGCAACTGCAGAACGTGGTAGAGCAGACCTGCGCGCTGACCACCACGCCGCTGATCCCGCTCACACTGGTCGAACGCGCCCTGCGCGCCACGCCGCCAGCGGCACTCGGATACGCCGAAGCCAAGCTGCGCTTCGAGCGCAACTACCTCGTCCAGCTACTCAAGCTCACCGAAGGCCGGGTGGCAGATGCGGCCCGCCTGGCCGAGCGTAACCGCACCGAGTTCTACCGCCTGCTGCAGCGGCACGGCCTGGACCCGGTGCTGTTTCGCAGCCACCCGCCCACCACCACGGCCCCTGATGCCTCGCCGCCGCAAGACGACGATCACCCTTGACGCAAGCAATCCTGCGGTCGAAACTGACTGCATGACTGTATATAGAAACAGCTTCTCACCAACACCGCTGGCCTACCCTGCCCCCCGTGGTCGCGGCAGCGCCACGCGTCCGGACGGCCGCTTCCTGGATTGGCAACGCGAAGCCTACGACGATGGCTGGGCAGCAGACGCTTGCGCGGACGAGGCGCCGCTGCGCACCGAATTGCGCATCGATACCGCCAGGACGGTGATCACTTACAACCAGTCGCCGGATATCCCTTTCGATCGTTCGGTCAACCCCTACCGCGGCTGCGAACACGGCTGCGTCTATTGCTATGCCCGGCCCAGCCACGCCTGGCTGGATCTCTCGCCCGGCCTGGATTTCGAGACCAAGCTGTTCTGGAAACCCTATGCCGCACAGCTGCTGCGGCGCGAACTTGGCCGTCCCGGCTACCGCTGCGCCCCTATCGGCCTGGGCGTCAATACCGATGCCTGGCAACCGGTGGAACGTCACACCGGCATCACCCGCCAGATCCTCGAAGTGCTGCTGGAGGCACGTCACCCGGTAAGCCTGATCACCAAGTCGGCGCTGATCGAACGCGACATCGACCTGCTCGCCGCACTGGCCCGCGACAATCTTGTCGACACCATGGTTTCGGTCACGACCCTGGACGACGAGCTGGCCCGAACGATGGAGCCGCGTGCGGCCCGCCCTGGGCGGCGGCTGGAAACCATCGCCCGCCTGCATGAAGCGGGCGTGCCGGTGGGCGTGCTGTGCGCACCATTGATACCGGCCCTGAACGACCACGAACTGGAAGCCGTCATCACCGCGGCCCATGCGGCCGGCGCCGATACCGCGGGCTACGTGGTGCTGCGCCTGGCGCGGGAACTCGAGGGGTTGTTCACCGACTGGCTGGCGCGCCATCAGCCGGGGCGCGCCAGCCACATCATGAGTCTCATCGCGCAACTGCGTGGCGGCAACGCCAACGACAGCCGCTTCGGCCACCGCATGCGCGGCACCGGCGTGCTGGCCGACCTCTACAGCCAGCGCCTGCGTCGTCTGCGTGCCAGGCTGGGAATGACGTCCGAGCGGCGGAAGCTCAACTGCGACGCCTTCCGCCCGCCTTCGGCACAGGCCGGTCAGCTAGTGCTTTTCTGACCCGGCCGCTCCGGTCAGACGATCACGCCGCCGCCGAGACAAACCTTGGACTCATAGACGACCACGCTCTGACCCGGCGTCAATGCCCACTGCGGCTGGGCGAATGCGATCTCGGCCCGGCCATCGGCAATGGTGTCGATTTCACAGGGCATGTCGGGCGTGCGATAACGCGGCTTGGCGGTGTACACCCAGTGGGTGCGCGGATCGTGGCCGGCGATCCAGTTGAGGTCAGCAGCCACCAGGCGCTCCTTCAACAGCGCCGGATGATCGTGCCCCTGCACCACGTAGAGCACGTTGGCGTGGACGTCCTTCTTCGCCACGTACCAGGCCTCGTGCTCACCGGCCTCGTCCTGGTTGCCCTTGATGCCGCCGATGTGCAAGCCTTTGCGCTGGCCTATGGTGTGGTACATCAGCCCCTGGTGCTCACCGAGCACACGGTCGTCGTCCAGGCAGCGGATTTCGCCCGGTTTGGTAGGCAGGTAGCGCATCAGGAATTCGCGGAAGGGACGCTCGCCGATGAAGCAGATGCCGGTGGAATCCTTCTTGGCGGCGACGTGCAGACCGGCGGCCTCGGCGATCTTGCGGACTTCGCGCTTGTACAGGCCTCCGAGCGGGAACAAGGTTTTCGCCAGTTGGGCCTGGTTGAGGCGGTAGAGGAAATAGCTCTGGTCCTTGGTACCGTCCTCGGCCTTGAGCAACTGGAATTCGCTGCGGCCGTCATTGACCCATTCGCGCACCTGGGCGTAGTGGCCGGTGGCGATGCGCTCGGCGCCGAGATGCATGGCGTGGTCGAGGAAGCAGCGGAACTTGATCTCGGAGTTACACAGGATGTCCGGATTGGGTGTGCGGCCGGCCTCGTATTCGCGCAGGAAGTCGGCGAACACGCGGTCCTTGTACTCGGCGCTGAAGTTCACCACTTCGAGGTCGATGCCGATCACGTCGCACACCGAGGCAACGTCGACCAGATCCTGCCGCGTCGAGCAGTACTCGTCGTCGTCGTCGTCCTCCCAGTTTTTCATGAACAGGCCGGTCACTTCATAACCCTGCTGCTTCAACAGCAGCGCGGTCACCGACGAATCCACGCCGCCCGACATGCCGACGACGACCTTCATCCCTTGCGGGTCTTGCTTACTGGACATTCGGTCCTTCTCCATCGAGCCAGTCCGCGAGCGGCAGCACCACTGCCGGCTCGCCATTGTCGACAAACCAGCTGTCGACCACGTAGCGTGCCCCCGGCGCGGCAGCCGCGGCCGCAGGCGGGGGCGGAATATCCTCGAGCACTTCGGCGCAATCGCACCGGGCCAGCATCACCGGCAGGTAATCCGGCACCTCGGGCGCTGCGAATGGCGGCTGGAAGCCGACCTCCTCGATCACGGCCGAATAGTGCTGGAACAGCACCCGCACACGACGCTCCGGCTCGCTCACGCGATGAAAGCGCAGCGCGCCGCGCGATTCGAGCAAGCGTAGCAGGCGCGTGGTCGACGTGGAGTGGTCGATGCAATCCATGCGTCCATCCGCCTCCTCGTCGGCGAGGTTGCCACCACGATCGGCGGCGACCAGGGACTGCGCGCCGGCGACGCGGTACATCGCACCGACCACGCTGGCGAGCACGGCACGTTCGGCCTCGGCATCTGCGGCGACCAACAGCCGCGCCCGCAGCGCATCCAGGCTGCCCGCCTCGTAGTGCACCGGCGATTCGACCGCGCAGCCATAACCGTGACAGATGTTCACCCAGGCATCCTGCGACCTGGCTTCGGCCGCCGGGAGGCCCAGCGTGCCGACGAGCATCAGCGGGACAAGCAGGCGCCGCATCAATCGTAATGCCGGATCAGGTCGAGCCCGAAGCGTCGGCCGGCAAGCCAGTCTTCCACGCATTGGAGGATGAGGGGGCTGCGATGCCTGTCACGCGTGGCCTGCAGCTCTGCCGGCGTCATCCAGACCGCCCGGACGATGCCGCTGTCGAGCGCCCGGTCCTCGATCCCGGCCGCCACGCTGCCACCGAAGGCGAAGCGCAGATAGGTGATGTCGCCCTGCGGCCGCGGCCACTGGTAAATGCCGACGAGAAATTCCGGGGTGAAACGGTGGGCGGTTTCCTCCAGCGTCTCGCGCACCGCCGCTGCGAGCAGGGATTCACCCTCATCGAGGTGGCCCGCCGGCTGGTTGAAGCGCAGCCCCTCGGGTGTTTCCTCTTCGACGAGAAGAAAGCGCCCGTCGCGCTCGATCACCGCAGCGACGGTGACATTCGGTTTCCAGCGCAGCTCCATGTTCGATCCGGCATGCAAAAGTCCGCCATTTTACCCCGGACACCGGGAATCGTTCGGCACCCCGAGCGCCGCACGCCGCCTTTGCGCTAGAATTCGCCAGTTAAGCCCGGCGCAACGGGCAGGTCCAAACTTCTTTCCGCTGGAGATCCCTACCATGTCCATGGCTGACCGCGACGGTTTCATCTGGTACGACGGCAAACTCGTACCGTGGCGCGACGCAACCACCCACGTCCTGACCCACTCCCTGCACTACGGGCTGTCGGTTTTCGAAGGTGTGCGCGCCTACCGTACCGCCAAGGGCACCGCGATCTTCCGCCTCGCCGAGCACACCCAGCGTCTGCTCAACTCCGGCAAGATCTACATGATGGACATCCCCTATTCCAAGGAAGTCCTGATGGAGGCGCACCGGGAAGTCGTACGCGCCAACAAGCTCGAATCCTGCTACCTGCGCCCGATCGCCTTCTACGGTTCGGAAAAGATGGGCATCTCCACCCGTGGCGCGACGGTGCACGTTGCCGTCGCCGCCTGGCCTTGGGGTGCCTACCTCGGTGAGGACGGTCTCGAGAAAGGCATCCGCGTCAAGACTTCGTCCTTCGCCCGCCACCACGTCAATGTGACGATGCCGCGTGCCAAGCTGGCCGGCGCCTACACCAACTCCATCCTGGCCAACCTCGAAGCCACCCAGGACGGCTACGACGAGGCGCTGCTGCTCGACACCCAGGGCTTCGTCGCCGAAGGCTCGGGCGAGAACCTCTTCGTGATCAAGGACGGCGTGATCTACGAACCCGAGATCGCCTCGGCGCTGACAGGCATCACCCGCGACTCGGTGATCCGCGTCGCCCGCGAACTCGGCTACGAAGTGCAGTCGCGCCGCATGACCCGCGACGACATCTACATCGCCGACGAAGCCTTCTTCACCGGCACCGCGGCCGAAGTCACGCCTATCCGCGAACTCGACAACCGTACCATCGGCGAAGGCCGCCGCGGCCCCATCACCGCCAAGGTGCAGGCGCGCTTCTTCGACATCGTCAACGGCCGCGCGCCCGAGTACGAAAACTGGCTGACCCTGGTCTGAGGAGCTGTCGAGATGTCCGAAAACAAAGACAAGTCGCAAGCCATCGCCGTCACTGCGAAGGATCTGCCGCTGTATTGCCCGCAGCCGGATGCGCCCTTGTGGGCGCGCCATCCGCGCGTCTTCCTCGATGTCCTGACCGAAGGCAAGGCTGTCTGTCCGTACTGCAGCGCGCAGTACGAATTCACCGGTGAAGCGCCCAAGGGTCACCACTGACCCCCGGACCAGGCACCTCGTCGTCCGTGGTGCACGCGCAGCACGGACGACACACACTGCGCATCCAGCCGTCGTGAGCAAACCGATCTACACCTCTGCAGCCGAAGCCGAAGCGGCGTTCTACGACGCCCTCGCCCGCTCCGACCTCGAAGCGATGATGACCGTCTGGTCGGAAGACGAGGATGTCGTCTGCATTCATCCGGGCGGGCCGCGCATCGTGGGACTCGCCGGCGTGCGCGAAACCTGGCGGCAGATGTTCGCCGGCGGCGCCCGTCTGGTGATACGTATCACCCAGCAGGTGGTCTGCGCCAACATGATGCAGACGGTGCACAACGTGTTCGAGCACATCGCGGCGGAAGACGACGACCAGCTCGGCCCGCCCATCGTCGCCACCAATGTCTATGCGCGCGGCGCCACAGGTTGGCGGATGGTCATGCACCACGCCTCGCCGACGCCCGACATGGCCGAACTCGCCAGCCACGGCACGCCACGCGTCGTTCACTGATTTCGCCCAAGCCCCGGTGAGTTCTTCCGCAGCGTGCAACTATCGCGCCCCGTGGTGGCTGCCCGGTGCCCATCTGCAGACCATCTGGCCACTGACCCGCAAGGGCCCGGCGCAGCGCTATCACCGTGTACGCTGGGAGACCCCGGACGGCGACTTCATCGACCTCGACTGGACCCGCCCGCCGGAAACCGCCGACGAGATCGCACCACTGGTCGTTCTTTTCCACGGTCTCGAAGGCTCCAGCCAGTCGCACTACGCCCGAGCGCTGATGCGCGCGGTAAGCGCCGTCGGCTGGCTGGGCGTGGTCCCTCATTTTCGGGGCTGCTCGGGCGAGCCGAACCGCCTCGCGCGCGCCTATCACTCCGGCGACAGCGAGGAGATCGACTGGATCCTGTTGCGCCTGCGCCGGCAACTCGGACCTCGCCCGCTGTTCGCTGCGGGGGTGTCGCTCGGCGGCAACGCGCTGCTGAAATGGCTGGGCGAGCACGGCGACGGCAGCGCGTCGGTGGTCGACGCCGCCGCGGCCATCTGTCCGCCGCTCGATCTCGCACTGTCCGGTCACGCCCTCGCCAACGGCTTCAACCGCGTCTATACCCTGCACTTCCTCGCCACGCTCAAGTGCAAGGCGCTGGAAAAGCAAAGGCGCCACCCCGGTCTGTGCGACCCGCAGCGCATACGCTCGGCACGCAACCTTTACGAGTTCGACGATGCCTATACCGGACCGGCCCACGGTTTCGACGGCGCGGCCGACTACTGGCGGCGGGCCTCGAGCAAGCCGTGGCTGCGCCACATCCGCCGACCGACCCTGCTGCTGTGCGCCGCCAACGACCCCTTCGTGCCCGATGCTGCCCTGCCCGCAGCGACGGACCTGTCGCCCGCCGTGCGGTTCGAATGCCCGGCCAGCGGCGGTCATGTCGGCTTTGTCGCCACACCCTGGCCCGGCGAACTCGGCTGGTTGCCGCAGCGCCTGCTGATGTACTTCCGCGACACCACGCCAGCGCGCCGGCTTGCATTCGCAAACATCTAGCACGCCTCTGACATACTATTCTTTAGCGCAATTCATCCCGTCCGCACCGGAAGCCTCCATGACCCAGCCCAAGACCTTCGTTCCCGCCCCCGAAATCTTCAAGGCCTATGACATCCGCGGCATCGTCGACAAAACCCTGACCGTCGAAGCCGTGCGCGCCATCGGCCAGGCGCTCGGCTCCGAGGCCCGCACCCGTGGCCAGAAGGCCATCGCCGTCGGCCGCGACGGCCGCCTGTCCGGCCCGGCACTCGCCGGTGCGCTGGCCGACGGCATCCGCGCCGCCGGCGTCGATGTCGTCGATATCGGTTGCGTGCCGACTCCGCTGACCTACTTCGCCGCCTATCACCTCGGCACCGACTCCTGCGTCTCGGTCACCGGCAGCCACAATCCGCCCGACTACAACGGTCTCAAGATGGTCCTCGGCGGCCAGACCCTGTACGGCGAGCAGATCCTCGACCTGCGCCGCCGCCTGATCGAGGGCGACCTGGCCGAAGGCGCCGGCGAACTGCGTACAGCCGACGTAAACGCCGCCTACCTCGACCGGGTGACTTCCGACGTCAAGCTCGCCCGCCCGATGAAGATCGTCATGGACTGCGGCAACGGCGTCGCCGGTGCGATTGCGCCTGCGCTGTTCCGGAAGCTGGGTTGCGAGCTGGTCGAGCTCTTCTGCGAAGTCGACGGCAACTTCCCCAACCACCACCCGGATCCGTCCAAGCCGGAAAACCTGGAAGACGTGGTACGCGCGCTGAAGGAAACCGACGCCGAACTCGGGCTGGCCTTCGACGGCGACGGCGACCGCCTCGGCGTGGTCACCAAGGACGGCGAGATCATCTTCCCCGACCGCCAGCTGATGCTGTTCGCCGAAGACGTGCTGTCGCGCGTGCCCGGCGGCGAGATCATCTACGACGTCAAATGCACCCGTAACCTCGCCGGCTGGATCAAGGACCGCGGCGGCAAGGCGACCATGTGGAACACCGGCCACGCGCTGGTCAAGGCCAAGCTGAAAGAAACCGGTGCTCCGCTGGCCGGCGAGATGAGCGGCCACATGTTCTTCAAGGAGCGCTGGTACGGCTTCGACGACGGTCTCTACGCCGGCGCCCGCCTGCTCGAGATTCTGTCGCGCTCGGCCGACGCCAACGCGGTGCTGAAGGGCCTGCCCGACGCGGTGAGCACGCCGGAACTCAACATCAAGATGAATGAGGGCGAGCCCTTCGAGCTGGTCAAGCGCCTCAAGGAGCAGGCCAGCTTCGAAGGTGCCGTCGAACGCATCACCCTCGACGGCGTGCGCGTGGAATACGCCGACGGCTTCGGTCTGGCGCGGCCGTCCAACACCACACCGGTGGTGGTGCTGCGCTTCGAGGCCAACGACGCCGCGGCCCTCGCCCGCATCCAGGCCGCCTTCCGCAACGAGATCAGCGCGGTGTGGCCAGGCGTCACCCTGCCTTTCTGACGATAGTCAAACGTCGCCGCGAGGCGACGCCGAGATGGGGGGATTCGTGCTAGCCTCGCACGGATCCCCTTTTCATTTCTTAATCACTCACTCTCGCCGGACGCATGCGGAAGATCGACGAATCCAAACTAGAAGAAGCCCTCAAGGGAGTCAGCATTCCCTCCTGTCCGGCGGTACTCACCGAACTGCTCGGAGAGCTGCGCAAACCCCAGGCCAACGGCAAACGTGTCGCGCAACTCATCAGCCAGGATGTCGGCCTGGCCGCGATGGTGGTCAAGTCCGCCAATTCGCCCTTGTTCGGCAACAGCCGGCAAATCGGCTCGGTGGCGGACGCGATCAAGCTGCTCGGCTTCGCCAGTGTGTCCAATCTCGTCTGCGAAGGACTGCTGCGTAGCGCCATCGGCACCCAGGACGCCTCGCTCGAGCGCTTCTGGGACAGTTCGGTGCACACCGCCGCGGTCAGCGCCGAACTCGCCGCCCGGCTTGGCGGCAGCTCGCGCGAGACGGCCTACACCTTCGGTCTGTTCCGGGATTGCGGCATCCCGCTGCTGGTGCAACGCTTCCCCGACTACAAGAAGGTGCTCGGCCGCGCCAACGAAAGCAATGACAGGGTCTTCACCGCCATCGAAGACGAGGCGCTGTCGACCAACCATGCCGTCGTCGGCTACTTCCTCTCCCGCTCGTGGGGCCTGACCGACACCGTGGCACAGGGCATCCTCTGCCACCACGAGTACGACCTGCTGGAAGACCCGGCCGGGCTCAGCATCGAATCACGTACCCTGATCGCCATCAACGTACTGGCCGAACGCATCGTCAGCCATCTGTTACGCGTGCGCGAGGACATGGAATGGGTCAAGGCCTCGGCACGGGTTGCGGCCTACTTCGGCATGTCGGTGGCCGACCTCGACGACCTGGCGGAGGACATGCTCTACCAACTCGACAGCCGCCGCAATCGCGACCACTGACGCCAGCCATAGGCACAAAAGAGAACGGCCCGCATCATGCGGGCCGTTCATTTTTTGGCGCAGACGTGGAGCTCAGCGCTTGCTTTCCACCCAGGCCTTCACGCCAGCCAGCGCCGCGGGCAGCTTGTCCGGCTCGGTACCACCGGCCTGGGCCATGTCCGGCCGGCCACCGCCCTTGCCGCCAACCTGCTGGGCGACGAAATTCACCAGCTCGCCGGCCTTCACTTTGGCGGTCAGGTCGGCGGTGACGCCGGCAATCAGGCTCACCCTGCCGTCGGCCACCGACGCCAGCACGATCGCCGCCGACTTGAGCTTGTCCTTGAGCTTGTCCATGGTCTCGCGCAGCGTCGGCACGTCGGCGCCGTCCAGCGTGGCGGCCAGCACCTTGATGCCGTCGACATCCACCGCCTGCGCTACCAGGTCGTCGCCCTGGCTGGCCGCCAGTCTGGACTTCAGCCGTGCCAGCTCCTTTTCGAGCGCGCGTACGTTGTCCAGCATGCCGGCAACGCGTTCGGCCACTTCGTCCGGCTGCACCTTGAGCAGCGCGGAAACGCCCTGCACCCGGCGTTCCTGCTCCTGCGCATAGCGCAGCGCGTTCTCGCCGGTCACCGCCTCGACGCGGCGCACGCCGGCCGCCACGCCACCTTCGACCACGATCTTGAACAGACCGATATCGCCCGTGCGGGCCACGTGGGTGCCGCCGCACAGCTCCTTGGACGAACCGATGCTCAAGACCCGCACCTCGTCGCCGTACTTCTCGCCGAACAGCATCAAGGCTCCCGACTTCTGTGCGTCGTCGATCGCCATCACCGCAGCTTCGGTCGCTGCATTGGCAAGGATCTCGCGGTTCACGATCTCCTCGACCTCACGCACCTCCTCCGGCGTCATCGGTGCAGTATGGGCGAAGTCGAAGCGGGTCTTGTCCGGATCAACCAGCGAGCCCTTCTGCTGCACGTGCGGTCCGAGCACCTCGCGCAGGGCCTTGTGCATCAAGTGGGTGACCGAGTGGTTGCGCGCGGTGGCGGCACGCGCCGCGGTATCGACCCGCGCCGCGACGCCTTGGCCGACCGCGAGCTTGCCGGTCTTGACGACGCCGTGGTGGCCGAACACGGCAGCCTGGATCTTGAGCGTGTCCTCGACGCCGAAGATGCCGGCCGAGCCCTTGAGTTCGCCGCGGTCGCCGACCTGGCCGCCGGATTCGGCGTAGAAGGGCGTGTGATCCAGCACCACCACGCCAAGGTCGCCCTCGACCAGCTCATTGACCGCCACGCCGTCCTTGTACAGCGCCAGGATGTTGCCCTTGGCTTCGAGTTGCTCGTAGCCGTGGAAGGTAGTGGCCGGGCCGTCGTAGTCGAGGTTGGCCGCCATCTTGAACTTGCCGGCGGCGCGCGCCTGCTCCTTCTGGCGCGCCATCGCGGCGTCGAAGGCCGCGGCATCCACCGTCACTTCGCGTTCGCGGCAGATGTCGGCGGTGAGGTCGAGCGGGAAGCCGTAGGTGTCGTGCAGCTTGAAAGCGGTATCGCCATTGAACACGGTATTGCCGGCCGCCGCCATCGCCGCAAGTTCGGCCTCAACAATCGCCATGCCGTTCTCGATGGTGGCGAAGAAGCGCTCTTCCTCCTGGCGCAGCACGTCCATCACGCGGCGCTCGCCGGTCTTGAGTTCCGGATAGGCCTCACCCATCTCGGCAACGAGGTCGGGCACCATCTTGTGGAAGAAGGCGGCGCGCGCACCGAGCTTGTAGCCGTGACGGATGGCGCGGCGGATGATGCGGCGAAGCACGTAGCCGCGGCCTTCGTTGCCCGGGATCACACCGTCGGCGATCAGGAAGGAACAGGCGCGGATGTGGTCGGCCAGCACCTTCAGCGAGGGCGACTCCATGTCGGCACCGGAAGTCTCGCGCGCCGCCGCCTGGATGAGGCGCTGGAACAGGTCGATTTCGTAGTTGGCGTGCACGCCCTGCAGCACCGCCGAAACCCGCTCCAGGCCCATGCCGGTGTCCACGCTGGGCTTGGGCAGCGGATGCATCACGCCCTGCTCGTCGCGGTTGAACTGCATGAAGACGTTGTTCCAGATCTCGATGTAGCGGTCGCCGTCTTCCTCCGGCGATCCCGGGGGGCCACCCCAGATGTGCGGACCGTGATCGTAGAAGATCTCGGTGCAGGGGCCGCAGGGGCCTGTATCGCCCATCATCCAGAAGTTGTCGGAGGCGTAGCGCGCGCCCTTGTTGTCGCCGATGCGGATGACGCGATCAGACGGCACGCCGACTTCCTTGGTCCAGATGTCGTAGGCTTCGTCGTCTTCCGCATACACGGTGACCCAGAGCTTGTCCTTGGGCAGCTTGAAGACGTCGGTCAGCAGTTCCCAGGCGTAGGTGATGGCATCGCGCTTGAAGTAATCGCCGAAGCTGAAATTGCCCAGCATCTCGAAGAAGGTGTGATGGCGCGCGGTGTAGCCGACGTTTTCGAGGTCGTTGTGCTTGCCGCCGGCGCGCACGCATTTCTGCGAGGTGGTGGCGCGGCTGTAAGCGCGCTTGTCGAAGCCGAGAAACACGTCCTTGAACTGGTTCATGCCGGCATTGGTGAACAGCAGCGTCGGATCTTCGTGCGGCACCAGCGAACTGGAGGCGACGATCTGGTGGCCCTTGGACTCGAAGAACTTGAGAAACTTGTCGCGAATTTCGGCAGATTTCATGGATGTTTGCGTTCGAACAGGACGTGGAGCCCGGGCTGCGGGCGAATGCGCGAGTTTATCATGAGCATCAAGCGCTTCCGGACGCACGCGGCAGCACCTCTCCCGCCCGTATAATTGACGTGCACGTCAACACAACACGAGAGACACGCATGGGACACCGCCTTTCCAAGATCTACACCCGCACCGGCGACGCCGGCACTACCGGCCTCGGCGACGGCAAGCGGGTGTCCAAGAACAGCCTGCGCATCCACAGCCTCGGCGAGGTCGACGAGGTCAATGCCATCATCGGCGTGCTGCTGTGCGAAGAGTTGCCGGAAGACGTGCGTGCCCTGCTCACCAACGTGCAGCACGACCTCTTCGATCTCGGCGGCGAGGTCTGCATTCCCGGCATGAGCATGATCACCGGCAAGCAGGTGGATCATCTCGAAGCCGAACTCGACCGCCTCAACGAGCCGCTGGAACCACTCAAGGATTTCATCCTCCCCGGCGGCACCCGCGCCGCGGCGCTGGCTCACCAGGCCCGCACGGTGTGCCGGCGTGCCGAGCGCTCCCTGGTGGCGCTGGCGCTGGAAGAAGCGGTGAACGACGGCCCACGGCAGTATCTCAACCGCCTGTCGGATCTGCTCTTCGTGCTCGGCCGCGTGCTCAACCGCGCCGGCGGCCGCGGCGACGTGCTGTGGCAGAAGCGCAAGAACGCCTGAGCCCTGTGCCGGCCCGAGCTCGGGCCGGCATCATGCCGCCGGATCCTCGGCGAGCGCGGCGAGGTGTGCGTCGCGCCCGGCGTGATAGTGAGCCAGCGCCTCGCCTATCGCTTCCCAGGCGTAATCGCCCAGACCAACGATGCCCTTCACCTTCAGTTTCTCTGTCGGCCCGTCGCCGATCTTGGCCACCAGCACCGCCTCGCAATCGGCCACTGCGGCGAGGATGCCGGCCAAGGCCCCCTGGTCGGAACTGCCACCGAGGCAGTAGTGCGCCACCTCGCGTTTTTCGACCAGACGGTGGCCGTCCGCATCCACGTCGTACACATGGAACAGCTTGGCGTGGCCGAAGTGTTCGCTGACCGCAAGGCCGTCCTTGGTGGCCACCGCCACTCTCGCTGACTTCTGCACGATGCCCTCCGCGACTCTGTATGCTTGAGCCATCGACCGAAGCAAGACGCGCACCCGCGGGAACCGCCCTGCCGACACGAATCGCCGAGCATGCACCGATGATGACGCCCCACCCCAGCCAGCCCCTGCTTGCCTGCTGCACATTGCAGACGCCGGCGGAAGCGCAGCGCCTGTTCGAGCGCCTGTGTGCCGACATCCCCTGGAACGACGGCGGCTTCAGCGCCGCCGGCCGGCGCTTTCGTCTGCCTCGCCTGCAATGCTGGTTCTCCGATCCCGGCATCGAGTACCGCTACGCCCAGAACCTGCTCAACTCGCACCCCTGGACGCCCGAACTCGCCGCGCTGCGCGATACCGTCGAAGCGCACACCGGCGAGCGTTTCAACGCGGTACTCGCCAACCTCTACCGCGACGGCGACGACGCCGTCGGCTGGCATGCCGACGACGAGGACGACCTCGGCCCGGCCCCGCACATCGCGTCTCTCAGCCTGGGGGCAACGCGGCGCTTCCACTGGCGGCCCAAGGCCGGAACCGGCGGCACGGCAGATTCGCTGCCCTTGCCGGCCGGCACCCTGCTGCTGATGCGCGCCCCCTTCCAGCAAGCCTGGGAACACGCCGTGCTCGCCGAGCCGGAGATCACCGGCGCACGGCTCAACCTCACCTTCCGGCTGGTCCGCCCCCAAGGCCAGGCACGCGCCTGAAGCAAAGCGCACATCGGGCGTCCGACTGAGGGCAACACGACGCGCCGGCGACCGATCGGTAGCCTCCGCCCCCTTGCCGCAAGCCGTCGCGGCCGGCACCCGGCGGCTGGAACGAAGCTTGCAGCACACCCCGCATTCCGGTCGTATTCAATGCGAGGTGACACCATGCTGGAAACTGCAATCGTCGGCGGCGGCCTGTGCGGACTCGCACTCGCCAACACCCTGCAGCGCGCGAACCGCTCGTTCGCGGTATTCGAGGCACGCGACCGCCTCGGCGGCCGCATCCTCAGCCGGACGGACACCGCCGGCAACGCGGTCGATCTCGGGCCGACCTGGTTCTGGCCCGACACCCAGCCGCGCATCTCCCGGCTTGCCGCCGATCTCGGCCTGGCCAGCATTCCGCAGCGGGAAGACGGCACCCACCTGCTGCAGGACGAAGCCGGCGGCAAGCCCAGTCCGCTCGACCAGACCGACGTGCATGGCGGCGCCCGTCGTCTCGCCGGCGGCATGGGCAGCCTGATCGCCGCGCTCGGCGAACGCCTGCCGCGCGACCGCATCCACCTCAGCCACGCCCTGACCGCGGTGCGCAACCGCGGCTCGCACGTCGAGCTGCACTTCAGCGAACCGGACGGCGAGCGCTTCGTGTCGGCGCGCCAGGTGGTGCTTGCGCTGCCGCCCCGCCTGCTCGAAGAACATGTCACCTTCGATCCGCCGCTGGCGCCGCGCGTAAGGCAAGCCATGCGCGACGCGCCGACCTGGATGGCGGCGCAGGCCAAGCTCGTCACCCGCTACGCCAAGGCCTTCTGGCGCGAACAGGGATTGTCGGGCACCGCCTTCACCCGCTACCACGGCGCGGTACTGGCGGAAACCTGGGACGCCGGCAACGACGAGACCGCGGCCGTCATCGGCGCCTTTGTCGCCCTGCCCGCGCCGCTGCGCGAGTCCTTTGCCGGTGGCCTGCCCATGCTGACCGCCAGCCACCTCGGCCAGCTCTTCGGCATGGCCGCCCAAGGTGGCGACAGCCTGTACCAGGACTGGGCGCAGGAACTGCACACCTGCAGCACGCTGGACCGCACACCGCCGCTGTTCCACCCCGACTACGCCAACCGCGACCTGCGCCTGGCGCACTGGCAGGACAAGCTCTACTTCGGCGGCACCGAAACCGCTGCCTACGGCGCAGGCTACATGGAGGGCGCGCTGGAAGCCGCCGGCCGCATCCATCGCGATCTGGCGATGGAGTGGGTGCAGGCCGCCTGAGCCGGCATCCGGCCGGAGCGGGCCGCGCGCGTCAGCGCGACAGCGGCGCCGCCCGCTCCGCCGCATCCTTTCCCTGCGCCGCCAGCAGCTCGCGGAACAGGGTCGATGACTGCGCCAGCGTCCAAGCGCTGCCGGCCGCCTCGATGCGACCGGCACACATCAGGATCACTTCGTCGAAACGGTCCAGCAGGTGCAGCCTATGCACCGAGGACACCAGCGCCGCGTCGGCGAAGTGCTCGAAGAGGCGCTGATAGACGCGGGATTCCGACTCCGGATCGAGGCTGCTGGTGGGTTCGTCCAGCAGCACCAGCCCGCTGCCTTCCGCCGCCAGCACGCCACGGGCGAGGGCAAGGCGCTGGCGCTGCCCGCCCGACCAGTTGGCGCCCCCTTCGGACACACGGCTCGCGAGCCCCTCGGGCAAGCCAGCGACCAGCGCATCCGCTCCGGCCGCATGCAGCGCCGCATCGATCCGCCGCACGCCGGAATCCGCTCCCAGCGCGAGGTTTTCCGCCAGACTGCCGTCGAACATTTCCGCCTGCTGCGGGATCAGCGTCGCCAGCGTGCGCAGGCGCTCGGCCGGATCGCACACCTCGTCGTCGTCGAGCGTAAGACGCGCAGCCTCGGGCTGGTCCAGCCCGGCGAGCAGACGCAGCAGCGTGGTCTTGCCTGCACCGCTCGGTCCGATCAGGGCGTAGCGACGGCCACGCACCAGTTCCAGCCGGTCGATCGCCAGTGCAGCGCCGCCACGGGCCGCGGCATGGGCAAACCGCAGTTCGGCCAGCGTCAGCCTGTGCCAGTCGCCGTCCCCCGGCGCCGTCGGCATGGCGGTCTGCGGTGCCTCGATCAAGGGCCGGGCCGCCGCGTAGTCGGCGCGCTGGCGCGACAGCGACTGGAAATGCGCGGCAATGGCGGTGATCACGCCGCCGGCCTGCTGGGCGTACTCGTAGACCATGAACACCTTGCCGAGCGCGACGCCGCCCGCGGCAGCGCCCACCGCGCCACCGAACAGTCCGCCCGCTTCGGCCGCATACACCGCCACCAGCACGCACCACAGCATACTGGCGAGCAGATCGACCGAGCACCACTTGGCCTCGTTGAGCACGATGCTGCGCCTGAGCGGCCCGAAGGCGTCCGCCAGACGGTCGGCAATCAAGCGCGCCACGCCCTCGCCGCGGCGCAACGCCAGCACCGAGAACACGTTGCCGAGCACATCGACCAGCGTCGCGGTATAGCGTCGCTCGGCGCGATTCTCTTCCACCGCCAGCTGCATCATGTAGCGGTCGAAGCGGGTGATGAGCAGGCCGATGAGACCGTAGCCGACCACCGCCACCGTGCCCACCAGTGGCGAGATCAGCCACAGGGCGACGATAGGCCCCACCAGCCGCACCGTGTTCTGCAGGTAGATGAACTGGCTCTGGGCAAAGTCGTAGAGCGCGTGCGTGCTCTGCTGCACCCGGTGCGTGGTCTCGCCCGAGTGATGGCGCTCATGCCAGGCGAGCGGCGCTGCCACCAATCGGCCGACCAGCAAGGCGGAGAGCCGCTCGCGCACTTTGAGCGCGACGTTGCGCTCGAGGATGCGGCCGGGTCCGTGCAGCAGCCAGCTCGCCGCAATCGCCGCGAACACCAGAGCCAGCCAGCGCCCCGCCGCCGGCAGCGAATCCAGCCCGCCGTGCTGGATTGCATTGATCGCATTCCCCGCCAGCCAGGGCACCGCGAGCTTGAAGAGTTGCGAGGCGAGCAGCAGCGCGAAGCCCCAAAGGATGAGGTGGCGCACCCCGGCGGCGTGGCGCCAGAGCGCGCGGTAGAGCGCCGGCAGACTGACCGGACGGTCGTGCGCGTCCGTCACTGTAGGTTCGGGTGATTCGAGTGCGACGGACTGCGGATCGCTCATGTCGGGGTGTCTCGCAAATCGGGACGGGATGGCAGCTGAGGACCGGAGGCCGCGCCCCCGTCGTCAAAGAGATCTATCTGGGCGTCATCTGAGGCAGGTTCGCCCTGCTCGGCAAAGCGCACGCCGACGCCCAGCAGGCGCACCGGCAAGCCGCGGCGCGCGTGGCCCTCGGTCAGCAGCCCCTGCCAGATCGCGGCCGTCGGAGCGCTCGCGACACATTCGACAGTGGTCTGCGAGAAGTCGGCGAACTTGATCTTGACCACCGCCTTGTGTACCGGCCTGGCCTCGCGCGCGCGGGCGAAACGACGCTGGAACTCCTCGATCAGCGCCGGCAGCGCCGCCTGGCAGGCGGCCAGGTCCGGCAGATCGGTCACGTAGGTGGTCTCCACCGACAGCGACTTGCGGATGCGGTCGGGCTTGACCTCGCGGTGGTCGATACCGCGGCACAGCCGGTACAAGCCGGCGCCGAAGCTGCCGAACTCGCGGGTGAGATCGGCCAGGCTCCAGCTGCGCAGGTCGACGCAGGTCTGAACCCCGAGCCGGTTGAGCTTCGCTGCGGTGACCTTGCCGACACCGAAGATCTTCTTCACCGGCAACGCGGCGACGAAAGCGTCGATATCCTGCGGCCGCACGACGAACTGGCCATCGGGCTTGTTCCAGTCGCTGGCCACCTTGGCGAGGAACTTGTTGGGCGCGATGCCGGCCGAGGCGGTGATGCCCACTTCCGCGCGGATGCGGGCGCGGATTTCCTGCGCCATCAACGTTGCCGAACCCTGGCAGCGGTCCACGCCGCTGACGTCCAGATAGGCCTCGTCGAGCGACAAGGGCTCGACCAGCGGCGTGTAGTCGCGATAGATGTCGAGGATCTGGCGCGACGCCGCACGGTAGCGCTCGAAATCCGGCGGCAGCAGGATGAGCTGCGGGCACAGCTGCAGCGCACGCGCAGTGGACATCGCCGAATGCACGCCGAAGGCGCGCGCCTCGTAGCTGCAGGTGGCGATCACGCCGCGCGTCTCGGCGCGCCCGCCGACCGCCAGCGGCTTGCCGGCGAGCGCCGGGTTGTCGCGCACCTCCACCGACGCGTAGAAGCAGTCGCAATCGCAGTGGATGATCTTGCGCACCGCAGCGCTCCTTGCCCGCCCGCTCAGGCCGCGTCGCTGCCGGCGGGCCGAAGCGCCGGCGCGGTTGGCTCGTCGTCCTCGGCAGCCTGCTCCACCAGCCCGGCTGCAAGCGACTTGGTCGGTTTCACGCCGAGTTCGCGCAGCATTTCCGCCTGGCGGATGAGATTGCCGCGGCCGCGGGTGAACTTGCCATAGGCGGCGTCGAAGGACTTCTGCGCCTGACCGAGCCGGTTGCCGAGCGTGTCGAGATCGTCCACGAAGCCGGCCAGCTTGTCGTATAGCTCGGCGCCGCGGCGCGCGATGTCCTGCGCATTGCGGTTCTGCGCCTCCTGGCGCCACAGGTGGGCGACGGTGCGCACCACGAAGAGCAGGGTCGAGGGACTCACCAGCAGCACGTTCTTCTGCCAGGCATCCATGAAGAGCGTGTCGTCGTGCGTCACCGCCAGCATGAAGGCGGGCTCGATAGGCACGAACATCAGCACGAAATCGAGCGATCCCAGGCCGTACAGCGCCTGGTAGTTACGCTCGGCCAGCCCCTTGATGTGGGCGCGCACCGAATCGAGATGGCGGCGGACGGCGAGCTGACGCCCGGCATCGTCTTCGGCGATCACATAGCCCTCGTAAGCGGTGAGCGAGACCTTGGCGTCCACCACCAGGTGGCGGTCTTCCGGCAGGTGGATCACCACGTCGGGCTGGGCACGACTGCCATCCTCGCGGGTGTGGCTTTCCTGGGTGTCGTATTCCATGCCCCGGCGCAGGCCGGAGGCCTCCAGCACGCGCTCCAGCACCAGTTCGCCCCAGTTGCCCTGCGCCTTGACCGAACCTTTCAGCGCGCGGGTCAGGTTCTTCGCGTCCTGGCCGAGCGCACGGTTGAGCTCCATCAGCTGGCGCACCTGCTCGGCCAGCGCGCTGCGGTCCTTGCCCTCCTGCACATAGACTTCCTCGACCTTGCCCTGGAATTCCTGCAGGCGCAGGCGCAACGGATCGAGCAGCGCACCGATGTTGGCCTGGTTCTGCTCGGTGAAGCGCTTCGACTTGTCCTCGAGGATCTCGGCGGCAAGCGACTTGAACTGGTCGGACAGGGCCTCGCGCGCCTGCTGCAGCAGGTCGATCTTGTCCTGCGCCTGTCTGCGCTCGGCACCGAGGCGCTCGACCAGCACCGAGCGCTCCGCGCGCGTCTTCTCCAGCGCCTCGCGCCAGCCTTCCGCACGCGCAGCGAGTTCGACGTTGGCCGCGCGCAAGGACTGGCGTTCCTCCTCCAGCAGACGGGCGCGCTCGGTCAGCGGGGCCAGCCCCGCCTCGGCCTCCATCCTGGCCCGCTCGGCCGCAAGCGCGATCCGCCCGCGCAGCAGCGCGGCAGCCAGCACGCCACCGACCACAAGGCCCGCAGCGGCGGCGGCGATCATCTGGACGGAAATGTCCATGGTGCTATCGATACTCCATGAGGCAGTGCGCTGGGCCACGGCGGAAACGACGACGCCCGCCGGCATCGCTGTCGGCGGGCGTCTTCACGCACGGATGCGAATCGGGGCAAGACGAGGACTTACTCCGTCTCGGAGGCACGCTCCACGCGGCGCTCACGCACCGCGGCGGCCAGGGTTTCGAGCACGCTCACGCTGTCTTCCCAGCCGATGCAGGCATCGGTGATGCTCTTGCCGTACTCCAGCTCGCAGCCCGGCTTGAGATCCTGCCGGCCTTCCTTGAGGTGGGATTCGATCATCACGCCGATGATGCGGTCCTCGCCGCGGGCCAGCTGGGCGCCGACGTCGTGCGCCACCTCGATCTGCAGGCGATGCTGCTTGCGGCTGTTGGCGTGCGAGAAATCGACCATGACCTTGCCCGGCACGCCCGACGCAGCCAGTTCCTTGCAGGCCGCGTCGACGCTGGCGGCGTCGTAGTTGGTGCTCTTGCCGCCGCGCAGGATGGCGTGGCAGTCCTCGTTGCCGCGGGTCGACACGATGGCCGAGTGCCCGGCCTTGGTGACGCTGAGGAAATGGTGCGGCGACTGCGCCGCCTTGATCGCATCAACCGCGATGCGCACGTTGCCGTCCGTGCCGTTCTTGAAACCCACCGGGCAGGACAGGCCGGAGGCAAGCTCACGGTGCACCTGGCTCTCGGTCGTGCGGGCGCCGATCGCGCCCCAGCTGATGAGGTCGGCGATGTACTGCGGGGTAATCATGTCGAGAAACTCGGTGCCGGCGGGCAGGCCGAGTTCGTTGATTTCCCACAACAGCTTGCGCGCCAGGCGCACGCCTTCGTTGATGGCGAAGCTGTTGTCGAGGTGCGGATCGTTGATCAGTCCCTTCCAGCCCACCGTGGTACGCGGCTTCTCGAAATACACACGCATCACCACCAGCAGATCGTCCTTGAGCCTGTCCGCCTCGACCTTGAGGCGACGGGCGTATTCCAGCGCCGCAGCGGCATCGTGGATGGAACACGGCCCGATCACCACCAGCAGGCGGTCGTCGGCGCCGTAAAGGATGCGGTGGATCGCCTGGCGCGCCTCGTACGCCGTCTCGGCCGCCCTGGCGGTGGCCGGGAACTCGCGCAGCACGTGCGCGGGCGGCACCAGCTCCTTGATCTCCTTGATGCGGACGTCGTCGATATGGATCTTGATTGAGGCGGACATGACGAAACCTAGCGAACACGCGGGAAAGCGTTCGATTCTAGCGAACTTTCGCGGCGACCGAAGCAGCACCGCTTGTTGCGTCGCAAAAAAGTTGGCGGTAAGGTGGCCTTCCATCCAACGGAACCGGGGAGTAGGTCATGCCCCCTTTGCTTGCCGTCGGTGCTGATGCGCTGGCCTTCATCCTGCTGCCCTGGCTGGTGTGGCGGGCGCTCGGACGCTCGATTCCGCTCGCCGTGCTGCCCATCCTGGTCGGTCTCGGCCTTGCCGCATCCGGCCTCCCCTTCGCCGAACTCGGCGTCCCCTCGTCCTACGGTGACAAGATCGGCCTGATCGGTGTTCTGGTGCTGGCCTTTACCGCCGGGCTGGAGATGCGCCAGACGCCGGATGCATCCGAAACCGTCCACGCCCTGCCGCAGCAGCGGCTGTCGGTCTCCCGCCTCGCCACCAGCGCGGCGGCCGCGCTTGCCCTGCCCTTCATCGTCGGCACGCTCGCTGCGCGCTACCACTTCCTCGACCTGCCGGGCTGGAGCGCACCGCGCGGCAACGGCTGGCTGGGTGCGCTGGCGGTCGGCCTGTGCGTGGCGGTAAGCGCGCTGCCGGTGCTGATCGGCCTCGTCCGCGAGCTGCGCCCGCATCAACGACCACTCGGCCAGATCGCGCTCGGCGTCGCGGTGATCGACGATGCCGTGCTGTGGATCGGGCTCGCCCTGCTGCTGCTCGCGGCCAACGGGGGCAATGGCCTCGATGGCTGGGACGGCACCGAAATCATCGCTGTCGGCGTGCTGGCCCTGCTCGCCGTGCTCGGCGCCTCGGCGACGCGGCGCAAGCAGTTGCCTTCGCAGGCGGCGATCTGGCTGGTTGGCGCTGCCTATCTTGCCGCCGGTGCCTGGGCGAGTTCGAAGCTCGGCCTCCACGCGTTGCTCGGTGCTTATTTCGCCGGTGCGGTGATGGCGCCCAACTGGGCGGCCCGCCTGCCGGTCGAGCGCATCGGCCTGATCGCGCTGTTCGGCCTCGCGCCGCTGTTCTTCGGCCACAGCGGCCTGCGCATCGACGGCGACGCGCTGACCTGGACCTCGCTCGCGGCCTCACTGGCCCTGCTGACCCTGTCGGTGCTGTCCAAGCTGGCGGCCGTGCTTGCCTACCCGCCCTCGTCCACGCTGTCGCGCCGTGAAGCACTGGCTGTCGGCGCGCTGCTGCAGTGCAAGGGCCTGATGGAGATCGTCGCCGCCACCATCCTGCGCGACCAGGGTTTGCTCTCCGAGCACGCCTACGCGGCCCTGGTCACGCTGGCGGTGTTGTCCACCACGATCACCGGCCCGCTGTTCCGGCTGTGCCTGCGGCGACGGCAGGTCGAGGTGCTCTCGCCCGGCTACAGTCGCAGCAGCCAATGAAAGTCGAACGGCACGGGGTGTAAGTTGTCTCTGCGGTGCACGACTAATACGGTGTCCCCCCGCAGGAGCACGACATGTTGATCAAGACCCCGAGCGACATCGCACCATCCGAGATCACGCCGCGCGCGCTGTTCGAGGACCGTCGCCGTTTCATCCTCGCCGCCGGCGCCACGCTGACCGCTGCCGCGTTCGGTCAGGCCTGGCCGGGCAAAGTCCTTGCGGCCGCGGCAACAGGCGCCAGACTCGCCCCGCTCGCCAGCTCGCCCTTGAGCACGTCGGAAGAGAAGACGGCCTACAAGTCCGTCACCACCTACAACAACTTCTACGAGTTCGGTACCGACAAGGGCGACCCGGCCGAGAACGCCGGCAAGATGGCCGTACGGCCATGGACCGTGCGCGTCGAAGGCTTGGCCGGCAAGCCGCGCAGCTTCGACATCGACGAGCTGCTGCGCATCGCCCCGCTGGAAGAACGCATCTACCGCCTGCGCTGCGTCGAGGCCTGGTCCATGGTCATCCCCTGGGTCGGCTTCCCGCTGGCCGCGCTGCTCAAGCAGGTCGAACCGCTGGGCAGTGCGAAGTACGTGGAGTTCGTCAGCCACTATGACGAAAAGATCATGATGCGCCGACCGGTGCTGGACTGGCCCTATGCCGAAGGCCTGCGCCTGGACGAAGCCATGCATCCACTCACCATCCTGGCGGTCGGCCTCTACGGCGAAGTGCTGCCCAACCAGAACGGCGCACCGGTGCGCCTGGTCGTACCGTGGAAGTACGGCTTCAAGAGCGCAAAATCCATCGTCACCATCCGCCTGGTCGAAAAACAGCCCGCCACTGCCTGGAACCGCTCGGCGCCGCAGGAATACGGCTTCTACTCCAACGTGAATCCCGAGGTGTCGCATCCGCGCTGGAGCCAGGCCACCGAGCGCCGCATCGGCGAATTCCGCAAGCGGCCGACGCTGATGTTCAACGGCTACGCCGATCAGGTCGCCAGCCTTTACCAGGGCATAGACCTGCAGCGCAATTACTAGGAAACAGCTTGCCCATCGCGATGAAGAACAGGATTTTCGTCCCCTCGCCGCTGCAGATCGGCGCCATCAAGACTGCGCTCTTCCTGCTCTGCCTGGTGCCGGCGCTGCAACTGGCGCTCGGCGTGCAGGCCGACACGCTAGGTGCCAACCCGATCGAAGCCATCACCCACGCCAGCGGCGAATGGACGCTGCGCTTCCTGCTGATCACGCTGGCGGTGACGCCGTTGCGCCGCTTGACCGGCCTGCACTGGCTGCTGCGCCTGCGCCGCATGCTCGGGCTGTTCGCCTTTGCCTACGGCGTCGCCCACTTTCTCACCTACCTGTGGCTGGACCAGTTCTTCGACTGGACGGCAATCGCGCACGACATCCTCAAGCGCCCCTTCATCACCGTCGGCTTCGCCGCGCTGGTGCTGATGACACCGCTGGCCGCCACCTCCAACGCCTTCGCCATCCGCCGCATGGGGGGCCGCAAGTGGCAGGCCCTGCACCGGGCGGTGTACGCCATCGCCATCCTCGGCGTGCTGCACTACTGGTGGCTGGTGAAGGCCGACGTGCTGGAGCCGGCGATCTATGCGCTGCTGCTCGCGGCCCTGCTCGGCCTGCGCGCCTGGTGGCGCGAACAGGAACGTCGCCGCCAGTTGGCAAGCGCACCACGGATGCCGCCCGCGCCGGCCTTCAAGGGGAAGGTGATACCCATCGTCCCGAAGTGACCTGGCACGGAGAGCCCCGCCCGACAGATGCAGGGCCGGGGCGTTGTGGCTTCAGACCGCTGCCGGCTTCTGGCGGATGGCGTGCTTGGGCCGCCAGGCCTTGATCACCGCCTCGTCGGTTTCCACATAAGGGCCGCCGATGAGGTCGATGCAGTAGGGTATTGCCGCGAAGATGCCGACGTGGTCGACGCTGCCGTCGGCAGCGCGCAGCCCTTCCAGGGTTTCGCGGATGGACTTCGGCTGGCCCGGCAGGTTCACGATCAGGCTCTGGCCACGGATCACCGCGACCTGGCGCGACAGGATGGCGGTCGGCACGAAGTTGAGGCTGATGCGGCGCATCTCCTCGCCGAAACCCGGCATCACCTTGTCGCCCACCGCCAGCGTCGCCTCCGGGGTGACGTCGCGCGGTGCCGGGCCGGTGCCGCCGGTGGTGAGGATCAGCGAGCAGCCAACGGTGTCGGCCAGCTCGATCAGCGTGCGCTCGATCACCGGCTGCTCGTCGGGGATGAGCCGCGTGACCGCCGTCCACGGCGAGGTCAGCGCCTTGCCGAGCCAGTCCTTCAGCGAAGGGATGCCCTGGTCTTCGTAGGTGCCGTCCGAGGCACGGTCGCTGATCGAGACCAGGCCGATGGTGATGCTGTCGCTCATGCTTGCTCCGGATTGTCGTAATCGGTGGATTCGTCCTCGGCCGCGACAGTGCCCTCTTCCAGTTCGCGCAGGACCCGGAAGATCTCGCGGAAGGACTTCGGCGGCTTGTTGTGCTCGCGTTCCTTGATCGCATTGCGCCGCAGCGTGCGCAGGTGCTGCAGGTCGGCATGCGGCCAGGTGGAGGCGATCTTCTCCAGCACCTTTTCGTCGTCGATGAAATCGACACGCAGCTTCTCCAGCCTGTGCTGCTTCGCCACCTCGGCGGCCGAAACACCATTGAATACGTCTAGCTGGGCCTGGATGGGCTCGGGGTCGATGTTGCGCATCAATTTGCCGATGTACTGCATCTGGCGACGACGGGCCTCGTGCGAAGTGAAACGCTGCGCGTCGCGTACCGCGTCGAACAGCTCTTCGGGCATCGGCACCTTGCGCAGGCGCTCGACCGACAATTCGACCAGTTGCTGGCCGAGATCCTGTAGCGCGTGCATCGCCCGCTTGCGGCTGCTCTTGCTCGGCGGCTCGAGCATGTCGTCATCGGAATAGTCGTGGAAATCTGAACGGGAAACCATCGTGGCTCAAGCGTCGGGCGGGGATCGGGTTAAGATTATAGCCTTTGCCCACTGGTCTTCCGCCCATGTCCGCTCAAGGCTTCTCCTTCTCCCAGGCCCATCTGCGCGAAATCGCCACCGACATCCTGAAGTACGCGAAGAAGCGCGGTGCCTCGGCCTGCGAAACCGACGTCTCCGAAGGCTTCGGCCAGTCGGTGGCGGTGCGCAAGGGCGAGGTCGATACCATCGAGTACAACCGCGACAAGGGCATCGGCGTCACCGTCTATCTCGGCCAGCAGCGCGGCTACGCCAGCACCTCGGATTTCTCCAAGGCCGCGCTCAAGGCCACGGTGGATGCGGCGGTTTCGATCGCCGGCTTCACCGCGCCCGACCCCTGCGCCGGGCTGGCCGACGCCGCGCTGATGGCCAAGGACATGCCCGACCTCGACCTCTTCCACCCGTGGGACATCTCGGTGGATGAAGCCATCGAGCTGGCGCGCCGTTGCGAGGATGCAGCCTTCGCCGTCGGCCCGAAGATCACCAATTCCGAAGGCGCCAACGTCTCCATCCAGCAGTCGCAGTTCGTCTCCGCCAACAGCCTCGGCTTCATCGGCGGCTACGCCACCACCCGCCACGGCCTGTCGTGCTCGGTGATCGCCGGCGAAGGCGACGGCATGCAACGCGAGTACTGGTACGACTCGCGGCGCGATGCCGCCGACCTGATCGCTGCGGAAGACGTCGGCCGCCTAGCCGGCGAGCGGGCCATTGCTCGACTGGGCGCCAAGAAGATCCGCACCTGCGAAATGCCGGTGATCTTCGAAGCCCCGCTGGCCGTCACCCTGCTCGGCAACTTCGTACAGGCGGTGAGCGGCGGTTCGCTCTACCGCAAGTCCAGCTTCCTGCTCGACAGCCTCGGCCAGCAGGTGTTCTCGCCGGTGGTGAGCATCGCCGAACGTCCCCACCTGAAGAAGGCCTTCGGCTCGAGCTGGTTCGACAGCGACGGCGTCGCCACCCGGGATCGCGAGGTGGTCATCGACGGCGTGCTGCAGGGCTATTTCCTGTCCACCTATTCCGCGCGCAAGCTCGGCATGCAGACCACCGGCAACGCCGGCGGCTCGCACAACCTCGCCGTCAAGCCGGGCAGCGAGGATCTGGCCGGCCTCATCCGCCAGATGGACAAAGGCCTGGTGGTCACCGAACTCCTCGGCCACGGCGTCAACTACGTCACCGGCGACTACTCGCGCGGCGCCGCCGGCTTCTGGGTGGAAAAAGGCAAGATCAAGCACGCGGTGGAGGAAGTCACCATCGCCGGCAACCTGCGCGACATGTTCCGCAACATTGTCGCCATCGGCAACGACGCCCTGCCGCGCGGCGCCAAGCACTGCGGCTCGGTGCTGATCGAATGCATGAAGATCGCCGGCCGCTGACCCCGCTTCTTCTCTTTGCCGACGGAATGGCGCATACCGCCGCAGGGGCATCGCCAGCGCCATCCGCGACCCACTCGAATCGGCCGCAAAGCCACGCCGATTAGGGTTTTCCGCCGTTTTGGCCAAACAGCCAACGCCTATAATCGGCGGCGTCGCAAAAATATTCGTTCACAGACAAAGAGGAGAGATCGTGGAACGTCGTTCATTCCTGCAGAAAGCGGGTGCCGGCCTGGTTGCCGGTGCCGCCGTCGGCCTCGCGGCCTGCGGCAAGAAGGAAGAAGCAGCCGCACCGGCCGCTGCTCCTGCGGGCGCGCCGGCCGGCGCACCGGCCGTCCAGACGGGCCTGCCCGAAATCAAGTGGCGTCTGACCTCCAGCTTCCCCAAGAGCCTGGACACCATCTACGGCGGCGCGGAAGTCATGGCCAACCGCCTGCGCGCGATGACCGACGGCAAGTTCGACATCCGCGTCTTCCCGGGCGGTGAAATCGTCCCCGGCCTGCAGGCGCTGGACGCCGTGCAGCAAGGTACCGTCGAAATCTGCCACACCTGCTCGTACTACTACGTCGGCAAGGACAAGACCTTCGGCTTCGGCACTTCGGTCCCGTTCGGCATGAACGCCCGCCAGATGAACGCCTGGATCATGTTCGGCGGCGGCCAGCAGCTGCTCGACGAGTTCTACGCCAATTACAACGTCCTGTCCTTCGCCGGCGGCAACACCGGCACGCAGATGGGCGGCTGGTATCGCAAACAGGTCAAGACCCTGGCCGACGTGCAGGGCCTGAAGATCCGTATCGCGGGCCTGGGCGGCGAAGTGTTCTCGCGTCTCGGCGCCATCCCCCAGCAGATCGCCGGCGGCGACATCTACCCGTCGCTGGAAAAGGGCACCATCGACGCGGCCGAGTGGGTCGGTCCCTACGACGACGAAAAGCTGGGCTTCTACAAGGTTGCCCCGCACTACTACTATCCGGGCTGGTGGGAGCCGGGTCCGGTGGTCCACTTCTTCATCAACAAGGACGCGTGGGCGAAGCTGCCAAAGTTCTATCAGGACGCCTTCCGCGCCGCCGCCCACGAAGCCAACGTCACGATGATGGCCTCCTACGACGACAAGAACCCGCAAGCGCTAGCCCGCCTGCTGTCGAACGGCGTCAAGCTGGAAGCCTATTCGGACGAGATCATGAAGGGTGCATACAAGGCTGCCTTCGAGCTGTACAACGAAGAAGCCGGCAAGAATCCCGCCTGGAAGAAGATCTTCACCGAATGGGATAAGTACCGTAAGTCGCAGAACGCCTGGTTCAGCGTCGCCGAAGCGACCATCGACCGCTTCCTGCAATCGGCGCGCTAAACCCGCAGCCCTACCCCAGGATCAAGCCCGCAGCGCGCTGCGGGCTTTTTTACGCCTACCGCCGTCGCGACTGCCGTCTGCCTGTTTCAGGGCCTGCCCGCGAACGCCGTTGGACACGCTGGCAGGGCTTGCGCCTCACTCTGTACGTCGACGACCGGAGATCTTGTGCCGAACGCCATGACGGCCCATGACAGGGCGACCCATGGTGACAGTTCCGCGCACCACCACCGCCCGTTCCAGGACAGCACCGCAACGGCCTGCGCGCCGCCAAATAGAAAGGGCCCCTAAGGGCCCTTTCTATTTGGCGGCCGAAAGCGATCAGCGGTTTCCGCCCTGCTGCAGCTGCTGCAGCAAGTCGAGTTGAGGAGCACCGGATTCGCTGCTGCCGCTCCCGCCAGAGCCCTCGGCCCCGGGCAGCTGCAGTTGCAGTTCGGTCGGTGCCGTCTGCGCCTTGCCGTGATCGTAAGAAACGAGGTTGGGGAAGATGATGATCAGCGCCACCATGATGATCTGGATGCAGACGAAGGGCACCGACCCCCAGTATATTTCCGAGGTCTTGATCTTCGGCGGCGCCACCGAACGCAGGTAGAACAGCGCGAAACCGAAGGGCGGGTGCATGAAGGAAGTCTGCATGTTCACCGCCAGCAGCACACCGAACCAGATCAGGTCGATCCCGAGCTTGTCGGCCACCGGTGCCAGCAGCGGCACGATGATGAAGGCGAGCTCGAAGAAATCGAGGAAGAAGGCCAGCAGGAAGACCAGGATGTTCACCGCGATCAGGAAGCCGGTCTGGCCGCCGGGCAGCGAGGTCAGCAGGTGCTCCACCCACAGGTCGCCATTGACGCCGCGGAAGGTCAGGCCGAACACGGTGGAGCCGATCAGGATGAAGACCACGAAGCAGGACAGCTTGGTGGTCACGTCCATCGCCTGCTTGGTGAGCTTCAGCGACAGGCGTCCGCGCGACATTGCCATCACGATCGCGCCGACCGCACCCATCGCACCGCCTTCGGTCGGCGTCGCAACGCCGATGAAGATGGTGCCGAGGACCAGGAAGATCAGACCGAGCGGCGGGATCAGCACGAAGGTCACACGTTCCGCCATCTTCGACAGCAGGCCGAGCTTGAGCAGCTTGTTGACCACCGAAGCCGCGAAGGCGAAGCCGATCGCGACGAGCGAGGACACCACGATGACTTCGTCGCGCGGCTTGCCTTCGCCGTAGTACTGGGCGAAGGCATAGGCAGCCCCCACCGACAGCACGAACAGCAGGCCCAGCGAACGCAGGCCGGAAGTGCCGTCCGCCTCGCGAATGGTACGTGCCTCGACCGGCATGGCCGGTGCGAACTTCGGCCTGAACACGGTAACCAGGAACACGTAGCCGACGTAGAGTGCGGTCAGCACCAGGCCAGGCAGCAGCGCGCCCTGGTACATGTCGCCCACCGAACGGCCGAGCTGGTCGGCCATGATGATCAGCACCAACGAGGGCGGGATGATCTGCGCCAGCGTACCGGACGCAGCGATCACGCCGGCGGCCAGACGGTGGTCGTAGCCATAGCGCATCATGATGGGCAGCGAGATCAGACCCATCGAGATCACCGAAGCCGCCACCACGCCGGTAGTCGCCGCCAGCAGCGCGCCGACGAAGATCACTGCATAGGCCAGGCCGCCGCGGATCGGACCGAACAGCTGGCCGATGGTGTCGAGCAGATCCTCGGCCATGCCGGAACGCTCGAGAATCAGACCCATGAAGGTGAAGAAGGGAATGGCCAGCAGCGTGTCGTTGGCCATGATGCCGAAGATGCGCTCGGGCAGCGCCTGGAACAGAGCCGGGCTGAGCAGACCGAGTTCGATGCCGACGAGGCCGAAGAAAATGCCGTTGGCCGCCAGCGCGAAGGCGACGGGGAAGCCGAACAGCAGGAAGAACACCAGCGCCGCAAACATCAGCGGTGCCATGTTGTCGATCAGGAACTGGGTCATTGCGCGCCTCCCGCAGACTGTTGCTTGATGGCGGCGGCAAGTTCTTCTTCGGCCGACGGAGCGCCCTGTTTTTCCAGCGGATTGGGGCCCTGCCCCGTGATGAACGCGACGCGCTTGATCAATTCGGACACCGCCTGCAGGATCAGCAGGGCGAAGCCCAGCGGCAGCAGGATCTTCACCGGCCAGCGGATCAGGCCGCCCGGATTGGCGGACATCTCGCCTGAATGAAGCGAGAGCATGACGATGGGCCAGGACATCCAGACGATCATCGCCGCCATAGGTAGCATGAAGAACAGGATGCCGATGATGTCGACCACGTTCTGCCCCTTGGGCGAGAGGCGGCCGGTGATCACGTCGATGCGGACATGCTCGTTACGCAGGAAGGTATAGCCGGCCGCAAGCAGGAAAATCGCAGCAAACAGATACCATTGAATTTCCAGGAGCGCGTTGGAACTTGTGTTAAACAGTTTGCGGACGAGCGCGTTGCCTGCACTGATCACGACTGCGATCAGTACCAGCCACATCACGCTGCGCCCGACCCGTTCGTTGATCCAATCGATCAACTTCGACAGGTTGAGCAGGAAGGACACTTCATTACTCCTTTGGAGGGGACAACATACCCGGACGCCTGGCAGGCTTGTGCGCACACCTGCCTTTGCGGTGGCCGGATTATTCCACTGAGAGGCCTAGGCCTTAAAGCTAGGGTATTCACGTATCGATGGACACACGCAAACAAGCTCAAAACCCGCACCACTGCAGGATTTGTCTGGTCCGCCACGGCGAAACGCTGTGGAACGCGGAACGCCGCCTGCAGGGACACCTGGACGTCCCGCTCAACGAAGTCGGCCTTGTGCAGGCCGAGGCCACTGCACGTAGCCTGGCCGAACACCGCTTCGCCGCGATCTACGCCAGCGACCTCACCCGCGCGCTGCAGACGGCGGCGCCGACCGCCCGCGCCTGCCGGCTGGAAGCAAGGCCCACCCCGGCGCTGCGCGAACGCCACTACGGTGCCTTCCAGGGGCTGACCTATGCCGAAGCAGCCGATCGCTACCCCGACGCCTACCACCGCTTCAAGGCGCGCGAGCCGGAATTCTCCTTCCCCGGGGGCGGTGAAAGCCTGCTGGTGTTCGCCGCCCGCATCGGCAGTGTCCTCACCGATCTCGCCGGCCGGCATCGCGGCGAGCAGATCCTGGTGGTCACCCACGGCGGTGTGCTGGACATCGCCCACCGGCTGGCCAGCAGGCTGCCGCTGGAAGCGCCGCGCGACTTCCCCATCCTGAATGCCGCGCTCAACTGGCTCGACTACGATGGCGAGGATTGGCATCTGCTCGCCTGGGCCGAACAGCATCATCTCGAAAGCGCCCGCGACGAACTGCCCAACGCCTGAGGCAAGACGGTGCGCCCCGTGCTCGACCGGGCGCGCACCGCCCGGGAATTAACAGCTTTTTTACGGCGTCCGCGAATGGCTCGGCTATTGTTCGCCCTACCCTCGCTCACCTCGCCGCCTGAAGTGATTTCCGCCAGACTGGACCAGACCGCCCTGCAACGTGCCCGCCCCTATCTGCTGGCGGTGGCGGCCAGCCTGCTGGTCAGTCTGTGCGCGGCACCGCTGCGCCATGTGCTCGACCCGGCCAACATCGCCATGCTGTTCCTGCTGGTGGGTTTCCTGATCGCGCTACGGCTGGGGCGCGGACCGGCGATAGTCGCTGCCGTCACCAACACTGCCCTGCTCGATTTCGTCGTCGTCCCGCCGCACTTCGCCTTCATTCCGACCGACCTGCAGTACTTGGTGACATTGGTCGTCATGCTCACGGTCGGCCTCGTCACCGCGCAACTCAGCACCGGCCTCGGCCAGCAAGCCCGGCTGAGTGCGCTGCATGAACGCGATACTTATGCGCTGTACGAGCTTGCCCACGAACTGGCCGGCTGCATCACCCTGGGACAGATTCGACTGGCGCTCGACGGGTATCTCGTCCACCAGGAAAGGCATGTTCACCTCGAGTTGTCCGGCGGCGAACCGCCACCGGCTGCGGACGGCGCAACGGTGTTTCCGCTGCGAAGCTCGGAATCGGCGCGCGGCCAGCTCTTCGTGCAGGTGTACGGGCACGAGACCGGGTTGCCGGCCCACGAAAGCGAGCGCTATCGCACCATCGCCTCGCTGCTCACCACCGCGATCGAGCGGGTCCATTACGTCGAACTCGCCGAAAGCAACGCCATCGCCATTTCCTCGGAGCGTCTGCGCACCTCGGTACTGGCGGCGCTTTCGCACGACCTGCGCACGCCGATGACAGTGCTGATCGGCCTCGCCGACAGCCTGGTGATGTCGCGCGAACCGCTGCCGCCCCCCGCTCAGGAAACCGCGCTTACGCTGCTGCGGCAATCACGCGCGCTCGGCGGCATCCTCAACAACGTGCTCGACATGGCGCGGCTGCATAGCGGCAACATCCGCCCGCGGCGCGAATGGCACCTGCTCGACGATGTCATCGCCGCCAGCCTGCGCCTGCTCAAACCCCAACTGTCGGACCATCCCATCCGGGTCCGGCTGGAGCCCGACCTGCCGCTGGTCGAATTCGACGCCACCCTGCTCGAACGCGTGGTCTGCAACCTGATCGACAATGCCGCCAAGTATTCACCCGCCGGTTCGCCGATCGAGATCACCGCTTTTGCCGACCTCCAGGCCAACGAAGCCTGCATCGAGGTCTGCGACCAGGGTGAAGGCTTCCCACCGGGCAACATCGACCGTCTGTTCGAGCTGTTCGAACGCGGCAATGCCGAATCCGCGGTCCCGGGCATGGGCCTGGGCCTCAGCATCTGCCACCGCATCATGGCCGCGCACGGCGGCAACATCGCGGTGCACAACCGCGACATCGGCGCCTGCGTGCAGTTGCGGCTGCCGCTCGGCACCCCACCGGTCATCAACGAAGAATAGGCAGACCATGGACATCACCGTACTGGTCGTCGAGGACGAACCCCAGATCCGCCGCCTGGTGCGCAACGCGCTCGAAGGCGAGAACTACCGCGTGTTCACGGTCGACAGCGGCAAGCGCAGCCTGATCGAAGCCGGGATCCGCAAGGCCGACCTCATCGTGCTTGACCTCGGCCTGCCCGACATCGACGGCATGGAAGTGCTGCGCGGCATTCGCGCCTGGAGCCATGTGCCGGTGCTGATCCTGTCCGCCCGTGGCGAGGAGGACGACAAGATCCGCGCGCTCGACGAAGGCGCCGACGACTACCTCGCCAAACCCTTCGGCATGGGCGAGCTGCTCGCCCGCGTGCGCGCGCTGGTGCGCCGCCACGTCAAGCACGAGGACAGCTCCGGCCGCCTCGCCTTCGGCGAGGTCGAAGCCGATTTCGTGCGCCGCACCGTCAGCCGCAACGGCGAAACCGTGCATCTGACCAAGATCGAGTACCGCCTGCTCACTGTCCTCGCCGCCAACGCCGGCAAGGTCCTGACCCACAACCACTTGATGCGCGAGGTATGGGGGCCGGCCTATGTGGACAGCAATCACTATCTGCGCATCTACGTCGGCCGCCTGCGCCAGAAGCTGGAGGGCGACCCTGCCCAGCCGGTACATTTCCTCACCGAAACGGGAGTCGGCTACCGTTTCGAGCCCTGAATCCATGCATCGACCGGCAGGCCCGGGCGCGTTCTTCCAGCGGACTGCGTGGTAACATCCGCTTTTAAAAACCACTCGTTACCGAGCCCGCGTCCCATGTTCTCCTCGCAAGATACTCTCGCCAAGGTCGATCCCGAACTCTGGTCCGCCATCCAGGCGGAGAACCGCCGCCAGGAAGATCACATCGAGCTGATCGCCTCCGAAAACTACGTCTCCCACGCGGTGATGGAAGCCCAGGGCTCCCAGCTCACCAACAAGTACGCCGAAGGCTACCCGGGCAAGCGTTACTACGGCGGTTGCGAACATGTGGACGTGGTCGAGCAGCTCGCCATCGACCGGCTGAAGAAGCTGTTCGGCGCCGATGCCGCCAACGTGCAGCCGAACTCCGGTTCGCAGGCCAATCAGGCCGTGCTGATGGCCTTCGCCAAGCCGGGCGACACCATCATGGGCATGAGCCTGGCCGAAGGCGGCCACCTCACCCACGGCATGCCGCTCAACATGTCGGGCAAGTGGTTCAACGTCGTCGCCTACGGCCTCGACGCCAAGGAAGAGATCGACTACGCGGCGATGGAAGCGCTCGCCCGCGAGCACAAGCCCAAGATCATCATCGCCGGCGCCTCGGCCTACTCGCTGCGCATCGACTTCGAGCGCTTCGCCAAGATCGCCAAGGAAGTTGGCGCCATCTTCTGGGTGGACATGGCCCACTATGCCGGCCTCGTCGCCGCCGGCTACTACCCCAACCCGGTGCCGCACGCCGACGTCGTCACCTCCACCACCCACAAGACCCTGCGCGGCCCGCGCGGCGGCATCATCCTGATGAAGGCCGAGCACGAGAAGGCGATCAACTCCGCGATCTTCCCCGGCCTGCAGGGCGGCCCGCTCGAGCACGTGATCGCCGCCAAGGCAGTCGCCTTCAAGGAAGCCGCCACCCCGGCTTTCCGCGACTACCAGGAGCAGGTCATCGCCAACGCCCGCGTGATGGCGCGCGTGCTCGGCGAAGAGCGCGGCCTGCGCATCGTCTCCGGCCGCACCGAATCCCACGTCTTCCTGGTCGACCTGCGCTCGAAGAACATCACCGGCAAGGAAGCCGAAGCGGTGCTCGGCAGCGCCCACATCACGGTGAACAAGAACGCGATCCCGAAGGACCCGGAGAAGCCCTTCGTCACCTCCGGCATCCGCATCGGCTCGCCGGCGATGACCACCCGTGGCTTCACCGAGATCGAGGCCGAGCAGATCGCCCACCTGATCGCCGACGTGCTGGATGCCCCGCACGATGCAGCAGTAATCGAGCGCGTGCGCGGCAAGGTCGCCGAGCTGTGCGCGAAGTATCCGGTCTACGGCAAGTAAGTCCGGCGCGGGCCGGCCGCAGCCGGCCCCGCACACCATTTCGATGAAGTGCCCCTTCTGCGACGATCCGAACACCCAGGTCACCGACACCCGTGAAAACGAGGACGGTGACGTCGTTCGTCGCCGTCGTCGGTGCCTGAAGTGTGACAAGCGCTTCACCACCTATGAGCGCATCGATCTCAAGATGCCGCACATCGTCAAGCGCAACGGCAATCGAAGCGAATTCGACCACGCCAAGCTCACAAGCAGCATGTCGCTCGCACTGCGCAAGCGACCGGTCACCACCGAGGCGCTCGAAGCCGCGGTCGACCGCATCGAAGCCAAGCTGCTGTCGCTGGGCGAGAACGAAGTCCCCAGTGAAAAGGTCGGCGAACTGGTAATGAAGGAGCTCAAGAAGCTCGACAAGGTTGCCTACATCCGCTTCGCCTCGGTGTATCGCAACTTTGCCGATGTCGACGAGTTCTCCGAGATCATCCGCGAAGTACAGACGCGCCCCAAGCGCGGCCGTCCTGCCAACCCGCCCTCGCCCGATCCCGAGCATGATCTTTTCGGCAGCTGACCACGCCGCCATGGCCCGCGCGCTGGCACTCGCAGCGCAAGGGCTGAACACTACCACCCCAAATCCGCGGGTCGGATGCGTGCTGATGCGCGACGGCCAGATCGTCGGCGAAGGCTGGCATCGTCGCGCCGGCGAAGCCCATGCCGAAGTGCACGCCTTGCAGGTTGCCGGATCGTTGGCCGCCGGCGCCACCGCCTACGTCACCCTCGAACCCTGCTCGCACTTCGGCCGCACGCCGCCATGCTGCGATGCACTGATCCAGGCCGGCGTAGCCCGCGTGGTCGCGGCAATGGAAGACCCCAATCCGCTGGTCGCCGGCAGTGGTCTGGCGCGCCTGCGTGCGGCCGGCATCGTCACCGCCCATGGGCTGCTGGAGGATGAAGCGCGCGAACTCAACATCGGCTTCGTCTCGCGCATGACCCGTGGGCGTCCCTGGCTGCGGCTGAAGGCGGCTAGTACGCTGGATGGCAAGACCGCCCTCGACAACGGTGTCAGCCAGTGGATCACCGGCAGCGCCGCCCGCGACGACGGCCATCGCTGGCGTGCACGCGCCTGCGCTGTCCTCACCGGCATCGGCACCGTCAGGGAAGACGATCCCCAACTGAACGTCCGCGCCGTGCCCTGCGAACGCCAGCCACTGCGGATCGTGGTCGATGCGCGCCTCGAAGTGCCGCTCGCCGCACGCATCCTGCGGGACGCTCCAGCGCTCATCGCCACAGCCAGCGAGGATGCCGGACGTGCTGAGGCGCTGCGGGCGGACGGCCATGACGTGGTCGTACTGCCCAATCCGGCCGGCAAGGTCGATTTGCCCGCGCTGCTGCACGCACTCGGCGAACGCGGAATCAACGAAGTACATGCCGAAGCCGGCTTCAAGCTCAACGGTTCGCTGCTGCGCGAAGGCTGCGTCGACGAGTTGCTGCTCTATCTGGCGCCCATGCTGGTCGGCGATGCAGCACAGGGGCTCTTCAACCTCGCCGCGCTGACGGCCCTCGATCAAGCGATACGGCTCGATATCCGCGACCTGCGCCGCATCGGCGACGACTTCCGCATTCTCGCCCGCCCACGCCGCTGACCCCTGCTCAGGCTTGCGCGCACACCGCGCAACCAGGATCGCGGCCCAAGGACACGCTGCGCCACTCCATCGCCAATCCGTCGAGCAACAGCAGACGGCCATCCAGCGTGGTGCCGCAGCCGACGATCAGCTTCAGCGCCTCCGCTGCCTGGGTCGTGCCTATGATGCCGGTGAGCGGGGCAAATACGCCCATCACCGCGCAGCGCACCTCCTCGACCTCGTCGCCTTCGGGAAACAGGCAGTGGTAGCAGGGGCTGTCCGGCTTGCGCAAATCGAACACCGACACCTGACCGTCGAAGCGGATTGCCGCTCCGGACACCAGCGGTTTGCGGTGGCGGACGCAGGCACGGTTGATGGCATGGCGGGTCGCGAAGTTGTCCGAGCAGTCGAGCACGACGTCGGCCGCTGCGATCTGCTCGTCCAGCGCAGCGCCCTCCAGTCGCTCGACCAGTGCTTCCACCCGAGCCAACGGATTCAATCGGGCAAGCGTGTCGCGGCCCGACTCCACCTTGGGTCGTCCGACCGCGTCTTGACTATGAAGGATCTGGCGTTGCAGATTGGTCAAGTCCACCGTATCGCCGTCGGCGAGCACCAGCGTGCCGACCCCTGCGGCAGCCAGATACATCGCCGCTGGCGACCCCAGGCCACCAGCGCCGACCACCAACACTCGCGCAGCCAGGATGGCTTCCTGGCCTTCTACACCGATTTCCGGCAGCAGGATGTGACGGCTGTAACGCAGCAGTTGATCGTCGTTCATCAAGTTCTCGCCAACAAAAAAAGCCGCGGTATGCGGCCCGACATTCCAGCAAGCCCTGTGCGGCACCCGCCGACGGTCAGCGGTACTCCCGCAGGTCCGGCGGCGTATCGTCGTGGTCGCCATGGGGGTGGTGAGACCAAGCCTGGATGTACACCTCGTTCGACTGCTTGAGCAGGCGTTCCGGCGACAACAGGTTATGGCGTTGGGTTTCTTCGCAGAAATAGACCAGCGCACGCAGCAGCTTTGCGTAGAGCCCGTTGTCCAGCGCGAAACCGGCATCACGCAGCGCGGTTTCCAGCCTTTCGAGGCTGTGCTCCAGCACCGAGTAATGCACCTTCAGGATCAATACGGCCGAGGTCCGCTCCACGCGCACACCCTCGATGTCGCCGAGGGCTCGCCAGGCATGCTCGACCTGGCCGGGCGGCAGCGCCTTGAAGCGGATCTCCCGCGTCTTGAGGATGCCGGCACCGGCCACCGGATGGTGGTGCTGCCGACCCGCAAGCCTGTACGCAGTCTCCCGGCGCATGGTGCCCCCTCCCCGGATTGATCATTTCTTATTCTGGACGATCTGCAGGCCCTTGAGGAGATTGACGGCTTGCATCAGCTGATTGTCGTCCTTGCCGGCGACTTCGAACCTCGGCTGCGCGGCCTCCTCGTCCTCTGCCGGCTTCTGCTCGCCGGGCTTGGTACTCTGCAGTCTGCGTTCGGCATCAGGATCACGATCGTTGCCAAGGTGGCCCTGCAGGTCTGCCTCGCGCACACGCCGCGCAGAACCATTCGCACCCTCTTCCACCACGATGTCAGGCTCGATGCCCTTGGCCTGGATGGAACGTCCGCCAGGCGTGTAATAGCGCGCGGTGGTGAGCTTGATCGCGGTATTGCTGTTGAGCGGGAGGATGGTCTGTACCGAGCCCTTGCCGAAGGTCTGCGTACCCATGACCACCGCGCGCTTATGATCCTGCAGTGCGCCGGCGACGATCTCGGACGCCGACGCCGAACCGCCGTTCACGAGAACCACCATCGGCACGTCCTTGATCCCCTTGGGCAAGCCACGCAGGTAATCGTCGCGCGAACCGCGCAGGTAATCTTCGGGAGTCGCATGGTACTGGCGCTTGGCATCGTCGGTACGCCCGTCCGTCGATACCACCAGCGTATCGGCCGGAAGGAAAGCTGCCGCCACCCCGACCGCACCATTGAGCAGACCACCGGGGTCATTGCGCAGGTCCAGCACCAGCCCCTTCATCTGACCTTCCTTGGCCAGCTTGTCCAGATGCTGTACCAGGGATGCGGCGGTATTCTCCTGGAACTGCACGACACGCACGTAAGCATAGCCCGGCTCCACCATCTTGGACTTGACGCTCTGCACCTTGATCACTTCTCGGGTCAAGGTCAGCACGATGGGACGCACCTCGCCCTTGCGCATGATGGTCAGCGTGATGTCGGTCTTGGGCTTGCCACGCATGCGCTTGACCGCATCGTTGAGATTCATGCCCTTCACCGGCGTATCGTCGAGCTTGACGATGAGGTCGCCTGCCTTGACGCCGGCGCGGAAAGCCGGCGTATCCTCGATCGGTGACACCACCTTGACGAAGCCGTCCTCCATGCCGACCTCGATCCCGAGCCCGCCGAATTCGCCCTGGGTGCCGACCTGCAGATCCTTGAACGCCTCGGCATCTAGATAGGCCGAATGCGGATCAAGGCCGCTCAGCATGCCGCTGATCGCATGCGTGACGAGCTTCTTGTCTTCCACCGGCTCGACATAGCCCTGCTTGATGGCATTGAACACGTCGGCAAAGGCCCGCAATTCCTCGACCGGCAGCGGCGCCAGCGCCGCCTTGTCGGCATTGGCCGAGAAATTGAGACTGATCATCACGCCGGCCACCACACCGGTCATGACGAGGCCGAACTGTTTCAGCTTGCTGCCCATGAAAACTCCATCGGAGAAATTAGCCTCGCGGCATGTCACGCCGCTCACTGTCCACGCTGTCCAGCACTAGTTGAGACGCACCCACTGCAGTGGATCGACCGGGCGCCCCTGGTGGCGGATTTCGAAGTAAAGCCCTGCTTCCGGCCCGCCACCGCTCGATCCGACGCTGGCGAGCGCGTCGCCGCCGGAAACGGCATCCCCGACTTCCTTCAGCAGCGCATCGTTATTGCCATACACGGAGAGGTAATCACCGCCGTGATCGAGTATAAGCAGATTGCCATAACCGCGAAGCCAATCGGAAAAAACCACCTCGCCGGCCGCCACTGCACGTACTTCCGCGCCGCTGGCCGCGCGGATGAACACACCTTTCCAGGTTGTTCCGCCTTCCGCCCTTGGAGCGCCGAACCGGCCGATGAGTTCGCCCCGAACAGGGAAGCGCAGCTGGCCGCGCAATTGCGCGAATCGCACCCCTGTCGGCGTAGGACCAGCGCTCTGCCTGACCTCGCCGACCACCGGTTCGGAACGGCGACTTCGTGTTCCGCCGTTCGCCGCGGCGGCCGCACGCGCCTGTGCTTCCGCCCGGGCTGCAGCCTGGCGTTCGGCGGCGAGACGCGCCGCAGCCTGCCGCGCCGCCTGCTCGCGCGCGCGCTGCACCAGAGTGTCGATCAGGCGCGCAAGCCGCTGCTCGTCCTGCCTCAGCGCGCTCACTTCGCGCTGCTGATTCTTCAACTGGTCCGAGACCGCGACCAAGGCCTGACGACGCACTTCCTCGACCGAGGCAAGTTCCGCGTGCCGCGCCTGCTCGCCGCGTTCGAGCTCGAGCAACCTCGCACGCCGCATGCCGATTTCCTCGGCACGCTGGGTCTTCTCGCGCAGGTCGAGCCGCAGCGTTTCGATCAGTCCCAGCCGGGCCTTGCCCAGATGCTCCAGGTAATGCGCATCGCGGGCGAACTGGTTGGGGTCGCGCGTAGACAGCAGCGGCGCGACACCGTCCGCACTACCGTACATGTAGTGCCGACGCAACCACTCGGCGAGTTCTCCCTGGCGGGAGGCAATCCGCCCTTCGACCTCGCGCTGTTCCGCTTCGAGCAGGGCAAGCTTGCGTTCGGCATCGAGCTTGCTGCCGGCAAGCTGACGCAGGCTGCGCTGCACCCTCGAGACCTCGCGTTCGGCCTCGGCCAGCGCGCTGGCGGACGCCGAACGCGAGGCCTCCGTCTCGTTCATTTCCTTCTGCAGATCGCGGATCCGGCGCTTGAGGTCGTCGAGGTCGGAGCGCTTCTCTGCGATATCGGGTATCGGCTCGTTGGCGTGCGCCGCGGCCGGCAGCCCACCTGCCGCAGCAAGCAACATTAGGCTCAGCGCCATCGCGCCGCGCACGCAGATCATGGAGCGGATACCCGGGACTCCTTCCCGTTCAGCCCTTCGCCTTGCCCTGGCCGGCGACCGCAGCCTGCGCCGCGCGAATGGTATCTTCGTCGGCAAGGTAGTAGCTCTTTACCGGCTTGAGGTTCACATCCAGTTCGTATACCAACGGCTGCGCGGTCGGAATGTTGAGACCGACGATGTCCGCGTCCGAGATCCCGTCGAGATACTTGATGAGCGCGCGCAGGCTGTTACCGTGAGCGGCGATCAGGATGCGGCGACCGGACAGGATCTGCGGCACGATCACGGTCTCCCAGTAGGGCACGACGCGGGCCACGGTATCGGCCAGGCATTCGGTCCGGGGGAATTTTGCGCGCGGCAAGGACGCGTAGCGCGGATCGTCGCAATTGAGACGCTCGTCGCCCTCTTCCAGCGGCGGCGGCGGGGTATCGTAGGAACGCCGCCACACCAGTACCTGGTCGTCGCCGTACTTGGCCGCGGTCTCCGCTTTGTTCAGGCCTTGCAGCGCGCCGTAGTGACGCTCGTTGAGACGCCAGGAATGCTCCACCGGCAGCCACAGGGACTCGAGTTCCTCCAGCACCATGTTGAGGGTCTTGTTGGCACGCTTGAGCACCGAGGTGTAGGCCAGATCGAAGGCGTAACCTTCGCGCTTGAGCAACTGACCCGCCGCACGGGCCTCGGCAACGCCCTGCTCGGTGAGGTCGACGTCGGTCCAGCCGGTGAAACGGTTTTCATTGTTCCAGGTGGACTCACCGTGGCGAAGCAGAACGATCTTGTACATGAGGCATCGAATCCGTCTTGATGGTTTGAACGAACAGCCGATCGCGGAGGCACGAAACGCACATCCGCTGCAACCCTTGCCGCAGGACCTCGCCCGCGCATGAGTCTGGCCCGATATTTTATACTAACGACTTTCCCTCTCCCGACCCACCGTGAACAAAGACGACATCTTCGAGCTGATCGACAAGCACGAGCACATTGAAACCGCCGCTCGCGCCCTCAAGGCGATCGCCCATCCGCTGCGCCTGAAGATTCTCTGCGTCCTCGGCGAAGGCGAGGTCTGCGTGCAGGATATCGTCGAAGCCGTCGGCACCTCGCAGAGCAACATCTCGCAACATCTTGCCATCCTGCGCGACAAGGGCGTGCTGCAGACACGCAAGGACGCCAACCGCGTCTACTACCGTGTCGGCGACCAGCGCACCCTCCAGCTCATCGTACTGATGCGCGAAGTCTTCTGCGGCGTTCCGCCCACCCGCGGCTGACTGCTGCCCCCCTCCTTTCTACCCACCCCAACCCGGAGCTTCTTCCTCGTGGAATTCCTGAAACTGAACTGGCACTGGGCCGCCCTCGCAGTCGCAAGCGGCGCCTGGCTGCTCTTCGACTTCGTCCGCAGCAAGGGGGACAAGACCTTGATCTCCCCGGTCGAAGCCACCATGCTGATCAACCGCGAAGACGCCGTCGTCGTCGATGTGCGCGACGAAACCGAGTTCGTCCGCGGCCACATCCCCAACGCCCGTCACCTGCCCCTGTCGGATCTGGCACGGCGCAGCGGCGAGCTTGATAAATTCAAGAACCGCCCCATCATCCTGTGCTGCGCCAGCGGCAATCGTTCCGCCGCGGCGCTCGCGCAACTCAAGAAGGCCGGCTTCGAGAAGCTGCACAATCTGCGCGGCGGCCTCATGGACTGGGAGAAGGCCGGCCAACCCGTCAGCCGGAAGAAGAAATGAGCACGAATTCACCCATCCGCATGTACGCCACCGCGGTCTGCCCGTACTGCGTGCGCGCCGAACAACTGCTGCGCCGCAAGGGCGTCGCCGAAATCGAGAAGATCCGCATCGACCTCGACCCGGCCCGTCGCGACGAGATGATGAACCTCACCGGGCGCCGCACGGTTCCGCAAATCTTCATTGGCGACTACCATGTCGGCGGCTGCGACGACCTCTACGAACTCGACCGCAGCGGCGGCCTGGACCCCTTGCTCGGCGCAAGCCCCGTCTGAGACCCACCTGCTGGCCGGCATGCCGTACGCAAGCCGGCCGGTTCGGTTTCCGTTCCTTCCCTTTCGACCCAATCGCTTGAATCAGGCCCTCCAATGACCGAAAACGCCCAACCCGTATTCTCGATCGAGAAAATCTACGTCAAGGATCTCTCGCTTGAAGTCCCCAATGCGCCGAAGATCTACCTCGAACGCGAGACGCCGCAGATCAACGTCCAGCTCCGCACCGAAGGTAACGGCATCGACGAAGGCCTGTTCGAAGTCACCCTGACGGTCACCGTGTCCGCCACGCTGGGCGAAGACCGCTCCGTCTTCCTCGTCGAAGTTGCGCAAGCAGGCGTGTTCCAGATCCGCAACGTACCCCAGAGCGATCTCGAACCGGTGATGATGATCGGCTGCCCGAACATTCTCTTCCCCTACGCCCGCGAAGCGGTCTCCGACGCCATCACCCGCGCCGGTTTCCAGCCCGTGGTGCTCGCCCCGGTGAACTTCGAGGCGCTCTATCAGCAGCAGGCGACCGCCCAGGGCACGGGCGAGATCGCCGTCCAGTAAGCGGATGCGCGCCCCTCTCATTCGCGCCGGGCTGTCCCTCGCCCTCGCCAGCCTGTGCGGGCTGGCGCAGGCGATCGAGTACCGCTCGGTCGCTGAGCCCGCCATCCTTTACGACACGCCGTCCGACAAGGGCAACAAGCTCTACATCATCGGTGCCGGCACCCCCGTTGAGGTGGTAGTTTCGCTCGACAAGTGGGTCAAGGTGCGCGACCCGGGCGGCGCGCTCACCTGGATAGAACGCAAGTCCCTGGCCGACAAGCGCACCCTTATCGTGACCGCCGCGCGTGCCGCCGTACGTCAGCAGCCGGCTGCGGATGCCGCAGTCGTGTTCGAAGCCGCCAAGGACGTGATCCTCGAAAGCACCGGAACGCCTGCCGACGGCTGGGTCAAGGTCAGGCACGCGGATGGCGCCTCGGGCTTCGCGCGTGTGACCGAGGTGTGGGGGCTTTGAGTCGCCTGCGCATCGCCGTTCTCGGGGCCGGCGCCTGGGGCACGGCACTGGCCCAGGCTTTCGCCGACAGTCACGGCGTGGTGCTGTGGGGTCGGGACGCCGACCACATCGAGGCCACCCGCGCCACCGGCGAGAACGCCCGCTATCTCCCCGGGATTCGCCTGCATGACGCCCTCGAACTCACGTCCGACATCCACCAGGCTGCGGCTGGCGCCGATCTCCATCTGGTCGTGACGCCCCTGGCCGGTCTGCGCGACACCGTCCGCAGCCTGCGCCATCTTCAGCCCGGCACCCCGTTGATCTGGGCCTGCAAAGGGTTGGAAGCCCAGTCTGGCCGCCTGCCACACGAAATCGTCGGGGAAGAGCTCGGCAGCAGCGCCCCCTGCGGCGTACTGACAGGGCCGAGCTTTGCCGCCGAAGTCGCACGGGGCCTACCTGCAGCGATCACCCTTGCCGCCGCGGACGCCGACTTCGCCCGGCATTGGGTGCATGCCCTTCATCAACCGCGCCTGCGCCTTTACGCCAACACCGATCTGGTCGGCTGCGAGATCGGCGGTGCAATCAAGAACGTGATGGCCATTGCTGCCGGCGTGTCGGACGGCATGGGTTTCGGCCTTAATGCGCGTGCAGCGCTCATCACCCGCGGCCTCGCCGAGATCGCCCGCCTTGCCCAGGCAATGGGCGGCCAGCCAGAAACACTGATGGGGCTGGCCGGCATGGGCGACCTGATCCTCACCTGCACCGGCGACCTCTCCCGCAACCGCCGCGTCGGCCTCGCGCTCGCCTCGGGCAAACGCCTGGCCGACATCCTGCGTGAACTCGGCCACGTCGCCGAAGGCGTCTCCACCGCGCGGGAGGTCGTGCGCCTGGCCGGCCGCCACCAGGTGGAAATGCCGATCTGCGAAGCGGTCAACGCGCTCCTCCACGACGATCTCGCGGCACGCGACGTAGTCGAACGCCTGCTGGCGCGCGACCCCAAGGACGAATGATCGGCGCGTCCCTCAGACCTCTATAGGCAGGTTCTGGGGGCCGCTACCGGCCCCGGCGAAACCGTGTTGCCGCCAGGCCTCGAACACCACCACGGCAACCGCATTCGACAGGTTCATGCTGCGATTGCTCGCCACCATCGGAATACGCAGGCGCTGATCCTCCGGCATGGTATCGCGCAGCGCAGGCGGCAGCCCCCGGCTCTCGGGACCGAACAGCAGCGCATCCCCCGGACGGAAAGCAACGTCGTCATGACGGCGCCGGGCGTGAGTCGTAAGCGCAAAGATACGCCGCTCGCCCAGAAACGCCTGGCACGCCTGCCAGTCGCGATGCACCGTGACCCGGGCAAGGTCGTGGTAATCCAGCCCGGCTCGCGCCAGCGCCTTGTCGGTCAGCACGAAACCGAGCGGCTCCACGAGATGCAGATGCGAGCCGGTATTGGCGGCCAGACGGATGATGTTGCCGGTGTTAGGCGGGATTTCGGGTTCGAACAGGACAATGTGGAACATGGCAGGCAGCGGCGTTTACCGCCCGAATGGCGGCGAGCGCGCACTTTAGCTCAGGCCGGTGCCGGCGTGCGGGCGACCAGCAGGTTCTCGACGCGAACGGCGCCCTGCCGCTTCAGCACACGCGCCAACTCGTTCAGGCTCGCCCCGGTCGTCATCACATCATCCACCACCAGCACCCGCAAGCCATCGAAACGCGCCTCGCTGGCGAAAGCACCGCGCAGATTGCGCAAACGCTCGGCGCGCGTCAAACCAGCCTGCGCTGGCGTGTTACGCAGGCGCTTCACCCCGGCGAGATCGAGCCCGACACCCAGCTCGCGGGCAAGCGGGCGGGCGATTTCCACCGCTTGGTTGAAGCCGCGCTCGGCCAGTCGAACCACGTGCAAGGGCATGGGCAGGACCAGATCCACGTCTCGCGGAAGGCCACGCTGGCTCATCGCCGCCGAGAAATAGTTCGCCAGCGCCAAGCGGTGGCGGTATTTCAATGCCTGCACCATCGCATCGACCGGAAAGGCAAACTCGAACACTGCCCGGGTAGCGTCGAAGGCCGGAGGGTGGCGCTGACACTGGCCGCAGACACCGCCGCCGGATGCCGGTAGCGCACACACCGGGCACACCGCTGCGGGCTGCACCGGCAATTGCGCTTCGCATGCCGGGCAGATTGCGCTGCCGCCCGACGGCGCGCCGCACAGGAAGCAATCCTGCGGGACCAGCACATCGATCACGAAATCCAGCGCCCGGCGCAGGGTCTTAAGGGTATTTGACAAGTTTTCCAGCGATGAATGAACATGTCGGACTACCGCATTACAGCCCGGAATCCGTTTCATGACAACGACCTTGACCACCCCCGCCACCGCAACCGCCCGCACCAGCCCGGAAGCAGCCCGCAAAAAATGGACGGTCGCCGAGGTGCAAGGCCTGTTCGACCTGCCTTTCTTCGACCTGCTTTTCCAAGCGCAGCAGGTGCACCGCGCCAATTTCGACGCCAACGAAGTCCAGCGTTCCACCCTGCTGTCGATCAAGACCGGCGGCTGCTCCGAGGATTGCGGCTACTGCTCGCAATCGGCCCGCTACGACACCGGTCTCGAACGCGAACGCCTGCTGCCGCTTGAGGAAGTGCTCGACCACGCGCGCGCGGCCAAGGCCAAGGGGTCCTCGCGTTTCTGCATGGGTGCAGCCTGGCGCGGCCCCAAGGACAAGGACATGGAGCCGGTGCTGGAGATGGTGCGCGAGGTCAAGAAGCTCGGCCTCGAAACTTGTGTCACCCTGGGCATGCTCAAGGACGGCCAGGCCGAGCAATTGGCTGATGCCGGACTCGACTACTACAACCACAACATCGACACAGCGCCGGAGTTCTACGGCCAGGTGATCACCACCCACACCCAGCAGGATCGTCTCGACACGCTGGACAAGGTGCGCGATGCCGGCATCAACGTCTGCTGTGGCGGCATCATCGGCATGGGTGAAAGCCAGACCAGCCGCGCCGGCCTGATCGCCCAGCTGGCCAACATGCAGCCGGCGCCGGAGTCGGTGCCGATCAACAACCTGGTCGCCATCCCGGGCACGCCGCTGGCCGACGGCACCAAGCTGGACCCGCTCGACTTCATCCGCACCATCGCAGCCGCCCGCATCACCATGCCGGCCAGCTACGTGCGCCTGTCGGCCGGCCGTCAGCAGATGAGCGACGAGATGCAGGCCCTGTGCTTCATGGCCGGCGCAAACTCCATCTTCTACGGCGAACGTCTGCTCACCACCGACAACCCGGAATCCGACCGCGACGACGTGCTGTTCGCCCGACTCGGCCTGCGGTCGGTGTGACGCTGCACGTGGCAGCCACCAGCGAATCCGCCTCCGACTTCCATCTCGATCGCCGCCTGCTGCGCCGCCGCTGCGCCGCTGCGGCGGCAACGTGCGACGGCGCCGACGTCCTCGCACGCGAGATTGCACGCCGGATGGACGAACGCCTCGATTACATCCGCCACGCGCCGACGCGCATCGTCGACCTCGGCTGCGGCACCGGCGCCGACCTGCCGCGCCTGGCCGAACGCTACCCCGACGCCGAACTGATCGGCATCGACTTCGCCGAACCCATGGTCGCGCGCGCCCGCGGACGCACCGGCAAGCCTGTCGGACTGCTGCGCAAGCTCATCGGCGGCGGCCGCCGCTTGCCGGTGATCGCCGCCGATGCCACCGCCTTGCCGCTCGCACGCGGCAGCGTGTCGATGCTGTGGTCCAATCTGATGCTGCCCGGCCTCGACGACCCGCTGCCCGCCCTCACCGAAGCCCACCGCGTCCTCGAAGTGGGCGGCATGCTGATGTTCTCCACCTTGGGGCCGGATACGCTCAAGGAGCTGCGCGCGGCTCTGTCCGGCCGCAGCGGTGAGCGGGTGCACCGCTTCATCGACATGCACGACATCGGCGACGCCCTGGTGAAGGCCGGGTTCTCCGATCCGGTCATGGACATGGAGATGCTCACCCTCTCCTACACGGGGCTGGACGAACTCTTCGCCGACCTTCGCGCCAGTGGCAGCAACAACGCCAGCACGGCCCGCCCACGTGGTCTCTCCGGCCGGCACGGATGGGCGGCGGCACGCGCCTCCTATGAACGACTGCGCAGCGACGGCCGTCTGCCGGCAAGCTTCGAGGTCATCCAGGGCCATGCCTGGAAAGCTGCGCCCAGGACCACCGAGGATGGCCGCAGCATCGTCCGCTTCCAGCCCCGGCCGCAACATACGCCTGGCTGAGCACGCTCATGACTGCACCAAGCACCTGGCTGTTCGATCTCGACAACACGCTGCACAACGCCAGTCCGCACATCTTTCCGCATATCAACCGCAGCATGACGGACTATCTGGCGCAGCATCTCGCGCTTACGCCCGACGAGGCCAACGCGCTGCGCACGCGCTACTGGCAACGCTATGGCGCGACCCTGCTCGGGCTGATGCGGCACCACGACACCGATCCGCATCATTTCCTGCGCGAAACCCACCGCTTCGAACGCCTGCACGAGATGGTGGTGTTCGACCATGCGCTGAGCGGTCTGCTCAGGCGGTTGCCGGGGCGGAAAATCGTTTTTTCCAACGCCCCGCGTGCGTACGCCGAAGCCGTACTGGAGCTGATGGGCATTCGCCGGCATTTCGACGCTGTCGCGGGCATTGAGCAGCTGCGCCTTCAACCCAAGCCGGGGATTTCGGCCTACCGCACCCTGATCGACCTCTATCGGCTCAACCCCCGACGCTGCGTGATGGTCGAGGACACTGCAGAGAATCTGCGTACCGCCCGCCGCCTGGGCATGCGCACCGTGTGGGTGAATCGCGGCCTGAAGAAGCCGGCATACGTGGACGTGAAGATCGCCAGCATCCTCGACCTGCGCCGCGCGGCAGGCCCCTTGCTACGCTAGATCAGCGTTCGACACGCAGGCGGCGAGCGGCGAGTCGACCGCGGCGAGGTCGAACGCCATGAAGATCGCACCCTTGCCGTAAGCTGCCGGCAGGACGGCACCGTCCGCAGGCGCCAGCGGCACAAACCCCTTGCGACGCCAGTAGGCCTGCGCGTCGGCAAGCGCCACCAGCGTCAGGCGCGTCAGCCCCTCCGCCTGCGCCCAGGCGACAACCCGCTCGAACAGACGAGCAGCCACGCCGCCGCCACGCCCTTGAGGCAGGACGGCAAGGTCATGAAGGAAACCAACCCGCTCACCGGCCGGGACTGCGTCGAGTGCGACATGCAGCGGCGGCGGAGTCGCCACCCAGCCGTGGGCGAACACGTAGCCCAGCACGCCATCGCCCGCCTCTGCCAGCCAGCTGGCGCCTGCTGCGAGCGACAACTTGGCACCGAGTACCGCGGCCGACTCCTGGTACGCGTCACCATAGGCGGACCGCTGCACCGCGAGCACCCCCGGCAGGTCGTCGGTCGCAATCGGCCGTATGCGGCACGGTGTACCGCCAGGTGCGGCGGAAAGCGACCGGATCAACGCGCAGACTTCAGCCAGCGCGCTGCATCGAGCGCATAGTAGGTCAGGATGCCGTCCGCACCGGCACGCTTGAAGGCCAGCAGCGCCTCCAACGCGCACGCCTCTTCGACCAGCCAGCCGTTGTTCACGGCCGCCTTGATCATCGCGTACTCGCCACTGACCTGATAGACATAGGTCGGTACCTGCAACTCGTGCTTCACCCGCCTCACGATGTCGAGGTAGGGCATGCCCGGCTTCACCATGAACATGTCCGCGCCTTCCTCGATGTCGAGTTCGACCTCGCGGATGGCTTCGTCGGAATTGGCGGGATCCATCTGGTAGGCGTACTTGTTGCCCTTGCCGAGATTGGCGGCCGAACCGACCGCGCTGCGGAAAGGGCCGTAGAAGCTGCTGGCATACTTGGCGCTGTAGGCGAGAATGCGGGTGTTGATGAAGCCCGCCTCCTCCAGCGCAGTGCGGATGGTGCCGATGCGGCCGTCCATCATGTCGCTCGGAGAAACGATGTCGGCACCGGCGGCCGCATGCGAAAGCGATTGCTTGACCAGCGCCTCGACGGTCTCGTCGTTGAGGATGTAGCCGGTGTCGTCGATCAGGCCGTCCTGTCCATGCGTGGTGTAGGGATCGAGCGCGACATCGGTGATGACGCCCAACTCAGGAAAGCGCGCCTTCAGGGCGCGGATCGCACGCTGGATGATGCCGTCCTCGCGCCACGCGATCGCCCCGTCGGCGGTCTTGGCATCGGCATCCGGTACCCCGAAGAGATCCAGTGCCGGCACGCCCAACTCAAGCGCCTGCTCAGCCACCCGCAATAGTTCCTCGATGGAAAGGCGCTCGACCCCCGGCATCGAAGCCACCGGTTCGCGCCCCTCCCGTTCGTGTACGAACACCGGGTAGATCAGGTCATTGGTCGTCAACACGTTCTCGCGCATCAGCCGGCGCGAGAACTCGTCGCGGCGCATTCTGCGCATGCGGACATTGGGAAAAGGTCCAGTGGGTCGCATAAGCCTTCCAGAATCGATCAGACGTTGAACGACGGTCCTCGCCCGCCCTGCATTGCACCCACCGGTGCGACACATCCGGTAACGAAGCCCGCGGGGAACTTCCAAAAACACCAGCCCCTCTTAGTAGGCAGATGGTGCTGAGCCGTCTCCCGCTTCACCTCCCTGAGCGGGTGCCTTGACCCCCTGTCAAGGCATTTTCACCCCCGGCTTTATCCCCTTTGGCCGGGGGTTTTTATTTTCAAGTCGCGGACGACTCCCGCGTCTGGGCTGCGTCAGCGCCGGTTGCCCCAAGCCAGCCTGCGACCACCCGCTCGACTTCCTCCACACCCTGTTTCTTCAGGCTGGAGAACAGCTGTACGCTCACCTGATCGCCATAGCGGCTGCTCAGTTCCTTGCGCACGGCCAGCAGCGTGGCATTTGCCGGACCGCGGGTGAGCTTGTCGGACTTGGTCAGCAGCACGTGGATGGGCTTTCCGGACGGCGCGAACCAGTCGATCATCTGACGGTCAAGCTCGGTCAGCGGATGGCGCGTGTCCATGATCAGCACCAGGCCGATCAGGCTTTCGCGCTGCTTCAGGTAGCTCTCGATCAACCCCGCCCACTGACGGCGGATCTTCTCCGGCACGGCGGCGTAGCCATAGCCGGGCAGATCGACCAGCAGCGCACCGCAGTTCAGGCGGAAGAAGTTGAGCAGTTGCGTGCGGCCGGGCGTCTTGGACACATAGGCAAGCCGGACGTGGCCCGCCAGTGTATTGATCGCGCTCGATTTTCCGGCATTGGATCGCCCGGCAAAAGCGATTTCCGCCCCATTGGGCGGCGGCAAGCCGGAGGGCTTGGCGATGGAAATCTCGAATTGTGCGTTGCGGAAAAGCGGCATGAAGAAAGGCGGGAGAGGCCCATATGGGCGGGGAAAAACCCTGATCGCGTCGCGCAAATCCTGGTTAGTGTTATAGAATAGCGCGTTTTGAGACTTTCATTCACGGCTTTCCGAGGAAATCATGATCAAGCGTTCCCTGCTGCTTTCGCTGCTGCTGGTCGCAGGCAGCCTCCAGGCCCAGGTTCAGACTCCGGACCTCGCCAAGGCGAAACAGACCGCCGAAACGATTTGTGCTGGCTGTCACATGGCCGACGGCAACAGCCAGCTTCCCGCAAATCCGAAACTCGCAGGGCAACATCCCGATTACCTCTACAAGCAGCTGCACGACTTCAAGGGCTGGAACGGCAACAAGCCGGCTCGCGACAATGCCGTGATGGGCGCCATGGTCGCCAGTCTGGAAGAAGCCGACATGAAGGCGCTGGCCCAGCACTTCGGCTCGCAGACCCAGCAGTCGGAGCCGGCCAAGAACCTCGCCACCATCGACCTTGGCCAGAAGATCTGGCGCGCCGGCATCCCCGCCAAGGGCGTTCCCGCATGTGCCGCCTGTCACGGCCCCGCCGGCGCCGGCCTGCCCGCCCAGTACCCCCGCCTGTCGGGCCAGTTCGCCGAATACACCGAAGCTCAGCTGAAGGGCTTCCGCGACGGCGTGCGTGCCAACGACCCGAACCGCATGATGCGCATGATCGCCATCAAGATGACCGATCCGGAAATCAAGGCGGTGGCCGACTACGCAGCCGGCCTGCGCTGAGCAAACGACGGATCGTCATGTATCGAGGGGTGGCCTGACCACCCCTTTTTCATTTCCGCACCTTGGTTGCGCACCACGACGGCCTGCACAGCGCCTTGCCTCAGCGCCTGCGCGCTCCCACCAGCGCCTCCATCTCTTCGGCCGAAAAGCCTGCCGCCAGCCGCGCTTCCCGGTGCAGCGGCGGCAGCGGCCGCGGCGCATCGAATTGGTCGATCAGCGCGAGGTAGGTTGCTTCCGGCGCCAGCCCGCGTTCCGCGCACTGCGCACGGAACCAGCGATCGCCAATGGCAACGTGGCCGATCTCGTCGCGCAGGATGATCTCCAACACCCCGACGCTTTCACGATCGCCTATCGCCGTCAGCTTGGCCATGATGGGGGGCGTGGCATCCAGTCCGCGCGCCTCAAGCACGCGCGGCACCAGCGCCATCCGCGTCAACACGTCGCCGGCCGTCTTGCAGGCCATGTCCCACAGCCCGTCGTGCGCAGGGAAGTCCCCGTAGGCATGACCGAGCGCTGCCAGGCGGTCACATACCAGGCCAAAGTGATAAGCCTCCTCCGCCGCCACGCGCAGCCAGTCGGCATGGAAGTCGGGCGGCATGCTCCGGAAGCGGTGCACGCAGTCCAGCGCGAGATTGATGGCATTGAACTCGATATGCGCGATCGCGTGCAGCAAGGCGGCGTGGCCTGCACGGGAACCCACCTTGCGGGTGTGGAGCAGCTGCGGCGCGACCAGTTGCGGGCGTGGCGGCCTGCCGGGCACTGCTATCGGGCAGACATCGTCGGCGGCAGGCCGGGCCAGCATGCGTCCGGCCTCCCAATCCGCCAGCAAGGCGGTCGTTACAGCGCACTTGGCACCGGGCTCGTCAAGCATCAGCGCCGCCAGCGCGGCCTCGTGGACGGAAGACATCATGGGGTGCAGTTTAGCAAAACCGCGCACCGGCATTCGCCATGACACATGGTCCTTCATCGGCGCTGCAACCGCCGGCACATTGGGTAATAATGGCCGCCATTGCAGCCTGTCGGAGGCTGCCCCGGATTTTGCCGATGAGCATAGAAACAGGCGGCGCCGAGCGCCGCAACCACCTTACCGTCGCCGAAGCCAGAGCGGCCATTTTCGAACGTATCGCCCCCGTCGCAGGCTGGGAGCGCGTTGCCGTGCGCAGCGCGCTCGGTCGTGTCCTGGCCGAGGACGTGGTGGCCCCCTGCAACGTTCCGGCGCATGACAACTCGGCGATGGACGGCTACGCAGTCCGTGCGGCCGATCTCGCGGCAGACGGCGAAACCGCACTCACCGTGGTCGGCACCGCCTACGCCGGCCATCCCTTCTCGGGCGTCGTCGGTGTCGGTCAGGCAGTGCGCATCATGACGGGAGCGGCAATCCCGAGGGATGCCGACACCATCGTGGTGCAGGAAGTCACCCACCGCGAAGAACAGCGGGTCTTCATCCCTCCCGGGCAGCGCAAGGGACAGAACCTGCGCCGGGCAGGCGAGGACCTCGCGCTCGGTGGGGTGGCGCTCGCCGCCGGCACGCTCTGCGGTCCTGCAGAACTCGGCCTGATCGCCTCGCTCGGGATTGCCGAAGTCGCCGTACGCCGGCGCCTGCGTGTCGCCTTCTTTTCCACCGGCGACGAGATCGCCTCGATCGGCCGACCGCTTGCGCCGGGCGAAGTGTACGACAGCAACCGCTACACCCTCTTCGGCGCGCTCAGCCGACTCGGCTGCGAAGTGCTGGACATGGGCGTAATCGCCGACCAGCCCGCTGCACTCGAAGCCGCCTTTCGCGACGCCTCGCAGGCAGCCGACGTCATCATCACCAGTGGCGGCGTGTCGGTCGGCGAAGCCGACTTCATCCGCGAGATGATGACACGCATGGGCGAGGTCGCATTCTGGAAACTCGCGATCAAGCCCGGCCGGCCGATGGCCTTCGGCCGTGTCGGAAACGCTTTTCTCTTCGGGCTTCCCGGCAATCCCGTGGCAGTACTGGTGACCTACTACCAGTTCGTGCGCGACGCCCTGCTGGGCATGATGGGCGTGTCGCCGCTGCCGTCGGTCCAGCTCTTCGAAGTGCCCTGCGCCGACAGTATCCGCAAGCAGGCGGGACGGCGCGAGTTCATGCGCGGCCGACTCGCCGAGCGCGACGGCAGGCTTGTCGTAGGCCTTGCCGGCGCGCAGGGCTCGGGCGTCCTGCGTTCGATGTCGGAAGCCAACTGTTTCATCGTCCTCCCCGAGGACAACGCCGGCGTACAGACAGGCGACATGGTGCTGGTCCAGCCCTTCGACGGCCTGGTCTAACCCTCACTCACAAGGAATACGAAAACAGCATGACCCAGGACGAACTCAAGAAAGCCGCCGCACTCGCCGCACTTGACTACATCGAGGACGGCATCATCGTCGGCGTCGGCACCGGCTCGACAGTGAATCACTTCATCGACGGCCTGGCCGGCATCAAGTCGCGCATCCGCGGTGCCGTGTCGAGTTCGGAAGCGAGTTCGGCACGACTGACCGCTTACGGCATCCCGCTGCTCGACCTGAACGACGTGGATACGCTCCCGGTCTACGTCGACGGCGCCGACGAGATCGACGGCGGCTTCAGCATGATCAAGGGCGGCGGCGGCGCCCTCACCCGCGAGAAGATCGTTGCTGCGGTGGCCAGCCGTTTCATCTGCATCTGCGACAAGAGCAAGCGCGTCGAAATCCTCGGCCGCTTTCCGCTGCCGGTCGAGGTGATCCCGATGGCACGCGCCCAGGTGATGCGCGAACTGGCCAGGCTCGGAGGCGAACCGCGGCTGCGGGAAGACTTCGTGACCGACAACGGCAACCTCATCGTCGACGTGCACCGTCTGGCCATCACCGATCCGGTCGCGATGGAGCAACGCATCAATGGCATCGTCGGCGTCGTCACCAACGGGCTCTTCGCTGCGCGCGGCGCCGACGTGCTGCTGCTGGCGGGCGCCAGCGGCGTCGAGCGCCTGGAACGCAGCTGACACATTCACTTAACTTTGGCGTGCTAGCCTGCCCAACCTCTGGATAGTGCAATGGCGAAAATGACCGAACATACGTACAAGCAGTTCGACGCAGAACTCGAGGCGCTCCGTACCGGCGTCCTGCAGATGGGCGGGCTGGTAGAGACCCAGGTGGCGAACGCGCTCGAAGGCCTGAAGACCGGCAATATCGGCCTCATCGACCGAGTCATCGAAGGCGACCACAGGATCAACCTGCTCGAGGTGGAGCTGGCCGACGACTGCACCCAGATCATCGCAAAGCGTCAACCGACGGCAGTCGACCTGCGCCTCATCATGACGGTGATCAAGTCCATCGCCGACCTGGAGCGCATCGGCGACGAGGCCAAGAAAATCGCCAAGGCAGCCAAGCGCCTGCATTCGGGCGATGCACCCTTCGTGCCGCGGGTGGAACTCGGTTATGCGGCGGGGCTGGCGCTCGACATGTTGCGCAGTGCGCTCGACAGCTTCGCGCGTGCCGACGTCTCGGAGGTAAACACCATCAAGAACCAGGATGCCGAGGTGGACGCCTCCTTCAAGGGCATCATGCGCCAACTGATCACTTTCATGATGGAAGATCCCCGCACCATCACCAGCAGTCTGGAAGTGCTGTTCATCGCCAAGTCGATCGAGCGCATCGGTGACCACGCCAAGAACGTGTCGGAGTATGTCGTCTTCCTGGTACAGGGCCGCGACGTGCGCTACACGAAATCGGCCGCCGCTGCATCGGAAGCCGCCAAAGGCAACTGACCCGCAGCAGAACGGCTCCCCACAACAAAAAAGGGATGGCCGAAGCCATCCCTTTTTTGTTGTCCGGCGGCCGGCTTGCAGCCGCGGCGCTCACTGCGCCGGCGGAACGTAGCCGCCGATCTGGTCGGCGCCACCTTCGAAAAAGTGCTTCTCCATCTGCTCGGCCAGATACTTGCGCGCCCGCGCATCCATCAGGTTGAGCCGGTTCTCATTGATCAGCATGGTCTGGTACTTGACCCATTGCTGCCAGGCTTCCTTGGACACGCTTTCGAAGATCCGCTTGCCGAGCTCGCCGGGCACCGGCGGCAGATCCAAGCCTTCAGCCTCACGGCCGAGTTTGATGCAATTCACCATACGAGCCATCGTTCAATCCTTTGCAAAGGGAGGTTCATCAAGATTCCGATTGGTGGCCGACATTCTATCGGATTCGCTGCCGCCATCACCCGACACCATCCAGCGATTGCGGCCGTGGCTCTTGGACTGGTACATCGCCTGGTCGGCCGCCGCCATCAGCGCCTCGCCGTCTGCACCATGACGCGGAAATAGTGCGATCCCGATACTGGCGGTCACACCGACCGACTGACCACCAAAACTGAAGCTCAAGCCGTCGACGCCCTCGACCAGACGCGCGGCCAGTTCCGACAACTCCGCCTCCGTCGTGTCCGGCACCAGCATCGCGAACTCGTCGCCGCCCAACCGGAACAGCATTTCGTTGCGCCGGATGATGCGCCCCACCCCCTCGGCGATACCTACCAGCACCTCGTCGCCAGCCTGATGGCCATAGCGGTCGTTGATCGGCTTGAAGCCATCGAGGTCGATCGCGACCAGGCCGACCTCGAGCCCCCGTCGCTGCGCCTCGGCCAGCAGGCGGTCGAGCTCCTCGTGGAAGCGGCGACGGTTGTACAGGTTGGTCAGCGGATCGCGCTCCGCCAGTGCGACCAGCTGGTTGGCGATGCGGCGCTGCTCGGTGACGTCCTCGTAAATCCACACCCGCCCGATGCCGCGCGCGCCCTTGCCGCTTTCGATCACGGCAGACAGATCGGTGACGATGCGGCCATCCTTCATCCGGACTTCGAACTGCTCGCTCACCGCCTGACGCTCGCCGACCACCGCCTCGATATGGGCGAAATAGGCCTCCGGATCAGCCAGCAAGGGCGCGACGGTCCGCTGCAGGACGACGTCGCGCGTACCGATGAGATTCTCCTCCGGCTGGAATCCCCATATCTTCAGCATCGTGCGATTGAAATACAGCACGCGGTGATCGTGATCGATGAAGATAATGCCGAGGCCGATGACGTTCAGCAGTGCAGCCAGGCGCTGACGCTCGTCGTTGCTGCGCGACAGATAGTGCTCGCGCAGCGCCTGCGCCCGCCGCAACTCCGCCACCGTTTCGAGCAGCTTGTACTCCGTCTCCTTGCGCGCCTGGATGTCCTCGGCCGACATACGCAAGCCCACCCGGCGACCCTCGCCGTCCAGCATCACGCGCCAGCGGCAGGCCACCCAGCCGTAGCGGCCATCGCGGTGCGCGAGCCGCATCTCGAAATCCTGCTGGACGCCGTCGGCCAGCACCTGCATCGCCATCCGCACGCAGTAACGCCGATCCGATTCATGCGCCAGCATCTCGATGGCATCCGAGGCCTCCATGCAGGCAGCGGTAGTCCATCCGGTCAGGCGCTCCACCGAGGGACTGACCCATAACAGTCGCCGGTTGGCGTCGAACAAGGCCTCCAGACCGTGCACACCCTCGGCGATCTGGCGCAAGAACAAGGTCTGGCCGACGGCCTGGTCGATGCGTTCGAGCGGGCACGCCGCCGTTTCGCCCACCAGCGTGCCCGCCTCATGCCATGCATCGATGCGCGAATGGATGGCCGACGATTCGCTGTGCCGGATGCTCGCGAGCTTGCGCTGCTGGCAATACACCGCGCCGCCCGCCAGGGCGGCGATGATCGCGATGCCGGGCAGCCAGGCGAACCAGCCGTATTCGGCCTCGAGCAAGCGGCCGAGGCCAATGATCACCGCCACGGCGAGCGCACCGGCCAGCCCCGCCAGCCAGACCGGACGCAATGACACCACCATGCAGGAGGTGCGTTCGTTCATAGCGCCTTGACGAATACCTTTGAGCGACGCTGGAAGTTGTAGAGCTCACGCTTCTGGCGCGGCAACGCCTCGGGGCCGATCTCACTGAATCCGCGTTCGCGGAACCAGTGCGCTGTGCGCGTGGTGAGCACGAACAGACGCTCCAGCCGCTGCACCCGCGCGCGCCGTTCGATCCGGCGCAGCAACTGGTCGCCCAGCCCTGCACGACGGTACTCGGGCATCACCGCGAGGCAGGCCAGCTCGGCTGCATTCTCTTCGCTGAACGGATAGAGCGCCGCACAGCCAACCAGCACCCCGTCGTGTTCGACCACGGTAAACCGGTCGACCTCCTGTTCGAGCAGCTCACGACCACGCCGCACCAGCGTGCCGTCCGCCTCCATCGGCGAGATCAGGGAGACCAGCGCGCCAACGTCGTCGATCGTGGCCTCGCGCAGACGGAACAGCGGGTCGCGCGACACCACGGTGCCGACCCCGGCGTGAGTAAAGAACTCCAGCAGCAGGCCGCCGTCCTTGTCGCGGTCGATCAGGTGGCAGCGTGCCACCCCCTTGCGCACCGCCCGGATCGCACACGGCAGGTAGAGATGCAGGTCTTCGGTCAGGCCCTCGCGGGCCTCGAGCTTGCGCGCCGCCTCGTCGGCGGTGACCGATTCGATCAGCTTGCCGTCGGCATCGAGCAGGCCCGGCGCATCGCATAGATAGATCAGCTTCTCCGCCTTCAGTGCCACCGCCACGGCCTCGGCGACCTCCTCCATGCACAGATTGAAGATTTCCCCCGCCGGCGACACGCCGAGCGGCGTGATCAGCACCACGTTCTGCTGGTCGAGATCCGCCTTGATTTCCTCGGCGATGATGCGGCGCACCGCGCCGGTGAACTGGAAGTCGATCCCGTCGACCACGCCGAAAGGCCGGGCAGTGATGAAATTGCCGCCGGTCACCCGCATGTAGCTGCCAGCCATGGGCGTATTGGGCAATCCTTGGGACAACAGCGCCTCGACCTCGAAGCGGGTCACCGCCATCGCCGACTTCACGCACTCAAGCGCCGCTGCATCGGTAACGCGCAGTCCGTTGTGGAAACGCGCCTCCAGCCCGCGACGCGCCACCTCGGCATCGATCTGCGGACGCGCACCATGCACCAACACCAGGCGAATACCGAGTGCGGCCAGCAGGTTGCAGTCGTAGGCGAGGCTCTGCGCACGCTCGCCGGCGGCGACCTCGCCACCGAAGGCGACGACGAAGGTCTTGCCGCGGAAAGCGTGTATGTAGGGCGCGGCGCCGCGCACCCAGGAAACGAACTGCGCCGTCGAGTCGGCAGCAACAGGCAGCGCGGCCTGAGCGGGGGGAGATTCGGCGTTCAATCGTGCACCGGTCGGTGTTGCCGGCACCCGCAGCCATTCCGCGGGCGCGCCGGACTGTTGTCGTACTCCGATTCTAGCCGAAGCCCCGACGCTTGTTGCCTCGGCCCAGCGCAACGGGATGAAACAAATGATTCCGGCGTAAGCCCCCGGCATTACCGGGCGCAGCGGCGCAATCAGGCCAGGGCGCGGGTCAGCTGCTCGCAGATCGTGCGCAGCACCTTGATCCGTGCGTAGTACTTGTTGTCCGCCTCGACCAGGGTCCACGGCGCGATCTCGGTGCTGGTCCGATCCACCATGTCGCATACCGCCTGGGCATAGGCATCCCACTTGTCGCGGTTGCGCCAGTCTTCCTCGGTGATCTTGAAGCGCTTGTGCGGCTCGGCCTCGCGTTCCTTGAAGCGCGCGAGCTGTTCATCCTGGCTGATCGCCAGCCAGAACTTCACCACCACCGCGCCGGCGACGACGAGCTGATCCTCGAAATCGTTGATCTCGGCGTAGGCCCGCATCCAGTCGGCCTCGGAACAGTATCCCTCGACGCGCTCGACCAGGACACGGCCATACCAGGAACGGTCGAACACCAGCACCTTGCCCTGGCGCGGCAGATGGCGCCAGAAGCGCCAGAGATAGGGCTGCGCCTGCTCCTCCTCCGACGGTGCCGCAATCGGCACGATACGATACTGCCGCGCATCGAGCGCCGCACTGACACGGCGGATCGCACCGCCCTTGCCCGCCGCATCCGCGCCCTCGAAAACCAGTACCAGCGAGCGCTTGTGAAACGCCGGCTCGCGCGTCAGCAGCGCCAGCTTGCCTTGGTAGCGTTCGAGCTGATCCTCGTAGGCCTTGCGCTCCATCTCCTGGCGCAGCACCAGCGTATTGAGGAGATTGAGCCGGTCGACCGCCGGCGGCAGCGGCGCGGCGGTCTGGCGCGGCGCCCAGCCGCGCTGCACCACGTCGAGCCGCTTGCGCAAGGCCGTCAGCAGCGCCCTCCCGACGAAGACGGCGCGAAAGCGGGGATCGCTGCCATCGACGATCATCCACGGTGCCTCGCCGGAACTGGTCTGGCGCAACGCATGGCCGGCAACGTCGTGGTAGCGGTCGTAGCTCTCGTAGAAGCGCCAGTCGCGCTCGGTGACACGCCAGCGGGTGCGCTCGTCCTTCTCCAGATCCTTCAGACGCTTCTTCTGGCCGGCTTTGGAGAGATGGAACCAGAATTTGATCAGCAGCACGCCTTCGCGCACCAGCATCGCCTCGAAACGGCGGATTTCCTCGAGGCGCTGGTCAAAAGCGGCGCGCTTGGAGACGCGCTCGACCCGCTCGCGGATCGGCCCGGCATACCAGTTATTGAACAGCACGCCGATCTTGCCCTTTGGCGGCAGGGCGCGCCAAAAGCGCCACATGAAGGGCCGCTCGGCCTCTTCCGAGGTCGGTTCGTCGAAAGCCCAGGCCTGGATGTGCCGCGGGTCCATCCACTCATTGAGCAGATTGACCGTCTCGCCCTTGCCGGCACCGTCTATGCCGTTGATCAAGACCACCACCGCGAACTGCTTGAGGTCGAGCAGATCGTACTGGGCGTCGAGCAGGTCGGCGCGCAATACCGGCTCGATGGCATCGTATTCATCCTTGTCGGTCTTGTGACCGAGCTCGGCGGATTCGAACATGAGAAACGAGGCTCCCGCTTGCGGTTGATCCTGTTGTCGGCTGCCACACGGATGGCAGCGCCTGTTGTTCGTGCCGGCGACCTAGAAATCGCCCCAGCGCGCCTGCAGCGCCGCCAGCATCGCCAGGCCGGCGGTTTCGGTCCGGAGCACCCTCGGCCCCAGGCCGACCGGAATGCACGCCGCCGACCGGCAGGCCGCGAGTTCGTCTTCGCTCCAGCCACCTTCCGGCCCGATCAAGAGGTGCAACGGCCCGCCAGGCTTTGCCTGTGCCGCCAGCCCCGCCCCTGCGGCCGGATCCAGCACCCAGCGGCTCACCGCGGAATCCTCCCGCGCCTGCGCCAGATAGGCCGCCAAGGACTGGATCTCGCCGATTGCCGGCACACGGTTGCGCCCGCTCTGTTCACATGCGCCGATCGCAACCTGCTGCCAATGCTCGCGCCGCTTGGCCGCGCGTTCGCCCGACAGGCGCAGGACCGAGCGCTCGGCCTGCACCGGCACCAGCGCGCAGGCGCCCAGTTCCACCGCCTTCTGCACGATCCAGTCCATCTTGTCGCCGGTGGCGAGTGCCTGTACCAGCACCAGTTGCAGGGGTGACTCGCGATCGACCTCGCTGCGCGCCTCGATCGCAGCCAACGCTGCCTTACCGCGCAATGACAGCGTCGCGCGGGCTTCCGCACCCACGCCATCAAAAAGCACAATCGCATCACCATCACGCAGGCGAAGTACGCGTGCAGCATGGTGCGCCGCAGCCTCGGGCAAGGCCACCTCGCCGCGCTCGGGCAGCACGCCCGGAAAATGGAATCGTGAAATCATCGTAAGATTATAGGCATAGCCCCGTTGTTCGATCACTTGGCGGACCAGCCCATGCCGACCGCAGCCCAAAGACTCGCCCGTGTCCGGGCACTCGAATCCCTCGTTCGCGACATCGCGCGCGAGGAAATCCTGCCGCGCTACCTGAAGTCCGCGCGCAGCCGCAAGGCCGACGGGACGCTGTTCACCGAGGCCGACATCGAATCGCAGCGCCGCTTCTCCGCCGCGCTGCCCGAACTCCTGCCCGGCGCCGTGCTGGGCGAAGAGATGAGCGCCGAAGAGCAGGGCCGCCTGTGGGCAGGTGGCCGCAGCGGCCTGTGGTGCATCGACCCGATAGACGGCACCACCAACTTTGCCAACGGCATCCCTTTCTTTGCCGTCTCCATCGCCTATCTGGTCGATCACGAGCCACGTTTCGGCGTGGTCTACAATCCGATCACCGACGAATCCTTCTACGCAGCCAAGGGTGCCGGTGCCTTCCTCAACGGCACCGAACTGCCATTGCGCCCCGCTGCGGCGCACCTGGGCGATGCAGTGGCCGGCGTGGACTTCAAGCGCATCAGCCATCACCTCGGCGACGAACTGGCGGTGCGGCCACCCTTCTACTCACAGCGCAATTTCGGTTCGAGCGCACTGGAATGGTGTTTCGTCGCCGCCGGCCGCCTGGATGTCTATCTGCACGGCGGTCAGATGCTGTGGGACTACGCGGCAGGTCGCCTGATCCTGGCCGAAGCGGGCGGCGAAGCGGCCGCGCTCGATGGCGGCTCGCTGATGGCCGGCCCGGCCGTCAAGCGCGGCGTGATTGCAGCGGCCAGCCCCTCGCTCTTCACCGAATGGCGGTCCTGGGTGTCCGCGCACTCCTGAGCCAGGCGGTTCGCTGCGGCGCACAAGCGCGCGCTATGATGAAATCCAGACTGCAAACCAGGAATCACCGATGGTTCAACCCAGCTCCACCGCCTCTGAAAGCCAGGACGAAGCCGAACGGCGGCGCTTCCACCACGTCCGCGAGATCTTCGAAGAGGCCCACGCCCTGATCGCGCCTTTCTTCGCACCTGAAAACCAGTGGGCCAACGTCACGCTGGATCACCTCGCCTACCGCGTGGTGCGCGATCACTATCCCGAGCTCAGCTTCGAGGAAGTGCACGTGCTGGTGGTTGCGACCAAGCGCGTCTGCACCGAACCGGGCAGTATCCCCGGCGCAGACTGAACCGCCCCGCCCACGACAGCCACCGAACACGCCCCGCGCGGAGTCCGTCATGTCCATGAAGCACCCGATCATCGCCGTCACCGGCTCTTCAGGCGCCGGCACCACCACGGTCAAGCACACCTTCGAGGCGATTTTCCACCGCGAACATGTCAATGCCGCCATCGTCGAGGGCGACAGCTTCCACCGCTACACCCGCGACGAGATGAAGTCGCTGATCGAGGAAGCGGAGCAGGCCGGCCAGCGCGGCATCAGCCATTTCGGGCCGGAAGCCAACCTGTTCGAGGATCTGGAAAACCTGTTCCGCGCCTACGGCGAATCGGCCACCGGGCGGCGGCGCTACTACATCCACAACGAGGCGCAATCCATGCGCTGGAACCTGCCGATGGGCAGCTTCACCGAATGGGAAGACCTGCCGGTGGGCACCGACTGCCTGTTCTACGAAGGCCTGCACGGTGCCGTGGTGTGCGACCGCATCGACGTCGCCCGCCACGTGGACCTGCTGATCGGCGTAGTGCCGACCATCAACCTCGAATGGATACAGAAGCTGCACCGCGACACTCGCGTACGCGGCTATTCGGCCGACGCCGTGCAGGACACCATCCTGCGCCGCATGCACGACTACGTGCATTACATCGTGCCGCAGTTCTCGCGCACCCACATCAACTTCCAACGCATCCCGGTGGTCGATACCTCTAACCCCTTCATCGCACGCGACGTGCCGACGCTGGACGAATCCATGGTGGTGATCCGTTTCAAGGATCCGCGTGGCGTCGACTTCCCCTACCTGCTGCGCATGATTCATGACGCCTTCATGAGCCGGGCGAACACCATCGTGATCCCCGGCGGCAAGCTCGACCTCGCCATGCAGCTGATCCTGACCCCACTGATCTGGAAGCTGATGGAACGACGCCGGCAGTGGGTATGAACAAGGGCCGCCAAGCGGCGGCATGCGTCCGGCGGTAGAAAATTCACAAGATACGCCAACCACTTACCACATCCTGCAACGAAGCGGCGCTACCAAAAGCCGGGCGTTTTCAGCGATAATGCCGGTTTTTTCAGGCCGCCTTCCAGGCTGCCTCTCGGCTTCGAGGAAACCATGTCGCTGTCCAGAAACGTCAAGCCCCCGGTCTTCAACCCCGTCACCGGCGCCATCCGCGCACTCGCGATGGATGCGGTGCAGCAGGCCAACTCAGGCCACCCGGGCGCACCCATGGGCATGGCCGAAATCGCCGAGGTGCTGTGGCGGCACCACCTGAAGCACAACCCGGCCAACCCGAAATGGGCCGACCGCGACCGTTTCGTGCTCAGCAACGGCCATGGCTCGATGCTGATCTACGCGCTGCTCCACCTCAGCGGCTACGACCTGCCGATCGCGGAGCTCAAGCGCTTCCGCCAGCTGCACAGCAAGACGCCGGGCCACCCTGAATACGGCTACACCCCGGGCGTGGAAACCACTACCGGCCCGCTCGGCCAGGGCATCACAAATGCGGTCGGCATGGCGCTGGCTGAAAAGGTGCTGGCAGCCGAATTCAACCGCCCGGGCCACGAGATCGTCGATCACCGCACCTACGTGTTCCTCGGCGACGGCTGCCTGATGGAAGGCATCAGCCACGAGGCCTGCTCGCTCGCCGGCACCTGGGGCCTGGGCAAGCTCGTCGCCTTTTACGATGACAACAACATCTCCATCGACGGCCATGTCGATGGCTGGTTCACCGACGACACCCCGAAGCGTTTCGAAGCCTACGGCTGGCAGGTGATCCGCGATGTCCAGGGCCACGACGCCGCCGAAATCGAAGCCGCCATCCAGCAGGCCCGGGCCAACACCAGCCAGCCCACGCTGATCTGCTGCAAGACGGTGATCGGCGCCGGCGCCCCCAACAAGCAGGGCGGCCACGATGTGCACGGCGCCCCGCTGGGCGCCGCCGAGATCGAAGCCGCGCGCGCCCACATCGGCTGGAAGCACCCGCCGTTCGAAATCCCGGCCGACGTGTACGCCGCCTGGGATGCGCGCCCGGCCGGCGCCGCCGCCGAAGCGGCCTGGAACGACAAGTTCGCCGCCTACGCCGCCGCCTTCCCCGAGCTCGCCGCCGAGTTCAAGCGCCGCGTGCAGGACCAGGCCCTGCCGGCCGACTGGTCCGCCCACGTCGCCGCGGTGCTCGACAAGGTCAATGCGAAGGCCGAGACCATCGCCACCCGCAAGGCCAGCCAGAACAGCATCGAAGCCTTCGCGCCCAAGCTGCCCGAACTGCTCGGCGGCTCGGCCGACCTTGCCGGCTCCAACCTCACGCTGTGGTCGGGCGCCAAGGGCGTCAGCCGCGAAACCGGCGGCAACTACGTCTATTACGGCGTGCGCGAGTTCGGCATGGCGGCCATCGCCAACGGCGTCGCGCTGCACGGCGGCCTGATCCCCTACACCGCCACCTTCCTCATGTTCAGCGAATACGCCCGCAATGCCCTGCGCATGGCGGCGCTGATGAAGCTGCGCCAGCTTTTCGTGTTCACCCACGACTCCATCGGCCTCGGCGAGGACGGCCCTACCCACCAGCCGGTGGAGCAGACCGCCACCCTGCGCCTGATCCCCAACATGGACGTCTGGCGCCCCTGCGACACGCTGGAATCGGCGGTGGCCTGGGCGCACGCGATCGAACGCCAGGACGGCCCGTCCTGCCTGCTGTTCTCGCGCCAGAACCTGCCCTTCCAGGCCCGCAGCGCCGAACAGATCGACGCCGTCCGCCGCGGCGGCTACGTGCTGTCGGAAGCCGCCGGCCAGCCGCAGGCGGTGATCCTCGCCACCGGCTCCGAAGTCGCGCTGGCGATGGCCGCACAGAAGACGCTGGCCGAGGCCGGCATCGCGGTGCGCGTGGTCTCCATGCCCAGCACCAACGTATTCGACCGTCAGGACGCCGCCTACAAGGCCGCCGTCCTGCCCGCCGGCCTGCCGCGCATCGCGGTCGAAGCCGGCGTCACCGACGGCTGGCGCAAGTACGTCGGTCTCGAAGGCGAGGTGATCGGCCTCGACCGCTTCGGTGAATCCGCACCTGCCGGCGAGCTCTTCAAGTATTTCGGCATCACCGCCGAGGCGGTGGTCGAAGCGGTCAAGAAGCTCGTCAAGTAAGCCCTAACGGTGGCGGCGGGAGCCGATCAGACCTTCCGCCGCCGCTTCGCTGCCCTGTTCTGATGCCTGTGTTGTCCACGCTCCGGGAGAATCCTCGATGACCATCAAAATCGCCATCAACGGCTACGGCCGCATCGGTCGCTGCACGCTGCGCGCCCTCTACGAACTCGGCCTGCGCGACCAGTTCGAAGTCGTGGCGATCAACGCCTCCGGCGACCTGGCCACCAACGCCCACCTGACCAAGTACGACACCACCCACGGCCGCTTCGCCTTCCCGGTCGAGACCGAGGGCGAGAACGTGATGATCGTCAATGGCGACCGCATCCCCTTCTTCTCCACCAAGGACCCGCTGGCGATCAACTGGGGCGACCTCGGCGTGGACGTGCTGCTCGAATGCACCGGCGCCTACACCGCCAAGGCCAAGGCCGAAGTGCACCTCAAGCAGGGCGCCAAGAAGATCCTGATCTCCGCCCCGGGCGGCGACGACGTCGATGCCACCATCGTCTATGGCGTGAACCACGACGTGCTGACCGCCGCGATGACCGTGGTTTCCAACGCCTCGTGCACCACCAACTGCCTGGCTCCGGTGGCCAAGGTGCTGCAGGACAACATCGGCATCGAGAAGGGCCTGATGACCACCATCCACGCCTACACCAACGACCAGGTGCTGGTGGATGTGCGCCACAAGGACCTGCGCCGCGCCCGCGCCGCCGCGCAGAACATCATCCCGACCAAGACCGGCGCCGCCAAGGCCGTCGGCCTGGTGCTGCCGGCGCTCAAGGGCAAGTTCGACGGCTTCGCGCTGCGCGTGCCGACCATGAACGTGTCGCTGGTCGACCTCACCTTCACCGCCAGCCGCGCCACCTCCAAGGAAGAGATCAACGGCCTGATGAAGGAAGCCGCGGCCGGCGCGCTCAAGGGCGTGCTCGCGGTGAACGAGGCGCCGCTGGTGTCGATGGACTTCAACCACGACCCGCATTCCTCGGTGTTCGATGCTACCCAGACCCGCGTCATGGACGGCAATCTGGTCAAAGTACTCGCCTGGTATGACAATGAGTGGGGTTATTCCTGCCGCATGCTGGATGCGGCCAAGGCACTGGCCCAGGCCAAATAAACTTACCGCGAGGACCCCACGATGAACCGTCTCCTGATCGCCCTGCTCTCCGCCAGCGCACTGCTGGCCACCGGCTGCGTCTCCAACCAGAGCAAGCCGACCGCCCAGAGCAGCAGCACCGACACCGCGACCACCGCCGGCAAGACGACCACCACCGCGGATGGCCGTCCCCACCGTTACGTGAAGTCGCGCGACGGCAGCTTCGACGGGGAAATCTGGGGCACTCCGGTCAAGAACAGCAAATTCGCCAACCTGCAGATCGGCATGTCCCAGGCGGAAGTCGAAGACAAGATCGGTCGGCCTTCCGACATGAAGGCCTACATGACCGGCAAGGCGTGGATTCCGTTCTACTTCGGTACCGACGGCCACCGCTTCGAAACCTTCTACAAGGGCCAGGGCACGCTGATCTATACCGGCGGCGGCATCGCCGGCGGCCGTGGCGTGCTGGTCGGCATCAACCACGACGCCACCGAAGACGGCTACCAGTAATTCATCTGCATCGGGCCGGGCCGCAATTCAACAAGCAGCCCGGCCTTTTTCCATCCGGAATCCGATTACGCCCATGCAAGTCAAGAAACTCACCGACCTCGACGTTCGCGGCAAGAAGGTGTTCATCCGCGCCGATCTCAACGTGCCGCAGGACGAAGCGGGCAACATCACCGAAGACACCCGCATCCGCGCCTCCATTCCGTCCATCCAGTACTGCCTGGACAACGGCGGGGCGGTGATGGTCACCTCCCACCTCGGCCGCCCCACCGAAGGCGAAGTCGGCCCCGACGACACCCTGGCGCCGGTTGCTGTGCGCCTCGGTCAGCTGCTGCACAAACCGGTGCGCCTCATCGCCAACTGGGTAGATGGCGGCTTCGAAGTCAAGCCGGGCGAAGTCGTCCTGCTGGAAAACTGCCGTTGCAACAAGGGCGAGAAGAAGGACAACGAAGAACTGGCGAAGAAGATGGCCGCGCTCTGCGACGTCTACGTCAACGACGCCTTCGGCACCGCCCACCGCGCCGAAGCCACCACCCACGGCATCGCCCGCTTTGCGCCGGTCGCCTGCGCCGGCATGCTGATGGGCGCCGAGATCGACGCGCTCTCCAAGGCGCTGCACCAGCCGGCCCGCCCGCTGGTAGCCATCGTCGGCGGCGCCAAGGTGTCGACCAAGCTGACCATCCTCAAGACCCTGGCCGAGAAGGTCGACCAGCTCATCGTCGGCGGCGGCATCGCCAACACCTTCCTGCTCGCCGCCGGCAAGCGCATCGGCGAATCGCTGGCCGAACCGGAGATGGTGCGCGAAGCCCAGCAGGTCATGGACATCATGAAGGCGCGCGGTGCCGAAGTACCGCTGCCGACCGACGTGGTGGTGGCCGACGAAGTGTCGGCGCTGGCCCGCGCCAACCGCATCTCGGTCGACGAAGTCGGCCCGCACGACCGCATCCTCGACTTCGGCCCGAAGAGTTCCGCCAAGCTCGCCGACATCATCGCCCACGCCGGCACCATCGTCTGGAATGGCCCGGTGGGCGTGTTCGAGCACGCCCAGTTCGCTGGCGGCACCAAGATGATGGCTTCGGCCATCGCCCACTCCGAAGCCTTCTCGATCGCCGGCGGCGGCGACACCCTGGCCGCCATCGCCAAGTTCGACATCGCCCGCGACGTCGGCTACATCTCCACCGGCGGCGGTGCCTTCCTGGAATTCCTCGAAGGCAAGAAGCTGCCGGCAATCGCGGCGCTGGAAGAACGCTACACCGCCTGAGCGCGCTCCACGGCAATGCACGGTGGCGACCTGCGGGTCGCCATCTTTTTTTGCAGCGCAGCAGATAGTGCTATCCGTATTCCCACTTTGCGCGTATGGTTAAGCGACATTAACCACCGCTGCGGCCCGGAACATCATGGACAACGAGCTGTGGGCCAAGTGCTGGCGCGATGACGAAATCCCCTTCCACCAGGTCAGCGTCAACCGCCATCTGCAACACTTCTGGGCGGATCTCCATCTCGCCCACGACGACCGCATCTTCGTGCCGATGTGCGGCAAGAGCCTGGATATCGTCTGGTTGCTGGAACAGGGCCACTCGGTACTCGGCGTCGAACTCAGCCCGGTAGCGGTACGCGCCTTCTTCCGCGAAAACCGCATCCGGCCGACACGCGAGAAACACGGCGCGTTCACGCGCTGGCGGGGCGGCAAGCTCGACATCCTGTGCGGCGACTTCTTCGACCTCACTGCGGCCGACCTCGAAGATGTCGCCTGTGTCTATGACCGCGCCTCGCTGACCGCGCTCCCCGAGGATGTCCGCGTACTCTACGCAAGCCACCTGCGGCGCATGCTCCCGATTGCCAGCCGCATGATGCTGCTCACCACCGAAGACGAGCCGGATGCGCTACCGGCCATCGCGGAAGAGGTCACGAGGCTGTACGAGGCTGGCTTCGACATCACCCTGACCCATGTCGAACGCATCCTCGCCGAGGACATCCCGGGTGAAGTCGGCAATCTGGTGCCGATGGACGAAAAAGTCTATTTCCTCACGCCCAAGCGCCGGGTGACGTGACCACTCCCCCGGGATCGCAAGCTCGCTCAATGGGCAGCCTGCAGCGACGGCCTGTCGGTCTTGCGCCGCCCAGCTTCGTGCCGCCGCTCGACCTCGACTTCGGCGGCCAGATAGACCTTGTTCATGTAGACATCGCGCCGATTGTGAAAGCGCCTGTCGTCGTAATGGACATATACGCAGGTGCATTCGGCCGCATGACAGCCCGGCAGGGGCAGGCCGGGGGCCTCCTGGGCGAGGAAGCGCACGCCCTTCAGATATTGCGCAGCCTGGCAGGCCTCGTTCCCCGACTTGATGGACACGGCGTGGAACACCAGTTTCTCGCGCCGCAAACGTGCTTCTTCGCGCGTCTCCTTGCGGCGATGCAGCACCAGTGCCCCCATCAGCACGCTCGCGGCGAGCAGGCCGAAAAATGCGGTCTCTTCCATGTCCGTACTCCCCGAGCAGCTTCCCTTTCAGCATAGATCACCGGGGCCTGTTCGTCGCCGCGATCCCGCTGTGTCGGGCGCTCGCGCTAGAATCGCGGCCTGCTCGTGCAATTCCGCACGTGGCGCGGCGTCGAGGCCCCGCCTCCGCCCGTACCGGGGAACAAGAAAGGAGACAGCATGCCCCGCCACACCAAGATCGTTGCCACCCTCGGCCCCGCCTCCACCGATCCTCAAGTGCTCGAACGCATGGTCCATGCCGGCATCGACGTGGTGCGCATGAACTTTTCCCACGGCAAGGCGGAAGATCACGTCGCGCGCGCCGGCGCCATCCGCGAGGCTTCGGCACGCGCCGGCCGGCCGGTGGGCATCCTCGCCGACCTGCAGGGCCCCAAAATCCGCGTCGGCAAGTTCGAGAACGGCAAGGTCGCGCTCGGCCGCGATGCCGAATTCATCCTCGATGCACGCTGCGAGCTGGGTAACGGCCAGCGCGTCGGGCTGGACTACAAGGATCTGCCCAAGGACGTCAAACCCGGCGACGTGCTGCTGCTCGACGACGGCCGCCTCAAGCTGCAGGTCGAGCGCGTGCTCGGCCACGAGATCTACACCCGGGTGCGGGTCGGCGGCGAGCTCTCCAACAACAAGGGCATCAACCGCCAGGGCGGCGGCCTGACCGCGCCCGCGCTCACCGCCAAGGACATGGACGACATCAAGACCGCGGCGCAGATCGGCGTCGACTTCGTCGCCGTCTCCTTCCCCAAGAGCGCGGCCGACATGTACATGGCCCGCCAGCTGATGCGCGCCGCGGGTGGTGGCGATGCGCTGCTGATCGCCAAGATCGAGCGCACCGAGGCGGTCGCCAACCTCGAGGAGATCCTCGACGCATCCGACGGCATCATGGTCGCGCGCGGCGACCTCGCGGTCGAAGTAGGCGACGCCGCGGTGCCGGCGCTGCAGAAGAAGATGATCCGCGCCGCGCGCGACCGCAACAAACTCACCATCACCGCCACCCAGATGATGGAATCGATGATCACCAGTCCGGTGCCGACGCGTGCTGAAGTCTCCGACGTCGCCAACGCGGTGCTGGACGGCACCGACGCCGTGATGCTGTCGGCCGAGACCGCCTCGGGCAAGTTCCCGGTGGAAGTCGTCGAAGCCATGAGCCGGGTCTGCCTCGAAGCGGAGAAGTCCGCCGAAGTGAGCCTCGACCGCGAGGTGCTCGACCGCGTGTTCACCCGCATCGACCAGTCGATCGCGATGGCGGCGATCTGGACCGCCTGGCATCTCAAGGTCAAGGCCATCGCCTCGCTCACCCAGACCGGCTCGACCGCGCTGTGGATGAGCCGGCTCAACAGCGGCGTGCCGATCTACGCGCTCACCCCGGAAGCCGGCGCGCGCAACCAGATGACGCTCTACCGCGAGGTCTATCCGCTGCTGATGAGCCAGACCCATTTCGACCGCGACGTGCTGCTGTGGGAAGCCGAACAGGTGCTGCTGGACCAGGGCGTGGTGGAGTATGGCGATCTCATCGTGCTTACCATCGGCGAACCGATCGGCGCCTCGGGCGGCACCAACACGCTGAAGATCGTGCGCGTCGGCGAGCACAAGGCGCCCGGCGTCGAATGAGCCGACGCGCGCGTGGCGTTTGTCTCAAAGCGTGATTTGCTGTTCCGGGCTTTGCCCCGGGCGCGATAAAATGCCGGCCTCGAATTCATCAACACCACATCGGTAGCCGGCCGCGCCGGCACCTCGGAGAATCCTCATGCCCCTCGTTTCCATGCGCCAGCTGCTCGACCACGCGGCTGAATACAGCTACGGCCTGCCGGCGTTCAACGTGAACAACCTGGAACAGGTTCAGGCCATCATGGAAGCGGCCGCCGAGACCGACAGCCCGGTGATCATGCAGGCCTCCGCCGGTGCCCGCAAATACGCCGGCGAAGCCTTCCTGCGCCACCTGATCGACGCCGCCATCGAAGCCTATCCGCAGATCCCGGTGGTGATGCACCAGGACCACGGCCAGAGCCCCGCCATCTGCATGGGCGCGATCCGCTCCGGCTTCTCCAGCGTGATGATGGACGGCTCGCTGATGGAAGACGGCAAGACGCCCTCCTCCTACGAATACAACGTCGCCGTCACCCGCGAAGTGGTGAAGTTCTCGCACGCCATCGGCGTCACCGTGGAAGCCGAACTCGGTTGCCTCGGCTCGCTCGAAACCGGCATGGCCGGCGAGGAAGACGGCATCGGCGCCGAAGGCAAGCTCGACCACAGCGCGCTGCTCACCGATCCCGACCAGGCCGCCGACTTCGTCAAGCAGACCGACTGCGACGCGCTCGCCATCGCCATCGGCACCAGCCACGGCGCCTACAAGTTCACCCGCAAGCCCACCGGCGACATCCTCGCCATCGACCGCATCAAGGCCATCCACGCCCGCATCCCCAACACCCACCTCGTCATGCACGGCTCCAGCTCGGTGCCGCAGGAGCTGCTGGAAATCATCCGCCAGTACGGCGGCGACATGAAGGAAACCTACGGCGTGCCGGTCGAGGAAATCGTCGAGGGCATCAAGTACGGCGTGCGCAAGATCAACATCGACACCGACATCCGCTTGGCAATGACCGGCGCGATCCGCAAGTTCATGTTCGAGAACCCGTCCAAGTTCGACCCGCGCGAGTTCAACAAGCCGGCGCGCGAAGCCGCCAAGCTGGTGTGCAAGGCCCGCTTCGAGGCCTTCGGCAGCGCCGGCCAGGCCTCGAAGATCAAGCCGCTGTCGCTGGAAAAGATCGCCGCCCGCTACAAGGCTGGCGAGCTGACCCAGGTTGTGCGCTGACACCCGCCCTTCCCGTGCGGTATGCAAAAGCGCGCCCCAGGGCGCGCTTTTTCTTTCCCGGGGCATATCCTCACACCCAACGCGCCTGCGGTATCGCATAATCCGCGGACCCAGGAGGAATCCCCCACGATGTCCAAGGCCAATCTCAAGTTGCGCGTCACCTTCGACTTCGAGCTCACCGCTCCGCCCGCATTGCTGGAATCCGATCACGACGCGCTCTGCCGGCAACTGCACGACGCGCTCGGCGCCATGGTGTTTCAGGGCATGCCCACGGTCACCGCCAAGCAGCTCACCAAGCTCGGCGCCAGCATGCTCGCCCACCACGCCCATCTGGACGCCGCCAACCTGAGCGCACCAGGCATCGCCCGCGAGGCGCTGGTGGCCGCGGCGCCCCATCTCACCGACGACGAACTCGATCAGCTCGCCCGCCGCGCGGCGGCCAAGGCCCCGGCCGGCGGCGACGACCTCCTGCGCTACCTGCGCCGTCAGGCGCTGGCGATGATCAACGAGTACCGCATGGTGTCCTGCGTGGTGGAGGCCAAGCTCATCTCCGGCGCCCCCGCCCGCCTGGAGGGCAAGCTCAATCTCACCAACGGCAGCGTGATGCTTGTCGAGCGCGACCGTCAGAGCCGCCTGCAGGCCAACCAGGGGGCCATTGCCGTACTGGCGGCCGATGGCACGGCGGCGATGTCGGCCAGCTGCGCCGGCCATACCCTGAGCGGGCCGGTGATCGAGGTGGCGGTAGGCGAACTCGCCCGCCACCGCGATGCCCTGATGAGGGACTGGCAAAGGGCCGGCGCCTGAACATGAGCCGACACTGCTTCACCTATGGCTCGCTGATGTGCGCCGACATCATGGCCGCGGTCTGCGGACTCGAACTCGCCGGCGAGCCGGCAAGCCTGGACGGCTACCGCCGCCACCCTGTGCGCCACGAAGCCTATCCCGGCATGGTGCCGATGCCCGGCCACGCGGTGGCGGGCGTCCTCTACCGGAACGTGCCGCCCGAGGCGATCGCACGGCTCGACGCCTTCGAAGGCCCGCAGTACGAACGTCGCTGCGTCACGGTACAGCTGCCCGACGGCGGTACGCTGGCCGCCGACACCTACGTGTTCCGCCCCGAATTCGCCAGCGAACTGCTGCCGGGCGACTGGGATTTCGAGCGCTTCCTGCGCGAAGGCAAGCCGCGCTTCGAACGGCAGTACGTCGGCTACGACCGCCTCTGAGCAGGCGGCCTCACCGGCCCGTTCAGTCGGCCAGCGGCCGGTTGCGCACTTCCGGCAGGAACAGCAGGCCGACCACTGTCGCCAGCAACAGCAGCCCCGCCGGATACCACAACCCGCCCAACGCATCGCCGGAACGCACGCTCAGCCAGGTCACCATGAAGGGCGACAGCCCGCCTATCCAGCCCGCAGCCAGGTTGTGCGGCAGCGCCACCGCCGAATAGCGGGTCCGCGCCGGAAACAGCTCCGCCAGCGTCGCCGTCTGCGGCCCGGTGATGCAGGCCAGTGCCACCACCAGTACCAGCAGCAGCGCCACCAGCATCGGCCGGTCGACCGTTGCGGGATCGGCCTGCTCGGGACGCCCCGCCGCGGCCAGCGCCAGCTTGACCGCCTCGGGCTGGTAACCCTCGATCACCTGTCCGCCCACCCGCACCGCCAACCCACCCTCGGTGCGCTGATGCAGCACGCCGAGGCGGGCGAACAGTTCCTGGTAGCGTTCGCAGTCGTTGCGGCTGCCGCCGAAGGGGTCGTAACGGCACTCCTGCCCGCTCAACACCACCGGCACCTCGCGGTTGAAGCGTTCCAGCGCCGGATTGCCGTAGGCGAGCAGGCCGTGGAACACCGGCAGCACCGCCAGCGCGCCGAGCACCAGACCGGCCAGCAACACCGGCCGGCGGCCAATGCGGTCCGACAGCCAACCGCAGAGGATGGTGAGCGGAAACAGCACGATGGTCGCTACCATCACCAGCCCGCTGGCGGTCTGCGCGTCGAGCTTGATGACGTTTTTCAGGAATACCGTGGTGTAGACCTGGGACGAGAAGAACAGCAGCGAACCCCCCGACGAGATACAGAAGAACAACAGCCCCATGCGCCCCAGCGTATGACGGTCGCGGAAGCACTCGCGCAGCGGCGCCTTGGCGATCGCGTTCTGCGCGCGCAACTGGCGGAACACCGGCGATTCGTGCAGATTGAGCCGGCTCTTGATCGAAATCGCCAGCAAGCCGATGGAGATCAGGAAAGGCACGCGCCAGCCCCATTCGCGAAACTCCGCATCGCTCAGGAAAGCCTGCAGCGCGACGATCTGCAGGGTGGAGGCGAGCATGCCGAGCGGTCCCATCAGCTGCAGCACGCTGGTGTAGGCGCCGCGATTCTGCGCCGGCGCGTGCTCGGTGAGGTAGACCGCGGCACCGCCGATCTCGCCGCCCACCGACAAGCCTTGCAGCATGCGCAGCACCAGCAGCAGCAGCGGCGCGGCCAGGCCGATCTGGGCATAGGTCGGCAGCAGCCCGACACAGAAGGTGGACAAGCCCATCAGCACGATGGTGGCCAGGAAGACCGCGCGCCGGCCGTAGCGGTCGCCGAGCGAGCCGAACAGTGCTGCCCCCAGCGGCCGCACCACCATGCCGACGCCGAACGTCCCCAGGCTCGCCAGCAGCGCCGTCACCGGATCTTCGGGCGGGAAGAAGAGCGTGCTGAAATAGGTTGCCAGCGAGGCGAAGGTGAGAAAGTCGTACCACTCGAGAAAGGTGCCGAAGCAGGCGGCTACCGCCACCTTGCGCTGAACGCCGTGCGCCTGGTCGGCAGCGTCGGCGGCGGCATCGTCGGGAAGGGAAATCGGTGCGGACATCGGGCAATCGCTCGCAGGGGCCGGCTCTATCGCCAGCTCGAAAACGGGGCAGGCATTATCGCGGAATCCGCCGCGCGCGGGCGTATCGATATCGGACACCGGCGGCGGACTAATGCCAGCTTCATGGCGCCGCAACAGTGGCCGGGTAGCGTGCGCGGGGAGTCGTCAAAGACGATTCCGAACAATGACTTGCCCCTCAGCCCGAATACCCCAGACCCGGAGCCTCATGTGAATCCCACCACCCTTGCCAGCCTGACGGCGCTGACCGCGCTCGCCGTCGCCATCCCCAACATCGCGCATGCCGGCGGTCCGGGCGCCCAATCCGGCCGGCACTACAACCAGGGCCACGGCGACAGCGTGCAACTCGGCCCGCGCCCCTTCTTCCTCGTCGACCACATGCAGGACGGCCCGCTCAAGGCCGAACTCGAAAGCTGCAGCGAAGGCCCCTTCCAGCGCAGCGACTTCTCCATCGGCCACCGTGGCGCGCCGCTGCAGTTCCCCGAGCACACCCGCGAGTCCTACATCGCCGCCGCGCGCATGGGTGCCGGCATCGTCGAATGCGACGTCGCCTTCACCAAGGACAAGGAACTGGTCTGCCGCCACGCCCAGAACGACCTGCACACCACCACCAACATCCTGGCGGTGCCGGCGCTCGCGGCCAAATGCACGGTGCCGTTCAAGCCCGCCACCTTCGACGCTGCCGGCAAGCTGCTGACCGCCGCCAGCGCCGAATGCCGCACCAGCGACATCACGCTGGCCGAGTTCAAGACGCTCAAGGGCAAGATGGACGCCTCCAATCCGCGCGCCACCACCGTGGCCGAATACCTCGGCGGCACTGCGAGCTTCCGTACCGACCTCTACGCCGGCCCGGGCAGCGGCACGCTGATGACGCACAAGGAGAGCATCGAGCTCTTCAAGCAGCTTGGCGTGAAGATGACGCCGGAACTCAAGAGCCCGAGCGTGGCGATGCCCTTCGACGGCTTCACCCAGCAGGCCTATGCACAAAAGCTGATCGACGAATACAAGGCGGCCGGCGTGGCGCCGCGCAAGGTCTTCCCGCAGTCCTTCGACAAGGCCGACGTGCTGTACTGGATCCAGCACGAACCGGAATTCGGCAAGCAGGCGGTGTACCTCGACGACGCCAACACCGTCGCCGACCTGCCGAAGGCCGCCGAACTCGCCGCCTACAAGGCGCAGGGCATCAACATCGTCGCGCCGCCGATCTTCGCGCTGCTGGCGCTCGATGCCGCCGGCGAGATCGTGCCCTCGCAGTACGCCCGCGACGCCAAGGCCGCCGGCCTGGAGATGATCGCCTGGTCGCTGGAACGCTCCGGCATCCTCGCCGACGGCAACAACGGCTTCTACCTGCAGACCTTCGACGCCGCCATCAAGCAGGAAGGCGACATCTACAAGGCGGTGGACGTGATGGCGCGCGAAGTCGGCGTCAAGGCGATCTTCTCCGACTGGCCGGCCACCACCACCTACTACGCCAACTGCATGCGCCTGCGCTGAGTACCGAAAGGGCCGGGCCCGCGCCCGGCCGCAAGGCGATTCAGCCCACCTGGCGGAGCTGGATCGACTTGTATTCGAGGAACTCATCCAGCCCGTATGTGCCGTTCTCGCGCCCCAGACCGGACTGCTTGTAGCCGCCGAAGGGCGCGCGCGGATTCCACGCCGCACCGTTGATGTCCACCTGGCCGGTACGGATGCGGCGCGCCACCGCCAGCGCACGCTCCTCGCTGCCCGACCACACGCCGCCGCCCAGCCCGTAGAGGCTGTCGTTGGCGATGCGGATGGCGTCCTCGTCGCCATCGTGCGGCAGCACCACCAGCACCGGACCGAAGATTTCCTCCTGCGCCACGGTGGCGCCGCTGTCTTCGCACACCAGCACGGTCGGCTGCACGAAATAGCCGTCGCCCAGCCCGGCCGGCGGCTCCGCGCCGCCGCACGCGAGCCGCGCGCCCTCGGCCACACCGCGGCGGATGTAGTCGCGCACGCGCTCGCGCTGCGCCGCCGACACCAGCGGGCCCAGCCGGCTGTCCTCGGCCAGCGCCGGCCCCAGCTTCATCGCCGACACCGCTGCAGCGGCCAGCTGCGCAGCTTCGTCCAGGCGGGCGCGCGGCACCAGCAGACGGGTATGCGCCGAGCAGGTCTGGCCGGAGTTGAGCAGGCAGCTGGACACCGTCCCCTTCACCGCGGCGGCGAGATCGGCATCGTCCAGCACCACCGCGGCCGACTTGCCGCCCAGTTCCAGCGCCACCTTCTTGACCGTGGGCGCAGCCAGTTCCGCCACCCGGCGGCCGGCACGCGTCGAACCGGTGAAGGACACCATGTCGACCCGCGGATCGGAGGCCAGCACCTCGCCCACCACCGGGCCGTAGCCGGTGACGAGGTTGAACACGCCCGCCGGCAGCTCCGCCGCCTCGATGATCTCGGCCAGGATGAAGGCGTTGATCGGCGCCACCTCGGAGGGCTTCAGCACCACCGTGCAGCCGGCCAGCAGCGCCGGGGCGACCTTGAGCGTGATCTGGTTGAGCGGGAAGTTCCACGGCGTGATCGCTGCGACCACGCCGATCGCTTCGCGCACCACCAGCGAATTGCCGATGCGCCGCTCCCACTCGAACTCGCGGGCGAGTTCCGCATGATGGTGCCAGTGCCACAGCGGCCCGCCCACCTGCACCCGCGCCGCCAGCCTGATCGGCATGCCCACCTCGCAGGCGATCGCCTGCGCGAATTCGTCGCTGCGTGCCGTCATGCCGGCGGCAATACGTTCGATATACCCCACACGTTCGGCCACCGGCGTGCGCGACCAGGCGTCGAAGGCGGCGCGTGCCGCGGCAATGGCCGCCTCGGCATCGGCCGGCGTGCCCTCGGGAATACGGGCATGGACCGTGCCGGTACTCGGGTCCATCACCTCTATGTAGCCCTTTCCCGCCGGCGCGACCCAGCGCCCCCCGATGAACAAACGATCCCGTACGAGCGTCATGGTGTCACCTCCACGCAAACTGGAAAACATCCGATTGTAATATCCGCAACCGCGCCGACACACCGCGCCGGCGCCCACTGCAAGATAGACGCCGCGAAAGTCCGATAGGGGTGTATGGTGAAGGCGTGCGCCGGAAATCGCCCGGCCGGACAGTCGGGATTGGCGATACTGCCGGTTCCCACTCCAGGAAGGATGAACATGACCCAAACCATCACCGCCCGCCCCGACATCCCCACGGTCGAGGAAATGCTGGCAGCGCCGGCCGAAGACTACATGTCGGCCCGGCAGCTCGCCTTCTTCCGCCAGCGCCTGGAGCAGGAACGCGACGCCCTGCTCAGCTCGGCACTGGCAACCACCCAGCATCTGCAGGTCTTCGAGGCCACGCCCGACCCCTCCGACCGCGCCTCGCTCGAGGAAGACCACACGCTCGAACTGCGCGTGCGCGACCGCGAGCGCAAGCTGCTGCACAAGATAGACGAAGCCTTTGCCCGTATCGACAACGGCAGCTACGGTTGGTGCGAGGACAGCGGCGAACCGATAGGCGTCGCCCGCCTGATCGCCCGCCCCACCGCCAGCTACACCATCGAAGCCCAGCAGCGGCATGAGATCCGGCGCAAGATGAAGGGTGGCTAGCAGTATGGTATTTCGATGATCGAATCCATCCTGCTCACGGCCGCCCGCGTCTTCACCTTCGAGCAGCAGCGCCAGCTCACCAATGCCAGCGGCTTCTTTTTCGAGCGCGGCAGCCGTCTGTTCCTCGTCACCAGCCGGCATGTGATGTTCGACCGGCCGAGCCGGCATTTCCCCGACCGCCTCGAGATAGAGCTGCACATCGACTCGGCCAACATCGCGAAATCCACCGGCTTCTCCATCCCGCTCTATCGCAACGGCAAGAGCCTGTGGCGCCAGGGCCAGGACTCGGCCGGCGAGATCGATGTCGCCGTGATCGAACTCGAACGCAGCGCGCTGCCGCCGACCGCGGTCTACCGCGCCTTCACCCCCGCACACCTGCACGACCCCAACCGCCAGGTCGAAGTCGGCTCCTCGGTACTCGTGGTGGGCTTCCCGCTCGGCTTTCACGACACCCTGCACCACCTGCCGGTGGTACGGCAGGCCGGCATCGCCTCGTCCTTCGGCCTGCGTTTCCAAGGCGAAGGCTATTTCCTCACCGACGCCCGCACCCATCGCGGCGGCAGCGGCGCACCGGTGGTCATGCGCCTGCCCGACCACGCCTCGGCCTACGGCGACCTGCCCTGGCTGTTGCTCGGCGTGCATTCGGCGCGGCTCGACGTCGGCACCCGCGATCTCAAGCTGGACGAAGCGCTCGGTCTCAACTGCGCCTGGTATTCCGACATTCTGTTGACGCTGACCGAGCACTGACCACCGGCGCTGACGGCCACGCCTGCCCCGCGTCCGCGCCATGTTGTAAGAAATCCTGCGGCTCCTCGACCAATCTCCAGCCTCAGACCATGGGCCGGCCGACTGCGCCCACATGCGGCCATCCGCCACTTTTGCCGCCGCGCGGCAACGGCCAGGACCTAGAATGAACCAACTTTCGACCACGGGGCGGGAATGAGCGAGCAGGCGCACGACCAGTTGCTGGCCGAATTCCGGCCGCAGATGCTGAAATTCGCCCGGCTGCAATTGCAGGACGGCGCCGCGGCCGAGGACGTGGTGCACGACGCCATCAGCGCGGCGCTCGAAGGCGCCAGCCGCTTCAACGGACGCTCGGCGCTCAAGACCTGGATCTTCGCCATCCTGCGGCACAAGATTGTCGATGCGCTGCGCGAGCGCGGCCGCACGGTGCACATTTCCAGCCTGGAGAAGGATGAAGCCGATCTCGACGAGGCCTTCGACGCCCTCTTCACCGCCAGCGCGCACTGGCATCCGCTGTCGCGCCCGCGCGCCTGGGGCAACCCGGAGGAAGCCCTCGAACAGCGCCAGTTCTGGCAGGTGTTCGAGACCTGCCTGGAGCTGCTGCCCGCCAACACCGCACGCGTATTCATGATGCGAGAGTTTCTCGGCTTCGAGACGCCCGAGATCTGCCGCAACCTCGACATTTCCACCAGCAACTGCCACGTCATCCTGCACCGCGCCCGCGCCGGTCTGCGGCTATGCCTGGAACGCGGCTGGTTCAATACAGAGGGCTCTCCCGCATGCTGACCTGCAAGGAAGCGACCCACCTCATCTCCGAGGCGCTCGACCGCCCCTTGTCCTGGCCCGAGCGGCTGCGGCTGCGCACCCATCTCGCCTTCTGCAGCGGCTGCCAGGCCTTCCGGCGCCAGCTGGACTTCCTGCGCAGCGCGAGCCGACGCTTTCTGACCCGCCGGGACGAAGACGAACCCTAGCAGCACGGCTTCGATCCGCCCCACGGACTCAGCCGGGGCGTGGCGCCTGCCACTGCACTGCCATCGGCGAGCGGCGCGAGAACATCGCCACATGCTCATCGATCACGAAGCGCACCCGACCAAGTTGCTCCGCCGAAGCGCTGGAACACTCGAAATCGAGCGCCCCGTCCCGGGCCGTGAGGCGGCAATCCCCCCACGGAAAGCGTGCCAGCCCCTGGCACTCGTCGTATTCCACTTCGATCTTCTTGCGGAAGTGGTGGCACAGCCGGGTGAGGTAGCGGCTGGGGTCGTCGGTCGGCATGCGGCCTTTCAGGTGATGCACTCGATGTCTCCTCGTTTTTTCAGTCGGGCTGCAGCGCCCGTTCAGCCACCACCAGCGGCGTGCCGAGCGAGCAGGATTCGACGCGCGCCTCGATACCGTAGGCCTGCTGCAGCAGCGCCGGCGTCAGCACCTCGGCGGGCACTCCGCGCGCGATCAGCCTGCCCTGCCCCATCACCAGCATCTCGCCACAGAAGCGCGCCGCCAGGTTCAGGTCGTGCACGGCCATCAGGCACAGCACCTGGCGCTGCTCGACATGGCGGCGCAGCGACGCCATCAGGCACAGCTGCCAGCGCAGGTCGAGCGCGCTGGTGGGCTCGTCGAGCAGCAGCAGGCGCGGCTCGCGCACCAGAAGCTGAGCCAGCCCCGCCATCTGCCGCTGGCCGCCCGACAGCGATTCCATCGTCCGCATCGCCAGGCCGCGCAGGCCGAGATCGCCGAGCACGTCCTCGATGCGCTGCTGCACCACGGCTGCCGCCAGTTGCGGGCAGGCGGTGCGCACCGCGCTCAGCACCGATTCGTAGACCGTCAGCGAGGTCGCCTGCGGCAGGCTCTGCGGCATGTAGGCGACGCGGCGGGCACGCGCGGCCGGCGTCAGGCGGGCCAGATCCTCGCCGTCGAGCAGAGCCCGCCCGGACATCGGATTGAGCCCCGCCAGCGCCCGCAGCGTGCTGGACTTGCCGGCACCGTTGGCGCCGAGCAGGGCGACGATGCAACCCGCCGGCAGCGCGTCGATGTCGACCTCCCGCACCACCGGCCGGCCGCCGTAGGCGACGCCGAGACCTTGCAGAACAAGGCTCATGCCCGCATCCCTCCCTGGTGGCGCACCACCAGCAGCATGAACACCGGCACGCCGACCAGCGCGGTGACGATGCTGATCGGCAGGATCACCCCCGGCACCACCAGCTTGCTCAGGATGGACGCGCACGACAGCATCAGCGCCCCGGCGAGCGCGCTCGCCGGCAGGTAGAAGCGGTGGTCCTCGCCGAGCGCGAGCCGCGCGATATGCGGGCCGACGAGCCCGACGAAGCCGATGGTGCCGACGAAGGCGAGCGCGGTGCCGCTGAGCAGGCAGACACGGACCAGGCTGACCAGGCGCAGCCGCTCCACCGCCACGCCGCAACTGCGGGCGTGATCCTCGCCGCTGCGCAGCGCGGTCATCGCCCAGGCCTGCGCCTGGGTCCACAGCGCGCACACCACCAGCACCACCGCCAGCACGCCGAGCTTGGGCCAGGTCGAGCGGCCCAGGCTGCCCATGCTCCAGAACACGATCTGCTGCAGGGCGTTATCCGCCAAATATTGCAGCAGCCACAGCAGGGCCTCGAAGCTGAACATCAGCGCAATGCCGAACAGCACCACCGCATTCACCGAGGCGCCCCAACGCAGCGCTAGCAGGTGGATCAGCAGCGCGCCGAAAGCGGCGCCGCCGAAGGCGCATAGCGGCAGCGCGATCTCCGGCCCCAGGCCCCAGGCGGTGAAGCCGGTGACGATGGCGAGCGAGGCGCCCACCGTCGATGCTGCCGACAGCCCCAGCGTGAACGGGCTGGCCAGCGGGTTGTTGAGCACGGTCTGCATCTGCGCGCCGGCGAGGCCGAGCGCCGCGCCGACGAGCACCGCCATCAGCGCGAACGGCAGGCGCAGCTCCCACAGGATCACCCGGGTGCCCTCGTCCAGTTGCGCCGGCGCCAGCAGCCCCTGCCACACCGTCCGCCACGGCAGGCCGGACGGCCCGGTGGCGAGATCGGCGACGAACACCACGGCGAGCGCCAGCAGCAGGCCGAGCATCACTGCCGCGCGGCGGCGCACCCGCAACGCGTGGTGTTCGGCGAGCGTCATGCCGGCCACCAGAGTCGCGCTCATCGCCCGGCCTCCAGCGAGGTCCAGTATTCGCCGTCGAGCGGCACCGGCTGGAAGCGGCGATAGAACATCGCCAGCGTCTGCGCCGGCTGCAGGTCGGCGAACAGCTCCGGGTGCAGCCATTTGGCGAAGGCCTGCACCGCGACCACGTTGAACGGCGAGATGTAGAAGTGGTGCCAGATGGCGTGCGCGCGGCCACGGCGGACCGCGGGCAGCGAGGCGATGCCGGTGCGCTGCACGGCGCGCGCCAGCGACGCGCGCGCGGTCTGCGCATCGACGCCGGCGCCGAGCACGATGCGCAACGGCATGCGCGCCACGGTGTCGGGCGCGCCGATCGCGGTGCCGATATAGACGTCCGGCGGCGAACTCAGCAGATATTCCAGGCTGAGCACGCCGAAGGCCCCCGGCACCCGGCCGCGGGCGATGTTGCGCCCGCCGGCCAACTCGACCATCGGCCCCATCAGACCCTCGCTCATGGTGGCACAGCATTCCTCGTTGAGCCCGACGCGGTTCTCGATGAACACCGTCGGCGCCGGCCCGCTGCGTGTGGCCAGGCGTTCGGTCACCTGCGCCAGCTGCGCCTTGTACTCGGCGGCGAAATCGGCCGCCTCGCGCTCGCGCCCGAGCACCCGGCCGAGCAGCTCGATGCTGTGCGCGGTGTTCTGGAGCGGGTCCTTGCGGAAATCGACGAACACCACGGCGATACCGGCCGCCGCCAGCCGGTCGAGGGTTTCGCGATGCTCGGGCGTCGGGCCGTGCCCCTCCAGGCCGAAGATGGCCAGGTCAGGCCGGAGCGAGATCGCCTTCTCGACGCTGAAGCTCTCCGCCGTCGTCCGCCCGGTGCGCGCCACCTCGCGCAGTTGCGGGTAGCGCTGCGCGTATTGCGCATAGCCCGCCGGATCGAGCAGTTCGAAGTCGGCCGGCATGCCGACGATGCGCCGGCCGAGATCCTCGCGCTCTACCACCGCGAGCGCCGGGATCAGCCGGGATTCGCCGAGCAGGATGCGCTGGGTGCGCGCCGGCAGGACGACGCTACGTCCGGCGAGGTCGGTCACCGTCGGAGCGGCGACGGACGCGTGACCCGGGTTCAGGATCAGGCCGAACGCGAGCACCAGGCCAATGCCGATTCGTTTCCACACTGTGTTCATGCGTATCGTGTCCTCATGCCGCCCACCGCTGCATCACGGGCGGGCGGCGTGTCGCAAGCTCAGAACGAGGTCGTCACCGCCACGTAGAAGGTCCGGCCAGGCTCGTTGTAGGTGGCCGCCCCGGCGCCGCCGCTGGTGCCGTACACCGGCGTCGAGCTCACCGACACCGCGTTGCCGGCGCGGAACTTGCGCTGGTCGAAGAGGTTGTTGATGCCCGCCACCAGCTTGAGGTGCTTCGACACGGCGTAGTCGCCGCTCAGGCTGACCACCGCGTACGGATCGACCCCGTCGGCCGACGTGCCGGTCACCTTGTCGCCCTTGTAGTCGAGCTTCATCGGCTTCTGTTCGCCGTAGAACGTCACCGCCAGCAGCAGGCCGAAGGCGTCGCTGGCACGCCAGTCGAGCGAGGTATTCACCGTGTATTCCGGGATGATCGAGAGGTAGTCGCCGGTGGTCTTGTTCTTCGACTCGATCATGTAGGTGAAATTGGTCAGCCACTCCAGCCGCGCGGCAAGCGGCACCTTGAGGCTGCCTTCCAGCCCTTGCACCACCGCTTCGGGCACGTTGACCCATTGGTAGATGCTGCGGTTGCCGGTCGTGGTGACGCCGACCGGCGTCGTGCCGGCCTGGATCTTGTCGCGATAGTCGTTGCGGAACCAGGTCACCCCGGCGGCGAAGCGGCCCACCTTGTACTCGATGCCGAGTTCCTTGTTCACGCTGGTCTCGGCATCGAGGTCCGGGTTGCCGATCAGGTAGCAGCCGGTGGTGCCGTTGCCCACCGTCGGGCAACCGTTGCCGGAGCTGAAGAGCAGGTAGTCGCCATTGCTCTGGTACAGGTTGGGTGCCTTGTAGGCGCGGGCAATGCCGCCTTTGACCGTGATCCTGTCGTTCACCATGTGCATCAGGTTGAGCGACGGGCTCCAGTTCTCGCCGGACCGCGAATGCTTATCGAAACGGATGCCCGGCGTCAGCACCGTGTCGTAGGGCAGCTCGATGTTGCTCTCGGCGAACACCGACGCGATCTCGGCCGAGGATTCCGCGCTGCGCCCGGTGCTGCCGACGCCGGGGATCGTGCCGAAGGTCGTGGCCTGGGTGTTCGAGGTCGGGTCGCGCAGTTCCTGCCGGACCCATTCGGCACCGATCGTCAGCACCTGGTCGAGCGCACCGCGCAATGGCAGGTTCCACTCGCTATGCACGGTAATGTCGCGCAGCTCGTTGGTCATGAAGGGCGGATTGCCGCTGAGGAAAATGCCTTCGGTGCCGCCGGCCAGGCCTTCCTGGATGCGTTTGTTGTCGGTCTCGGTGTATTGCAGGTAGCTCGTCGAACTGCCGAAGTCGTACTTGCCGGCATGGGTCAGCGCGTAGTTGGTGCGCCGGACGATGTTGGTCTCGTCGCCCAACATGCGCACCACGACCGGGTTGGAGTTCACGTTCTGGGTGTCGCCGGCGTAGAGGTTTCCCTGCCGGCTGTAGCCCAGGTCGAGATCCAGGCGGTGGTCGGGCGAAGCGTGCCAGCTCAGTTGTGCGGCGACGTCGCGGTTGGTCACGCCCTCGCGGCCGGCCGGCAGCGAACCGGTGAAACCGGGCGCCTGGTGGCCGTCGTTGATGTAGCGGTCGTCTTCTTCCGTCCGGTTGTAGTTGCCCATGATGCGGAACGAGAAATCCCCGCCCAGCGGGCCGCTGAAGCCGAAGTTCAGCCGTCGCGTGGCGCCTTCGTCCGAATGCTCCGGCGCGTTGGCATACACGCTCACCTGGCCGTGCAGTTCCTTGCCCGCCTTCTTGGTGACGATGTTGACCACGCCGCCGGCCGCGCCATTGCCATAACGCGCCGCAGCCGGGCCGCGGATGACCTCGATGCGTTCGATCTGTTCGGCCGGCACCCAGTTGCTGTCGCCGCGGCTGTCGCGCTCGCCGCGCCAGCCGAAGCGCACCGCGTTGCGGCTGGTGACCGGCTTGCCGTCGATCAGGATCAGGGTGTTCTCCGGCCCCATGCCGCGCAGGTCGATCTGGCGGTTGTTGCCGCGCTGGCCGCTGGTGGAATTGCCGGTGAGGTTCACGCCGGGCATGGTGCGGATGATTTCCGAGATGTCGTTGGCGGGCGGCCGCTTGCCGATGTCCTCGGCGCCGATGACGGACACGCCGGGCGCCTGCTTCAGCATCTCCGCGGCGGTGCCAAGCACCGTCGTTTCCTCCAGCATCTTCTCGTCCTGCTGGGCCAGCGCGGGCGCGTTCCCGTACGCTACCGCCAGCGCGATTGCCAGCACCTTGAGCTGGCCGCTTGCCGTCCTGGACTGCATGTTTTCTTGTTCTCCCTGATACCGTTTAAATTTGCTAATGCAAATTGTTCGCATTTACAATCATGCGATCAGTATCTCAACAAGCCGCACGTTTTTTGTTTGCTGGAGCAAGAAAGATGTTTGCGAGCGTCCCCTCCCCGGCGGCCCCGTCCGCCCGCGGCCGCAAGACGGCGGCCCGACGCAGACTCCCGGCGGGCGCCGCCTGCCCGATCGACGTCGACCGGCTGTGCGCCCAGGTGGGCCACGGCCACCAGCTGCTCTGCCCGAGCGCCGGCCAGGCGGCGCCGCTGATGCAAGGCAGCTTCTCCATCACCCCGCTGCGCGACGGCATGTCCCTGCACTGCACCGACATCGTCCACCTGCATGACATGAGCACGCAGTACGCCATCCAGGAACAGAGCATCAAGGTCATGCTCAAGCTGGAAGGAAACGCGCAGGTCATCGTGGGCCGCCATCCGCTGCCGCTCGACGCCGGCGAAGCGCCGAACGCCGTGCCCTGCGGCGCGGTCGTGACCCTGAACGCGCCCGACACGCTGCGGCGCCACTCGCGCGCCGGCAGCCGTCAGCGCATGGTGGTGCTGACGCTGCGGCCGGCGTGGTTCGACGCACTCCGGATCTCGCCGGAGCTGTTCCGCGAACATCTCTCGGTCCGCCCGTGGAAGCCGTCGCTGCGTGCGATCGCGATTGCCGAGCAGTTGATACATCCGCTCGAACTCGAAGGCCCGATGCAGCGCCTGCACCAGGAAAGCCGGGCGCTCGACCTGATCGTGGAAGCCCTGTCGCAGACCATGGCCGCCAAGCCGTGCAGCGCGGCCACCCTGCTCGCGGGCGACCAGCAGCGGGTGCGCCGCCTGCAGCAGTTTCTCGACAGCGGCGAAGCCGACCAGCTCGACCTGCGCGCCATCGCACTCCACATCGGCTGCAATGCCAACACGCTGCAGCAGCAGTTCCGCGAGGTCTGCGGCCAGTCCATCTTCGACTACCTGCGCCGCAGCCGGCTGCAGCGCGCCGCCCACGCGCTGCAGCACGACGGCGTCAGCGTCGCCCGCGCCGCCGAAATCGCCGGCTACAGCAGCCAGGCCAACTTCTCAACCGCCTTCCGCCGCCATTTCGGACTGCCGCCCAAGCACTGCCGCAACCGGGTCTGACAGCGCCAGCGCCGCCGCGTACCCGCGCGGCGCGCGCAGTGGCCAGGCCCGGGCGGCGGTGTAGCCCGGCGGCGGCGACACCGCATATTCGCGCGCGGACGCCGGCACGACCGACAGCGCACGCGGGTCCATCCCGAAGCCGACGCCCCAGGCCTTGAGCACCGCTTCCTTGCCGCACCAGACGCGGAAGAAGTCGCGTGCATTCGCCGCACCATCGCAATGGCGCCGCTCCGCCGGCGACAGGCAGGCGGCCAGTGTGGCTACATCGGGACGGCAGCCCGCCGCCTCGATGTCCACGCCGACCGGACCGCTTTCGGACAATGCGAGCAGGCCGCAGGTCCCCGCATGCGACAGGTTGAAATGCAGCGCCGGTTCGCCGGTCAGCACCGGCTTGCCGCGCGTGTCGATGTCGATGCCGACCGCCGCGGCGGGTACGCCGAGGAGCGCGCCGAGCCGCATCCGCAGCGCCGCGCGTGCGGCGGCGAAGCGGACGCGGTCGGGTGGCCGCCGGAAGCGCAGGCAGCGGGCGCGCTCGTGCGCGGACAGCAGCGGCATCAGCGCGTCCAGCCGCCCGCCGGCAAGCGCGAACGACAGCAGCCACACGCGGACGCCCTCCGGCACCCCGGCGGGCGTCACCTCCCGCTGGATCACCAGGCCGCGCAAGGATCTCAAGGCCGCCTAGACCCCGAGCGTCGCACCGCCGTCGACGCGCAGATCGTGCAGGGTGATGTGGCGCGCCTCGTCTCCGAGCAGGAACACGACCGCATCGGCGATGGCTTCCGGCCGGGCGATGCGCCCCAGCGGGATGCCGGTCTTGAAATCCCCCAGCGAGCCGGCGATCACCCGCTCCGCGTCCTGTTCCGAGCGCCACATCTGGCGTTGCATCGCGGTATCGGTCGAACCCGGCGACACGATGTTGCAGCGTATGCCGGATCCCGCCAGCTCCAGGCCAAGGCACTTGGTGAAGTGGCAGGCCGCGGCCTTGGACGCCGCGTAGGCCGCCATCTGCATGCGCGGCACGGCAGCGGCGTTGGAGCCCACGGTGACGATGGCACCGCGCCGGCGCGGCACCATGCGCTGCGCCACCGCCCGCGCCAGGTAGAACACGCCGTGCGTATTGAGCGCAAAAGTGGCCTCCCAATCCTCGTCGCTCAACGCCGTGACGCTGCCCATGCGCAGGATGCCGGCCACCTGGGCCAGCATGTCGATCTCGCCCATGCCGGCCTCGATCGCGTCAACCACCTCGCCGACCTCCCGGCTGTTGCGCAGATCGACCGCGTAGGGCCGGACACGCGCGCCGTGCCGCGCCGCCATCTCCTGCAGGGGCCCGACCTGGATGTCGAGTGCGGCCACCCGTGCGCCCCGCCGGACCAACGCATCGACTACGGCGGCGCCGATGCCTTGCGCCGCCCCGGTAACAACCGCAAGTCTGTCCTTCATCGTCTCACTCCGCTATCAGATCGATCGCCTGTACGTTCAGGCGGTTTGCCAGCGCCCGGCCGATGGCCTGCAGCGGCCCCGGATCGCTCATGCCGAAGTGGTCGCAATCGAGCTCGACGCAATCGAGCCGGCCGTCCAGGTAGGGCTGCCACGTCGACGGCACGGGCGCGATCGCTTCCCGCCGGCGCGCGCAGAACAGCAGCAGATCGCCTCGGTAGCGGCGGGTCCGGCTGGCGCGGAAAACCTGCATGCCGCGCAGCGCGGCCTGCCCCAGGCGTTCGAGCGCCGCCTGGCCCAATGCCGCCAGCGGGCTGCCGGCGCGCAGCAGGCGCCGGTAGATCGCCTCCGGCGTATCGGTTTCGACCTCGCCATTCACGCTCGACAGCGCGATCAGGGCGTCCTGCAGCGTGGGCGCCCGCCAGCCGGCAAAGGCCTCCGCCGGGTAGCTGTCCATCAATGCGACCAGTTCCACCGCTTCGCCCAGGCGCTCCAGTTCGACCGCGATCGCCTGGGCGAGCGCGCCGCCGAGCGACCAGCCCAGCAGCCGGTACGGGCCGTTCGCCTGCAGCGCGCGGACCTGTGCGGTGTAGTGCGCGACCAGCGTGTCGAAGCAGTCGGGCTCGCCCGCTTCGAGCGTGGTGGCCTGCAGACCGTGGATGGCGACGCCGGGCAGGTGGCGTGCCAAGCCGAGGTAGCACCACGACAGGCCCTCGGCCGGCGGCAGGCAGAACAGCGCCGGATGGCGTCCCGGTTGTATGGTCAGCACCGGGGCAAAGGCCTGGTCGCTGCCGACCGTCGGCGGACGATGCGCCACCGGTCCGCTCAGCGCCCTGGCCAGCGCCTGGACGGTGGCGTGCCGGAACAGGGCCGACACCGGAATGTCGCGCTGGAGCAGCCGGCTCAGCTGGCTCGAGACCTGGATGGCCTGCAGCGACTTGCCGCCGAGATCGAAGAAGTTTGCGTCCACGCCGTCGGGCATCTCGCCCAGCACCGCGTGCCACACCTGCATGATCCGCTGCTCCAGCGGCGTCGCCTGCGGCAAGGCCGCGGCCGACTGGCGATCGGCGAGTTCGGCCAGCTGCTTGCGGTCGATCTTGCCGTTCGGGTTGCGCGGCAGGCTCTCCAGCCCATGCCAGTGGTCGGGCAGCGCCGCGGCCGGCAACACCAGCGCCAGCTGGCGACGCAGGGACGCCAGCCCCGGCGCATCCGTCCCCACCAGGAAGGCCGCCAGCCGGTAGCCGCCGTGGGCGCGCGGCACCGCCACCACCGCGGCTTCACGTACCGCCGGATGTGCCAGCAGCGCGTTCTCGATCTCGGTCGGATCGACGCGCAGGCCGCTGATCTTGACCTCGTGGTCGAGCCGGCCGAGGAAGAAGAGCTGGCCGTCGCGCAGGCAAACGCGATCGCCGCTGCGGTAGCCGCGTCGTCCCTCACCCGACGGCAGCGGCAGCGTCACGAAGCGGCGCGCGGTCAAGGCCTCGTTGTGGCGATAGCCGAGCGCCAGCGCCTCGCCGCACAGCACCAGCTCACCCGGCTGCCCCACGGCCACCGGGTGGAGATGCGCGTCCACGACCAGCGCGCTCACCCCGGGGCGCGGACGGCCGATCGGCAGCTCGTCGCCACCGTCCCACACCGCCTCGCTGCCGCCGAGGAGGGCCGTGGTCGCGATGACCGAGGCCTCGGTCGGCCCGTAGCTGTTGAGCAACACGCTATCCGGCAGCAAGGCCCGCCAGCGCCGCGCCCGTGCCGGCAGCGCCGCCTCGCCGCCGATGATGGTCAGCCGCACCCGCCGCAGCTGCCCCGCACGCTCCGCATCGAGCGCATGCGCCAGTTCGTGCCAGTAGGCGGTCGGCAGGTCGAGCACGCTGATGCGCACCCGTTCGACGAAGGAGGTGAAAGCCGGGATGGCATCGAGCACCGCGTCGTCGCGCAGCACCAGGGTGGCGCCGTGGCACAGGCTCAGGAAGATCTCTTCGATGCTGGCATCGAAGTGCAACGGTGCGAACTGCAGCACGCGGTCGTCCGCGACGATGCGGTACAGCTGGCCGGCACTGGCGACGAAGTGCGCCAGCGCGCCGTAGCCGACCTCCACGCCGTTAGGCTTGCCGGTCGAGCCCGAGGTGTAGAGCAGATAGGCCGGCCGGGCGGCATCCACCTCGCGGGGAACGGATGTCGGATCGCACGGCATCGGGCCGGCAGGCGTGTCGTCGAGGCAGATCAGCGGGCGCGAGCCGGCCTTGTCCGCCCAGCGGCGCAGGCTGACGACCAGCCGCGGCTCGGCATCGGCCAGCACCTGGGCCAGCCGGCTGGCCGGGCCGAGCGGGTCCAGCGGCACGTAGCACGCGCCCGCCCACAGCGTCGCCAGCAGCGCGACGATGGCCTGCGGACTGCGCGGCAGCAGGATCACCACGCGCTCGTCGGCATGCAGCCCGGCCTCGCCCAGGCGCGCGGCCAGCTGCCGGACCTGCAGCAGCAGTTGCGCGTAGTCGACGACCTCGTCCTGCCATTCGAGCGCCGCCTTGCCGGGGCTGCGCGCGGCGACGGCGAGCAGGCGCTCCAGCACCGGCACCGGCGTCTGCGTCAACGCCGGGCCGTCGAGCACCGACAAGGGCGGCAGGTCGTGCAGCAGCGGCGCGAGGCTGGCGTCCGCCGGATGCGCCGCCAGCCTCGCCAGCCAGTCCACCAGGTCCCGGTGCAGTTCGGCCAAGCGCCCGGCATCGTAGGCATTCGGGTTGGCCTCCAGCAGCAGGCGCCATTCGGCGTTGAGCACCGACAGGCTGATGTTGAGGTCCTTCACCGGCCCGGCGCCGATCGGATGAACGACGCTCTCCAGCCCCGCGAACGGCGCGTGCCGGTCGAAGGGCATCAGGTTGACCGCCTGGTTGAAGAGGTGCTTCTGGATCTCCAGCAGGCCGAGGTCGCCGCGTATCCAGCCGTAGCGGTAGTAGAGATGCGGGCGGATGAGACGCATGCCGTCGGCCATCTGCCGGCTCATTGCCCGCATGTCCGCGGCGGGGTCGACCTGCACGCTCATCGGCACGATGTTCATCGCCATGCAGGGCACGCCGAGCGTCGGTGTGCCGAGCCGGTTCATCACCGGCAGGCCGAAGCTCAGGCGGCGCTGGCCCGAATGGCGCGCCAGCCACAGGCCGATCGCCGCCAGCATCCAGCTGCCCCAGTCCTGGCCGCAACGGCGGGCGGCCTGCTGCAGCGGTTCGATCTCGGCCGGGCCCAGGCGGGCATCGTGGCGCACGACCTCGTCGGAGAACTCCTGCGGCGGCGCGATCGTGGCCGGCGCCGGCGCCTGTCGCAGGTGTTCGATCCAGAACGCCTTGTCGCGCTCGAAACCGCCGTTGGCCTTGTACTGCCGTTCGGCCTCCACCACCTTGTCCAGCCGCCAGTCGGGCAAGGCCGGCAAGGCTTCGCCGCGCACCCGCGCGCTGTAGCGGGCCGCCACCGCCTGGCACACCAGGCCGTAGCCGTAGCCGTCGAGCGCGATGTGGTGCACCTGCAGGTACCACAGGTGGCGATGCTCGGCGAGGCGCAGCAGCGCGCTGCGGTAGAGCCGGTCGCGCGTCAGGTCGCACAGGCGCGCGAGCGACTGCCGCATCCAGTGGTGCGCCGCCGCGTCGGGGTCGGCCGCCTGGCGGAAGTCGTGCAGTTCGGGCGACTCATCGCCGGGCGCCTGCGGCCATTGCCACAGGCCGTCTTCGTTCATCTCGAAGCGCATGTGCAGGGTCTGGCAGTTTCCGAGCACCTCGGCCACGCTGGCGGACAGCGCGGCCGTATCGAGCGGGCCGCGCAGCTCGACCGCCTCGGCGGTGAGGTAGCTCGGGCTCTCCGGCACCATCTGCTGGCCCATCCAGATGCCATACTGGGCCGAGCTCGCCGCCAGGCGTTGAAAGGTCTTTGTCATGGAAGAATCACTCCGCTCCGTTCAAGGGACGAGAACGCGGCCGCTTGGCCGGGCTCACGGCGCAAAGGCGAAATCCACCACGCGGCGGGCGCCGTGCGTCAGCATGTCCGGGTGCTCGTGCGCCGCCAGCTTGAGGAGCTGCAACTGCACGCCCGGCCTGGGCGTGAGCAGGCCGGCGAAGCGCTCGGCGTTGTCGACCATGCGGCGGCTTTGCAGGCGCTCTTGCTGCTGGGGCGTGGCGAAGCTGGCCGGGTATTGCTCGTCCAGGCCCACCGTGATCGTCACCCGCGCCGGGTGAGCGACGAAGTCCAGCGCCGGCAGACGCTGCGGCAGGGTTTCGAGGACATGGTGGCCGCCGAACCAGAGCGAGGGGCTGGCCGCCCAGTAGCGCTGGAAGTGCTGCGGCTGCGTGCTCAGGGTATGGAGCGTGAACAGTCCGCCGTAGGAGAAGCCGAACAGTGTGTGCTGCTGCGGATTCATGGGGAAGTGGCGTGCCAGCAGCGGGCGCAGCTCTTGAGTCAGGAAGCGCAGGAAGGCGTCGGCACCGCCGTGCCGGCCGGAAAAGCTGTCGCCGCTCGGGGCGGTGGTGCCCGGCGGCGTATAGTCCAGCGCCCGCGCATTGACGTCGATCGGCTCGCCGCTGGCATAGCCGATGGCGACGATCAGGCCGGCCGGCTCATCGCCGATCTTGCGGCGCCACTCGGCGCTCTCGCCCGCCGCCGGCGGCCGCGGCCGCACGGTTTCCATCAGCGGGAAGCTCGCCAGGCCGTCGAGCGCCCACAGCACCGGGTAGCCCGCGGTCGGCGCCGGCTTGTGCGGCAGGCCGATGGCGATGCGGTAGCGCTGGCCGGTGTGGCGCGACTCGATATCGAAGCCGAGACTGCGCGACAGCTGCACCGGCGCCCATTCCACCGGCAGCGGCGCGGCCACCGATATCGATTGCGCCTGCGCCGGCTGCACCGTCTGCAGCATCAGCGCCCCCGCCAGCAAGCCCCCGCACAGCCGGGACAACAGCCGTGCGAACGGCGGCGCGGCGCAAGCGGCGCGATCGCGGAGGTGCCTGCCGCGTCCGCCATGAAACAGGGCTGTCATGTGCATGCCACCGCCTCGCGCCGTTCGAGCAGGGCCCACCATGCCGCCAGCGTGGGCTGTTCGGCCAGGGTCATGAAGTCGAGCGCCAGCCCGGCGCGCCGCCAGGTCTCGACCAACGCCATGATGCGGATCGAATCCAGCCCCCAGTCGAGCAGGTTATCGTCCTCGCCGAGTTCGGCGGCGGCGAGCTGCAGGCTGTCGGCGACCAGAGCGCGCAGCGCCGCGGGCGACGCCGGCAACCGCGGCGGCAGCCGGTCGGCCAGCTCCGCGGTGAGCAGCGTCGTGCCGCAGCGCTGGGCAACGTAACGCAGCGCCAGCTCGTGCTCCTGCGCCGAGAAGTCGGCCAGCGCATCGGCGACGAAGAAGGGCTGGATGTCGTTCATGAAGGCTTCGCAGGCGCTCGCCATGCAACCGATGTGGGCATAGACGCCGCAGACGATCAGCTGGTCGCGCGACTGGCCGCGCATCAGTTCGAGCAGGCGGGACTTCTGGAAGGCGCTGTAGCGCCACTTATCGAGCACTGTGTCCTGCGCCTGCGGCGCCAGTTCGGCGACGATGTCCTTGCGCTGCGGCTGCGCCGTCAGGCCCGGCCCCCACATGTCCTGCAGCAGGCCGCGCTCGGTCGGCGTCTGCACCGGCAGCTGGGCGGTGTACACCACCGGGATGCCCTGCGCGTGCGCCAGGTCGATCAGCCGGCGGACGTTGGCGATCAGCGTCGGCACCGGCGCGCTGCCGCGGTCGTAGAAGTCGAGGAAGTAGTCCTGCATGTCGTGCACCAGCAGCACCGCGCGACGGGCGTCGGGCTGCCAACGCACCCGGTTGTCCCAGCCGCGGGTGGGCATCGGGTAGCTGGCGATCTTGGGTATGGCCATGTCGGTTCAGTAGTCCTGTGTTCGTTTCGGATCAGACGGCGGTTGCCGCCAGGCGCGCTTCGATGTCGAGGCGCAGCTGCTTCTTGCTGATCTTGCCGACGCCGGTCTTGGGGAAGCGGTCGACGAACTCGATGCGGTCGGGGATCTTGTAGGTCGCCAGCCCGCAGCCGCGCAGGAAGCGGATCAGGTCCACCGCGCGCAGCTCGTCGTCGCGGCGGATCACGAAGGCGCAGCTCTTCTCGCCGAGGTAGGCGTCCGGCATGGCGACGACGGCGCAGTCCATCACGCCGGCATGGGCCAGCAGCTGGTGCTCGACCTCCTCGGCGGCGATCTTCTCGCCGCCGCGGTTGATCTGGTCCTTGGCGCGGCCTTCGACCACCAGGTTGCCCTCCGGCGTGCGCCGCACCATGTCGCCGGTGCGGTAGAAGCCGTCGGCGGTGAAGGCGCGGGCGTTGTGCTCGGCCGTCTTGTAGTAGCCGCGGATGGTGTAGGGCCCGCGCGTCAGCAGGTGGCCGGTCTCGCCCTCGGCGACCGGCCGGTCCTCGTCATCGACGATGCGCAACTCGTCGTCCGGCGAGATCGGCCTGCCCTGCGTATGCAGCACGACCTCGGGCGGATCGTCCAGCCGGGTGTAATTGACCAGGCCTTCGGCCATGCCGAACACCTGCTGCAGCTGGACGCCGAGCTCGCGCACCACCCGGTTGGCCGTCTCCGCGTCGAAGCGGGCACCGCCCACCAGCACCTGCTTCAGGCTGGCGAGGTCGGGCTTGACGCGTGCAATGGCGTCGAGCCACACCGGCACCAGCGGCGGCACCAGCGCAGTGAGCGTGACGCGCTCGCGCTCGATCCAGCCGAGCGCCATGTCCGGGCTGGGATGGGCGCACATCACGACGGTGCCGCCGGCATAGAGCGTGCCGAGCGAGCCGGGCGAACTCATGGCGAAGTTGTGCCCGGCGGGAATGACGCACAGGAACACGCTGTCGCCATCGAGGCCGCAGATCTCCGCGCTGGCGCGGATGCTGTAGAGATAATCGTCGTGGGTGCGCGGAATCAGCTTGGGCGTACCGGTGCTGCCGCCGGAGAGCTGGAAGAAGGCGACCTCGTCGGCGGCGGGTGGAGGCGGCAGCTCGCCCCGCAATGCCGGCAGGTCGTCGAGCGCGCGGAACTCTCCCGGCTCACCGAGCACCAGCACATGCTGAAGCTGCGGCACCGCTGCCTTGATGTCGCGCGCCAGCATGCGGTAATCGAAACCGGCGTGACGGTCGGCAACGACATAGGCCACCGCGCCGGCATGGCGGCAGAAGTGGCCGATCTCGAACTGGCGGTGCGGCGGCAGCGCGAAGATCGGCAAGGCGCCGAGCCGGAAGAGCGCGAACAGCACGGCGAGGAACTCCACGCAATTGGGCAGTTGCACCACCACCGGGTCGTTGCGGCCGATGCCCAGGGCGTGAAAGCCGCGGGCCAGGCGATCCGCCTCGGCGGCAAGGTCGCGGTAGGTCCAGCGCCGGCCGTCGCTGACCACGGCGAGACGGTCGCTATGGCGCGCCACCCTTTCGGCCAGCATGCCGCTGAAGGTTTCGCCGCGCCAGTAGCCCTGCCGGCGGTAGCGCTCGGCAAGGTCGGCCGGCCAGGGGGTGCAATCGGCGAGCATCAGCAGACTCCTTCCGGCGCATGGCCGAGCGCGTTCAGCATGGTCTTGAACTTGGCCTCGGTTTCCGCCACCTCGCCCTGCGGGTCGGAGTCGGCGACGATGCCGGCGCCGGCAAAGAGCCTCATGCGGTTGTCCTGGACCTCGGCGCAGCGCAGCGTCACCACCCATTCGCCATTGCCGTCGGCATCGCACCAGCCGACCAGGCCGGTGTAGAAGCCGCGGTCGAAGGCGTCGAGCCGGCCGATCAGGTCGAAGGCCGCCGCGCTCGGATGGCCGCACACCGCCGGCGTGGGATGCAGGCCGGCGGCGAGCCGCAGCGTGCCGATCCCGGCGTCGGCGAGTTCGCCGCGGATGTCGCTCGACAGATGCCACATGGTGGCGGTGTGGATCAGCGACGGCCCCGCCGGCACCGCGAGCGTGCGGCAATGCGGGCGCAGCCCGGCCGCCACCGCGTCGGCGACGATCTGGTGCTCGTGCAGGTCCTTGTTCGAAGCCAGCAGCGCCTGGCCGCGCCGCGCGTCCTCAGCCCCATCCGCGGTGCGCGCCGCGGAACCGGCCAGCGGGTTGGAGCGCACCTGCAGGCCGCGCCGGCTGATCAGCAGTTCCGGGCTGGCGCCGAGCAGCGTACCCGGCCGGCTGCCCGGCAGGCGGACGGCGAAGGTGTAGCCGTGCGCGTTGTGACGCGCCAGCCGGCCGAGCAGGCCCTGCACATCGACCGGCTCCTCGCCGGCGAGCGCCAGCGTGCGCGCCAGCACCACCTTGGACAGCTTGCCGGCCTTGATCTGGCGGACCGCCTCCCCCACCGCCTCGGCGTAGTCCTGCGGCTGCGGCACCGGCTGGACGAGGTAGCGGCCGGGCCGCCGTGCGCCCTCTCCGCCACGCCCGCCGAGCGGACCGGCCGAGATCACCTGGCGCGGAATCGTGAGGCAGGCCGGCTTGCGCGAATCGAAGGGAATCGCGCCGACCACGACGGGATTCGGGTGCCCCTTGCGCCGCGCCGCCTGCAACTGCTCGTCGACCCGCAGCCCCAGGTCGGCCAGGTTGTCGGCCGGCGGCACCTCGGCGTAGCAGCCCTGCGCCAGCAGGGTGTGCTCGGCGGTCGCGAAGAAGAACGGATCGGCGCCGCGGTAGGCCGCCAGCAGGCGCGCGGCCCGCGCATCGATCAAATCCCTGGACACATCATTCATTTCTTCTCTACCTCCTGCAATTGAATGACAATCATTCCCATCAAAATCCGCACTGCCCCATGGGCAGGCAAACCGCGGTCAGGCGGCGGGCGGCCGCACGTGGGCCCGGATCCGCCCGGCGAGCAGCATCGTCGCGCCGGTCAGGGCAACCGCCAGCCAGCCGGCGGCGCCGTAGCCGTCTAGCGCGCCGTCGGGTCCTTCCACGATGAGTCGCCCGCCCACATAGGCGGCGATGCCGCAGGCCAGTTGCTGGCTCGACGAGCACAGCGATAGAAAGCTGCCGCGCAGCGGCGGTTGTGCGGCCGAAATGGTGATCGCCATCGCCGGCACCGCCCGCCCCGGCCCGAGGGTGAGGAACAGCGTGGAGCACAGCAAGATCCAGCCCAGCGCCAGCGGCGGCAGGTGCGTCTGCAGCAGGATCGGCGCCACCGAGAACAACGCCACCGCGCGATAGACAGGGACCTTGCCCCAGCGGTCGGCCAGACCACCGATCCAGCGCGCCACGAGGAATCCCGCCACGCCGCCGAGCACATAGACCAAGGGCACGTCCTCCGCCGCCAGCCCGACATTGCGGGTGAGGTAGAGCGTGAGATAAGGCATCACGGTGAAGGTCGAGAACGCGCCCAGCGCCATGAACAGCAGCGCCAGCCGGTGATTGCGGTCGCGCAGCACGGCCGACATGCCGGCCACCACCTGCGTCCGCGAACCCGGCCCGGCGCGATGGGGCGGCAGTCGAGGCACATGGCGCGCGGCCAGCCCCCAGAACAGCGCAGCCACCGTGGCGATGGCGGCGAATGGCCATTGCCAGCCGAACGCGGCGGCCAGCGTCAGCGCCCCCGGCACGCCCAGCACCGCCGCCAGCGAGGTCGCCGACATCACTGCGCCGCTGGCCCTGGCGCGCCGTTCGAAAGGAATCGCGTCGCCGATGATGGTCTGCAGCAGCGCTGCCAGCACGCCGCCGAAGGCGCCCGCCAGCGTCCGCGACAGCAGCAGCGTGGCGTAGTCCGGCGCCAGCGCGCAGCCCAACGTGGCGAGGATGAAAAGCGCGAACAGCGTCAGCAACAGGCCCCTGCGCCCGAACAGGTCGACAAAGGCGGCCGCCACCAGTCCGCTGGCCGCGGCCGCCAGCGTGTAGATGGAGACGAGGAGCGCAAACTGCCGCGTGTCGATCGCCAGCGCTTCGATCAGCGCCGGCCCCAGCGGCATCATCACCATGAAGTCGAGGATGTGGGAGAACTGGATGCCGGCCAGCGTCAGGACCAGCAGGCGCTCCGGCCTGCCGGCGGCTCCCGCGGCGTGTCCCGCCAGGGTGTTCGCGGCGATGTCTGTCTGGTTCATGTGCCCTTCATGCTCACGATGCGGGGCGCTGGAGGCCGCCCCCGCGCTGCCCTTGCCGACATCACCGGAGTACGACCGGCGGTCGCACTCATTTGATATCGATTCTCATTTATTCGTTTGCAGTGTAGGGATGCCGGGCGACCTTTTTGTTTGCCGGCCGAAGAAAGATGTTTGCGCCGGCTGCAGCAGCCAGAGAACCGGCGAGGCCGGACGGAAGTCCACCGGGTGGGGCAGGCATGGGCGGGCCAAGCGGCCTGCGGGCGCTGCATGTGGCATGCGCGGGCAACACGGGCGTGCAGGGAAAGGCCAGCGGTGCCCGCGTGCCTGTGCCGGTGCGGATTTTTTATCCGTTCGTCGCAATCGCGCGCCACGCGGGCGATCGCGCCCGTACAATCATTCGCGCAAACACGCTCGAAACGAATTCCGATCGACTATGCAGAGGATGACGACATGCCCAACCAGATCCTGCCCGCGGTCGAGATCGAAACCCGCTCGCCGCCGACCCATACGGTGATCTGGCTGCACGGCCTGGGCGCCGACGGCCACGACTTCGAGCCCATCGTCGACGAGCTCGATCCGGACCGCCTGCCCGGCATACGCTTCATCTTTCCGCATGCGCCGATCCGGCCGGTGACGATCAACGGCGGCTACCCGATGCGCGCCTGGTACGACATCGTGTCGTCCGACTTCGCCCAGCGCCGCGAAGATCCGCGCGGCGTGCGCGAATCCGCCCGCCTGCTGGAAAACCTGATCGCGCGCGAGAATGCCCGCGGCATCGCCGACGACCACATCGTGCTGGCCGGCTTTTCGCAGGGCGGCGCGATCGCGCTGCACACCGGCCTGCGCCATCCGCGCCGGCTGGCCGGCATCCTGGCGCTGTCGACCTATCTGCCGCTGGCCGACAGTTTCATCGCCGAGGCCGACGCGGCCAACCACGACGTGCCCATCTTCATGGCCCACGGCCACGGCGACACCGTGATTCCCTACGATTTCGCGCTACGCTCCAGCGAGTTGCTGCAGGCCACCGGCTATGCGCTCGAATGGCACCCCTATTTCGCCGACCACACCGTCTGCCTGGAGGAGATCCGGGACATCGAAACCTGGCTGGCGCGTGTGCTGGGCCGCAGCAGCGACATGGACTGATGCCACCGGGCCTGACCTCACAGCGCGCCGGCCCTCCCCGCCCTCACAGGATGCGGCGGAACCACAGCATCGACAGCAGCGCCGCCAGCAGCATCAGCACCGCCCCGCCAGCGGCGAACAGCGCGCTCACCTCGGTATGCTTTTCCTGCAGCGTCAGCCTGCTGCCCAGCTTGCGGTAGATGCGGCGCAGCTGTTCGGCGTCCGCGGCCTGGAAATAATCGCCGCGAGTGGTGTCGGCAATGGCCTTGAGGCTGGCCTCATCCAGCCGCACCCGCATTGACCAACCCTCGTAGCCCACCACGCCGCCGTCTGCAGTGCCGACGCCCACGGTATAGACCCGCACGCCATGGTCGGCCGCCAGCTTGGCCGCGGCATCCACCGTCGGCCCGGTGGTCCGCTCGCCGTCGGTCAGCAACACGATGGCGCCGTAATTGTAGGAGCCGGGCTGCACCGGCGCGGGCGCCGGTCCGTCCGCCGCCTTGGGTGCCGGTTCGCCATCCTCGACCAGCAGGCTCAGGTCGATACCGGCCTCCGGCAGCAGCGTCGCCAGCGCCAGCACCAGACCGCTGCCGACGGCCGTGCCGCGCTGCAGCTGGAAGCGCTCGATGGCGGCAAGCACATCCTCGTGGCTGCGCGTCGGCGCCTGCACCAGCGCGGCAGTGGCGGCAAAGGCGACGACGCCGACACGGGTGTCGGCCGGCAACACCTCGACGAAGCTGCGCGCCGCCGCCTGCGCCGCGGCCAGCCGGTTGGGCGCAAGGTCGGTCGCGCGCATGCTGCCCGAGATGTCCATCGCCAGCATGATGGTCTGCTCGCTCACCGGCAGCGTGATCACCGCGCTGGGCCGCGCCACCGCCACCAGCATGGCGGCCAGGCCGAGAAGGTAGAGCAGCGGCGGCAGATGGCGGCGCAGGGGCTGGCGCGCACCGAGTGCCGCCTTGACCATGTCCAGCCCGGCATAGCGCAACACCAGCCGCCGATGGCGCCGCCACAACCAGAGGTAGAACACCACCAGCACGGGCAGCAGCAGCAGGGACCACAGCAGCGCCGGCCACACGAAGCTCATCGACGTCCTCCCGCCAGATGCCCCGGCAGGCTACCACCGCCGACGACCCGGCTGCGCCAGCGGCGCAGCTCGGCAAAGCGCAGCAGCGCATCGATCAGGTCGTCGCCGGTGGACAGCTCGAGCGCATCCACCCCGGCGTCGGCGAAGGCGGCGCGCAGCCCGGCCTCCCGCTGTTCCGCCTGCGCGGTGAAACGTTCGCGGAAAACGCGATCGTGGGTATCGACCAGCAGCTGCTCGCCGGTCTCGGCATCTTCGAACACCAGCATGCCGAGGTCGGGCAAGTCGGTCTCGAGCGGATCGTGCAGCCGCACCGCGACCAGTTCGTGACGCTGCGCAAGCTGCGCCAGCGCGGGCCCCCAGCCCGGCGTGCTGATGAAATCCGACACCACGAACACCAGCGAGCGCCGCGGCACCGCCTGGCGGGCTGCGCGCAGCAGCTCGCCCAGGTCGGTCTGGCGGCCGGCGCCGTCTCGCGCCGGGGCCGGCCGCGACAACAGCATGTGCAGCAGATGCAGCACGTGACGGCGGCCGCCGCGCGCCGCCAGTACGCTGTCGACCCGGTCGCCGTAGCAGATTGCGCCAACGCGGTTGCCGTGGCGGGTGAGCAGGCGCGCCAGCACGGTGACGAAGTCGATCGCGATCGCCTGCTTCTTGGCGCCGGAACCGAAGTCGAGCGAAGCGCTGAGATCGAGCAGGAACCAGGCGCTGACCTCGCGATCCTCGTTGTACTCGCGCAGATAGGGCGTCTGCAGCCGCGCAGTGACGTTCCAGTCGATGTGGCGGACGTCGTCGTGGTACTGGTACTCGCGCAGATCGGCGAGATCCAGGCCGAAGCCGCGGAACAACGTGCGGTAGTCGCCCTGCAGCAGGCCGTCGAGGCGGCGGATCACCCGCCACTCGAGCCGGCGCAGCAGGCGCTCAGGATCGTGTGCCGGCGCGGACATGGCTTTCCAGCGGTTTTTCCGGTGCGGGCAGGCGGCTCATGATGCGTTCGACCAGCGCGTCGGCGGCCAGACCGTCGGCCAGCGCCTCGTAGCTCAACACCAGACGATGGCGCAGGATGTCCGGCACCAGGTCGGCGACGTCCTCCGGCAGCACGTAGTTGCGTCCGCGCAGGAAGGCAAGCGCGCGGGCGCCCTCGATCAGGTGGATGGAGGCACGCGGGCTGGCGCCCCAGGTCAGGTAGCGCGCCACGTCGTCGATGCCGTAGCGCTCGGGCTCGCGCGTCGCCGCCACCAGCCGCACCGCATACTGGATCAACGCCGGATCCACGTAGGCGCCGCGGCATTCGCGCTGCAGGACGGCCAGTTCCTCGGTGCTCGCCATCGCCTGCACCGTCGCCGCCGGCCCGGTGACGCGCTCGACGATGGCGCATTCCTCTTCCTCGCTCGGATAGCCGACCAGCACCTTCATCATGAAGCGGTCGACCTGCGCCTCGGGCAGCGGATAGGTGCCCTCGGTCTCGATCGGGTTCTGCGTCGCCAGCACCAGGAAGGGACGCGGCACGTGGTGCGTTTCGCCGGCGATGGTCACCTGGTATTCCTGCATCACCTCCAGCAGTGCGCTCTGCACCTTGGCCGGTGCGCGGTTGATCTCGTCGGCCAGCAGCAGGTTGGTGAACACCGGGCCGAGCGAGGTGGTGAATTCGCCGCTCTTCTGGTTGTAGATGCGGGTGCCGACCAGATCGGCCGGCACCAGATCGGGGGTGAACTGGATGCGGCGGAAGCTGCCGCGTATGGTCGCTGCCAGCGTTTTCACCGTCAGCGTCTTGGCCAGGCCCGGCACGCCTTCGACCAGCAGGTGACCTTGGGCCAGCACCGCCACCAGTACCCGTTCGAGGAAGTGGTCCTGCCCGACGACGACCCGCTTGACCTCGTACAGCACGCGCTCCATCAGCGCCGCCACGTCGTTGTGGTCGCTGTCCCGGTTGTTCATGCTCATACGCCCCCCTTGTCGATGGTCTGCAACGATGCCGCTAGAACGGCGACAGGCCCGCCGCGCCGGCCGCGCTCTCGATCGGAACCGCGAAGCCGATGCCGACGAAGAAGCCTTCGTCGGTCGGGTTGAGAATGCCGGTGACGATGCCGACCACCTCGCCGTCCATGGTGATCAGCGGCCCGCCGGAACTGCCGGGGTTCACCGCGGCATCGAACTGGATCAGGTCGCGCAGCGGCATGCGCCCGCCCGGCGTGCGGAACTCGCGGCCCAGCCCGGACACCACGCCCTCGGTCACGGTGAGGCCGACGTCGAAGGGGAAGCCGACCGCCGCCACCGGCTGGCCGAGCGCAAGATCGCTGCTCGATCGCATCGTCGCGGCGACGAGGTCGTCGGGAATGGTGGCGGCCTGGATCACGGCCAGATCCTGGTCGGGCCGCGCGCCGACCAGTTCGGCATCGGACTCCAGCCCGTCGGCGAAGGTGACCTTGAGCCGCGGCGCGCCGGCCACCACGTGCAGGCTGGTGAGGATCACACCGCGATCGACGATGACCACGCCCGAGCCGATGCTGAGCGCCTCGTCGGCGGCCTTGCCCCTGCCCTTGCCCTTGTGCGCTTCGCCGTAGCCGCGCACCCGCACCACCGACGGCGCGATCACGCGGAAGGCATGCGCCGTGGGCGCCGCCAGCGCCTTGCGCTCTATCGTGCGCAGCACCAGCTTCTCGATGTGTTCGTCGGCCACGACGCGCGGCGCCGGCACCAACCGGTGGTAGGCAAAGAGCGCGAGCAGCAGCGTCAGCAAACCGGCCGCCAGCGTGAGCGCATGCGGATGCTTGCGCCAGGAACGGCGCAGGCGCGACCCGGCGGTCGGCACAGGGCTGGGCGGCGGCGCTGAACCGGGCGGAGCGCCGGCGGGCGTCGCGGCAGACGCCGGGCCCGGCGGCGAAGATGGCAGCGGCGGCGCACCGGCTTCCACAGCAGCCGCGACGGTGGCCGTGGCCTCGCGTCCGTCCGCCTCACGCGCGGGACGCCGCCGCGACGGATCGGAACTGCTGCTGTAGAGCGAAACTCTTCGCATGGGCACCTCCGTCCGGAGAGGGCGACGGCCACAGAATGCCGCGACGCGGCGCGGGTAACGGGCAATGCCGATGTGACTGCACGCCCTGGCAGAAATTCCATTGTCGGCCATGCCGGCCGATTCCGCTGCAGAAGAATGCAGGCCCTGCATCCGGCAGCACCGATGCATGATGGCGGTGCTAGAGTGAATCATCGGACCCGCGGCGGCGCGAGGCAAGCACCGGCAGCGGGACAACGCCCGCCGCGCCGCGGCAGAACCCGGAGGAGCCAATCCGATGAGCCTGTTGTGGCCCGACATGCTGTGGTTGCTGCTTGCCGCGCCGGCGCTGGTTGCCGGCTACCTGCTGCTGCTCCGGCGCCGGCGCCACGCGCCGGTACGCTTTGCCAGCCTGGTGCTGGTGAAGCCCGCGCTCGACGACGGCCGCCGCCTGCGCCGCCATCTGCCGGCGCTGTTGCTGTTGCTGGCAATGATGGCCGCGGCCGTGGCTGTGAGCCGGCCGAGCGCGGTCATCACCCTGCCGTCCGAACAGCGCACCATCATCCTCGCCATCGATGTGTCGCTCAGCATGAGCGCACCCGATGTACCGCCGGATCGCCTCACCGCTGCCCAGGCCGCCGCGCGCGACTTCATCCGTGCGCAGCCGGCGGACGTTCGCATCGGCGTCGTTTCCTTCGCCGGCACGGCCGCGGTGGTGCAGGCGCCGACCGCCAACCGCGAGGATCTGCTCGGCGCCATCGACCGCCTCCAGCTCGCCCGCCACACCGCAATCGGCAGCGGCATCATCGTCGCGTTGGCAGCGCTGTTCCCGCAGGAAAGCTTCGATCCCGACCCGACCATGCTGAGCAGCGCCACGCTCGCCGACGCCGCGCGCCAGGGCAAGGACCAACCGCCGCCGGAATCCAGCGCCGCGCCCGGCTCCAACAGCTCGGCTGCGATCATCCTGCTGACCGACGGCCGCCGCACCAGCGGGCCCGAACCGGTCGACGCGGCAAGAATGGCGGCCGAGCGCGGCATCCGCGTCTTCACGGTCGGCTTCGGTACCGCCGAGGGCGCCACCGTGAACAACGAAGGCTGGTCGGTGTTCATGCGCTTCGACGAGGCCACACTGCGCGCGATTGCCGACCTCACCCACGCCAAGTACTTCCACGCCGGCACCGCTGCGGAGCTGCAGCAGATCTACCACGAGCTCAATGCCCGCTTCGTGCTCGAACGCAAGGCGACCGAACTCACCGCACTGTGCGCCGCCGCCGCCGCGCTGCTGGCCGTATTCGCCGCGCTGGCGGCCTTGCTCCGCAGCAACCGCTACGCCTGAAAGGCCCGTAGGGCGCGGCTCGCAGGCATTTCCAGTCTTATATCCCTGTCTTATATAAGTGTTATCCGCAGTGTGGAAGCTCACACTGCCGGAGGCTCGCCTCGTGCGGAAAAATCGCGCCACTCAGAAAAACATGAGAGGAGTGAGCCATGTCCAAGAAACCGATCTACCGTTCGCTGTACTTTCAGGTCATCGTCGCCATCGTCATCGGCGTGCTGCTCGGGCACTTCTACCCCGAGACCGGCGCCGCGATGAAGCCGCTCGGCGACGGCTTCATCAAGCTGATCAAGATGATCATCGCGCCGATCATCTTCTGTACCGTGGTGGTCGGCATCGCCGGCATGGAGGACATGAAGAAGGTCGGCAAGACCGGCGGCTACGCCCTGCTCTACTTCGAGATCGTCAGCAGCATCGCGCTGATCGTCGGGCTGGTGATCGTGAACGTTGTCCAGCCCGGCGCCGGCATGAACGTCGACCCGAGCACGCTCGACACCAAGGCCATCGCCGCCTATGCCGAACCCGGCAAGATGCAGACCACCACCGAGTTCCTGCTGCACGTGATCCCGACCACCGTGGTCGATGCCTTCGCCAAGGGCGAGATCCTGCAGGTGCTGCTGTTCTCGGTGATGTTCGGCTTCGCCCTGCACCGCTTCGGCGGCCGCGGCACGCTGGTGTTCGACTTCATCGAGAAGTTCTCGCACGTGCTGTTCGGCATCGTCGGCTACATCATGAAGGTCGCCCCGATCGGCGCCTTCGGCGCGATGGCCTTCACCATCGGCAAGCACGGTGTCGGCTCGCTCGCCCAGCTCGGCATGCTGATGGCCACCTTCTACCTCACCTGCATCATCTTCATCTTCGGCGTGCTCGGCACCATCGCCAAGGCGCACGGCTTCTCGGTGTGGAAGCTGATCCGCTACATCAAGGAAGAGCTGCTGATCGTGCTCGGCACCTCGTCGTCGGAATCGGCGCTGCCGCGCATCATGGCCAAGCTCGAGAACCTCGGCGTGAAGAAATCCACCGTCGGCCTGGTGGTGCCCACCGGCTACTCCTTCAACCTCGACGGCACCTCGATCTACCTGACGATGGCCGCGGTCTTCATCGCCCAGGCCACCAACACACCGATGGACATCACCCAGCAGATCACCCTGCTGCTGGTGCTGCTGCTCACCTCCAAGGGCGCGGCCGGCATCACCGGCAGCGGCTTCATCGTGCTGGCGGCGACGCTGTCGGCGGTGGGCGGCATCCCGGTCGCCGGCCTCGCGCTCATCCTCGGCATCGACCGCTTCATGTCGGAAGCGCGCGCGCTCACCAACCTGATCGGCAACAGCGTGGCGACCGTCGTGGTTGCGAAATGGTGCAATGACCTCGACGAGAAGCAACTGCACGCCCACCTCAACAACGAGACCGCGGAAGAGGCCGACGAGCCGGAAGCCGTGCTCGATGCACAGGAAGCCCACATGGACGTGCGCCCGGCCACCGTGGTCGCGGCCAAGGCCACCGCCTGAGCCTGCCCGCGCGGCAGCAGTCCGACCGAGAGCCCCGGCGCAACCCGCCGGGGCTTTTTCATTCCAGACGCCGCGCGCTAGGCCCAGGGATCGGCAGCACTGTCGCCACCGAAATGCGCCACCAGATGGTCGATGAAGAGCCGCAGCTTTACCGGCAGGAAACGGCGGTGCGGATACACAACATGGACGCCGAGCCCGCCGACGTCGTGATCGGGGAACAAGGACACCAGTGCGCCGCTGCGCAGGTCGTCGCCACACACGAAGGTGGGCAGCCAGCTGATACCGGCGCCGGCGCGGGCACCGCCGAGCAGCGCCTCCGAGCTGGTCGACAGCAGGCGGCTCTTCACCTTCACCGTCGTCATGCTGCCGTCGCGCCGGAAGCACCAGTCGTCGCGCGCCGCCGGCACGGCAAAGCAAAGGCAATCGCGCTCCGCCAGCGCCGCCGGCTCCGCCGGATGCCCCTGCCCGGCGAGATAGCCCGGACTCGCCACCACGTGCATGCGCGACACCGCCAGGCGGCGGGCGACCAGCGCCGGATCGGGTGCGTTGGTCACTCGGATGGCGAGGTCGTAGCCTTCGTCCACCACATCGACCAGGCGGTTGGAGAGGTCCAGCATCACCGCCAGTTCGGGATGCTGCTGCATGAAGCCCACCACCGGGCCGACCAGATGCCTGTTGCCGAACTCCACCGGCGCGGTGACCCGCAGCGTGCCGCGCGGCCGCACGGTGACGGCACTTACCGCCGCGTCCGCCTCCTCCAGCCCCTGCAGCAGCTCGATGCAGCGCTCGTAATAGAGCTGGCCGGCCTCGGTCGGCCGCACCATCCGGGTGGTGCGCTGCAAAAGACGCGCGCCCAGTCTCTCCTCCAGGCTGACGACATGACGGGTGACCATCGCCGGCGAGATCGCCAGCCGGCGCGCCGCCGCTGCAAAGCTGCCCAGTTCCACCACGCGGGCAAACGCCCGCATGCTCTCCAGCGTATCCAGCGCCATCGCCGCGACCTCGCATTATTTCTTCACAGTGAGGAATGCATTTCCCCGCAGGCCGATTCTAAGCGAGGGACGATGCGCCTAACATGCCATCGGACTGACACCTCATCCCTTGCCCGGAGACGCCCGATGAGCGCCACCCTGTTGCAGATCGACTTCCCCTTTGCCGGCCCCTGGGGCGCAGACCTTGCCGCCGCCTGCGACGGTCTTGCCCGCGACATCGCCGCCGAACCCGGTCTGCGCTGGAAGCTGTGGACCGAGAACCAGGAAGCCGGCCGCGCCGGCGGCATCTACCTGTTCGACGACGAAGCCGCCTGTCTGCGCTATCTCGACAAGCACCGCGCCCGTCTCGCCGGCTTCGGCGTGACCGACATCGCCGCCCAGGTGTTCGCGGTGAATCCCGCCTTGTCGGCGCTGACCCGCGCCCCGCTCTGAGCGCTGCGCTCGGCGCTTACCGGCCACCGCGGGATGCCACTACAATTGCGTCATCCTTCATACAAAGCGGGTGCCGGACTCGATCCGGAAGGCCATGACCAGTCAGGACGCCTTCTTCGCGGCGGTCTTCGAAGTGAGCCCGGTTGCGATCGCGATCGCGGACGAGCGCGGCCACTACGTGGACGTGAACCCGGCCTACTGCGCGATGTTCGGCTATCGCCGCGACGAACTGCTGGGGCAGAGCTTCCGCCTCATCCTGCGCCCGGAAGACCGGCACCTCGAGCCGTTGATCCTGCAGATGGCGCTCGACAACGACCAGCAGGCCCCGAATGAATGGCAGGTGCTGGCGCGCAGCGGCGCGGTGCTTACGGTACGCTCCAGCTTCCGCACCCTGGTATCGCCGGAAGGCGATTTCCGCATCGTCACCGCGCTGGCCGATGTCAGCGCGCTCTACCAGACCATAGACCGGCTGCGCGACAGCGAACACCGCCTGCAACTGCTCAACGCCAACCTCGAGCACCTGGTGGCCGAACGCACCGCCGAACTGGCCACGAGCAACCGCGAGCTGACCGATGCCGTCACCAAGCTCGAAGCCAGCCGCGCCCACATCGAGCACCTTGCCCTGCACGATCCGCTCACCGGCCTGCCCAACCGCACCCAGTTGCGGCATGTGCTCGACGAGGTGCTGGCCCTGCCCGGCCAGGCCTTTGCGGTGCTGTTCATCGATCTGGACGGCTTCAAGCCGATCAACGACACCCACGGCCACGACGCCGGCGATCTCACCCTGATCGCCATCGCCCATCGCCTGCGCGAAACCTTGCCGGCCGAGTGCTTCGTCGGGCGGCTGGGCGGTGACGAATTCGTCGCGGTGCTGCCGCAGGCCGACGCCGGCACGGCGCGCGCCATCGGCGAACGCCTGATCCAGGCGGTGGCAGAGCCCATCGTGATGGACGACAACGGCCGCGAATGCGGCCTGGGCGCCAGCATCGGCGTCGCCCTCGGGCCCCAGCACGGCCGCAACCGGCGTGCGCTGCTGACCGCCGCCGACCGCGCGATGTATGCCGCCAAACGCGCCGGCAAGGGGCGCGTGGTCATCGCCGGCGAGGACGCGACCGCCTCCGCCGCCTGAATCGCCGCCTGCCCGCCCTATGGGCCGGGCGTGCGGGCCCTTTCCCGCTCCACCCCCTCGCACTCCGCCCACGGCACGGTGGCGAAGGCCTCCGCCAGGTAGTCCAGCAGCACCCTCACCTTGAGCGACAGGTGTTTGCGCGAGGGGTAGACCGCGTGGATGCCGACGCTGACCCCGGCATAGTCCGGCAACACCCGTTGCAGACGGCCAGCGGCCAGATCGTCGCCGACCAGAAAGGTCGGCTGCATCACGATGCCCTGTCCCGCCAGCGCCGCCGCCCGGCAGGTATCGCCGTTGTTGGCGCGGATGCGCGGACGCGTCACCACTTCCTCATCGACCCCGTCCGGCCCGGCAAAACGCCAGACGTCACCGCCATGCGCATAGCTATAGGCGATCACCGCATGGTCGGCAATATCGGCCAGCCGCGTCGGCGTGCCGTGGCGCGCAAGGTAATCGGGCGAGGCGCACATCACGATGCGGGTGCTGGCGAGCTGGCGCGACACCAGCGAGGAGTCCTGCAGCCGGGTGATGCGTACCGCCAGGTCGTAGCCTTCGTCGACCAGGTCCACCAGCCGGTCCGACAGGCTGATGTCCAACTCCAGCCCGGGATAACGCGCCAGGAATTCGCCCCACAGCGGCGCCAGGTAGAGCACCCCGAAGGACAGCGGGGCGTTGATGCGCAGCGTGCCGAGCGGCTGCCCGGTAACCGCCCCGACCGCGCCATCGGCCTCATCGAGATCGGCCAGCAACTGGCGCGCACGCTCGTAATAGGCGCGGCCGGCCTCGGTCAGCGACAGCCGGCGGGTGGTTCGCTGCAGCAGGCGGGCACCGAGCCGCGTCTCCAGATCCTGCACGCAGCGCGACACCGCCGCCTTGGAGATGCGCAGCGCCTCGCCGGCACCGACGAAGCTGCCGGCATCGACCACCGCTACGAAGGCGCTCAATTCACGAAAGCGATCCATCCTGGATTGTTCCCATTACAACAACAGTCTGTTGATAGACAGCCTGTTTATCACGTAGCGATGCTCCAATAAAGTGCCGACATCAGCATTGGGCAGACTGCCCATGCTTGCAACGGACACCCTCATGAACGCCACTACGCCCCACCTGCCGACGCTCTTCATCTCGCACGGTTCGCCGATGTTCGCGCTCCAGCCGGGAGAGGCCGGCGCGCAACTGGCGCGGCTCGGCAGCCGCCTGCCGCGCCCGCGCGCCATCCTGGTGGTATCGCCGCACTGGATGACGCGCAGCCCGGAAGTACTCGCCGGCCGCCAGCCGGACACGGTGCACGACTTCGGCGGTTTCCCGCGCGAACTCTACACCCTGTCCTACCCTGCGCCGGGCGCCCCCGGCGTCGCCGCCGAAGTGATCGCCCTGCTGGCGGCCACAGGCATCCCGGCGCAGGCCAACGAGATCGCCGGGCGCGATCACGGCGCCTGGGTGCCGTTGATGCATCTCTACCCGGCGGCCGACATTCCGGTGATCCAGCTATCGCAGCCGGCGACGCGTTCGCCGCGGATGCTGCTCGAACTCGGCCGCGCGCTGGCGCCGCTGCGCGAGCAGGGCATCCTCGTGATCGGCTCGGGCAGCATCACCCACAACCTGTACGAGTTCCGCGCGCCGCACGACCCGGCCGACCGCTACGCCAGCGAATTCACCGACTGGATCTGGCAGGCGATCGCCGCCGGCGACCTCGACGCCCTGCTGGACTACCGCGCCCGTGCGCCGCACGCCGAACGCGCCCATCCGACCGACGAACACCTGCTGCCGCTCTACTTCGCGATAGGCGCAGCCGGCGGCGACTGGGCGCAGGCAACCCGGCTGCCCGGCGACGTCACCAACGGCATCCTGGCGATGGACAGCTTCGCCTTCGGCGACGCGGCCACGGCCTGAACACACAAGGAAAACCCGATGAACGCCACCCCAACGGCCCGCTACAACCGCACCGCCATTGCCCTGCACTGGCTGATCGCACTGGCGCTCGCCGCCATCTTCGGCCTCGGCCTCTACATGCACGAACTGCCGCTGTCACCCGCCAAGCTCAAGCTCTATTCCTGGCACAAATGGGCCGGCGTCACCGTATTCGTGCTGGTGGCGATCCGGCTCGGCTGGCGGCTCGCCCATCCGGCGCCGGCCCTGCCCGCCACCATGCCGGCACCGCTGCGCCTGGCCGCGGGCGCGGCCCACGGCCTGCTCTACCTGCTGATGTTCTCGATTCCGCTGAGCGGCTGGCTGATGAGTTCGGCCAAGGGTTTCCAGACGGTGTGGTTCGGCGTGCTGCCGCTGCCCGACCTGGTCGGCAAGGATGCCGCGCTCGGCGACGCCCTGCAGGGCCTGCACTTCGCCCTCAACATGCTGCTGGCGGCCATCGTCGCCGGCCATGCCGGCGCTGCGCTCAAGCACCACTTTCTCGACCGCGACGACGTGCTGACCCGCATGCTGCCCGGCGCCGGCAAAGCCTGATCCGGCAACACCAGAGCACGAAACACAGTCCTTCCCCGGAGTCCCCATGCAGATCCATCGTTCCGCCGCCGCCCTGCTGGCCGCACTCGCCCTGCCGCTGGCGCCCGCCGCCCATGCCATCGAATATAGCCAAGTGGCCGCCACAGCCAGCCGCATCGACTTCAGCTACAAGCAGATGGGCGTCGGCATGGACGGCCGCTTCGGCAAGTCCGACATCCAGCTCGCCTTCGATCCGGCCAGGCCGGAAGCCGGCCGCGCCAGCATCGAGATCGATCTCGTCAGCATCAACACCGGCTCTGCCGAAGCCAATGCCGAAGTCGCCGGCAAGGCCTGGTTCGACACCGCCCGCCATCCCAAGGCGGTGTTCCGCTCGACCAGCGTGAAGGCGCTCGGCGGCAACCGCTTCGAGGCCGCCGGCACGCTGACGATCAAGGGCCGCAGCCGCGACGTGGTCGCGCCTTTCAGCTTCGCCCAGCAGGGTGCCGACGGCGTCTTCGACGGCAACTTCGTCATCAGGCGCAACGACTTCGGCATCGGCGAAGGCGAATGGGCCGACCCCAGCCTCGTCGCCAACGAGATCGTCGTGAAATTCCACGTGCAGGCCGCCGCCCGCAAGTAATCCCGCGTAATTCCGTAATCCCCAACCCCGCCCCATCCATCCCAACGGAGTCAACATGAAAACCAGCCTCAAGACCCTCGCCGGCCTCGCCCTCGCCACCGCCTTCTCCAGCGCTGCCTTGGGCGCGCCTGAATCCTATGTGATCGATACCACCCACACCTTCCCGCGCTTCTCCTACAGCCACTTCGGCCTGTCCAAGCAGCTGTCGCGCTTCAACAAGACCACCGGCACCGTGGTGCTGGACAAGGCGGCCAAGACCGGCGCGGTCGACGTCGTCATCGACATGAAGTCGGTCGACACCGGCTTCAGCGTGTTCGACGGCCACATCCAGGGCGCCGACTTCCTCGACACCGCCGCCCACCCGACCGCAACCTTCAAGTCGTCCAAGGTGCGCTTCGAGGGCGACAAGCCGGTCGCGGTGGACGGCGAACTCACCATCAAGGGCGTCACCCGCCCGGTGACGCTGCAGGTGACCTCCTTCGTCGCCACCACCCACCCGATGCTGAACAAGGACGCCATCGGCGCCAACGCCACCGCGGTGATCAAGCGCAGCGAATTCAACGCCGGCAAGTACGCGCCCAATGTCGGCGACGAAGTGACCCTGGACATCGCGCTCGAGGCGATCAAGGGCTAAACCTGCCCGCCCCCTGCCGGTCCTGCGACAGGGCCGGCAGGAAGCCCGCGGGCGCGACGGGCAATTCACCGTCGCGCCTTGTCAGGGGCAAAGGCAGTGGGCAAGAATGCCGCGTTGCGCCAAACCCGCGGCGCGTCCTGCATAACAACAATGCCCTTCTTCACTCAGCATCCGCTGCGCCAGACGCTCAGCGACGAAGTCCACGCGCGGCCGCAGGTGCCGCTCGACACCCCGGAATTCATCAGCTACCTCGCCTTCCTGCACCACGAAGGCAGTGCCGAACGCGAAGGCAGCCACATCCGCGCGCTGGCCGAGCAGTTCGGGCTGCCGGCGCCGGCCACCGACAGCGGCCACCTGTCGCTCGATTTCGGCGATTTCCGGCTGAAGTGGGAACGCCACAACGAATTCTCCAGCTACACCTTCTTCCGTCACATCGAAGCCGGCGACGTTGCCGACGAGCACGCCCTGCTGGCGGTGCCGGCGGCCTGGCGCAAGGACATCCCCGGCCAGTTGATCGCCGCCACCCACGTCGAACTGCGCGGTGTCGCCGACGTGCCACCCGACACCGTGATGGTGCAGGTCTCGCCGCGCGGCAAGACGGTGGTGGGGTCGCGCATCGCCGACGGTGCCGGCTGGGTGTTCACCGACTTCCACCTGCACGAGGATTTTTCGCGCTTCCTCATCGTTGACGACGGTCTCACCCCGCGCCAGGCCGGCCGTACCGTGCAACGCCTGCTGGAGATCGAGACCTACCGCGTGATGGCGCTGCTCGCCTTCCCGGTGGCCAAGGAGGTCGGCCGCCTGCTGTCGCGCGCCGAGGATGAACTGGCCGACCTGATGGACCGCATGGGCGACGCGCGCAACCCGGAAGACGACCGCGTCGTGCTCGGCCGGCTGACCCGGCTGGCCGCCGAGGTCGAGCGCTCGGTGGCGCGCACCACCTTCCGCTTCGGCGCCGCGGCGGCCTACTACCAGTTGGTGCGCCAGCGCATCGACGAACTGCGCGAGGAACGCCTGCCCGGCTTCCCGACGGTGAGCGAATTCATGGAGCGCCGGCTGACCCCGGCGATCAACACCTGCGCCTCGATCGCCCGCCGCCAGGAAGACCTGTCCGGCCGGATCGCGCGCAACTCGCAGCTGCTGCGCACCCGCGTCGACATCGAGCTGGAACGCCAGAACCAGGAGCTGCTGGCTCAGATGAACCGGCGCGCCAAGATCCAGCTGCACCTGCAGGAAACGGTGGAAGGCCTGTCGGTGGTGGCGATCACCTACTACGCGTCGCAGCTGGTCAATTACATGGCCAAGGGCGCCAAGCACCTGATCGAACCGGCCACGCCGGAGATCGTCACCGCGGTATCGATCCCGGTCATCGCCGGCCTGGTGGCGCTCGGCCTGCGCCGGATGCGCAAGGCCCTGACTGCCGAAGACCGCGGCGGCGCGCATTGATCGCCGCCCTGCCGGGCCGCCCGCGCGCTGGCCTATAATCGCGTTTTGCTCAAAGAGACCCTTTCCGTGGCCACCCCGCTTTTCGAATCCTCCATCAAGAGTCTGCCGCTGCTCGGTCGCGGCAAGGTCCGCGACATCTATGCGGTCGACACCGACAAGCTGCTGATCGTCACCAGCGACCGCCTGTCCGCCTTCGACGTGATCCTGCCCAACCCGATTCCGGACAAGGGCCGCGTGCTGACGGCGATGGCCAACTTCTGGTTCGCCAAGCTCGGCCACATCGTCCCCAACCAGCTCACCGGCATCGATCCGGAATCCGTGGTCGCCGCCGACGAGCGCGAACAGGTACGCGGCCGCGCGCTGGTGGTCAAGCGCCTCAAGCCGCTGCCGATCGAGGCGGTGGTGCGCGGCTACGTGATCGGCTCGGGCTGGAAGGACTACCAGGACACCGGCGCGATCTGCGGCATCGCCCTGCCCGCCGGCCTCAAGCAGGCGGCCAAGCTGCCGGCGCCGATCTTCACCCCGGCCTCCAAGGCCGAAGTCGGCGACCACGACGAGAACATCTCCTTCGCCCAGGCCCAGGCGCACTGCGACGCGGTGCTCGCCGAAGCGCTGGCCGGCACCGGCAAGACCGGCGCCGGACTGGCCGAAGAAGCCCGCCAGGCGGCGATCGCGCTCTACAGCCAGGCCGCCGACTACGCCGCCGGCCGCGGCATCATCATCGCCGACACCAAGTTCGAGTTCGGCGTCGATGCGGCCGGCACCCTGCACCTGATCGACGAGGCGCTGACCCCGGATTCGTCCCGCTTCTGGCCGGCCGACAGCTACCAGGAAGGCATCAGCCCGCCGTCCTACGACAAGCAGTACGTGCGCGACTACCTGGAAACGCTGGACTGGAACAAGAAGGCGCCGGGCCCGAACCTGCCGGCCGACGTGATCGAACGCACCGCCGCCAAGTACCGCGAAGCCTACGAACGGCTGACCGGGCTGACGCTGGCCTGATCCGGCTACGCGCCGCAGCCCCACGGGTTGCGGCGCGGCACAGGCAGCACAAGAACAAGAAATAAAGCGAGCGCCCACGACGGCGCCGCACCGAGGAGAGACGCATGCACCCACCCGCCAGCGGCCGCGGGCTGGCGATGGCCGTCGTCATCGCCGCCTACATCCTGTCCTTCTTCCACCGCTTCGCGCCGGCCGGCATCGCCCAGGATCTGGCCGCCGCCTTCCAGACCAGCGCCGCCTCGCTCGGCGTGCTCGCCGCCACCTATTTCTACGTCTACACGGTGATGCAGATTCCGACCGGCATCCTGGTCGACACGCTGGGGCCGCGCCGCATCCTGACGCTGGGCGGGCTGGTCGCGGCCGGCGGCAGCGCGCTGTTCGGCTTCGCACCTGACCTCGACGCCGCGCTCGTCGGCCGCACCCTGGTGGGCCTGGGCGTGTCGGTGGTATTCATCGCCATGCTCAAGCTGATCGCGGTATGGTTCGACGAACGCCGCTTCGCCACCCTGGTGGGCTTGGCGATGCTGCTCGGCAACCTCGGGTCGGTCCTGGCCGGCACGCCGCTGGCAGCGGTCGCGGAACTCACCTCCTGGCGCAACATCTACGCCGTGGCGGCGCTGGTGTCGGCAGCGCTCGGCATCGCCGCGTGGTTCTTCATCCACGAGGGCGCGGCCCGCAATGCCGGCGCGCCGCCCCTGGACCGCCGTGCAATCTGGCGCGGCCTGGCCGGTGTCGTCGCCAACCGCGCGACCTGGCCGGCGGTGTGGGCCAACTTCGGCATCTGCGGCAGTTTCTTCGCCTTCGCCGGGTTGTGGGCAATGCCCTATCTGGTGCAGGTGCATGGCCTTGCGCGGGTGCAGGCGGCCAACCATCTTTCGCTGTATTTCGCCGGCTTCGCGGTGGGCTGCCTGGCCATCGGTTCGCTGTCCGACCGCCTGGGCCGGCGCAAGCCGGTGCTGATCGCCGGTGCCGCGCTGTATTGCGCGCTATGGCTGGTGTGGCTGTCGGCGGTGCGCATGCCGATAACGCTGTCGTACGCGCTGTTTCTGCTGATGGGCTTGAGCACTGCGAGCTTCTCGCTGACCTGGGCCTGCGCCAAGGAGGTCAATCCGCCTCACCTGTCGGGGATGAGCACCAGCGTTGCCAACATGGGAGGCTTTCTCGCCGGCGCCCTGCTGCAACCGGCGGTCGGACTGGTCATGGACCTCGGCTGGGACGGCAGCATCGTGGACGGAGTGCGGCGCTACACCGTCGACGATTTCCGCTACGGCATCGCGCTGCTCGCGTCGTTCAGCGCCCTCGGCCTGGTCGCTAGCCTTTTCCTGCGCGAAACCGGCTGCCGCAACATCTGGCAGGCGCCGGCCGCGGCGAGGATGCAAGCCTGAGCGCTGGCGGAACAGGACGGCGCGGCAGACACGCATACGGGTAATTCCCGTTCGCGAACTCGCTCTTGCTGTCCTAATCTAAGAAGTAAAGCCACCGCTCCGCAGAGGGCGGCAGACAGCTTCACCACGCGAAGGAGGTTGCCATGAACAAGTCCTACCCGACACTGGACCACCACTTTCACCTGCCCCACATCCGCGAAGTCGGCGCATCTCGACCATTCCAGTGGTTGCGCATGGGTTGGAGCGACATGCGCGACAACCTCGCGGCAAGCCTGAGCTACGGGGTGTTCTTCGCGGTGATCGGCTATCTGATCCTGTCCTATGCGGCCGACATGCCCTACCTCTTCACCGCGGCGATTTCCGGCTTCTTCCTGGTCGGACCGATTGCGGCCGCCGGCCTGTACGAGATATCGCGCCGGCACGACATGGGCGAAAAGGCGACCTTCCGTGAATCGCTGATGGGCCTCACCCGCCACAGCGACTCACTGATGTACTTCGGTCTCTTCCTGGCGATCTCGCTGATCGGCTGGGAACGGATCTCGGCCATCCTGTTCGCGCTGTTCTACCAGGGCAACGTCCCCGATCTGTCCAACTTCTTCCGGGACGTCTTCCTGTCGGGCGATTACACCCACTTCGTGGTTGCCTACGTGGTCATCGGCGGCGCCCTTGCCACGGCGGTGTACGCGCTGTCGGCGATCTCGATCCCGATGCTGATGGACCGCGACGCCGACGCGATCACCGCCGCGATGACCAGCGCCAAGGCGGTCGGCGTCAACCTGCCGGCAATGGCCCTGTGGGCCGGCCTGATCGTGGTACTGGTCGCGATCGGCTTCGCCACCATGATGATAGGCATGGTGGTCCTGCTGCCGCTGCTCGGCCATGCCACCTGGCATGCCTACAAGGATCTGATCGAGTAAGCGGCGCGTCCGCAGCGGACGACGATTGCTTTTGCCCGAGGGCGCCCATAGCGGCGCCCTTCTTACTTTTTGGGCACAATAAGGCCATCACCCGTCATTCTCCGGCCCGATACCGACATCATGAACACCGCCACCAACCCCTTGCTGGACTTCTCCGGCCTGCCCCGTTTCGACACCGTCCGCCCCGAGCACGTCGCCCCTGCGGTGCGCAGCCTGCTCGATGAATACCGCGCCCTGATCGACCGTCTCACCGCCGACCCCGCGGCGCCCACCTGGGACGGCTTCGTCGCGCCGATGACCGAAACCGGCGAACGCCTGGGCCGCGCCTGGGGCGTGGTCGGCCACCTGCACAGCGTGATGGACGTGCCCGAGTGGCGCGAGGCCTACAACGCGATGCTGCCGGAAGTCTCGCGCTTCTACGCAGAGGTCGGCCAGAACCTCGCCCTCTTCCACAAGTACAAGGCCCTGCGCGACAGCGCCGAGTACGCCACTCTGTCGCCGGCGCGCCGCCGCATCCTCGACAACGAGGTGCGCGACTTCCGCCTGTCCGGCGCGGAACTGCCGGACGAAGTGAAGCCGCGCTTCCAGGCCATCCAGGAAGAACTATCGCAACTCGGCGCCAAGTTCTCCGAAAACCTGCTCGATTCCACCAACGCCCACGCCGAGTGGATCGCCGACGAAGCCGATCTCGCCGGCCTGCCGGAAGATTCCCGCGCCGCCGCACGCGCCGCCGCCGACAAGGAAGGCAAGCCGGGCTGGAAATTCACCCTGCACATGCCCTCCTACCTGCCGGTGCTGCAGTACGCCGACAACCGCGGGCTGCGCGAACGCATGTACCGCGCCTACGCCACCCGTGCCTCCGAGCAGGGCAAGCCAGAGTGGGACAACGGCCCGCTGATCGGCAAGATCCTGGCGCTGCGCGAGGAAGAATCGCGCCTGCTCGGCTACAACAACTTCGCCGAAGTCTCGCTGGTGCCCAAGATGGCCGATACCCCGGCCCAGGTGCTCGGCTTCCTGCGCGAACTCGCCGCCAAGGCCAAGCCCTTCGCCGAGCGCGACCTGGAAGAACTCAAGGCCTTCGCCGCCAAGGAGCTGGGGCTGGCCGAGCTGCAACCCTGGGATGTCGGCTACGCCTCCGAGAAGCTGCGCCAGGCGCGCTACGACTACTCCGACCAGGAGGTGAAGCAGTACTTCCCCGAACCCAAAGTGCTCGACGGCCTGTTCGGCGTGGTGCGCCGGCTCTACGGCGTGGACATCCTGCCCGACGAGGCCCCGCGCTGGGACCCGGACGTGCGCTTCTTCCGCATCGAGAAGGAAGGCGACGTCGTCGGCCACTTCTACCTCGACCTGCACGCGCGCGAGACCAAGCGCGGCGGCGCCTGGATGGATTCCGCGCGCAGCCGCCACGTCACCGTCAGCGGCACCGAAACGCCGGTCGCCTACCTGGTGTGCAACTTCCCCGGCCCGGTGAACGGCAAACCCGCCACCTTCAGCCACGACGACGTCCTCACCCTGTTCCACGAAACCGGCCACGGACTGCACCACCTGCTCACCCGGGTAGACGAACTCGCGGTGTCGGGCATCCACGGCGTCGAATGGGATGCGGTCGAACTACCCAGCCAGTTCATGGAGAACTTCTGCTGGGAATGGGACGTGCTGCAGGGCATGACCGCGCACGCCGAAACCGGCGAGGCGCTGCCGCGCGCGCTCTACGACAAGATGATCGCTGCCAAGAACTTCCAGAGTGGCATGCAGATGGTGCGCCAGCTGGAATTTTCGATGTTCGACCTGCGCCTGCACGGCGAGGTCGAGGCCCAGGGCCAGCCGGTAAGCATGGAGCGCGTACTCGACCTGCTCGGCGAAGTCCGTCGCGAGGTGGCGGTGCTGATCCCGCCGGCCTGGCACCGCTTCCCCAACAGCTTCTCGCACATCTTCGCCGGCGGCTACGCGGCGGGCTACTACAGCTACAAGTGGGCGGAAGTGCTGTCGGCCGACGCCTTCGAAGCCTTCGAGGAAGCCGGCGCCGGCAAGGGCAGCCTGCTCGATCCGGAAACCGGCGCGCGCTTCTGGCGCGAGATCCTCGCCGTCGGCGGCAGCCGCCCGGCGCTCGAATCCTTCAAGGCCTTCCGTGGCCGCGAGCCGCGGGTCGACGCGCTGCTGCGCCACAACGGCATGGTGAGCGCATGAAGACCGCCGCGCTGCCGGTGCTGCTCGCTGCCGTCCTGGCGGCAGCGGGCGCGCAGGCGCAGACGACCTACCGCTGGGTGGACGAGCACGGCCGGGTGCAGTATTCGGACCAGCCGCCGCCGCCCGGCGTCAGGCGGGTGGAAGAGAAGCGCTTTCGCAGCGATCCGGCCGACACCGTCGATTCCTACGCGGTGCGGCAGGCCGCAGCCGCCTTCCCTGTCGTGCTCTACAGCTCGGCCAATTGCGGCGACGCCTGCGGCCTGGCGCGCGACCTGCTGAACCGCCGCGGCGTGCCCTTCACCGAGATGCCGATCGCCACCGAGGCGGATCTGGCGGTCTACCGCGAGCGCCTCGGCACGCCCGACGAAGTACCGGCGCTCACCGTCGGCACGCTGCCGCTCAAGGGCTTCCAGGCCGCCGCCTGGAACCGGGCGCTGGACAACGCCGGCTATCCGTCCACGGCCCAGCCCAAGCGCTGAGGCAGCTCGCACCTAGCGCGGCATCATCCGCACCTGGCCCATCTCGGCGAGCGGGCGCGGCATGCCGACGTGATAGCCCTGGGCGTAGTCGATGCCGATCTCGCTCAGGGCCTGCAGGATGGCCTCGTCCTCGACGAACTCGGCCACCGTCGCCAGCCCCATGGTGTGGCCGATGGTGTTGATCGCCTCCACCATCGCCCGGTCGGCCGGGTCGCGCGCAATGTCGCGGATGAAGCTGCCGTCTATCTTCAGGTAATCCACCGGCAGCGTCTTCAGGTAGGTGAAGGACGATAGCCCGCTGCCGAAGTCGTCGAGCGCGAAGGCGCAGCCCAGCCGCTTCACTTCGCCGATGAAGCTCACCACCCGCGACAGGTTGGCCACAGCCGAGCTTTCGGTGATTTCGAAGCAGATCGAACCGGCCGGCAAGGCAGCCTGTTCCAGCCGGGCGCAGATCTCGGCCAGCAGGCGGTCATCGTTGAGCGTGGTGCCCGACAGGTTGATGCACCAGGTGCCCTCCACCCGCCCGCGCTGGCGGTAGGTATCGCCGACCCAGGCCATCACGTTGCGGAACACCCACTCGTCGATGCGCGGCATCAGGTTGTAGCGTTCGGCCGCCGGGATGAAGCTGCCGGGGCTGATCATGCGGCCGTCCTCCTCGAGGCGGACGAGGATCTCGTAGTGGATGTCGCGCCCCGCCACCAGCGGCACGATGGGCTGGGCATAAAGGCGCAGGCGGTCGCTATCGAGCGCGTCGTGCAGCCGCGCCACCCACTGCATCTGGCCGTGGCGCTCCATCAGCTGGTCGTCGTCCGGACGATAGACGTGCACCCGGTTGCGGCCGCCTTCCTTGGCGGCATAGCAGGCGGTATCGGCAGCCGACAGCAGGCGCCCCATGTGCTGGTCGGCCTCGGTCACCGGCACCAGGCCGATGCTGACGCCGATGGAAAAACCCTTGCCCTCCCAGGCGAAGCGGAAGTCGCGGATCGCCTCGCGGAAGCCCTCCGCCATATCCAGCGCCTTCTCCACCGGGCAGTTGAAGAAGATGACGCCGAACTCGTCGCCGCCGAGCCGCGCCAGCAGGTCGGCCGCCCGCATGCGACCGCGCAGCAGCGCGGTGACCTGACGCAGCAGCTCGTCGCCGGCCACGTGACCGCAGGTGTCGTTCACCACCTTGAACTGGTCGAGATCGAGGTAGCACAGCACATGCGTAGCGCCGCGCGCCGGCGGCCGGTTGATCAGGTCGGCCAGGCGGCGCTCGAACTCGCGCCGGTTGGGGATGCCGGTAAGCGCATCCTGACTGGCCTGGCGGGTGAGTTCGCGGGTGAGGTTGAGGGTGACGGTGACGTCGTGGAACACCAGCACCACGCCCATCAGGTAACCGAGCCGGCTGCGGATGGGGGCCGCAGTGTCCTGCACCGGGATCAGCTCGCCGTCGCGTCTACGCAGCAGCGCATGCTCGGTGCTGCGGGTATCGCGACCGTGGGCGAGCACCGACTTAACCGGATTTTCCAGCGCCGCGCCGCTGGCCTCGTCTTGCAGACGGTAGACGGTCGCGATGTTGCGCCCGCGCGCCTCCGCCGTGGTCCAGCCGGTGAGCTGCTCGGCGGTCGGGTTGAGGTACTGGATCAGCCCCGCTTCGTCGGTGGTGATGACGCCGTCGCCGATCGAGGCCAGCGTCACCTGGGCAAGGTCGCGCTCGCGCTGCAGCTGGTCTTCCATCGAGCGGCGGTCGGTAACGTCGCGCACCAGGCCGGTGAACAGGAGCTCTCCTTCGAGCGCGCTCTCGCTCACCGACACCTCCAGCACCCGCGGTGGCAGGCCGCGCCGGTGCAGGCGCAGCTCGGTCTTGTCGCCCGGCACCATCAGGCGGCGCAGCTGGTGCTCCGGCATCAAGTGGCCGTCGCCGAAAAGGCGCACGACCGGCATGCCGATGGCCTGCACGGCCGGCATGCCGAAGAGTTTTTCCGCACCCGGGTTGAGGCTGCGCAGCAGGCCGTCGCGATTGAAGGTGATGATGCCGTCGCGCACGTCGCGGATGACGGCACGGGTCTGCGCCACCGCGCGCTCCAAGGCGTCCATCACCCGGTTGTAGCTGGCGGCGATCTGGCCGACCTCGGTGAAGGGCTCGACCGGCACCCGCACCGCCAACTGACCCGTGCGCTCCTGCACCTCCATCGCCTGCAGCAGATCGAGCAGCTCGGTGCGCGCCCCATGCTCGGAGACGTTGAGGCCGACATGCTCGTGCTCGGGCGACACCCGCAGCGGCATCAGCCGGTTGAGGCCCTTCAGCAGCAGCCAGGCCGCACCGAAGGCCCACGCGCCGCAGACCACGATCCCCAGCGCCTGGACGAAGAGCTGATCGCCCCGACCCAGGCCGGTGCCAAGCGCGGCGAGGTCGCCGAAGAGCGCCACTGCCAGCGTGCCCCAGACCCCGGCGGCCAGGTGCGCCGGAATGGCGCCGACCGCGTCGTCGATGCGCCGCTGCAGCAGGCATTCGTGGCAGACGATCATCGCCAACGCGCCCACGCCGCCGACCAGCAGCGCGCTGCCGGCATCGAGCACATGGGCGCCGGCAGTCACCGCCACCAGCCCGGCGATGGCACCGTTCAGGGTCTGCACCACATCGGCATAGCCGCGCATCCACCAGCTAACGCCCAGGGCCATCAGCACGCCGGCAACCGCACCAAGCACGGTATTGACCAGGATGCCCGGCACCCGGGCGTCCAGCGCCAGCGTGCTGCCGCCGTTGAAGCCGAACCAGCCGAACAGCAGCAACATCACGCCCAGCATGGACAGCGGCAGGTTGCCGCCGGAAATGGCCTGCACGCCGCCGCCATCGAAGCGGCCGCGCCGCGGGCCGATCAGCAGCACCGCCGCCAGCGACACCCAGCCGCCGACGCTGTGCACCACAGTGGAACCGGCGAAATCGACGAAGCCGAGCTCCGCCAGCCAGCCACGTTCGCCGCCGAGCGCCCCACCCCAGGCCCAGTGGCCGAACACCGGGTAGATCACGCCGCCGATGATGGCCGCCACCGCGAGATAGGCGGAAAAGCGCATGCGCTCCGCCACCGCGCCGGACACGATGGTCGCCGCGGTGGAACAGAACATCGCCTGGAAAAAGAAGAAAGCCGCCAGCGAAGCAGCGGCGCCATGGCCCACCGCCACCATGAAGCGGTCGCCGCCGATCAGCCCGGCGGCCGATGCACCGAACATCAGCCCGAAACCGAACAGCCAGTAGAGGGCCACGGCCACCGCGAAATCGACCAGATTCTTGAGCGCGACGTTCACCGCGTTCTTGCTGCGCGTGAGCCCCGACTCCAGGCACAGGAAGCCGGCCTGCATGAGGAAGACCAGACCGGAACAGAACACCACCCAGAGGATGTCGATATCGCTTGCGTGCATACGCTTACCTGTTGATGCGGCAAGACGGGTGGCCCGCCCCAAGGCGGAGAAGCAAACGCCGGGACGCGCACCAACACCGTGCCTTACCGGCGCGGATTCGGTTTCATACGCTTACAACAGATCGTTTAAGCAAGAAGAAAGCCCAGGCCGACCCAAGTGCCCGGGCGGGTCATTCTTCACGCGCTTGCCCGCCGCGCGGCACGGCGTCGCAGCAGGGCCAGTGCGGCGAGCGTGATACCTATCACCAGGAAGGACACCAACGTGGTGAGGGTGCCCAGCGCATAGATCACCGGCGTGGTCACGGTGGTCGTCAGCCCCTGCAGTTCCAGCGGCAGCGTGTTGACGTCGCCGATGGCCTGCGACGAACGTGCAATCTCGTCCCAGCTGAGCGTGAAGCCGAACATGCCGACACCGACCAGGCTGGGCGCGATCATCGGCAGCACCACATGGCGGAAGCGCTGCCAGGGCGTGGCGCCAAGGTCGGCGGCGGCTTCCTCGTAGGCCGGGTTGAAGCGGTTGAACACCGCGAACATGATCAGCAGGCCAAAAGGCAGCGTCCAGGTGAGGTGGGCGCCGAGGCCGGAGCTGTAGAGCCCCATCGCGGTGGTGTAGCTCTCCAGCAGGCTGGTCCAGCCCAACGATTCGGCCAACGCCTTGATGCCGGTATCGATCAGCCGGAACTGCAGGCCGATGCCGAGCGAGACGATGATGGACGGCATGATGAGGCTGGCGATGCTGACGTAGAACACCAGCGTGCTGCCCTTGAAGCGCTTGCGGAAAGCCAGCCCGGCAAGCAGCGACAGCAGCATGGTGAGCACCATCACCACCGCGCCCAGCGCCAGCGAACGGCGGAAGGCGGCGCCGATGTCGATCACGCCGATGCCTTCGAAGAGCTTGGCGAACCAGTGCAGCGACAGGCCGCGCAGCGGGAAGGTGAGCCCGCCTTCCGGGCCCTGGAAGCTGAGCACGAAGATGCCGAACATCGGCCCGTACAGGAACAGCACGAAAGCGACGAAGACGGCGCCGAGCAGGTAGAAGCCGGGCGTGCGGCGTTCACGATTCATGGTCACAGCTCCTTGCGGATGTCGACCAGCCGGGTCAGCGACCAGATGATCATCAGCACGATGGCGAGCAGGATCACCGCGTTGGCAGCGGCGATGGGGAACTGCAGGTAGGAGGTCTGCACCTGGATGGTCTTGCCGATGGAGGCGATCTGCTGGCCGCCCATCACGCCCACGGTGACGAAGTCGCCCATCACGATGGTGATGACGAAGATGGAGCCGATGATGATGCCGGTGCGCGACAGCGGCACCACCACGTTCCACAGCGTCTGCCAGGCCGAGGCGCCGGCGTCCGACGCGGCTTCGAGCAGGCTGCGGTCGATGCGCATCATCGAGTTGAAGATGGGCACGATCATGAACAGGGTGTACAGGTGCACGAAGGCCAGCACCACCGAGAAGTCGGAGAACAGCAGCCACTCGATCGGCTCGTCGATCAGGCCGACGGACATCAGGCTCTGGTTCACCAGCCCGTGGCGGCCGAGCAGCGGCACCCAGGAAATCATGCGGATGACGTTGGAGGTCCAGAACGGCACGGTGCACAGGATGAAGAGCAGGGTCTGGGTGCCGGTGCCCCGCACATGGAAGGCGAGGAAGTAGGCCACCGCGAAGCCGAGCACCAGGGTGATCGCCCACACCAGGAAGCTGAACTTGAAGGTGGACAGATAGGTCTTGGCCGTCACGCACAGGTCTTCGCCACCGACGCAGCCGGCGAAGATGTCGATGTAATTGCGCAGCGTGAAGGCCGGGATGATCTCGTATTCGTTGTAGTCCCAGAAGCTGATCATCAGCACCAGCAGCAGCGGGACGATGAAGAAGACGGCGAAGGCGGCCGACAGCGGCATGGCCTGCAGCCAGGCCGGCAGGCTGCGGCCGGCGGGCCGGGCCGGTGAGGCGGAGGCCGCCGTTGGCGTGTCGGGAAGCGTCGCGGCTACGGAAGGCATCGGCGTGGCTCCAATGGAAGAAAGAGAAAAGACTTCGATGTCGGGACCTCAGCGCACATCACGCACGATCCAGCGGGTGGTGCAGCGGGTTTTCGGCAGGCGGGTTTCGCCAGGCGGCTTGCGGCCCGTGGAGCGGCGAGGCATGTGTTTGGCCTCCGATTTTCGTCCCCTCCCCTTCAAGGGGAGGGAGCAACCGAAGAGCCCACCCTTACGCGGCGACGAACTCGTTCCACTTCTGGACCATGTAATTGTTCTCGTCCATCACCGAGTTCCAGCAGGCGATGCCGCCCATGCGCTGGGCGTAGGAGCCGCCGTCGCGCACCTTGCCGGCCTTCTCCAGCACGGTGCCGTCCGGGCCCTTGATGTCCTTCTCGGCCGGCTTGCCTTCCATCCAGTAAGCCCATTCGTAGGCCTCCATCTTGGCCTTGGCGGTTTCCAGCACCGCCGAGTAATAGCCCTGGCGGTTGAGGAAGGCGCCGGCCCAGCCGTCGAGGAACCAGTTGATGAACTCGTAGGCGGCGTCGAGCTTGGCGCCGCTGAGCGTCTTCGGCAGGCCGAAGCCGGCGGCCCAGGCACGATAGCCTTCCTTGAGCGGCTGGAAGGTGCAGGGCACGCCCATCGAGCGCACCTTGGTGACCGCGGGCGACCACATCGACTGGATCACCACCTCGCCCGAGGCCATCAGGCTGACGGACTCGTTGAAGTCCTTCCACAACGCGCGGAACTGGCCGCGCTTCTTGGCTTCGATCAGCGCCTTGATGGTGAGGTCGATCTCGGCCTTGCTCATGTTGCCCTTGTCCGGGTACTTGTAGATGCCGGCCGCTTCCACCGCCATCGCCGCATCCATGATGCCGATCGACGGAATGTTGAGGATGGCGGCCTTGCCCTTGAACTGCGGGTTGAGCAGCTCGGCCCAGGACTCGATCGGACGGCCGATCAGGTCGGGACGGATGCCCAGGGTGTCGGCGTTGTAGACCGTGGGGATCAGCGTCATGAACTGGGTCGGCGCCTTGGCGAAGACCTTGGAATTGGCGCCTTCGAGGAACATCACCTTCTTCGGCGCGGTGCCCTGGTCGCCCACCGCCTTGCCGTCGATCTCGCCACGGGTGAACAGCGGCGTGATCTTGTCGGCGTTCTTCACCCGGCGGGCGTCGATGCCCATCAGGTTGCCGGTAGGGATGATCTTCTTCAGCGAGAAGTACTCGGTGTCGATGATGTCGAAAGAGTGCGGCGCGGTGACGGCGCGCTTGGTGACGTCGTCGGTGGTCACCGGAATGTATTCGATGCGGATGCCGGTGTCCTTGAAGAACTGGTCGGCGATCTCCTTGCTCTGGTTCACCGCGGTGCCGAGGTAGCGCAGCACCGGCTTTTCCGAGGCATGCACGAAGGGAAAGGCGAGCACGCCGGCGCCGGCCGCGGCGCCCTTGAGCAGCAGGCGGCGGGTGGGGTCGGCGGGGGTGTCGGTGGCGGCGGAAACGTCGGTCGGCTTGCGGTCGGACATGGAGCGGCTCCTGTAGGACGGGGCGAAGGGAGACAGCGGAAGGAAAGGGGTTCAGGCCTGCAGCGCGTGCGCGGCGGCGGCGGGCCAGCTGGCGCGCAGGCTGGCACCGGGTTCGATGGGGGCGGCGAAGAAGTCGCGGTCGGGCACGGTGGCGGCCCATTCCTCGCCGGCGGCGTTGGCGAGCGCGACCTGCACGAAGGTGCCCTGGTATTCACAGGCCTGCACCGTGACGGGTACGCCGTCGCCGTCCGCGGCCAGCGTGATGCGGTCGCTGCGCACCGCGATCTTGCCGGCCGGGGTGGCGATGACGTTGTGGTTGCCGATGAAGCGTGCGACGAACTCGGTGCGCGGCGCCTCGAAGATCTCGCGCGGCGAGGCGGCCTGCTCGATGCGGCCGTGGTTCATCACCACCGCGAGGTCGGCCAGACCCATCGCCTCTTCCTGCGAATGGGTGACATGCACGAAGGTGAAGCCCAGCTCCTTCTGCCAGCGCTTGAGTTCGGCGCGCATGCGCACCCGCAGGAAGGGGTCGAGCGCCGACAGCGGCTCGTCGAGCAGCAGCGCGCGGGGCTCGGTGATCAGCGCGCGCGCCAGCGCGACGCGCTGCTGCTGGCCGCCGGAGAGCTGGCTGGGCAGGCGTGCGGCATAGCTGCCCATCGCCACCAGTTCGAGCAGTTCGTGGGCGCGGCGGTGGCGGGTGGCCTTGTCCACGCCCTTCATCTTGAGGCTGAAGGCGACGTTGTCGAGCACCGACAGGTGCGGGAACAGCGCATAGCTCTGGAACATCATCGCGGTGCCGCGCGCCGCCGCCGGCAGCAGGGTGATGTTGCGCCCGCCGAGCACGATGTCGCCGTCGCTCGCCAGTTCATGCCCGGCGATCATGCGCAGCGTGGACGTCTTGCCGCAGCCCGAGGGGCCGAGCAGGCAGCAGTAGCTGCCACCGGCGATCTTGAGGTCGATGGCATCGACGGCGGTGGTATCGCCGTAGCGCTTGGATACGGCAACGAGTTCGAGTGCGGCGAGGTGGTTCGTGGAGGCTGTCATCAGCTCTTTCTCCGGGCGGGGCTGCGACCGAGCAGGCGCGCCAGCGTGGGCGTGGCGCCGGGCTCCAGGGGTTGCAGACGGGTTTCGATCTCGCCGAGATGGGCAGTCATTTCGGCGCGGGCCTTGTCGCCGTCGCCGCTGGCGATGGCATCGAGCAGGCGTTCGTGGTCGTGCGACACGCACATCGGCTCGCCGGCGCGGTGGTAGAGCGCGAACAGCAGCGAGCTGCGCGACACGAGCTCGCGCAGCAGGTCGGACATCACCGGATTGCCGGCGAAGCGCGCGATCTGCAGGTGGAATTCACCGGACAGGCGGATGGCCTCGGCCTTGTCGCCGCGGGCGGCGGCTTGGAGCTCCTGCTCCATCAGCTCGCGCAGCACCGCAAGCTGGGGAGGCTGGCAGTGTTCGCACAGCTGGCGCACCACCTCGCCTTCGATGAGTTCGCGCGCGGCGAAGATGTGACGCGCCTCCGACCAGTCGGGCCGCGCCACTTCAGCGCTGCGGTTGTGCTGCTGCACCACCAGGCGGTCGCGGATCAGGCCGATCAGCACCTCGCGCACGATGGTACGGCTGACGCCGAAGGAGGCCGCGATTTCCTGCTCGCGCAGCTTGGTGCCCGGCGGCAGTCGATGGTCGACGATGGCCGCGCGCAACTCGGCATAGACCTCGACCGCCGAGCCTATCTCCTGGCCGGAGGGGGCGTTGTCGGCCGGCTTGGTGCGACGCAGGTTCATTCTGGCTCCGCTAGGCTCCCCGCAGGGGGAAACGCAAGAGCATCAGCAAAGCCTGTGCCAAACCGCAAGCGACAGCACACTGCGCTATGCGGTCACGCCGTGAATGAATATTTTTCCATTAATAATCATATTACTGAACGAACACGCGACGACATGCCAAGCTCCAGATAGAGCCTTCGACTTGCATGCCGAATACGTTGTCCACGAATATTGCATACAAAATAGTCGCCCATATGCGCACAAGATATGTGCGTAATGCACCACCTCAGGGCCACGGGAAACCGGCGCGATCTCATGCAAACCGTCCCCCATCTGCCTTCCCCCGATTCGACAACCGTTGTGCGGTGCCGCCCTGGGCGGCGTGAGATCCGAGGCTTCCGGTAAGATCCATCCCCAGGCAGCGGCGGAGTCCTTATCGATAGCACACACGCCCGTGGGCGCTCCGCCGCCATCACATCCCCCGACCGATCGCCAACTCACGGTTCACATGAAAATCGCCACCTGGAACGTCAATTCACTCAAGGTCCGTCTGCCCCACGTGCTCGAATGGCTGGCCGCCAACAAGCCAGACGCACTCTGCCTGCAGGAGCTCAAGCTCGAAGACAAGGCCTTCCCCGTCGCCGAACTGGAAGCGGCCGGCTACCACGCCGTCTTCAACGGCCAGAAGACCTACAACGGGGTCGCCATCCTCAGCCCGCGGCCGGTCGAGGCGGTGGTGCGCGACATCCCCGGCTTCGAGGACGAGCAGAAGCGCATCATCGCCGCCACCGTCGGCGGTGTGCGGGTGATCTGCGGCTACTTCCCCAACGGCCAGGCGGTCGGTTCGGACAAGTTCGAGTACAAGCTGCGCTGGCTCGCCGCACTCACCGACTGGGTGCGCGAGGAGATGAAGACGAACGAGCGTCTGGTGCTGACCGGCGACTTCAACATCGCACCGGAAGACCGCGACGCCCATCCCGACTGGAAGGACGAAATCCACGTCTCGGTGCCGGAGCGCACCGCCTTCTCCGCGCTGACCGGACTCGGCCTGGTCGATGCGTTCCGCCTGTTCGACCAGCCGGAGAAGAGCTTTTCCTGGTGGGATTACCGCATGGGCGCCTTCCGCCGCAACTTCGGCCTGCGCATCGACCACATCCTGGTGTCGCCGGCGCTGCGCGACGCCTGCCGCGCCTGCACGGTGGACAAGACGCCGCGCAAGCTGGAGCGTCCGTCCGACCACGCCCCGGTGGTGCTGGAACTCGAAGGCTGAACCGCACCCGCGCATGACGACATTCGGCATCGTGCTGGCGCACGGCAAGTGGGACAAACCGCCCTTCGCCATCGCCGGGCTGGCCGATGCCCTGCGCGCTGGCGGCCATGTGGTCGCGACACCAGAACTGCCGTGGTCGCTGGGGCGCCTCTACGACGCGCCTTTCGCCCAGGCGCTCGACGCCCTGGACGCGGCTGCGCACCAACTGCGGCAGCAAGGCTGCCGACAGGTCCTGCTCGGCGGCCATAGCCTCGGCGCCAATGCCGCACTGGCCTGCGCCGGCCGTCACGGCTGCGCGGACGGGCTGCTGGTGCTCGCGCCCGGCCACCTGCCGGAACGCCTGCACGCCGACGGATTCACCGGTGCATCGCTGGAACAGGCCCATGCCGCTATCCTCGCCGGCCGGCACGGCCGCATCCCGCTGGTCGATGTCTTCCAGGGCCAGCCACGCCGGCTGCGGCTGGAGCCTGTGCACTATCTCGAATACTTCGCTGCCGACGGCCCGGCCGTGCTGCCGGACAACTGCCGGCGGCTCGGCTCGGCCATACCGCTGCTGTGGGTAACGGGCCGTGCCGATCCGCATTTCGCCCTCGGCAGCACGTATGCTTACGCCCTGGCGCCGCCACATCCGGCAAGCGCCTACGTCGAAATCGATGCCGACCACGTCGGCACACCGGCCGCCGCGACGCCGATCGTCCTCGACTGGCTGACGCGCACATACGGCTGCGCGGCAGACAGCCTGCCCGGCGGCCAAACCGAGAACACCAACGGATGAACGACGCCACCCTGCTCCGCAACCGCTACCCGGTCATAGACGCGCTTGCGCCCGCCGCGCGCGAGCGGCTACTCGCCGCCGCCCGCTGGATGGACATCCCCGCCGGCGCCCTGCTGTTCGACGATCATCAGAGCTGCGAGGGCTTCCCCTTCGTGGTGGAGGGATCGGTAAAAGTCGCAAAATGCGCACCCAACGGTCGCGAACTGCCGCTCTACCGGGTGTCGCCGGGCGAAACCTGCATCATCTCCTCGTCCTGCCTGCTCGGCCATGAAGACTACAACGCGCGCGGGGTCACCGAATCGGCCACCCGGCTGATGCTGCTGCCCAAGGCGGTGTTCGACGAACTGCTGGCCGACCGGGCCTTTCGCGACTTCGTCTTCCACCTGTTCGCCGAGCGCATCGCCGACCTGATGCAGCTGATCGAGGAAGTAGCCTTCCGCCGGCTGGACCAGCGGCTCGCGGCACTGCTGCTCGGCAAGGGCCGCGTGCTGCACGTCACCCACCAGCACCTGGCCGACGAACTTGGCAGCGTGCGCGAGATCGTCAGCCGGCTGCTCAAGGGCTTCGCCGAGCAGGGGCTGGTGAAGCTGTCGCGCGAACAGATCGAGATCCTCGATCCGGCCGGCCTGCGCGCGCTTGCCGGCGGCGCACACTGAAGCGAGCCCCCCTCTGTAACCTGGGTTACAGACCCGGCGTGGCAAGGGTGATGAAATGGCATCACCTTCCTTACGTACGGAGACAGCCATGAAAGCCAACGTCGGCGGTATCGACAAGATCCTGCGCATCGTCGCAGGCCTCGCCCTGATCGCATGGGCGCTGATGGGCGGCCCGGTGTGGGCCTGGATCGGGGTGGTGCCGCTTGCCACCGGCCTCGTCGGCTGGTGCCCGCTCTACCCGCTGCTCGGTCTCAGCACCTGCCCGGTGAAGAAGTCCTGACGCGCTTCACCCGCTGCAGACGGCCGGCGACTGCATCCGCAGCGCCGGCCTTTTTCATGCCTTGGCGGCGACGTGATTGGCGATGGCAACGAACTCGGCCACCGACAGGCGCTCGCCGCGCAGGCCGGGGTCCAGCCCCAGGGCGGCGAAATCGGTCTCGTCGAGGAAGTCCTTGAGTGTGTTGCGCAAGGTCTTGCGACGCTGGCCGAACGCCGCAGTCACGATGCGGCCGAGCAAGTCCTCGTCGCGCGCGGTGAGTTCGGCCGCCGGCAGCGGCATCATCCTCACGATGCTGGACATCACCTTGGGCGCAGGCCGGAAAGCGCCCGGCGGTACGTCGAACACACGCGCCATGCGGAAGCGGTACTGCAGCATCACCGACAGGCGGCCGTATTCCTCGGTGCCGGGCTCGGCCACCATGCGCATCACCACCTCCTTCTGCAGCATGAAGGTCATGTCCTTCACGCTGTCGGCGAAGCTGGCAAGGTGGAAGAGGATGGGCGTGGAAATGTTGTAGGGCAGATTGCCGACGACACGCAACGGCGCGCCGAGGCTGCCGAAGTCGAACTTGAGCGCATCGCCTTCGTGGATGCTGAGCTGCGCCGGCGTCCAGGTTTCGCGCAGCCGGGCGATCAGGTCGCGGTCGATCTCGACCACGTGCAGATGGCCGAGGCGCTCGATCAGCGGCGTGGTCATCGCGCCCAGGCCGGGCCCGATCTCGACCATGATGTCGCCCTCCCTGGGGCGGATCGCGTCGACGATGCGGCGGATGATGTTCGGATCGGACAGGAAGTTCTGGCCAAAGCGCTTCCTCGCGCGGTGGCCGTCGGTTTCGCGGTCTTGCATGAATTCCTCGGACGGCGCTCAGGCCGGGCTGCGGGCCCTGGCCCCGGCCATCGAAATCGCCAGATCGACGGCAGCGTACAGGCTGCCCGGGTCTGCGCGGCCGCTGCCGGCGAGATCGAGCGCGGTGCCGTGGTCGACCGACGTGCGGATCACCGGAAGGCCGAGCGTCACGTTGACGCCGCCGCCGAAGCTGGCGTGCTTGAGTACGGGCAGGCCCTGGTCGTGGTACATCGCCAACACCGCGTCGCCCTGCTCCAGGGTGTGCGGGACGAACAAGGTGTCGGCCGGCAGCGGGCCGAGCAGTTGCATGCCCTCGGCGCGCAGACGTTCCAGCACCGGCGTGATGACTTCGATTTCCTCGCGCCCCATGTGCCCGCCCTCGCCGGCATGCGGATTGAGCCCGGCCACCAGGATGCGCGGTGCCGGCAGGCCGAAACGCTGCACCAGGTCGGCATGCAGGATGCGCAGGGTGCGTTCGAGCACCGGCTGCGTGATCGCCGCCGGCACCGCGGCCAGCGGCAGATGGGTGGTGGCAAGCGCGACGCGCAGACCGCCGCCGACCAGCATCATCACCACCAGCGGCGTCGCGGTGTGTTCGGCGAGGTATTCGGTGTGGCCGGAAAACGGCACGCCGGCTTCGCAGATCACGCCCTTGTGTACCGGTGCCGTGACCATGCCGGCGAACTCGCCGCTCACGCAGCCAGCCAGCGCGCGATCGAGCAAGGCCAGTACATAGCGGGCGTTGGCAACATCGAGTCGGCCGGCAACGGACGGCACCGCGAGTGGCAGGTGCAGCACCTCGAGCACGCCGGCAGGCGGCGGTGCGTCGGCAACGTAATGGCGGATCGCCACCCCCGGGCCCGCCCTCCCGGCGATCAAACCGGCATCGCCGAGCACCACCAGCCGCGCCGGCCAGTCACGCTCGAGCAGGCGCGCGCACAACTCGGGCCCGATGCCGGCGGGTTCGCCGCTGGTGATGGCCAGCACCGGACGCACGGACATCGGCTTATTCGCGTTCGAGGCGGTATTCGACGTAGGTGCTGTCACGCAGTTGGCGCAGCCAGTCTTCGTAGGCTTCGTCGGCCTTGCGTTCGCGCAGGATGTTGCGCGCGGCGGTGCGCTTGCGCTCGTCGGTGACGTCCTGCTGGCGGCGCTCCATGACCTGGATCAGATGCCAGCCGAAGGGCGAACGCACCGGCGCGCTGACTTCGCCCGGCTTGAGTGCATTCATCGCACGCTCGAATTCCGGCACGGTGTCGCCCGGGTTCACCCAGCCGAGATCGCCGCCCTTGGCCGCCGAGAGGTCGGCCGAGTTGGCCTTGGCCAGTTCGCCGAAATCCGCACCGCCGGTCACCACCCGCTCGCGCAGGCCGCGCAGGCGGGTTTCCGCCTCGGCGTCGGACAGCACCTCGGACGTCTTGATCAGGATGTGGCGCGCACGTGTCTGCTCCAGCTTCTGTGCCGCCGCGGCACCGCCGCCGCGCTTGGCGACCAGCTTGACCAGATGCACCCCGGCCGCGCTGCGCATTGGCGGCGACACTTCGCCCGGACTCATGTTGCGTACCGCATCGGCGAACAGCGCCGGCAGTCGGTCGCGCGAGCGCCAGCCGAGATTGCCGCCGCTGATGCCGTCGGGCGCATCGGAGGAATCGGCCGCGACCCGGGCGAAGTCCTCGCCGGCTCTCAGCCGGGCCATCACGCTCTCGGCGCGCTGGCGCAAGCGGTTGATCTGTTCCGGGGTGGCCCCTTCCGGCGCCCGCAACAGGATGTGCGCGACCTGAAACTCCTCGCCGGAGAAGGCGTCGGGATTGGCGGTGAGGAAATTGTCGACCTCGGCATCCGTAACGACGATCTTGGCATCGACTTCGCGTTCGCGCAGCCGGGTCAGCAGGATCTCGGTACGGATCTCGTTGCGGAAACGGCTCCACGAAATGCCGTCGCGGTCGAGCGCGGCGCGCAGTTGGTCGGGCGACATCTTGTTGTTCTCGGCGATCCGGCCGATCGCGCGTTCGAGCGTGGCGTCATCGATACGCAGCGACGTCTCCCGCGCAAGCTGGAGCTGGGCGCGCTCGACGATCAGACGTTCGAGCAGCTGCCGTTCGAGCACGTCGGCGGGCGGCAGCTGGGTACCCTGGCGCTGCAGCTGGCGGGTCATCTGATCGACCCGTTCGCGCAGCTGCAACGCCGTGATCACCTCATTGTTGACCACCGCGATGATGCGATCGACCTCCACCGACTGCACCGCAGCCTGTGCGGACAAGGAAAACGCGGCCGACATGGCGACGGCGGCAAGCAGGGAGCGAGGACGGGACAGGAGTCGATTCATGAGCATGGGGAACAGGTAACAGGGCGCGCCGGCATCATTCCGCACCGAACACGCGGTCGGCAGCCGGGTCGTTGATCTTGCCATAGCCGGGAACGCTGCGCTTGATCAGGTTGACCGGGCTGGAGCCGATGCTGGCGAGGTCGTTGAGTTCGAGCTGGACGAACACCGCCTTGGTGACATCGTTGGGGTCGGTCGCGAAGCGGTGCATCGCGACACGGAAGACCCAGCAGCCGCCATCGTACTCGACGCCGCCGATCGCCTCGGTCAGGCGGTCGTCCTTCAGCGAGTGGGTCAGACGACCGACGCCGTACCAGCCGCCGCCGAGCGGCCACTGCCCGGAGACGTCGAGGTCGCGCAGCCCGTACGTGCGGCTGTCGTTGGCGTTGATGATTTCCAGGCTGCGTGCGTAGCGGTAGCTCAGATTGAGCGACTTGGCGAACTCCGGCTGGTAGCGCAGGGTGGCGTTGAAGCGCTCGGTCTCGTTGTCGTCGGTGTTGTACTGCACCAGGGTGTCAAGGGTGCTGTAGCGGGTGATGCGGCCGCTGAAGCCGGCCAGCACGTCGGTGCGGCGGCTGGTGCGCGGCGCTTCGTCAGCGGTGACGCGCTGGTCCTCGAAGTAATAGCGCTGGCCCAGCAATGCGCGCATGCGCTCGCCGCCCGTCGTCGGATCGATCAGACGGGTGGTGACAGCGGCCGTGAGCTGGTTGGCGTCGCCGATGCGGTCGCCGCCGGAATAGCGGTTTTCAGCAAAAATCTGCGCAAAACCGAAGTCGTAGCGGCTGGTGTCGAACAACGGAATGTCGTTCTGACGACGGTGGGGCACGTTCAGGTAGTAAAGGCGTGGCTCCAACGTCTGGATGAAATCCGACCCGAACAGGCGGGCGTCGCGCTCGAAGGTCACCCCCGAGTCGACCGAGAAGACCGGTACCGAACGGGTGATCGAGGTGCGGCCGTTGGGCACCGTCGCCAGCGGCTCATTGAGGTCGTACTTGGTGAAGTGCACACCGACCTTGGGTGTGATGTAGTAACCCGCCTGCTGGAACGGCAGCGACAACTGCGGATAGGTGGTGAAGCGCGTGCCCTCGGCGTTCTTGTCGTCCGGATGGGCGAACTTCACGTACTCGCTGTTCCACTCCAGATTCAGGCCATAGGGCAGATCGGGGCGCGTAGCGTTGAGGAGCACCTGCGGCACGCGGCGATACGGCGTGCTCACCACATAAGCGGGATCGGAGTTGAGCGTCTGGTAGCTCTGCACCAGTGCCGAGGCGCTCCACCACGGGCTGCCTGCATAGACCAGGCGCCCTTCGCGCAGCAGGTTGACCCGCGATGCCACCGAGACGTGGGAGCTGAGATCCTCGAAGTAGTCGTCGTCGGAGACGGCATTGAGGTCCAGCGAGCCGTACAGGGAGGAGGTGAATTGCTGGTGGTGCTGCAACGAACCCAGCGTTCGCTCCTCCCCGGTGATCCTGTCGTGCGGCAACCATTCGGCCCGCGCAGTGCCGCTGTAGCTGCTGCCCAGGTAACGGAACTCGCCGCCGAGCTGCAGGCCGCGGCGCCCCATGTAGCGCGGCGAGACCGTGGCGTCGTAGTTGGGGGCGATATTCCAGTAGTACGGTACCGTCAGGTCGAAGCCGGTCTTGTTCGACGAACCGAAAGTCGGCGGCAGGATGCCGGACTGACGCTGGCCGACGAGGGGGAACTCCGCCCACGGCATCCAGAACATCGGCACGTCCTTGAACACCACGGTGCTGCCGTGGGCGACGCCGATCTCGCGGTCGTAATCGAGTTCGAGATCGCGCGCCTTGATGTACCAGTCGGGATCATCGACCTTGCAGGTGCTCCAGGTGGCGTTCTCCAGACGGTACTGGTTTTCGCCCTCGAAGTGCAGCACGTCGGCCTGGCCTCCACCGGACACCTGTCGCGGCGGATCGCCCGGCTCGAGCGGCTCCTTGGTTCGCGTGATCTCGTAGCGCGGCGACTGGAAGGCACCGACCTGCTCGCCGACGACCAGGCTGGCCGACGGACCGGAGATCACGTCGGCGCCCTGGCGCAGGCGCACATTGCCTTCGGCGATGGCCTCGTCGGTGGGTTCGCGGTAGGTGAGGGTATCGGCGGTCAACAGGATGTCGTCACGCTGCAGCTCGGCGTCGCCGTCGGCCACCAGTTCCACCGCACGCGTGCCGCGGATGCGCAGGGCACGCACTTCCGTCGAGCCGGGCGCAGGCGCCGCCGCTGCAGCTTGAGCGGCCGGCTTGGTGGTCTGCGCAGCTGCCGGGGCGGGCTGCGTCGCAGGCTTCGACGCGGGCGTCGACTGCCTTACCCGCGCGGCCGGCTCCACCGGTTCGACCGGGCGCACTTCCACCGCCGAACCAGCGGCCGGTGCCGGCTGCGTCGGCTGAACATCCGTCGTCGCGCCCTTCACCGACACGCCTGTTGCGCCGCGCACCAGATCGGGAGAGACCACCAGGGCCGGCATGCCGGCTGCCAACGCGGGCCCCGACATCCAGCACAACAACAGCGGAATCAATCGCATCCGCGTATTCAAACCCTTGTCCGGCAAAGCAGTCCCCCAAGGCGGCCCGACCGCAGCCTCATATGCTCGCGGTCCCTGGCACCGCCCCACATCGCAAACGGTCGCCGGCCGCCCCTTGAGACGGCCATGTTGATAAACTCGCGGATTCTACACGATCGACCGCGGAGATCCCGTTTGCAACGTCTAGAACTGCTCCAATCCTGGCTCGCCGCGCAATTACCCGGCCGCAGCTTCACGCTCGCGCCGGCATCGGCCGACGCCAGCTTCCGCCGCTATTTCCGCGCCAGCTTCGACGACGGCGGCGATACGCTGATCGTCATGGACGCGCCGCCGGCCCATGAAGACTGCCGCCCCTGGCTGAAGGTCGCCGACCTTTTCCGCCAAGCCGGTGCGCACGTGCCGGACGTACTCGCCCAGGATCTCGACCAGGGTTTCCTGCTGCTGTCCGACCTCGGCAGCACCACCTACCTTGCCGCCCTGCAGCAACCGTCCGACGATCCGCTGCGCGACGCCCATCTCTATGCCGACGCGCTCGGCACGCTGGCCGCCATCCAGGCCTCGAGCCGCCCCGGCGTGCTGCCGGAGTACGACCGCACCCTGCTGCTGCGCGAACTGATGCTGTTTCCCGAGTGGTACGTTGCCCGCCACAAGGGCGTGACCTTGAACGACAAGGAAAGGCTCGCGCTGGAGAGCACCTTCGATCGCATCCTCGCGGTCAATCTCGCCGAACCGCAGGTCTTCGTGCATCGCGACTACCACTCGCGCAACCTGATGCACCTGCCGGGCAGCCGCAACCCCGGCGTGATCGACTTCCAGGACGCGGTCTACGGCCCCATCACCTACGACCTGGCTTCGCTGTTCAAGGACGCCTATATCCGCTGGGACGAAGAATTCGTGCTCGACATGCTGGCCCGCTACTGGGAGATGGCGCGTTCGCTCGGCCTGCCGGTGCGTGCCGCCTTCGACGACTTCCATCGCGACTTCGAATGGATGGGCGTGCAGCGCCACCTCAAGGTGCTCGGCATCTTCGCCCGCCTCTACCACCGCGACGGCAAGGAAGGCTATCTGAAGGACATGCCGCTGGTGATGGACTACCTGCGCCGCGCCTGCAAGCGCTACCGCGACCTCGGTCCGCTGGCGAAGCTGCTCGACCGCCTCGACCCGGAGCAGGTCGAATACGGCTACACCTTCTGATGCGCGCCATGATCTTCGCCGCCGGCCGCGGCGAACGCATGCGCCCGCTCACCGACGCAACGCCCAAACCGCTGCTCGCAGTGGGCGGCAAGCCGCTGGTCGTCTGGCAGATCGAGGCGCTGGCGCGCGCCGGCATCGTCGACATCGTCATCAATCACGCCTGGCTGGGCGAACAGATCGAGGCGGCGCTCGGCGACGGCAGCCGCTACGGCGTGCGCCTGCGCTATTCCGCGGAAGGCAGCGCGCTGGAAACCGCCGGCGGCATCGCCAAGGCGCTGCCGCTGCTGATGGAGCACCCCGGCGACGCGCGCGGCGAAATCTTCCTCGCGGTATCGGGCGACATCTACTGCGACTACGACTATCGCCGCCTGCTGCCGCGCGCCGCAGCCATGGCGGGCAGCCCCGATCCGCTGATGCACCTGGTCATGGTACCCAATCCGCCCTTCCACCCGACGGGCGACTTTGCGCTTGGCGCCGACGGCCTGCTGGCGCTGGAAGGCGGCGAACGCCGCACTTTCGGCAACATCGGCCTCTACGACAGCCGCCTCTTCGCCGACATCGCCCCCGGCCAGAAGGTCGCAATGACGCCCTACTACCGCGCCGCCATCACGGCCGGCCGCGCCAGCGGAGAATGCTACGGCGGCCGCTGGGAAAACGTCGGCACGCCGGCGCAGCTCGCCGCACTCGACCGCGCCCTGCAGGTCGAACTGCCACCACCCGCCGTGACATAATTCCCGCCATGAACGCTCCCACCGCCACCAGCCTGCTCGACACCACGCCCTTTCTCGCCCGTCGCCAGCGCCTGCTCGACCGCATGGCCGCGGCCGGCGGCGGCGTCGCCATCCTGCCCACGGCACCGGAAGTCGCGCGCAACCGCGACACCCAGTATCCATACCGGCACGACAGCTACTTCTACTACCTCTCCGGCTTTCGCGAGCCCGGCGCGGTGGTGGTGCTGGTCGCCGGTGCCGAGCCGAAGCAGATCCTGTTCTGCCGCGAAAAGGACGAAGAACGGGAGATCTGGGACGGCTTCCGCTACGGTCCCGACGCGGCGCGCGAAGTCTTCGGCTTCGACGAAGCCTGGACCATCGGCGACTTCGATCGCCGCCTGCCCGAACTTCTCGCCAACCAGCCGCTGATGTGGTTCAGCCTCGGCAACGACGCCGAATGGGACGCGCGCGTCACCAGGGCGCTCAACGCCGTTCGCGCCAACGCCCGCACCGGCATCGTGCCGCCGCACTCGGTACGCGACCTGCGCGCCGAGCTCGACGAGATGCGCCTGGTCAAGGACAGCTTCGAAATCGACATCATGCGTCGCGCCGGCGCCATCTCTGCCGAGGCGCACTGCCGCGCCATGCGCGCAACCCGGCCGGGCCGTTTCGAATACGAGATCGAAGCCGAACTGCTGCACCATTTCCGCCGCTCGGGCAGCCAGTATCCGGCCTACACCTCGATCGTGGCCGCCGGCGCCAACGCCTGCATCCTGCACTACGTCGAGAACGACCGTCGTATCGCCGATGGCGACCTGCTGCTGATCGACGCCGGCTGCGAGCTCGACGGCTACGCTTCCGACATCACCCGCAGCTTCCCGGCCAACGGCCACTTCAGCGGCCCGCAACGCGCGGTCTACGAGCTGGTGCTCGCCGCCCAGCACGCCGCCCGGGCGGCCATCCGCCCCGGCGCCCACTGGAACGAACCGCACGACGCCGCGGTGAAGGTGCTCGCGCAGGGCATGCTGGATCTCAAGCTGCTCGAAGGTTCGCTCGATGCCGTGCTGGAAAAGGGCGACTACCGCCGCTTCTACATGCACCGCACCGGCCACTGGCTGGGCATGGATGTACACGATGCCGGCGAATACAAGGTCGGCGGCGACTGGCGGCCGCTCGAGGCGGGCATGGTGCTCACCGTAGAACCGGGCTGCTACATCCGCCCGGCCGCCGACGTGCCGGAAGCCTTCTGGAACATCGGCATCCGCATCGAGGACGATGCGCTCGTCACCGCCGATGGCTGCGAATACCTCACCGACGGCGTGCCGCGCGAAGTCGTCGACATCGAAGCGCTGATGCGGGACGCCCATGCCGCAGCGTGACCTGCTGATCGTCGGTGCCGGCCCGGTCGGGCTGGCGCTGGCGCTGGCGCTGAAAGACAGCGGCCTCGACGTCGTGCTGGCAGATGCACGCCCGCGCGAGGCTGTGGGCAGCGACCCGCGCGTGCTGGCGCTGGCCCACGGCAGCCGGCTCAGCCTGGAGCGTCTCGGCGTCTGGCGTGACATCGCCGCCACGCCGATCGAGACCATACATGTATCCCAGCAGGGCGGCTTCGGCCGCAGCCTGCTGCGCGCGGGAGACTACGAACTGCCTGCGCTCGGCTACGTCACCGCTGCCGGCACGCTGGCCGGCGCCCTGCGCAAGGCCGTGGACGCAGCTGGCATCCCGGTGCTGGACCAGACCGAAGTCGGCACACTGACGCCGAACGGCGACATGGTCAGCGCGGAACTGGCCGGCACCGACGCGCCTGCCAGGCTGGGCGCCCGCCTCGTCGCCTGCGCCGAAGGCGGCCTGCGCGCGGGCGACGCCGACGTTGTCGAGCACGACTACGGTCAGCACGCTCTGATCTCGGTGGCCCGCGTGGCCGGCGCTCACCACCACACCGCCTTCGAGCGCTTCACCTCGGACGGCCCGGTCGCCTTCCTGCCCTACGGCAAGGACTACGCCATCGTCCATGTCGCCCCCCCTACGCAGGCCGACACGCTGCTGGCACTGGACGACGACGCCTATCTCGCCAGCCTGCAGGCCAAGATAGGCGGCCGCGTCCACCTGACCGCCATCGGCGAACGCCTGCGCTACCCGCTGGTCCTGCGCTACCGCCGCCATCCGGTGGGCGAGCGCACCGTGTGGCTGGGCAACGCCGCTCAAACCCTGCATCCGGTTGCCGGCCAAGGCTTCAACCTCGCCCTGCGCGACGTCTGCAGCCTTGCGGATACCCTGCGTCGCCAGGCACGACAGCCCGGTTTCGACCCGGGCGCACCCGCCCTGCTGGCCGGCCACGCCCGCGCCCGCCAGCTCGACCGCTTCGGCACGATCCGCTTCACCGACACCCTGGTGAAGCTCTTCAGCAACGACCTGATGCCGCTGCGCCACGCCCGCGGCGCCGGCCTCTTCCTGCTCGACATCTGCCCGCCGCTGCGCCACTTCGTGGCCAAGCGGATGATGTTCGGCGCACGCGCCTGGCCGTAACAGAGGTCACGGGCGACCGCCCGTATCGAGCGCCGGCGCTAACCCACCCTACCCCGCATGGGGTAAAATGCTGCCCTTTTCCAGCTTGTCCCCATCCATGCAGTTCGCCGGATTCACCTTGCGCAACAATCTCTTCGTCGCTCCCATGGCGGGCGTGACGGACCGTCCTTTCCGCCAGTTGTGCAAGAAGATGGGGGCGGGCGTGGCCGTGTCCGAGATGGTCACGTCCAACTCCCTGCTCTACGGCAGCGCCAAGACCCAGCGCCGCGCAAACCACGACGGCGAAGTCGATCCGATCTCGGTGCAGATCGCCGGCGCCGACCCGGCGATGATGGCCGAGGCCGCCCGCCACAACGCCGACCGCGGCGCCCAGATCATCGACATCAACATGGGTTGTCCGGCCAAGAAGGTGTGCAACGTGATGGCGGGTTCGGCGTTGATGCAGGACGAACCGCTGGTCGCCCGCATCCTCGAGGCGGTGGTCAAGGCTGTACCCGGCACCCCGGTCACGCTCAAGTTCCGCACCGGCTGGAACCGCCAGAACAAGAACGCCCCGCTGATCGCCCGTATCGCCGAAGACTCGGGCATCCAGGGCATCGCCATCCACGGCCGCACCCGCGCCGACCAGTACATGGGCGAGGCGGAATACGACACCATCGCGCTGGTGAAGACGCTGGTGAAGATACCGGTGATCGCCAACGGCGACATCACCACGCCGCAGAAGGCCAAGCACGTGCTCGATTACACCGGCGCCGACGGCGTGATGATAGGCCGCGCAGCCCAGGGTCGGCCGTGGATCTTCCGCGAGATCGAGCACTTCCTCGCCACCGGCGAAGAACTCCCGCCGCCGCTGGTGAGCGAGATCCATCAGGTCTGCCGCGAGCACCTGGCCGATCTCTACGCTTTCTACGGTGAAGACACCGGCGTCAAGGTCGCGCGCAAGCACATCTCCTGGTACACCAAGGGCCTGGTCGGCTCGGCGGCCTTCCGCCGCACGATGAACCAACTGCCCGACATCCCGGCCCAGCTGTCCGCCGTAGACGACTTCTTCGGCCAGCTCGCCGAAGCCGGCAGCCGTCTGAGCTACCTGGCGGGCGTGGACGACGAACAGCCTCAGGAACTCGCAGCATGAGCCGCAGCAACGAGATCGCCGACTCCGTATTCCGGACTCTGGACCAGTATTTCCGCGACCTCGACGGCGAGAAACCGTCCGCGATCTACGACATGGTGATCCGCAACGTCGAGCGGCCGATGCTGGAGTTCGTGCTGCAACAGGCCAAGGGCAACCAGACGGTCGCCGCCGACATGCTCGGCATCAACCGCAACACGCTGCGCCGCAAGCTGACCGACTACGACCTGCTCTGACGGCGCGCAAGGCCGCGCGCTACCACTGTCCCCTTCCGCGGCGCGGCAGCCACCGCCCGCCGCACCACGATCTTTTTCCTTTCCTGCCCTGCCCAAGATGAACGTCACCCAAGCCCTCATCAGTGTTTCCGACAAACGCGGCGTGCTCGACTTCGCGCGCGAACTCGCCGGCCTCGGCATCAAGCTGCTGTCCACCGGCGGCACCGCCAGCCTGCTGCGCGACGCCGGCCTCGCGGTCACCGACGTGTCCGAGCACACCGGCTTCCCGGAAATGCTGGACGGCCGGGTGAAGACCCTGCATCCCAAGGTGCACGGCGGCATCCTCGCCCGCCGCGACCTTGCCGAACACATGGACACCATCGCCGCCCACGACATCAGCCGCATCGACCTCGTGGTGGTGAACCTCTACCCCTTCCAGGCCACCGTGGCCCGCCCGGACTGCACCCTGGAAGACGCGATCGAGAACATCGACATCGGTGGCCCGACCATGGTGCGCGCCGCGGCCAAGAACCACGGCACCGAAGCCGGCGGCGTCGGCATCGTCACCGATCCGGAGGACTACGCCGGCATCGTCGCCGAGCTCAAGGCCAACGCCAACAAGCTCAGCTACAAGACCCGCTTCGCGCTGGCGGTGAAGGCCTTCACCCACACCGCGCGCTACGACTCGGCGATCTCCAACCACCTCACCGCGCTGGTCACCAACGAAGCCGGCGACGTCTCCAAGCAGGCCTACCCGGAGCGCTTCCAGCTCGCCTTCGACAAGGTGCAAAACCTGCGCTACGGCGAGAACCCGCACCAGAGCGCCGCGTTCTACAAGGAACCGGGCGCGGCCGAAGGCGGCATCGCCAGCTACACCCAGCTGCAGGGCAAGGAACTGTCCTACAACAACATCGCCGACGCCGACGCGGCGTGGGAATGCGTCAAGGCCTTCGACACCACGGCCTGTGTCATCGTCAAGCACGCCAACCCCTGTGGCGTGGCGCTCGGCGCGACCCCGCTGGAAGCCTACAAGAAGGCCTTCTCCACCGACCCGACCTCGGCCTTCGGCGGCATCATCGCCTTCAATGGCGAAGTCGACCGCGCCGCCGCCGAAGCGGTGTCGGCCCAGTTCCTCGAAGTGCTGATCGCGCCCTCCTACACTGCCGACGCCCTCGAACTGCTGCGCGCCAAGCAGAACGTGCGCGTACTCACCTGCCCGCTCGGCAAGCCCGCCGGCGCACTCGACTACAAGCGCGTCGGCGGCGGCCTGCTGGTGCAGAGCGCCGACGAGGCCCGCATCCAGCTCGCCGACCTCAAGGTCGTCACCAAGCGCGCGCCGTCGGATACCGAACTGCGCGACATGCTGTTCGCCTGGCGCGTGGCCAAGTACGTCAAGTCCAACGCCATCGTCTACTGCAAGGACGGCATGACCATCGGCGTCGGTGCCGGCCAGATGAGCCGCGTCGACTCCGCCCGCATCGCCAAGATCAAGGCCGAGAATGCCGGTCTGGTGATCCCGGGCTGCGTGGTCGCCTCGGACGCCTTCTTCCCGTTCCGCGACGGTCTCGACGTGCTCGCCCAGGCCGGCGCCACCGCGGTGATCCAGCCGGGCGGCTCGATGCGCGACGCCGAGGTGATCGCCGCCGCCGACGAGCAGAACATCGCCATGGTGTTCACCGGCTTCCGCCACTTCCGTCACTGATCCGGAGCAGCACATGAAAGTCCTCGTCATCGGCTCGGGCGGACGCGAACACGCGCTGGCCTGGAAGCTCGCCCAGTCGCCCAAGGTCACCCGCGTGCTGGTCGCGCCGGGCAACCCCGGTACCGCGCGCGAGCCCAAGCTGCAAAACGTCGCCGCCACCAGCAACGACGATCTGGTCGCGCTCGCCCGCAGCGAGCAGGTCGGTTTCACCGTGGTCGGCCCCGAGGCGCCGCTCGCCGCTGGCGTGGTCGACGCCTTCCGCGCCGCCGGCCTGCCCATCTTCGGGCCGACGAAGAACGCCGCCCAGCTCGAGAGCTCGAAGGACTTCGCCAAGCGCTTCCTGGTCCGCCACAACATCCCGACCGCGAAGTACCAGACCTTCGCCGACGCCGCCCAGGCGCATGCCTACATCGACGCCGAAGGGGCGCCCATCGTGATCAAGGCTGACGGCCTCGCCGCCGGCAAGGGCGTGGTCGTGGCGATGACGCTGGAAGAAGCGCACGCCGCGATCGACATGATGCTGCTCGACAACAAGATGGGCGATGCAGGTGCCCGCGTCGTCATCGAGGAGTTCATGCAGGGCGAGGAAGCCAGCTTCATCGTCATGGCCGACGGCAAGCATGCGCTGCCGCTGGCCACCAGCCAGGACCACAAGCGCCTGCTCGACGACGACCTCGGCCCCAACACCGGCGGCATGGGCGCCTACTCGCCCGCCCCGGTGGTGACGCCGGAAGTGCACGCCCGCGTCATGCGCGAGATCATCCAGCCCACGCTGGCCGGCATGACGGCCGACGGCCTGCCCTACACCGGCTTCCTCTATGCCGGCCTGATGATCGACGACGCCGGCAAGCCGCGCGTGGTCGAATTCAACTGCCGCATGGGCGATCCCGAAACCCAGCCCATCATGATGCGGCTCAAGACCGACCTCGCCGATCTCGTCGAAGCCGCCATCGCCGGCAAGCTCGACCAGGTCGACGCCGAATGGGACCGCCGTGTCGCCCTCGGCGTGGTGCTGGCGGCCGCCGGCTATCCGGACAGCCCGAGAAAGGGCGACGCGATCACCGGCCTGCCCGCCACCGCCAGCGACGAAGCGCACGTATTCCATGCCGGCACCGCCGAGCAGGACGGCGCCGTTGTCACCGCCGGTGGCCGGGTGCTGTGCATCACCGCGCTTGGCGACAACGTCAAGGCCGCACAGAAGCGCGCCTACGAACTGGCCGACGCAATCCACTTCGACGGCCGCCAGTACCGCCGCGACATCGGCCATCGCGCCGTCGCCCGCAAGACCTGACGCAATCGCCATGGACCTCGCCACCATCAAGCAGTACTTCACCGGCCTGCAGACGCGCATCGTCGCCGAGCTGGAAGCCTTCGACGGCCAAGCCTTCCGTAGCGACGGCTGGGAGCGGCCGGGCGGTGGCGGCGGCCTGACTCGCGTCATCGAGGACGGCAATTTCTTCGAGCGCGGCGGCGTCAACTTCTCGCACGTGATGGGCGACGGCATGCCCGCCTCCGCCACCGCCCACCGGCCGGAACTCGCCGGCCGCCGCTTCGAGGCGATGGGCGTGTCGCTGGTGCTGCATCCGCGCAACCCCTACTGCCCGACCGTGCACATGAATGTGCGCTGTTTCATTGCGCTAGCCGACGGCAAGGCGCCGGTGTGGTGGTTCGGCGGCGGCATGGACCTCACGCCGTATTACGGCTTCGAGGACGACGTCCGCCATTTCCACACCACCTGCAAGGCCGCGGTGCTGCCTTTCGGTGGCGAAGCGGAGCATCGCCGCCTCAAGGACTGGTGCGACCGCTATTTCTTTCTCAAGCACCGCAACGAACCGCGCGGCGTGGGCGGTCTCTTCTTCGACGATCTCGGCGCCGACGGCCAGACGGAATTCGACACGGCCTTCGGCCTCACCCGCTCAGTCGGCGACGCCTTCCTCGACGCATACCTGCCCATCGCCGGTCGTCGACGCGACATCGCCTACGGCGAGCGCGAACGCGATTTCCAGGCCTACCGCCGCGGCCGCTACGTGGAATTCAACCTGGTGTTCGACCGCGGCACACTGTTCGGCCTGCAATCGGGCGGGCGCACCGAATCCATCCTGATGTCGATGCCGCCCATCGTGAAATGGCGCTACGACTGGCATCCGGAAGCGGGCAGCGCCGAAGCCGAGCTCTACGACACCTACCTCCAGCCGCGCGACTGGACCTGACAGTATCAGTCCGAACCGGACAGGCGACGGAACGAAACAGGCCTTGCTAATATAGCGGGCATTTCCTTCGGTCTCGGCCACGCGATGCCTCTGCCCCCGGAGCGCCTGTTTCCCTTTCTCGCCTGGCCACGACAGTGGTCGGGCAGCAGCATACGCGGCGACATTCTGGCCGGCATCACCGTGGCGCTGGTGATGGTGCCGCAATCGCTGGCCTACACCCAGCTTGGCTCGCTGCCGCCACACATCGGCCTGTATGCGGCGTTGCTGCCCACCGTCGTCGGTGCCCTGTTCGGCTCCTGCGGACAGCTTTCCACCGGGCCGGTCGCGCTCACCTCGCTGCTCACCGGCGCCAGCCTGCTGCCGCTGGCGCGTCCGGATACGCCGGAGTTCCTCGCCCTCGCCATCCTGCTGGCACTGATGTCCGGGCTGATCCAGCTCGCGCTCGGCCTGTTCAGGCTCGGCTGGCTACTGAACCTGCTGTCGCACCCGGTGCTGATGGGCTTTCTGAATGCCGCAGCGCTGGTCATCTGCCTGTCTCAGGTACCGCCCCTGATCGGGCTCTCGCTGGCACAGTCCGGCCAGTTTCTCACCGACCTCGTCCGGGCCTTTCAACGCGCCGACGGCCTCCACGCCGCATCGGCCGCGTTCGGCCTCGGCGCACTGGCCGCGCTGCTACTCCTGCGCCGACTGGCACCTCGCTGGCCCGGTGTGCTACTGGTGGTCGCCGCTGCCACGCTGCTGGCCTCGCTCACCGGATTCGCCGCCAACGGCGGGCCGGTGGTCGGCAGCATCCCGACCGGCCTGCCGCCACTGGCCTTGCCGGCGGTCGATCTGCAGGCCGCCGCCAGCCTGCTGCCCACCGCCTTCGTCATCGCCCTGGTGAGCTTCATGGAGGCCGCATCCAGCGCCAAGATCATCTCCGGACGAACCCGCCAGCCCTGGGACCAGAACCAGGAACTGATCGGCCAGGGGCTGGCCAAGATCGTGGCCTCCTTCACCGGCAGCCTGCCGGTCAGCTCGTCCTTCTCGCGCTCCGCACTCAACTACGCCGCCGGCGCACGGACCGGCCTGTCGTCGCTGGTATCGGCCCTGATGGTGCTGCTCACCCTGCTCTACTTCACGCCGCTGCTGTGGCATCTACCGAAACCCGTGCTCGCCGCAGTCATCCTGCTCGCGGTGGCCAACCTGCTCGATTTCAGCGCTCTCGCCCGCGCCTGGAAAACCAGCCGCGACGATGGCTTTGCGGCTACCCTGACCTTCTGCGCAACCCTCGCCTTCGCCCCCAACATCCAGAACGGCATCCTCACCGGCTTGCTGCTCTCGCTCGCACTGATGGTCTATCGCGGCATGAGCCCGCGGGTGGCGTTGCTCGGCCTGCACGAGGACGGCACCTACCGCGATCTCGAACGCTTCGGCCTGCGCCACCCCCATCCGCAGCTGGTAATCCTGCGTTTCGACAGCCCGCTCAGCTTCGTCACTGCGGCCACCTTCGAAGACGCCATGCTGCGCGCCGCGCGCGCCCAGCCCGACGTCCGCATCGTCCTGGTATCGGCTGCCGGCATCAACGACATCGATGCCACCGGCCTGCACGTGCTGCGCGGCCTGGTCGACCGCTTTCGCAGCCAGGGCCAGGCGATTGCCTTTTGCGGCCTGAAGAAGCAGGTGATCGATACCATGCAGCGCGACCCACTGTGGGTGGCACTCGAGCCCCGGGCCGGCTTCCGCACCGAGCAGCAGGCGGTGGCGACCCTGCTCGCCCCACTCGAGCAGCCGGAATCGATGCGCTAAACCCCTGACATGGCTTGTGACTTTCCGGGCTTTGCCTTATCATGCACGGCTTTTCGCATCTACCGAATACAGGACACACAGAATGGTCGTCATTCGCCTTGCCCGTGGCGGCGCCAAAAAGCGCCCGTTCTTCAACATCGTTGCCGCCGATTCCCGCAATCGTCGTGACGGTCGCTTCATCGAGCGCGTGGGTTACTACAACCCGGTGGCCTCCGGTGCCGAGAAGGGCCTGGTCGTCAACGCCGAACGCCTGGCCTACTGGGAGCAGAACGGCGCCCAGCTGTCGCCGACCGTCGCCCGTCTCGTCAAGCAGGCCGCCAAGGCCGCTGCCTGATCGTTCAGGTCGTCGCCAAATGATGGTTCTGGGGCGCATCGTCGCCCCTTTTGGCGTTCAGGGCTGGCTCAAGATCCACCCCTTCGGGGACGATCCGGCCTCCTGGCGCAAGATGTCGCACTGGTGGCTGGCGGACGATCCGGACGCGCCGGACGAAGCCTGGGTGGAATACAAGCTCATCGCCTGCCGGCCGCACGGCAAGGGTCTGGTCGCCACGCTGGACGGCATCCCCGACCGCAATGCGGCCGAAGCCATCGAAGGACGTTACGTCGGGGCACCGCGTGCAGCGATGCCGGCGACCGCGCAGGACGAATACTACTGGGGCGACCTCGTCGGCCTGGCAGTAGTGAATGAAGCGGATGAAGCACTGGGCACCGTAAGCGGCCTGCTTTCGACTGGCGCGCACGATGTCCTGCAGATACAGGATGGCGATGTCGAACGGCTCGTCCCCTTCGTCGCCGCCTACGTACTCGATGTAGACCTCACCGCCCGGCGCATCCGGGTGGCATGGCAGAAAGACTGGTGACAGCGCCGAATGCTGACGGACGGGCGGCGACAGCACGCCGCTACGACGTGGTCACGCTGTTCCCGGAGATGTTCGCGGCACTGACCGCGAGCGGCATTACACGGCGCGCGCGCGACCGGGGCCTGTACGAGATCGGGTTTCACAACCCGCGGGACTTCGCCACCGACGCGCACCGCACGGTGGACGACCGCCCCTACGGCGGCGGCCCCGGCATGGTGATGCTGGCCGAGCCATTGGAGCAGTCCATCGGCGAGGCACGCGCTGCGCAGCAGGCAGCCATAGGCTGCAGCGGCCCGGTGATCTACCTGTCGCCCCAGGGGCGCACACTGGATCACGGCCGCGTGCTGAAACTGGCCGCGACGCCGGGCATGATCCTGCTCTGCGGCCGCTACGAAGGCGTGGATCAGCGCCTGTTGGATCGCTGCGTGGACGAGGAGATTTCGCTCGGCGATTTCGTCCTCTCCGGCGGCGAACTGCCGGCAATGGTGCTGCTGGACGCAGTCATCCGGCAGTTGCCTGGTGCATTGAACGATGCCGATTCGGCGGTGGAGGATTCCTTCGTCGACGGCCTGCTGGATTGCCAGCACTACACCCGCCCCGAGGTCTACGGGGGCCTGCGGGTGCCGGAAGTCCTGCTGTCGGGCAACCACGCGCTGATCCGGCGCTGGCGACTGAAGCAGGCGTTGGGGCGCACCGCCTTGCGCCGCCCCGACCTGCTCGCCGCACGCCGGCTGAGCAAGGAAGAATTGAACCTGCTTGAGGAATTCAGGCGGGAGCAAGCTGGAGCCGAGGACGGCAGTATCGTCTGAACGCTCGATCATAAACCGCGCGCAACAGGTGGCGACCTGCTCTGCCGCAAGGCCAAGTGCCGTTGACCATAGTGGAGTCAAACAAATGAACCTGATTCAGCTGCTCGAACAGGAAGAAATCGCCCGCCTCAGCGCTGGCAAGACCATCCCGGCTTTCGCCCCTGGCGACACCGTCGTGGTTCAAGTCAAGGTTAAGGAAGGCAACCGCGAACGTCTGCAGGCGTACGAAGGCGTGGTGATCGCGAAGCGCAACCGCGGTCTGAACTCCTCCTTCATCGTCCGCAAGATCTCGTCCGGCGAAGGCGTGGAACGTACGTTCCAGACCTACTCCCCGCTGGTCGCGACCATCGAAGTCAAGCGCCGCGGTGACGTCCGCCGTGCCAAGCTGTACTACCTGCGCCAGCGCTCGGGCAAGTCGGCACGCATCAAGGAAAAGCTGGACTACAAGTCGGCTGCCGCGAAGAAGGCATAAAACTGGCTGCGCTTCGGCGCATCAGTTGCGAAAACGGGCCCGCGAGGGCCCGTTTTCTTTTGGTCGCAACCTTGTGCGGCAGGCGCCGCCCGAAAACTTGAAAATACTGCTCAGCGTCGCTCGACCGTATAGAGCATCGCCGCCGCCGCCGCGAGGAAGATCAGGCTCGGCGTCAGCGCGGCCAGCGCCGGCGGCCAGGCGTTGATCACACCCAGGTTGGACGCCAGGCCGTTCAACAGATGGAAGCCTATCCCCAGCATGACCCCGAGGAAGACCTTGACGCTGACGCCCCCCATGCGGTCGTGGGTGAAGGCGAAGGGCAACGCAAGCGCAATCATCACCAGAACCGCAAACGGATAGATCAGCTTCTTCCACAGCGCGATCTCGTAGCGGTCGGCGTTCTGCTGGTTGTCGCGCAGGTGGCGGATGTAGGCCCAGAGATTGGTCACCGACATCCGCTCCGGCACCACCATCAGCACGCTCAGCACCTCTGGCGTGAGCTCGGAGCGCCAGATGAACTCATCGAGCTGCTCGAGTTCGGTCCGCTCCGTACCGAAGCGGGTGCGCTGGATGTCGCGCAGCTTCCACTGCCCGTCGCCGTCATAGACGCCACTCGCCGCCTCGCTCACGGATTCCAGCCCGTAGTCCTCGTCGAAGGCATAGATCCGGACCTTCTCCATCGAGCGGTCCGGACGCAGGGTACGCACGTTGATCACCATGCGCCCATCCTTGACCCACAGGCCGGAGCGCAGTTGCTGCGACACCGAGGCATTGGTCGCCACCAGACGCCATTGCTGGGCAGCGCTTTCGGCCGGTGGCGCGATGTACTCGCCGAACACGAAGGTGAGGACCACGAAAACGCTGCCGATCAACCCCAGGGTACGCAGCATCCGCCACGTCGACAGCCCGGAGGCGCGCATTACCGTGATCTCGGAGTGGCGCGCGAGCGTGGTCAGCGCATACAGCGAGCCGATCAGCACTGCGATCGGCAGCAGTTCGTAAACGCGCCCCGGCACGATCATCGCCACGTAGATCATCGCGTGGTGCAGTTCGTAGCCTTCCTTGCCAACGCTATCGAGTTCGTTGATGAAATCGAAGAAGGCAAACAGGCCGAGGAAGGCGATCAATACCGTGGCGGTGGCGCCGAAGATCTCGCGCGCCAGGTAGCGCGACAGCACTTTACTCATGGATTCGACACTCCGGCCGCTCGCCGACGCCCACGACGGCGTTCAAGCGCGCGCCCTCCAGAAGGGGGACACCGCGAGGCGCCGGTAGAACATCAGCGCCATCAGACCGAGCACGACGAGATGCGGCAGCAACACCGCCAGCTCGAAGCGCAGGCGCCCCTGCGACACCCAGGCCTGGCTGACGGTGATCGCGTTGCTGTAGATCAGGTAAGTGAGGATGGCGATCAACAGGTTGTTGGTACGCCCTGCACGCGGATTCACGAACGACAGGGGAATCGCCAGCAAAGCCAGCAGCAGGGCTGCGAGCGGCATGCCGACGCGACCCGCGAGTTCGCCGAGATTGCGATCGTCCGGAGAGCTCAACAACTCGGCCGTGGGTCGCGTACGCGTGCGCGGCGGCTGCCCCATGGCCTGGCGCTCCTCGATCTGCACCGAATAGCGCTCGAAACTCATCACCCGGTATTCCGGCGTCCCCGGCTTGCCGTCGTAGCGCCGCCCCTTTTCCAGTACGACGAAACGGTTGCCCTCGGCATCGGTGCTCAGGTAGCCCTCGGAAGACGCAATCACCGTCAGCCGTCCTTCACGCTCGTCGCTGACGAAGACATTGCGGACCCGACCGTTCTCGCCCGCCCCGCCCTCGACGAAGAACACCCGCCGGGAGCCGGCGGATTCGCGAAAGACACCGGGCGCCACGCGCTGGGTATCGTCACGCGTTTCCAAGCGTTCGCGGTACTCGGCATTCTTGAGGTGCGCCCACGGCCCGAGGAACAGCGTCACGCCGCCGATCACCAACACCAGAGGCAGGGCAAAGCGCAACACCGGGCCGATCCACGCGGTGAGCGGCACGCCGGCGGCGAACCACACCACCATCTCGGAATCCCGGTAACTGCGCGACAGGGTCAGCAACACCGCCACGAAGACGGTGAGCGTCAACACGATGGGCAGCTCGGTGAGCGCGCCAAACCCGATCAGCGCCAGCACCGCGTCCGACGGCACGCCACCGCCGGCCGCCTGGCCGAGCAGGCGGATCAGCACTGTGGTGATCAGGATCGCGAACAGCGCAACGAACACCGCCGCGGCGGTGTGGGTGAATTCCCGCTGAAGGGCGCGGCGGAAGATCATCGCGCGAAGAATGAACCGTTATGCATTGGGGAAGGAAGCAATTGCCGGGTCTTGCCGGTTTTGACGGCCTCGCCGGGAACGGGCCATAATCGGCCGGAAGTCCAGACGACGCGTCTTTCCCAGGAGCAAGCCCGTGGAATTTACCATAAAGACCGCCTCCCCGGAGAAGCTCCGGGCCGGCGTTCTGGTCGTCGGCGCCTTCGCCGACGGCAGCCTCACCCCGCCCGCCCAGGCCATCGACAAGGCCTCCAAGGGCAAACTCGCCCAGCTCATCAAGCGCGGCGATCTCGACGACAAGGCGGGATCCACCGTGATGCTGCACGAACTTGCCGGCACTGCCGCCGAACGCGTGCTGCTGGTGAGCCTCGGCAAAGCTGCGGACTTCTCCGACAAAGCCTTCCGCGACGCGCTTTCCAGTGTCGCAAAGGCGCTCTCGGGCGGCGTCGCCAAGGATGCCGCCATCACCCTCGCCGACGCCGACCTTCCCGAGCGCCCGCTTGCCTGGCGGCTGCAGCAGATCAGCCGGGTGATCGCCGACGGCGCCTACCGTTTCGAAGCACCCAAGGCCGGCGGCAAGGACGGCAAGAAGGAGCGCGGTGCGCGCAAGATCACGCTGGTGATCGGCGACAAGGTCAATGCCGAACTCGAGGCCGCCGTCCGCCGCGGCCAGGCGATCGCCGAAGGCATGGCGCTGGCCAAGGACCTCGGCAACCTGCCGGGCAACGTGTGCACACCTGCCTACCTTGCCGACACCGCCGAAGCGCTCGGCAAGCAGTTCAAGTTCGACGTCGAAGTGCTCGAGCGCGCCGACATGGAAAAGCTCGGCATGGGCTCGCTGCTGTCGGTCGCCAAGGGTTCGCACATTCCGCCCAAATTCATCGTCATGCATTACAAGGGCGGCAAGACCAAGGCCAAACCCGTGGTGCTGGTCGGCAAGGGCATCACCTTCGACACCGGCGGCATCTCGTTGAAGCCGGGCGCCGAGATGGACGAGATGAAGTACGACATGTGCGGCGCCGCCAGCGTGCTCGGCACCTTCAAGGCAATCGCGCGCATGGCGCTGCCGCTCAACGTCGTCGGCATTGTCCCGGCCACCGAGAACATGCCGGGCGGCAACGCCACCCGGCCGGGCGACGTCGTCACCTCGATGTCGGGCCAGACCATCGAAATCCTCAACACCGACGCCGAAGGCCGTCTCATCCTGTGCGACGCGCTGACCTACGCGGAGCGCTTCAAGCCGGCCTGCGTCGTCGACATCGCGACGCTGACCGGGGCCTGCGTGGTGGCGCTCGGCAAGATCCCCAGCGGCCTGCTCGCCAATGACGATGACCTCGCCGCCGAGCTGCTCAAGCGCGGCACCGAATCCGGCGACCGCGCCTGGCAACTGCCGCTGTGGGACGACTACCAGGATCTGCTCAAGAGCAACTTCGCCGACATGGCCAACATCGGCGGGCGCTACGGCGGCACCATCACCGCCGCCTGCTTCCTGGCCCGCTTCACCAAGGCCTACAAGTGGGCTCACCTCGACATCGCCGGCACCGCCTGGGTGTCGGGCGACGCCAAGGGTGCCACCGGTCGACCGGTGCCACTGCTGTCCGAGTTCCTCATCGGTCGCGCCGCCGGCAAGGCGGAGTGAAGACGGTGACCAAGGTCCAGTTCTACCACAACACCCCGGACCGGCTTGCGCTCGCCTGCGAGCTGGTCACGCGCGCCCAGGCCGGCGGTCGGCAGGTCGCCGTCCGCCTGCCGGACACCGGCATGGCGCGCAAGCTGGACCTGATGCTGTGGACGAGCGAACCGCTCGCCTTCGTACCCCACGTGATGAACGACTCACCACTCGCGGCCGAAACACCGGTGCAGATCGGCACGCCAGGCAACGACGTCCGCTGGCCGCATGGAGATGTGCTGTTCAATCTTGCGGACGACCTGCCCCCCGGTTTCGACACCTTCCGCACCATCGTCGAGATCGTCGGTCAGAGCGAGGCTGAAAAGAACCCGGCGCGCATGCGCTGGATGCAGTACAAGGCGCGCGAACTGCCGCTCAAGGCCTTCGACGCCGAACGCCGGGTGGCGCTGTGAAAGACTGGCCACTGCGCAGCGAGACCGAGGCCGAGATTGCCCGCGCCGACGATCTGCTCGACAAGGCCGACGCCCTGCTCCGACGCCATCGCGATACTGGGCCGGAGCCCGTCGTCACCGAGAGCGATCCGACCTTGCCCCTGGCAGACGGCGACGATCTGCCCATCCTCACCGATATCGTCGACGAGTTCGATGCCGACATTCCCGTCCTCACCGACGCCGCTCCGCCCGTTGCCACCTCGCCCCCGCCGGCCACCATTCCTGCCGCGGCCGCGCACGGTATCGATCCGGCCATCGTCGCCGAGCACCTGATCGAGATCGACACCGAGATCAGCCGCGAGGTCGAGGCCTGGCTGGCCAACGAACTGCCCCAGATCCTCTCGCGCGAACTCGACGCCCTGGTCGAAAAAGTGCGCCGCGAAACGCTCGCCCACCTGCGCGCCACCCTGCTTCCCACCCTATCCGAACGCATTGCCCGACGGCTGAACGCACTGGACGACTGAGTATCCTCGCCAGCAGGCATAGCGCGGCGACGGCCACGGGTTGCCGTGCGGCATCCGTTATAATCCGCCCCTTTCCTTCAAGCGCCCGAACACCACCATGGAATTGGCCAAGAGTTTCGAGCCGGCGGCCATCGAGGCCCGTCGCTACCCCGAATGGGAATCCCGCGGCTACTTCGACGCCGGTCTCGACGAGTCGAACCCCAACGCATTCTGCATCCTGCTGCCGCCGCCCAACGTCACCGGCACGCTGCACATGGGGCACGGCTTCAACCAGACCATCATGGACGCGCTCACCCGCTACCACCGCATGCGGGGCCACAACACGCTGTGGCAGCCGGGCACCGACCATGCCGGCATCGCCACCCAGATCGTCGTCGAGCGCCAGCTTGACGCCCAGGGCGTCAGCCGCCACGACCTCGGCCGCGAGAAATTCCTCGAGAAGGTGTGGGAGTGGAAGGAATACTCCGGCGGCACCATCACCCGCCAGATGCGCCGCCTGGGCACCAGCCCGGACTGGAAGCGCGAGCGCTTCACGATGGACGAGGGCCTGTCGAAGACCGTCACCGAGACCTTCGTCCGCCTCTATAACGAGGGGCTGATCTACCGCGGCAAGCGCCTGGTCAACTGGGACCCGAAGCTCGGTACCGCGGTGTCCGACCTGGAAGTGGTGTCGGAAGAAGAGGACGGCAAGCTCTACCACATCCTCTACCCCTTCTCCGACGGCCCGATCAGCGGCCTGAAGGGCCTCACCGTCGCCACCACCCGTCCCGAGACCCTGCTCGGCGACGTCGCGGTGATGGTGCATCCGGAAGACGAACGCTACGCCCACCTGATCGGCAAGACCGTTGCGCTGCCGCTCACCGGCCGCCACATCCCCATCATCGCCGACGACTACGTCGATCGCGAGTTCGGCACCGGCTGCGTCAAGGTCACCCCCGCGCACGACTTCAACGACTATGCGGTCGGCCAGCGCCACCAGCTCGACATGATCGTGGTGCTCAAGCTCGACGGCAGCGTGCCCGCCGTCGCCGAACGCTACACCACCGACGGCCAGGCGCTGGAAGGCGTGGCGATGCCCGCCAATGTCGCCGGTCTCGACCGCGTGCCGGCGCGCGACAAGGTGGTCGCCGAACTCGAAGCCCTCGGCCTGATGCTGGAGATCAAGGCCCACAAGCTGCAGGTGCCGCGCGGCGACCGCACCAACGTGGTCATCGAGCCCATGCTCACCGACCAGTGGTTCGTCGCCATGAGCAAGCCCGGCGCGGACGGCAAGAGCATCACCGAAAAGGCGCTGGAAGTAGTCGCCTCGGGCGAGATCCGCTTCTACCCGGAAAACTGGGTCAACACCTACAACCAGTGGCTCAACAACATCCAGGACTGGTGCATCTCGCGCCAACTGTGGTGGGGCCACCGCATCCCCGCCTGGTACGACGACGAAGGCCGCATCTACGTCGCCGCCAACGAGGAAGCAGCCATCCACGCCTGGAAAGCCGACCTCGAAGCCGAAATCGGCCGCCTCCAGGGCGAGGTCCAGGCGTGCCAGGCGCAGGGCCAGACGGCCGAGCACTACCCGGAACTCGCCGAGCGCCTGTCAGTGCTGCACGCCCGCTATGAAGAGGGCAAGCTGCGCCAGGAAGACGACGTGCTAGACACCTGGTACTCGTCCGCGCTGTGGCCGTTCTCGACCCTGGACTGGACGCCAGAGTGGCCGGCCAGGAGCAACCCAGCGCTCGACCTCTACCTGCCGTCCACCGTGCTGGTCACCGGCTTCGACATCATCTTCTTCTGGGTCGCCCGGATGGTGATGATGACCAAGCACATCACCGGCAAGATCCCGTTCAAGCACGTTTATGTGCATGGCCTGATCCGCGACGCGGAAGGCCAGAAGATGTCGAAGTCCAAGGGCAACGTGCTCGACCCGATCGACCTGATCGACGGCATCGGCATCGACGAGCTGGTGCAAAAGCGCACCTTCGGCCTGATGAACCCCAAGCAGGCGCAGAGCATCGAGAAGAAGACGCGCAAGGAATTCCCGGAAGGCATCCCCGCCTTCGGCACCGACGCGCTGCGCTTCACCTTCGCCTCGCTCGCCAGCCCTGGGCGCGACATCAAGTTCGACCTCGCCCGCTGCGAGGGCTACCGCAACTTCTGCAACAAGCTGTGGAACGCCACGCGCTTCGTGCTGATGAACTGCGAGGGCCAGGACTGCGGCATGGACCCGCACGAGCCCGGCACCTGCGTGCCCGGCGGCTACCTCGACTTCTCCTTCGCCGACCGCTGGATCGTCTCCCGCCTGCAGCGCACCGAGGCCGAGGTCGCCGCGCAGTTCGAGGCCTACCGCTTTGACCTGGTCGCGCGTGCGGTCTATGAATTCGTCTGGGACGAGTACTGCGACTGGTACCTCGAACTCGCCAAGGTGCAGATCCAGAACGGCACGCCGGAACAGCAACGCGCCACCCGCCGCACCCTGCTGCGTGTGCTGGAAACCGTGCTGCGGCTTGCCCACCCGCTGATCCCCTTCATCACCGAAGAGTTGTGGGAAACCGTGGCCCCGCTGGCCGGTCGCAAGGACGCCGCCAGCATCATGCTGGCGCGCTACCCGCAGGCTGACATGGGCCGCATCGACGAGGCTTCGGAGGCACAGGTCGCCGAACTCAAGGCGCTGATCTACGCCTGCCGCAACCTGCGCGGCGAGATGAACATCTCCCCGGCGCAGCGTCTGCCGCTGGTGGCTGCCGGCGATGCCGAAATGCTCGGCCGCTACGCGCCCTACCTTGCCGGCCTGGCCAAGCTCGCGGAAGTCGAGATCGTCGCCGAGATCGGCGCCGACGAACTCGCCCCGGTGGCGGTGGCCGGCGAAACCCGGCTGATGCTCAAGGTGGAGATCGACATCGCCGCCGAACGCGAGCGTCTCGGCAAGGAAATCGCCCGCCTCGAAGGCGAGGTCGCCAAGGCCGAAGGCAAGCTCGGCAATGCCAGCTTCGTCGACCGCGCGCCGGCCGCGGTGGTGCAACAGGAGCGCGACCGCCTGGCCGGCTTCAAGGCCACGCTGGAACAGCTGCGCCCGCAGCTCGCCAAGCTCACCGGTCGCTGAACGCTGCCGTACCACGACCCGCATTGCCTCACAGCAATGCGGGTCCAGGCCGCCCATCCGGACCCGGGCGGCCAACACCCTCCCCCCTGCCCGATCCACCCCGCGCTCCGGCCAGTCCGGATTGCGTCGATCGGACACGCATTCCCCCGCCTCCCGCGTCGCACTGTCGTTCGCCCAGCCTCGCCGTTGCCGGCATGCACACCCGCAGCCATCGTGCGCGCCACTCTCAAATAGATATTCCGTAGTACTCCCTTCAGCCGATCTAATGCGCCACCTGCCTCCGCGCCGTCTTCCTGCACGCGGAGATCCGACGCGGACGATCGCAGGGAACAGAATACCTATCTGCCAACAGTCGTGAAATATTTCACGGATATGCCTTTGCTATTGCTGGTTATGCTAAATTAATTTATCGAAAAGCATTAAGATTCATTCTCAACATGTCCACCCAGTCTCCTTCCTTGCGCCTCACCCTTGCCCGGACCAGGCGTCTCTCAGGGGGCTTCACGCTCGTCGAGATGATGGTCGTTCTCGCCGTGCTCGGGATTCTTTTCGGCATCGCCGTTCCTGCCTCGCAGTCTTTTCTGACCAGCACCCGGCTGACGACCGCAGCCAACGACGTCTTGCTCGGACTCACCCTCGCACGAAGTGAAGCCGTACGGCGCAACACCACCGTCTTTTTCTGCCTGTCGACGACAAACGGCGGCTGGAGCGTTCATCGCGTACCGGGTGAGGGCATCCGCGAAGGCATTTTGCCCAGCACCGTCCGTGTCGAGGCAAGCAATCTCGACATGACCAGCCTCGCGGACTCGGCCTGCGTCCGCTTCCGTCCCGACGGTCTGGCCTACGGCGCCGGGAGCGCATTGATGACTGATGGTCAGATCACCTTGAGCATCGGTGCGAGCAACCGCGTGGTCAACATACGAACGGGGGGAGCCTATGTCGGCTAGACGACGGAACCTGGGCAGCATGCGGAATCGGCAGGGTGGCTTCAGCCTGCTCGAAGTACTGATCGGCGTGGTCGTCTTTGCCATCGGCCTGCTGGGCATGGCGTCCCTGCAGATGAACGCGCTCAAGAACAACCACAGCAGTTCGTTGCGCATGCAGGCGGTGGTTCTCAGCTATTTCATGTTCGACGCCATGCGGGCGAATCGCGCCGACGTCGAAAGCGGGAACTACAACCTGGCGAAGACCTGCGAGATTCCCGCGCCAGGTTCGACACTCGTCGCCAACGACCAGCGTTACTGGCTGGAACGCTTGAAGGAAGCCCTCGGCAACGCGGAGTCGACCTGCGGCGAGATCGAATGCGACGGGATGAACTGCTCCGTCCGGGTCTATTGGGACGACAGTCGTGGCGTCGGTGGTAGCAGCACAGAAGTATTCGAGACCTCCACCCGGCTCTGAGCGCAATGAATTCGAATCCAGCAAAAGTCCAGGCCGGCCTGACGCTCGTCGAGTTGATGGTGGCGATGGCAATCGGCATGCTGCTGATACTCGCGGTCAGCAACATCTTTCTTGCGCAACGCCAAGCCTACCGGGTGAACGAGAACCTCGCCCACATGCAGGACAGCGGCCGTACCGCCTTCGAACTGATGGCGCGCGAACTCCGCGAAGCCGGCGGCAATGCCTGCGGAACCACCCGTATCGGCAATGTGGTCAACGGCGCCAGCGGTTCGATATGGCTCGACTGGGAACGCGGCGGCGTCGAAGGCTTCGACGGTGGCCAGGACATGCCGGGCGTGAGCACCGGAACGGAGGCGGCCGAACGGGTGGCCGGCACCGACGCGTTGGTATTGCGTTCGGCCTCGTTGAACGAAGGCGTGATCATCACCGATCACCAGACCACGTCCGCGCAGTTCAAGGTCAACACCACCGCTCACGGTTTCGTGCCGGGCGACATCGTGATGGCGTGCGACTACCGGCAGGCTGCCATCCTGCAGATCACCAATGCCTCGTCGTCCAACAGCACCATCGTTCACAACACCGGCGCCGGTACGCCCGGCAACTGCAGCAAGGGCCTGGGCTTTCCGACCGACTGCGATTCGGTGGTGGGTAACGAATACAGCTTTGAAGGCAACGGCTTCCTCAACCGCCTCACAACTTCGGCGTGGTTCATCGGCAATAACGACCATGGCGGACGTTCGCTCTTCCGCATCGTCAATGATGGCGCAGCTCAGGAAATCGCCGAAGGGGTCGCCGACATGCAGCTGGAGTACCTCACCAGGACCGGCTCCTCGCCCGCCTCGGACTATGTGGATGCCATGTCGGTCGACGACTGGGCGAACGATGCGTCGTCGCTCGTCATAGGCGTACGTGTGACGCTGCAGGTCGAGTCCCGCCAGAACGTCGGCGTGGATGCGGGGCGGCTGTCACGACGCATCGTCCACGTCGTCAGCCTGCGCCACAGGGAGATCGTGCAATGAAGCGCCCGTCGACACCCGCAGGCGAACGCGGAGCGGCCCTGATCGTCGCGCTGATCCTGTTGATCGTCATGACCTTGCTGGGTCTGTCCGGCGTCCGCATGGTTGTCCTCGAAGAGCGCATGACGGCCAATGCCTTCGACCGCAGCCTGTCCTTCCAGGCTGCCGAAGCGGCGCTCCGGGCCGGCGAGGCGGCCGCGCAGGCGCAGGCCGAAGCGATTCCACCGAACCAGCTCTTCCCGGACAACGGCGTCTGGACCGACTCCAACGACAGCTGCACGGCATCCCCCTGCGAAAGCGGCCTGTGCGCGCAGCCCGACAAGGACTGCACCGCGCGCTGGCTGGACACCGATTTCAACGACTGGGTCGACGTCCCGAATCCTGGCCTAGGTGCGCTGGCACCCACGCCGCAGTACTTCATCGAGTTTCTCGGCGGCAATTTCCCCTGCAACATCGAAGATCCCGCCGCGGGTGCCATGGACTGCAAGCGGTATCGGGTAACCGCCCGCAGTCATTCGGACGACGACCGCGCGGTCGTCATGCTTCAGTCGATCTACGCAACGGAATAGACTGCGAATGAATCCGCTCCGTCCTACCCCCTCGCGCTTCCGGATGCCAGTCCGCCCGCAGGCGATCGCCACTGCGCTGTGTGCTTCGCTGCTCATCCACGCCCTGCCCGTCAGCGGGGCCTCGCTTCCCGAGGCCCCGCTGATCACCAGCCAGGCGGCAACCCCGCTCAGCATGCTGGTCGTGGGGCGCGATCACACGCTGTACTACGAAGCCTACAACGACGCGAGTGACATCGACGGCGACGGCACCCTCGATACCCGCTTCAAGCCGTCGATCACCTACTACGGCTACTTCGATTCGCAGACCTGCTATGCCTACTCGGGCAGCGGTAACAGCGGACTCTTCGAACCGAAAGCCCAGGTCGACAGCCAGGGACGCTGCAAGAACCGCTGGTCCGGCAACTGGCTGAACTACATCACCACCAGCCGCATCGATGCCCTGCGCAAGGTCTTCTACGGCGGCTACCGGGAGGTGGATACCGCGTCCGAAACCATACTGCGCCGGGCCTACATCCCGCAGGACGCACATTCCTGGGCAAAGGAATACACAAGTGCGACAGTGGACGGCTACAAGATCAGCGACTACACGCCGCTGAACGAACCCACCGGCTCGCGCCGCCACTTCTTCGGCAACCTGACGGCGACGACAGGCAAGAACTGCGCGACCCTGTCGTCCTGCAGCGACCTTCCCCCGCTGCTGCGGGTGATCGAGAACAGCGACCGGCGCGTGTGGTCGTGGGCCTCGAGCGAGCGCCCGGTGCTGCACGCCACCAACCACGGCGGCAAGACCAGTTCCGAGTACACCGTCCGCGTGAAGGTGTGCACCGAGAACTACGCCAGCGGATGCAAGCGCTATCCGGATGGCAACCTGAAGCCCACCGGCCTGCTGCATGAATATGGCGAAAGCGAGGCGATGTACTTCGGTCTGCTCACCGGCAGCTACGACAAGAACATGTCGGGCGGCGTGCTGCGCAAGGTGGTGTCGTCGTTCAAGAACGAAATCGACACCAACACCGGCGTGCTGCGCAGCAATGCAACCATCGTGAACGCTCTCAACGCCCTTCGCATCCGCGACTTCAACAACGGACGCACGGACGACGCCTACCGTTCCGGCTGGGTGACGACGCGCGCAATGAACGAGGGCGAATTCGTAGACTGGGGCAACCCTGTAGGCGAGATGATGTACGAAACGCTGCGCTACTTCGCCGGCAAGAAAACACCGACTGCGGCGTTCGCCACGAGTGGCGGTCACGACACCGAAGTCGGGCTCGGCGTGGCGAGCTGGGACGACCCCTATGCAGCCGGCAGTGCTGCAAGTGCGCGCTGGTGCGCCCGGCCGAACATGCTGGTGGTTTCGGGCATCAACCCCTCCTTCGACTCGGACCAGTTGCCGGGCACGGCTTTCGGCAGTTTTTCCGGCAGTCTCGGCAGCATGAACGTGGCCGACATCGCCCGCGAGATCACCGAGAACGAGGCAGGCATCCCCGGCAGCCGTTTCATCGGGCAGGTCGGCAACAACTACGATGGCGCGCCGACGGCCAAGACGGTCACCACGTTGGGCGACATCCGCGGGCTGGCGCCGGAAGAGCCGACCAAGCAGGGCAGCTACTACTCCGCCTCGGTCGCGCGTTTCGGCAAGGTGACCGACATCAGGACGGATCTCACCGGCACCCAGTCCGTCGACACCTACGCGGTCGTGCTCAGCTCCCCGTTGCCCCGGATCGAGGCGAAGACCTCCAGCGGCAGGACCATCACCCTGGTGCCGTTTGCCAAGTCGGTCGGCGGCGACGCCATTTCGAACAGCAAGGGCTCATTCCAGCCGACCAACCAGATCGTCGACTTCTATGTCGACACCATCGCCAACTCCTCGACTGCCGACCAGGATGCCAGCATAAACGGCGGCCGCTACTTTGCCCGTTTCCGCATCAACTTCGAGGACGTCGAGCAAGGCGCGGACCACGACATGGATGCGATCGTGGTGTACGAGGTGGCCGCCGAGGCGGATGGCAAGCTCAGGGTGAAGCTCACGCCGGAATACCAGGCGGGGGGCATCCAGCACAGCATGGGTTACGTCATTTCGGGTACCACCAACGATGGCGTCTATCTCGTCGTCCAGGACGAAAACGTCGACCGCAGCTACTACCTCAACGTGCCGCCGGGGCAAGCGCCGGGATACTGCGACACCAGTTCGCCTCCAGCCGCCTGCAACAAGCTGCCCTATACCGGCGGCAGCGGTGCGATGGCTTACAGCGAACGACTGTTCTCCCCCGGCGCGTCCTCCGCCAGCCTGCTCAAGGATCCACTCTGGTACGCAGCCAAGTGGGGTGGTTTCATCGATCGCAACGGCAACAGTCGACCGGATCTTCCTCTGGAATGGGATGCGGACGGCGATTCCGTCCCGGACACCTACTTTCTCGTGCAGAACCCGCTCAAGCTGAAGGAAGCGCTCAAGCGCAGCTTCGACTCCATCGTCCAGCGCAGCGCGAGTGCCGGCAACGTCACTTCCAACGGCCAGCAATTGCAGGCGGGCAGCCGCGTATTCCAGTCGCAGTTCAACAGCAGCTCGTGGGACGGTGAGCTCTACGCCTATCCGATCACGTCGTCGGGCGTCGGCAGCACACCCTCGTGGGCCGCGTCGACGGTCTTGCCCGCGCACGGCTCGCGACACATCCTGGCCTGGAAGGACGCAACGACCAAGGGCATCCGCTTCGAATGGAACCAGCTATCCAGCGGGCAACAGAGCCTGCTCGGCAGCAGCGCGGTGCTCGACTACCTGCGCGGCGATCAGTCGCAGGAAGTGCAGAACGCCGGCACCCTGCGCACACGTACCAAGCTGCTCGGCGACATGGTCCATTCCTCGCCCTACTACGTGAAGGACACCGACACCGTCTACATCGGAGCCAATGACGGTATGCTCCACGCCTTCGACGCAGCCAGCGGTACCGAGCTGTTCGCCTACGTGCCGGGCCTGATCTTCAACAAGCTCGCCAACCTCAGTTCGCCGGGCTACGCGCATACCTACTTCGTCGACGGCGACATCGCGGTATCTTCGCGCACCCTGACGCCGAACAAGAACCTGCTGGTCGCCGCAACCGGGCGCGGTGCCAAGGGGCTTTTTGCGCTCGACGTATCGACGCCCGCGTCGATGAACACCGCCGCCGTCCTGTGGGAATACGGCGCGACCGGCGACGACGACCTCGGCTTCGTCCTCGGCCGTCCGCAGCTTGCCAGGCTCAACTCGGGACACACCGTGGCCCTTATCGGCAATGGTTATAACAGCACCAACGGCAGCGCGGTGCTTTATGTGTTCGACCTCGAGAGCGGTACGCTGCTGAAGAAGCTCGATACCCAGGCGGCCGGGGACAATGGCATGTCCACCCCGACAACGGTCGATACCGACGGCGACGGCGACGTCGATCTGGTCTATGCCGGCGATATCAAGGGCAACGTCTGGAAGTTCGACTTCAGTGGCAACAGCGCGGGCACCTGGAGATCCTCCTTCCTGAGCGGCAGCCAGCCCCTGCCGCTATTTACCGCGCTGAATGCGGCCAGCCAGGCGCAGCCGATCACCGCCCAGCTCACGATAGGGCAGAACACCGTCACCAGCGACCCGAACTACGGCAAGACCTTCATCTTCTTCGGCACCGGCAGCTACGTCTTTACGAGCGATCCTGCCGATCTCAGCGTACAGAGTTGGTATGGACTCATCGACGACAGCGAGCGTATTTCCGGCCGCGACGCGCTGCGCGAACGGACCATCGAAACGCTGGGAACCGTGTCCGGCTATTCGGTCCGGACCTTCTCCTCGGCCACGGCCGGAGACATGAGCGGCAAGCGCGGCTGGTTCATCGACCTGATGGATCCGACCGCCCGGGGCGAACGGATCGTGACGCGTTCCAACCTCTACCGCTTCATCAAACCGGTACTCATCGCCAGCAGCCTCATCCCGGATGCCGACCCCTGCCAGGCAGGCGGCAGCGGCTACGTCAATGCGATCGACCCATTCACCGGCGGCAGCCTGCTCTATCCGCCCTTCGATCTCAACGCCGACGGCCTCTTCAACAACGGCGACAATCTCGACGGCCAGGTGATCGGCTCCTTCGATCCGTCCATCGGCATGCCTGGCGAGGCCACCATCGTCGGCGACCGCCTGATCGTCGGCGGCTCGACCGGCCAGATTGCCGACATGCGGATCAACTCTGCGAGCAATCGCACCGGCCGCCTGTCGTGGCGCGAGATCATCAGGAATTGAGCATGAAGAACACGCAGCGCGCTTTCAGTCTGATCGAGCTGATGATCGTGGTGGCGGTGATCGGCATCCTTGCCGCCATCGCCTACCCGAATTACCAGGAATACCTGCTCAAGAGCCGGCGCGCGGTGGCGACCGGCTGCCTGCTGGAACTGGCGCAATTCATGGAGCGCCACTATACGACGCACATGAGCTACACCGACGCCGTGCTGCCCGACACGGCCTGCCGAACCGAGCTCGCCGGCTTCTACAGTTTCGGCTACGCGGAAGCGCTCACCGCCTCCACCTACCTGCTCCAAGCCGTCCCGCAGGGTGCCCAGACGGCCGATACCGTGTGCGCCAGCTTGCGGATCAGTCACACTGGCGCCCGCTCGGCCAGCGGTGCGGGCGGCGTGGCGGTGTGCTGGTAGGCAGCGCGGCGAATGACATCAGTTTCTTCCCCGCTGCACGACGATCTCGCCAAGCAAAGCGCAGCATAGTTCCCGTCTGAGTTCCTCCACCCCAAGCGCACGCCCGCTCAGTTCGGCAATCACGTCACGCGCCGACAGCACCATCGCGAAAGCCCCGAACAAACCGATCTGCAGCACCACCGGCTCCACCGGGCGAAACAAACCGGCTGCCATCGCCTCGCGCCAGAGCGGCACACACGTTTCCACCCCGCGCCGGATCAGCCGCTCGACCAGATGGTCGCGGCGCTCACCCGGCTCGGCAATCTCCCGCGTCACGAACATCACGTAGGCCGGCACCTCGGCGAGGCTGTCTATCATCGTCTCGATCAGGCGAAATACCCGCTGCTCGACCGGCAAGGGGGCAGAAACGAGCGCCTCCGCCGTCCGCAGCCAGGCTTCGTGGCGCAGCACCACGAGATCGGCCACGGCGCGCCATAAGCCCGCCTTGGAGCCGAAATGATGGGCGATCATCGACACATCGCACGTTGCCTCGCCCGCTATCGTGCGCAGGCTGGCCCCGTCGAAGCCCAGCCGGGTGAAGGCTGACAGTGCGGCTTCGAGCAGGCGGTCGCGGCAATCGGAATCGCCACCACGGGGACGACCGCGGCGGCGCGGCGCATCGGGAGCAGGCATTGTCGTCAGGCCATCTGGCTGATGGTTTTGCGAAAACGCGTCAGCGCGATGCCGAAGAACACCACGCCGATCGCGAAGATGGCCAGGAACTGCGGCCACACCACATCGACGCCCGCGCCGCGGTAGAGGATGGCCTGCGCGGAGGCGACGAAGTGGGTCGTCGGTGCCGCCAGCATCACGGTCTGCACGAACTCCGGCATGCTCTCGCGCGGCGTAGTGCCGCCGGACAGCATCTGCAGCGGCAGCAGGGTCAGCAGCATCAGCAGGCCGAACTGCGGCATCGAACGTGCGACCGTCGCCATGAAGATGCCCATCGAGGTCGTGGCGAACAGGTGCAGCGTGACGCAGACCAGGAACAGGGCCACCGAACCTTCGATCGGTACTTGCAGCGCGCCCTGCACCACGGTGACGATGGAAAATGCCGTCGCCAGCAGCACCACCAGCCCCATGGCCCACACCTTGGCCAGCATGATCTCACCCGGCGTCACCGGCATCACCAGCAGGTGTTCGATGGTGCCATGCTCGCGCTCGCGGATCAGCGCGGCGCCGGTGAGGATGATGGAAAGCATCGTCACCTGGTTGATGATCTCCATCAGCGCGCCGAACCAGGTCTGCGTCAGCCCCGGATTGAAGCGCGCCCGCAGCACCAGATCGACCGGCGCCGCCGCGCCGCCGCGATAGCGCTGGACGAATTCGCCGACCTCGCCGAGCACGATCTGCTGGATGTAGCCGCTGCCGGAAAAGGCCTGACTCATGCGCGTGGCGTCCACGTTCAGCTGCAGCGCCGGCGAGCGCCCGGCCAGCACGTCGCGCTGGAAGCCGGGCGGAATGTCGAGCACGAAGGTATAGCGGCCGGCGTCCATCGCCGGATCGACCTCGTCCAGCGCAAGGATGTCCGGCGGCACGAAGTTGGGCGCATAGAAAGCCGACGCGATCCGCGCCGACAACGGCGAGCGGTCTTCATCGACGATGGCGATCGAGGCCTTGTGCAGCGTCTCGGGCATGGCGGTGGCCGCCATGTAGATCGCCACCGTGAAGGTGTAGACGATCAGCACCAGCATCGTCGGATCGCGCCACAGGCTCCACAACTCCTTGACGCCGAGACGGTAGATATTGGCCAGGCGGCGCACGGTCAGCGCTCCTGCTTCTTCAGCAGCACGATCGCCAGCCCGATGATCGCCGGCGCGGCCACCAGCATCGGCGTGAACGACGCATGCAGGTCGGCGAAACCGAGTGCCTTGCTGAACACGCCGCGACTGATGACGAGCATGTGGCTCGCCGGATAGAACTCGCCGATCATGCGGGCGCCACCTTCGAGCGAGGACACCGGGTGGAGCAGGCCGGCAAACTGGATCGCAGGCAGGATGGTGCCGATCATGGCGACGAACATCGCGGCGATCTGGCTGCGCGTGAAGGTCGAGGCGAAGAGGCCGAAACCGGTGGAGAAGAGCACGTAGATCAGCGCCGCCAGCGTCAACGTCAGCACATCGCCCTTCAGCGGCACCTCGAACAGGGTCACCGCAAGCACGCTCATCAAGGCGAAATTGACCATCGCGAGGCCGACGTAGGGCAGCTGCTTGCCGAGCAGGAATTCGGCGCGGGTGACCGGCGTGACATAGAGATTGATGATGGAGCCCAGCTCCTTCTCGCGGACCACCGACAGCGCCGTCAGCATCGCGGGGATCATCAACAGCAGGATGGGGATCACCGCCGGCACCATTGCCGGCAGGCTGCGCACGTCCGGGTTGTAGCGGAAGCGCGTCTCCACCGTAGCGGCACCGACCGCCACGTTCTGGCCGAGACGATGCCTAGCCATGTCGACCAGCCAGCCCTGGTGCATGCCGCCGACATAGCCCTTGACCGTCTCGGCGCGTTGCGGCATCGCACCGTCTATCCACGCCGCAATCTGGACCTGCTCACCACGCAGCAGATCGCGTGCGAAACCTGGCGGAATCTCGATGGCCAGCGACAATTCACCACTACGCATGCGGCGGTCGAGCTCGGCGTAATCGGCAATCGGCGGACGCTCGACGAAGTAGCGCGAGCCGGCGAGGTTGAGCGCATAGTTCTGGCTCAGGGTGGTCTGGTCGCGGTCGAGCACGGCGAAGCTGAGGTCTTCGACGTCCATGCTGATGCCGTAGCCCATGATCAGCATCAGGATCAGGCTGCCGAGCAGCGCCAGCGTGCCGCGCACCGGATCGCGCCGCAGTTCCAGCGATTCGCGCAGGGTATAGCTGAACGCCCGTTCAAGACTGAAACCGCGCCGTGGCCCGCCCGCCGGCGCTGCGCCGGCCGCTCGCGGCACGGTGATCGCGGCGGAGCCGGCATCGGCCCGCGCCGCCTCGCCCTGCGCGCCCGCCTCTTCCAGGTAGTCGATGAAGGCTGCCTCCAGCGTCGCCGCTGCGCGCTTCCTCACCAGTTCGGCCGGTGCGTCGCTCACCAGCACGCGGCCGGCGTGCATCAGCGAGATGCGATCGCAGCGCTCGGCTTCGTTCATGAAATGGGTGGAGATGAAGATGGTGACCTTGTCCTTGCGGGCGAGATCGACCATCAGGCGCCAGAAGCTGTCGCGCGCGACCGGATCGACGCCCGAGGTCGGCTCGTCGAGGATCAGCAGCTCCGGCCGGTGCACCATCGCCACCGCCAGCGACAGGCGCTGGCGGATGCCCAGCGGCAACTTGTCCGGCAGCATGTCGAGCACCGTGCCGAGGTCGAAGCGTTCGACCATCTCCGCCACCCGCCCGGCGATCTCGGCCTCGGGCACATCGAAGAGGCGTGCATGCAGCACCAGGTTCTGACTCACCGTCAGTTCCGAATACAGCGAGAACGCCTGCGACATGTAGCCGACGCGGCGCCGGGTGGCGATATCCTGCGCATCGACCTTGTGGCCGAACAGCGAGGCCTCGCCCGCGCTCGCCGGGAGCAGGCCGGTCAGCATCTTCATCGTGGTCGACTTGCCGCAGCCGTTGGAACCGAGAAAGCCGAAGATCTCGCCGCGGCGGATACGGAAGCTGACCTGGTCGACAGCGGTGAAATCGCCGAAGCGCATGGTCAGCCCGCGTGCCTCGATGGCGACTTCTTCCTCGCTGCCATCGGCCAGCGGCGGCACCACCACCGCGCGATGGCCCCGCCGCTTATCCTCGGGCAGCAGGGCGATGAAGGCCGCCTCCAGGGTGTCGGTCCCGGTGCGCGCGTGCAGTTCGCGCGGCGTGCCGGTGGCCAGGATCCTGCCGGCGTCCATCGCCACCAGCCAGTCGAAGCGCTCGGCCTCATCCATGTAGGCGGTGGCGACGATCACGCTCATCGACGGACGGGTGTCGCGGATGCGGGCGATCAGCGCCCAGAACTGGGCGCGCGCCAGCGGATCGACCCCGGTGGTCGGCTCGTCGAGGATCAGCAGTTGCGGATCGTGGATCAGCGCGCAGCACAGCCCGAGCTTCTGCTTCATGCCGCCCGACAGCTTGCCGGCCGGGCGCGCCAGGAAAGGCTGGAGGCCGGTCGCCGAGGTCAATTCGTCGATGCGGCGTCGCCGTTCGCTCGCGTCGTGGCCGAACAGACGACCGAAGAACTGCAGGTTCTCCTCCACCGACAAGGTCGGATAGAGATTCCTGCCGAGGCCTTGCGGCATGTAGGCGATGTGCGGGCAGACGGCATTGCGATGGCGGGCCACGGCCATGTCGCCGCCAAGCGCATGGACGCGCCCCTGCTGCACCGCCCGCGCACCGGCCAGCAAGGACATCAGGCTGGACTTGCCGACGCCGTCCGGGCCGATCAGCCCGACCATGCAGCCGGCCGGGATGGCCAGGTCGATGGCGTCCAGCGCCAGCGTGCCGCCGTAGCGCAGGCTGACGCCCTCCAGCAGGGCGACCGGCGCAGCGCTGCCACCGACGGCAGTCATTCGGGAACCCGCAAGGCCAGATTGGCCGGCCATTCGGCCTTGTCGTCGAGCTTGAGCCAGGCGACGCCGGGTACGCCGGTCTTCACCAGGGTCAGATGCTTTTGCAGCAGTTCGGGCGGAATCTGCGCCTTGACGCGGAACATCAATTTCTGACGTTCGCTGGCGGTCTCCACCGTCTTGGGCGTGAACTGCGCGGTACTGGCCACGAAGGAAATCCGTGCCGGAATCACGTAGGCCGGTGCGGCGTCGAGCACGATGCGCGCCTCGCTGCCGAGCGCGACCCTGCCGGCGGCCGTTTCAGGCAGAAAGAAGGTCATGTAGACGTCGGCCAGATCGACCAGGTTGAGCAGCTTGCCGCCGCCGCCGAGCACCTCGCCGGGCTGGGCGACACGAAACTGCACGCGGCCGTCGCGCGGCGACTTGAGCTGGCTGTCGGCGATATCCGTATCGATGCGCGCCACCGTCGCCGCTGCCGCGGCGACCGTCGCCTGCGCGCCGACGAGCTGGGCCCGGGCGGCCGCGATCGCGGCACGGGCCGCCGTCACCTGGGCCTTGGCCGCGCTGACGGCGGCCTCGGCGCTGCGCAGGCGGGCAGAGTCGTCGTCCAGTTCCTGGATCGAGGCAGCGCCTTCGCCCGACAGCGTCCGCGAGCGTGCCAGCCGCCGGCTGGCGGCATCGAGTTCGCTCTCGCGCTGCAGCACCACGGCCTGCGCCGCGGCGAGATCGCTTTCGCGCACCGCCACCTGGGCCTCGGCACTGGCCACCGCAGTGATCGCCTGCTGGTGTCGGGCGCTCGCCTCGTCGCGCTGGGCGTTGAGTCCGTCGACCTGCATCTGCGCGAGCACGTCCCCCGCCTTCACGAAATCGCCTTCTCCCGCGTGGATCTCCAGCACACGCCCGCCCAACTTGGTGGCGACGTCGATCTCGGTTGCCTCGATGCGGCCATTGCCGCTGACGAAACCTTCCCCCGGCCCGTCGTCCCGCGTCGCCAACCAGGTCAGCAGGCCGGCCGCGACCACCGCGGCGGCCACCGCCAGCGGCAGCATTCTGTTCTTGAGCGTAACAGTCATGATGCTTGCAGCTCCTTCAATCGACGGAAGCGCCGGTCGTCCGGGACGCAGCCGGGGGGTCGGCGAGATGCCGGCTGCCGCCGCCGAGCGCGGCGTACAGGCCGATGCGGCTGGACATCAAGGCACGACGCGTCTGCACCAGTTGCTGCTCGGCGGCGAGCAGGTCGCGCTGCGCATCGAGCACTTCGAGGTAGCGCGCCGCACCGTTGTCGTAGCGCAGCTTGGCCAGGCGCGCACGTTCGCTCTGCGCGGCAAGCGCGGCACGCTGGATGCCGAGCTGCTCGGTCAGCCAGTGACGGGCGGCCAGCGCATCGGCCACCTCGCGGAACGCGGTCTGCACCGTCTTTTCGTAAGCGGCAACAGCCAGATCGCGCCGGACTTCGGCAAGATCGAGCGCGGCCCGGTTGCGACCGCCGTCGAAGATGGGCAGTGACAGCGACGGGGCGAAACGCCATGCGCCGCTGCCGGGCTCGAACAAGCCCTCGAGTGCGGCGCTCGCGGTGCCGGCCGAGGCGGTCAGCGCAACGCGCGGGAAGAAGGCCGCGCGGGCCGCAGCGATGCTGGCATTGGCAGCCTTCAGCCGATGCTCGGCCGCGACGATGTCGGGTCGCTGTGTCAGCAAGTCCGATGGCAGCCCCGCCCCCAGCTCGTACAGGATCAGATCGTCGCGGAAGGCGGTGGCCGGCTGCAGATCGAGCGGCGCACCCACCAGCACCGCCAGCGCATGCGCCTGGAGCGACCGCGCCTGCTCGAGCTGCACGCCCAGCGTCTGTGCCTGGGTCAGCAGGGTTTCGACCTGGGTGAGATCGAGCCGTGAGGTCGCGCCGACCTCGAATCGCCGGGTAAAGATGCGGAAGGATTCCTGCCGTGATTCGATGGTGCGGCGCGCCAGTACGATGCGTTCGTCCAGCTCGCGCAGGGCCAGGTAAGCGTCGGCCACCTGCGCCACCAGGCTCACCGTCAGCGCACGGCGCGCGGCATCGGTGGCAAGGAACTCCTCGAGCGCGGCTTCCTTCAGGTTGCGCACCCGTCCCCAGAAGTCGAGCTCCCAGCTCGCAAGGCTCGCGCCGACCTGGTATTGGCCGCCGTTCAGCACCTCGCCGGTAACGCTGAGGTCGGCCGGCGTCCGGCTGCGGCTGCCGTCGAATCCAAGCCCTATCGTCGGAAACTGGTCGGCACGGCGAATACCGTAGGCAGCGCGCGCCTCCTCGACGCGCAGCACGGCGCTGCGCAGATCGCGGCTGTTTTCCAGCGCCCGTGCGATCAAGCCCTGCAGCCCGGGATCGGCGAAGTAGTCGCGCCACGTGATGTCAGCGGCGACGCTGCCGGCGGAAACAGGTATGTCATCTGGATACCGCGCCGCGACCGGCAAGTCCGGAGCCGCATGCGGGGGCGCCAGGGAACAGCCGCCGACGGCGGCAAGCAGGCCCAAGGCCAGCCCGGCGCAGCGCATCCCGCAGCGGAGCACTGCAGTGCGTGCATTGGTGACGGGCGAGTTCATCATCGGTCATTCCAACGGATGAGCAGCGCAAAGGGAAGGTCGTGCCCGATCCGCCCCATACCCGGTAAATGACAAATGCCAGAAAACACGGCATTGCCAACGGGGACGGATTGGCGCTCTGTAAGCTCACACAAATTATCCAACACTCGTTGGATAGCGGCAATACCGCGACCGGTTAACGCAGGAGGGGGCTCCCGCAGAAGCCCCCTCCTTGTCTATCGTTCCTTGCCGCCGGCGTTACTTGCGCTTCATGAAGAACTCGAACGCCCTGTCCGTCGTCTCGCCCACTTGCACCAGTTCGTTGCCGGTCTGCTTGGCGAAGGCCTGGAAATCCTTCACCGCACCGGGATCGGTTGCCAGCACGCGCACCACCTGCCCCGGCAGCATGTCGGCCAATGCTTTCTTGGTACGCAGGATGGGTAGCGGACAGTTGAGCCCGCGTGCATCCACTTCCTTGTCGAAATCCATCGAATCGTCCTTTCAGCCAGTGTCAGCAAACGGAAGGATGGTAAAGGAAAGGCCCGGCAGCCGAAAGACAGGCAGTCGCCGCGCTACTGACGCTCGCGCCGCTCCTCCAGCCAGCGAGCCTTGAGTTCGCGCAGCCGCGCATCGACCGCGGATAGTTCGTAGAAGTCGCCATCGGCCGCCTTGCGGGCGATCTCGAGCTGCTCGATCGCAGCGGGCAAGGCCCCGCGCAGCGCATACACTTCAGCCTGCGCGCGGTGCTGGGCAGTGCGTTTGCCGAGGTCGGCATTCGCCCGCGACAGCAAGGCCCATAGGCGTTGGTCCTCGCCACGGTTCTGCAGCGCCTGCTTTACGCCGGCCGCCGCATCGGCCGGCCGGCCGGCAAGAATGCGTGCGTCGGCGAGCGTGTAATCGAGATAGCTGTAGGCCGGGAAGCGCGCCCGCGCCGCCTCCAGCACCTTGACGGCGCGCGCACCGTCCTTGCGCGCCATCGCAATCTCTGCCGCCAGGGCCTCGACAAAGGCCGACGGCTCGGCAGTCTTGCGCAGGCGCTCGACCTCGGCGCCCGCCTCGTCCAGGCGTCCTGCACGCATCAAGGCCCGCGCCAAGCCGTAGCGCGCCGCCGCATCGTTGGGCACTTGTTCAACGAGGCTGTTCAGCTCGCGCACCGCATCCGTCGGCACACCCGATTGCGCCCTTAGCTTGGCCCGCACGTAACCGAAATCGGCGGAATCCGGCACCTGGCGGTAAGGCATCGAGGTCGCCCGGTTTTCCATGTCGGCGATGCGTTCGGTGGTCAGCGGATGGGTCCGCAGATAAGCCGGTGCATTGTTCTCGTAGAGCCGGCCGTTGCGCTGCAGACGTTCGAAAAAGCTCGGCATGCCGCGCACGTCGTAACCGGCCGACTCCAGCGTCTGCAGGCCGACACGGTCGGCCTCGCGTTCGAAATCGCGGGTATAGCCGAGTTGCGACTGCAGCGCGCCAGCCTGCCCCGCCGCGATAGCCGCCTCGCTGACCTGCGAATTGCTCTTGGCCGCCAGCACGGCCACCAATAACGAGGCCAGCATCAGCATGCCGCTCTGGCTCTGTTTGCCGACCAACTGGGCGATGTGGCGCTGGGTGACATGGGCGATTTCGTGACCGAGCACCGAAGCGAGTTCGGATTCGCTCTGGGCAGCCAGCAGCAGGCCGGTATGCACCCCGATGTAGCCGCCCGGCAGGGCGAAAGCGTTGAGCGTCGAGTCCTTGACGACGAAGAAGTCGAAATCCTGTTGCGGATTCTGGCTCGATGCCGCGAGCTTGTGGCCAAGCCGATTGACGTATTCCTCGATCTCCGGATCGTCCAGATAGGACGCATCCTTGGTACGGATCTCCTGGATGATCTGCTCGCCGATGCGGCGTTCGGTCGCTGGCGAGAAATCGGCCGCGCCGACATCGCCGAGGTCGGGCAGACCGGCGGCACGGGCGGGGAAAGCCAGCGCAAGGCTGAGCAGCAGGGCGAGGGATCGGCGCATCATCGGGTGCTATGATACCCGCCCGCGCGCAGGCGTTCCCGCCCCGGTGTATCGGCATGTAGCCGCAACGCCAGCCGGCCTGCCCCAGATTCCACCCTCAAGACCGCCGCCCCCCGATGAGCGAATCCGCCCCCTCCCCGCTGACCCATTTCGACGCCGAAGGTCAGGCCCACATGGTCGACGTCGGCGACAAGGCAGAAACCCGCCGCGTGGCGCGCGCCACCGGGTGCATCCACATGTTGCCGGCGACTTTCGCCATGGTTCAGGCGGGTACCGCCAAGAAGGGCGATGTGCTGGGCATCGCCCGCATCGCCGCCATCCAGGCCTCGAAGCGAACCAGCGAGCTGATTCCGCTGTGCCACCCGATTCCGCTCACCCGCGTGGCTGTCGAATTCGAAGCCGATGCAGGGCAGTCGAGCATCCGCTGCACCGTCACTGCCGAAACCGTCGGCCGCACCGGCGTCGAAATGGAAGCGCTGACGGCCGTCAATGTCGCCCTGCTGACCATCTACGACATGTGCAAGGCCGTCGACCGCGGCATGCGCATGGACGGCATCCAGCTGATGGAGAAGCTGGGCGGAAAATCCGGCCATTGGGTGGCGGGCGGCTGATCGCCGCCGGGCCTGGCACGGGCGCGTGGCTTCGGGCGGAAAACTGCCAAAGCTTCCGCGCTCGGCGCAAACACGACAATGCTCGATGCGCCCTGGCCCCGAAATTCGCTCACAAATCCTTGATTTAATTAAGCCCTTCGTGCCGACGCCGACATCGGCACCGGACTTGCATTGCCCACACCTGCCGGTGCCTGGCACGGGTGGGGCGCGCTCTCGCAGCCTGCCTCGATCTCAAACTGCACGATGAGCACGGAAATATGGCAATCAAGGACATCAAGGCATTTTCGGACAAGGCCCGCGAGGATGCGGCGCTCGGCGAACAACTGAAGGCTTGTCAGAAGCTGAAGGAACTGCTGACGCTGGCCCGCGAAAGCGGTTTCCCGCTGGACGAAGTCGAACTCTATCCGCCCAACGAGCCGCAATTCACCGAAGACCAGCTCTCCGAGCGTCTGGTCAAGGCGCTGCTGCGCGTCTGATCGCGCCCTGCCGGCCTGCCGCCACGACAGGCCGGCAACGCAGGCACGGCGGTGCGCCGCCGGTGCCGTTCAGAATGCCATCGTCCAGGGCAGCTCGCCCTGGATGAAGAGCTTGGCCTCGGCCGACTGCGGCCGGGCGAAGAAGCGCTGCGTCTGCGCATGCTCGCGCACCCGCCCGCCGGACAGAAAGACGATGTCGTCGCCCAGCCGGGTCGCCTGACCGAGGTTGTGGGTGACCATCAGGATGCGGGTGCCGTCGGTCCGGATCTCGCGGATGATGCGTTCGACCTCGGCACTGGCCGAGGGGTCGAGGCTGGCGGTGGGCTCGTCGAGCAGCAACAGGCGCGGTTTCGTCAGCCAGGCGCGGGCGAGTGCCAACCGCTGCTTCTCGCCGCCCGACAGTTGCCGTGCACTATCGTCGGCGCGTCCGGCAAGGCCGATGCGCTCCAGCACGGCGCGGGCGCGCCGCCGCCGTTCGCGAGCCGATACCCCCATCGGTTTCAGACCGAGCGCCACGTTTTCCAGCACCGAGGCACGCAGCATCATCGGCTGCTGGAAGACCATCATCACGCCACCGCGAGGTAGGCTGCCCCCGCCCCAGTCGATCTCGCCGCCGGATGGCGACACCAGCCCGCACAGCGTGCGCAGCAACATGCTCTTGCCGGCGCCGTTGGGGCCGAGAACCAGGGTGATGCCCTCGTCGCCGAGCTCGAGATCGATGCCGTCGAGCACCGTCCGGCCGTTGGGCGAAACACGCAGATCGCGGATGCGGATGGGGAACATGGTCGTTTCGGCTAGCCGTAGCGTCGCATCGCCCACTGGCGCATGCCGAAGGCGAGCGCATTGAGCGCAACGATGAGGACGATCAGCACGACACCGAGCGCGATTGCCAGCGCCAGGTCGCCCTTGCTGGTTTCGAGCGCGATCGTGGTGGTCATGACACGGGTGGCCCGGTCGATGTTGCCGCCGACGATCATCACCGCGCCAACCTCGCTCATCGCCCGGCCGAGCCCTGCCAACACCGCCACCAGCAGGGAATGGCGGCAGTCGTAGAGCAGCGTGGTGACGCTCTGCCACCAGCTGAAGCGCATCACCTGCAACTCTTCCGCATAACGTTGCCAGACATCTTCCACCACCTGGCGGGTGATCGCCGCCATCAACGGCACCACCAGCACGGTCTGGGCGATCACCATCGCCGTCGGCGTGTACAACAGGCCGGCCGCGCCGAAAGGACCGGAGCGCGACAGAAACAGGTAGACGATCACGCCGACCACCACCGAGGGCAGGCCCATCAGACCGTTCATCAGCACCGAGGCGGCGTGCTTGCCAGGAAAGCGTCCGACGGCAAGACATGCGCCGAGCGGCAGGCCGAGGAGCGTGCCGAACAGCACTGCCGCGCCACTCACCTGCAACGACAGCCACACGATCTCCGCCACGCGCGCGTCTAGCGTCGCAAGCAGGGCAATGGCATCGGTGAAGGTGGTGGCGAAGATCGACATCGGCGGGAGAATACCGGAAAGCTGCACGCCTGCCCTACGTCCCCTGCCGACCACCGTGCCGCGTTTCCTGCTGCCGTCGAGACGATCGCAGGCGGGCGCTTTACGCAGCTTTACAAGGAGTCGCCACCACGCTCGCCGAAGTCGCCGCAGAATGTGAACATCGGGCGCGAATGCCCGCCACGCCAGGAGGCCAAGATGTCCACGCCATTGCCGAACCGGCCCGTCGCCACGACGCGCGGGGGACCGCTGCGGATGCTCCTGATCGCCTTCCTCACCGCCACCGTGGCCGCCTGCGCCAGCCCGCCGCAACGCCGGGTGGTGCAGCGCATGCCGGAAGTGACGCCGCCCGACACCGAAGTTGTGGCCTACCCGCTGCAGCGCCAGAGCGAACGGGTGATCCGCCAGGATCGCTACGAATGCTACCTGTGGGCGGTGCGTCAGAGCGGCTACGATCCGGCACAGACCCGCCCCACCGCGCCGCCGCCGACGCCCCGCGTGCTGCCCAATCCACCCGTCGGTTACGACACCGCGGCCGGAGCCATCACCGGCGCGGTAATCGGTGCCGCGGTCGCAAATCCGCACAACACCGGCCAGGGCGCGGCCATCGGCGCGGCCGTCGGCGCGGTTGCCGGCGCCGCTTCCGACGCGGCGCGCGAGGCCCAGGCCCAGCGCATCGAAGACGCCTATGCCGAACGTGCGGCCCGAACCAGCTACGGCAACTGGCGGCAGGCGGAAAACTATCGCCGCGCCCTGTCCGCCTGCCTCGAGGGGCGCGGATACTCGGTCCGCTGAACCCGCACGGCCAGACAAGGAGAAGCGTGATGATCCGATCCAGAATTGCATTGCCCGCGCGCTTGCTGGCAGCCGCCCTGTGCGCGCTTGCGCTCGTTCCGCTCGCCGCGCAGGCCGATCCGCGCGACGAGCGCGGCCGCGACCACTGGCCCGAGCGGCGCTTTCGCGATGTCCCCCACAGCCGCGGCACGGTGGTCCCGCGCCTGCCGCACAGTCATCGCACCATCATCTACGGCGGCATTCCCTATTACTTCGACGGCGGTTTCTGGTACCGCCCCTGGGGCGGCAACTTCGTCGTGGTGGCACCGCCCGTCGGCATCGTGCTGCCCATCCTGCCCAACGGCTACGTCACCCTGAACATCGGTGGCCGCGTCTATTACCGGCACGACGACGTCTATTACATGCGGCGCAACGACGGCTACATCGTGGTCGATCCGCCGTTGCAGGAGCATCCGGACGAGGACGACGAGGGGCGCAGCACGCCCCTTCCGCGCGACGAACTGTTCATCTATCCGAACCGGAACCAGGGCGAACGGCAGCAGGGCAACGACCGCTTCGAATGCCATGAATGGGCCGTCGGCCAGACCGGCTACGACCCCACGCTGGCCGGTGGCGGCAGCGGATATTCGCCGGCGCACCGCAGCGACTACCTGCGCGCGCTGAGCGCCTGCCTGGAGGGGCGCGGCTACACCGTGCGCTAACCGCCGCCCTTCTGCATGCCGCGGTCGAGCAGCATCAGCAGCCGCCGACGGGCGGGTTCGTCACCCACCTCGAAGCGGTAATCGACGCCCAACTGCGGCAGCTCGAACAAACCCAGCCTTCGCAGCGGCAAGACCTGCAGGCCGATGACCAGGGCCACGCCGTCGCCGGCCACCCGCAGCACGCCTTCGACGGCCGAACCCGACACTGCCGGCCAGCTCGCCCGCAGGTCGCGCTCGAACTGGGCCGGCGTGGCGCTCACGAGGCGTTCGAAGCGGGACGGCACCGGCCCATGGAGGAAAGCCATCCCGCCGGGGCCTTCAACCGCCGGCAATCGGCGGCCAGATCGCCAGTTCGTCGCCGTCGGCCAGGCGCCGGCGCACCCGCTCGGCCGGCGGTACGAAGACCCCGTTCACCAGCACCAGGTGCGCGCTCTTCTCCGGCACCCGGTAGCGGTGCACCAGGTCCGACACGGTCGTGCCCTCCTCCACGTCCAGCTCGAGCCGGTTGCCCTTGCGCTCCGGCGGCAGGTAGTCGGTGAGCGAGGCGAAGAGCTTGAAGGCGATCTTCATGGCGGGACGGCCTCAGCGCGCCAGCGCCATCGGCTGCGAGCGCGCGATGTAGGCGTCGACGAAGGCAAGCGGCGCGGCAAGCAGCCTGTCCTTCCATTCGCCCAGTTTCACCTGCCCGTGGATCAACCCGCGCAGTGCGCCGACATGCTCGGTCAGCCCGATCGAAGTGGCGCCGATCAGCACGTCGTCCTTGAACTGCAGGCTGAGGTAGCGGCTGCGCGCTTCGTCCACATGCTCGACGCCGACGCCGCCCTTGTCGGCCGCCTCGCCCCACCACTGGCCGAAGGAGGTCGAGATCAGGCCCAGGGTGTCGAGCACGTTGATCGCCAGCACGCCGTTGAGCTCGGTCGCATGCCCGGCCATGTTGAGCGCGGCCACGCGCGCCTGGTCCGCCGCATTGGGCTGGATGGCGGCGACCAGGTGCGCGCCGGTGAAGAGGTCGGGCGCCTCGGCGACGTCGCCGGCGGAAAAGATGCCGGGCACGCTGGTTTCCAGCCTAGCATCGACCAGCACGCCCTTGGCCACGTGCACACCGGTGCCTTCGAGAAAGGCGACGTTGGGCGCCACCCCGGCGGCGACGATGACGAGGTCGCAATCGAGCGTGTCGCCGGTCGTCAGCGTCACGGTCAACGGCGCGGCGGCACCCTCGCCGCTGCCGCGATCGATGCGGCTGACCCCGGCATTGGTGACGACGCGGATGCCCTTGTTCTCCACCCAGCGCTTGATCATGCCGCCGGCCTGCGGCGTCATCATCCGCGGCACCATGCGGTCGCCCATCTCCACCACGGTGAGTTCGACGCCGCGCTTGGCGAGCGCCTCCATGATGATGCAGCCGATGAAGCCGGCTCCGAGCTGCAGCACCCTCGCGCCCGGTTTGGCATAAGCGGCGATCGCCCGCGCATCGTCCAGCGTCCAGCAGGTTTGCACCTCGGGCAGGTCGACACCGGGAATCGGCGGACGCACCGGATGCGAGCCGGTGGCGATCAACAGGCGGTCGTAATCCTCGAAGTGGCCGTCGAAGAACAGCACCCGGCGCTTTTCGGTGTCGAGCGCCACCGCGCGGCCGCGCAGCTGACGGATGCGCAGCTTGTCGAAATGGCCTTCACCCTTGCGCAGATAGGTGCCGCGCTCGTCGATGTTCTCTTCCAGCAGGTAGGGAATCGCCATGCGCGAATACGGCGGCGCATCCTCGTTGCCGACCAGCACGATCTCGTCCTGCGGCGCCACGCGGCGCAAGGTTTCGGCAGCCACCACGCCGGCGGGGCCGTTGCCGAGTATCAAGTGTTTCATGGGAAATCCTCGATGGCAGGCCGCCTTCAGCCATGCGGTTGAAGGCGGCGATCATCATCCCGGGCGGCGGGCCGGAGCCCGCCCCCGATGCAGACCCGCAACGGGCCGGTCAGAGACCGAGACGTGCCAGCGTGTCCGCCGTCGGCACGCCCTCGGGCGTCCAGCCGCGCACCTGGTAGTACTCCGGCAGCATCTTCGCGAGGCCGTTCACCAGCCCCTTGGCCGGACCGGTCTTGGCCGGTTCGGTGGTCAGGCGCGGCGGCAGGTTGTCGTCCTTGGCGGTGAAGCCGGCGGCGTTGTTGAACTGGCGCTCCATGTTCCAGATGCGCTCGCCCACCTCGTTCAGCTTGTCCATGCTCCAGTCGCCTTCGCAGGCGGCGGCCAGCTGCGGCTGCACGTCGGCCAGCGTCCAGGCGAAGCTGGTAAACACGCAGATGCCAGCCGAATCGAACACCGCGGTCGCATCCTGGAAGGCCTTCACCAGTTCCGGCTTGCCCTCGGTGACGAGCGGATCGGTCTTCACCGGGATGCCCAGCACTTCGGAGGCGACGGTGTAGCCGCGCAGGTGGCAGGCGCCGCGGTTGGAGGTGGCATAGGCCAGACCCATGCCCTGGATGCCGCGCGAGTCGTAGGCGGGGAATTCCTGCCCCTTCACGCTCATCGACAATTCGGGGTGGCCGTACTTTTCGCACAGGCGCTTGGAGCCGAGGCCGATGTCCTTGCCGAAGCCCTCGCCGGCGGCGGTCATCTCCACCAGCTTCGCCAGCGCCTCGGCCGAACCGAAGGGCGCGTCGATGCCGATCTGCTCCTTGGTCAGCACGCCCATGTCGTAGAGCTCCATCACCGCGCCTATGGTGGCGCCGAAGGAGATCGGGTCCATGCCTTGCTCGTTGCAGATCAGGTTGGCGTACTGCAGCGCCTCGAGGTCGCCGACGCCGTTGGCCGCGCCCAGCGCCCAGGCCGCCTCGTACTCCAGACCGCCGGAGGCACCCCAGTACTTGGGACTGTTCTTGACGGTGAAGTGGCCCTTGTCGATCTCGGAGATGCGGCCGCAGGCGATGGTGCAGCCGAAGCAGGCGGCATTGGTCACCAGATGCGCCTTGCCGTCGGTCGGCCGCTTCTCGTGCATGGCTTCGGCGGAGATCTTGCCGGCGTCCTCGAACTGCACGTCGCGGTGATTGCGGGTGGGCAGTGCGCCGATCTCGTTGATCACGTTCATCAGCACCTGGGTGCCGTACTTGGGCAGGCCCTGGCCGGTGACGGCGTTGTCGGCAAGCACCTTCTTGGCGTCGGTGGTCGCCTTGAGGAAGGCGCCGAAATCCTTGATCCCGGATACGCCCTTGGTGCCGCGCAGCGCCACCGCCTTGAGGTTCTTCGAGCCCATCACCGCGCCCACGCCGGAACGCCCGGCGGCACGATGCAGGTCGTTCACCACGCAGGCAAACAGCACCTGGTGCTCGCCTGCGCTGCCGATCGACGACACCCGCACCAGCGGATCCTGCAGCTCGTGCTTGATGGTTTCTTCGGTTTCCCAGCAGCTCTTGCCCCACAAGTGTCCGGCGTCACGCAACTCGGCCTTGTCGTTCTCGATGTAGAGATAGACCGGCTTGGGCGATCTGCCTTCGAAGACGATCATGTCCCAGCCGGCGAACTTCAGCTCGGCGCCGAAGAAACCGCCGGAGTTGGAACAGGCGATCGCGCCGGTGAGCGCGCCCTTGGTCACCACGGTGTAGCGGCCGCCGGTCGATGCCATGGTGCCGGTGAGCGGACCGGTCGCCATGATCATCTTGTTGTCGGGCGACAGCGGATCGACCTTGGGATCGATCTCGCTGACGAGGTATTTGGTCGCCAGCCCGCGCGAGCCCAGGTATTCCTGCGCCCACTGCATGTTCAGCGGCTCTTCGGTACAGGTGCCGGCGGTGAGGTTCACCCGCAGGACTTTGCGATTCCAGCCCATGGTCGTCCTCCTCAGGCGGCAGAAGTGGCAGTGGTGTTGGCCTTGGCGGCCCAGGCGCGCATGCGGTCGAGCCCGGTCCAGTCGGCATCCACGTAGGTGATCGCCGCGGTGGGACAGGCCTTGGCACAGGCGGGATCGCCCTCGCACAGGTCGCACTTCTGGACCTTGCCGGAGACCTGGTTGTAGTTGATCGTGCCGAAGGGGCAGGCGATCGTGCACACCTTGCAGCCGACGCAGGTGTCCTCGAACACCATCTTGGCACCCGTCGTCAGATCGAGGCGGATCGCATCGACCGGACAGGAGTGCATGCACCAGGCATCGGTGCACTGGGTACAGGTGTAAGGGACCTTGCGCCCCTCATGCTCGAAGTTGAATACCTTGATCAGCGAGTTGCTGGGATTGATGACGCCGGTGTGCTCGTAGGAACAGGCCATCTCGCATTGCAGACAGCCGGTGCACTTCGCCGGGTCAATGAGCAGCGATTTCCACATCGATGTCTCCTTCGGTGGGTTCGGTTGCGGTTTTGACGCGCAACGTATGAAGCATTGTTCATACCTACCTTCAACACTAGACCGCGGCGGATGCCAGTCAAGACGAAGGAGGTTCGGGTTTTTCCGCCAGTACGATCAGACGATGCGTCCGATCTTGCGGTAGAGGGTGTTGCGACTGATGCCCAGGCGGCGGGCCGCTGCCGAAACGTTGCCACCGACTTCACGCATGACCACGGCGATCGCCTCCAGCTCGATCTGGTCGAGGCTGCGGCCACCGGTGGCGATGGCCGGCGCCGCCGCAACCGGCGTGGCGGCTGCCGGCTGCCGTGGCAGGCTGCGTTCCTCGATCCGCGCGCTCTCGCCCTCGTCCATGGCGTCGGCGCCGAACAGCTCCTCCGGCAGATGCACCGGGCGGATCTCGTCCTCGCCCTCGTCCAGCAGGGCTACCGCGACGCGGATCACGTTCTGCAGCTGGCGCACGTTGCCCGGCCACGGGTAGCGTTCGAAGAAGGCCATCACCTCGGCGCCGATGTGCACCGTGCGCGACTCGCCGACTTCGGCGGCGAGGATGTTGTCCACGATGCGGCCGATGTCGCTGCGTTCGCGCAGCGGCGGCAGCGTCACCGTGAGGCCGTTCACCCGGTAGTAGAGATCCTCGCGGAAGCTGCCCTTCTGCACCGCGTCGCGCAGCAGACGGTGGGTGGCGCACACCAGCGAGATATCCACCGGCACCTGCCGCATCGCCCCGATCGGCGTCACACTGCGCTCCTGCAACACCCGCAGCAGGCGCGCCTGCATGCCGAGCGGCATGTCACCGATCTCGTCCAGGAAGAGCGTTCCGCCATGAGCCTGCTGGATCTTGCCGATCGCGCCTTCGCGCCGCGCGCCGGTGAAGGCGCCGCCGACATAGCCGAAAAGTTCGGATTCGATCAGGTTTTCAGGGATCGCCGCGCAGTTGAGCGCAACGAAGGGGCCATCGCGGCGCGGGCCGCTGTAGTGGAAAGCGCGGGCGAAGAGCTCCTTGCCGACGCCGGATTCGCCCTGGATCAGCAGCGGGATGTCCTTGCCCAGCACCCGCGACGAACGGTCCAGCGCCAACTGCAGGCGGGCGTCGCCGGTGGCGAGGCAGGCCAGGGTGACGCGGCCGCTCTTCGGGTCGCAAGGCGCTTCGGCCGCTACGGCGCGGGCCGTCACCGCCGGCCGGGCCGGGCTCGGCGCCGGCACCTCGGTGCGCGGCGGCAGGTTGCTCTTGAGACGGGCATAGACGCGTTCGCCGCGCCGCGCCTCCATCGCCTGCAAGGAACCGGGATCGCGCCGCGAGCGATCGAAGAAGACATCGAGCGAGACGCGGAACACGTTGCCGAAAGCCAGGCCACCGGGGTCCATCTCGCCAATGCCGAGCGCCTCGCGCGCCACCGGATTGGCGCCGACGATGCAGCCGTCGAGCGACACCGCGAGCAGGCCCTCCTGGAGACTGCCCACGCATTCCGGCCGGGCATGCACCGCGATCAGGATCTGACGGGCGAATTCCACCTCGAACAGCCGCTTCTCCAGCAGCTGGGCCGACAGGCGCACCAGCCCCATGGTATGGCGCTGGTTGCTGCGGTAATCGCCGGAGATGTCGAGCACCCCGGCCAGGCCACCGCAGGGCTTGAACACCGGCGCGGCGCTGCAGGTGAGCACGCCGTTGCGCTCGAGGAAGTGCTCGGCGCCGAGCACCTCCACCGGCATCCGCTCGATGAGCGCCGTGCCGATGGCATTGGTGCCGCGCAGGCTCTCATCCCACGACGCCCCCGGCTGCAGGGCAACGCGCTGGGCGCGGGCAACGAAGTCCGGATCGCCCAGGCTGTGCAGGATCACGCCATTGAGATCGGCAAGGATGACCATGCTGCCCGAGGCACGGATCTGCTCGAACACATGCTCCATGATGCCCGCCGCGTGATTCAGCAGTTGCTCGCTGCGCTCGCGCGCCTCGGTCAGCTGCGCCCGCCCTTCCGGATCGCCGTTACCGACGGCCAGGGCATCGACACCGCCATCGCGGCAGCGCAGCCAGGACCGCAGGACTTCCGACGGCACATCGCCTTCGGGCTCCTCGCCGCGATCGAAGAATCTTCGCCTCGCCGCCTGCACCTGCTGGACATGCGCGTCCATGGCCATCAACTGACCTTTCATCCCTCCTCCTCCTTCTCCGCTTCCCGCATCGCTTTTATTGTCTATTACGGGAGTGTCACAAAACTTAGCACCTGCCACGTTTCGCAGCAACCGGTCAAAACCGGGCTCACGACCACCATTCAGCAAGTTCCTTGCCAATTCGCGCCATTTTGACGACCCGCCCGGACCGCCGGACAGGAAGGCGGGACCGGCCCCGCCATCGGCTCCGGCAACAGTGGCACAGCCTTTGCAGAGGAGGGAGCAACCGGATCAAAAATCCCGGTGACGGCCCCAACGGCCATTCACATATCAGACACGAGCACAAAGGAAGTGGAAATCATGAAGACCAAGGAGACGATGACCCTCAAGCTGCGCAAGGCCATGCTGGCGGCCCTGTTGAGCGGAACCGCCGGCCTCGCCGGCGCCCACGGCGATGTCACGCCGCAGGCGGTCGACGTATCGACGCTGAAGGCGCTGGGCACCGAATGGCGGACCGCCAACCCGTATCGCGGTGAAAAAGAAGCGGTCCGCATAGGCGACTCCGCCTACAACCAGAACTGCGCCCGGTGCCACGGCCTCGGCGCCGTCTCCGGCGGCATCGCCCCCGACCTGCGCTTCCTGCCCAAGGGCGACGAAGGCGACGAGATCTTCCTGCAGCGCATCCGCAACGGTTCAACCCGTGGCGGCCGGGTTTACATGCCGCCGTTCGAAGGTATCCTGCCGCAGGAAGCGATGTGGGCGATCCGCGCCTGGCTGGAGACCGTACATGAAGATTGAACGACTGCGCATCCTTGCGCTCGCCTGCGGCCTGTTCTGCGCCGGCAGCCTCGCCGCCCATGCCGCCAGCGCCCAGACGGCGCCGGCCCTCGAAGTCCAGCAGGAAGGACGCTTGCGGATTGCCGTCTACGGCGACTTCCCGCCGTACTCCGCCAAGGGCAAGGGCATCGACGTCGCGCTCGGGCGCGAACTCGCCCGGCGCGTCGGACTCGAACCCGAAGTGGTGGAGTTCAAGGCCGACGAAGACATGAACGACGATCTGCGCAACATGGTATGGAAGGGCCATTACCTCGGCACCCGCCCTGCCGACGTCATGCTGCACGTACCAGTCGACGCACGCCTGGCCAAGGCCAACGAGCAGGTCCGCATCTTCGCGCCCTACCATCTCGAATCGCTCGCCGTGGTGCGCGATCCGAAGCGGGTGCCGCCGGTCACGGGCTCGGCGGCGAAGGCGCTCGAGGTGTTCACCCGCGAGAAGATCGGCGTGGAAACGGCATCGCTGGCCGACGACTTCCTGCTCGGCGTGCTGAGCGGCCGCCTGCGCAACAACGTCACCCACTTCCCCACGGTCGCAGCCGCGGTTGCCGCCATGCAGCGCGGCGAGATCTCCGCCGTAATGGCCTCGCGCGCCGAAGTCGAGGCCGCGCTCGATCGCCAGGACAAGCGCTTCGAGTTGTCGGGCGTGTCGATGCCGGAACTGCGCATCAAGGGTTGGTCGCTGGGCCTCGCGGTCAAGGCCGATCATGCCGCTCTCGCCGACGCGCTCTCGAACGCGATGATCGAGATCCAGCGCGACGGCACCCTGGAGAAGATCTTCGCCGAACACGGCGTCACCCACCAGACCCCATAAAGGAGACATTCATGCGCCACACCATGCTGGCGTGGCTGATCGGCGGGCTGCTCGTGCCCGCCGTCGGCTTTTGTGCGCCGCTCGCCTACGTCGCGAACGAGAAATCCGGAACGGTCAGCGTGATCGACACCGCCACCGACCAGGTGGTGCGTACGCTGCGCATCAGCCAGCGCCCTCGTGGCATCGCCATCGCCCCCGACGGCAAGCGCCTCTACCTCACCGACGAGCCCACCGCCGCGCTGGTGGTGGTCGACACCGCCAACGGGCAGCCGGTGGCCAGCTGGAAGGTGGGCGAATCGCCCGAGGGCGCCCATGTGTCGGACGATGGCAAGCTGGTTTCGGTCGCGGTCGAGGACGAGGACAAGGTCGCGCTGCTCGACACTGCCAGCGGCCAGATACTCGCCAAGATCGCCGTCAAGGGCGAAAACCCCGAGCATGCGGTATTCAGTCCCGACGGCCGCTGGCTTTACGCCAGCGCAGAGGATGCGGAGCAGGTGGACGTGATCGACGTCGCCAGCCGCCGCCAGGTCGCGCAGATCCCGGTCGGCAAGCGGCCACGCGGCATCGGCTTCACGCCAGACGGCAAGCGCGCCTACGTGGCCTGCGAACTCGCCAATACGGTGTACGCGATCGACGTCGCCAGCCAGAAGGTGATCGCCACCATTCCCGCCGGCAACTTCTCCAACGGCATCACCGTCACGCCGGACGGCAAGCGGGTATTCGTTTCCAATGGCCGTGACGGCACGGTGATGGCGATCGACACCGCCAGCAACACCATGATCGCCACCATCCCGGTCGGGCAGCGGCCGTGGAACATGGCCATCACGCCCGACGGCGCCAAGCTCTACGTCGCCAACGGCCGCTCCGGCACGGTCAGCGTGATCGACGCCGTGCAACTCAAGCGCATGGGCGAGGTGAGCGTGGGCGAACTGCCCTGGGGAGTGGCAATACGATGAGCGCGCCTCGTTACGACCGCGGCGCGATGGCCCTGCACTGGTTGCATGCGGTGCTGGTGCTGGGGCTGATCGCCTGGGGCCTTTACATGGTCGATCTGCCCAAGGGCCCGGAGCGCAGCTTCGCCATCGGCCTGCACAAGTCCTTCGGTGTCGTCGCACTGCTGTTGGTGGTGCTGCGGCTGTGGTGGCGGATGCGCCATCCGGCTCCGCCCGACCCCCGTCTGGGCGAAGTGGAGCGCAAGCTCGCCGCCGCCGGTCACCACCTGCTCTACCTGCTGCTGCTGGCAACGCCGCTGGCGGGCTATCTGTCGAGCAGCTTCACGCAGTACCCGATGAAGGTCTTCGGCCTGGTCATCCCCAAGGCCGGCTGGCCCGACGAAGCCATCAACGCCTTTTTCAACGGCGCCCACAAGCTGTTCGCCTGGAGCCTGCTCGCCCTGATCGTCATCCACCTCGCAGCGGTGCTCATGCATGCCATCAAGGGGAAGGCCGTACTCGGTCGCATGCTCCCGGGACGCGGCGCGGTGCGCTGATCAATACTGCTCCAGGCTGGCACAGATGCTCCATTTCTGAACACCTGTACCAACCTGGGCATCTCGGTAACATCCACTTCAGTTAGGCGCACCTGCGAGTATCCAGGCGATTACCGCCTTCAGGTCCGCATCGCTGATCTTGTCAGGGTCGTTCGGCATCATCGGGATCTGGCCCCACACCCCTGCACCGCCTTCCCGCACCTTCGCGAACAGCTTGGCGGGCGCATCGGCCTGGCCCTGATACTTGGCCGCGACATCGCGATAGGCCGGGCCGACCATTTTCTTGTCCACCGCGTGACAGGCCACGCAGCGCGCCTTCTTGGCCAGATCCAGCGAGGCCAGTGCGGGCTGCGCCAGGCTTGCACCGGCGCACAGGACGAGAACTGCGAGTACATTTTTCATGATCTTTCCTTACTGTTGGAGAACCGCGTCAAACCACGCCGGCCAAGGTCAATTCCAGCCACTCGGCGTCGGTGAACAAGCGCGAGCGGGTGAGAAAGCAACGGCCCTCGCCACCTTCGAGCGAGAACATGCCGCCCTGGCCTTCAACCACGTCGATGATCAACTGGGTGTGCTTCCAGTACTCGTACTGCTGCTTGCCGATGTAGAACGGACTCCCCGCGACCTCACCGAGCAGCACATCGCTGCTGCCGACCAGGAATTCGCCGCGCGGGTAGCACATCGGCGCGCTACCGTCGCAGCACCCCCCCGACTGGTGGAACATCACCGGACCGTGCTTGGCGATCAACAGTTCGATGAAGGCCTGCGCCTCGGGCGTCGCAATGACCCTGGAAACCATAATCCGCTCCTTTCCGGACGCCTCCCGCCAAAAAAAGCGGGCGGCCGGAGCCGCCCGTTAACTCATCCGCAAGCGGGCGAGGGAGAGAGGAGAACAGCAGATCAAACACACCACGATTGACGGCTGCCCCATGCAGGCACCAGCCGCCGCCTGTGCGTACTCCGTCCGCTACGCGGCCGCCCCGAAGGAGTACGCGAACCGCCGTGGGGCGGCATCGAAACGCAGGCTCAGAAGAAGCCCAGCGCCTTCGGGCTGTAGCTCACCAGCAGGTTCTTGGTCTGCTGGTAGTGGTCGAGCATCATCTTGTGGGTTTCGCGGCCGATACCGGACTGCTTGTAGCCACCGAAGGCGGCGTGCGCCGGGTAGAGGTGGTAGCAGTTGGTCCACACGCGGCCGGCCTTGATGTTGCGCCCCATGCGGTAGGCGGTGGAGCCGTCGCGCGACCACACGCCGGCGCCCAGGCCGTAGAGCGTGTCGTTGGCGATGGCGAGCGCCTCGGCCTCGTCCTTGAATGTGGTCACCGACAGCACCGGCCCGAAGATTTCCTCCTGGAAGATGCGCATCTTGTTGTGGCCTTTGAACACCGTCGGCTGGACGTAGTAGCCCTCGGCGATGTCGCCACCGAAGCGGGCCTCGCCGCCGCCGGTCAGCAGTTCCGCACCTTCTTCCTTGCCGAGGTCGATGTAGGACAGGATCTTCTTCATCTGCTCGGTGGAGGCCTGGGCGCCGATCATGGTCTCGGTATCGAGCGGGTTGCCCTGCTTGATCGCCTTGACGCGGGCCAGCGCGCGGTCCATGAAGCGGTCGTAGATGGACTCGTGGATCAGCGCGCGCGACGGGCAGGTGCACACTTCGCCCTGGTTGAGCGCGAACAGCACGAAGCCTTCCACCGCCTTGTCGAAAAACTCGTCGTCGGCGGCGCAGACGTCTTGGAAGAAGATGTTGGGCGATTTGCCGCCGAGTTCCAGCGTCACCGGGATGATGTTCTGCGACGCGGCCTGCATGATCAGGCGGCCGGTGGTGGTGGAGCCGGTGAAGGCGATCTTGGCGATGCGGCTGCTGGTGGCCAGCGGCACGCCCGCTTCGCGGCCGAGGCCATTGACGATGTTGAGCACGCCTTCGGGCAGCAGGTCGGCGATCAGCTCGGCGATCACCAGAATGCCGACCGGGGTCGATTCGGCGGGCTTGAGCACCACCACGTTGCCCGCGGCCAGCGCCGGCGCCAACTTCCACGCCGCCATCAGGATCGGGAAGTTCCACGGGATGATCTGGCCGACAACACCCAGCGGCTCGTGGAAGTGGTAGGCGACGGTGGTCTCGTCGAGTTCGGCGAGCGAGCCTTCCTGGGCGCGGATGCAACCGGCGAAGTAGCGGAAGTGATCGATGGCCAGCGGAATGTCGGCAGCCATGGTCTCGCGGATCGGCTTGCCGTTATCGACGGTCTCGGCGTAGGCGATCAGCTCGAGATTCTGTTCAAGGCGGTCGGCGATGCGGCACAGCACGTTGGCACGCTCGGCGGGCGGGGTGCGGCCCCACTTGTCGGCAGCGGCGTGAGCGGCGTCAAGCGCGAGGCTGATGTCTTCCTCGGTGGAACGCGCCACCTGGCAGAAGGGCTTGCCGGTGATCGGGGTGATGTTGTCCATGTACTGGCCGCGTACCGGCGCGACCCACTTGCCGCCGATGAAGTTGTCGTAGCGGTTCTTAAACTGGACCTTGGCGCCTGCCTTGCCGGGCAACTCGTATAGCATTCGTGTCTCCTTCGTCTGCGGTCTGCTGTAACGCGAACTTGCGTGCCAACCCTAGTGCAGTTCGCGTGCCAGCCCGGCCTGCGCAGCCGGCAGAATTGAGTTTTCTTATTTGTTTATAAGCACTTGAATAAAAAAAGGCTGGCCATCCGGCGTGCCGCGGTGTGCGCTGCACAAGTCGCGCTGCTCCAGTACACAACAGCTGTTCCACTATTGGGCATATGCCGTTGGCGACGACCGCAAGCCCGCCAAGCGCCGCACCAATACGCTGCAGGCGCAGCCCCGAAATACACGCGGCGAGCGCGATTCCTTTACGGCATGAGACTTGCTGGTATTGCGCATGAACTCCGGCTCCCTTCCCGCCAACCTGCCCGCGACGCTGCGCGCTTCGTGGCTGCGTAGTCACGAGCATGGGCTGGATCCGGGGCAGGCCCTGCCGGAGAGCGCGCTAGCGCGAACCGACCTGGCGGATCGTCTCGAAGCCAACGCGCGGCTGCTGACCTTCTCCCAGCCGGTGATCGAAAACCTCTACCGCCAGATCGACTGCCCGTCCTCGACCGTACTGCTGACCGACAAGCAGGGGCTCATCCTGAGCGCACTCGGCGACACCGGTTTTCTCGACCGCGCCGCCCGCGTTGCGCTCAGCCCTGGCGCTGAATGGAGCGAGGCCAGCATGGGCACCAACGCCATCGGCACGGCGTTGCAAACCGGCGAGATCGTCGCGGTACAGGGCAACGAGCACTTCCTGGAGCGCAACCGCTTCCTCACCTGCGTGGCGACACCCATTCTGTCGCCCACCGGCGGCATCGCTGGCATCCTCGATATTTCCACCGACGCACGGGCGGACCTCTCGCATGCCGACGCGCTGCTGCGGACCACGGCCGAACTGATCGAGCACCGTCTGATCGAAAGCCTGGACGACGGTTTTCTCACACTGCGCTTTCACCTGCGCGCCGATCTCATCGGCACGCCGTTCGAGGCGCTCGCGGTTTTCGACGAAGGCGGACGCCTGCTCGCCCTGAACCGCGCCGCCCGTGGTCTGCTCAAGCTCTATCGGGAGTACCCCGACTCATCCTGCGGCGAATGCTTTGCCACCGACTGGCGCCGCCTGGTCGACTGGGCAGCGCTCGGCCAACAGACGCCCTTTCCCTTGCGCACCGTTCAGGGCCGGACCTGCGTGGCACGCGCCACCCTGCGCGCACCGGCACCGCGCGCCCGGCCAGCCGCCACGACGCCGAAGCGGTCGCTGCTGGACACCATCAATCTCGGTGACCCGCGCATCGCCGCGGCACTGGCCACCCTGGCGCAATGGGCGCGCCAGTCCGGGCCGCTGCTGATCGAAGGCGAAACCGGCACCGGCAAGCGTCACCTGGTGCACGCCTACCATCACGATTACTGCGGCGACAGCGCATTCGTGAGCGTGGATTGCGCCGCGCTGGCCATGAGCCCCAACCTGCAGGACGAAACCGACCACGCCCTGCGGCAGGCCGAAGGCGGCGTCCTCTACCTGATCGATACCGATGCGCTGCCCCTGGCCGAACAGGTGCGCCTCTTCGCCGCCGCCTCGGCCTCCACCCGGCTGATCGCCGCGACCCGCAGCCCGCTCGACACCCTGATCCGCGAACAGCGTCTGTCGATGGACGCCTTCGCGGCTTGCGGCGGTCACAGCATCCTGCTTCCGCCCTTGCGCGAGCGCAGCGACTTCGACGCGCTGGTGCGCCGCTTCGTCCGCGACGCCTGCCCCGACCGCCCGGTCTATGTCTGTCCGGATGCGATCGCGCTGCTGCGCCGCCACCGCTGGCCCGGCAACCTGAGCGAACTGAACAACCGGCTACGCCTCATCCTCGCGCTGATGGGGGACGAAGCTGGGCAGCTCTGCCCCGAAGACATCCCGGAAGAACTGCTGGAACAGGCGGCCGGCTGAGCAGCGCTGACCTTACCGTCGCGCCGGAACGGCCCTTCCGCTCCCGCCCGGTCACACATGCTCACGGCCCCGGTCGGGCTGTCCATGGCGTGTATTTGCCAGTCAACGGCACACCCCGGGGCAGCAGGTGTATCGAATTCCGGCACGAGCGAGCACCCCAGGCCATCGCCAGCGCCGAGCACACACGCCAGGAACACGACGGTCGGCCAGCCGAGCAGGCCTGCTGCCGGCAAGCAGCCCCAGGGCAAGGCGAGCTCGGCGCCCTCCCGGCGCCCCTCCGGCGCGAAGCGCCACGACGAATACACCACCACACAATTCCTAACCCGGTAGAAACAGCCTTGTGGAAGCCCTGGCCTATCGTGTTGCCAGGGCAAACCGCGATCTGAAGATTCGGTGGCCAGCCCGTCATCCGATCAAACATGGAGACGACCATGATCAAGCGCATTTCCACCCTGCTCGCCACCATTCTGCTCGCTGCCGGCAGCACGACCGTACTGGCCCGTGGCGGCAATGACGGTGCCGCCACGGGCGGTTCGGCCAGCCAGGCACTGAGCGGCGGACAATCCGCCGGCCATCTCAGCACGCAGGGATCCACCAACACCAATGGACCAAACGCCGCCGAACGCGCAACCGGCATGGATCGCGCCACCAAGAGAATGAACGAAGCCGCCACCGACCATTCCCGGGCCGGCGATGCTCTGCTGAAGGACAAGGCATCGGCCGGGAAGGCAATGCCCAAGTAAGCCGGCTTCCGCCGGATCGGGCGGGTCAGCCCGACCGATCCGGCGGGGAAGTCGCCCCCAACGTCACCAGCACGGGCGACTCGGCGGGCGCAGCCCGCTGCGCAAGTTCATGCCGTGCGAGGCGGATCACCGCCAGGCCGGAAGACAGCGCCAGCCCCGCCATGACTCCGGCCACCACGATGTCCGGCCATCCCTGGCCGGTGCCGAAAACGCCCGCAGCGGCGAGGATTACCGCGATGTTGCCGATCGCATCGTTACGGCTGCACAACCACACCGACCGCATGTTGGCATCGCCTTCGCGGAAGGCATAGAGCATCAGCGCGACGCCGGCGTTGGCAAGCAGTGCCAGCAGCGCCACCGCCCCCATCGTCACCGGCTCGGGCGGCACGCCGCCGAAGGCCGCCCAGACTGACTTCCCCAGCACGAAAACACCGTAGCCCGCCATCGAAGCGCCCTTGACCAGGGCGGCGCGCGAACGCCACGCCAGACCCAGCGACAGCACCGCCAGCGAAATGCCGTAGTTGGCGGCATCCCCGGCGAAATCCACCGCGTCGGCCAGCAAGGACACCGAACCGACGTGCAGGCCGGCGACGAGCTCGACACCGAACATCAGCGCATTGATCACCAGCGCCACCCACAGCGCCCTGCGAAAACGCGGGCTGATCGAGGTCTGCGAAGCGCAACTCGAACCGCAACTGCAACCGGGCATGGTCCTTCTCCAGCAAGGTTTTTCCTCAATCTTACACAGCCCGCCGGCAAGCGCACATCAACAGCTTCACCCTGCATTGCGCACATCGACGGTCCACCTCGCCGGTCGCTCGGGCAGCCCCGCAACGGCACGGGCGGGCGCCCGATCTAATGACAACCGCAAAACTCATATTGCATAATCTCCACTCGAAGAATCCGGACATGGCGGTTCGCGCCGCCCGACACCATGGACAAGACCCAGCCGCGCGAAGTCGGCCGCGGCAGTGCGCCGCTGCTACCCAACCGCTACCGCGACCACCCCGTATGGGTGCCACGCGGACAGCCGGGGATCATCATCCTGGTACACGGCGTCAACGACGTCGGCACCAGTTATCACGCCTTCGACAACGGACTGTGCGCCGGGCTGAACGAACGACTCTCCCGCACCGACCTCTACCCGAACGACTACAACCTTCCGGTCGAGAACGAACCTGTCGTGCCCGACCCCGACAAGGTCTATTACCGCCTGCGCGACAACGCCGATACCCGTAGCCCGGTGATTCCCTTCTACTGGGGCTACCGGGCGGACAAGCTGGACATTGGCAAGGAGTTGGTCAACAACGAGGTCGTCGACATCCACGGCAACCGCCTCGACCGCGACTTCGCCAAGGGTGGCGGCATGTTCGCCAATGCCACCAGCAACATCCCCGACATGTTCGGCGGCAACTTCAGCAAGGACTTCTGGGTGCTGCTCGCCAATCTCGGCGCCGACGACGCCCATCCGCTCAATACCGCGCCCAACCGCAGCTACATGGCGCTCGCGGCCAAACGCCTGGCCGCCCTGATCGACACAATCCGGCTGGTCGATCCCGACGAGACCGTCACGGTGATCGGCCACAGCCAGGGCTGCCTGATCTCGCTGCTCGCCCAGGCCTGGACCGAACGCCCGGCCGACTGCCTCATCCTCAACCATCCGCCTTACGGCCTGCACGAACCCTGGATGGACCGGGTCTCACAAAGCGGCAGCGAACAGCAAACCACCCGCGCCCGGGTCGAAACCCTGGTCCGACTGGTGAACAAGGTGTGCCGCTCACCCCATCCCTCACCGCCGCTGGACAGCCTCAACAACAACATCTGCTCGACCGGCCGCGCCGGTCTGGAATGGTCGCCGGAGCAGGGGCGGCGGCCCCATCCGACCACCCTGGGCGAGCACATCGTCTTCGCCGAGCGCGACAACCGCGGCAAGGTCTACCTCTACTTCTGCTCCCACGACCTTACTGTCGGGCTGGCCAATGTTCAAGGCATCGGCACCTTCGGCGTGCCCGACACGCTGGCTTACCCCAACGGCGAAGCCGGAGAGGCCGAGCACCCGGTGCTCGACCGGCTCGGCCCGCGCTTTCTCCAGCGTGTGTGGACCTGGCGCCGGCGCGACGATGGCGCACCCCAGATCGGGCTGGCCTCACCCTATCGCCATACCCTGCGGCTGAAGGGCGAGCCCGCCTACGATACCGCCGGCTTCACCTTCGGCCGTAGCGGTGCCTGTCACGGCGATACGCGCAGGATCACCGGCGAGCCACTACTGCCGCCTTTCACGCCCGACCTGCACCACGACGAACTGGGCAACAGCAAGCCGGCCGATCCGCGCTACCGCGGCCGGATAGGCTACGACCCGATCGATGCCTCGGTCGCGGTCGCCAGCACCCGCCTGCGGCGCAAGCGCGAGAAGCGCCCCGACCTCCCGCACAGCGGCCCGCTCCCCACCCTGCGAGAGCTCGAGTTCGCCTACAACAACGGCAGGCCGGAAGGCGACCGGACCACCGTTCATGGGGTGCGCCGCGATGGATACGGCATCGTCGAAGTCGACCGTACCGAAACCCCTTTCGAAGCGCGCCAGCGCTACCAGGACGACACCAAGGGCATGGAAAACTCCTATCACTCATCCATCGTCGGCAACCCCGAACACCACCGCTGGGTCACCGCGATGGACGTGGCGGTCGGGCAGGCGAAATCGCTGGAGGACGACGACTGGCGGGCCTTGCTGTTAGCGATGGCGGACTGGCGAACACCGTTGTCCGAGAGAGAAAAAAGGAGGCTCGCGTGCTTCGAGCAGCTTCCTACCAAAACGAAGGACTTGATCGACGCAATCTGGCGCTACTACGACTTGGGCGAATTTCCGACTCATATCCTGAACGATCCATTGCCGGACGAGATCGTCAGCGAGACAAGGGCTGAGCGTGCAGCTGTCGGCCAAGCATGATGAGCTTTCAATTCAGGTCCAGTTCGCGCCCCCGCCTCATCCCTGCAGTCGCAGTCGTGCTCACCGCGACTACCGCATGGCTTTTACTCCTTGCAATCGCAGCAGAACACATCCCGATGATCTCCATCGAGTTCCCGACCATGGCCTCCAGACTGACAACGCTATTCGCTCCTCCACTGCTTGCCGCAACCACGGGCTTCTTCGTGCTCTGGGGGATGGCCAGCAATCGTACGGAAGCCGCCGAACAGCGACAGCACCAGACGGAGCAGGTACAGGCACAACACGAGATCGAGCACCAAGACCGCCACAGGCGCTTCACGTTGGAGATTCGGGGAGTGGGTCTGACCCTGCACCGCTTCCGTCAAGGTCGCCTCTGGGAAGCCATCGACAAGCGAAACGACGCCTTCCAGAGCCCCCTGTCCCAGAATCCGCAAGACTATGAATGGTCAGACAGGGGGCGCAGCCAGGATTACGACAAGCGCGAGGCTGACGCCTTCGAATCGACGCTCAACGGCTGGGTCGAGCGCTGGCCAATCCCGATCTTGGTGGCAGGTCCAGTCAGCCTGGATGCACCCGCCCTGCGCATCAATCGTGGCCGTCAAAACGGCGGCATGGCCATCCACCTGTTCACCGTGCTCGATCAACGCGAGGGAGACGGCAGCGATCAACTGATAGCCCAACTCTTCGATTTCTTCGACCGCCATCCGCAGCTACCCGCCGCCGTTCTTCTCAGCGGTGACAGTCAGGAACTGCGTGCAACGCGCATCAGAAACGGCCATTTCGTCCCCACCATCCCCGACTCCATCGTTGCCCTCCTCGTCACCCGCTCCGACCGGGTGGACCGCGACATCCGGCCCTATGTGGTCGATGTCCCCTACGACATCAACAAACTCGACACCCAGTACGACGTCATCCAGCTGTGGCACGACTACTGGAACGCAGATACGGCTTACCACAAATTGCCGGACAACCACACCACCATGCCGTGGCAGTTCTGGCACGAACACCAGCAGAAGCTCATCGCCCGCATCGACCCCGACGGCAGCCAGGGCCAGCTGCTTGCCTTCTGGAAGCGCAAAGCCGGCTTCAAGCCCAGCCCCTGGGTGCCGGTGCGCTGGACCGAATGGCAGCTCAGGCAGTATGACAACGCACCCTTGCTCGGCTACCTGCACCGCCCGGTTGAAGTACCGCTCGATGCGCCGACCGGCCCCCAGGGCGATCGCCACCGCGCCGCCGCCATGGCCGAAGCCTGGAAACAGGCGCTCGCCACGCTGCCCGAAGGCGCTGCGCCCCAGCGCCTCTTCTACGACACCGCCGGCGAAGGCCGCCGCCTGATTCCACTGGCCCTGGCGATGAGCGCCGAAGCCACCCCGAACCCGCTCGCCATCGACGATCCCGCCAACAGCTACGACCTCACCCGCCGCGTTGCCGACACCGGTGTGAGCTCACCCTTCGTGCAACTCGCGCTCGCGCTGATGCGCAGCTACCACCAGGGCGGCGCCAGCGCCACCATCAACCTGCGCGAGGACGCCCGCGCCAGCATCGTCATGGTCAGCCCGCCGAGCAATGCGCAGAAGACCGCCAATCCGCGCCAGCCCGACCCCTTCTTCAATCCCAACGCGCCCCGTTTCTGACCCCGCTACCCGGCACCCGCTCGAGGGCCTAGAATCGAAGCACGAAAGGCACGCGGAGGCGCGATGAACATCAGGACGCACTGGGACGAGGTCTATGCCACCAAGGCCGCACAGTCGGTGAGCTGGTACCAGCCGCATGCGGCGCTGTCGCTGGATCTGATCCGCCGCACCGGCGCCGGCCGTGATGCGGCCATCATCGACGTCGGCGGCGGTGCATCGACGCTGGTCGACGACCTGCTCGCCGACGGCTATCGCCACCTCTCGGTGCTCGACCTTTCGGCGGAAGCGCTCGCCATTGCCCGCCGGCGGCTGGGCGCGCCGGCCGACACCGTGCGCTGGATCGCGGGCGACGTCACCACCGTGCCGCTACCCACCTGCCATTTCGATGTCTGGCACGACCGCGCGGTGTTCCACTTCCTCACCGAGCCGGCGCAACGCCGCGCCTACGTACAGCAGGTGATGCGGGCGGTGAAGCCGGGCGGCCACGTGATCGTCGCCACCTTTGCGCCCGACGGCCCGCTGCAATGCAGCGGTCTGCCGGTGATGCGCTATTCGGCCGACAGCCTGCACGACGAGTTCGGCGCCGCCTTCCGCTTGCTGGAACACCGCGACGAGGAACACCTGACGCCCGCCGGCAAGGTCCAGCACTTCATCTACTGCCACTGCCTCAAACCGCATTGAGGGTGCTGCGGATCCCGCGCCAGGCGGTCCGCCTCAGTGACTGGCGAACACCGCACGCCTGCCCTCGCGGTCGAAGCTCACCACCTCGTAGCGGTCGGGCGGAAACGGCCCTTCCATGCCCGGCGAGCCCTGCGGCATGCCCGGCGCGGAGATGCCGACGATCTTGGGCTTGTCGGCCAGCATGCGCTTGACGTCCGCCGCCGGCACGTGACCCTCGACGATGTAGCCGCCCACCTTCGCGGTGTGGCAGGAACCGAGCGCCTGCGGCACGCCGGCCTCGCGCTTGACCTCGCCCATGCGCGGAGTGGCGATCTCCTTGACGCTGAAGCCGTGGCTGCGCATGTGCTCGGCCCACTTGCCGCAGCAGCCGCAGTTGGGGTCCTTGTACATGGTCACTTCCTCGCCGGCGGCGAAGGCCGGGGCGGCCAGCGCGGTCCCGCCGAGGACGGCGGCGAGCAGCAGGCGGCGAGCGGTGGAAAGGAGGTTCTTCATGATGGATGCTCCGGATTGAAGTCGGTGGAACGGCGATGCGGCGCTCAGGCCGCCGCCAGCGGCAGTTCGATGCGGAAGGTGGTGAGCCCGGCGGCCGACTCCACCGTGACCCGGCCGCCGTGGGCCTCGACGATGGAGCGGGTGATCGCCAGCCCCAGTCCGGCCCCTTCGCCGTGGCGCTCGCGTTCGCGGCTGGCGCGGTGGAAACGCTCGAAGATGCGTGACAGCTCGGCCGCCGGAATGGTTTCGCCCGGATTGCGCACCGCCAGCGTCGCGCAGTCGGCACCGGCCTCGATGGCGATCTCGACCGTGCCGCCGCGCGCCGTGTGGCGCAGCGCGTTGGACAGCAGGTTGGCGAGCGCGCGGCGCAGCATCAGACGGTCGCCGGTCACCTCCGCCGCGCCCCTCACCGTGATCGCCACGCCCTGCTCCTCGGCCAGCGCCTCATAGAACTCGGCCAGCGCCCGCGCCTCGTCCTGCAGCGCCACCGTTTCCTCCGGCCGCGGCAGGCGGCCATTTTCGGCCTGGGCGAGGAACAGCATGTCGCTCACCATGCGCGCGATGCGCTCGTACTCCTCCAGGTTGGAGGCCAGCACCTCGCGGTACTCGTCGGCCGAGCGCGCGCGCGACAGCGCCACCTCGGTCTGGGTCATCAGGTTGGAGACCGGCGTGCGCAGCTCGTGGGCGATGTCGGCGGAAAAGTCGGACAGGCGCCGGAAGGAGGATTCCAGCCGGTCGAGCATGCCGTTGAAGGCTTCGACCAGTTCGCGCACCTCGGCCGGCGCGTCGCCCTCGGCCAGGCGCTCGCCCAGGCGTTCGGCCGACAGCCGCTCGGCGGTGGCGGTCACCCGGCGCAGCGGCGCCAGCCCCTTGTGCGCCGCCAGCCAGCCGAGCAGCGCCGCCACCACTGCCGACAGCGAGATGCCCGCCCACAGCCGGTTGCGGACCTCGTCCAGGAAGTGGATGTGGTGCGAGACGTCGAGGCCGAGCAGCACCCGCAGCGCGCCATCGCCCATGCCGCCGCCCGCCGGCGGCACCAGGCTGGCCTCGCGGCCGATGTAGTGGCGCCCGTCCCGTGCCCAAACGCCGCCGGGCGGCAGCGGCACGCCTTCGATCTGCGCGGCGGCGAACTGCCCGGCGTGGAGGGCGTAGATCGCGCTGCCCTCGGCATCGCGCAGCAGCACCGCCACCGCGTCGTGGCCGACGAAAGCCTCGTCCAGTCGCTGCGGCAGGGCTTCGACGTCCTGCGGGGTGTCGGCGCGCCGCACCAGGTTCTCGATCAGGCGCAGCTTGCCGGCGATCTCGTGTTCGTCGAGCTCGCGGAAATGCCCTTCCACCGCCCGCCCCATGACGAGGCCGACGACGATCAGCAGGCTGGCCGTCAGCGCGGCGAACAGCAGCGCCAGCCGTGCGGTGAGCGAAAGCGGCATGCTGCGCTTCATGCCGGCTCCGGCGCCTCCAGCACATAGCCCATGCCGCGCACGGTGCGGATCAGCTTGGGCTCGAAGGCTTCATCCACCTTGGCGCGCAGGCGCCGCACCGCCACCTCGATCACATTGGTGTCGCTGTCGAAATTCATGTCCCACACCTGCGAGGCGATCAGCGAACGCGGCAGCACCTCGCCCTGGCGGCGCAACAGCAGCTCGAGCAGGGCGAACTCCTTGGCGGTGAGGTCGATGCGATGGCCGCCGCGCATCACCCGCCGGCGCAGCAGGTCGAGCTCGAGATCGGCCGCACGCAGCACCTCGGGCTCCTTGCTCTTGCCCCGCCGCAGCAGGGTGCGCACCCGGGCGAGCAGCTCGGAGAAGGCGAAGGGCTTGACCAGGTAGTCGTCGGCGCCCAGCTCCAGCCCGCGCACCCGGTCTTCCACCTGGTCGCGTGCGGTCAGGAACAGCACCGGCATCTGGTGGCCCGCGCGGCGCAGGGTCTGCAGCACGCCCCAGCCGTCGAGCGAGGGCAGCATCACGTCCAGCACGATCAGGTCGTGCTCGCCGCCGAGCGCGAGGTGCAGGCCGTCCAGCCCGTCGCGGGCGAGGTCGACGACGAAACCCGCCTCGGCCAGGCCCTGGCGCAGGTAGTCGCCGGTCTTGGGCTCGTCCTCGACGATCAGGATCTTCACGGTGATTCACTCTCGAAATTCGCGTTGCGGCCCCATTGTGCCTGCCGCCGCCGACGCCGCGACCAAGATTACAAAGATGTAATCCGCGGGTCAGCCTGGCGACTGCGAGGCGCCCGCATCATGACAGCGTGTCCCGGTGTTCGATGCCGAAGAACAATGCCCGCCCCCGGACGGAAAGGAGATCGATCATGAAATCCCTGCGCATGTTGCCCATGGCCCTCGCGCTCGCCGCCACGGTGGCCGCATCGGCCGCACTGGCGGTGCCGCCCGCTGCGCCGGCCAGCGGCGAATGGCCGCCGGCTGCCAGTCTGCCCGCACTGCAGGTGCGCATGCAGGCGATCCGTGCCGAGAAGGACCCCGAGCGCCGCATGGCGCTGATGGAAGAGCAGCTGAAGGCCTTCGAAGCCTACGGCCAGGGCATGCCGCAATGCCCGATGGCCGGCGGCCCGGGCGCGGGCCCCATGGGTCCGGGCGCCGGCCGCGGCGGACCGCCGATGATGATGGACGGCAGCGTCACCCCCGAGATGATGCGCGAGCACATGCAGATGATGCAGCGGCACATGGGCATGATGAACCGCATGATGAAGATGCCCATGATGATGCAGCCGCCCGCCACCCCGGCAGGGCCGGCTAAGTGAGCGGACCACGGCCGGCGCCCGGGCGCCGGCCGCATCACAACCCAAAACAGATCACGCCCCGATGAGAGCAACCGCCTGCCGCATCGGCAGCCTCGCCGCCGTGCTGCTCGGCTTGGCCGTGCCGGCCCGGGCCGCCGACGCGCCGCCCGCCACCGCGCCACAGCCGCCGCAAACCGCGGCGCCGACCGCCGCCGCGCCCGAGACGCCGCCGCCCTTCCGCTCCACGCTGTCCGACTACCGCGCCTACCGCGCCGACGAACCGCTGCGCGACTGGCGCGAGGTCAACGACGAGGTCGGCGGCCTGCGCGGCCACGGCGGCCATCTGCAGCCCCAACCGGCGGAGACCGCACGATGACGCCCCGCCTCCGCCTGCCCGCCGCGCTCGCGGCGGCGCTGCTGCTCGCCGGCTGCGCCAGTACCGCCATCGACGACAACTACCGCGCCTTGACCGACTACGGCGGCGCCCGGCTCGGCAGCGAGCCGCGCTGGCTGCGCAGCGACGCCGAACGCGAGGCGATGACGCAGGAGGTCGACCGTACGCTCGCCGCCGGTCCGCTCGCCGCCGACGACGCGGTGCGCATCGCGCTCGGCTACAGCCCCGACTTCCAGATCGTGCTCGCCGAAGCGGCCACCGCCTCGGCTGACGCCACCGCCTCGGCGCGCATGCCCAACCCGGTGTTCAGCTTCGAGAAGCTGGTGCGCCGCCACGACGGCGACACCGAACTCGACATCGGCCGCTCGCTCGGCATCTCGCTGCTCGACCTGCTGCTGCTGCCCGCCCGGCTGGAGCGCGCCGAACTGCGCCAGCAGCAGACCCGGCTGCAGGCCTCGACCGCGCTGGTCGAACGCGTCGCCGCGGTGCGCCAGGCATGGACGCAGGCGGTGGCCGCGCAGCAGATCGCCGCCGCCTGGGGCCAGCTCACCACCGCCTCGACCGCGGGCGCCGAACTCGCGCAGCGCATGCGGGCGGTGGGCAACTTCAGCCAGTTGCAGGCGGCGCGCGAACAGTCGCTGCATGCCGACGCCGTCGCCGGCGGCATCCGCGCCCGCCAGGCCGCGACCGGCGCGCGCGAGGCGCTAGTGCGCCTGCTCGGCCTGTCGCCGCAACAGGCGGCGGCGCTGCGGCTGCCGGCGCGCCTGCCCGAGCTGCCTGCCACGCCGCTGGATGAAGCCGGCGTCGGCCGCAGCCTGGTCGAGGACCGGCTCGACATCCGTCTGGCGCGCGCCGACCTCGACCGCACGGCAAAGGATCTCGGCCTCACCCGCGTCACCAGCATCGTCAACGGCCTGCATGTGGCCGGCGTGAACAACAGCGAAACCGGCGAAGCGCCGCAGCGCGGCTTCGAGATCGAACTGCCGCTGCCGCTGTTCGACTTCGGCGACGCCAGCCGGGCCGGTGCCGAGGCACGCTACCTCGCCGCCTTCAACCGCAGCCTGCAGGTGGCGCGCAACGCCAGTTCGCAGCTGCGCGCCAGCTACGAGGGCTACCGCAACGCCCACGACCTCGCCCGCCACTACCGCGACGAGATCGTGCCGCTGCGCAGCCGGATCGCCGAGGAGAGCGTGCTCCAGTACAACGGCATGCTGATCGGCGTGTTCGAGCTGCTCGCCGACAGCCGCAGCCGCGCCGCCGGCGTGATCGCCGCGCTCGAGGCCGAACGCGACTTCTGGCTCGCCGATGCCGCGCTGCGCGCCGCCATGCTCGGCACGCCGATCGCCCCGCTCGCGCTGCAGGCCAGCGCCGCCCCCGCCGCCGATGGCGGCGGTCATTGATAGCCGGAGTCCGTCCCCCGATGAGCCAAGATCCCAAACCCGACCGCCGCCGCTTTCTCGCCGGTGCCGGCCTCGCCGGCCTGGGCGTGGCCGCCGCCGGCGTCAGCCGGGTGGCGTTGGCCGCCCTGCCCGAACCCGCCATCCAGACCAGCGCCGCCACCGCGCCGCCACTGCAGCCGAAGAGCGGCCGCCCCTACAACCCGGTCGTCACCCTCAACGGCTGGACGGCGCCCTGGCGCATGAACCAAGGCGTGAAGGAATTCCACCTCGTCGCCGAGCCGGTGGAGCGCGAGATCGCGCCCGGCATGGTCGCCCGCCTGTGGGGCTACAACGGCCAGTCGCCCGGCCCCACCATCGAGGTGGTGGAAGGCGACCGGGTGCGCATCTTCGTCACCAACCGGCTGCCCGAGCACACCACCATCCACTGGCACGGCCAGCGCCTGCCCAACGGCATGGACGGCGTCGGCGGCCTCACCCAGCCGCAGATTCCGCCCGGCAAGACCTTCGTCTATGAGTTCGTCGCGCGCCGTCCCGGCACCTTCATGTACCACCCGCATGCCGACGAGATGACGCAGATGGCGATGGGCATGATGGGCTTCTGGGTCACCCACCCGCGCGAACCGCATCCGCACATCGCCGCGGTGGATCGCGACTTCTGCTTCCTGCTCAACGCCTTCGACATCGAGCCGGGCAGCTACGTCCCCAAGGTGAACACCATGCTGGACTTCAACCTGTGGACCTGGAACAGCCGCGCCTTTCCCGGCATCGATACGCTCAACGTGCGCAAGGGCGACCGCGTGCGGGTGCGCATCGGCAACCTGACGATGACCAACCACCCCATCCACATCCACGGTCACGAGTTCGAGGTCACCGGCACCGACGGCGGCCCGACACGGCCGGAGTCGCGCTGGCCGGAGGTCACCACCGACATCGCCGTCGGCCAGATGCGCCAGATCGAGTTCATCGCCGATGAAGAAGGCGACTGGGCGATGCACTGCCACAAGTCGCACCACACCATGAACGCGATGGGCCACGACGTGCCGACGATGATAGGCGTGGACCACCGCGGCCTGGTCGAGCAGATCCAGCAGGTAGTGCCGGACTACATGGTGATGGGCGAGCGCGGCATGGCCGACATGGGCGAGATGGAGATGCCGCTGCCCGACAACACCTTGCCGATGATGACCGGCCAGGGCCCCTTCGGCGCGATCGAGATGGGCGGCATGTTCACCACGCTGAAGGTGAGGCGCGGGCAGAAGCCGGGCGACTATTCCGATCCGGGCTGGTTCAAGCATCCTCCGGGCACGGTGGCGCGGGAGTGGACCGGCGCTGTGCCGGCACCGGAACGCCACAAGGCGGCGGGTGCGCCGTCGGCGCCGGCGGTGGAGATGACGGTGCGCAAGCCGGGCAGTCATCAGGGCCACTGAGCGGCGGTCGCGCCGCGTTGTCGAAGATGCACGCGGGCGCGAATGCCGCCCGACAGCGATGGAGCTTGCCATGAAGAATCGTCGTCGTTTTCTCGCCGCCGGGCTGGCGGCCGGGTTGTTTGCCCTGCAGCGCGGAGCCCTCGCCCACGGCGACAAGCCGCATGCCGGGGCGAAGCCGGCCGCGGTGGCGAAGGAGCAACAGGAATGGGGCATTGCCGGTGAGGAGAAGGCGGTGAGCCGCACGATTCCGATCGTGATGACGGACGAGATGCGTTTCGTGCCGGACCGCATCGCGGTGAAGCTGGGCGAGACCGTCCGTTTCACTCACCAGAACCGCGGCCAGGTGATGCACGAGATGGTGATCGGCACGCCCGCCGCGCTCGCCGAGCATGCCGCGCTGATGGAGCGCTTTCCCGAGATGGAGCACGAAGAGCCGTGGATGGCGCATGTGGCGCCGGGCGGCAGCGGCGAGATCGTGTGGCATTTCAACCGCACCGGCGACTTCGAGTTCGCCTGCCTGATCCCCGGCCACTACCAGGCGGGGATGAAGGGCACGCTGGTGGTGAAGTGAGCCGGATCAAGGCAGCCGGCGCCAGTCTGACAAGAATGTAATCTGCGGGTCAGCCTGCGGTCGGGCTGATCCCGTCATACTCCGACCCTAGCGATATCACCGAAGGATGCATCATGAAGTTTGCGATTTCCCTTGCTGCGCTCGCCGCCACCCTGGCCCTGGGCACCGCTCCGGCGCAGGCCGCCAACGAGCATGACGCGCACCACGCCGCCGAGCCCACAGCGGCCGCTGCAACCGATGCCTATGCCGAAGGCACGGTGAAGAAGGTGGACAAGGCGGCCGGCAAGCTCACCATCAGCCACGGCCCGCTCGCCAGGCTGGACATGCCGCCGATGACCATGGTGTTCCGCGCGAGCGATCCGGCGATGCTGGACAAGGTCAAGGCGGGCGACAAGATCCGCTTCGTGGCGGATCGGGTAGGCGGGGTGTTTACGGTGACGGCGCTGGAAGTGGCGCAGTAGTCTCGCCGGGCGTGATCACGCCTACGGAGGATGTGGTCGCGACTCACAGCCCGGTTTGAACCGTCTGCGGGTTTCTTGAGACGCCGCGCGGGAACGTGCTCCGCGGACAGCGGAACTCGCTCGCTCTGCTCGCTCAGACCGTCCTCGCCCGCTCCGCAAACCCCCGCACGTCGTCCCGGGCGGTGGTTCGATACGGCAGCAAGAAACCTTCAAGAAGAAATGCCGGAGTCACGATCATGAAGTACCGATTCGAGGGGATCGTGGGCAGAGGGGTTATCGCCCTCCTGCTGGCATTGGCCGGCAGCGGCCCTGCTTTCGCCGACGCCCCCGCCCTCGGCGCCTCCATCCCCGGCCTGCTCGAACACGCCCGGCTCAACAACCCCGCCTTCGCCGCCGAACGCGCCGAGGCCGAGGCCGCGCGCGAGCGCATCGGTTCGGCGGGTGCGCTGCCCGACCCGAGCTTCCAGGTGGAACTGATGGACTTCACCAACCGCATGAGCGGCGGCAAGACCACGCTGGTGCCGGGCCAGGTCGGCGAGACGCGCTACCGGGTGATCCAGCCGCTGCCCGCCTGGGGCAAGCGCGAGCTCGACAGCCGCGCCGCCGAGGCGCGGGCGCAGAAGGCGGATTCCGCACGCGACGCGGCCTGGGTGGCGCTCGCCGCCGACATCAAGATGGCCTGGCTGCGCTACTACGCCGCCGACCGCGAGGCCCGGCTCAACCGCGACGCGCTGGCGCTGCTGCAGGGCCTGGAAGAGACCACGCTCAGCCGCTACAAGCTCGGCCTGCTGCCCCAGCAGGCGGTGCTGCGTGCCCAGCGCGAGATCACCACCCAGCGGCTGGCGCAGGTAGCGGTGGAGCAGAAACGCAGCGGCGCCGCCGCGGCCCTGAACGCGCTGCTGTCGCGGCCGGCGACAGAGGCGCTGGCCGCGCCGCTCGACCCCGCGCCCCTGCCGGAAACCCCGCAGTTCGCCGCGCTGCTGGAGCGCGTGCGCGCCGCCAACCCGGAACTGGCGGCGGAAGCCTCCGGCGCCGACGTCGCCCGCGTAGAGCGCGACCGCACCCTGCGCGACCGCTACCCGGACTGGAGCGTCGGCCTCACCAACAACCGGCCGCGCGACGGCGAGAACTCCTGGGATCTGATGGTAGAGGTGATGATCCCGCTGCAGCAGTCCGCCCGCCGCGCGCGCGAACGCGAGGCCGAACACATGGTGACCGCCGCCGACATGCGCCGCAGCGCCGCCGAGCAACGCCTGCAGGGCGAACTCGGCCGCAGCTACGCCGCCTACGCCGCCAGCCGCGAAACGCTGCGCCTGCTCACCGGCAGCCTGCGGCCACAGGCCGAGGCCACCCGCGACGCCACCCGCAGCGCCTTCGCCAACGGCCGCGTCGATTTCGACAGCGTGATCGAGGCCGAGCGCCAGTTGATCGACATCCGCATGCGCGCGCTGGAAACCGAGGTCGAAACCCGTTCCGCGCTCGCCGAACTGGAAAAACTCGCAGGAGAGATGCAGTGAAGCCCGCAGCGCAACTTTCCCTCGCCGCGCTTGCGGTGGCGCTGGCGCTCGGCGCCGGCTACTGGGCCGGCAGCCGCAACGCCGGTCACCCCGCCGCCGCGCCCGCCAGCGATGGCGCAGCGCCGGCCGCCGCCGGCGAGCGCAAGCCGCTCTATTACCGCAACCCGATGGGCCTGCCCGACACCTCGCCGGTGCCCAAGAAGGATTCGATGGGCATGGACTACATCCCGGTCTATGCCGACGACACGCCCGACGACGCCGGCGTGGTCCGCGTCAGCCCGGCGCGGGTGCAGTTGCTGGGCGTCAAGACCGCACTCGCCGAAGAACGCGTGCTCGATGCCGGGCTGCGCGTGGTCGGCCGCATCGAACTCGACGAGCGTTCGGTGGTGGCGGTAGCGCCACGCTTCGAAGGCTGGATCGAGCGCCTGCACGTCAGCGCGGTCGGTGACCCGGTACGCCGTGGCCAGCCGCTGTTCACCGTCTACAGCCCGGAGCTGCAGTCGGCCGGCGAGGAATTGCGTATCGCCGAACAGCTGCAGCGCGACGCCGCCGCCACCGATCCGGCCGCCGCAGCCTCCGCCGCCCGGCTGGCCCAGGCCACCCGCGAACGGTTGAAGAATTGGGAGATCACCGCCCCCGCCCCGGCCCTGCGGGCCGAGTCGCCCCCCGAGGGGGCTGCCGCAGCGACCAAAGCGCCCGCGCGGCACACCTTCCACGCCCCCGCCGACGGCATCGTGCTCGAGAAGAACGCGGTGCAGGGTGCGCGTTTCATGCCCGGCGAGGCGATCTACCGCATCGCCGACCTGTCGCGGGTGTGGGTGATCGCCGAGGTCTACGAGCAGGACCTTGCCCGCGTCGCGGTCGGCCAGCCGGCTGGCGTCAGCCTCGACGCCTTCCCCGGCCGCCGCTTCGATGCGCGGGTGGCCTACGTTTATCCGACGCTCAACGCCGCCACCCGCAGCACGCCGGTCCGCCTCGAACTCGACAACCGCGAACGCCTGCTGCGACCGGGCATGTTCGCCCATGTCGAACTCGCCGCCGGCCCCGCCGCGCCGCGGGTGACGGTGCCCGCCTCGGCGGTGATCGACGACGGCCACCGCCAGGTGGTGCTGATCGCGCTAGCCGAAGGCCGCTACAAACCGCAGCCGGTGAAGCTGGGCGCGCGCGGCCAGGATTTCGTCGAGGTGAGCGAAGGCCTGAAGGCCGGCGAGCGGGTGGTGGTGTCGGCCAACTTCCTGATCGACTCCGAGAGCCAGCTGAAGGCCGCACTTTCCAACCTGACCGAAGCCACGGCCGACGCCACGCAGCCGGCGGCCGCCCAGGACTTCGAAGCCACCGGCACGCTGGACGGCATCGACCTGGCGATGAACTCGATCACCGTCAGCCACGGCCCCATCCCGGCGCTGCAGTGGCCTGAGATGACGATGGATTTCGGTATCGCCTCGGCGGAGGTGGTGGCCGGGGTGGCGCCGGGGACGGCGATCCGCTTCCGCTTCGAACAGCGGGCGCCGGGCGAATTCGTGGTCACGAAGATCGAGCCGACGGCGCGGGCTGCGGACCACGCCGGCCACGGGAAACCCTGACATGCTCGCCCGCCTGATCGACTGGTCCGCCCGCAACGTCTTCCTGGTCCTGCTCGGCACCCTGCTGCTGATCGGCGGCGGCCTCTACGCGGTCAAGCACACCCCGCTCGACGCCCTGCCCGATCTGTCGGATGTGCAGGTCATCGTCTATACCGACTACCCCGGCCAGGCGCCGCAGGTGGTGGAGGACCAGGTGACCTACCCGCTCACCACCGCGATGCTGGCGGTGCCGCGGGCCAAGGTGGTGCGCGGCTTCTCGATGTTCGGCGCGTCCTATGTGTACGTGATCTTCGAGGACGGCACCGACATCTACTGGGCGCGCTCGCGGGTGCTGGAATACCTCAGCACCGCCGCCGGTCGCCTGCCGCAGGGGGTGGCGCCGCAGATCGGACCGGACGCCACCGGCGTCGGCTGGGTCTATCAGTATGCGGTGCTCGGCAAGGACATGTCGCTCGCCGACACCCGCAGCCTGCAGGACTGGTATGTGCGCTACCAGCTCACCAAGGCCCACGGCGTGGCGGAAGTGGCGAGCGTCGGCGGCTTCGTGCGCGAGTACCAGGTCACCGTCGATCCGCGCCGGCTGGCCGGTTACGGCATCGCGCTCGATGAGGTGAGCCGCGCCATCCGCAACGCCAACCGCGACGTCGGCGGCCGCGTGGTGGAGATGGCGGAAAAGGAATACATGGTGCGTGGCCGCGGCTACCTGCGCAGCGTGGACGACATTGCCGGGCTGGTATTGAAGAGCGAGAACGGCACCCCGGTACGCATCGCCGACATCGGCCGCGTCGAGCTGGTGCCGGCCGAGCGCCGCGGCATCGCCGAGCTGAACGGCGAAGGCGAGGTCGCCTCCGGCATCGTCATGGCGCGCTTCGGCCAGAACGCGCTCGACGTGATCGCCAACGTCAAGGCCAAGATCGCCGAGATCGCCCCCGGCCTGCCCACGGGCGCCGAAATCGTGCCGGTATACGACCGCGCCGAACTGATCGAGCGCGCCATCGCCAACCTGCGATGGACGCTGCTGGAGGAAAGCCTGATCGTCGCCGCGGTGTGCGTGGTCTTCCTGCTGCACGTGCGCAGCGCGCTGGTCGCCATCATCACCCTGCCGCTCGGCATCCTGTTCGCCTTCGTCGCGATGCGCGCGCTCGGTCTGGGGGCGGACATCATGAGCCTGGGCGGGATCGCGATAGCGATCGGCGCGATGGTGGATGCGGCGATCGTGATGATCGAGAACGCGCACAAGCATCTGGAGCGGTTGGAGGCTTCAGCGCAAAGCAGGAGCGATGTCCGTGACGACTCGCCGTCCAACTCCCTCCCCTTCAAGGGGAGGGCGGGGGTGGGGATGGGGTTCGACGGCGATGGAAACCTACCCCATCCCCACCCTAACCCGGAAGTCTCCGCTTCGCCTCGCCGCTCCGGCGGCGCAGAGCAGTGCTCTGCGAAACCCCGCCTCCGCCCCCTTGAAGGGGAGGGAACCAACACCGCCCGCGTCGCCGCCATCCTCGCCGCCTGCAAGGAAGTCGGCCCCGCCCTCTTCTTCTCGCTGCTCATCATCACCGTCTCCTTCCTCCCCGTGTTCACCCTCGAAGGCCAGGAGGGCCGGCTGTTCTCGCCGCTCGCCTTCACCAAGACCTTCGCCATGGCGGGCGCGGCGCTGCTGTCGGTGACGCTGGTGCCGGTGCTGATGCTGTTCTTCGTGCGCGGCCGCATCCTGCCGGAGGCGAAGAACCCGGTGAACCGCCTGCTGATCTGGCTCTACCGCCCCATCATCCGCGCCGTGCTGCGCTTCAAGTGGGTCACCATCGCGCTGGCGCTGCTGGCGATGGCGGCGACGCTGGTTCCGGCGCGCCAGATCGGCTCGGAGTTCATGCCCACCCTCAACGAGGGCACGCTGTTCTACATGCCGGCGGCGCTGCCGGGGATGTCGACCACCGAGGCCGGGCGGCTGCTCGCCACCACCAACCGCATCATCAAGACCTTCCCCGAGGTGGAATCGGTCTATGGCAAGGCCGGCCGCGCCAACACCGCCACCGACCCGGCGCCGCTGGAGATGTTCGAGACCGTCATCAAGCTCAAGCCGCAAAGCGAATGGCGGCCGGGCCTCACCACCGACGCGCTGATCGCCGAGATGGACGCGGCACTCAAGTTCCCCGGCCTCGCCAATTCCTGGACCATGCCGATCAAGGCCCGCATCGACATGCTCAGCACCGGCATCCGCACGCCGGTGGGCGTCAAGGTGTTCGGCAAGGATCTGGAGACGCTGGAAACCGTCGCCAAACAGGTGGAGGCCGCGGTGCGCACCGTGCCGGGCACCGCCAGCGCCTACGCCGAACGCGTGGCCGGCGGCTACTACGTCGATATCGAACCCAGGCGCGAACAGCTCGCCCGCTACGGCCTGTCGGTCGACATGGTCCAGGAGGTGGTCGCCACCGCGCTCGGCGGCGACATGGTCACCACCACGGTGGAAGGCCTGGAGCGCTACAACGTCGCGGTGCGCTACCCGCGCGCGCTGCGCGACAGCCCGCAACGCATCGCCGCCGAGGTGCTGGTGCCGACCATGAACGGCGCCGTCCCGCTCGGCCAGCTCGCCGAGGTGCGCATCGTCCGCGGCGCCCCGGCGATACGCACCGAGAACGCCCTGCTCGCCGCCTATGTGTATGTCGACACCCGCGAGGCCGACATCGGCGCCTTCGTCAAGCGCGCGCAGCGGGCGGTGGCCGAGCAGGTCAGCTTCCCGGCCGGCTACTACGCCACCTGGAGCGGGCAGTTCGAGAACATGGAGCGCGCCAAGGAGAAGATGAAGATCGTCGTGCCGCTGACCCTGGTGCTGATCTTCGTGCTGCTCTACCTCAATTTCCGGCGGCTGACCGAGACCCTGATCGTGATGCTGTCGGTGCCCTTCGCCTTGGTCGGCGGGGTGTGGCTGATGTGGTGGCTGGGCTACCAGATGAGCGTGGCGGTGGCGGTCGGCTTCATCGCGCTCGCCGGCGTCGCCGCCGAAACCGGCGTCATCATGCTGATCTACCTCGACCACGCCTGGGACGCGATCCGCGCCCGCCGCGCCACCGAGGGCCGCGCGCCGACAGCGGCCGACCTCTACGCGGCCATCATGGAAGGCGCGGTGGAGCGGGTGCGGCCCAAGATGATGACGGTGGTGGCGATCATGGCCGGCCTCCTGCCCATCATGTGGAGCAGCGGCACCGGCGCCGAGGTCATGAGCCGCATCGCCGCACCGATGGTGGGCGGCATGATCTCCTCGACCGTGCTGACGCTGGCGGTGATCCCGGCGCTGTACGCGGTGGTGAAGGAATGGCAGTTGCGGCGGAGCGGCTACCAGCCGCTCTCGACCGCCACCGCGGACTGACAGCGCCGGGAGCCCGCCGGCTCAAGCAGGAAGCTGGCGGGCGCAGTCCGCCAGCAGGTGCTCGACGGCGGCGAAGCTCGGCCGCGACGACGGGCGCTCGTTCAGGCAGGCGCTCACCAGCGCCCCCAAGCCGGCCCGCAGCGCCGGCGTCGGGTCGCAGCGCTCGGCCAGTTCCTCCAGCAGACAGCCGAAGGCACGCAGTTCGATGCGCTCCAGGGCGGCAGCCAGCGCCGCGTCCTCGCGCCGGTAGAACGAGGCGGCGCCGAAATCGCCCAGCAGCACCCGCCCCTCGCCGTCATGCAGGATGTTGTGGCCATAGAGGTCGCCGTGCATCAGGCCGCGCGCATGCAGGTGGGTCGCCACCGAGGCGACGCCACCGGCAATGGACAGGGCCTGTTGCGGCGTGAAGCGCGTGCCTTCCGCATAGACGTCGCGGGTGCAGGACGCCATGCTCGGCGGGCCGGCGAGGTTGCGGAAGGCAGGCGGAATCAGCCCCATCACCAAGCCGCCGGCGCCGTCCGCACCGTCCGCCAGCTTGCCCAGCGCAGGCACCAGATTGGGATGGGCGCCGGCATGCACGCAGGCCGCCATCTCAGAGTGCGGCAGGCCGTCGCTGGTGACGGCGCCCTTGAAGCGCTTGACCGCAACCGCCTGCGGCGGCTCACCGCGCAGCAGCGCGCGCTGGATCACGCCCGACGCGCCCTCGCCCAGCTGCTCGCCCGCTTGCAGATCCGCCCAGTCCAGCGTGGCGATCGGGTCGTGCGCCAGCGCCGCGTCCTCCAGCCCGGTGCAGAACGGATTGCCGCCGAAGGCCAGCCAGCCCAGCCGCGGCATCGTCAACAGCCAGTCGGGCAGCGTCTCCAGGTGGTTGGCGGAGATCCGCAGCAGCTCCAGCCGCCGGCAATCGGCCAGACCGGCCGGCAGGGTGCGCAGGCGGTTGCCGGCCAGCATCAGCTTCTGCAACCGGGGGCAGCGGCCGATCTCGTCCGGCAGGGTGTCGATGCGGTTGTCGGTGAGGATGAACCAGCGCAGCTGCGCCGGCAGCGCGCCGCCGGACACGGTGGCGATGCGATTGGCCTTGAAGCCGACCATCTCCAGCTGCGGACAGCGGCCAAGCACCTCGGGCAGTTCGGTGAAGTCGTTATCCGAGCAGAACAGGATGCGCAGCCGCTGCAGGCGCGGCAGCTCGTCCGGCAGCGACGACAGCCGGTTGCCGGAGAGATCCAGCACCTCCAGCGTGTCGGCGAGCTGGAAGATCTCGCGCGGGAACTCGGTCAGCCCGCAGGCGAGCTTCAGGCGCTGCGCGCCGGCCAGCTTGCCCGCACGCAGGTCTTCGAGACTATCCATGGTTTCCTCAGCAGAACACGAAGCCGCCGCCCTCGGAACCGGGCCGGGGCGTCGCGGACGCGCAGGGTAGCGCAAATCGGCGGCCGCGCCGCAGATGACGGGAATGTCATCCGCCCGCCAGCCTGACGTCAGCCGCCGCGGCGCACTATGCTGAAAAAGCGGCAGCGCAATGCGCCGCTGCGCACGGGGAGTCCTGTCATGCGCCACCAACACCTGCATCACGACGGCGACGCGGTGCTTCATGCCGACCACCACCATCACGCCCCTCCGCCCGCCTCCGCCGACGACGCCAGAGACCCGGTCTGCGGCATGGCGGTGAAGCCGGATTCGCCCCATCGCGCCAGCCACGCCGGCCACGACTACCGCTTCTGCAGCGCGCACTGCCTGACCCGCTTCCAGGCCGACCCGCAGCGCTATCTCGCCCCGGCCACACAGCCCGAGACCGCCGCAGCCGACGGCACCGAATACACCTGCCCGATGCACCCCGAGATCCGCCAGATCGGCCCCGGCACCTGCCCCAAGTGCGGCATGGCGCTGGAACCGGTGCTGCCGTCGGCCGAGGCCGAAAGCAGCCCGGAACTCGCCGACTTCCGCCGCCGCTTCTGGTGGACGCTGCCGCTCACCCTGGCCGTCACCCTGATCGCGATGTCCGGCGGCCTGTTCGACCCGCTGCTCGGCGCCGCGCGGCCGTGGGTGGAACTCGCGCTCGCCACCCCGGTGGTGCTGTGGGCGGGCGCGCCCTTCTTCGTGCGCTGCGTGCAATCCATCCGCCAGCGCAGCCCCAACATGTGGACGCTGATCGGCCTGGGCACCGGCGCCGCCTATGTCTACAGCGTGATCGCCACCGTCGCGCCCGACCTCTTCCCGCACTCGTTCCGCATGGGCGAGCACGTCGCGGTGTATTTCGAAGCTGCCGCGGTGATCATCTCGCTGACCCTGCTCGGCCAGGTGATGGAACTGAAGGCGCGCGCCGAGACCGGCGCCGCGATCAAGGCGCTGCTCGGCCTCGCGCCCAAGACCGCGCGCCGCATCCGCACCGACGGCGGCGAGGAGGACATCCCGCTCGCCCATGTGCATCCGGGCGACCGCCTGCGCGTGCGCCCGGGCGAGAAGGTGCCGGTGGATGGCGGCGTGATCGAGGGCGAAAGCGCGGTGGACGAATCCATGCTCACCGGCGAACCCATCCCGGTGACCAAGCGGCCGGGCGACAAGCTGATCGGCGCCACGCTGAACACCAGCGGCGCGCTGGTGATGGTGGCGGAAAAAATCGGCAGCCAGACGGTGCTGGCGCAGATCGTGCAGATGGTGGCCCAGGCCCAGCGCTCGCGCGCGCCCATGCAGCGCATGGCCGACGTGGTCGCCGGCTGGTTCGTGGTCGGGGTGGTGCTGATCGCGCTCGCCAGCTTCTTCGCCTGGGGGCTCTACGGCCCGCAGCCGAGCTGGGCCTACGGCCTGATCAACGCCGTCGCGGTACTCATCATCGCCTGCCCCTGCGCGCTCGGCCTGGCGACGCCGATGTCGGTGATGGTCGCCACCGGCAAGGCCGCCACCCACGGCGTGCTGTTCCGCGACGCCGCGGCCATCGAATCGCTGCGCCAGGTCGACACCCTGATCGTGGACAAGACCGGCACCCTCACCGAAGGCCGCCCCGCCTTCCATGCCCTTGCCGCCGCCGCAGGCTGGACCGAGGACGAGGTGCTGCGCATCGCCGCCAGCCTCGACCAGGGCAGCGAACACCCGCTCGCCCACGCCATCGTCGCCGAGGCCAGGCAGCGCGGACTGAAGCTGACGACGCCGGACCGCTTCGAATCCTCGTCCGGCATCGGCGTACACGGCACGGTGGAAGGCCGCCGGGTGGTGCTCGGCAACAGCGCGCTGATGGACGACGAAGGCATCGCCTGGCAGCCCCTCGCCGCACGCGCCGAAGCGCTGCGCCAGGAGGGCGCCAGCGTGATGCACCTCGCGGTCGATGGCGCGCTCGCCGGACTGGTCGCGGTGGCCGACCCCATCAAGGCTTCCACCCCCGACGCGCTGCGCACGCTGCGCGACAGCGGCATGCGCATCGTCATGGCCACCGGCGACGGCCTCACCACCGCGCGCGCGGTCGGCGCCCGGCTGGGCATCGACGCGGTGCACGGCGAGGTCAAGCCGGCCGACAAGGATGCGCTGGTCGCCAGGCTGCAGGGCGAAGGCCGCGTCGTCGCGATGGCGGGCGACGGCATCAACGACGCCCCGGCGCTGGCGCGCGCCAACGTCGGCATCGCCATGGGCACCGGCACCGACGTGGCGATGAACAGCGCCCACCTGACGCTGGTGAAGGGCGACCTGCGCGGCATCGCCACCGCGCGCAACATCTCGCTCGCCACCGTCGCCAACATGCGCCAGAACCTGCTGTTCGCGCTGCTCTACAACGCCCTCGGCGTACCCATCGCCGCCGGCCTGCTCTACCCGGCCTTCGGCCTGCTGCTGTCGCCGATGATCGCCGCGCTGGCGATGAGCTTCAGCTCGGTGTCGGTGGTCGGCAACGCGCTGCGGCTGAACCGGGCGAAGGTCTGACCCCGCCACGGGGATGAGCCATGAAACGTCCGCTCGACAACTGGATGTGGATCTGCCCGGCACTGGCGGTGACGCTGGCGGCCGTGGTGCTGTGGCGCTGGGGGCCGGGCTGGCCGGGCGCGGTGGTGGCGGCGCTGCTGCTGGTCTGCCCGCTCATCCTGGTGTGGGCCGCCCTGCGCCTGCGCGGCACCGACGCCTACCCGACCGAAACCGCACCGCACACCCACGGCGTCACCCTGGGCTGGGCGGCGCCGATCTACGACTGGTACTGCCCCAGGCTCGGGCTCGGCCCCGCCTTTCGCCGCGAGACCCTGCGCCACGCCGCGCTGCGGGCCGGCGAACAGGTGCTCGACGTCGGCTGCGGCACCGGCGTGCTCACCCGCCTCGCGGCCGACGCGGTCGGCCCCGGCGGCAGCGTCACCGGCATCGACGCCGCGCCGGCGATGATCGCGGCCGCCCGCCGCGCCGCCGCTGCCGAAGCGAGCCGGGCGCGCTTCGAGGTCGCCGCGATCGAGGCGCTGCCCTTTGCCGATGCGTCCTTCGACGCGGTGCTGTCGAGCGCCATGCTGCACCACCTGCCGCCCGCCACCAAGCTCGCCGGCCTGCGCGAGGTGCATCGCGTGCTCAAGCCGGGCGGCCGGCTCGTCATCGTCGATCTCGACCGCCCGGCCACGCCGCTGTGGTGGCTGCTGCTGTGGCCGATGCTGGCGATGCCGATGACCGCCGCCAACCTGCGCGGCGAGATTCCCGCCTTCCTGCAACGCAGCGGTTTCGATACCGTCGAGAAACGCGGGCACTGGATGGGTCTGCTCGGCTTCTGGGTCGCCTGCCCGGCATCGCCCCGCCCGGGAGAACCGTCATGAGCTCATTGCACGACGCCCCCCGTTCGCCCCCGCCGCAGGACAAGGGGCAGACAAAACCGAAATGGGTGTTCATCGGCTTTCTCGCCCTGGCCGCCTTCTACCTGCTCGCCGAACACCGCGCCCATCTGCTCGGCCTGCTGCCCTGGCTGTTGCTGCTCGCCTGCCCGCTGATGCATCTGTTCATGCATCACGGCCATCGCCCTCACGGCGGCGGTCACGGTCACGACCGGCGGCATGCCGACGCCGCGGAGAAACGCGATGTCTGACACGCCCGCCTACGGCCTGTGGTCGCTGGTCGTCATCAACTCGCTATTCTTCATCGCCTTCGCCTTCAGCTTCGCCCGGCCGCGCAGCTCGCGCGACTGGCGCTCGCTCGGCGCCTACTCGGCCTTCATCGTCGCGCTGTTCACCGAGATGTACGGCTTTCCGCTGACGATCTATCTGCTGTCGGGCTGGCTGTCCGCGCACTTTCCCGGCGTGGATTTCTCGGCCCACGATTCCGGCCATCTGCTGGAAGTCATGTTCGGCTGGCGCGGCAATCCGCACTTCGGACCCTTCCATCTGGCCAGCACCGCATTCATCGTCGCCGGCTTCTGGCTGCTGGCGAAGGCCTGGCCGGTGCTGTACCAGGCGCAGCGCGAGCATCGCGTGGCCTGCACCGGCCCCTATGCGCGCATCCGCCATCCGCAGTACGTCGCCTTCGTGCTGGTGATGTCCGGCTTCCTGCTGCAATGGCCGACGCTGGTGACGCTGGCGATGTTCCCGGTGCTGCTGCTGGTCTATGCCCGCCTCGCGCGCCGCGAGGAAGACGATGCGATCGCCGGATTCGGTGACGAGTACCGGCGCTACCGCGAGCGCACGCCCGCCTTCGTTCCGCGCCTGCGCGCCGGCCCCGACTAGCGGGTGCCGGTGCCCGGGCGTGTCGCCTTGCACCACCGGCACCATTCGTTTGCCTCATCGATAGTCCGATGTGCTATGAAGGATCAAAGCCGGACGCGCTTCGAGTCGCCTCGGCAGGCGACCGCAGCACCTCGGCAATAAAAAGCGCACCGGGCCCCGGCCTGCCAGTGCTTTCCCATCCCCCAGCACGTTTGTCGTACGAACCGGACGGAGGAGGAGACACGATGATTGCATCGACATCGAAGCCCGCGCACGGCGTGGCGATTGCAGCACTGGCGGCAACGTTTTCGACAACGGCGCTGTCGGCGCCACCGGCCGACTGGTCGCAGATTCCGGTCCAGACCATCAAGTTGTTCTACCCGGGCCAGAGCAGCTACGACTGGCTCAAGAGCCCCGCCCACAAGCGCGCCGACGGCAAGGTCAAGGCCGGCGATTCCTGTATCTCGTGCCATGAGGGGGAAGAGGCCGAAATCGGCGCCAAGCTCGTCAAGGGCGACCGCCTCGAACCCGCGCCCATCGCCGGCAAGCAGGGCGTCATGGACCTCCAGGTCCAGGCCGCCCACGACGCCACCAACCTCTACCTGCGCTTCCAGTGGAAGACCCAGATGGATCGTGCCGGCCAGATGCACGACTACATGATGTACGACGGCGAGAAATGGGTCTTCTTCGGCGATGCCCGCTCCGAGGAAAAGGTGCGCAGCGGCGCCGAACCGCCGCTCTACGAGGACCGCCTGGCGCTGATGATAGACGACGGCAAGGTGCCGCTGTTCAAGAACCAGGGCTGCTGGCTGACCTGCCACAACGGCATGCGCGACATGCCCGGCGAGGTGGGCAAGGAGCAGGTGCAGGCCCATGCGCTGATCGGCAAGACGCTGAAGGAAAGCGATGTCCGCAAGTACCTGCCCGGCACCCGCAGCGACGACGCCGCGAGCTGGGACAAGACCCGCTCCGCGGAAGACATCGCCCGGCTCAAGGCAGCGGGCGAGTTCCTCGAGCTGATGCAGTGGCGCGCCCATCGCAGCAACCCGGTCGGGATGGCCGACGACGGTTACGTGCTCGAATACCGCCTGTCCGACGAAGGCAAGAATCCCTTCAGCTGGAATGTGGACCGCAAGACCATGACGCCGAAGTTCATGTTCGATGCCAGGAAGGTGGGCGCCAAGGCGATCACGCTGCAGGACATCGGCAACGCATCCAAGCCCCACGCCATCATCCGGGAAGAGAACGCGGTGGCCTACGATGCCGCGGCCGGATGGAAGAAAGGCGACGTGCTCCCCGGGCGCCTGCTGTCGCGCGCCGACGCCAGCGGCTCGGCGGCCGACAACGCGGACGTCAAGGGCAGCTGGAAGGACGGCATGTGGACGGTGGTGTGGACGCGCAAGCTCGACACCGGCCACCCGGCCGACGACAAGGCGCTCAAACCCGGCAGCGTGGTCAGCGTGGGCTTCGCCGTCCATGACGACAACGTCACCACCCGCTTCCACCACGTGTCCTTCCCGATGACCCTGGGCATCGGCGCCAAGGGCGCGATCTCCTCGACAGCGGTGAAATAGGGCTGGGGCGCTGCACGGCGGCGGCGATGTCCTCGCGCATCGCCGCGCGCAGCACACGCCGCGAACCTGCCCCACCCACGCACGGCCACGCTGGCACGGCGCGCTGCAGGGCGGCGGCGCCACATCGAACAAGGGGAAACCAATGGCCCAATCCGACCCCGCAACCGGATCAAACGCGCTCAAGCGGCTGTGGCGCTGGTTCTGGCAACCGAGCACCCGCTACGCCTGGGGCGGCATCCTCATCGCCGGCGTCATCGCCGGCATCCTGTTCTGGGGCGGCTTCCACACCGTGCTCGAAGCGACCAACACCCAGGCCTTCTGCACCTCCTGCCACGAGATGAAGGCCTTCGTCCTGCCGGAATACCAGGCCTCGCCCCATTACCGCAACACCGCCGGCGTGCGGGCCAGCTGCCCCGACTGCCACGTCCCGCGCGAATGGGGGCCGAAGCTGGCGCGCAAGATCCGCGCGACCAACGAGCTGTATCACAAGCTGCTGGGCACCATAGACACCCGCGAGAAGTTCGAGGCAATGCGCCTGCAGCTGGCGGGCAATGTGTGGCGCACGATGAAGGCGAGCGATTCGCGCGAGTGCCGCAACTGTCACTCGTTCGACGCGATGAACATCGAGGGCCAGGCCAAGCGGGCACAGCGCTTTCACGCGGAGGCCACCGCCAACAAGGAAACCTGCATCGACTGCCACCAGGGCATCGCGCACAAGCTGCCCGACGGCTGGGAGGCGCACTACGAGAAGGCCATCGCCCGCTGACACCGGGGCAGCGTCAGTAAGCGCACGCGGGCGGCCGCCACGCGAAGGTCTTCGCCGCGCACACCACCGGCGAGGGCAAGCGCATCCGCAGGCCACAGCTGGCCTGGCACCGTCCGTGCTTCCCTGTCTTCCATCCCGCATCGGACGAACACCACGGAATCCCCATGCTGACCGAAGACGAAGCCCGCGCCCGCCTCCTCACCCATCCGCTGCCAGCCAACCCCTGGGTGTACGCCACCGACCGCGCCGTCATCATCAAGGCCGACTACACCGACACCATAGAGCGCATGCTGCGCTGGGTGCCGAAGACGCGCTGGAGTGCAAAATACCGCTGCTGGATCGTGCCGCTGTCCGGGCTGGAACTGGTGCGCTCGGTACTGCCGGAGCTCAGCCGGCTGGCCGAGGCGATGCAGGAGACGCCGGTGGCGCCGACTACGGAACCGGCCGATGCCGACGCCGGGGTGCTGGCGCGCAAGTGGTTTGCCGACAGCGCGCGGCTGCTCTACGGCAGCGACTGGCAGCGCGAAACCGCACGCGCACTCGGTCGCGAAGAGGCGGCGCTCGCACGCTGGGTGCTGGGCGAAGACGTGCTGGAAGCACCGCCGGCGGTGCTGCTGGACGAAATGCTGGCGCTGATGCGCCGGCGCGCGGCGGACATCACCGCTGCGGCCGACACGCTGGCACAGCGGCTGGCCGCGGCGACGCCCGCCTGACGCATGGCGCCGCCGGGCCGGCCGGCTCAGATCATGCGGACCTGATCGGCCTTGACGGTGAATTGCAGGCGGTCGGCCTGGTCGAAGGCCGCCAGCGGCACCTCATAGACGAACTGGTTTTCGTACCAGGCGCGGCCGTAGGGCAGGAACAGGCTGCTCGCCGGCAGCGCCAGCAGACAGGTATCGCCCGCGAACAGCGCCACCGAAAACGCCGCGCTGCCCGGCGCTTCGGGCACGTTGTCGTCGCCGAAGGCCTCGAACTGGAAGAAGACCTTGGCCGAGTCGATGCCGCCTTCCGCCGTCTTCACAGCGGTGACGCGGATGTTCTGGTAGCGGCGACCGACCTTGTCGTCATGGGTGAGCTGGATGAACTCATGCAGCTTGCCCTTCTTCACCTGCGTGTCGTCCTGCACGGGAATCCCCAGCTGGGCCATGCCCAGGCCAGTGGTCTTGGCGGTCTTCAGCTCGACGAAAGTGGTGTTCTCAGCCAGTGTAGGCACGATGCGCTCCGTGGTTTCGATTGCGACAAGGACAGGATTCGTGCGCGACAAACACCGCACAAAAAGCGCGGTCACGGTCGCGTCAGTAGGGAATAAGCAGATTCGGTGCCAATCGCCGGCGCGGCTGGCATCACCGGCCGCAACACCCAGCCCTTACCATCACGGCATGCCATCGCCCGTCGCACGTCCATGAGCACAGTGAAATCCGCCCCCCGCCTGCCGCGCGCAATCTGGATGCTGGGCTTCGTCAGCCTGCTGATGGATGTCTCGTCCGAGTTGATCCACAGCCTGCTGCCGGTCTTCCTGGTGGCCTCGCTCGGCGCGAGCGCGCTGGTGATCGGCCTCATCGAAGGCGCGGCCGAGGCCACCGCGCTCATCGTACGGGTCTTTTCCGGCGTGCTGTCGGACTACTGGGGCAAGCGCAAGCCGCTGGCGGTGCTGGGCTATGGGCTGGGGGCGCTGTCCAAGCCGCTGTTCGCGATCGCCGCCGGGCCGGGCATGGTGCTCGCCGCCCGGCTGATAGACCGCGTCGGCAAGGGCATACGCGGCGCACCGCGCGATGCGCTGGTGGCGGACATCGCGCCGGCCGCACTGCGCGGTGCGGCCTTCGGCCTGCGCCAGTCGCTCGATACCGTCGGCGCCTTCCTCGGCCCGCTACTGGCCATCGGCCTGATGCTGCTGTGGGCCAACGACTTCCGTGCGGTGTTCTGGGTCGCCATCGTGCCCGGCTTCCTGGCGGTGGCCCTGCTGCTATTCGGTGTGAGCGAACCCGAGCGGCCGCCGCAGGCGGCGGCGATCAACCCGATCCGCAGGGAGGCACTGCGCCGCCTGTCGCGCGCCTACTGGCGAGTGGTGACGATAGGCGCCATCTTCACGCTGGCGCGCTTTTCCGAAGCCTTCCTGGTGCTGCGTGCGCTCGACGGCGGCCTGCCCATCGCCTATTCGCCGCTGGCCCTGATCGTGATGAACGTGGTCTATGCGCTGTCCGCCTACCCCTTCGGCAAGCTCTCCGACGGCATGAGCCACACCCGGCTGCTGGCGCTCGGCCTGGCGGTGCTGATCGCCGCCGACCTCGCCTTTGCCGCCGGTACGCACTGGAGCACGCTCGCCACCGGCATCGTGCTGTGGGGCTTGCACATGGGTATCACCCAGGGTCTGCTCGCGCGCATGGTGGCCGATACCGCACCGGCCGAACTGCGCGGCACCGCCTTCGGCTTCTTCAACCTGGTGAGCGGGCTGGCGATGCTGGTGGCCAGCGTGCTCGCCGGCCTGCTGTGGGAAAGCCTGGGCGCCGCCTGGACCTTCGCCGCCGGCGCGGCGTTCGGCACGCTGGCGCTCGTGGCGCTCAGCCGGCCAGCAGCCTCACCGCCAGGCCGATGAGCGCGCACGCGCCGATCACCTGCATCACGTTCAGCTTGTAGCGGAACAGCGCCACCGCGGCGGCCAGCGCGATCAGCGCCGACGGCCAGTCGAATTCGCCGCCGAAGCCGGCCGGCCACAGCACGTGGTAGCCGAAGAACATCGCGAGGTTGAGGATCACGCCGACCACCGCCGCGGTGATGGCGGTGAGCGGAGCGGTGAATTTCAGGTCGTCGTGGGTGGCTTCGACCAGCGGACCGCCGGCGAAGATGAACAGGAAGGACGGCAGGAAGGTGAACCAGGTCACCAGCGCCGCGGCCGCCGCACCGGCGAGAAACTGCGCCTGCGGCCCGAACAGCGCCTGCACGTAGCCGCCGACGAAGCCGACGAAGGCCACCACCATGATCAGCGGCCCCGGCGTGGTTTCGCCCAGGGCGAGGCCGTCTATCATCTGCACCGGCGTCAGCCAGCCGTAGTGGCCGACCGCGCCCTGGTAGACATAGGGCAGCACCGCGTAGGCGCCGCCGAAGGTCAGCAGCGCCGCCTTGGTGAAGAACCAGCCCATCTGGGTGAAGGTATCGTGCCAGCCCAGCGTGGCGGTCAGCAAGGCCATCGGCACCAGCCACAGCAAGGCACCAATGACCGCGAGCCGGATCAGCCGCGGCCAGCGGAAGCGGGCGTGCTCGGGGGTGGGCGTGTCGTCGTCGATCAGCGCGGCGCCATAGGACTTGCCCGCCTTGCCGTGGCCGCCGCCGGCCTGGAATTTCGCCGGGGCAATCCGCCCGCCGATGAAGCCGATGGCGGCGGCCCCCAGCACGATGGCCGGGAAAGGCACGTTGAGCGCGAAGATGGCCACGAAGGATGCCCCGGCGATCGCCCACAGCAGGCCGTTTTTCAGCGCGCGCGAGCCGATGCGGTGGGCGGCGTGGACCACGATGGCGGTCACTGCCGGCTTGATGCCGTAGAACAGCCCCGCCACCAGCGGCACGTTGCCGAAGGCGATGTAGACCCAGGACAGCGCGATCAGGATGAAGAGCGAGGGCAGCACGAACAGCCCGCCCGCCACCACCCCGCCCCAGCCGCGGTGCAGCAGCCAGCCGATGTAGGTGGCGAGCTGCTGCGCCTCCGGCCCGGGCAGCACCATGCAGTAGTTGAGCGCGTGCAGGAAGCGCTTCTCGCTGATCCAGCGCCGGCGCTCGACCAGCTCGGTGTGCATGATGGCGATCTGCCCGGCCGGCCCGCCGAAGCTGATGAAGCCGAGCTTCAACCAGAACAGGAAGGCCTCCCAGCGGCCGACGGTGGCCGGTGCCTGAGACGGGGCGAGTTCGGTGGCGGCGGGGGTGGCGATGTCGTTCATCTCAGCTTGCATCCGTTTCGAAAGCGGCCACCAGACCGTCGAACACGACGGCAGCGGCGGCGCACAGGTGATTGTCGTCATCGAGTGTTGCGCGCAATCCGGCGAGCACCCGCTCGACGCCGCTCGCCTCGGGCGGCTGCACGCCGCCGACGTCGAGGAAATGCACCAGCGCGCCCACCCGCAGCAGCGCGGGCGATTCCAGGGCGAAGCTGGCGAGCAGGGTCTCGAAGCTGACGCGCGCGCCAACGTGGCTGAAGGCGGCGCCGTCGAAGTCGAAGCCGAGCGCATCGGGCGGGCAGTCGGCAGGATCGTCCAACCAAAGGAAGCGGGCGTCGGGGTCGATGTCGCGGCGGATCAGCCAGGCACAGGCGAGACGATCCACCCAGGGGCGGGCGCGGGTTGCCCAGCTGCGGCCGCGGTATTCGGCCAGCGCGAGGCGGGGGATGGTGCCGGCTGCGGCATGGGGCTCGCCGGGTGACAACGCGCGCTGCAGCTCGGCGTCTAGCTCGGCAAGTGCTGCCTCGGCCTGACGGCGGGCCTCGCCGGGGAAGAAGTCGATGGCGGCGAGCTGGTCCAGACTCTTGCGCAGCTTGCGCAGCTGGCGGGGGCCGTCGCCGGCGCTGGCCGTGGTGAGCGCCGCACGGCAGGCGGCAATCTCGCCCAGCAGGGTGCCGTATTCGGCGCTGCGGTCGAACAGCGGCGCGAAATCGCTGTCGCCTTCGCAGCTCAACAGGTGGGCGGAGCCGCCCTGCTCGCGCACTTCGTCGGCGATCCGTGTCAGCGTGTCGCGGGTGGCATCGCGCTGCGGCAGCAGATATACGCCGTCGCGCAGCACCGCGGCGCCGCAGGCCCGCAGCGCGCGCCAGGCGCGCATGCGGGCATTGGCGTTATCGGAAGGCAGGGAAAGAATCAGCGTCAGCCAGATCATTCGTAGAGCTTAGTGCAAAATATGCAACAAGCTCTACATATTTATTCCGACGACCTCAGGGCAGGTCGAACAGCAGCGCCTCCGCCCCGGCTCCCCCGCTCAGCTGCAGCTCGGCCTCGGCGGTGATGGTGGCACCGTCGCCGGCCACGAGCGAGATGCCGTTCACCGTGACCCCGCCGCGCGCCACCTGCAGGTAGTAGCTGCGTCCCGGCGTCGGAGCGAAGCCGAGCGGCTCGCCGTCGAAGCGCGCCAGCCACACCCGCGCGTCCTGGTGGATGCGCAGCGAACCGTCGTAGCCGTCGGGCGATACCACCAGGCTCAGGCCGCGCAGTGCCGAGACATCGTGCTGCTCGTAGCGCGGCTCGACGCCGCGGGTGTGAGGCTGTATCCAGATCTGCAGGAAGTGCAGGCCCTCGGTCGCCGACGGGTTGAACTCGCTATGGACGATGCCGGTGCCGGCGCTCATCACCTGCAGCTCGCCGGCGTTCAGCCGGCTGTGCGAGCCCAGACTGTCCTTGTGCTCGATGCTGCCTTCCAGCACATAGCTGATGATTTCCATGTCGCGGTGCGGATGGGCGCCGAAGCCGGCGCCGGGCACCACGCGGTCGTCGTTGATCACCCGCAGCGCGGACACGCCCATGTAGCGCGGATCGTGATAGCTGCCGAAGGAAAAGGTGTGGTGACTGTCCAGCCAGCCGAACTCGGCATGGCCGCGCGTGTCGGCCTTGCGAACCTGAATCATGGTCTGCTCCTGAGGGGGGCGGGGAGCGGATGCTCCCCGCTGGATGGGGTCGGGCGCGTCCCTGCGGGACGGCCCGGTGATGCGTGTTCAGCGCTTGCCGGTCGCGGTGTCGCCGGCGATCAGCTTGTCGACCGAGGCGCTGCCGGCACCGCTGAACAGCAGCGACACCGATACCGCGAGCAGCGCCAGCCCGAACTCGTAGCCGTTGTTGCTCATGAAGAGGCCGTTCTTGATATGCACGCTGAGGATGGCCACCACCATCGCCACCGACAGGGCCAGCGCGGCGGGCCGTACCAGCAGGCCGACGAGCAGCGCGAGGCCGCCGAAGAACTCGGCGCTGCCGGCCATCAGGGCCATCAGGTAGCCGGGCGCCAGGCCGATCGAGGCCATCCACTGGCCGGTGCCTTCGAGGCCGTAGCCGCCGAACCAGCCGAAGAGCTTCTGCGCGCCGTGCGCCATGAAGATGATGCCGATGGGAATGCGCAGCGCCAGTGCGCCCAGGCCGGCGTTGGTGGCAGTGATCCGCTTGATCAGGTTGGTGCTCATGGTATCTCTCCGTTGTGAATTTGGATCAGTCTCGATGACTGGTGATTCGATGATAGATACCGGCATCGGAAAAAAATAACGGAGAATATCGATGTGACTGTTCAAAATAGTTGAACCATGATCTCACCCATCACCCTCGATGCCCTGCGCGTACTCGATGCCATCGACCGCAAGCACAGTTTCGCCGCCGCCGCCGAAGCGCTGTTCCGGGTGCCGTCCGCGGTGTCCTACACCATCAGCAAGCTCGAAGAAGACCTCGGCGTCGCCCTCTTCGACCGCAGCAAGCGCCGCGCGGTGCTCACCCCGGCCGGCCGGCTGGTGCTGGAACAGGGACGCCACATCCTCACCGCCACCGACGAGCTCACCCGCATGGTCCAGACAGCCGCCGAAGGCTGGGAGCTGGAGCTGCGCATCGCGGTGGACAGCGTGCTCGACTTTGCGCCGGTGTATGCGCTGGTGGCGGAATTCCAGGCGCTGCAGCACCGCACCGAACTGCTGCTGAGCGAGGAAGTGCTGGGCGGCAGCTGGGACGCGCTCAATTCGCAGCGCTGCGACCTGGTGATAGGCGCGGCCGGCGAGGCCATACCCGGCGGCATCGTCACCCAGGCGCTCGGCGAGGTCGATTTCGTCTTCGCGGTCGCCATCGACCATCCGCTGCGCATGCAACCGCTGCCGCTCTCCGCCGAGGTCATACGCAGCTACCCGACGGTCGTGGTGGCCGACAGTTCGCGCTACCTGCCCGCCCGCTCCACCGGCCTGCTCGACGGCCGCAGCCGGGTGGTGGTGCCATCCATCGCGAGCAAGATCGAGGCGCAGTGCCGCGGCCTGGGCGTCGGCTTCGTGCCGCGCCACCGCATCGACGCGGAATTGATCGACGGCCGGCTGCACATCCTGCCGCTGCAGGAGCCGCGCCCGCCGCAAGCGGTGTCGGTCGCCTGGCGCAGCGCCAACAAGGGCAAGGCGCTGCGCTGGTTCGTCGAGCGCCTGGCGCGGATGCGTTTCGACGGCCGGCGAGGCTTGGTGGACCGCGACGGCCCGCCCGCCACACCGCTGTCGTAAGCGCCGCGGCGGTGGTCTACGCTGAAACGTCGGCGCCGCCGCGGGCAGGCAACACCCATGGCATGCGATGGCGCCGGCCACGCCGCACATCCCCTTCAACAGCAAGGAGCGTCGTCATGGCCAAGGTTCTGGTGCTGTACCACTCGTCCTACGGACACGTCGAAACGATGGCGAATGCGGTCGCCGAAGGCGCACGCGCCGCCGGTGCCGAAGTGAGCGTCAAGCGGGTGCCGGAACTGGTGCCGGAAGAGATCATGCGCAAGGCCGGCATGAAGCTGGACCAGGCCGCACCCATCGCCACCGTGGAGGAACTGCCCGACTACGACGCCATCATCTTCGGCACGCCGACCCGCTTCGGCAACATGTGCGCGCAGATGCGCAACTTCCTCGACCAGACCGGCGGGCTGTGGTTTTCCGGCAAGCTCATCGGCAAGGTCGGCAGCGTATTCACCAGCACCGCCACCCAGCACGGCGGCCAGGAAACGACCATCACCAGCTTCCACACCACGCTGTTGCACCACGGCATGGTGATCGTCGGCCTGCCCTATTCCGAGAGCCGGCAGATGACGATGGACGAGATCACCGGCGGCAGCCCATACGGCGCCAGCACCATCGCCAAGGGCGACGGCTCGCGCCGGCCGAGCGAAAACGAGCTGGCGATGGCGCGCTTCCAGGGCGGCCATGTGGCGAAGATCGCGGCGAAGCTGGCGGGCTGAGCGGGCGGTTTCCTGCCCGGTGGAGGCAGGAGCCGCGGGGTTTTTGTCCCTCCCCTCGAAGGGGAGGGAGCAAGAAGCCCTCCTTCCTTACTCCAGATAGTGCCCCACCCCCACCAGCACCCCGCCCTCGCGCTTCACATAGCTGCGCTTCTTCTCCACTGCGTTGGTCACCGGGTTGCGCCACACGTAGTCCACCGTGGCGCTGCCACGCGCCTTGGACTTGGCGATCATGTCGCCGACGATGGCATGGCCTTCGGCATCGGCCAGCCCGCTGGCATCGCTGCCGGCGAGTTGCGGGTTCATGCCCATGGCCTCGAAGCGGCCGCTGGCCAGATCGACCATGAACACGTAGAGATCGTCGTGCACGAACTTGCCGCCGCGGTCGTTGAAGGCCGCCGCGGCCTTGGCCGTGCCTTCGTCGCGCACCAGCTTGACCGCCTCGTCCAGCATGCGGCGGGCATCGTCGGCGGTGGAGCGCGGCACCGAGTAGCCGACGCCGACCACGTAGTCGCCGACCTTGCGCACATAGCTCACCTTGGGCTCCACCTTGTTGGTGGCGCGGTTCAGCCAGACGTAGCGCACGCTGCCCTCGGGCGCGGCCTTGACGCTGTCCAGCATCTCGCGGAACAGCGGCTTGCCGGCGGCATCCACGGTGTCGATGACGTTAAGCCCGACCAGCGCCTCAGGCGCGGCGCCGCTGGCGTGGTAGGTACCCTTGTCGTCGAGCGCGAAGACGTAGAGATCCTTGCGCACGAACTGGCCCTTCTGGTTGTTGAAGGCGGCGAAGGCGCGCTCGGGGCCGTTGGCCTCCATGTACTTCACCGCCTGGTCGAACAGCGCGCGCGCCTCGCGCGGCGTGCTGCGGTCGGCGGCGGCCGCGTTCAGCGCAAGCCCGGCCGTGCACAGCGCGGCGAGCAGCATTCGGTAGCGGTTCGTGTGACTCATTTTCTTATCTCCAGCGTTACGGATGGGAACATCAACACACGCGCGCGTTCGGGTAGCCTCAGCACGTAGCCTCGGCCCCCAGATCGACCAGGCCGTGGCGCGCCGCCAGCCTGAGCAGTTTGAAATCGTTATCGGCATCCAGCTTCTGGCGGATGGCCGAAAGATGGTTGAGCACGGTCTTGTGGCTGAGGTGCATGCGGTCGGCGATCCAGGTGGCCGGTTCGCCGCTGGCAGCCATGCGCAGCACCTCGAACTCGCGCGGGGTCAGCCGCGTCAGCAACTGTTCGCCGTCGAGCGCCGCACTGGCCAGCGCCTGGGCGATATCGGGCGACAGCACGCGGCGCCCCGCCGCCACCGCGCGGATTGCATCCAGCATTTCGTCCGGCTCGCTACTCTTGGTGAGATAGCCGAGCGCCCCCGCACGCATCGCCTGGGTGGCGTAGCCCGGGTTGTCGTGCATGGACAGCACCAGCACCCGTAAGCCCGGCTCCCGCGCCAGCATACGGCGGATGGCCTCGATGCCGCTGGTCCCCCGCAGGCTGAGGTCGACCACCGCGACGTCGATGCCGCCGTCCACCACGCGGGCGTAGGCCTCGTCGGCGGTGGCGGCTTCGGCCACCACCTGCAGGCCGGGCTCGGCGTCGATCAGGCGGCGGTAGCCGGTACGCACCACCGCGTGGTCATCGAGCAACATGATGCGGATCATCCCCACGCTCCTCCTCGTTGCGGGTTGTCAGGCGCAGGCCGACGGTAAGTCCGCCGCCCGGCGTATCGTCGAGCATGAGCGCGCCGCCCGCCATCGCCGCACGCTCGCGCATGCCGAGCAGGCCGCCGCCGGGGCGGCGCAGGATCTCGCCCGCCCGACCGCAACCGTTGTCGGCAATGTGCAGCAGCAGTTCGCCACCCGTCTGGCCGAGTGCGATGTCGACGCGGCTGGCGCCGGCATGGCGCAGCACATTGGTCAGCGCCTCCTGCACGGTACGGTAAAGCGCGAGCCCGGCATCGGGCGGCAGCGGCGGCAGCCGGGCCGGCAGGGCGAGTCCGATAGCGATCTGCGGCGCCCGCTGGCGCCAGCCGGCGATCAGTTCTCGCAATGCGTCGAGCATGCCGAGGCCGTCCAGCCCGTGCGGCCGCAACTGGCGCAGCAGGCCGCGCACCTGGGTCGACATGCGGCCGGATTCGCCGCGAATGTCGCGCGCGCACTCGGCCAGTGCCGCCGGCTCGGCAGCTGCGGCATGGCGTTCGACGAAGGCGGCGGCCGCGCCGATGGCGGTGAGCGACTGGCCGAATTCGTCGTGCAGTTCGCGCGCGAGTTCGCGGCGCTCGGTTTCCTGCACCTCCATCAGGCTGCGGCCGAGGCGGCGTTCTGACGCGCGCGACTGCGCCAGGCTGTCGGCCAGCTGGTCGATGGCGTCGGCGATGCGGCTGAACTCCCTGAGACTGAACGGTGGCAGCTCCGCCCGTGGTTCGCCGCGCGCCAGCCGCGCCAGCCCGTCCTCGAGCGCCCGCACCGGCCTCAGCGCGCGGTCGGCCGCAAGCCACGCGGCCAGCACCGTTCCCGCGGCGAACAGCACCAGCACGCCGAGCAGGCGGGCCGCGTCGCGCAGGATCTCGCGCAGCTCGCTGAGCGGTTCGGCGCGGATCTCGATGACTGGGCCGTCGGGCCCGGCCAGCTCGATGCGGCGCGCCTGCCCGGCATCGGGCGCGGCCGGCAGCAGCCCGCCGGCCAGCGCCCGCAGCAGCGCCTCCGCGCCGGAAGGTGGCAGGTGTTGCAGCCCGGCAGCGGGCGATTGCTCCAAAACTGAACGATCCAGCCTCACCTGCACATGGCGCAGCTCGCCGGCGGAGAGCAGCCCGGCGATCTGCTCGGCACTGCCCGCCTGGCTGATGGCCAGCATCACGTCGGCCAGCCGTGCCGAGGCGACCATCTCCTCAGCCACGTCCTGCCTGAGGTTGAGCCCGACCACCAGGCAGGCGCCGGCCAGCAACGCCAGTGAAAAGCCCGATAGCCAGACGACCAGGCGCACCCGAAGATCCACTCCCGCCTCCATCCCATTCCTGTTTGACGTCATATGACGCAAAGCACGTGCCATCCCGGATCGCTCGGGAGGATTTCCCGGCTTCACGGTTCCGCCCTCCCGCGACCCGGCCGGCGGACGGCCGCGATACTGCGTTCGCCATCCGGAGTCCCGGCCACCGCCCGCCTCCGGCGCCAATCACACAGGAGGCAAGGAGCCAAAATGAGAACCAAGCAACCCGCAACCCAACTGCGCGCCGTCGTCGCCCTGGTCGCAGCCGCGCTGGCACTGCCGGCGGCGGCGGCCACCAGCGTCAGCTGGGACGACATCGCCAACGACGACAAGACCACCGGCGACGTGCTGTCCTACGGCCTCGGCCTCAAGGCCCAGCGCCACAGCACGCTCAAGCAGGTGAACACGAAGAACGTCGCCGGCCTGGTACCGGCCTGGACCTTCTCCTTCGGCGGCGAGAAGCAGCGCGGCCAGGAAGGCCAGGTGCTGGTACACGACGGCGTGATCTACGCCACCGCCTCCTATTCCCGCTTCTTCGCCATCGACGCCCGCAGCGGCAAGCGCCTGTGGGAGTACGAGCACCGCCTGCCCGACGACATCCGTCCCTGCTGCGACGTGGTGAACCGCGGCCCGGCCATCTACGGCGACAAGGTCTTCTTCGGCACGCTGGACGCTTCCATCGTGGCCCTCGACAAGGCCACCGGCAAGGTCGCGTGGAAGAAGAAGTTCGCCGACCACAAGGTGGGCTATACCATGACCGGCGCGCCCTTCATCGTGAAGGACCAGAAGAGCGGCAGGATCCTGCTAGTGCACGGCTCGTCCGGCGACGAGTTCGGCGTGGTCGGCTGGCTGTATGCGCGCGACCCGGACACCGGCGAGGAAGTGTGGGCGCGGCCGCTGGTCGAAGGCCACATGGGCCGGCTGGCCGGCAAGGACAGCACGACGACCGGCGACGCCAAGGCGCCGTCCTGGCCGAACGATCCGAATTCCCCCACCGGCAAGGTCGAGGCCTGGAGCCACGGCGGCGGCGCCCCCTGGCAGACCGCCAGCTTCGACGCCGAGAACAACACCATCGTCATCGGTGCCGGCAATCCCGCGCCGTGGAACACCTGGAAGCGCACCGCGCAGGGCGACGATCCGCAGAACTGGGACAACCTCTTCACCTCCGGCCAGGCCTATGTGGACGCCAGCACCGGCGAGCTGAAGGGCTTCTACCAGCACACGCCGAACGATGCCTGGGACTTCTCCGGCAACAACTCCATCATCCTGTTCGAGTACAAGGACCCGAAGACCGGCAAGCAGGTGAAGGCCTCGGCGCATGCCGACCGCAACGGCTTCTTCTTCGTCACCGACCGCGACAAGCTTGCCAATGGCGCCGGCTACCCCAACAAGCCGACCTCGCTGATCGGCGCCTGGCCCTTCGTCGACGGCATCACCTGGGCGTCGGGCTTCGACCTCAAGACCGGCAAGCCGATCGAGAAGGGCAACCGGCCGCCGGCGCCGAAGGAAGGCGCCGACAAGGGCGACTCGGTGTTCGTGTCGCCGCCCTTCCTCGGCGGCACCAACTGGCATCCGATGTCCTACAGCCCGGACACCGGCCTGTTCTACATCCCGGCCAACCACTGGGCGATGGACTACTGGACCGAGCACCTGACCTACAAGGCCGGCTCCGCCTATCTCGGCCAGGGCTTCCGCATCAAGAAGCTGTTCGAGGACCACGTCGGCATCCTGCGTGCGATCGACCCGAAGAGCGGCAAGATCGCCTGGGAGCACAAGGAGAAGTTCCCGCTGTGGGCAGGCACGCTGACCACCGCCGGCGGGCTGATCTTCACCGGCACCTCGGACGGCTACGTCAAGGCCTTCGACGCCAAGAACGGCAAGGAGCTGTGGAAGTTCCAGACCGGCTCCGGCGTGGTCTCGGTGCCGGTGACCTGGGAGATGGACGGCGAGCAGTACATCGGCATCCAGTCCGGCTACGGCGGCGCAGTGCCGCTGTGGGGCGGCGACCTGGCCGACCTCACCAAGCAGGTCACCCAGGGCGGTTCGATGTGGGTGTTCAAGCTGCCCAGGCAGGTGGCCAGCCGCTGAGCCCAACCCGTCCCGGTCCGGCGGCAGCGCCGGGCCGGTTCCCGCCACACGCCCGTACCGGCCGCAACACCGCCGGCGCGGGCCAGCCCGCCCCCTTCGCCATGCTGACTCCACGCTTGCGCCACACCCTTGCCGCCCTTGCCGCACTGTCGGCCTGCGCCGGGACGCACGCCGCCGGCACGCCGGAAGAACCGCTGGTGGTCAACGGCTGCCCGATCTGGCCCTACACCCGCTGCGCCGGCGCCGACCTGCGCCACGCCGACCTGTCCGGCAAGAACCTGGCCGGTGCCGACTTTTCCGGTGCCGACCTCAGCCGCGCCGACCTGCGCGGCGCCAATCTCGCCGGTACCAACTTCGACGGCGCCAACCTCACCGCCGCCCGCCTCAACAAGGCGAGCGCGCCCGCGGCGACCTTTCGCAAGGCGAGGCTGGTGGCCGCCGACTTCGAGTTCGCCCGGCTGATGCGTGCCGATTTTTCCGGTGCCAACCTCACCGCCGCCAATCTCGAGATGGCGCGGGTGAACTTCGCCTGGTTCAAGGGTGCGCGCCTGGTGAGCGCCAACCTGCAGGAGGCCAAGTTCGTCACGGCCAACCTGCAGGACGCAGAAATGGAGGGCAATGTGCTGCGCTATACGATCTTCCCGGATACCGCCTTCGAAGGCTGCCGGGGTTGCCCGGCTGGATGGTGAGCGTCATGCACGAATCGCCTTGCACACCTCGCCCGCGCGCCGTCGCGCAGCTGCAGGGCCGGCTCTGCAGCCTTGGCGCCCTGTTGCTGGCCCTGGCCGGCCAGGCCCATGCCATCGAAGCCCGCGCCCCGGACGTGGACATCTCCGCCCTGCCCGCGCAGCACGGCGAATGGCGCGAGGAAAACCCCTACCGCGGCAATCCGCTCGCCGCGGAGATCGGCCGAGCGGCCTTCAACCAGTCGTGCGCAAGCTGCCACGGTGCCGACGCCGACGGCCATGCCGCACCGGCCCCCGACCTGCGCCGGCTCGGCCGCAGCTGTGCCCGCATCCTCGACACAGACCTGCGCCAGCGCTGCACGCGCGACGTCGATCACTACTTCCGCAGCTCGGTGCAGAAGGGCAAGGTCAAGGTCGGCGTGGTGCACATGCCGGCCTGGGAAGGCGTGCTCGCACCCGAAGTGGTGTGGGCGATCCGCAGCTTCGTCGAAACCCGCCCGCCGGCGAAGGACTGAGGGCGCCGCCATGGACTGCCGCCTTACAGCCGACGAGTGCCGCAAAGAAAAAAGGCACGGATGCCATCGCACCCGTGCCCTGAAACGCAGCCGTGGAGGTCGGCCGCGCGATCGATCACATCTTGTGCAGCTTGAACACCCAGACCGAGCCGCCCTGCTCCAGGTAGTTCACGCGCTGGGCGACGTCGCCACCCCACAGCGGCACCGCACCGCCCCAGCCGGACACCACCGCAACGTACTGCTCGCCGCCGTCTTCCCAGGTGACCGGGGGCGCGACCACGCCGGAACCGGTCTGGAAGCTCCACAGCTCCTTGCCGGTCTTGGCGTCGAGCGCCTTGAGGAAGCCTTCCGGCGTGCCGTAGAAGGTCAGGCCACCGCCAGTGGTCATCGCGCCGCCCCACAGCGGAGCGAAGTTCTTGTTTTCCCAGACGATCTTGCCGGACACCGGATCGACCGCACGCAGCGCACCGATGTAGTCCTCGTTGAGCGGCTTGATGGTGAAGCCGGCGCCGAGGTAGGCCGCGCCCTTCTTGTAGGAGATGGGCTCGTTCCAGATGTCCATGCCCCACTCGTTGGCGGGCACGTAGAACAGGCCGGTCTGCGGGTTGTAGGCGATCTGCTGCTGGTTCTTGCCGCCGAGGAAGGAAGGCGCGGCGAACACCACCTCGCCCTTCTTGCCGTCGGCACCCTTGGACGGGTCGCCCGGACGGTTGGCGTCGTCATACACCGGACGGCCGGTCTTGAGGTCGATGCTCTTGGCCCAGGTGATCTTGTTCACGAAGGGGAAGGCATTGAGCAGCTTGCCGTTGGTACGGTCGAGCACGAAGAAGAAGCCGTTGCGGTCGGCCTTGCCGCCGGCCTTGATGACCTTGCCGTCCTTGCCCTTGTAGTCGAACGAAACGAATTCGTTCACGCCGTCGAAGTCCCAGCCGTCGTGCGGCGTGGTCTGGTAGTGCCAGGCGATCTTGCCGGTGTCGGGGTCGATCGCGACGGTGGCGGACGAGTACAGGTTGTCGCCGGGGCGCAGGTGACTGTTCCACGGTGCCGGGTTGCCGGTGCCGGCGAAGATCAGGTTGGTTTCGGGGTCGTAGGTGGCGCCCGCCCAGGTGGCCGCGCCGCCGGTCTTCCACAGGTCGCCCGGCCAGGTCTTGTTGGTGGTGCCGGAAACGCCATTCTCGACGGCCTTGCCTTCGGCGTCGTACTTGTAACCCATGTGGCCTTCGACCACCGGGCGCACCCAGATCTTCTTGCCGGTCTTGGCGTCGCGCGCCTCGATGCGACCGACCACGCCGAATTCGCCACCCGACACGCCGGAGATCACCATGCCCTTGACGATGATCGGGGCCGCGGTCATGGAATAGCCGGCGGCGTAGTCGTCGACCTTCTCCTTCCACACGACCTTGCCGGTGTCCTTGTTGAGCGCGACCAGCTGCGCATCCAGGGTACCGAAGATCACCAGGTTGTCGTACAGCGCGGCGCCGCGGTTGACCACGTCACAGCAGGGCATGATGCCGTCGGGCAGGCGGTGCTCGTACTTCCACAGCTTCTTGCCGGTCTTGACGTCGAGCGCAAAGATGCGGCTGTAGGAGGCGGTGACGAACATCTTGCCGTCGTGGATCAGCGGCTGCGATTCCTGGCCGCGCTGCTTCTCGCCGCCGAAGGAGAAGGACCATACCGGCACCAGGTTCTTGACGGTGTCGGTGTTGATCGCGGTGAGCGGGCTGTAGCGCTGGGCCTGCGTGCCCATGCCGAACGTGACGACCTCGCCGGTCGTGGTGGCGTCGTTCAGCACGTCCGCGTCGGTGACGTTGGCCGCGCCGGCGTGGGTGACACCCAGCGCCATGAGTGCTGCAGCAACGGCGGTCAGCACCACGCGTTTTGCGGGCTGTCGAGTCTTCTCCATTATTCCTCCTTGATGTCTCGGTAGTGTTTCGGTGATCGCGGTTGTTGGGAGCGAGTCGGCCCGGCGATCCCGGCACTTCTTCTGCAAAGGGCATGCCACGGCGCTGAGTGCGCAATTCGTTATAGCTCGGCCAGCGCCAGCGACAACTGTAGATGCCGACCTGTACCAAATGACGCCACCTGCTCCAAAAATGAACAGCACAATGCCGAACACCCCGATACAACGGGACACCGGCTGATGGCACGCTGCTTGCGTTTCTGTACATCAAGAAACGGCGCGACCAAGATCGCGCTTCGGAGGAGACCATGAAGCTGTTTGCTGCCCTTGCCGCGGCGGCGCTCACCCTGCTCGGACCGGGCATGGCGGGCGCCGCCGCACAGACCACGCCGCCCGCGCCCGACCCGCTCGGTTCGGCGCGCTGGACCGACATGAAGCGGGAGTTCTTCCGCGACGCCCGCGTCGAGTTCGACGCGCGGGTCAAGGTCAGCGGCCCCGACATCGCCGAAGATCCGCTCAACGTGCCGATCAGCGTGGATGCCTCGGCCCTGCCGGGCGTGGAAGAAGTGCTGGTGTTCGCCGACTTCAACCCCATCGTCAAGGCGTTGCGCTTCCTGCCGGCCAGTGCCCAGGCCAGCCTCGGCTTCCGCCTCAAGCTGCAGCAATCGACCCCGGTGCGGGCCGCGGCACGCACCGCCGACGGCGTGTGGCACGTCGGCGGTACCTGGGTCACCACCACCGGCGGCGGCTGTACCCTGCCCTCCACCGGTTCGGCCGCGCCGGAATGGCAGCAGCGCCTCAACGAAGTCTCGGGCCGTGTCTGGCCGCTGCTGCGCGGCGGCGAACGCCTGCGCCTGCGCGTGATCCATCCGATGGACACCGGCCTGGCTGCCAGCATCCCCATCTTCCACATCGAGGATCTGCTGGTGAGCGACGCCGCCGGCCGCAGGCTGATCGAGATCCAGCCCTACGCCCCGGTGGCCGAAAACCCCATCTTCACCATCGACCTGCCCGCCGGCGGCAGCGGGCCGCTGCGCATCAGCGGCCGCGACAACAACGGCAACCGCATCAAGGCCGAGGTGGCGCGATGAGCGCGCTGCACACCCTGCGCCGCGCCGTCGTCGGCACGCTCACCATCGCCGCGGCGGGTGCCGGCACCGCGCTCGCGCTGCACGCGGTGGCCGTGCCCGCTGCCGAACCCAAGGCCGCGGCCGCCTTCGACTACCAGTTGCAGCCGCGCCGCATCGCCGACGGCGTGTATGTGCTGGTCGGCCGGCGCGAGGACTTCTCCTTCGCCAACGGCGGCAACATCGTCAACACCGGCTTCATCGTCGGCGACACCGGTGTGGTGGTGATCGACACCGGCAGCTCCCGGCGCTACGGCGACCAGCTGCGGGCCGCCATCGCCCGCATCACCACACTGCCGGTGGTGCTGGTCATCAACACCCACCACCACCCCGACCACTTCCTCGGCAACCAGGGCTTTGATGCCGGCACGCTGGCCGCGCTGCCCGCGACCACCGCCGGCATCGTGTCCGAGGGCAAGGCCTTCACCGACAACATGTACCGCCTCAACGGCGACTGGATGCGCGACACCGAACCGGTTGCGCCGCAGCGCGCACTGCAGGCCGGCCCGCTCACCGTCGCCGGCCGCAACCTCGAACTGATCGCCGCCGACGGCCACACCGCCGCCGACCTCGCGGTGCTGGACCGCAGGAGCGGCGTACTGTTCGCCGGCGATCTCGTCTTCCACGACCGCGCACCGACCACGCCGCACGCCCACATCGGGCCCTGGCTGGCCGCGCTCGACCGCCTCGAAAAGCTCGGCTTCCGCCAGTTGGTGCCCGGCCACGGCGAGGTCGCCAGCGACGCCGGCCCGATCCGCCAGACCCGCCGCTACCTGCAGTGGCTGGCCGCGACCATCGCCGAGGGCGCGGGCAACGGCCTCGACATGCCCGAGATGCTCGCCCGCCCGCTGCCGGCCGAATTCGCCGGCATGGCGCTGGCAGACGTCGAGTACCGACGCAGCGTCACCCATCTCTTCCCGCAAGCAGAGCAGGCCGCACTGGAGGCGGCCGGACGGCGCTGAGCGCCGCCCGCGTTCACAGGCATCCTCCAGGAAATTTGCATCGATGAAACCCGACACCGTCCGCCGCCACGCCTTCACCCGCAGGCCACTGGCACTCGCCGTGGCTGCGCTCTTTCCGCTCGGCAGCGCCTTCGCCGCCGAGCCCGCCGTCGAAGCCACGCTGGCCCGCGTCGATGTCGTCGCCGTCGCCCCGCTGCCCGGCCTCGACCAGCCCCGCGACCGGGTGCCGTCCAATGTGCAGACCGCCGACGCCGCAGCGTTGCGCGCCAAGCAGAGCATCGCCCTGCCGGACTTCCTCGGCGACCGCCTGCCGGGGGTGAACATCAACGAAATCCAGGGCAATCCCTTCCAGCCCGACGTGAACTACCGCGGCTTCTCCGCCTCGCCGCTGCTCGGCACGCCGCAGGGCCTGTCGGTGTATCTGGACGGCGTGCGGGTGAACGAGCCTTTCGGCGATACGGTGAACTGGGACCTGATCCCGCAGCTGGCGCTCGACAGCGTGACCCTGCTGCCCGGCTCCAACCCGCTCTACGGGCTCAACACCCTGGGCGGTGCGCTGGCGCTGCGCACCAAGAACGGCTTCGACCATCCCGGCGGCGAAGCGCAGGTGATGTGGGGCTCGTTCGAGCGCCGCAGCCTGGAGGTGGAACACGGCGGCAGCCACGGCGACACCGGCTACTACGTCGCCGCCAACCTGTTCGAAGAGGACGGCTGGCGCGACCGCTCGCCCTCGGAAGTGCGCCAGTTCTTCGGCAAGCTCACCCAGCGCTTCGAGCGCGGCGAGCTCGACCTCACCCTGATGCACGCCGACACCGACCTCACCGGCAACGGCCTGGCGCCCGAATCCATGCTGGAGCGCCGCCGCCGCGAGATCTTCACCCACCCCGACAATACCCGTAACGACATGGGCATGGTCGCGCTGTCCGGCCGCTACTGGATAGACGAGCGCAACACGCTGTCGGCCTCGGTCTATCACCGCGAAACGCTGACCCGCACGCTCAACGGCGACGGCAACGACGACTTCGAGGAAGGCCCCAACGACGGCGACTGCGACCCGGGCGACTTCGACGCCGGCTCCGCCGAGGAGGCGCAGTGCGCCGCCGCCGGCGCTGCGGGCGGCCTCAATGCGGAGACCGGCGTGAACAACCGCACTCGCAACAAGCAGCGCGCGCGCGGCCTGGCCCTGCAGTGGAGCCACGAAGGCGAGCGCAACCAGTTCGCACTCGGCTTCAGCCACGACCGCAGCAACAGCCGCTTCACGCAGACCAGCCAGCTCGGCCTGCTCGACGCCAGCCGCGGCGTGATGCCCACCGACGACATCGAGCTGGAGAACAGCCTCGACGGCGAAACCCGCAGCAGCAGCGTCTATGTCGCCGACACCTTCGCGCTGACCCCGGCGCTGCACCTGACCGCTTCGGCGCGCTACAACCACACCCGCGTCATCAACAGCGACCGCCTCGACCCGACGCCGCCCAACCTCGACGGCGACTTCACCTACCGCAAGCTCAACCCGGCGCTGGGGCTGACCTGGCAGGCCAACGACCGCCTCACGGTGTACGGCGGCTACTCGCAGGGCAACCGGGCGCCCTCGCCGATAGAGCTCGGCTGCGCCGACCCGGCCAATCCCTGCACCCTGCCCAATGCGCTCGCCGCCGACCCCTTCCTCAAGCAGGTGGTCACCCGCACGTTCGAACTCGGGGTGCGCGGCGGCCTGCCCGGCCTGCTCGGCGACAGCCTGCGCTGGAATGCCGGCGTGTATCGCAGCGTCAATCACGACGACATCCTCTTCGTCGGCACCTCGACCAGCGCCGGCTACTTCACCAACTTCGGCCGCACCCGCCGCCAGGGCGCGGAGCTGGGGCTGTCCGGCAAGCACCGCGGCCTCGACTGGGCGCTCAACTACAACTACGTGCAGGCGACCTTCCAGTCCTCGGCCTGCATCCTGGCCGAGAACAACAGCTCGCGCGGCCAGTCGGCCGAATGCACCGACGAAGGCCAGGACGACGAGATCCTGGTGAAGCGCGGCGACCGCATGCCGGGCATCCCGGCGCACAGCCTCAAGCTGATGCTGTCGTGGCAGGCGACCGAAGCGTTGCGCGTGGGTGCCGACTTCGTCGCCTTCTCCTCGCAGTACGCCCGCGGCAACGAGAACAACCGCCACCGCGCGGGCGAGGTGACCGACGCCTTCGGCGAAACGCGCAATTTCGAAGGCAGCGGCAAGATCGCCGGCTACTCCGTACTCAACCTCAACGCCGACTACACGCTGGGCGGCGGCTGGACGCTGTTCGGCCGCATCAACAACGTCTTCGACCGCAAGTACTCGACGGGTGGCGCGCTGGCCGAGAACCCCTTCGACGCCGGCGGCACCTTCCAGACCGACTCCGGCGACTGGGCGCGCGAAACCTTCTACGCCCCCGGCGCGCCGCGCGCCGGCTGGGTCGGCCTGCGTTACCGCTGGGGAGCCTGACCGCCATGACCCGCCTGCCCAACCTGCGCCGCCCGGCGCCCAGCCTGCAAGCCCGCGTCAGCCTGGTGCTGTGCGGCCTGTTCGCCGCCCTGCTGCTGGTCGGCGCGCTCGAATGGGTGCGCGAGACGCGCAGCGCCATCCACGAGGAAACCGAGGCCGCCAGCCGGGTCGCCGGTCAGTGGCTGACGGTGCTGGCGCGCGAGACCGAGCGCGACCCGGCCCACGGCGGCGAGCGCCTGATGGCCTACCTGCGCGAAGTCGGCCGCCTGCGCGCCAACGTGGTCGAGGTGGTCGCCGCCGATGGCAGCACCCTTTACCGCTCACCCGCGCCCACCTACAAGGCCGGCCGCGACGCGCCCGCCTGGTTCGCCGCCCGGCTGACACCGGTACAGATGGAACGCCGCTTCGACGCCGGCGCGCAACAGCTGGTACTGCGCACCGACGCCTCGCGCTCGGTGCTCGACGCCTGGGACGAACTGGTGGCGATGTCGGGCTGGGCACTGGCCGCGCTGGCGCTGCTCGCCTTCGCCTGCCACCGCGCGCTGCGCCGCGCGCTGGCGCCGCTGCACGCGATCGACGTCGCGCTCGCCCGCGGTGCCGACGGCCACTTCGACCGCCGCCTGCCGACGCTGGCCGCGCCGGAACTCGACCGTCTGGCGCAAACCTACAACCGGCTGGCCGAACGGCTGGACGACACCCTGGCCGACAACCAGCGCCTGGAACAGGACCAGCGCTTCGCCCGCGCCATCCAGGCCCGGCTGGAAGAAGAGCGTCGCGCCATCGCCCGCGAGCTGCACGACGAACTTGCCCAGGGCATCACCGCGGTGCGCGCCATCGCCGGCGCCATCGGCCAGCGCAGCGAAGACCAGCCCGGCATCCACGGCAGCGCCCAGGCCATCGTCGCGATGACCGGCCAGATGCAGGACGGCGTGCGCGCCATCCTGCATCGCCTGCGCCCGCCCACCGTCGCCGAAGGCAGCCGCATCGACCAGGCGGTGATCAGTTGGTGCGCGCAGTGGGGCGCGCTCTACCCGCAGATCCGGGTCGAGTGTCGCGCCGAGGCGCCGCAAGGCGAGGTCAGCGACGGCGTGGCGCTGACGGTGCAGCGCCTGCTGCAGGAAAGCCTGACCAATGTCGCCCGCCACGCTGGCGCCAGCATGGTCGAAGTGCGGCTCGCCTGTGCCGCCGACGCCATCGAGCTGGCCGTCACCGACAACGGCCGCGGCCTCGTCGGTGCAGACGGCGACAAACCGCGCTTCGGGCTGACCGGCATGCACGAACGCGTGCTTGAACTGGGCGGCGAAATCCATTTCGAAGCTGCCCCGGCCGGCGGCCTGCGCGTACGCGCCCGCCTGCCGCTGGCGGCCACCGCAGCAAATGCCGGCTGCGCCACCGACAGCCGTCCCGGCCCGATGACCAAGGAGCTGCCCGCATGACCACCCTGGCCGACCTCCGCATCCTGCTCGCCGACGACCACGCCGTCGTCCGCATGGGTTTCCGCCTGCTGATCGAGGGCGCGGGCGCCTTCGTGGTCGGCGAGGCCGACAGCGGCGAAGCCGCCCTCGCCGCCTACACCGAACACCTGCCCGACGCGCTGGTGATGGACGTATCCATGCCGGGCATCGGCGGGCTGGGCGCGCTCGAACGGCTGCGCGCACGCCACCCGCATGCGCGGGTGCTGATGCTCTCCGCCCACGACGACACCCAGATCCCGGCGCGCGCACTGCAGGCCGGCGCCACCGGCTATCTCTCCAAGCGCGCCCACCCGGACGAGCTGCTGCGCGCGATCGGCGAAGTCGCCCACGGCCGCCGCTACCTCGACCCGGAGATCGCCCCGCGCCTGGCGCTGGCGCGGCTGGGCGGCAGCGAGCACCCGGCGGACGCACTGACCGGCAAGGAATTCAACGTCTTCCTCCAACTCGCGCGCGGCCGCTCGGTGGCCGAGGTGGCGGAAACGCTGAACCTGAGCACCAGCACGGTGGGCACCCACCTGTATCACATCAAGCAGAAGCTTAACGCGGGCAACGCGGCGGAACTGGCGCTGATCGCGGTACGGGCGGGGTTGGTGGAGGCTTGAGGGGGCGCCCCTGAAAAGAAACAGATGCGCAGACAACCGCCGCCGGGGTGGTGAGCCCCTTCCCCTTCAAGGAGGTGAAGCAGGGGTTTCGGCAAGCACTGCTTGCCGCCTGCTGAACGACGAAGCGAAGCGAAGGCTACCGGGCTGGGGTGGGGATGGGGTTGGCCGCGCACACTCCAGCCCCATCCCCCTCCCAGCCTCCCCCTTGAAGGGGGAGGAGAAAGAACCGCAACAACCATCAAGCCCGCCCCCCACCCTGCCGATAAACCACAAACGGGCGTAACACCGCCGCGGCCCCCGACCGCAGCGCAGGAGAAAGCACATGGGACTGTTCGGAAAACGCAGTGGCACCGCCGGTAGCGGTGTCGTCACCCTCCAGGCGCGCGCCGCCGATCTCGACACCGTGCTGGCGCGCGCGGCGATCAAGCCGACCTTCGTCGCCGCCTTCGTGTCGCCGCATGTGGACATCGACCGCGTCGCCGCCACACTCGGTAACCGCTTCCCCGGCGCGGCGCTCGCCCTGACCACCACCGCCGGCGAACTTTGCAGCGAAGGCGGCAGCCGGCTCTACTGCGACACCGGCAACCACTGGGACCGCGTCGTCGTGCAGTGCTTCGACGCCGGCATCGTCGCCCGCGCCGAAGTGGTGGCGATCCCGCTCGGCAGCGAGGACCTGCGCAGTGGCGGCAAGCCCGCCGATCTGCACGAGCGCATCGCGCGGCTCACCGCCAGCATCGCCAACACCCGGGTCGAGATGGACATCGACCACCGCGACACGCTCGCCTACGTGCTGTTCGACGGGCTGTCGGCGTCCGAATCCTTCTTCATGGAAGCGCTCTACGAATCCGGCCGCTTCCCCTGTCTGTTCGTCGGCGGCTCGGCGGGCGGCAAGCTCGATTTCGTCCGCACCGCGCTGCACGACGGCCGCCGCCAGCTGCAGAACCACGCCTTGGTCGTCTTCCTCAAAGCGGCGCGGGGCGCGCGCTTCGGCGTGTTCAAGAGCCAGAACTTCGAGCCCGCCGGGCTCTCCTTCCATGTGCTGCACGCCTCGCTGGAATGCCGCCACGTCGCCCAGGTGATCACCGCCAACGGCCGCATCCTGCCGATGGTGGATGCGCTGTGCGAGGCGCTGAAATGCCGCGCCGAAGAACTCGACCAGAAGCTCGGCGACTACTCCTTCGCCATCCGCGTCGGCCAGGAACTGTTCGTGCGCTCGATCTCGAAGATCGACCTGCAGACCCGGCTGGTGCACTTCTACTGCGACATCGCCTCCGGCGAAGAGATCGTGCTGGTGCGCCGCACCGGCTTCGTCGACAGCACCGAGCGTGACCTGCGCCGCTTCATGCAGGGCAAACCGGGGCTGCCGGTGGCCGGCATCATGAACGACTGCATCCTGCGCCGGCTCTACAACGAGCGCGAACTGGGCGGCATCGACCGCCTGGTGGCCGGCACCCAGATCGCCGGCTTTTCCACCTTCGGCGAAATCCTCGGCCTCAACCTCAACCAGACGCTGACCGCGGTGTTCTTCTTCAAGGTGGCCGCTGGCGAGCGCTTCGCCGACGAATACGTCGACAACTTCGTCGCCCACTACGGCGAATTCAAGGCCTTCTTCCTGCGCCGCCAGATCGGCAAGCTAGCCGGCCTGTCGCGGGTGATGCTGCAGCAGATCGAAGGCTACAAGGCCGAACGCTTCGACGAAACGCTGGACGCCGCCGACTTCGACGGCAGCTACGCCCCGGTGGTGCGCGGCCTCAACGACCTCGGCGCCACCCTCAAGCACAGCCACACACTGCGCCAGGCCACATCGCAACAGCTGGAAGCCTGCGCCACCGACCTCTATGCCTCGGTCGACGGCCTCACCCGCCAGCTTGGGGAACAGGAAGGCGTCATCGCCAACGCCGGCGCCACCGTCGGCGACCTCACCCGCCAGGCCGGCAGCGTCGCTGCCAGCGCCCGCGACCTGGCCGACGCCAGCGGCCGCATCCAGGGCGTGGTCCAGATCATCCAGCAGATCGCCGACCAGACCAACCTGCTCGCCCTCAACGCCGCCATCGAAGCCGCCCGCGCCGGCGAGGCGGGACGCGGTTTTGCGGTGGTGGCCGACGAGGTGCGCAAGCTGGCGGAGAAGTCACGGGTAAGCGCCGGCGAAATCGGCACCAGCATCTCCACGCTGGCCACCGACATCGGCCGGGTGGCGCAGTCGATCGAAGGACAGTCGGCGGACGTCGCGAATCTTTCAGGGATGCTGGAGGCGATCCAGGCGTTCAGCGGGCAGACGGCGGAATCGGCGGGGCATACGCGCAGCGTGGCGGATACGCTGAAAACGCTGACGCATGCGGGGGCGGACTGAGCAAGCGGCAGCTTCAGTCCGCCCCCGCCTGACAGCCTGTCGCGGTCGGCAGAGCCGCCTCTGCAGCGGCGCCCCTAGCGCCTGAACATCCTGCATTCGGCCATCAGCGCCAGCAGATTGGGATCGCGCTCGCGATTGCGGGGAAGGAGCAAAGCGATCCGCTGGCTGACCATATAAGGCTTCGCGATCGGGATCAGCTGAACCTGCGGGCTGAAATCGGCAACGCGGCCGGGCAGCAGCGAGTAACCGACACCGCCGCTGACCAGATTGGTCAGCGAGAAGATGTCGCCAACCCGCATGACGATACGCGGCTTGAAGCCGGCCAGTTCGAAGGCGCGGTTGAAGTCGTGGGACGTCGCAAAATCGTCGTTCAGGCTGACGAAGTTCTCGTCCTTGAGGTCCTGCAGGTCGATCAGCTCATGACGCGCATAGGGTGAGCCGACCGGGGCTGCGAAGAACATCGTGTCGGAGAACATCGGGATCGTGATCAGTCCCGAGTGGCCGACCTTTTCATCGACCACGATCACGATGGCATCGAGCCGCCCTTCCTCGAGCTTGTGCAGCAGGTCCCGGTTGGAACTCAGGGTCAGGTCGACATCGAGTTCCGACCGACGGGTCTTGAGCCCTATCAGCAGGCGCGGAATGGTGCGTACCGTGAGCGAGTACAGGGCGCCGATCCTCAGGCGCGCCGCGCCGAATCCCGCTGTCTCGCGAGCTTTCTGGATGCCGGTGGTGCATTCGGCCACCGCGCGTGCCGCATGTTCGGCGAACACGTAGGCTGCGGCCAGCGGAATCAGCTTGCGTCCATCACGGCGGAACAGCGGGCAGCGCAAGCCTTCCTCGAGCGAATGCAGGGAACGATGCACGCTGACCGTGCTCTGGTCGAGCGCCTCGGCCACTCGCACCATGCTGCCCAACTCGATGAAGCTGAGGAAGACCTCCAGCTTTCGGAAAGTGATCTGCTCGTCGATCTGCATCTACGCCTCCCCCGACCGGTCGCCAGCGGTCATGGCCACCGCGGCCATAATTATTACTCATGGAGTAATAAACGTGCGTTTTGCTTGATTGAAGCGTAGCTGGCGCGGGCCTATCTTGCGGTCACCAAGTCTCGAACGACGGAGTGAACATGCAAGCCAAGGCTCAACCAGATCCGCGTTGGACCCGACGCCGGACCGAGAAACAGCGCCGTCTCGCGCAGGTTCGCGAACTCGCCGATGGCTCCGTGCTCCGGACCGATTCGATCGTCGAGGTACTCGAAAGGCTCATCGGCCCGGGCGACCGGGTGGTGCTCGAGGGCAACAACCAGAAGCAGGCGGATTTCCTCTCCCGCGCCCTCGCCGAGGTCTCCCCCGAGCGGGTGCATGGCATCAACCTGATCATGCCGAGCGTGAGCCGCCCCGAGCACCTCGATCTTTTCGAACGTGGCATTGCCCGCCGACTCGACTTCGCCTATGCAGGCGCGCAGAGCCTGCGTATCTCGCAGTTCCTGCAGGACGGGCTGCTCGAAGTTGGCGCCATACACACCTATATCGAGCTCTACGCGCGGCTGTTCGTCGACCTGATTCCCGACGTGGTGCTGGTCGCCGGCTATACCGCCGACCGCCAGGGCAATCTCTACACCGGCCCGAGCACCGAGGACACGCCGACCCTGGTGGAGGCCGCGGCTTTCCACGACGGCATCGTCATCGCCCAGGTCAACGAGATCGTCGACGACGTGGGCAATCTGCCGCGGGTGGACATTCCCGGCGACTGGATCGACTTCGTGGTGCAGGCCGACAAGCCCTTCTTCATCGAACCCTTGTTCACCCGCGATCCGCGCCTGATCACGCCGATGCAGGTATTGATGGCGATGATGGCGATCCGCGGCGTGTACGAACGCCACCAGGTGCAGTCGCTCAATCACGGTATCGGCTTCAATACCGCGGCCATCGAACTGATCCTGCCGACCTACGGCGAACGCCTCGGCCTGAAAGGCAGGATCTGCCGCAACTGGGCGCTCAATCCGCACCCGACGCTGATCCCCGCGATCGAGTCGGGCTGGGTCGAAAGTGTGCACTGCTTCGGCGGCGAACTCGGCATGGAGGATTACGTCGCGGCCCGGCCCGACGTGTTCTTCACCGGCCGCGACGGCTCCATGCGCTCCAATCGCGCCTTGTGCCAGCTGGCCGGTCAGTACGCGGTGGATCTCTTCATCGGTTCGACGCTGCAGATGGACGGGCTGGGCAATTCCTCCACCGTGACCCGCGGGCGGCTCACCGGCTTCGGCGGCGCGCCCAACATGGGGCACGATCCGCGCGGGCGCAGGCATCCGACGCCGGCGTGGCTCGACCTCGTGGAGACGGACGACCCGCTCGCCCGCGGTCACAAGCTCGTCGTGCAGATCGTCGAAACCTTCCAGGCGGGCGGCAAGCCCTGCATCGTCGAGTCGCTCGACGCGGTCGAGGTCGGCAGGGAGAGCGGTATGCCGCTTGCCCCGGTGATGATCTATGGCGACGACGTCACCCACGTGCTCACCGAGGAAGGCATCGCCTATCTGTACAAGGCGCGCTCGCTCGAGGAGCGCAAGGCGATGATCGCCGCGGTTTCCGGCGTGACCCCGGTCGGACTCACGCACGATCCGCGCAAGACCGAGGCGCTGCGTCGCGACGGGCTGGTGGCCCTGCCCGAAGATCTTGGCGTGCATCGTGCCGAGGCGACCCGCTCCTTGCTTGCCGCGAAGAGCGTCGCCGACCTGGTCACCTGGTCGGGCGGCCTCTACAACCCGCCCGCCAAGTTCAGGAGCTGGTAATGAGCCCGACGCTAGAAATCCATCCACGGATGCGCCGGACACGCCGCCCCGGCATGGTCGATCGCCTTGCCGATCTTGCGGTGACGGCGCTCATCGACGAGGTCACGCTGACACCCAAGCCGGGGCTGGTGGACATCCGCAGCCGCGGTTCGCACCGTGACCTCGACTGGTCGCTGATGTGCCATTCGGCACGCACCCTGCGGCCGACCTTCGCCGCGCTGGCCGACGCCGGCCTCGGCTCCGGCGAGAACCCGGAACTGCGCGAAACCATAGGCGCCATCGGCCGGGAGGGGGAGGCGGCGATGCTGGAAGCAACCGGTGGCGTCAATACCCACCGCGGCGCGATCTGGGCCCTGGGGCTGCTCGTGACCGCCGCGGCCATGGCCCCCGCTGACCGGACGCCGTCCCGCGTCGCGTCGCGCGCCGGCGCACTGGCCCGCCAGCCCGACCGCCATGCACCGGGGGTAACCGGCAACAAGGGCGAGCAGGCCTGCCGCAGCTACGGCGTCGGCGGTGCGCGTGGTCAGGCGCAGGCGGGCTTCCCCCACGTCGTGCATGTCGCACTGCCCATCCTGCGGCGCTCGCGCGCCAGCGGCGACGCGGAAGACGCTGCGCGCCTCAACGCGCTGCTCGGCGTCATGGCCGAACTCGACGACACCTGCGTGCTGTCGCGTGGCGGTCCGGCGGCACTCGCCAGCGTGCAGGCGGGGGCCCGGGGGGTGCTGGCGTCCGGCGGGGCAGGAACGCGGGCCGGACGCGGGGCGCTGCATGCACTGGAGCGCGAACTTGTCGCACGAAACGTTTCGCCGGGCGGTGCGGCCGACCTGCTCGCCGCGACGCTGTTCCTCGATCGCTTCGAGGCCCAGGACCCCATTCAACAGCGGGAGAACTAGGATGGAACAACTGAAGTTTACCTTCCCGGCGTCGCAACCGGCGCCCGGCAGGGCCTTGGCCGGCGTAGTCGGTTCCGGCGACCTGGAGGTGCTCGTCGAGCCCAACGTCGCCGGCACGACCACGGTTTCGGTCACAACCTCGGTGGTCGGCATGGGAAGGGTGTGGGAGGCGGTGCTTACCCGCATCCTCGCGGCCAGGCCCCTACCCGCCACCAGGATCGAGATCAATGACTTCGGCGCGACGCCCGGTGTGGTGCGCATGCGCATCGACCAGGCCTTCGAGGAACTGGACGAACCCGGGAGGACGGCACAATGAATACGGCTGAACTGCTGCAACGCGAGAGCTTCATCGAACTTGGCGCACGCCAGCGTGCCCGTGCGCTGCTGGATGCGGGCACGATGCGCGAACTGATCGGCCCCTTCGACCGCCTTGCCTCGCCCTGGCTGGCCGAGCAAGGCGTGGTGACCCAGGCCGACGATGGCGTAGTCGTTGCCCGTGGCTGCATCGACGGCCGGTCCGCGGTGGTCCTCGCGATCGAAGGGGCTTACCAGGGCGGCAGCATGGGCGAGGTGGGCGGCGCGAAGATCGCCGGCGCGCTCGAACTGGCGGCCGAGGACAATCGCCGCGGCATCCCGACCTGCGCGGTGATCGTGTTCGAGACCGGCGGCGTGCGCCTGCAGGAGGCCAACCTCGGTCTCGCCGCGATCGCCGAGATCCATGCCGCGATCGCCGATCTGCGCCGCTATCGGCCCGTTGTCGGCATCACCGCCGGCACGGTCGGCTGCTTCGGCGGCATGTCGATCGCCGCCGGCATGTGCAGCTACCTCGTCGTCACCCGCGAAGCCCGCCTGGGGCTCAACGGCCCGCAGGTCATCGAGCAGGAGGCGGGCATCGAGGAATACGACTCGCGCAATCGCCCCTTCATCTGGAGCATGACCGGCGGCGAGCAGCGCTACGCGTCGCGGCTCGCCGACGCTTTCCTCGAGGATGATGCCGACGCCATGCGCGCCAAGGTCCGCGAGTTCATCCGTCTCGGTGTCCCGGCGCGGCACCGCAGCGACCGCGAGGCGGACTTCCTCGCCTGCCTGGCACGCGTCGATGCCGGCGAACAGGCCCGGCCCGATGTCGTACGCGCCATCTACCAGGAGGGACTTTGACATGGCACGAGAAACCGGAATCAGCCGCGGCGCGACCTGGCTTGCCGCACTTGCGCGGGATGGTGCTACCGCCGTTACCGGCTACCCCGCTTCGATCCGGGTGGCGGATGCGACGCTCGCTGGCGAACCGGCACGATACATCGCGGTGGTGCCGGACCCCCACAATCCCTTCCCGCGGGCACGGCGGGGCGAGGTCGGTCTGATCGAAGGGTGGGCGCTGGCGCGCGCCGTACGCGAGGTGATCGCCGCCGACGCCGGCAGCGCGAGGCCCCGCCCCATCGTCGCCGTCATCGACGTGACGAGCCAGGCCTACGGCCGGCGCGAGGAGGCCTACGGCATCCACCAGGCGCTTGCCGGCGCCGCCGCCGCCTATGCCGACGCGCGGCTTGCCGGGCATCCGGTGATCGGGCTCATCGTCGGCAAGGCGATGTCCGGTGCGCTGCTCGCACATGGCTACCAGGCCAACCGCCTGATCGCCCTGGACGATCCACAGGTCATGGTCCATGCGATGGGCAAGGCCGCCGCGGCCCGGGTGACCCTGCGCTCGGTCGAGCAACTCGAGGCGCTGGCCGAAAGGATTCCGCCAATGGCATACGACATCGGCAGCTTCGCCAGACTCGGGCTGCTCTGGCGCCTGCTGACGGTGTCGCAGCCGGATGCGCCCGGCGGGGCGGACCTCGACCGCGTCGACAGCTGCCTCGTCGAAGCGCTCGCCGACATCCGCGCGGACACCCGCCGCGACCTGTCGGGGCGGCTAGGGCAGCCGGCCCGCCGCCTCTCGCGCGAGGTGCGGGAACGCCTGCGGGCAGGCTGGGAGGCGTGTCGATGACGAGACCCTGATCGATTTGCCCGGGTGGGGGACAGGAGGAGACACCACGCCCCCGCCCACTGAAGCAAACGCGGCTGCAGCGGCAGCCACAACACCAAAGGAGAAAGCATCATGGCCATCTATGGAACCGCCTTGCTGGCGGCCTGCGTCCTCGTCGGACTTTTCATTGGCGACATCCTCGGCGCGGCGATCGGCGTCAAAGCCAATGTCGGCGGCGTCGGATTCGCGATGATCCTGCTGATCTTCGCTTCGGAATACCTGCGCAAGCGCAATCTGCTTCCCACGCCGACCATGGAAGGCGTGCACTTCTGGAGCGCCATCTACATCCCCGTCGTGGTCGCCATGGCGGCCCAGCAGAACGTCGTGGCCGCAGTGAAGGGGGGGCCGGCGGCGATCCTGGCCGGCGCGCTCGCCACCGCCGTCTGTTTCGCACTCATCCCTGTCATCGCGCGTATCGGCACCAGCGGTCCGGTCGCCGACGCGAAAGCTGTTGCGGAGTAAGCCGTCATGGAAAAGATCCTTCTCGACGTCCTCACCAAGAACGGGCTCCTCACCGGCTTTGCCGTCATCGGCCTGACCATGATCCTGTCCTACTGGCTGTCGAGCCGCTTCACCCGCGGCAAGCTGCACGGATCGGCCATCGCGATCATGCTCGGATTGGCGCTGGCCTACGTCAGCGGCCTTTTTACCGGCGGCCAGAAGGGCGTCGCCGACGTGCCGCTGCTCACCGGGGTCGGCTTGCTGGGCGGGGCGATGATTCGTGACTTCGCTATCACTGCCACCGCATTCGGCGTGCATTTCCAGGAGATCCGCAAGGCGGGCCTGAGCGGTGTCGTGTCGCTGCTGGTCGGCGTGGTGCTGTCCTTCGTGATCGGTGCCGCGGTGGCAGCCGCGTTCGGTTACACCGACGCCGTGAGCATGGCGACGATCGGTGCCGGGGCGGTGACCTACATCGTCGGTCCGGTAACCGGCGCGGCGATCGGCGCCAGTTCGGATGTCATGGCGCTGTCGATTGCCGCCGGACTGGTGAAAGCCATCCTCGTCATGATCGCCTCGCCCTTCTTCGCGCCGCGCATCGGGCTCGACAATCCGCGCACCGCGATGGTCTTCGGCGGCATGATGGGTACGACCAGCGGAGTCTGCGGCGCACTCGCGGCGATCGATCCCAAGCTCGTCCCCTACGGCGCGATGACCTCGACCTTCTATACCGGCCTGGGTTGCCTGATGGGGCCGTCGGTGCTGTTCCTCGCCACCCAGGCCATGGTCGGCTGAAGACAGGGAGAGAGCCCGATGCGCGCTCACGATCTGCTCTGGCTAAGGCCGGCGGCCTGCGCCGGCGGGGCGGCCCTGCCCGACTGGGTCGAGCCGGACTGGCCGGTGGTCGTCCGGCGGGCACCGCAGGCCGGGCGGGATCTGATCCCGGTCGGGCTGCGCGGTCGGACCCGCAACCAGCGCCATGCCGCCTGGGTGGCCCCTGCCCGGGTGGCGCGTTGCTGCACGCCGGAGGCGCTGGCGCTCGAGCGCGGGTGGGAGCGACGCTGCGGTGGCGGCTTGGGCTGCCTCGACACCCTTGCCCGCATCGCCCCCATGCTCGATGCGGCCGGCCTGGCGTGGGGGCCGACCGGCAGTGTCGGATTCGCCCTCGCGAGCGGGGTGGACATCCTGCATCCGCAAAGCGATCTCGACCTGCTGGTGCGGGCGGAGCGTCCGCTCGATGCAGACCAGATCGTCCTGCTGCAATCCCTGAAGCTTGATGCAGCTTGCCGCCTCGATGTTCAGGTCGACACCGGCCACGGCGGCTTCGCCCTCGACGAATGGCTGGCCGGACGTCGCACGGTACTGCTGAAGACCGCGGATGGTCCCCGCCTCGTGGGCAACCCCTGGCAGCCGGACGCGGAGGCGTGTCGGCCATGAGCGTGCTGTTCACTTTTCCGGGCCAGGGTTCGCAATCACCGGGGATGCTGTCGCGGCTGCCGGCCGATGTCGAAGTCGAACGCACCCTCGCCCAGACGCAAGCGGTGCTCGGCCGCAATCCACTCGAACTGGATACCGAGGAGGCCCTGCAGTCCACGGTGGCGGTACAGCTATCCCTGCTGATCGCCGGCGTGGCGATGGCGCGTACCCTGATCGCCCGCGGCGCCGCGCCGGACGTGGTGGCCGGCATGTCGATCGGGGCCTATCCGGCGGCGGTCATCGCCGGCGTACTCGACTACGAGGATGCATTGCGTCTCGTTGCCCTGCGCGGTCGCCTGATGGAAGAAGCTTTTCCGGCGGGGCATGGCATGACGGCGGTGATCGGCCTGGACCTCGGTGGCGTGGAGCGTATCGTCGGCCGGGTCCACTCGCCATCGCAGCCGGTCTTCGTTGCGAATGTCAATGCGGAGCAACAGATCATCGTCGCCGGCGCCAATGCGGCAATGGAAGCGGTCGCCGGCCTCGCCTTCGAGCAGGGGGCGACGCGTTGCGAGCGCCTGGCGGTGAGTGTCCCGTCGCACTGCGAACTGCTGGCGCCGGTCGCACATGCAATGAAGCGCGCGATCGCCGCGTCGTCCCCGCGGCGTCCGCGTATCGGCTTCCTGAGCAGCAGCGCCGCACGCGCGCTCTCGGATCCGGCGCGAATCGCCGACGATCTGGCCGGCAACGTTGCGCGGCGGGTGAACTGGCTCGACACCGCCAAGCTCGCGTGGGAACGGGGCGCCCGACTGGCGATCGAGATGCCGAGCCGCGACGTCCTGACCGGACTCACCCAGGCCGCCTTTGCGGAGGGGCTTGCACTTTGCTGCGACAACAACCGCGTGGATACGGTTTGCACGCTCGTCCGGCGGGAGCGGGAAGGCGGGCTTCGTTGAGCTTTCGGCGGCAGCAGGCATCGGAGCAAGCCCCGCTCCATGCCGGGCAAGCGCCGCGAGCGCCTCGTTCGAGCGGGACGTATGCATACCCTGCGTGACGACCGTCACGCCACCGTCAATGCCTTTTGAATATGCTTTGCGCACGATCGAATGACATAGGGCTCCGCACCCTCTCCTTGTGCGCCCCTCCCACGCACAATGAACAAGACGACCCGCCTCCGCCTGCTCGCTGCCTTCGCACTCGCCGCCGGCAGCACCGCCGCCAACGCCACCCTCGTCACCTACAGCTTCACCGGCGCCGTGGCGGACTCCTACCAGTCCGACCAGTCCTACACCTACGACAGCGCCAGCGGCTACACCTACTCGCCAACCTACGGCTCCACGTCCGACAACGTCACCGCCAGCATGAGCTTCGTGGTCGACGCCAGCCGCTACACGAACATCGACGGCACGCCGGGATATACCACCTCGGGCTTCGACACGCTGCCTTCGCCAGCCTGGCTCAGCAGCAGCTCCAGTGCTTCCAGCCCGCTGATGTCGTTTGCGCTTTCCTCGTTCGGCAATCTCGCCAGCGGCCTCACCGCGTACACCTCGGCTTACAGCGGCAACACCGGTTCGCTCAGTCTGTTCGATCACGTCGCCTACCTGGCGCCGATCTACACCTATGACGATGCCGGACGTCTAACCTCGTTCGAGAACCTGTTGACGATGAACCGGATGATGCTGGGCGGGGACATCACGCTCGACCTGGTCGATGGCAAGTTGCTGCCGGTTGCCATCAACAGCCTCGACTGGGGCGAGATCCACCAGTTCTGGATGGCCCAGCGTATTACCTACACCTACGACGCCGACGGCAACCTCATCGGGAGTACCGAGGTGCGCACGCAGAAGGTGTCCTTACTAAACATCGCCGACTGGAGCATCAGCTTCAGTTCGGCGGCCATGGCGGTGCCGGAACCCGCCTCGCTCGCACTGGTTTGTCTTGGCCTTGCGGGCCTCGGGCTGCGGCGCCGGCGTGCCGCGCCGAGCAGCGGCAGCGATCACGCGAGCTGCGCGACGATGGCATAACGCCCCTTGTCGCGGCCGCCGGTCGGCTCGTTCATGAACTCGGCGATCAGCGGCCTGAAGCCGAGTCCGTCGAGCAGGGCCAAGGTGCGCTCCGGCGTGTGCGAATCGTAGAAGAAGGTCTCGCCGAACATGGTGTCGGTAAAGGCGGGATGTTCGGAGCCGCCGCAGGTGAGCATCAGCCGCCCGCCGGGGTGCAGGCGGTCGCGGATGCGGCGCAGGATCGCTTCGTGCTGGCTGCGCTCGATGTGGAACAGCGCATCCCAGCAGATCGCCGCGGCGTAACGCGCGCCGCCTGCCGCCCCGCCCACGTCGAACCCGCAATCCTCCAGCGTCGCGCATATCCACGTCTGCCCCGGAAAGCGCTGCCGCGCCAGCGCCAGCATGCCTTCCGACTGGTCGTAGCCCACCACCCGAAAACCGCGCGCGATGACGTATTCCGCCATCGGACGGCCGGTGCCGCAGCCGGCGTCCAGCACCGTGGCGCCGGGCGGCAGGCCGGCCAGCAGGGTGTCGAGATAGAACTGCTCGCGGCCGTAGAAGCTGTGCCGCGCCTCGTCCCAGCGCGCTGCGATCGCGTCGTAGGCGGCGCGGTTCATGCCCGGCGTACGCGATAGGTGGATTGGACGAAGCCGAAGGGATAGGCGCGGCTGGCGACCAGCTCCAGCGCCACGTCGGCGTCGAGCGCGCCGAACAGCCGCCGGCCGCTGCCGAGCAGCACCGGGATGGTGGTGACGGTGAGGTCGGCGATCAGCCCCGCGGCGAGGAAGCGCTGAATGGTGATGCCGCCGTCCACATAGATGCGCCGCACGCCCTCGCCCGCCAGCCGCGCCGTCAGCGCCGCAGGCGTCTCGTTGGACACCGACACGGTGGACGGCAGCGTGGCCGGCAGCGCCAGCGGCCGGCTGGTGAGCACAATCAGGCGCTTGTCGCCGTAGGGCCATTCGGGAAAGCCGAGCACCAGCTCGAAGGTGTTGCGCCCCATCACCAGCACATCCACCGTATCCATGAAGGCGGCGTAGCCGCAGTCCTCGCCCGGCGGAACCACGGCGTTGGCCGCCTCCAGCCAGTCGATGGCGCCGTCGGCGCGGGAGATGTAGCCGTCGAGGCTGGTGGCGATGAAGACAGACGCGGTGAGGGTCATCGGATTCGGGTATCGGTGAAAAGTGGTCGGGGGTCAGCGCAGGCGGAGCGTCCAGTCGCGCAGCGCTTCGAGCAGGCGGCGGATGTGGCCGCGGGTGGCTTCGTCGGTGAGCGCACCGGTGTCGTCGAAGAGCTGGCCGGCGTTGCCTATCATCACTTCCGGCTTGTTGAGCAGGAGCAGGTCGAGGAAGACCATGGACTGGCGCAGATGGTACTGGGCCCGCGCCGTCCCCAGCCGCCCGGGGCTGGCCCCCATCACCGCCGCCGGTTTGCCGGCAAAGGGCTGGTCGGGCGGCCGCGACACCCAGTCGATCGCGTTCTTGAGCACGCCGGGCATCGAGTAGTTGTACTCCGGCGTCACGATCAGCAGCGCGTCGGCGGCGCGGATCTGCTGGCGCAGGCGCTCGACCGCGGGCGGAAAGCCCTGGGCATAGACGTCCTCGTTGTACAGCGGGATGTCGGCGATATCGGCGATATCGATCTGCATGCCGGCGGGCGCCAGCCGCACTGCCTCACGCAGGGCTGCGGTGTTGAAGGAAGCGCGGCGCAGGCTGCCGGAAATGCCGAGTACCTTGATCTGCTGCGTATCGTTCATGTCATGCCTCCCGTAGGTGTGGTCACGGACTGCCGGCCCATACCCGGTCCGTATGCACTGGGGATTGAACGCCTTTCGGGCGCATCGGACAAGCGAAAGAGCGTCGTCGAACCGGCGCCCCGCCACCGTTCGGGCAGCGGGGCCGCCTTCGCTTACTTGCCGCCCTTCAGCGTGGTGTAGCTGGTGATGAGGTTGCGGTAGTCCGGGATGTGGTTGGAGAACAGCGTGCCCAGGCCCTCGATGTCGTTGCGCCAGTCGCGATGCAGTTCGCAGGCGACGCCGAACCATGTCATCAGCTGTGCGCCGGCGGCGGACATGCGGTCCCAGGCGGAATCGCGGGTGAGTTCGTTGAAGGTGCCGGAGGCATCCGTCACCACGAAGACCTCGTAGCCCTCCTCCAGCGCGGACAGCGCCGGGAAGGCCACGCACACTTCGGTCACCACGCCGGCGATGATCAGCTGCTTCTTGCCGGTGGCCTTCACCGCCTGTACGAAGTCGGCGTTGTCCCAGGCGTTGATCTGGCCGGGACGCGCGATGTAGGGCGCCTCGGGGAAGGTCTCCTTCAGCTCCGGCACCAGCGGGCCGTTGGGGCCGTCCTCGAAGCTGGTGGTGAGGATGGTCGGCAGGCCGAAATACTTGGCGAGGTCGGCCAGCGCCAGCACGTTGTTCTTGAAGCGGTCGGGTTCGATGTCGCGCACCAGGGACAGCAGGCCGGCCTGGTGATCGACCATCAGCACGGCGGCGTTGTTCTTGTCGAGACGGACGTAGGGTTGTGCCATGGTTTTGCTCCTTTGCTCTCTGGGGGATGCCGCGCCGCCCTGCCCCGTGGGCGAAGCGGACGGCGCGGCGGATGTGGCGTGCGGCGGGATTGCCGCACGCCGGTTCCTCATGCCGCCGGTTCGGCTGCCGGCGCGGGTTGGGGGTCGAGCCGGCCGAAGCGGCCCGCGGTGTAGTCGTCGATCGCCTGGTTGATTTCGTCGGCGTCGTTCATCACGAAGGGGCCGTGGCCGACGATGGGTTCGGCTATCGGATCGCCGGCAAGCAGCAGCACCAGCGCGTCGTTGTTGGCCTCCAGCGCCACGCCGTTGCCCTTGCGGTCCAGCACCGCCAGCTGACCGTCGCGCACGATCGCCTTGCCGTTCACCTGCAACGTGCCGCGCAACACCACCACGGCGCCGGTCCAGCCTTCCGGCAACGGCAGCTCGACGTAGCCGCCTGCGTTCAGGCGCAGGTCCCATACCGCCAGCGGGGTGAAGGTGTGCGCCGGGCCGCGCCGGCCGTCCAGCTCGCCGGCGACGATGCGGGCGCTGCCGGCGCCGTTGGCCAGCTCCACCACCGGAATCTGCGCCGCGGTGATCGCCTGGTAGCCGGGCGCGGTCATCTTGTCGCGGGCCGGCAGGTTCACCCACAGCTGCACCATTTCCAGCTCGCCGCCCGTGCGGGCAAAGCCGCGGCCGTGGAATTCCTCGTGCAGGATGCCGGCACCGGCGGTCATCCACTGCACGTCGCCGGGGCCGATCAGGCCGCCCTGGCCGGTGGAATCGCGATGTGCGACCTCGCCGCGATAAACCAGCGTCACGGTCTCGAAACCACGGTGCGGATGCGCACCGACACCGCGCTGCGCGGCGGTCGGTTCGAAGACGGCCGGGCCGGCATGGTCGAGCAGCAGGAAGGGGCTGAGCTGGCGGCCATGGCTGCGGTAGTCGAACAGGCTACGCACCGGAAAGCCGTCGCCCACCCAATGGGATCGCGGGGCAGCGTAGACACCGAGGATGCGCTTCATCTTCATCTCCTGACTGATGGCTGGGTAACAGCCTGGAAATCACTATAAAGATGCACCGCCGGTGCGATAAGACGGCAAAATTCGCTCTCAGCGTCCTATCAATGGAACAGTGAGGCAAGCGCGATGGAGGATCTGAACGACCTCTACTACTACGTCCGGGTGGTCGACAACGGCGGCTTCGCGGCCGCCGGGCGCGCGCTCGGGCTACCTAAATCCAAGCTTAGTCGGCGTATCGCGCTGCTGGAGGAACGCCTCGGCGTGCGCCTGATCCAGCGCTCCACCCGCCACTTCTCGGTGACCGAAATCGGCCAGACCTATTACGAGCATTGCCGCGCGATGCTGGTGGAGGCCGAAGCGGCGCAGGAGGCGATCGAGCGCACCCGCGCCGAGCCGCGCGGGGTGGTGCGGATGAGCTGCCCGATCGCGATCCTGCACGCCCACGTCGGCCGCATGCTGGCGGAGTTCCTGGCCGCGCATCCGCAGGTGGAGCTGCACCTGGAAGCGACCAACCGGCGGGTGTCGCCGCTCAACGAGGGTTTCGATCTGGCGCTGCGGGTGCGGCCGCCACCGCTTGCCGACAGCGAGCTGGTGCTGCGCGTGCTGTCCGACCGCAGCCAGTGCCTGGTGGCCAGCCCCGCGCTGATCGCCGCACTCGGCGCCCCCGCCGCGCCGGCCGACCTCGACCGCTACCCCAGCCTGGCGCTCGGGCCGCCGCAGGAAGACCACCTGTGGACGCTGTACGGGCCGGACGCCGCGCAGGCCACGCTGCACCACCAGCCGCGCCTGATCACCAGCGACATGGTGGCGCTCAGGCGCGCGGCGCTGGCCGGCGTCGGCGTGGTGCAGCTGCCGACGCTGATGGTGTGCGACGAACTTGCCGCCGGCAGCCTGGTCCGCCTGCTGCCGGGCTGGGCACCGCGGCGCGAGATCATCCACGTGGTCTATCCCTCGCGCCGCGGCCTGCTGCCGGCGGTGCGGGCCCTGATCGACCACCTCGCCGCGGCGTTCCGGGCGCTGGACGAGGACTGAGGCGCGGCGCCTAGCAGAGCAGCCGCGGCCCTGCCATCCTGAAGGCATCACCGCCGAGGAGCCACGCCATGTCCCGCGTAAGAGTTGAGAGCTTCGCCGTTTCCATCGACGGCTTTGGTGCCGGTCCGGACCAGAGCCTGGCCAATCCGCTCGGCGTCGGCGGCATGGCGCTGCATGAATGGGCGCTGCCGACGCGCACCTTCCAGCGCAAGGTATTCGGCCAGGAAGGCGGCAGCACCGGCATCGACGACGACTTCGCCGCGCGCGGTTTCGACAATCTCGGCGCCTGGATACTGGGGCGCAACATGTTCGGCCCGATTCGCGGGCCGTGGCCGGACTTCGACTGGAAGGGCTGGTGGGGCGACGAGCCGCCCTACCATGTGCCGGTCTTCGTGCTGACCCACCACCCGCGCCCGCCGCTGCAGATGAAGGGCGGCACGGTATTCCACTTCGTCAGCGACATCCACGACGCGCTCGACCAGGCCCGCGCCGCCGCCGGCGGGCAAGACGTGCGCATCGGCGGCGGCCCCGGCACCATCCGCCAGTACCTGCGCGCAGGCCTGATCGACGAGCTGCACATTGCCCTCGCCCCGGTCCTGCTCGGACGCGGCGAGCCGCTATTCGCCGGGTTGGATCTGCCGGCACTCGGCTACCAGTGCGTGTCCTTCACCCCCTCTGAGAAGGCCGGCCACCTGCTGATCCGCCGCGCCGGACACTGACCGCCGCCCGAACCCGCTCAGAACTGGTACTTCAGCGTCACCAGCGCATTGCGCGGCGCGCCGTAGGCGAGCTGGTTGTAGAAGCCGATCTGGCTGAAATACTTCTTGTCGAACAGGTTGTTGATGTTGAGCTGGGCCGAGACCCCCTTGCTGATCTGGTAGCGCACCATCAGGTTCACCAGTGCGTACGGCCGCTGCTTGAGCTTTTCGGCCGCGCCGGTCACCGGATTGGTGACCGCGGTGTAGTTCTCGCCTTCCCAGTTGAAGCCGCCGCCGACGGTGAGCTTTTCCCACTCGCCGCTCATGCGCCGGGTGGTGAAGACCTTCAGCATCCGGCGCGGATGGTTGGTGTTCACCGCGTCGCCGTCCTCGTCCCTGGCCTCGAACTGGGTCCAGCCGGCGGTGAGGTTCCAGCCCGGCGCCAGTTCGCCGGCCAGTTCGATCTCGTAGCCCTCGCTGGTGGTGCCCTGGGCGGCGTAGTAGGCCTGGTTGCTGGTGCCGGGCACCAGGTAGCCGGCGTCGGTCTGGGCGAGGTTGTCCTGCTCGATACGGAACACCGCCAGCGAGGCGTTGAGCCTGCCGCCGAAGTATTCGCCCTTGACGCCGGCTTCGTAGCTCTTGCCGGTGAGCGGATCGAGGTAGTCGCCGTTGCGGTCGCGGTAGTTCTGCGGGTTGAAGATGTCGGTGTAGCTGGCGTAGGCGGAATGCCGTTCGTCGATGTCGTAGATCAGCCCGGCGTAAGGCGTGACCACGCCCTTGTGGTCGAACGCGTAGCTACCGGTGGAGGTCCTGCCGTCCTTGCTCCAGTTGCTCACCCGGCCGCCGACGATGAAGCGCAGCGGATCGGCGACGTTGATGCGTGCGACCGCGTAGGCCGCCTCCTCCACCGTCTCGAAGGCTTCGGACAGGCTCTCCGCCCCCCAGGCCGGCTCGGCGTAGCTGCCGTCCCACAGGTTGAAGTTGCCGACCGCGCTCACGCCCAGCGCCGCCCGCCGCGTCGCGTCGAAATCCTGCTCGCTGCGCATCAGGCCGAAGGCGAGTTCGTGGCTGCGGCCGAAGAGTTCGAAGGGGCCGGACGCATGCACGCCGATGTCGTCCTGCTTGCGGCTGACCGCGTAGCGCGCCGGCGAAGCCCCCATGCCCAGGCCGGTGCTGCGGTCGGGGACGCCGTAGAGATAGAGCAGCTTGAGATCGCCCTCGTTCTCGCCGTGGTTGAGCATCAGCTCGGCCTTCCAGCCGCTGTCGAACTGATGCTCCAGCTTGGCGAAATGGGTGCGGTGGGTCGAGGCCCACGACGCCCACCTGGCGGCGGTGGTGCTCGAACGGCGCCAGTCGGCGCGCGTACCGTCGGCGTACCAGGCCGGCAGGCCGCCCCACTGCGAGGCGTCCGGATCGTTGTCCTGGCGGCTGGCGCCGAGCGACAGCCGGCTGCGCTCGCCGAGATCGACATCGACCACGCCGTACAGCGTTTCCTTGCGGTTGTGGGCGAGGTCGACGTAGGAATCCTGATCCTGCAGGCTGCCGACCACGCGGGCGCGCACGCTGCCGCTGGCATTGAGCGGCGTGGTGAGGTCGACGGTGCCGAGGTAGTTGTCCCAGGAACCGGCGCCCAAGGTCACCGCACCGGTGAACTCCTTGCTGTCGGCATGCTTGCGCACCAGGTTGATCGCCGCAGAGGGGTTGCCGGCGCCGGTCATCAGGCCGGTGGCGCCGCGCACGATCTCGACG